>NZ_JAQQCQ010000029.1:0-104692 GCF_046030355.1 Paraburkholderia caffeinilytica
GCCGCCGTGAGACCCTGCCCGGTGCAGCTCCTGTTCCGTCAGCGTCACGCCCTTCAACATTGCCGGAAAACCCCCGGCAGGGAGTCCCCTGCCATCCTATGTCTCCGATCCGGGTTAGGCCCTTTTCCGCATCGGTGTCTGATATGACAAGCCCGCGGTGAAGCGGTCGAGTCGCTCGCTGGCATCGGTGATCGCCCAAAGGGGGGCGCTGTGTAGTTGCCGATCGTAATTCGTTGCGATTTCGGCGAAAAGCGTGAACCCTGCGCTATCCAATCTCCACTCGCCGGTCTCGCGGCCCGTGTCGAAAACCGCCGACACCACGCTCTCCGCCGCACCGATCTGCTCGGCCGTCGTCGAACCAAAACCGGATTCCGCTAGAAAACCCGTCAATAGCATGACTTGCGTGAGCGTTTGCGCATCGCTCGTGCTGCCGGCGCCGCGGCGCAAGGCGTCGAGCGCCAGATGCACGCGCAGGGCAAGGTCGTCGGCGACCTGCCGGGCGATCGGCAACAGCATGGCTTTGTCGTGACGGGCACGTGCTGCGCCAGTATTGCGGGAAAACGGAATGGGTTGTGCCATGACGGTCCAGTGTTATGCCTGTGCAGATGCAATAACGGCGCCGGCAGAAAAAGGTTGAGTCTTCATATGACTACCGTAACCCGATCCGTTGTCGCAAGCGGCGGCGGGATGGCTCTCCTAATCCAATCGGCATAGGTCGACTGGCACGCCCGAGCTTTCATTTTGGTCGTCCGGATTCCTTTGATCCCCATGGTTTTGTCACAGTATCGAACTGAACAGCCTCTCAAACTGCCAAGTCCCACATCTCAACGATTTCGGACAGACCAGAACTGCTCGATCGTTGTGTCCAGTCGTTTGATCGATCGCGGAAACACTATTAGTACGCTTTCAACCTAGGCAAGCAGCACACACTCCGCTGCAGGCGCCGCAGCATCCGGCCGCGACACCTGTCAAATCGACGTCACTCCGGATCCGCCTCATCAGCCGGCGCCACACTACGCGCCCTCACCCGCCGGCGGATCTCCGAGTCGAGAATCAACCGGCCCCGCAGCTTGCCCTTCATCCGCTTCACATAGCGTGGCGCCTCGGTCATGTGAATCACCATCAACTCACGCACCTTTTCCACGTCGCGTTCGCGTGCCGCTTTCGTGATCGCCTTGTGGATCTTCACGTTGGCGAGACCGAAACGTTCGTGTTCGACCTGCGGCGTGTCGTTACGAAACTCGATCAATTGCCGGATCATTTCGTTGATCAGCTCGCAGCTGAAGCGCAGGAACGGATTGGGATTCGCCGCTGCGAGGATGTCGTGAAAATTGACATCTTCCTGACGTTGCCGAACGATGTCCTGCCCGCCATGTGGCGAGGCCGGCCGATCGCAGCACGCAATGCTTGCTTCGAGCGCTTCGAAGTCCTGCTCCGTCAGATGCGGCACCGCACCCGCCGCGAGCTCCGGCTCCAGCAATTTGCGCACGGTGTAAATGTCGTCGATCGATACGTCCTTGAAGAACAGGTAGTTCTGCAAGAGCTGTAACGTGCGGTCGAGCGGCACTTCCACCACCATGCCGCCGCCGCTTGGGCCCGTGGTCACCTTGATGAGACCTTGCACTTCGAGCGACTTCAGCGCCTCGCGAATCGTGCTCTTGCTCACCGAAAAGAGCTGCTGCAATTCCACCTCGCGCGGCAGGCGGTCACCCGGTTTCAGGTCCTTCTCGGTGATGAGCCGCTTGATCTCCTCGGCGACCAGGTCGCCGCGCTTTTGCTGCTTGATCTCAATCGCGGCGCCAGCCTTGGCGCGATCCATGGCCATTTTCGTTACTCCCAGTTTTGTCCTGCACGTTCTTTCGATGGGTCGCCGGCCCGTCCTAACACGCAAAGCCGTGTCGTTGCCGCCAGGAATTTTGCCTTATTGACACCAGAATTTATTGTACCTACGATCGAGTCCAACCTATTTATCATGATAAATAGAACAAACGCCGTATGGTGGAAAACCTCTCGGCGGCCAGCAAGCATTCGTCCTCGTTGGCGCAGTCTTTCAGTTTCGCAGTCGGTCAGTGCGTGTCTCTTTCCTAAGGAGCGTCATTTTGAATCGCCGAAATATGTTGAAGCTGGCCGCATTGTCGGCCGTTCCGGGGACGTTGGGCTCGCTGGTTTCGCGTAGCGCGTTCGCCCAGGCTGGGGTCTTGCAGTTTGCCTGTCCGGTGCCGATGTCAGGCCCGTTCGCTGCGAACGGCAAGTACGCGGACCTCGGCATGAAGCTCGCTATCGAGCAGTACGGTAAGGTACTCGGTCAACCGCTCGCGTACACGGTGCTCGATACCGAAGGCAAACCCGCGACGGCCGTGCGCCGCGTGCAGGAAATCGCACAGCAGAAGAATGCGCGTTTCTTCGCGGGCGGTATTTTGTCCTCCGAAGCTTTGGCGATGGGCAAAGAAGTGCAGAAAGCCGGTGGCATCTTTATCACCACGGCGGGCGCGGACGAAATCACCGGCAAGGACTGCAACGACGCCACTTTCCGCTGGTCCGTGCCGACCTACGGTGCAATCGAACAGACCGTGCGCCCGTTGATCCAGATGATGCCGAAAGCAAAACGCTGGTACACCATCACGCCGCAATATGTATTCGGCGACGGTTTGCTCTCGGCGGCCAAGGCGATTTTCAAGGAAAAGGGCATTGAGCATGTGGGCAATAGCTACCACTCGCTCAACGAGAAGGAATTCAGCGGTTATCTGACGAACGCAGTCGCCGCGAAGCCTGACGTGTTGCTGATTCTCAACTTCGGATCGCAATCGTCCGACACGTTGCGCCAGGCTGTGAGCTTCGGAATGAAGAACAACTGCACGATTCTGCTCGCGTGGGCTTCTGGTCTGGAGCAGTTCGAATCGCTTGGTGCGGACCTGTGCGACGGCGTCTATTTCGGCGCACAGTATTGGCACGGCATCGACTCGCCGCTCAATCGCGATCTTGTCAAACGCAGCAATAGCGCGTTCAAGGCCAATCCGAACTACAGCCTCGCGGGTTCTTATATCTGCACAAAGATCTTGCTCGATGGCATTGTGAAAGCGGGCACGGTCGATCCAAAGAAAGTGGTTGCAACGCTCGAGGGGATGAAATACGACGGCTTGACCGGCGCGGAGGAAGTCCGCAAGGGCGATCATCAGGTACTGAAGAACTACTATCTTCTGAAGGGCAAGGCGAAGAGCAAGATGAAAAACGCCGACGACTACGCAGATATCGTGAGTTCCGGTCAGTCGTTTCTGCCACTCGACAAGACCGGCTGCAAGATGGCCTGATGCATGCCCGCGTGCCGCAGCCCCACAAGCGAGCGCGGCACGCTCATTAACGACGCCCCATTGCTACACCCTTTAGACGGACGCCATGAACGTTTATCTCCTGCAGATCGTCAACGGCATCGGAGTGGGGATGCTGTATTTCCTGCTTGCGGTCGGTTTGTCGATCGTGTTCGGCCTGCTGCGCTTCGTGAACTTCGCGCATGGCGCGTTCTATTTGCTCGGCGCTTACTTCTGCTATCAGGCGATGCAGTGGTCGATGAATTTCTGGACCGCGCTCATCGTTGTGCCGATCGTTGTCGGCGCGCTTGCATGGGTCGTCGAGAAGTTGATCTTGCGGCACGTCTACGCGCAACAGCATGAGTTTCATATTCTCGTGACGGTCGGTCTCGCCCTGGTCGTGCAGGAGTGCGCGATCCTGATCTGGGGGCCGCTCGGCGACAACGTGCCGGTTCCCGACATGCTGAACGGCGTGGTGATCTGGGGCAGTTTCGTATACCCGAAATACCGTCTGTTCGTGATCGGCTTCACGGCCGTGCTGGCTGCGCTGTTATGGTGGGTGCTGGAAGGCACGCGGCTCGGGAGCGCGGTGCGCGCCGGTAGTGAATCGACGGAGATGGTGTCGCTGCTCGGCATCAACGTGATGCGTGTCTTCAGCCTGGTGTTCGCGCTAGGCGCAGCTACCGCTGCCCTGGCCGGCGTGCTTGCAGCGCCGATTCGCGGCGTCGATCCGTTCATGGGCATCGAGGCGCTCAGCGTCGCATTCGTGGTGGTGGTGGTCGGCGGGATGGGCAATTTTCTGGGTGCGCTGGTCGGCGGGTTGCTGGTTGGCATCGTGCAGAGCGTGATGAGTACATTGTGGCCGGAAGGCGCGCGGCTGATGATTTATGTCGCGATGGCCGCGGTATTATTGCTGCGGCCGAACGGCTTGCTCGGGAGAGCGGCATGATTGATACCTCTAAGCCCGCTGTGCAAGACGCGTCTTTCCAGCCGACGCAGCGCAGCCTGAAGCATGCATTGCATCGTTATCGCTTCCTGCTGCTTGCGTTGCTGGTCGTGTGTGCATTGCCCCTCACGCTGCGTTCGGGATCGTTAGCTACTGAAGTACTGGTGTTCGCTCTTGCCGCACTCGGTTGCAATCTGCTGCTTGGCCATACAGGTTTGCTCTCTTTCGGGCAGGGCATTTTCTTCGGACTCGGCAGCTATTGTGCGGGCCTCGTCCTGACGAAAACAGCCATGCCGATCCCCGTGGCGCTGCTTGCCGCGATCGTGATCGGCGCGGCGGCTGCCGCACTGGTTGGCTGGTTTTCGATTCGTCAGCGCGGCACTTACTTCGTGATGTTGACGCTCGCATTCGGGCAACTGTTCTACTTCCTCGCCTACACCACGCCTGATCTGACCGGTGGTGACAACGGCTTGCTCGATATTCCACGCCCGGCGCTGGGGTTATTCGGAAAAGCACTCGTGCCGTTGACGTCGCCATGGCAGTACTACGCTTTTGTCGCTGTGCTGTTCCTCGTGGTGTTCTGGTTGCTGATGCGCGTCTCGCACTCGGTATTCGGCCGCACGTTGCTGGCGATTCGCGACAATGAGGCGCGCGCGGCCGCGGTTGGCTACGACGTCAAGCGCTTCAAGCTCATGGCCTTCGTGATTTCCGGCGCGGTGACGGGCCTCGCGGGCGCGCTGCATGCGCTGATGACCGGCATCGCGCCGCTGTCCAACATCGACTACCACACGAGCGAGATGATTCTCGTGATGACGGTCATCGGTGGCACGGGCAATCTGTTCGCGTCGGTGCTGGGCGCGGCGTTCTATGTGCTGTTCGCCGATTGGCTGTCCACGTTGTGGCCGCGCTGGCTGTTGCTACTCGGCATTGTGCTGATCGCCGTTAGCCTTTTCATGCAGCGCGGGCTATGGGGCTTGGGCGAACGAATCTGGCAGGCATTGCGGCGCAATTCATCCGCCGGTGCCGACAACAATGCAGATAACCACGCAGATAACCACGCAACCAGGGAGCGCACATGAGCGAAGCGATTCTGCAGGCGAGCGGCGTGGTGAAGCGGTATGGCAAATTCACGGCGCTCTCCGAGGTCAATCTGCGCATCATGCCGCGCACCGTGCATTCGGTGATCGGCCCGAATGGTGCCGGTAAAACGACGCTCTTCCACGTTTTGACGGGCACGTTGCCCATCACCGAAGGGAAGATCATTTTCGCCGGTCATGACGTGACGCATGAACCCGACCACAAACGCGTGCGCCGCGGCGTGGCGCGTTCGTTTCAGGTGACGAGCCTGTTCGCCAATCTGAGCGTGCGCGAAAATCTGCGGCTCGCCGCGCAGGGCGTCGACGCGGTGCGTGCGTTGAACGCGTGGACGCCGCCTCATGGCGCTCTCACCCACGCAGAAACGGTCGACAGTGTGCTTGAACGCCTCGCTCTGCAGCGTTTTAGCGGGGTATCCGCGGGCGCACTGTCGCACGGTCAGCAGCGGCGGCTTGAAGTCGGCATGGCGCTCGCCGCGCGGCCCAAGGCGATCTTTCTGGACGAGCCGACTTCCGGCATGGGCATCGACGACCTCGACGACATGAAGCAACTGATCCGCGGCCTGCGTGACGATTACACCGTCGTGCTGATCGAACACAACATGGGCATCGTGATGGACATTTCCGACACCATCACCGTCATGCAACAAGGACGCGTGCTGGTGGAAGGGCGCCCGGACGATATTCGCGGCGACGAGCGCGTGCGCAGCGCCTATCTCGGCAACATGATCACTGGAGGCCGCGCATGATTCTCGACGTGCAGCAGATTCACGGCTTCTACGGCAAGAGTCACATCCTGCAAGGCGTGTCCCTGCAGATCAACGATGGTGAGACCGTTACGCTGTTAGGCCGTAACGGCGCAGGTAAGTCGACCACGCTGAAAGCCATTGCCGGCGTCGTCACACCGCAACGCGGTACGGTGACATTCAACGGCGTTGCCATTAACGGTATGCCGCTGCACAAGATCGCTTCGCGCGGCGTGTGCTTCGTGCCCGAACATCGCGGTGTCTTTCGTCTGCTGACCGTAGAGGAAAACCTGAGGCTCGGCGCGCGTAAAGACTCACCATGGCAACTCGACGATATCTACCGCATATTCCCGCGTCTGAAAGAGCGGCGCACGAACGGTGGCGCACAACTCTCGGGCGGCGAACAGCAGATGCTCGCGATCGGTCGCGCGTTGATGAATCATCCGCGGCTGTTGATGCTCGACGAACCGGTTGAAGGTCTCGCACCGGTGATCGTCGAAGAGATCGTCGCGCAACTCAAATTGATCCGTGAAGCGGGCGTCGCGATTCTGCTGGTCGAGCAGAACCTGGAAGTTTGCACGCAACTCGCGGATCGCCACTACATCATCGAACAGGGGGTGATCGTCTACGAAGGCGATAACGCTTCGTTCGCCGCCGACGATTCGATCAAGGACCGTTATCTGGGCGTCGGTGTCGTCTGACACTCACGCTGTCTTCACTACGAGGAAGCATCGATGCAAGTTCATGAATCAACAACCGTCGCGACACGCGCTGATCTGCGCGTCGACGGCGCGCGGCTCTGGGACAGTCTCATGCAACTCGCGCAAATCGGCGCGA
Organism: Paraburkholderia caffeinilytica; assembly: GCF_046030355.1. Lineage (GTDB taxonomy): Bacteria > Pseudomonadota > Gammaproteobacteria > Burkholderiales > Burkholderiaceae > Paraburkholderia > Paraburkholderia caffeinilytica_B. The sequence goes on from NZ_JAQQCQ010000029.1 coordinate 6,929, forward strand.
CGGATAAAGGCGGTGTGTGCCGGCTCGCATTGACTGACCTGGACCGCAAGGCGCGCGATCTTTTTATCGCGTGGACGAAAGAGATTGGGTGCAGCGTGCGGATCGACGCGATCGGCAATATCTTCGCGCGGAGGGCGGGTTTGCGTGACGACCTGCCGCCGGTAATGACCGGCAGCCACATCGATACGCAGCCCACGGGCGGCAAGTTCGACGGCAATTACGGCGTACTGGCCGGTCTCGAAGTATTGCGCACGCTGGCCGGTGCCAACATACGGACACTCGCGCCGCTGGAAGTCGCGGTGTGGACGAATGAAGAGGGCTCGCGTTTCGTGCCGGTAATGATGGGCTCAGGCGTATTCGCCGGCGCGTTCACGTTGGAGCATGCCCTTGAACAACGCGATCGCGAGGGCATCTCGGTGCGCGACGCACTGGCGTCAATTGGTTATGCGGGCGACAGTGGAACGCCCCATGCAGTCGGCGCATATTTCGAAGCGCATATCGAACAAGGGCCGGTGCTGGAGGCGCATGACACGACGATTGGCGTCGTACAGGGCGCGTTAGGACAACGCTGGTACGACGTGACGGTGCACGGCATGGAAGCGCACGCCGGGCCTACGCCGATGGAACTGCGCCGCGACGCGTTGCTCGTCGCGGCGGATCTGATTCACGCGGTGAATCGCATTGCCCTTGATCACGCGCCGCATGGACGCGGGACGGTCGGCTGGCTCGACGTGCATCCGAATTCGCGCAACGTGATTCCAGGCCGCGTGACGCTGACAGTCGATCTGCGTGCGGCCGATGATGCCTCGCTCACAGAGATGGATGCCGCACTACGCGCTGCCTGTTTGGCCGCAGGTGAGAAGGCAGGCATCTCCGTCGACGTGGAACAGGTGGTGTATTTTCCGCCTCAACCGTTCGCGGCGGATCTGGTTGCGGCGGTTCAGCAGGGCGCGGATACGCTCGGTTTTTCGTCGATGGACGTTATTAGCGGTGCGGGTCACGACGCGGTTTATCTCGCACGCGTCGCGCCCGCAGCGATGATCTTCGTACCGTGCAAGGACGGCATCAGCCACAACGAAATCGAAGACGCGCGCGCGGACCATCTGGAAGCCGGCTGCAACGTGCTATTGCAGGCGATGCTGAACGCCGCGCAAACGGCGGGGAGCGCCGAAGCATGAAAGTCCTGATTGCAAGGATGAACCACGAGACCAACACGTTCTCGCCAGTGGCCACGCCGCTCGCCGCGTTCGGTCGAAACGGCCCGAGTTATGGCGAAGACGCGTTTAACGAAAACAAGGGCATGCAGACCGCAATGGCTGCGTTCATCGATGCAGCCGAGCGCGAGCATGCCGGCATCGTAACGCCCATTTCCGCATCGGCGAATCCGAGCGGACCGGTGGAGGCCGCTGCTTACAACACGATCTGCGACGCGATCGTTGCGGCCGCAACAGGCTGCGACGCCGTGATGCTCGACCTGCACGGCGCAATGGTCGCTGAGAATACGAACGACGGTGAAGGCGATTTGCTCGAACGCGTGCGCGCCGCGCTGCCGAACGCGCCGATCGCGGTGGCACTCGATCTGCACGGCAACGTCACGCAGAAGATGATCGACAACGCTGACGTGATCGTCAGTTTCAAAACCTATCCGCACGTCGATATGTACGAGACCGGTGCGCATGCGGCGCGTCTGATGTTCGACCTGGTCCACGGCAAGGCGAAGCCGGTGATCGCATGGCGCCAGCCGCCGCTGCTCGCGCATACGCTGCGCAGCGCGACGGCCGAAGGCGCGATGAAGCGTGCGGTAGACGCCGCGCGCGCAGCAGAGACCGATGGCATGCTTGCCGTGTCGGTGCTGTCCGGTTTTTCGCTCGCGGATATCGAGGCGCCGTGTATCAGCGTCGTGGTGGTGGGAAACGGCGAGCGTGAGCAGGCGGAGGCCGTGGCTGAACGCATCGCGCGACAGATCTGGGCTCAGCGCGAGGATTTCGTTTATCGCAGCGCGCCGCTGGCCGAGTCGGTCGCCCAGGGTGCTACGCTCGCACAGGGCGTGGATAAACCCGTGTTGTTGCTCGACCACGGCGACAACTGCATGTCGGGCGGCACGTGCGACACGATGGATCTGCTGGAGGAAGCGCTTAAGCAGAAGCTCGAAGGGATCGTGAGCGGCCCGCTGTGCGATCCGCAAGCCGTCGCGGCGCTGATGGCGGCGGGCGTGGGCAGCACGGTAACGGTGACGATCGGCAACAAGGTCGCAAGCAGCGCGGTGACGCCGCAGCCGCCGGTCGCCGTGACCGGCATCGTGCGCGCGCTGACCGATGGCGAATACGTGATCAGCGGCCCGACCTATACCGGCCAGCGTGCGTTCATGGGGGGCGCGGCGGTGCTCGACACCGGCACAGTCAAGCTCGTCGTGACCGAGCGTACGCACGAACCGTGGGACCTCGGCGTATTCGAGAGCGTCGGCATCGATCCGCGTCGCGCGCGTTTCCTGTTGCTCAAATCACGCATGTACTGCCGCCCGGTCTTTGTGCCGATCGCCGCGGCCCTGGTGGAGTGCGATAGCCGGGGTGTGACGAGTTCGGATTATGGGCTGTTCAAATTCGAGCATGTGAAGCGGCCGGTTTTTCCACTGGATACGCAGACAGAGTGGGCGTCGACGAACTGACGCACGTTGAGCGACGAACGCGCAACGAATTACGCAACGAATCGATGGACACCGTTCGTGAACTTACTTGCGGCGCAGGGCTTGTGCGACGCGCCCGGAGTCTCTATAATTCGCGCCTCTAAAGGCTCGTAGCTCAGTTGGTTAGAGCACCACCTTGACATGGTGGGGGTCGTTGGTTCGAATCCAATCGAGCCTACCAACGCATAAGTGACGTAGACGAAAGCGGTTCCGCTTTCGTCTGCTGTCATGTTCTTGCATCACATCGGCGCACTTCATTATCGTGCGGCTGTTCTGTCAGTCTCCCCTTCCGTATTGCCTGTATTTTGCCGTGGCCCGATTCGTTCGCCGACCAACTCGTTAGAGAGCATGCTGCGATACGTTTCATCGCTTAGAAGCCCAAAGCGACAGCCAATAAACCGCTGACCACCCCGCAAATCACCACCGCCAGCGCCACCACCGTCAGCACGCGCCTGGGGAACGAGCGCCCAAGCATGGCCATTGACGGCACGCTGATCAGCGGCAGCGTCATCAGCAACGCGCCGGCCGGACCGGCAGCCATGCCAAAGGAAAGCATGGCCTGAATGATCGGCACTTCGCCGGCAGTCGGAATCACGAACAACGTTCCGGCGATCGCCAAAGCGACGATCCACAGCAGGCTGTTGTCGATGCCGGGTCCGATGTGCGGAAACAGCCACGCGCGCGCCGCGCCAAGAATCAGCACCAGCACGATGTATTCAGGAATCAGCCGCAGCGTCATGGTTCCGAGGATTTTCACCCAGCGCGTGAACGCGGTGCCCGGTTCGTCGCTGGACACCAGTTGCGCCATGGCTTCGCGCGACGCGTCGGCTTCCTTCGGCGTGACCATGCGGTTCACCAGATAGCCGAGGCCGAACACCATCACAAGGCCAAGGGCGAGCCGCAAGCCCATCCATTGCCAGCCCAGCACGAAGCCCATGAAAATCAGCGTAGCCGGGTTAAGCGCGGTATTGCCGAGCCAGAACGCGATCGCCGCGCCCGGTGCGGCCTGACGGGCGCGCAAGCCGGCCACGACCGGCGCCGCGCAGCACGTGCACATCATGCCCGGCAACGACATCAGGCCGCCCTTCACCACGCTGCTGAAATCGGTCCGGCCGAGCGCGCGCGCGACCCATTGCGGCGGAATCAGCGCCTGCACCGCCGAGCCCAGCAGCAGGCCCAGCACCATGGCTTGCCAGATTGCCTTGCCGTAGGCCAGTGCGTAATCGATGGCCGCCTGCCACGAGGCCGGTGGCGCGCTCGACGCCGTACCCATCAGGATCGACTTGCCGATGGAATGCTGGCCCGCGGCGACGAAGGCGCGGTTGTAGTACGGAAACCACTTCACATAGAAGAGTCCGACGACCGCGATCAGCACAAACACGATCCAGCCGAGGGCGACACGGGGCTGCCGAAGGGTTGATTGCATGATGAATGGTCTTGAATTAACGTTAGTTTTTAGTCAGATGACGGTGAGCGCACTGTTGTCGAGTTGAGCAAGCAGGACTTTCGCCTGTTCAACGATATCGGCGTCGTTGGGCCGAAAACTCATTTCCAATGCATGCGGCAACTGCACGAAATGCTGATGGCTGCTGCGCGCATAAGCGGGATCATAGTGCTGTTCGATCAACTCGTGAGCGAGTTCAGCCCGGCTATTTTCATCCACGAGGTGCTGCCAGCCCGCGATGCGTTCGCGGCTATGCAGGCCGATCATCTTCTGCAGCTGCGCTTTCAGCGCTTCAGGATCGTCGAACAGATGCGCATAGTCGTGCAGCAGGAACGTCGCGCGGTCTTCGCGGCTCGATAACACCTCGACGCAGGCGCCCTGGTGGAACGTGTCGAGGAGCGCGAGCGGCAGCGTAATCGAACCGATCCGCCGGCTCTCCGCTTCGACGAACACCGGCCGTTTGGGATCGAACGTGCGCAGGGCAGTCATGAGTAGCGTGTCGAAGCGCTTTTGCGACGGCTGTACAACCCCGGCCCATGCGCCGAGCAGCGAGCCGCGATGGGCAGCCAGCGCTTCGAGATCCAACGTCTGCGCGCCCGCCTGACGCAGCGCCTCGAGCAGGCGTGTCTTGCCGCTGCCGGTCGGACCCACCAGCGCGATGTAGTTGAACTGCTTCGGCAATGTGTCGAGGGAGTCCAGTGTCGCGCGCCGGTAGCTTTTATAACCACCGTCCAGCTGGCGTGCCGGCCAGCCGATCATATTGAACAACGTTGTGACCGAACCTGAGCGTTTCCCGCCGCGCCAGCAATAGATCAGCGGCCGCCAGTTGCGTGGCCGGTCGGCGAAGGTGGTTTCCAGGTGATGCGCGATGTTGCGCGCAACCAGCGCCGCGCCGATCCGCGTGGCTTCGAATGGCGAGACCTGCTTGTAAGTCGTACCGACCAGAACGCGCTCTTCGTTGCTCAGCACGGGTGCGTTGAGCGCACCGGGAATGTGATCTTCGGCGAATTCGAGGGGCGTGCGCACGTCGACGATTTCATCGAAATCACCGGCTTTGTCGAGGCTGACGAGTAGGTTTTTCAAGGGGTTGCGGACGAAGCGGACCAGCGGGAGAAGCGAAATTATCGCATGCACCGTCAATGCAGGCTGGCCGCGCAGGGCCGCCCCGCTTCCAGACCCTGCGCCTCACCTTCGCCGACGAAACCCGCTCGCAGCTCAGATAACTTCGACTCGTCTGTCTCCACTGACCATTTCGCCGATCACGCATGCTTCGTCGAAACCGTCGGCGCGGAACAGGGCGAGCACGTCGTCGACGGCTTCCGGCGCGCACGAAACCAGCAGGCCGCCGGAGGTTTGCGGATCGGTGAGCAGGGTCCGCGCCGTCGACGGCAATGAGGAAGTCAAAACAATGTCCTTGCCGTAAGCGTCCCAGTTGCGCCCCGAAGCGCCGGTAAAAATGCCGGCCTCCACGAAGCCGGCCACGTCCGGCAGCCAGGGCAGATCCGCATAGCGCACGCGGGCGGTCAGATTCGACCCGCGGGCCAATTCCAGCGTATGGCCCAGCAGGCCAAACCCGGTGATGTCGGTGAGGGCATGCACGCCGTCGAGCGCGGAAAGCGCCGCGCCGGGCCGGTTGAGCTGGGTCGTGGCCGCGATCATCGCGGCATAGCCGTTTGAATCAAGCCGGTTTTTTTTCAGCGCAGCCGACAGCACGCCCACGCCCAGCGGCTTGCCGAGGATCAGCACGTCGCCCGCCCGCGCACCGGCATTGCGTTTGACGCGCCGTGGATCGACCACGCCGATCGCAACGAGGCCGTAGATGGGCTCCACCGAATCGATCGAATGCCCACCGGCGAGGGGAATGCCGGCCTCGGCACAGACGGACTCACCCCCCTTCAGCACCGCCGCGATTACGTCGTGCGGCAGCACATTGATCGGCATGCCGACAATCGCCAGCGCCATGATCGGCTTGCCGCCCATGGCGTAGACGTCGGACAGCGCATTGGTTGCGGCGATACGGCCGAAGTCGAACGGGTCGTCGACGATCGGCATGAAGAAATCTGTCGTGGCGACGACCGCCTGCTCGTCGTTGAGCCTGTAGACGGCGGCGTCGTCGGCCGTATCGTTACCGACCAGCAGATCGGGAAAGAACGGCAGCGGCGCGCTGCGCTTGAGCAGGTCGGCCAGCAGGCCGGGGGCGATCTTGCAGCCGCAGCCTCCGCCGTGCGACAGGCTGGTCAGGCGGGGCGAAGGGCTTGCGGTGGGGCGGGTGTCGGTCATGGGTGGCGCGGATTCCGGATGCTGAATAACCCCATTATGGCGGTTGTACGCGCGCGGCGCAGGAGGGCGTCCGCCCACTCCGCCCACGCCTTGGCGGTTGCGGACACAATCAACGTATGCAAAAGGAATCATGCCCGGTTCTGTTAAACCGGCTGCATCACTTCATATTTAACAATGCTTGGGAGTTGAGCAGTCTGGCTGCAGGACTTCATATCGGCCTCTATAATCGTTATCAGTATCCCAAAAAGAGCCGAGGCCGCTACATGACCCACATGTCCCGGCGACAGTTTCTGAAGGTCTCCGCTACCACGCTCGCCGGATCAAGTTTGGCCCTCATGGGCTTCTCTCCGGCACCCGCGCTAGCCGAGGTCCGTCAGTACAAGCTGTCGCGCACAACCGAAACCCGCAACACTTGCCCATATTGTTCGGTGGGCTGCGGCATCCTGATGTACGGACTCGGCGACAACGCCAAGAATGCAAAGTCCAGCATCATCCACATCGAAGGCGATCCCGATCATCCGGTGAACCGCGGCACATTGTGCCCGAAGGGTGCGAGCCTGATCGACTTCATTCACAGCCCGAGCCGTCTGAAGTATCCGGAGTACCGCGCGGCAGGCTCGAATGAGTGGACGCGCATTTCGTGGGAAGACGCGCTCGATCGTATCGCCAGGCTAATGAAGGAGGACCGGGATGCCAATTTCGTCGAAACGACGGAAGACGGCAAGAAGGTCAATCGCTGGCTGACCACCGGCGTGCTCGCTGCATCGGCCGGTAGTAATGAAGTGGGATATTTGACGCACAAGACTGTCCGCAGTCTTGGCATGCTCGCATTCGATAATCAGGCACGTGTTTGACATGGCCCGACGGTGGCAGGTCTTGCCCCGACGTTTGGCCGTGGAGCGATGACGAACCATTGGGTCGACATCAAGAACGCGGATGTGATTCTCGTGATGGGCGGCAATGCGGCCGAGGCGCACCCGTGTGGTTTCAAGTGGGTCACGGAAGCGAAGGCGCATCGCAAGGCAAGGTTGATCGTGGTCGATCCGCGCTTTACGCGCACGGCTTCGGTGGCGGACTACTACGCGCAGATTCGGACCGGCTCGGACATCGTGTTCCTGGGCGGGGTGATCAACTATTTGCTCACCCACGACAAGATTCAGCACGAGTACGTCAAGAATTACACGGATATGCCGTTCATCGTGCGCGAGGACTTCTCGTTCACGGACGGCCTGTATTCCGGTTACGACGCGGATAAACGCAGCTACGACAAGAGCACGTGGGACTACGAGCGCGGCGACGACGGCTACGCCAAAATCGATCCGACGCTGCAACACCCGCGCTGCGTCTATCAGCTGATGAAGCAGCACTACTCGCGCTATACACCCGAACAGGTCGAGCGGAGCTGCGGCACGCCGAAGGACAAATTCCTCAAGGTGTGCGAGATGCTGGCGTCGACGGCCGTCCCCGGGCGTGCCGGCACGATCCTGTATGCGCTCGGCTGGACGCATCACTCGATCGGTGCGCAGATCATCCGCACCGGCGCGATGGTGCAATTGCTGCTGGGCAACATCGGCATTGCGGGCGGCGGCATGAACGCGCTGCGCGGTCACTCGAACATCCAGGGTTTGACCGACCTGGGTTTGATGTCGAACCTGTTGCCGGGCTACATGACGCTGCCGATGGAAGCCGAACAGGACTTCGACGCCTTCATCACGAAGCGCGCGAGCCAGCCGCTGCGGCCGAACCAGTGGAGCTACTGGCGCAACTATCGCGCCTTCCACGTCAGTTTCATGAAGTCATGGTGGGGCGATAACGCGACCGCCGAGAACAACTTCGGCTATGACTATCTGCCGAAGCTCGATAAGTCGTACGACCTGCTGCAGGTTTTCGAGCTGATGAATCAAGGCAAGATGAACGGCTACATCGCGCAGGGCTTCAACCCGCTCGCCGCGGCGCCGAACAAGGCGAAGATCGGCGCGGGCCTAGCCAAGCTGAAGTGGCTCGTCATCATGGACCCGCTCGCTACGGAAACGTCGGAGTTCTGGAAGAACTTCGGCGAGTTCAACGACGTCGATCCGTCGAAGATTCAAACGGAAGTTTTCCGTTTGCCCACCACGTGTTTCGCCGAAGAACGCGGCTCGCTGGTCAGTTCCAGCCGCGTGCTGCAATGGCACTGGCAGGGGGCCGTCGGTCCGGGCGAGGCGAAGAGCGATCTTGAGATCATGTCGGGGCTGTGGCTGCGGATTCGTCAGGCTTATAAGGAGAAGGGCGGCAAGTATCCCGATCCGATTCTCAACATGAGCTGGCCGTACGCCGATCCGGAAAGCCCGACGCCTGAAGAAATCGCCATGGAGTTCAATGGCCGTGCACTCGCCGACGTAACCGACGCTACCGACAAAACCAAGGTGCTCGCCAAAAAGGGCGAGCAGCTGGCGGGATTTGCACAGTTGCGCGACGACGGCAGCACGGCAAGCGGTTGCTGGATCTTCTGCGGTGCATGGACTCAGGCAGGCAACCAGATGGGCCGCCGCGACAACTCGGACCCGACCGGTATCGGCAATACGCTGAACTGGGCGTGGGCGTGGCCTGCGAACCGGCGGATTCTGTACAACCGTGCTTCGTGCGACGTCAGCGGCAAACCGTTCGACCCCACGCGCAAGCTGATCGCGTGGAACGGCAAGACGTGGAGCGGTCCGGATATTCCCGACTTCAAGGTGGACGAGCCGCCTGAAAACGGCATGAACCCGTTCATCATGAACGCGGAGGGCGTGGCGCGCTTTTTCTCGCGCGACGGTCTCGTGGAAGGTCCGTTCCCCGAGCACTACGAACCGTTTGAAACGCCGCTGGGCTATAACCCGCTGCATCCGGATAACAAGGCGGTTGTCAGCAGTCCGGCAGCGCGCGTGTTCCCGGACGACCGGGCCGCCTTCGGCACGCATGAGAATTTCCCGCATACGGCCACCACGTATCGTCTGACCGAGCATTTCCACTACTGGACCAAGCACGCGCGTTTGAACGCGATCGTGCAGCCGCAACAGTTCGTGGAGATCGGCGAGGATCTGGCGAAGGAAGTGGGCGTGGTCGCGGGGGATCGCGTGAAGGTGTCGTCCAATCGCGGCCATATCATTGCGATTGCGCTCGTCACCAAGCGGATCAAACCGCTGATGATCGAAGGAAAGAAGGTACAGACAGTCGGGTTGCCGCTGCATTGGGGCTTCAAGGGGCTCGCGAAACCGGGCTATCTCGTCAATACGCTGACGCCCTCCGTGGGCGACGGGAATTCGCAAACACCGGAATTCAAGTCGTTCCTCGTCAAGGTCGAAAAGGCATAAGGAAAAGAGATGGCACTGCAATCACTGGATATCAAACGCCTCTCGGCCACGACCTTGCCTGAACCCCAGGTGCGTGAGCCGGTCACGGGCACGGTTGCCAAGCTCATCGACGTATCGAAGTGCATTGGCTGCAAGGCGTGTCAGACGGCCTGCATGGAGTGGAACGATCTGCGCGACGAGATCGGCACGACGACAGGCATCTACGACAACCCGCGCGATTTGTCGGAGCATTCGTGGACCGTCATGCGGTTCTCGGAATACGAGAATACCGAAGGCGATCTCGAGTGGCTGATTCGCAAGGACGGCTGCATGCACTGCGAAGACCCGGGTTGCCTGAAGGCCTGTCCGTCGCCGGGCGCGATCGTGCAGTACACGAACGGCATCGTGGATTTTCACGAGGAAAATTGCATCGGCTGCGGCTATTGCATAACCGGTTGCCCGTTCAACGTGCCGCGCATTTCGAAGAAGGACAACCGTGCGTACAAGTGCACGCTGTGTTCGGATCGCGTGGCTGTCGGTCAGGAACCTGCATGCGTGAAGACCTGTCCGACCGGCGCGATCATGTTCGGCACCAAGGAAGACATGAAGCAGCAGGCAGCGGATCGAATCGTCGATCTGAAGGAGCGCGGGTTCCAGAACGCTGGTCTGTATGATCCTGCCGGCGTGGGCGGCACACATGTCATGTACGTGCTGCATCACGCCGACAAAGCCAACCTGTATCACGGCTTACCGCAGAATCCGAAGATCAGCGCGATGGTTTACCTTTGGAAAGGTCTGGCGAAACCGCTGGCGCTGGCAGGTATTGCGTTCGCTGCGTTAGCAGGCTTCTTCCACTACACGCGTGTCGGTCCGAACGAGGTGACGGAGGCGGAAGAGGCCGAAGCACAGCACGAAGCTGACGAAGCACGCCGTTCGCAGGAGGCATCCGATGAAGCGCACTGAAAATCACGAGCATGTCGTGCTGAAAGACGTGAAAGGCAACAGCCTGATCGAGCGCTACACGCCGAATGAACGGACGAATCACTGGATCACGGCGATCACGTTTGTCCTGCTGGCGCTGTCCGGCCTTGCAATGTTTCATCCGGCGATGTCGTGGCTGTACGCGATTTTCGGCGGTGGGCAATGGACACGGATTCTGCATCCGTTTGTCGGCTGTGTGATGTTCCTGTCGTTCCTGATTCTTGCGTTGCGCTTCTGGCATCACAATCTGCTCGACCGCGCCGACATCCAGTGGATGAAGCAGATCGACGACGTGCTCAACAATCGCGAGGAAAAGCTCCCTGCAATCGGAAAGTACAACGCCGGTCAAAAGCTGTTATTTTTCACCATGGTGATTTGCCTGCTGCTCTTGCTGGCGAGCGGCATCGTGATCTGGCGGCGCTATTTCTCGTTCTATTTTCCGATCGAGATCGTCCGTCTCGCGGCGCTGGTTCATGCTGCGGCTGCGTTCGTGCTGATCGTCGGCATCGTCGTGCATATTTATGCGGCGCTGTGGATCAAGGGATCGATCGGCGCGATGACGCGCGGCACCGTGACCTACGGCTGGGCGAGAAAGCATCATCCGAACTGGTTCAAGGAAATGATCGGCAAGTAGGATCGCTAAAGGATAGGCAGAAGATGCGGTACAACTTGCCGCGCGCCGCATTCCGAGCCGCCGCCCTTGTTCGATGAACGGCGGCGGCTTCTCCGTTTTCAGCGCAGTTTTCAGAGGTCGATACTTTGGTTCAACGCATTCTCGAGGCCGGCGACATCGAGTCGCTCGATCACACGGCGATTCCCCGTATCCGTACGCCGGAGCGGCTGGCGGTCTTTTCGGCGCGCGCCGCGCGGTTGCGTCAACTGGCGGCGCTCAGCAATCCGATTGCCGGCTATTTGCGTCTGATGGCCGTGCTGGCGGACGCGCAGCAAACCGTCATCACCGGCTTCAAGGCGAAGCCGCCCAGCGCCGAGTTGATCGCGAGTGCGCAGCAGCATTCCATGCCGCTGATTCCGGCGCTCTCGGGCGCGCGCGATCCGGCATGGCATGACGTTTTGCTGCGGTTGATCGACAAGGTGCAAGCCGCCGGCCCGCTCACGCCGCCGCTCGAAGCGCTTTTTGAAAAACTGCGAGCACTCGATCAAGCCACGCTCGACCTCCAGGCCGACGCAATCTTCGCGCAGCGCTTCGAGGAAATCGATCCGGCAAGCGCGCCGTTCATCATGGCCGCGCTGCAAGTGGTGTGGACCGATCTCGCCGCCGACATCGACAAGCGCGACGTGCCGTACCTGGAGACGCTCGGCCTGTGTCCGGTATGCGGCTCGCATCCGGTAGCGAGCGTGGTGCGGGTGGGCGGTGCGTATGACAATTACCGCTATCTGCAATGCGGTCTGTGTGCGACGGAGTGGCACATGGTCCGCACGAAATGTTCGAACTGCGACTCGACCAAAGGCATTGCCTATCACGCTGTCGGCTCGCCGGACGCCGACGAGACCACCCGCGAAGCCGATTCCAGGAACGCAGCCTTGAAGGCGGAATCGTGCGACGAATGCCATACTTACCGGAAAATCGGCATTCAGTCGAAGGACTACGATTTCGAACCGTTTGCGGACGATCTCGCCAGTCTCACATTGGACCTGCTGATGGGAGCGGAAGGTTACCGGCGCGCGTCGCCGCATCCGTGGCTCTGGCCGGAACAGGCCGGCCCCGCGGCTGACGACTCTTCCGGCGTATCGGGCTGAAGCGCGACTGAGAAAGAGGATGACCTCGTGAGCGATGTAACCGGCTCTGAATTGCGGGCGTTGATGGCGCGTGTGCCCTCGGTGGAAAAGGTGATGGCGTCGGCGGAGTTTGCGGCGTTGCTGACAGAATTCGGCCGTACGCAGGTGCTGAGCGCACTGCGTCACGCGCTCGACACCTGGCGCAGTAGTGCGCAGTCGGGCGACGCGTCGGTGAACGCGCTCGATATCGCACAACTGCAGGTATCGGTCGAAGCGGCGCTGCGCCGGCGCAACGCCGCACGTTTGCGCAGCGTCTTCAATCTGACCGGCACCGTGCTGCATACCAATCTCGGCCGCGCATTGCTGCCCGACGAAGCGGTGCAAGCCGTCATGAAGGCGCTCACGCAACCGGCTAACCTCGAGTTCGATCTCGGCACCGGCAAGCGCGGCGACCGCGACGATCTGATCGACGAACTCATCTGCGAATTGACCGGCGCCGAAGCGGCGACCGTGGTCAACAACAATGCCGCCGCGGTGTTGCTCACATTGTCCGCGTTGGCCTCGAAGAAAGAAGTGATCGTGTCGCGTGGCGAGCTGGTTGAAATCGGCGGCGCGTTTCGCATTCCCGACATCATGAGCCGCGCGGGCGCCAGGCTGCGCGAAGTCGGCACCACCAATCGCACGCATCTGAAAGACTACGACGAAGCCATCGGTCCGCAAACCGCGTTGCTCATGAAAGTCCACACGAGCAACTACGCGATCAGCGGATTTACCAAAGAGGTTGGGGTCGACGCCGTCGCGGCGCTTGCCCATGTGCGCGGTATCGCCGTTGCGGTGGATCTTGGCAGCGGCACGCTGGTCGATCTGGCGCAATGGGGCTTGCCGCGTGAGACGACTGTGCGCGAAACCATCGAAGCCGGCGCCGATCTCGTCACGTTCAGCGGCGATAAACTGCTTGGCGGCCCGCAGGCGGGGTTGATCGTCGGGCGGCGTGACCTGATCGCCAAGATCAAGAAGCATCCGCTCAAGCGCGCGCTGCGCGTCGGCAAATTGACACTCGCGGCACTGGAGCCCGTACTGCAGATGTATCGCATGCCGGAAAAACTCGCTGAGCGGCTGACCACGCTGCGTTTGCTCACGCGCCCGAGCGACGACATCCGGCTTGCCGCGGAGCGCGTACAGCCGGCGTTGCAGCGCGCGGTCGGAGAGCGCCATGTCGTCGTGACCGAGCCGATGTTCAGCCAGATCGGCAGCGGCGCATTGCCGGTCGACGTGCTGCCGAGCTACGGCCTCGTCGTCAGGATCGCCGGCGGCAAGCGCAGCGGCCGTCAATTGCTTGCGCTCGAGAAGCGCTTGCGCGAGATGGCGCGGCCGGTGATCGGCCGTATCGCGGACGATGCGTTACGTCTCGATTTGCGCTGTCTCGAAGCCGCCGATGAAGCGCAATTGATCGAGCAACTGAAGGACCTGCAGGCATGATCGTAGGGACGGCGGGGCATATCGACCACGGCAAAACGAGTCTGGTGAGAGCGCTTTCGGGCGTCGATACCGATCGTCTGAAGGAAGAAAAGGCGCGCGGCATTTCGATCGAACTGGGCTATGCGTACGTGCCGCTCGAAAACGGCGACGTGCTTGGCCTGATCGATGTGCCGGGCCACGAAAAGCTCGTCCATACGATGACCGCGGGAGCAAGCGGGATCGATTTCGCCCTGCTCGTGATTGCCGCCGACGACGGCGTGATGCCGCAAACGCGCGAACATCTGGCGATTGTGGAACTGCTCGGGATCAGGCGCGGCGCCATCGCGTTGACCAAGATAGACCGTGTCGATGTCGAACGGCTGCGGGACGTGCATGACGAGATCGCGGCGTTTCTGAGTGGCAGCGTATTGCAGGACGCGCCCGTGTTCGACACCTGCGCGACGTGTGACGGCGATCCTGGTGTGGCTGCGTTGAAAGCGCATTTGCACGCAGCGGCGGCAGCGTGGCGCATGAAGCATGACGACGGCCTGTTCCGTCTCGCGATCGACCGGGTCTTCACGCTCGCGGGTCAAGGCACGATCGTGACGGGGACCGTGGTGTCGGGGCGCGTGGCTGTTGGTGACACGATGCTGCTTGCGCCGAAAAATCAGCCCGTGCGCGTGCGCAGCATTCATGCGCAGAATCGTCCTGCGCAGAGGGGAAGGGCAGGCGAGCGTTGCGCATTGAATCTGGCGGGCATCGAGAAGAGCGCAATCGATCGAGGTGACTGGATCGTCGATCCACGGCTATCGCAAGCGTCGGAGCGCATCGACGTCATGCTGACGCTGCTCGCCGATGCGCCGTTGACACTGGAGCATTGGGCATCGCTTCATGTGCATCTCGGCACGCAGCACCAGGTGGCGCACGTCGCGTTGCTCGATGGTGAGACGCTCGGCGCAGGTCAGTCGGCGCGCGCGCAGCTTGTGTTCGAACGGCCGGTATGCGCGCTTCCCGGCGATCGTTTTGCGGTACGCAATGCGCAGGCTGATCGCACGATTGGCGGCGGTCATGTGCTCGATCCGTTCGCGCCTTCGCGCAAGCGTCGCTCGGCTGAGCGGCTGGCCTGGCTCGATGCGATTCAGGTCATGCTCGACACCGGCGCGCTGGATTCGCTGCTCGCAACGGCTCCGCATGGATTGTCTCGCTCGTTGCTGGAACGACTGGCGGGCATGCCGGCGGCCATGTTAGCGCTGCCGTCTAACACGCGCGTTGTGGAGCTTCCGGGTAACGATGCGTTATTGATTGCAGATGCGTCATGGCGTGCCTTGAATGCGCGGCTGCTTGCGACGCTAAAGCAGTACCACGAGCGCTCGCCGGATGAGCTGGGCCCGGATGTTTCGCGCTTACGGCGGATCGCGGCGCCTCTCGTCGACGATGCGTTGTGGCGTGTGCTGGTCGACGATGCGGCGGCGCGCGGTGAGATCGTCAGACGCGGGCCGTGGTTGCATCTGCCGGACCACGCGGTGACGCTCGACGATGCCGATCGCGCGCTCGCCGCGGTACTTCTGCCGGCGCTGAAAGAGGGGCGTTTCGATCCGCCCTGGGTGCGTGATCTGGCAAACGCACATGGCACATCTGAAGACCGCGTGCGGCAGTTACTGCGCAAACTTGCGCGGCAGGGCGAGCTTTTTCAGGTTGTGCGTGATCTTTTCTATCACCATGAGGTGATTCGTGAGCTGGCTTTGATTGCGGGCTCCGAAGCGCAAAAGAATGCCGGTATGGTAGCGGCCGCGCCGTTTCGCGATGTCACGGGTCTTGGGCGGAAGCGCGCGATTCAGCTTTTGGAATTCTTCGACCGGGTTGGATATACTCGCTTTCACCGTGGCTTGCATTTGATGCGCACGGATAGTCGTTGGCTTGATCTGCTTTGATTTAGTGGTTGAGTTGTAGTGCGTGGTTTAGGTGGTTCAAGTAGTTCAGGTAGTTCAATCACCGTAGGAAGGCATTCGTATCCGGTGGTGCGGCTGGATTTCAAATCCAGTTGAGGGCGTCAGACGTCCTTAGGTCGGTTCGACTCCGGCTGCCTTCCGCCCTATAGGCCTTCCGGGCCATTCCGACTTCTTCCGCTGACGTCCTCCAGGTCGCTGATTTTAAAGCGGTTTATGGGTAACGACGTGCTTGCGGCTACCGTTGACGTCCCGCACAATTTCCTCACGAAGTATGGGTAGCGATGTGGGTTTGTGGGTAGGGAGGGCAACATGGCTGGACGACAGTTGCATCGACTCAGCGCACTGCGGGTCGCGAAAGAGGTGACGCCGGGGCATTACGCGGATGGCGGTGGCCTCTACATGCAGATCGCGGACAGTGGTGCGCGTTCATGGGTGTTCCGATTCAAACTGAACGGTCGCGTGCGGGAGATGGGTCTTGGTCCGCTCTCACGGGTCCCTCTGGGCGAGGCGCGGAAGCTGGCTGGCGGGTACCGTGACATGGTCAGGGACCTGATCGATCCCATCCTTGCGCGGCGTGAGCAGCAGCGAAGGCAACTGCTCGACATGTCGCCGGATGCCGACGTGACGTTTCGTGAAGCAACTGAAGCGTTTATCCGTGCGCATGAGCCTCAATGGCGCAATCGCAAGCATGTCCAGCAGTGGGGTAACACGCTCAAGACCTACGCGTATCCAGTGATCGGTGAAGTCCGGGTACGCGACATCGACACCGCGATGATCGTGCGGATTCTTCAGCCTATCTGGACGAAAAGGCGGAAACCGCGAGCCGCGTACGGGGCCGCATCAAGGCGATCCTCGATGCAGAGACGGTGTTGGGTCATCGCATCGGTAGCAACCCGGCACGATACGTTGACCATCTGCAACTTGTGTTGCCGCGGTCGAAGAAACGCTCACAGGTGAACCATCACCCTGCACTGCCATGGGAGGACTTGCCTGCGTTTATCCGCGAGCTTGAGCAACGTCCGCGGCGTGCTGCACGTGTGTTGCATCTGCTCATCCTCACGAACGAGGTGCGTTTTGCGCGGCCCGAGGAGTTTGACCTCGCCGCCCGCACATGGTCAATTCCTGGCAATCGTACCAAGAGCGGCCGACCGCTTCGTGTACCGCTTTGTGACCGTGCGGTCGAACTCGTGCGTAGCGCATTGCCCAAGGCAAAATACGGCTATCTGTTCCCGGGCTGCAAGGAAGGGCGTCCGTTGTCGAACATGGCGATGCTGACGCTTCTGAGACGTATGTCGCGACATGGAATCACCGTACACGGTTTCCGCTTGACGTTCCGCGACTGGGTTGCCGAATGTACGGACTATCCCGATTCGCTCACAGAGGAAGCCTTGGCACACGTCATCGTATCGCAGACAGTGGCAGCCTACCGGCGTCGCGACCAGCTCGAACGTCGGCGCGGGATGATGGCAGATTGGGGACTTTATTGCGGAAGCCCGCGTGAGAACGTTGAGACGGTCAGGGAACCAGTGTCTGCCTAAACATCATTCGCAAATCCGCCAAACCTTCACCGCTGTGGGTGCCGTTCGCGATCAGTTGCGCTGGATGCGTGAGAACCAGTCTTCCACGCGATTGAGCCAGAACAAGAAGTCGCTATGAAGTGCGACCGATGATTTCCCGAAGAGATGATCGAGTGGGAGTTGCATGCGATCGATGAATTTAACAGGGCATAGATGACATCGCCATTTTGGCGGAGAGTTTTGCACGAATCCGCTAGCCGATGACCGACCGCCGCTACGGCTTGCAACACGCTGATAGCCTCTGCCCTTTAGAATGCAAGCAAATTGAAGCAAATTCACTACGACCCCGACGGCGCCCTCACGTCCTCAATGGGATTTTTCAAGTGGCGAGTAAGGACTACGGCAGAGACTGAGAGAGATCCACTAGGAAGTTTCGCAACCATCGGTGCCCCTCATCCGCGTGACTGCGCATGTGCCAATATAGCGAAAGCACGATCTTTGGCAACTGCAACGGGGGCTCATAGACCTTGATTGGTAGCGTCCTCGCTCCGAAGCTCGCCAGGCGAGCTGGTACCGTCGCAATGAGATCGGTGAAGGCGACTACCGATAGTAACGGCACAAAGCTCGGTTGCCTCAATTCGACATGACGGACTAGACCACGCTCGTGTAACGCCATATCGATCGGTGTCGAATACATATTCGCATCGAAAGGAAAAACTTGGACGTGGCGGAGTTCCGCGTAGAGATCCAAGGAAATGGAATCTGACCGAATAGACGGATGATTTTCGCGGGCGATACAGACATAGCGATCCTCAATCATGACGCGCGTGCGTAGCTGTTGCGCGGCGCTCGGAATGAAGCCAATCGCCAGATCAATATCTCCGTCGCTCATTAGGGCTTCCATCCGGGAGACGGGGGATTTGAAAACAATATTAACTGCAGGCGCTTTCCTGGCCAGTTCGACTACCAGCGCAGGTAGCAGAAACTGCTCGACAAAATCGGTGCCGATGACGGTGAAGGTTCGGCGACTGGTCGCAGGGTCAAAGTCGAGCGGGGACTCCAACATGTTCTCGATATCAAGTAGCGCGCGATCCAACTGACCAAGCAGTTGCTCGGCTTTTTGCGTCAGGATCATGCCTCTCGAGGTCCGCACAAGAAGTGGGTCGTCGAACAGAAGACGCATACGCGCCAATGCCGCGCTCATCGCTGGTTGTGTAATGCCAAGCTTATCGGCGGTTCGCGTGACGTGCCTCTCCACGAGGAGTTCGCGTAGCGTCACCAGAAGATTTAGGTCGACATTGCGCAATTTCATCTGGTTAGATTAACACACTCACTTTGGCCGAAACTAATCACTCTGGGGCGTGACGACGAAAGCCTTCTGATGAACAGCAGATGCGACTTCTGAACGACGTGGTAGCACGCTTCGCCAAGGCGTAGCCTCGCAGCATCCGGTAGCGAAGCCCCATTGGTGATCCACGCATTCATCATATTGATGCTCTCTCCGCTCGCCTGTCGAACACGAGATTCAATCCGCCGTCCGGTGGATTGACCGTAGGCTATCAATGGAACCACGGCTGGCCAGCGGTGGCCGCGACGTGGCGGCAAGGTGCTTGAAACCATCCGGTCGCTATGAGTTCTTCCCTTATGATTTGTAAAGCTGAATTTAATAGAAACCCGTTTTTTCCACCATGCTACGCTCGCTGAATGAATCTGCGCCAAATTGACCTGAATCGGCTTGTGGCCCTGCGTGAAGTGCTGACGGAGCGGCACGTCACGCGGGCAGCCGAGAAATTGGGGATCACGCAGCCTGCAATGAGCGCATCGCTGGCGAGAATGCGGGAAGTATTCAAGGATCCTCTACTTGTCCGGAACGGGGCGAGTTTAAGTCTGACTCAACGGGCGGAGAAGGTCCTCGAAAATCTGGACCGAGCGCTCCTCCAGATAAACAATCTTCTGTCGACCCCGGCCGATTTCGATCCGAAGGAAAGTCGCCGTGTTTTCACGATCATCGGCACGGATTTCGTCGAGCAGATTCTCTTGCCGGAGGTCGTCACACCTCTGGCACGCTTTGCCCCGCACACGACGATCGTCTCGCGCCCTCCACTGCAAAAATTCGACGCGCTGATGGGCGATGGCGAAATTGACTTCGCCATCGGCTGCATCCCTAGCGCTGCCCCCAGCTTATTTACGCGATTGCTGCTGACAGAGCGATACGTGTGTATCTCGCGAGATGGACACAGCGGTGTGGGGTCCGACGGCCCCTCCTTGGACGAGTATGTGGCGTTGCCGCACGCGCAGGTATTTCCATTCGATAAGGATATCTACTCAAGTCCAATAGAAGAGGCGCTGCAGGAGAAAGGCTTAAAGAGAAACGTTGTCCTGAGGCAGTCCAGCTTTGTCCCACTGCTCTCGGTTGTCGCAAATTCTGATCTCATCGCTACTGTCCCCGAGCGGCTAGCGCGCTTCGGCGAAAGGATCTTGCCGTTGAAAGTCCACGAACCCCCTCTGGACATTACACCGGTCCCAATTTCGCTCTACTGGCATGCGCGGACGCATGACGATGAAGGACACAGATGGTTTCGGGACTTTTTGGTCGATCATTACCGCCCGATGGAGCTACGTTAATTGCTGGCGGGTACCGCGAGTCCGGGCGGACATCCTGGTTGAGGCATGCGCGACGATCGCGAATACAGGGAGCTGATGAAGTTGTTTCATTGATAAGCATGGTAACGCGAACTCCGGCGAGCTTATCGGGAGGACCTTGGCAATCTTGTGCAAGCGTTCGGGAAAGACGGTTCAACGGAACGAAGCTACGCTCGATTACCCAGTGGACCGGCACTGCATGGCCATCGAGCATCTTGACGCACGGTGCGCGATTCCCGCTCACAACGACATTTACCGACAAACAGGGGACGTCGCTGCCAGGCAGGCCGCCAGTCGTGTCGATGATAGCTCCTGCGGAGGTGCGCCGTCGCGTTGCAGTAGTCCGTGCGGCACCTTTCGGCGCGGGGGGGGCCTCTGGATCGGATGAACGGGTGGTGCTCGTCATGCGCCACCTTGATGAGGTCGCTGTCAGAAAAGGTGACGGATACCCACCCGCGCGAGTACCTGCGAGGTCGAGCCGGACGAGAAGCCGTCGGCGGAATCGCCGACGGAAGCGGTCGCTGTCACGACATTACCGTACGCATCAAGCGTCTTGCCGCCGGAGTGCTGATAGGCGGCCGCCACATACAGCATGGTGCGTTTAGACAACAGATAATTGCTGCTGAGCGTCAACTGTTGGTAGTGCGGGCGGGACGCTGCGCCGTCTACTGAGGTGCCGCGCGTGTAGTTGTAGCCGAAGCCAAACCCGAGTGCGGCAGTCGTCTGATAAAAGGCGCTAAGACCGGCGGAGTTGTACGTCAACACCCGCCGAAACAGCGATACTGCCGACGGCGTGTAGTTGACGTAGCCATAGTTCAGCCCGAGCGACAGTGCACCAAGCTGATATTTCCCCGCTACGTCGATCAGTTGCACGCGCCTCGCGCCCGCAAATCCGTATGTGACCGAGCTGATAAAATTGCCGACCGTCGAGCCGTTCCATGTGTTCGCGGTCGAGCCGCTGTTGTCGGAGCGCAGATAGCCGACGCCAATGCCGAACGTGCCGTTGTCATACTGAAGAGCCGCACTGATCGTGCTGTCCTGATTGAGCGAGCCTGCGACGCCGCCAAACCCGTAGAGCAGTTCACCGGTGACTCCGTCGATCGTCGGCGAGCGGTACTTAACAGCATTGTTCACGCGGGCATAGCCGTCATACTCGTTGATGTCACCGGCGTAGTCTGATACGTAACTGCCGAAGAAAAAACAGGGGCCGTATGGCACCACCAGGTCAAACATCGCATCATATTGGCGACCGAACGAGAGAGCGCCGTAACGCTTGTTTGAAAGACCCACGAATGCCTGGCGATTGAACTCGACGCCGCTCGACGCGAACGCACCGGTGTTGATGCTGAAGCCGTTCTCAAGCTGAAAAAACGCCGCATTGCCATCGCCGAGGTCTTCGCTGCCCCTAAAGCCCCAACGGTTCGCCTGGTAGCCGTTACCACTCTGGCTGACGAGCGCCCGGTTCCGGTAGGTCGCCGGGTGTCCGGTACTCCCCGCTGATTGGGCAACGCCAACGTTGTTGATGTAGTTCAGATCCGCATCAATGATGCCGTACAGCGTAATGCTGGATTGTGCGTGTGCGCTTGTGGCGATACCTGCCAGCAAGAACAGGGTAAAGGCTTTCTTTTTCATTGTAATGTTCATCGTAATGGTTGGCGAATCGTTTAGGGGCCATCGTCGATCCCACATCGGTTTTGCGATTTCAACAGACGGGGACAAGCACCGGAGTGCGGCTCTCCGGCAAATGAATACGCAACTTTGCGACGTTTTCCTGCAGGGCTGCAGGGACAAGATAAGTGGGTCGTGCCCACGTCGCCATCCAGTTAAAAATATGAGCGTCATAAACGCGAGCGATGAGGCGCCGAGCCGCTACGCGCGGTCCCGCGGAGGAAGACGGTTGCGTCTTAAGCTTCAGACAGCCGCAATCATCGATTGAGGTTATGGCCTCCATATTTTCGTCCGTATGGCGCTGCAGTCCTCAGCCGGACTATCTTTTAGCAACGCGAGAAAAGTAAATGCGCCGGATGCTGGCCTGCTGAATCAGGCAAATCTCACAACAGGATGTGCGGACTAACGATGCGGTTTAACCGGAGTAGCTGAATGAACTGGGTGCAAGAGACTGCGATAAGGAAAGCGATGTTCAGGCTCGTGCCGTTTCTGATCGTCTGTTATTTCTTTGCCTATATCGATAGAGTCAACGTAGGGTTTGCGGCACTGACGATGAATAAGGCGCTCGGACTTGATTCCGCGGCATTCGGCTTCGGCGCAGGCGCCTTCTTTCTGACGTACTTCGTGTTCGAAGTACCGTCG
This sequence comes from Paraburkholderia caffeinilytica, assembly GCF_046030355.1. Taxonomy (GTDB): domain Bacteria; phylum Pseudomonadota; class Gammaproteobacteria; order Burkholderiales; family Burkholderiaceae; genus Paraburkholderia; species Paraburkholderia caffeinilytica_B. The sequence goes on from NZ_JAQQCQ010000029.1 coordinate 29,242, forward strand.
AATCTGCTGCTGGAACGGGTTGGCGCGCGCAAATGGATCGCACGCATCATGTTGACGTGGGGCGTGCTGTCCGGGCTGATGGCGGCCATTCCGACGATCGCCGCAGAGACCGGCTTGTCCACCACTACGGTGTTCTACGCACTACGGATGGCGCTGGGCGCCGCCGAAGCGGGTTTCTTTCCCGGCATACTCTACTACCTCATGCTGTGGTTTCCGTCGGTCTACCGGGCGCGCATCATCGGCTATTTCATGGCTGCGGTGCCGTTCTCGTCGGTGATTGGTGCACCACTATCCGGCCTGTTAATGAAGCATATGAGCGGCGTCGCGGGGCTTCAGAACTGGCAATGGCTGTTCATCATCGAAGCGGTTCCCACACTGATGCTGTCGGCCGTTGTGCTGCTCTACCTTACCGACCGGCCGTCCGATGCGGGTTGGCTTTCGATTCCCGAACGCGAGTGGCTGGTGAGGCGGATGGATGCGGAACGCCGCCGCCGCGAGGCAATCCGAAAATTTAGCGTCTGGCAGGCGCTTGGACATACCCGCGTGTTGCTGCTGTCCTGCGTCTGCTTCGGCATGGCCGCGGCGATTTCGGGGATGGCAATCTTCCTGCCGCAAATCGTGCGCAACTTCAATCTCTCACTGACGGCAGTGGGCTTCGTCACGGCGATTCCATATTTGCTCGGCACGGTCGGGTCGGTCTGGTGGGGACGGCGCTCTGACCGTCTTCGCGAACGGAAGGAACACGTCGGGCTCGGGATCCTGATTTCCGGCGTCGCGCTCGCCGCATCGACGGCCATAGATGACCCCGTCGCCAAGATGATTGCGCTTTCGCTGACCAGTTTCGGCGTCTGCGCTGCGTTGCCAGTGTTCTGGACACTGCCCGCGGCGTTTCTATCCGGCTCTGCGGCCGCGGGCGGTTTCGCAATCATCAGCGCGCTCGGTAACCTTGGCGGTTTTGTCGGCCCCTATCTGATGGGCAACATCAAAAACTCGACCGGTAGCTTCACGATCGCTCTGCTTGCGATTGCCGCACTGGTTGTGCTTGCAGCATTGCTTGCCTTGACGTTGCCCCACGAGGAAGAAGCCGAAACAGGATTGGACGAAGTGCACGTCGAGCCGGACGCGGCGCGGCAAGCCGCGTCCGGGTGCGCCACTACAGTTGCCCCTACTGCAAAGGGCAGCGGGTGCATCGACGTCGCTACGACAAGCAAGGCCGACGCGGCCTAACCCTAGGCGGGCTACCGGAACAAGCGCATAGCGCATGCTCGCGATTCCGTGCAGTCCCGTGACCTACGTTGACAGGAGAAAGCAGCTTGGAAGCCGTGATGCCAAAGACCTTTGAACGGGATGCCCTGGTTCGGGCGCGGAGTTTAGGGCCCGCAATCGATGCAGCCGCAGATGAAATTGAACGGATTCAAGATTTCCCAACGTCACTGCTCGAGCAGATCCACGAGTCCGGTGTCGCGCGCGTTCTGCTTCCCCGCTCGATCGGCGGAGAGGAAATCGCGCCGTGGGCGTATGTTGAAGTGATCGAGGAATTGAGCCGCCACGATGGTGCGGTCGGCTGGAATATGTATGTCGCTAACAGCCATGCGCTGATCGTGCCGTACATCCCGCTGGAGACGGCGAGCGTGATTTTTACCGACCCGTGCTCGATCATTGCGTCCGGGCCGCCTCATCAGTTCAAGGCAATGGCGGTGGCGGGCGGCTATCGCGTGAGCGGTGAAGCGCATTTCTGCAGCGGCATCCGGCAGGCTGACTGGCTTGCCGCGCACTGTCAAGTCGTTGAGCCAGACGGGTCGTTGCGCATAAATCGCTTCGGTCGTCCAACGGTCCGCTCGTTGCTGTTCCGCAAGACTCATACGGAGTCGGTCCAGGACTGGTGCACGCTCGGCATGCGCGGCACGGCGTCGGAAGGTTACCGTGTCACGGACTTGTTCGTTCCTGAATCCCACAGCGGCACGTTCGGCGAAGATCCGTCATTGCGGCGTGAACGAGGACGTCTTTTTGCGTTCACCACCCAAGGACTGCACGCGGTTGGGGTGGCGGCAGTTGCATTGGGCATTGCCCGCGCAATGCTGGATGCGTTCGCCGAACTCACCCTTCACAAGGCACCCCGGGGACTAAAGCGCCTCGCGGACAACCCGGTCGTACACGGAGATTTCGCACGGCAGGAAGCTAATTTTGCTTCGGCGCGTACTTGGTTGATCGAGATCCTGAAACAGGTTTGGTCGAACGCGGACGATATCCTGCCGATTGGTCTCGAAGACCGTCTTCGTGTACGTCTCGCTTCCACGCACGCAATCAACACGGCGGTCGATGTTGCCAACTATGCTTACCGTTCCGCGGGAACAACGGCTATTTTCAAAGGCACGTCATTCGAGCGTCGCTTTCGTGACATCCACACACTGTCTCAACAACTGCAGGCGCGCCAGGCACATTTCGAAGCAGTCGGACAGGTGATGCTCAACGGAGATCCAGACGAGCTTTTCCTGTGACGCCGACTCACGCCGCTCGGCCAGAACGAGATACAAACACCCAAGGAACGAAGGAATGAATACCATGCTGCTGGATCACATCGCCTGGGGCGCGCCGGACCTTGATGAGGGCAGTGCGTTATTTCAGGCGCTCACTGGTGTGACACCCGTCACCGGCGGAAGTCACGCAGGTTTCGGGACGCGCAACCGGTTGTCCAGTCTTGACGAAATAAGCTTCTTCGAAATTGTTGCGCCGGACCCCGCTCAAACGGAATCCCGAAGTGGTCTGGCTGTGTCCATCGGCGCACTCAGTCGTCCTGCGATTCTGAGCTATATGGTGCAGACCACTAATCTCGACGCAGCGTGCGTAGCCGCCGAAGCGTGCGGACTCATCGTGACAGAGAAACTTCCGATGTCACGCACGCGACCGGACGGCGTACGGCTTGCCTGGACGATTGCCAAGTTCAGTCACCCCGACTATGGCGCCGCCATTCCGTTCGCTATCGACTGGCAAGGATCGCCCCATCCGGCGGCAACCACGCCAGGCGGTTGCACCCTGAAGCGTTTTGCCGTCCTGCATCCGAAACCAGCCGGACTGGCGAGAATCTATCAGAAGATGTGCATCGACGTGGACGTGCACGGGGCGGTGGCTCCCGGCTTCGTCGCTGTGCTGGATACGCCGAATGGCGAAGTGTGCATGACGTCGAAGTGAGTTTGACTGCTCCCCTCATGACGAACCCTCCAACGCTGCCAACTCTTCACTTGCACCGATGAGCACTTCTGCTGCTGCCGCGCTCGATCATGTCGTTATCAACGTCCGCACTCGGCTTGACGAGGCGCAACAACTCTATCGCCGGCTCGGCTTTCATCTCACTCACCGCGGTCATCACTCGATCGGCACCAGTAACCATCTGGCCGTCTTTCAGAGCAACTATCTGGAACTGCTCGGGTATGTGGGACCCGACGCCGAGCCGCCGACAGATCTGGTCGACACGCCGGCCGGGCTGAGAGCCCTCGCGCTGAAGCCTAACGATCCGGCGGCTGTCGAAGCGCAGCTTGTCGCGAGGGGGTTACTGGCGGAGCCGCCGGCAGATTTTAGCCGACAGGTTGCTCATTCCGAGGGTATAGGCACTGCGCGCTTTCGCATCCTCAAGGTGCGGGGTGACTGGGTGACGGACGGAAGCATTTTCTACTGCCATCACTACACCCCCGACCTGGTCTGGCGCGACGAATGGCGCCAGCATCCGAATGGTGTGACCGACGTCATGGATGTGTTCGTCCGCACGCCGCACGCCGAGGACACTGCTGCGGCCTATGCGGAGGCCACCGGTGGCACGATCGCGAAAGACGTCGGCGACGGGACAGTTCATGTCGAGGCCGGCGGTGCACGCGTTTTTTTCATGTCGCCAGAGCAAGCGACCTTGTGCCTCGAAGTTGCTCCACCCGTGGCGGAATGGTCAGATCCCGCTGCGGACCAAATGGTGGGGCTGCGTCTGCTGACTGCTTCGATACTGATGACGCGCGAGGTGCTCTCTCACAACCAGATTCCCTTTCGCACGCTAAAAGACGGTTCGGTCCTTGTCGATGCGCGCAACGCGTTAGGTGTCGCGCTTATCTTCACCGATTCGGACGACTGAAGAAAGATTTTCATCCGTGCCTGGCAAGGCCGCGACACCGCATAGGAAAGCCATGAGTTTCCCAGAAAACGACGCGTTCGGCCGCTGGAATTGTTTCGCCGAGCGCCTTGGTGGTTCACGCACTCAACCCATGTGAATTCGCGCACCAAACGTGCAGTCCGCATTATGGCGAATCTGACCGTTCCAAAGACGTCTCGTCGCGCATGCTGCCGGCTCGACTGTGATCCCGTCCGTGAAGACCAGGAGGAATGAATTGTGGCAGAAATGATTTTTAATGCCTTCGTGATGAACACCGGCTCGCATATCCAACACGGGTTGTGGCGTCACCCGCAGGCGCGACAGCATGAGTTCGACGACATCCGTTTATGGATCGATATGGCGAAGACGCTTGAAGCGGGACTGTTCGATGCGATTTTCTTTGCTGATGTTGTTGGCCTGTATGGACCGGTGGATGGCGACTACGCAATCAACGCGCGCGAAGGACTGCAGATCCCGATCAACGATCCGTCGATTGTGCTGGCTGCGCTGGCCACGCATACCGAGCATCTCGGCCTCGCGTTGACCAGTTCAGTGTTGCAGGTCCATCCGTTCGAATTCGCGCGGCGCGCGTCGACGCTCGATCACATTAGCAGCGGGCGGCTCGCGTGGAACATCGTCACGTCGACACAGGAGAATGCAGCGCGTAACTTCGGCCTCGACAGGTTGACCGAGCATGACGAGCGTTATGTCTGGGCCGAGGAGTATGCCGACGTCGTTTACAAGCTTTGGGAGGGCTCGTGGGACGATGCGGCGCTTTTGAAGGACAAGGTCCGAGGCATCTTCTCGGATCACCGTGGAATCCACAAGATCCATCACATCGGCAAGCGTTATCGTGTCGAGGGACCACATCTGTCGGCACCGTCGCCGCAGCGCACACCGTTGCTGTTTCAGGCCGGCTCGTCGTCGGCGGGCGCGCAATTCGCCGCGCGCCATGCGGAAGCGCAGTTCATCTCGGCGCCGCATTTGCAGGCTGCGATCGACCTGACTTCGCGCACCCGCGCGATGATCCGCGCGAACGGGCGCAGCGATGCCGACGTCAAGTTTCTGCAGAGCTTCGCGTTCGTGATAGGCAGTACGGAAGAAGAAGCGCGACGCAAGGAGGCGGAACTTGAAAGTTATATCAGCGTCGACGGCTTCCTTGCCGCGTCGAATCTTGGCGTCTCCCAAGATACAGGCGAACCGTATCCGGCCGACACGTTGCTGGCCGATATCCGAACCAACGGGGCGCAAAGCCATATTGAATGGCTGCGCAAGATGCAGCCGGAGCGCGAGCCGACCATCGGCGATCTCGCGCTGCTGGTCGCACGTAGGCATCCCCGACTCGTCGGAACGCCGGAGACAATCGCTACGCAGCTCGCACAGTGGCAGCAGGCCGGCGTCGATGGAGTCAATCTAATCAACTGGTTGCTGCCGGGAACTTATGAGGAATTCAACGCATATCTGCTGCCCGAGCTGCAGAAGCGCGGATTAGCGAAACGCGAGTATCGGCGAGGCACGCTGCGCGAGAAGCTCTTCGGCCGCAGCCGTTTGCCGGATTCACATCCCGCCGCCCATTATCGTGGATTTTTTAGCACGCCCCGCGCAACTGATGCGGCCACAGATCCCGCTGGTTGAGCGAACCACGCGAGCGAAATGCGCCCGACGTGGCGCGCAAACGACCACACAATCATGGAGAGGGTAATGGGTTTGATCAAAGATGCCAATGACTTCCTGGCTGAACTTGAGGCCGAATATCAGATTCGGCAAGCGATACTGCGCTATTTTCGGGGCGCCGACCGGCTCGATTTCGAGCTGATGAAGTCCGCGTATCACGACGACGCCTATGACGATCACGGTGGCTATAAGGGCGATGTCCTAGGACTGATCGAATGGGTGAAGGCTCGGCACCAAGCGGTCGATCCGTCCAAGGCCGTCGATCAGAGTCTGCACATGGGTGGTAGCTCGCTGATCGAATTCGTCGACGGCAAGGCATTCGTCGAGACTGCCGCGATTCTGGTCCAGCATGGCCGAGTCGGCATCTTGCATTTCTCGACGCACAAGCCGGTGTACCACCGATACACGTTCGGCGTGCGGTACGTCGACCGCTTTGAACAACGCGACGGACAATGGAAGATCCAGCACCGCGTAGTCGTGTTCGAGTGGGCCGACGAACAATTGGCGGAATTGAACCTCGGTGCTGACTGGGAAACCGCGAGGCGATCACAAGACGACATGGTGTTTCGCGCGCGCAAGCTGGACGCATGAGCCGGGGTGGTCCGCTAATTTTCCCGTATTTAAAATTCAACGATAAGGATAGCTTATCGTTAGAGACGGTGTAAACGGAGAGGGACAGTACGATGCAATTGAATTTGGCGGGAAAGACTGCACTGGTGACCGGTGCTAGCGCCGGGATTGGGAGAGAAATTGCTTGTTGTCTGGCGGCTGAGGGAGTGCATCTCGCGCTCACCGCGCGCCGCGAGGCGTCATTGCGCGAGTTCGCGGCCGATCTGAAGGCGGCCGGAGCGCAGCAAGTCGCGGTGATTCCGGCCGATATCTCCGAGCGCGCCAGTCATCCGCTGGTGGCGTCAGCAGCAACCGAAGCGCTAGGGCGGGTCGACATCGTGATTAATTGCGCGGGCGCTTCGCGGCCAATCGATCTCGATGCCGACGACGAAATCTGGGACGACTCGTTCGCGCTGAACTTCACGGCCGCCCGGCGGCTCACAAAGTTGTTGTTGCCGGGGATGCAGGCGCGCCGCTGGGGACGGGTGATCAGCATCAGCAGCTCAGGTGAGCCGCGCAGCCTCAACGCAGCGGGCGTCGCAAAGGCCGCGATGCACGCCTGGGCCAAGGGTCTTGCCAGTGCAGTCGCAAAAGACGGCGTGACGGTCAACACAATCGCGCCGGGCCGGATCTGGAGCGAGCAGGTCCGCGAGCGGGTACATCTGAACGAGCAGGAACGTCAGGCGTTCATTGCCGCCAACATTCCGATCGGGCGATTTGGCGAGCCGGAGGAACTCGCGGTGGTCGCGACGTTCCTGGCGTCGCCGCTCGCTTCTTATGTGACTGGTACCGTGGTTCCGGTCGATGGTGGGATGCGGCGTTTTTCGCTCTGAACGAGGCTCGCGTATCACCGGGACGTGGCTGGGACCGGCATATCGCGCACAAGGTAGATCAATCACAACGCATTGAAAGGAGAGGGTAAGTGCAGCCTGATCAGCAAGACCTACAGTACGCCACATCACGCGCGCTGCGCCGGATCGTGCCGTTCATCACGCTGATGTTCATCCTGTCGTTTCTTGACCGTGTCAATGTCAGCTTCGCGAAGGCGGGTTTGCAGCAGGCGACCGGGATGAGTGACGCGGCGTTCGCGTTCGGGCTTGGACTGTTCTTCGTCGGCTATGCGCTGTTCGAGACGCCGAGCAATATCGTAATGCATCGGGTCGGCGCGCGGGTCTGGCTCGCACGGATCATGATCACATGGGGTCTCGCGTGCGCGGCGACGATGTTCGTCACCAGTACGCCGCTCTTCTACGTGATGCGTTCGCTGCTCGGGATCGCTGAGGCAGGCTTCTTCCCCGGTGTGCTGTATTACTTTACATACTGGTTTCCTGAGCGGGTGCGGGCGCAGGCGGTCGGCCGACTATATTACGGGTTGTCGCTGGCGTTCGTGATCGGTGGCCCGGTTTGCGGTGCGCTGCTCGATCTCGATGGCCTTGGTGGGCTGCATGGTTGGCAATACATGTTTTTGATCGAAGGGCTGTTCACAAGCATCGTCGGCCTGGCCGGGCTCTGGTATCTAATCGATCGGCCGGCCGATGCAAAATGGCTAACCCCGATGCAGCGGCTGGCGCTCGAAGAGGAACTCGCGCGGGAGATTCGTGCGTACCAACAGGTGCCGGAGAGCAGCGCATGGCAATTGCTGCTGAACGCGAAAGTGTTGTACTGCTCGCTGATCTTTTTCATCAGTGGGATTGGTCTCTATGGAGTGACGTTTTTTCTGCCGTCGCAGATTGCGCAACTTATGCATCGGAACATGGGCTTTGTCTCCGGCTTGGCCAGCGCGGTGCCGTGGATCTGCGCGTTCGCACTCACCGCGACGATTCCACGCTGGTCTGATCGAACGGGTGAACGGCGCTATACGTCCGCCGCCTGTATCGCTCTCGGAGTGTTCGGGATTTTGCTGGCCGGCGGGGCGTTCGGCCCGGTCGGCGGCTTCATCGGGCTGTGTATCGCGACAGCGGGAATTGTCGCGGCGCAGCCCGTTTACTTTGCGCTGCCGGCGTCATTCCTCTGCGGACGCGATGCAGCCGCTGGCCTCGGGATCATCACTTCGGCTGGCTCGATCGGTGCGTTCGTCGCCCCGAATCTGCGCGTCTGGGCCGAACACTACTTCAATGCACATGCGTCCGGCTTGTATGTGATTAGCGCGACGCTCGGCCTGAATGTGCTGCTGTTGCTTTGCTTGCCGTTCGTCGGGATCGGCGACGCGCGCATGCGGGTGAACCCCGATCCGCTCGCGCGCTGAAACTCGGCCGCGCTGGCGCCGATCACCGATGCGTGGTCGGCCAAGATAGTTGAGGTTTTTGAGAGCAGATCGGTGCGGTTCGCTAGTAGCATGTTGACCACGTTCGGGATGTACTCCACGGTCGTTGGCGGGCGCCGGGATCGCCCAATTCGGTGAAGACCAGTCGGGCGTCGTCAACAAGAACGCGCGTCTAGTCGAATTCGCTGCCGCGGTATGCCTTGCTTAGCGCCGACGTGGCGACGCTATCGGTACCGTAACCCAGCATGAGCTCCGTAAAGTCGGCTCCGAGGGGCACAGACCAAGAAACGGCATAGATTGCGTGGTGGGTTTGCTGACCGGCTGATGACAAGGGTTGCAGTTAACTTTGCTCCCGACCGCCGCATGGGAGGCGCGTTATCGATGCGAGCTATGACGCTCATATTTTTGTTCGAATTGTGTCGCGCGAATCACTCACGCTATGTTGTCTGCGTCGTCTTGAAAAGAGTCCAAACGATACTTGGACTCTATCCGTTAGCGAGCTTGATTCGAGTATTCATCTTGAATCTCGGTACTTAACCGAGCTAGGACAATTTCATGAAACGGCATAAGTCACGCGCGAACTGAGTCCGATGAAAAACAAAGCCATAAACATCCAACAGCGGTTCCGGCCGCAGAGCCTCTGCATGTCGACTTCATAAGGAATAGATCAATGGAGACCAGTCAATCGCTCAATGTCGAGGTAATTGACAACAGTGAGCAGTATCGTCGTGATTATCGAAATGCAATGGCGCGTCTGGGTGCGGGGACGAACATTGTGACCACGGACGGTTCGGCCGGACGTGCGGGGTTTGCGGCGACAGCCGTTTGCAGCGTCACGGATACTCCGCCGACGTTACTGGTCTGTCTCAATCGTGGTTCATCCGCATACGCGGCGGTACATGGCAACCGTACCCTATGCGTCAATGTGCTAGGCGGGGAACATGCTGAGCTGTGTCGGATCTTCGGCGGCGGTACTCCCGTTGATCAGCGTTTTGACACGGTCGCTTGGGCCGCATCGGAAACCGGGTGCCCTCGGCTGCCCGATGCACTGGTCTCCTTCGATTGCCGCATTAGTTCGATGACGGCTTGCGGCACGCATGACATCGCACTCTGTGAAGTTCAAGCGATTACCATTGGAGAGGCTAAATCAGCGCTGATCTATTTCGAGAGGCGATATCACGCTATTTGTCGTGAAGGGGAGCTGTAGTGACTCGGGCTCCTGCTGTCTTCGCGCAAGATCCTGTGGCAGCCCTGCGCGTTTGTCTTGAACTTTGAGACGAAGGATGCGTATGGTGGATGCCATGTAGCTATACGGATGTTTTTCCTTATAGCCCCCTCAATCTCTTTAAAATCAGAATAGTTCTGCTGCGCTGTCCACGCAGTCCTTTCGTTGCTAGCCTGAAGGCCACGGTTTTCAGGCTGGCCCGGGATAAGGCGCGAGTCGGGACCTTACCTCACACTGATCCCCGTTCGCGTCCGGTCTGGTTGGCAATACTACTTGACCCTCCCTTTAGTACGATACGCAGTGAATCGAAATTCCTTAGCAATTGCTCAGATCCGGCCTTGCGACGCAGTCATTGATGCCTGGGCCGTATGAACGAAAGGAATCCAGATGGCGATTTTCGAAGCTAACTTCATTCTGCACATCAACATGGTTCGTAGCGGTCTCACGGGAAAGAGCCGATCATCCTCCTTCACCCGGTTGGATTGGACCTCACGTACTGGGGTGATCAAATTGCCGCCTTTTCCCGAGACCACGATGTAGTCGCGTTTGACTTACCCAATCACGGGAGGTCGGGAGCACTGAGTCAGCCGCCGACTTTCGATCTGCTTGCCGGCGTTCTCGAGAGCGTGCTTGGAAGAATCGGAGGGAAACCGGCCCATCTGGTCGGCGTGTCAGTAGGGGGCATGATTGGACAGGCGTTTGCACTTCGCAGGCCCGCCCTTGTGAAGTCATTGACGTTGGTCGCTACTCTTTGCACATTCTCCGACGAAGTGCGAGCGACATTGCGGGAACGCGCAAACGTCGCAAGAACGTCAGGTATGGACCGCATCGCTGAACTTTCCAACGCCCGTTGGTTTACAGGCGATTTCGGTCTTCGACGTCCCGACCTGCTTGACCGCACGACCAAATCTCTTCTTCTTCAGGACCACGAATTCCACGTGTCCATGTGGGGCATGCGCGTGTACCACACGAGCAGACGAGTCTTTGAACCAGTGGTGGAGAATGCGGATAGCCTGCAGCATATGCCGATACGTTTGTTTCTCCGTACCGGCACATCTGTGATTCTCTTTGAGAAATCAGCGAACCCATGATCTGGTTGCTGCGTTCGACGCACACTGCGCCGAGATCGAAGCTGAGGCAAGCGTTTTCTTGACGAATGCGATTCGCGAAACGCTGCCTGCTGAGGACCGCGTTCCGCGGAAGTGCCGCAGATACCGAAGTAACGACGATTTTGGCCTATGGTGTACCGGGTGTTCCCCTGCGCCGCTTTGCCGCCGAAACATTCGCCAGCTTCCTGCTGCGCTCCCGAATCAATTCGGTCAGAATTTGTGCTTCCGGCGAAAGTGGGACACCCGCCAGTGTGATGAGCCCGAGTCTGAGTGGGCGAATCCGGTCCTCGATCGGCAGCGCGGCAATCCGGTCTGGCAGATGTTCATAGAGCGGAGGAACCAGCAGGCCGAGCAGATTGCTTTCCGCGATGCTCGCCTGCACGCAGGTGATCGCATCGCAATGCATATCAATTCGTGGTGGCGGCAAACTGTGCTCAAGAAAGAGCTCCTCGACCGTTGAGCGATTTTTGCTGGTGGCCGCGCCTACGATCCATGCAGATCCAGTGAGATCAGTAAGATGTCGGCAGTCAGCTAATGGATGATTTTTCCGACCCACCACGCGAAGCGGATAGGCGATCAACTCCTCGAAGTGAAATGCCCGCGTGTCCTTTCCGCCAGGTGGAATCTGCGCGAGGATAAATTCAAGGCCCCCCTCCCGAAGATAAGAAGCAAGGTCGTGGAACTGCCCCTCCGTCACGCTCAGATGCACCCCGATTACGTTGCTCTGCAACGAGGTGAAAATCGGTCCGACGAGTTCGGTGGCGGCAAGGGGCGACGCGCCGATCGCAATGGAAGCGACCGCGCGGCTATTGATTTGCGCCATCTCGGCCTCGGCGCGGCGAATATGATTGGTGATGGTGCGGGCATGGACCAGCAGCGCGCGTCCGGCAGCCGTCAAGGTCGTACCACGCGCCGTACGATTGACTAGCGTCGCACCCAGGTCCTGCTCGAGTTCAGCGATTCGCGCGCCTAGCGCCGGTTGGGTCAGACCCAATACTCGCGCAGCACCACGAATACTCCCCTCGTCGACCAGAGCAATCAGCGCATTCAACTGATGAATTTTCATTGCAGTGCGGAAAGAAGAGAGATTCTTTTTATCACCGTCGTTTGCCACCGTCCATAGTAGACGCGAAGTTTGCGGGGGTATTTACCCTAACGACGGGTAGTTACGAAACGAACAGGTGAAAGATTTTATTTATCTCTATTAGCAGGCTCTGTCTGGTAGGTGCCGTCGGCGCGAGATAACCTTTAATCACGCTAATACGGAGACATGCTAATGAACACCAATCCCGTCGTCCTCCCGCAAACTCTAACCGTGAACCCTGTCGCGGCATCATGGTTCGAAGACCTCACACCTGAATTGCTCGACAAATGCGTCGAACTCGGCGTCGGGGTCATCGGTTGCACGGCCAACGATACGTGGGACGACACGCTTGAGTGTATGGAAAACCTCCAGACGGTAAAGCGCGTCATCGAAAATTATCCGAATGCTTCCATCATCACGCGACGCGAAGATCTGCACAGTCTTCAATCGGGGCATGTCGGTGTAGTGCTGGGCTTCCAGAATCCGAAAGGCTTGAGCGATAGCCTGAATTTTCTCGAAGCGTTCATTGATATGGGGTTGCGCTGCTGCTCCCTGGGGTTTCGCGACAACAGCTATTACGGCTGCGGCTTTTCTGCACCTGTCGATACGGGTTTGAGTCACATCGGTAGTCTGGCCGTCCGGACCATGAATCGCCGGGGCGTGATCATCGACCTTTCGCACTCAGGAGACAAGACTGCGCTCGATGCAGTGGAAGCGTCCGAGCATCCCGTCATCTTTTCCCATTCGCTTGCCCGTGAGTTGATGGCACGTGGACCAAAGATCGAATGGGCTGGTGTGAAGAATAACGCCGTCCTGCGCGCGGCACCCGACGAACTGCTCGTCGCCGCAGCAAAAAAGGGCGGTGTGATCTGCCCGGACGCGCGCGTTGCCGGCGACATTGAATTGCTGCTCAAGCATGTTGATTACATGGTGCGGCTCGTGGGAATTGACCACGTCGGTATTTGCGCGCAGGACGACTGGCATCGTTCACGCAAGGACGTGCATCGCATCCAGCCGTATCTACCGGGCTATGATTCTGTCGCCGGCAAAACCGAGCGCAAGTTTGGCAGCGAGTACCGCATCTACCGGATGGAAGACCAACTGGGTCCCGACGTGCTCACGGCTGGTCGCCTCGGCGCGCAGTTGGCGGATATCTATGGCGCGGGCGACACAGCAAAGATCATGGGTGGAAATGTTCAGCGTGTGCTGGAAACGGTTCTGCAATAACTGCCTGTATGGCATCGCGAAAGGACATGAGCATGTCAGACAGCACATTACTCAGCGACCGATTGCATCCCGACCTCCGGGAGCGCGTCGCACGCATGCAGGCACCGACGGCCAGGCCAGCGCATTTGCAGGATCCCGCCGAGGTGCGTGCCGCTTTCATGGCTGCGCGCAAGCCCTTGCAGAGAATTGCTCAAGGGCTCGACATCGAGGACGGGTTCATCGAACGTGCTGATGCACCGATTCCCATTCGCACCTATGTGCCACGCGATGAGCGGCTGCTTCTTGCAGCCTTCGCATATTTTCATGGAGGCGCCTTCACGACAGGTGACCTGGACAGCCATGACGCGATTGCCTGCCAGCTCGCGTTGCAAGCGCGTTGTGCCGTGGTTAGCATCGACTATCGCGTGATGCCCGAGCATCGCTTTCCGGGAGCCTTTGACGACGCGGTGCACGCGCTGCGCTGGCTGCCAGGCTGGGCCGAGCGCCTCGGTATCGGCGAGATGCGAATCGCGGCGGGCGGTGACAGCTCGGGCGCCAATCTGGCGGTCGCGGCTGCGCTCGAACTTGGGGGCGAGTTGTGCCTCAGGGCGCTGTGGCTCGCCTATCCGTTCATTGGTGTCGACTTCAATACGCCGTCGTACCAGGAGAATGCAGAGGCGCCGCTACTGACGCGCGCGCGTTGCCAGCGCATTCTTGCCGATTATGCCGCGCGCCCGATAACGGATAAAGATTGGCGCATCGCGCCGCTCCTTCACCGCGATCTCAGCGGCTTGCCGCCCGTCGTTGCAATAGCGGGCGAACTCGATCCACTGCGCAGCGATGCCGAGATACTTCTGGAGCGGATCCCCGCGAATGCTGGTTCGGTGCTCGTCGAGGCGGAAGGGATGCCGCACGGCTTTCTGCGCTGGATCAACGAGAGCGAGCCCTGCGCGGCGGTGGCCAATGCGAGCTTCACTACGTTACGCGCACTTCTCAAGGCGTGACACGTTTTCCAGGGAGACGAATTTTGAATGCATGTATCACAACTGTTCGCGATCAACTGGCTTCGGACGGTGTTTTGCGCGTGGGACTGAATCTCGCCAACCCGCTACTGGTATCTGGCTTCAGCGAGTTCGGCGGTTGGCAGGGTGTCGCACCTGACCTCGCGCGAGCGGTTGCGGCGGAACTGGGTGTCCCGATACGCTTTATCCCCTATGACACGCCCGCTCTGCTGGCCGCTGCTGCGGACCGGGACGAATGGAGCATCGCGATGATTGCTGCGGATCCGGCCAGAGCTGCGGCCATCGCCTTTACGGACCCGTACAGCCGGATAAGCGCACATTACCTGGCACCGGCGTCGTCCTCCATGCGGATGGTGACCGACGTCGACTGCGCCGGTCTGCGGATTGCTGCGTTCGAGGGTAGCGCATACGGTCTGTGGCTTGAGCGGAACATCCAGCACGCGACGCTGGTGCGGGTCGCGAGCTTTGACCACGCATGGGCTTGTCTCGAGTGTGGGCAGGCGGACGTCGCTGCGGGTCTTGCCGTGCAGTTACACGAAATCGAGGCGTCGCGTGAGGATTTCCGGATGCTGAGGCCTGCCTTCATGACGGTCAACCAGGCGCTGGCGATTGCCGGCCATCGTCCCGAACCACTTGTCTTCCTGCAGCATTTCTTGCAAAAGGCACGCGCGAGCGGCCTTATCCCATCGTTGATCCGCACGCATGGAATCGTAGGATTGGAGGCGATCATGGACTAAGCGTCGTCCAAACGCGAGGAGACGGGACGCCGCGCGCGTCACTGAAACTACCAAAAAAATGTCGGAGACAAATATGGATATGGGTGGATCGACCACTGAAGCCTATGGGCTGCCTGACGAGCGCAAACCAAGCCGCTTCCAGATCATTGCGCTGGCGCTATGCGGCCTGTGCGTGGTGATGGATGGCTTCGACGTGCAGGTGATCGGCTACGTTGCTCCGACCATCATCCGCGACTGGGGGATGGCGAAGGCGGATATCGGCGTGGTTTTCAGCGCGGGGTTGCTCGGTCTCGTGATGGGCTCGTTCGGTCTATCGATGCTCGCGGACCGGATAGGTCGCCGCCCGCTGCTGATTGCGACCATGTCGCTGCTAGGCGTCTTCTCGATTTTGACGGGACTTGCGAACTCCTTGCCGGAGCTGATGCTGTTTCGCCTGCTGAGCGGGCTCACGCTTGGATCTATATTACCCAATGCGATGGCGCTTGCCGGAGAGTACAGTCCACCCCGGCATCGGATCTCCGCGATGATGATGGTGTCGGTCGGCTTTACGGTCGGCGCCGTACTGGCTGGTTTTCTGTGCGCGCTTCTGATGCCGAAGTTCGGCTGGAGAAGCGTGTTCTTCGTTGGCGGCATCATTCCGCTCGTTAGCGTGGTTCCGATGGTCCGCCATCTGCCGGAATCGATCCAGTTTCTGCTTGCACGCAACCGGTTAGCGGCTGCCGACAAATGGCTTGAGCGGACCGGTCAGCCGACGCCTGATCACGATGCAACCGCAGCGCAGCAGCCTTTCGAGGCGAAACGGACGATTCCCATTGCGAGTCTTTTTTCGGACGGGCGCGGTTTCACCACGTTGAGATTATGGATTGCCACTGGCCTGAATCTCGTTGCGGTGGCCTTTCTGTCTAATTGGGTGCCGACGCTGGTCCTCGACCTGCACGCGACGCAGTCGACCGCCATCCTGGCCGGGACGGTGCTTCAGACGGGCGGTGCGCTCGGCGCACTCGTCATGGGTCGTCTGATCGACCGTCGCGGTTTTCGCGCGATACTCGGGCCGGCCTTTGTGCTGTCGGCGATCTGTCTCGCGTCGTTCGGCATTCACGGCGCTAGACTGTCTATCCTACTGATGGCGATATTCGTCGTCGGCTTTTGCATCGTTGGGGGACAGTCGGGTCTGAATGCGATGGCTGCCGCCTATTATCCGCCATACGCGCGAGCAACCGGTATCGGATGGTGTGTCGGCGTAGGGCGCCTCGCATCGGTATTCGCTCCGCTTCTTACCGCAATGGCAATCCGCGACGGGTTAACGTCTGGCACCATATTCATGCTGGGCGGTGTGGTTCCGCTCCTTTGCGCGGTGATCATGGCATCGCTTAGGATAAGTTCGTCATCCATATCGTATTGACTGTCGAATCGGGATGCAAAACGGTCTTTAGGACAGTCTACAAAACTATATTTTGAGGTTTGGAGAGTCAGGATGAAAGTCTTGAGGATAGCGCTCGCGTGTGCGCTTTGCATCTACGTGCCTTTCGCGGCGGCTGATAGCGTTACGCTTTATGGCAACCTGGACACAGGGCTCGAATACGTGTCACATGTCGGCGCGAATGGGAACAATTTGTTTCGCATGCCTGGCGTGACGGCATCGCTGCCGTCATTCTGGGGATTCAAGGGCGTCGAAAATCTTGGCGCTGGTTATAGTGCTGAATTCACCTTGGAAAGCGGTTTCGATGTCCGATCTGGCGTGTTGGGACAGGGTGGCCGCCTCTTCGGTAGGCAGGCTTGGGTCGGCCTGAATACGCCGTATGGGCGCTTCGCTTTCGGCCGTCAATACACTGCACTTTATTATGCGCTGTTCTCGAACGACGTAATAGGTCCGTCGATTTACAGCGCCGGTTCGCTCGATGCGTATCTTGCGAGCGCAAGAAGCGACAACACGGTCTCCTATCTCTGGAGCGCGTCGGACTTCACAGTAGCGGGCACGTATTCGTTTGGACGTGATTCAACGGGTACGGGAAACACACCTGGACAGGGCACGTGCGTAGGAGAAAATGCGGCATCGTTCACGCAATGTACGCAATGGTCTGCCATTGCAAAATACACCGGCCCAAGCTTTGGTGTGATCGTTGCATATGACGAGCAGCATGGCGGCCCGGGCGCCTATGCGAACTTCTTCGATGGCATAGCGCCGGAACCCTTGAGTGTCGGTGCTGATGTGGACCGGCACCTTTTGGCCAGCGGGTATGTGAACGTGGCGAAGCTGATTTTTTCGGCGGGCTGGATCTCGCGCACGGTGGATTTCTCGAAGATGGTTCCTTCCACGGTGCGTACCGACCTCTGGTTCGCTGGCACGTCATGGACTGTCGCACCTGACATCATATGGGCGACGCAGGTGTACCGCATTGTGAACGCGGAACATGACACGCGCGCCACGCTCGTCACAACACGGGCCACGTACCAGTTGTCAAAGGCTTCTGCCGTATATGTGCAGGTTGGCTACCTCGCGAATAGCGCGCATGCGGCATACAGCGTCAGCACGGGCGGCGGCGGCACGACGCCGCTGCCGGGTACGAACCAGACGGGTGCGATGCTAGGTATTCGCCATTTCTTTTGATTCGCAGGGACATGACCATGCGAAAGCCCTGCACCGTCATGGGTGAGCAAGGGTGTTGCGTAGAGGTATTCCCTCTGGAGTAAACGGCATGCGTATCTTGCAATTACCTACTTCGGTTCAGGGCGAGTTCATATCCCAGCTGAGTGTCGGTGAGCCGCCGCATGCCGCACCACATAACGGTACTGCCTGGAGGCGCATCGCTGGCTTGGGCGAGATATTCCCCAAGCTGGGCGACCTTGACCAGGTTTCGCGGGAGTGGCGATGCTTGCGCGGTAAGCGGCAAGTCGGGGACCACGCGTTCGAGCAATTCTATCTCCGTTGAACTGAAGACTGGTTTTCAATCGCTTTCCCGGACGGTTTTGTTAGAGAATGAAAGGGACTTCCCCGTCCCGAGGCTGCGGCGGAGGCCGCGACGTGACCATCGAGGGACTGTTTCGGGTCCAGAGTGTGTGAAAACGCATTGATCGCCTAAACTGAATCAACGCACTCAGACCGGGCGACTCATGAAGCGATTCGTTGAAGGCGATGACTGTTGATTTGCACCGAATCCTGACCACGCGAGGTGCGGACAAAATCCTGGTAATGAGATGGTCGCCCCCACCTCGAACGGTTACGCTTAAGGGGTCTTTCCACCGAGGAGGCCATCATACAAGGTACGACGCTGGTTGGAATCGATCTGGGGAAGCATTCATTTCATCTGCATGGCCAGAGCCGCACGGGCACACAGACGCTTCGGAAAAAAGTGACGCGCAAGCAATTGCTCGAATTGTTCGTGACAGCCAAAACTTGCACTGTGGTAATGGAAGTGTGTGCGGGATCGCATCATATGGCACGTACGCTTGCGGCGCTAGGGCATACGGTTAAACTCATTTCACCGCAGTTCGTTAAGCCGTTTGTGAATAGTAACAAGAACGACTTCGTTGACGCCGAGGCCATCTGCGAAGTAGCCGCGCGGCCCGTCATGCGATTCGTCACGCCCAGGACTGAAGCCCAACAGACGTTTTCCGCCTTACACCGCGTTCGTGAGTCGTTCGTGCAAGACCGCGTAAAAACGGTAAATCAAATCCATGGGTTCCTACTTGAGTTTGGCATCAGCCTGCCAGTTGGCAACGCCGTTATTGCCCGTTTGCCTGCCGTTCTGTCAGAGCATTCGTTGCCACCAAGAATGGTAAGCATCCTTGAACGCTTACACGCACACTTTGGTTACCTTAGCGAGCAAATCGCCGAGTTGGACAAGGAAATGGGGCGCCAGTTCGCCGAGGATGATCTCGGCACCCGCCTGATGACAATCCCGGGAGTTGGCCCCGTCACTGCCAACCTGCTTGGTATAAGCAAGCGTGGAAACAAAACTATTCGACGTCTGCTAGTTCAATGCGCAAGGGCCTATATGCGACGCCTGGAATACGAATGGTGTCATGATCTGCCGGCCGCCTACGTCCGTTCGACGCCAAAGTATTCGGTCGAACAAAAGAACGCGGCCGTCGCGTATTCCGTCACACAGGGCCTGAACCCTTCATCCACATAGACCGACATGGCAATCTCCCGCCGAACGTCCGAGTCATCAGGATGACAAGTCATAAGCTGGCGGTATGTGGGAAAACCGGCATTTGCAATGAAATGGACGAGACTTTGTCCGGTCTCGCGAGCGCGAGCGTTGCCCGCCGCCGTCACGCGTCTGCGCCGGCAGAAACAGCGCACGACGTGAGAAAGGCGCCGTGCCGCTCACGCCACCTTGCGCGCGTTCGTCCAGGACCACAAATCGGCCGGCGACAACGCTTTCGAGAACAGAAAGCCCTGCAGTTCGTCGCAACCGATCGTGCGCAGGATGCGCGCCTGATGCTCGCTCTCGACACCCTCGGCGACCACGCGCAGACCCAACTCGTGCCCCAGTTCGATGATCGCGCGGACGATGGCGAGGTCCGCGCGGGCATCGAGCATGTCGAGCACGAATGCCCGATCGATCTTGAGCCGGTCGAGCGGAAAGCGGTTCAGATAGCTGAGGCTCGAGTAGCCGATGCCGAAATCGTCGAGCGAGAGCTTGACCCCGAGCGCGCGGATCGCGTTGATCATGGTGAGATAGTTCTCCGCGTTGTCCATCAGCACGGTTTCGGTGATCTCGAGTTCGAGCCGCCACGGGGCGACGCCATGCCGCGCGAGACTGTCCGCGAGCGTGCCGATCAGGTCCGGATCGCGCAACTGGATCGCCGAGAGGTTGATCGAGACGCGCAGCGGCGTCATGCCTTCGGCGTCCCATGCGGCAATCTGCTGGCAGGCTTCGTTTATCACCCACGCGCCAATCGGAATGATGAGCCGCGTATCTTCCGCGACCGGAATGAACTGCGCGGGCGACACGATGCCGATCTGCGGGCTGTTCCAGCGCAGCAAACCTTCCACGGCCACCAGTTCGCCCGTATGCGCATCGACGCACGGCTGGTACTCAAGGCGGAACTCGTGCATTGCGATCGCACTGCGCAGGCAGGCTTCGAGCGTCAGCCGGTAGCGGGTGCGCTCGGCGATGTCGGGCGCGAAGAACTTAACGAGGTTGCGCCCGGCGCCCTTCGCCTGGTACATCGCGGCGTCGGCGTTCTGCATCAGCGTCTCGATGTCCTCGCCGTCGTCAGGGAACAGCGCCACACCCACACTGCACGACACCTGCAGCGTGACGCCGCCGACCTCGTGTGGCTGGCGCACGAGCGGCAGCAAACGCTCCTCGATCGTGCGCGTGACGTCCGCCGCGTTGCTGACGCTGTTCAGGATCACCGTGAATTCGTCGCCGCCGAGCCGGCTTACCGTGTCGTTGGTGCGCACGGCCTGCAACAGGCGTCGCGAGACCGAGCGCAGAAGGCTGTCGCCGATGTGATGGCCCAGCGAATCGTTGATGTTCTTGAAGCGGTCGAGGTCGATGAACAGCACCGCGACGCGCTGTCCCGTGTGGCGCGCGTTGCCGAGCACGACACCAAGGCGCTTCACGAACAGCTCGCGGTTCGGCAACTCCGTCAGCACGTCGTGTTCGGCGAGGAACTGGATGCGCGCCTCGCTCTTCTTGCGGTCGGTGATGTCGATCAGCGTGCAGATGTAGTGCGACAGGTTCGCGCGCCGGTCGCGCACCGCGCTCACCATCAGCCACGCCGGATAGTCGCTGCCCGCGCGCCGCCGTACGTGCGCTTCGCCATGCCATACGCTCAGGCGATCGACGGAATCGATCACGGCCGGAAGAATGTCGTCGTGCTCTTGCGTGCCGAACAGGAAAGCGGGTTCCTTGCCCGTCACGTTGTCGGCGCGATATCCGGTCGCGCGATAGAACGATGCGTTTGCGGTTACGAGCCGCCGTTGCGCGTCGAGAATCAGGATGGCTTCGGATGACGCCTCGAACACCTTGCCCCACAATTCGAGGCGCTGTTCCATCAGCTTGATCTGGTTGATCGGTGTGAAGGCGGTCAGCACGGCGTCGCGCCCCTGGAAGTCGAGACGCCGCGCCGACAGCATTGCCCAGGTGGATTCTTTGGCCGCCTTCCAGTGCACCTCGAATTCGTCGACCGCCTCGCGGTCGGAGAGCTGCTGGAAGAAACGCGCGCGCACCTCCGAGTCGAGACCGACGGCCCACGGATCGACCGTGCAGCCATTCAGCCAGTAAAGCGCGGGCTTGTTCGCATGCAGCACCTCATGCCCCGGGATCGCCGTGACGACCATCGGCACCGGAGTCGCCTCGACCAGCGCGTACTGCGCGGCCGACGCGCGCGCTGTCGCCGCGAGCTCCTTCTGCACGTCGCGCTCGCGATCGAGCTGCGCGAGCATGTCGTTGAAGCCTCGCACGAGCTGGCCGATCTCGTCCTGGCTATGCCATCTGGCGCGCAGCGAGTGGTCGCCCGTGCGCCGCACCGTGTCCATCACGCGCGCGAGCTGGCGCAGTGGCCGCGAAATCTGCTGCGCGACGAAATACACCATGCTCAGGATCGCGCACAGCAGGAACAACGCCGTGCCGAGGTGCAGCCACATCCGCTCGAAGAGGCCGCGCACGCGTTCATGCAGCAGTCTTTCGAGCTGATTGCCGGTCGCGCTCCACGCGTCGCTCACGCTCATCACCACGCCCTGCTGCGCGGCATCGAGCGCCGTGAGCGTGGCGGCATCCGAGTTGGCGTCGACTGCCGCACCGGCCACGCGGCGATATGCGTCGATTGCGGCGAGCATGTGCGTGATCGGTGGACCGATGGTTCTGGTCAGCGTGGCGTTCGTGGCCGCTGCCTCCGCATAGTCGGAACGCAGACCCTGCAACACCGCGTCGAGTTGGCCTTCGAGCACGAGGTAGCGGGTTCGCATCTCGTCGTGGCTCATCCGTGCGGTGCGAAGACTCGCGCCGGCATCGTGCAGATGGCGGCCGATCCGGTTGACGTCGCTGAGCAGCTCCGGATAGCGCAGGATCGACAGCGACATCGAGTAGTAGCTGTCGAGGTCCGGGTCCAGAATCAGGTTCGACTGGTTGCCGACCCGCGTCACCAGTTCGCGTGTCGCTTCGAGCCCGCCGTCCACCGTCGCGGCGGTCGCGTGCGGCGCGGCGCTGGCCGTGAGGGCCGCCAGCACGCGCGCATTGATTTCGGCGCTCTGCATGTTCGCGCCATAGCGGCGCTCCGCGTCGGCGAGCCAGCTCGCCGTGCGTTGCAATTGGGCCGGCGTCTGCGGCTTTCCGGCCCCCGCGAGCGCAAAATCGACGAGCGCGTCGTGCACGGCCGCGACGTAGGCATTGCCGACCAGCTCCTTGTCGGAGAAGTCGATCGCAATGTATTTCTCGTGGATCAGGATGCCGCTGATGTACAGCACTGCACTCAGGTCGAGCAGATAGATCAGCAGCAGCTTGCGGCCGACGCGAAGGCGCCCGAGAAACCGGAAGAACAGGTTGCGTTTCATGGGCGTTGCCGCTCGAGCGCAAAGTTTTCACCGCGGGCGCCATAAGCCAGACGTTTCACTGCGTTTCTCCATGCGGGGAACGCCGGACCCTGGGTCAGGTCCGGAAGCGGGAAAACCCCCTAATCATGGTATCGACCAGTTGGCGAACTTCTTTAGTCTTCGCTTAAAACTCACCGGGACGGTGCCGGAAACGCTGCATGACGGTGCGGATATCGAGGTTGGTGCACCCTCTCTCAGCGCGGCGCCGCGTCGAGCCGCACGATCCAGCCTTCGGTTTCCTTGCTCTCGGCCGGATAACGCGTCAGCACGGCCGGGTCATGGCCGGGCACGACGTGTTGCGCGGAGTCCGCCAGTTCGTGCGCGCGACGATAGCCTTCGATCATGTCGCCCACGTTGTACACGGCGGGGAACGGGCGGTTCTGCTCCATGTTCGCGTACAGGTGCGATGCATCGGAAGCGAGCACGACCCAGCCACGCTCCGTATGCACACGCACCACCTGCAGACCGTCCGTATGGCCGCCGACGCGGTGCACGCTCAGTCCTGCGGTGAGGTTCGATGCGCCGTCGTGAAACGCCACCCGGCCGTCGAAAACTCGGCCGACCATGGATTTGACGTCTTCCGGATCGAACGGGTGGTTCAGTGCGCCATGACACATGCAGCGGCCCGTGCAATAGGCCATTTCGCGGTCCTGCACGTGGTAGCGCGCTTTCGGGAAGAGCGAACGGTTGCCGGCGTGGTCGTAGTGCATGTGCGTGATGATCACGTCTTCGACCGTGTCGGGGCGAATGCCGATCGCGCCGAGCCCGTGTTCGACGGAGTGCGTGATGGTGCGGCGGCGTTTCATACCGCCTTCGACGTCGAAACCCGTGTCGACGAGGAAGGTGCGGCTTTCGCCGACCACCGCCCACACGAAATAGTCGAGAGGCATGTTCACATCGTGCGGATCGCCGCCAAGGAAGTTGTCGCGAGCGGGACGGTCGTGATGCGCATACTTGATGGCGTAAATCTTGTAGTTTTCGGGTGCGGCTGTCATGGCAGCTGTCTCCTGTTCCCAATGTATGAGAGCGCTATCATAGCAAGCAGCCGGCAGCTTGTGTTGTGTCGTTGCGGGCACGCTTGGAGCGGTGCCCGGCTTCATCAGTCGCCGCAAACCCGCGCGGAACGGCGCCTGGCATACGCTACAATCGGCTATCAAATCAAAGAGCCGGATGGGCGAGTGAAAAAGCGTGTGACGGCCGTCGAGGACGGGAAGATCAGGTTGGCAGGCGGTCCGGGCGGCGAAGTGAAAACCGCGTCGAAAGCCGCGCGAAAAACGGGCAAGGGCGCGGGCACGACTGCGGCCAAGACACGCCCGGGCGGGCAGGCGGTGCGCATGATCGACGTTGCGAAGGCGGCGAACGTGTCCCTGATGACGGTGTCGCGCGCGCTCAACGAACCTGAACGGCTCTCGAAGGAAACCCGCAAGCTAGTGCTCGATACGGTGCGCCGCATAGGCTATGTTCCGAATCACATTGCATCGAATCTCGCGTCGGCGCGCTCGAATGTGGTCGGGCAGATTGTTCCGAGCATCCAGAACTCGTTGTACTCGCATAGCATCAAGGGTTGTGCCGACGTGTTGCGCTCCGCGGGCATGCAGTTGTTGCTGGCCGACAGCGGCTACTCGCTCGAAGAAGAAGAGGCGCTGATCGATGCGTTCATCGCCCAGCGCGTGTGCGGGCTCGTGCTGCACGACACCGTGCATACGCCGCGCGCCGTCCAGTTGATCCGCGCCGCGGGCATTCCCATCGTCGAAACGGGCGACCTGGCTCGCACGCCGCTCGACATGGCTGTCAGCTACTCGAATTTCAACGCGGCCAAGGAAATGACGCTGTATCTGGCTGGGCGCGGCTACAAGTCGATCGGGTTTGTCTGCCTCACCACCAAGAACAACATGCGCGCCCGCGAGCGCCTGAAGGGCTACTACGCGGCGCTCGAAGCGCTCGGCCGTGAGCGCAGCCCCGGCCTCGTGCGCGAAGTGGAGGGCGGTCTGACCTCCGGCGCACATGCGATGGTGGACATGATGCAGCGCGTGCCCGAAGTAGACGCGATCTTCTTCGCCGGCGACGTGCTCGCGGTCGGTGCGCTGTTCGAAGCGCAGCGGCGTAACTGGAAAGTGCCGGAGCGCATCGCGATTGCCGGTTTCGACGATCTCGACATCTTGCGCCACACGGTGCCGCGCCTGACCTGTCTGAACCTGCCTCGCCTGGAGATCGGCCGGCGCAGCGCCGAAGCGCTGCTGCAAAGAATGCGCAATGAACCTGTCGTGCCGGCCAGGCTCGATCTCGGTTTCGAAATTATCCAGCGCGAAAGTACCTGAAGCAGCGGTTTCGTCGACGGTGAACACATGGGGCGCACAATGCGCCCCTTTCTTTTTGTGCCGTTCGAAAGGCTTGCCGCGCCGCGCTGTCATGCCCGTCCGGCGCTGCCGCGCCCAGTTCCGTCGTACTCTCTTTTGTCTGCTCCCGGGCAATTCCCCAGGTTGCAGCGCTGCGCCTTTTCGGTTAAGTTAGCGCTATCATTCAGGAGCGGCGAACGTTTGTGTTTCGCCTGCTGCCTGGCAACGGGCATGCTTTCGACAGGGAAAATCGCGGAATGAAGGGGAGAATTGCACTCGTAACAGGCTCGTCGCATGGGTTGGGTCTAGCGATGGCCGACGCGCTTGCGGGCGCCGGCTGCCGGGTCGTGCTGCACGGCGTCGAGACGCCCGAGCAGGTCGAGCCGGCGCGCGCAGCCTTCGAGCAGAAACACGGTTATCGCGCGGATTATCTGCAGGTGGATCTCGGCGATGCGCGAGCCGTCGAGCGGATGATGTTCGAGACGATCGAACTCGTCGGCGCGATCGACGTGCTGATCAACAATGCGGTGGTGCGCCATTTCGCGCCGATCGAAGCGTTTCCCGTCGACAAATGGGAGCAGGCGCTCTCGGTGAATCTGAGCGCGGCGTTTCACACCATCCGTCTGGCGCTGCCGGGCATGCGCGAGCGCGGCTGGGGGCGCATCTTCAATATGACCTCGGTGTACGGCATGCGCGGCACGGTCAATCGTGTCGATTACGTGACCACCAAATCCGCGCTGCTCGGTCTGACGCGCGCGGTGGCTGCCGAAACAATGGGGCAGGGCATTACCTGCAATGCGGTCTGTCCGGGCGCCGTGCATACGCCGACCAGCGAAAACCGCATCCAGGTGCTGATGGAAGAGGAGAGACTCGACCGCGAAACGGCGATCGAGCGCTTTCTGACCGGCAAACAGCCGACCGGCCATTTCGTGCAGGCGTCGCATGTCGCGGATCTGGTGGTATTCATGTGCAGCGACGCGGCGGCGGAGATGACGGGCGCGATGCTGCCAGTCGATGGCGGCTGGCTGGCAACATAACTTGCCTATTCATGTGTTAGCGCTATCCGGAATTGCCCGCTCAACGAGGATGCGCGAACTGGCCACGCCGACGTAAAAATAGCGTTGGCAGCCTCTACGTCGCAGCCAGGCCGATCAAAGACAAACCGGCTAGCGGTGCGAAGACACGCCTGATCCTCATGCACTGCAACACAAAAAGAAGCCACGGAACAGTCAATATCGTCTTGACCGATTGTATGACAGGAATATAATCCACCTTAATGTTACCGCTCACATTCGGCGATGAAAGCGGCGGCGCAAGGCAAGCGGTGTTGGAAGCTACGGAACCAGAACAAAGACATTCACGGAGACAGCATCCATGCAGAACGAAGCAACGATTGGATACCGGCTGGACAGCCTGCCGCTGTCCGGTTATCACTGGCGGTTGCTCGGGCTGATTGCCGCGGGCATGTACTTCGACTCATTCGATATCTATATCGCCGGCACAGTGCTTGCCGCGATGATCCACAGCGGCGAATCCACGCTGAAGCTCAATGCGATGTTCGTGTCGGTCACGTTCGTCGGCATGATGTCGGGCGCCTGGCTCTCAGGCGTGCTCGGCGATCGCTTCGGGCGGCGCTTCTGCTACCAGTTCAACCTCGGCATCTACGGCTTCGCGTCGATCGCCGCGGCGATCGCGCCATCCATGTACTGGCTGATCTTCTTCCGCCTCGTGATGGGAATCGGCATGGGCGCGGAAATCGTGGTCGGCTACGGCACATTGAGCGAATTCATTCCGGCCGCGTGGCGCGGCCGCTTCGGCACGATCCTCAACCTGATCATCAACACCTCGCTGTTCCTGTCGACCTTTCTCGGCTGGCTGATCGTGCCGCACTACGGCTGGCGCTGGATGTTCGCGATCGCCGGTTGCGGCGCGCTCTTCGTGTGGTTCCTGCGTAAATCGATGCCGGAATCGCCGCGCTGGCTGGCTTCGCGCAATCGCGCCGATGAAGCGGACCAGGTGGTGTCCACCATCGAAAAGGCCTGCGGTGTCGATTCCGCCACAGCGATCGCGGCGGCCGCCCAGCAGCCGCGTCGCGTCGCGCCGGGTAACGGCCGTCTCGGTGATCTGTTCACGCGCCGTCTGCTGACGCGCACCATTACCGGCATCACCGTGCTGGTCGCGCTCTTTGTCGTCAACTACGCGTTCGTCAGCTGGATTCCGACCTTCCTCGTCAAGCAGGGCCACAGCGTGTCGAATTCGCTCGGCCTGACGAGCGTGATGTTCGCCGGCGGTCCGGTCGGCTCCCTGATCGCCTTTGCGCTCGCCGAGCGTGTCGGCCGCAAATGGGGCATCGTATTGTTTTCGCTGATCTGCGCGGCGTTCGGCGCGGCCTATCCGTTCGCGCAGTCGGAAGTGATGATTACCGCGCTCGGTTTCGCGATTACCTGCTGTATTTACGTGCTGTCGTCGTTCAGCGTCGCGACCTATGTGCCGGAACTGTTCCCGACCGAACTGCGTCTGCGCGGCTCGGGCGTGTCGAATACCGCCGGCCGCGCGGTCAGCATCGCCGTGCCGTACGTTGTGGCGTGGGCTTTCACGGGCTTCGGCATTGCCGGCGTCCTGACGTTGATCGTCGGCACATTGCTCGTGCAGGCATTGATCGTGGGTGTGCTCGGCACCGAGACCAGGAAGCGTTCGCTCGAATCGATCGCCGCCGAAGTCAGCGACACGACCGACGCGTCCGGCCAGCCGGTCAACGCCCGCGCGGCTTCGGCCACCGAACCGTAAGCGCGTCCTCGCGTGCGGCGAGTCCGCACGAGGTGTCGCAGCGAATCAAGAGAGACATCCGGTAGAGGACAACCTTGCACATGGCAGCACAGTCAGACAGCAGTTCAAGCCAGGCCAGCACGAACAGCGACGCCGGTCACGTGACGCAGCGCGTCGCGCAATGGGTAGCGGACACGACGTGGCAAGACGTGCCGGCCGCCGTGCGCCACGAAGCCAGGCGCTCGCTCGTCAACTATCTGGCGGTTGCGCTGGCCGGCTGCTCCGACCCGACGCTCGGCAAAGCCGTGCGCACCTATCAGCGCTTTAGCGCGGGCGACGGTTCGAGCGTGATCGGACGGCGTGAGCGTTTCGACATGCTGAACGCCGCAGCGCTCAACGCCATGAGCGCGAACGTGTTCGACTTCGACGACACGCATATTCCGACGATCATCCATCCGACTGCACCGGTCGCCGCTGCCCTGTTCGCCTTCGCCGAGTCGCTTGCGGACTTTGCTCCTGACGCTCGCCCGCTGACTGGCGAGGCGCTGCTGCTCGCGTTCGTTGTCGGCGTGGAAGTGGAATGCCGGATCGGCAACGCGGTTTCGCCCGAGCACTATCGGCGCGGCTGGCATATCACGTCGACCTGCGGCGTGTTCGGCGCGGCTGCGGCGATCGCCAAAGCACAAGGCCTGAGCGCGCAACAGATCGCGTGGGCACTCGGCAATGCGTCGGCACAGGCCGGCGGTCTGGTGGAGACGCTCGGCACGATGTCGAAGAGCATCAGCGTCGGCAACGCGGCGCGCAACGGCTTGCTGTCCGCGCTGCTCGCCGCCGCCGACTTCTCCGGCCCCGATGCGCCGCTCGAAGGCACGCGCGGTTTTCTGCGCGTCGCCGCCACGAAGCCGGATGTCGAGGCGTTGACGCGTGAACTCGGTCACGAATGGGCGCTGCTGTCGAACACCTATAAACCGTACCCGTGCGGCGTGGTGCTGAACCCGGTGATCGAAGCGTGTCTCGATCTGCGCCGCGATGCGAACTGGACCGTGGACGACGTCGAGCGCGTCGAGCTGACCGGACACCCGTTGCTACGCGAACGCACCGACCGGCCGAACGTGCACACCGGCCGCGAATCGCAGGTTAGCGCGCAACATGCGGTAGCGGTCGCGCTGGCCACCGGCAAAGCGGGCCTTGCCGAGTTCAGCGACAGCGCGGTCGCCAATCCGTCGCTGCGTGCGTTCGGCGCGCGTTTGCGTTTTATCGACGATGCATCGTGGCCGGTGGAGTCCGCCCAGGTGGCCGTCGTGCTGCGCTCGGGCGAAACCGTGTCGCGGCGCATTCATGCGGCGCGCGGCAGTCTCGCGGCGCCGCTCGCCGATGTCGAACTCGCGGCGAAACTGCGCGATCTGGCCGCTTACGGCGGCTCGGGCGTAGCGCCGCAACCGCTGATCGACGCGCTGTGGCGTTTCGATAGCGAAACGGATGCCGCGTCGCTCATGCGGCTCGCGCGTGCGGCCTGAGCCGCGCAACGAAAACAGCTTCCCAACAGATAAGGACAGTCATGTCGAGCAGTGATCAAGGCAGCAACACGATCGGTTTTGTCGGAGTAGGCGTGATGGGGCGGCCTATGGCGCGCCGTCTCATCGAGGCGGGCCATAGGCTCGTCGTGTTCGATCGCGATGAGCAGGCGGTCGCGGAATTGACGGCGATCGGCGCGCGCGCGGCGAAATCCGTGAAAGATGTGGCCGACACCGCGCGCATCGTATTCACGAGTCTGCCTACGCCGGCAATCTTCAGGCAGGTCGCGCTCGGCGAAGGCGGGTTGATCGACGGCAGCGCGGTGAAGATTCTCGTCGACCTGTCCACGGTCGGATCGCGCATGGAAAAGGAAGTCGCCGACGGCCTGCTGGTAAAGGGTATCGATACCGTCGATGCACCGGTGAGCGGCGGCGCTGCCGGAGCGAAGAAGGGCACGCTCGCGATCATGCTGGCCGGCAAGCCGGCTGTACTCGACCAGGTGCGCGGGCTGTTCGAAGTGCTCGGCAAGGTATTCGTGGTCGGCGACCAGCCGGGCCAGGGGCAGTTGCTCAAGCTGCTGAACAACATGCTGTCGTCCACCGCGTTTGCGATCACGTCGGAAGCGTTTGTTGCCGGCGTGCGCGGCGGCCTCGATCCGGAGGTGATGATGTCGGTGATCAATTCGGGCAGCGGCAAGAACGGCGCGACGATGGACAAGTTCCCGAAGCATGTGCTGCCGGGCAGCTTCGATTTCGGTTTTCCGGTCGGCAGTGTGTGCAAGGACATCGGCCTCGCGGTCGACGAATGCCAGGCGCTCGGCGTGCCGATGTGGGTGGGCAGCGGTGCCCGTCAGGTATGGAATTACGCGGCCATGCAGGACGGCTCGAAACGCGACATGACAGAACTGGTCAAGTACGTCGAACGCTGGTCGTCCGGCGAGGGACTGGCGGACTGAATCGGCCGCGAGCAAAACTCATGGGCTTTGGCCATCTGATCATCCCACAAGGAGATGTACATGATCGTTGAAATGCGTATCTACCACTGTGCGCCGACGCGCCTGCCGGCGTTGCTCGATCGCTTCACGTCGAGCACGCTCGGCTTTTTCGAAAAGTACGGTATCGAACAGATCGGTTTCTGGACCACGCTGATCGGTCCGAGCAATCACGCGCTGACCTATATGCTGAAGTGGGAAAGCCTCGCGGAGCGCGAGCAGAAGTGGAACGCGTTCCAGGCCGACCCCGAGTGGATGGCCAAACGTGCGGCGACGGAAGCCGACAAGCCGATCGTCGAGCGCATCGAGAACCACTTCCTCGCGCCGACCGCCTTCTCGGCGCTGCGCTAGGAGAGCTTTCTCATGACACAAGCCAAACGTGTCGGTTTCATCGGCCTCGGCATGATGGGCGCGCCGATGGTGCAATGCCTTCGCAAGGCAGGCTTCGAACTGTTCATCGACGATGCCGACGCCGCACGCGCCGACGCGCTGGCGGAACAGAGCGGCTCGCACCGCTTGAACGCGGACAACGCGGCCTCGCTCGACGCGCTGATCACCATGCTGCCCAACTCGGCGATCGTCGAGGCCGTGGTGCTCGGTGAGGGGAACAACAAGGGCTGGGCCGCGCGGCTCGCGAAAGGCGCCGTGGTCATCGACATGAGTTCGTCGGAGCCCGAGCGTTCGCGCGCACTCGGCAAGACGCTCGAAGCGCAGGGTCTCGCGTATCTGGATGCGCCCGTGTCGGGCGGTGTCAAACGCGCGAAGGAGGGCACGCTGGCGATTCTGGTGGGCGGCCATGCGGACGTGCTCGCGCGCTGCAAGCCGCTGCTCGACGCGATGGGCACGAACGTGCTGCATATCGGCACAGCGGGCGCCGGGCATGCGGCGAAGGCGCTCAATAACTACGTGTCGGCGGCGAGCGTGGCGGCCACGGTCGAGGCGCTACAGATCGCAAGCCGCTTCGGTATCGACCCGCAGGTGATGACGGACGTGCTCAATGCGTCCACGGGCCGCAGCAATACGTCGGAAAACAAGGCTAAGCAGTTCATGCTGAGCGGCACTTTCGCTTCCGGCTTCGCGCTGCAGTTGATGAACAAGGATCTGAAGATCGCCCGCGCGCTCGCCCAGGCCGTGGGGCATCCCATGACGTTCGGCGCCACCTGTGTCGAGGTATGGGGCCAGGCGGCGCAGCGCTCCACGCCCGCCACCGATCACACCGAGCTATACCGGCTCCTGCCCGGAGCCGCATCCTGAACCTGCATTCCGATTCATTGATTCCGGAGCCTGTCATGTCTCATGCAGCCCAGTTCTATATCGACGGACGTTGGGTCGAGCCCGCGTCCGCCGTCTGGTTCGATATCGTCGATCCGTCGACGGAAAGGCCTTTTGAAAAGCTTGCGATGGGCAACGCGGAAGATGTCGATCGCGCCGTCGCCGCCGCGCGCCGCGCATTTGCGGCCTGGTCGGCGACCAGCGTGGCCGAACGCGTCGCGTTGCTCAAGCGCATTGTCGGTATCTACGAGCGACGCTACGACGAATTCGCCGAGGCGATGCGCCGCGAGATGGGCGCACCGATCACGTTCGCGCGCAACGGTCAGGCGGCGCGCGGTCCCGCGCATTTGAATGCGCTGATCGACGTGCTCGAACGCTTCGAATTCGAGGAACAGCGCGGCAGTACGCGCATCGTGCTCGAACCGATCGGCGTGTGCGGTCTGATCACGCCGTGGAACTGGCCGGTCAACCAGATCGTCGTCAAGATCGCGCCGGCGCTCGCGGCCGGTTGCACGATGGTGCTCAAGCCGAGCGAGTATTCGCCGCTGAGCGCGCTGCTGTTTGCCGACGTGCTCGATGAAGCGGGCGTGCCGGCGGGCGTGTTCAATCTCGTCAACGGCGACGGGCCGGGTGTCGGTTCGGCTATTGCGAGCCATCCGGATATCGACATGGTGTCGTTCACCGGTTCGACCCGTGCCGGCGTGCTGGTCGCACAGTCCGCTGCGGAAACGGTCAAACGCGTCGCTCAGGAACTGGGCGGCAAGTCGGCTAACATCCTGCTCGACGACGTCGATCTGGATCAGGCGGTGACGCGCGGCGTTGCCGCCTGCTTCACGAACTCGGGCCAGTCGTGCTCGATTCC
This sequence comes from Paraburkholderia caffeinilytica, assembly GCF_046030355.1. Classification (GTDB taxonomy): domain Bacteria; phylum Pseudomonadota; class Gammaproteobacteria; order Burkholderiales; family Burkholderiaceae; genus Paraburkholderia; species Paraburkholderia caffeinilytica_B. Next base: position 61,594 of record NZ_JAQQCQ010000029.1, read on the forward strand.
GACCCGCATGCTGGTGCCGCGTCATCTGATGAACGATGCCGCGCAGATCGCGAAGCGTGCCGCGCAAGCATATCGGCTCGGACCGACCGACGACCCGGCCACGCAACTCGGCCCGCTCGTCAACGCGAACCAGTTCAAGCGCGTGCAGGCGTTGATCCAGATCGGCATCGACGAAGGTGCGCGTCTCGTCACGGGCGGCGCGGGGCGGCCGGACGGTATCGACACGGGCTATTACGCACGCCCCACCGTATTCGCCGATGTCACGCCGCAAATGACCATCGCCCGCGAAGAAATTTTCGGACCGGTGCTGTCGATGATTCCGTACGACTCGGAAGAGCAGGCGATCGACATTGCCAACGGCACCGACTATGGCCTCGCGGCCTACGTGCAATCCGTGGACCTCGCACGGGCTCGCAAGGTCGGCCGCGCGTTGCGCGCAGGCGGCGTGCATCTGAACTACCCGCCTGCCGATTTCGGCGCGCCGTTCGGCGGCTACAAGCGTTCGGGCAATGGCCGCGAATGGGGCGAAGCGGGCCTGCGCGAGTATCTGGAAACCAAGGCGCTGGTCGGCTACGGCGTGGATTGACGCACGACGTAGCGCACGGGGATTCGCGCGCTACGTCGAAAAAAATTTCTTCACCTGGCTTGTCGGACAATCATCCGGGCAGGCAATACGAATCCGTTTGAACTACAGAGGAAATACGATGGATACCAACGACCGCTTCAACAAGGGTTTTGAAAATCGCAAGGAAGTACTGGGTGCGGCTCACGTCGAAAAATCGTGGGCCAATGCCGACGACTTCAACCGGCCGATGCAGAAGTTCGTCACCGAAAGTTGCTGGGGCGACATCTGGGGCGACCCGACGTTGCCGTTCAAGACGCGCAGCATGCTGAACCTCGGCATGCTCACGGCGATGAGCCAGCACCACGAATTGTCGGTGCACGTGAAGGGCGCGTTGCGCAACGGCGTGACCAGGGAAGAAATCCGTGCGGTGCTGATGCAGGCCGCCGTGTATTGCGGCGCGCCGCTCGCGCTCGCGGCTTTCCGCGTTGCGAGCGAGGCGATCAAGGCATACGAAGCGGAAACAGCATCCGCCTGACGCGGCAAAACACCCGGACGGCCAGGGGCTGACAGCACACGGGGAAGCGCAAGGAGAATCGCACCGCACACGGTGCGAATAACGAATGGAGACAGAGATGAAAGCGTTGACTGGAAATGACATTGTAATGTCGGAGGGCGAGCAGTCGATCGAAACGAAGAGGCGCAACGCGATCAAGGGCGCGTTCTTCTCCGAGTTCATCGACATGTTCGACATCTATCTGCCGGTGGTGGTGCTCTCGCCGGTACTTGGATATTTCCAGCCGCCGCATCTGTCTACCGGCATGGAAACGATTCTTGCGTCGCTGGTATTCATCACGACGCTGCTGGGTCGTCCGGTCGGCTCGTTGCTGTTCGGCATGATCGCGGACCGCATTGGCCGGCGCATGGCGTCGATCTGGTCGGTATCGGGCTTCGGCGTGGTGACGCTGCTAATCGCGCTGCTGCCCGGCTATGAAAGCATCGGCATCGTGTCGTACTGGCTGCTGGTGCTGCTGCGCTTCGTCGACGGGATTTTTCTGGGCGGCGGCTACACGGGTGCGATGCCGCTCGCGATCGAGTACTCGAAGAAAGAGCAGCGCGGGTTTGTCGGCGGCTTCATCATTTCCGGCTTTCCGGCCGCATACGTGACGATCAACCTCGTCGCGATGCTCATGTTCGTGCTCTTTCCGCTGAACGGCATGCATTCGCCGTACGCGCAATGGGGCTGGCGCATTCCGTTCGTGCTCGGCGCGGCGCTCGCCGGCCTGCTGACCCTGTACTACGTGCGCAAGGTCGCCGAATCGGAGATCTGGAAGAGCGAAACCGCCGACAAGGCGGCCGTCGCCGAAAAGCTGCCGCTCTCCGACCTGCTGCGCGGCAAGAGCGGCCGCAACCTGCTGCAGGTGCTTCTGATGATGACGGGCTTCTGGCTCACGCAAAACATCATCACGATCTATCTGCCGACCGGCCTGCTGGTGAAAACGCTGCATCTGAGCGGCTTCCAGATGACCGCGACGCTGATGCTCACGTATTTCGTGCTGTTTTTCAGCTACATCGGCTCGGGACTGATCGCGCAGCGCATTGGCCGGCGCCGCTTCTTCGTGATCGTCGGCCCGCTGATCGCCACGGTTGGCGCGGCGCTGCTGTACGTGCTGGCGAACGTCGACGGGCTGTCGCTGCCGGCCATCATGGCGCTGGTGTGTGTGCTCGCCGTGCTCGTCACGTCGCCGTGGGGCGTGATCGTTACGTACATCAACGAGCGCTTCGTGACGGATGTACGCGCAACCGGCTTCGGCGTCGGCTTCAGTCTGTCGGTGATTATCCCTTCGTTCTACGCGTTCTATATGAACTGGCTCGGCGCGTTCATGCCGCTGCGGCTGACCTCGGTCGTGCTGCTGTGCGTGGGCGGCCTGATCGGCATGATCGGCGCGCTGATGGGCCCGGAAACGAAGGATGTCGATTTCTGATTTTGAAGGAGGAGTGGAATTCATGAACAAGGAACGGGTCGGCTTTATCGGTCTCGGCAACATGGGCGGGCGCATGGCGCGACGCCTCGTCGACGCAGGCATCGCGGTGCTCGGCTACGACACCGCGCGCGAACGTGTCGACGCGGCGGGCGCGAAGGCGGCGGGCACGGTGGGCGAAGTGCTCGCGTTCGCGGACGTCGTGATGATGTCGCTGCCGGACAGCAAGGTGATCGAAGCGGTGGTGGAAGGCGAGGATGGCGTGCTCGCGCACTGCCGCGAAGGACAGATCGTGGTCGATCTGAGCACGGCGGCCGCCAGTTCGACGATCCGCCTCGCGAAACGCTTCGCCGAGCGCGGCGTGCGTTATGTCGATGCGGGTATTTCGGGCGGCGCCGCGGCTGCGGAGAAGGGCTCGCTGACGCTGATGGTGGGCGGCGCCGCCGATGCGGTCGCCGCGCTGCAATGGGCGTTCGCGCCGATCAGCTCGAAGGTCGCATACATGGGAGAGAGCGGCGCCGGCCACACCACCAAGCTGCTCAACAATTTTCTGAACGCCGTGAGCCTTGCCGCCAGTGCCGAAGTGATGGTGGCGGGCAAGAAGGCGGGGCTCGACCTGCATCTGCTGCTCGACGTGCTGAACAGCAGCAGCGGCGTCAACTTCGCCACGCTCAACCGGTTTCCGAAGATCGTCGACGGCGACTATCTGGAAGGCGGCCTGACCGGCAAGCTGATGACCAAGGACGTCGTGCTGTACGTCGACCGCATTCGCGAACTCGGCGTGATCTCGCTGAATTCGGCCGGCCCGCTGGCGAGCTTCGGCCTCGGCACCGCACTGGGTTATGGCGATGTGATCAGCAACCGTGTCGTCGATGCGATCGGCGACGTGTCGGGCGGCGTGCGGCTGTTCGACGGAGCAAACAAGGAGAAAAACGCATGAAGGTCTTTCACGGCAGAGCGGCAGGCGCGGTGTCCGAGCGCCGTAGCGACACGTTTACCGGCACCGTCTGGGCCGATCCGGTGATGCCGGCTACCAATGGCGTCACCATCAACACGGTATTCTTCGCACCGGGCGGACGCACCTACTGGCACACACACGAGTACGGCCAGGTCTTGCAGGTCACGGCCGGTCAGGGCTGGATCTGTCTGGACGGCGAAGAGCCGCAGCCGATCCGCCAGGGCGATATCGTATTCATCGGCCCGAACGAGCGGCACTGGCACGGTGCGAGCGAAGGCAGCTACATGGTCCACATTGCGACGTCGATCGGTAAGGGCACGTGGCAGGAAGAGGTTGCGGAGCAGGATTATCCGGCAACCGCCGTGCGCTAGCGCGAAGCAGTGACCGCGCGTGCGGGGCGTTCGCTGCAAACGCCCCGCACGCGCCGATGAATCACGCGCTGTATTGCAATGAGGGAATTCAGATCATGACCCAGACCATACCGCAGCCCGATCCGTCCCGTCTGCGTGACGAACTCGTCAGGCTGCACGGCAAGGCAAGTCCCGAGTGGGACAGCCTCGTGCGCCTCGATCCGCGTTTCGTCGACGCATACCTGAAATTCGCGGGCGTGCCGCAGCGCAGGAATCATCTCGACGACAAGACGCGCGCGTTCATCGCGCTCGCCGCGGATGCCTGCGCGACGCAACTCTATGCGCCGGGTGTTGCGCGTCATATCGACCGGGCGCTGTCTTTCGGCGCGACGCGCGAAGAGCTGATCGAAGTGCTGGAGCTGATCAGCACGATCGGTATTCATACCAGCAACGTCGGCGTGCCGGTACTGCTCGAAGTGCTGGAGGAAGAGGGCTTGCGCAATGGTGCGCCGCCGCTCGACGAACGCAGGCAGAAGCTGAAAGCCGCGTTCGAGACGAATCGCCGCTACTGGCATCCCACATGGGAAGGTCTGCTCGAACTCGACCCCGACCTGTTCGAAGCGTATGTCGAGTTTTCGTCGGTGCCTTGGCGCACCGGCGTGCTGAGCCCGAAAATCAAGGAATTCATGTACTGCGCGTTCGATGCCTCGGCCACGCACCTGTATGTGCCGGGCCTCAAGCTGCACATCCGCAACGCGCTGCGCTACGGCGCGACCGCCGAAGAACTGATGGAGCTGCTGGAGATCGTCAGCGTGACGGGGATTCACGGAGCGGAGCTAGGCGCGCCACTGCTCGAAGCCGCATTGAAACGCAGCGGCGCTGCAACGGGAGAGCCGCATGCGTAATCCGGCCATGCGTGACATGCGTGAGCCCGTTTTTTCCGTGGGGCCGGCGCCGCGCGAGCGAAGTGTGCCGCGTGTGTCGTCTTTGCCAGCCAATGCGAAGTCCTGGCCGAGTGCGAAGTCAGGGCCGGACCGCTCGGCATGGCGGGCAATGCAGAAGCCGCCGCTTTCGGTGCTCGCGTCCAACAGCAGCGAGCATGCGCACGTGTTGGCCGTCGCGATTCTCGGCTACAACTGAGCCGGGCATCGAGATGACTCTTCAAATGGGCACTCTGGTCGTGCTGCGTCATGGCCAGTCGATATGGAATCGCGCCAACCGCTTTACCGGCTGGAGCGACGTCGGTCTGTCCGTGCAGGGCGTGGCCGATGCGCAGCGCGTCGGCGAACGGCTGCGCGAAGCGGGCTTTCGCTTCGATCTGGCGGTGACCTCGGCGTTGCTGCGCGCCACCGATACACTCGCGCACGTGCTGCGAACCCTTGAGCAGCCGCCGCCCAGAACCGTGCGCTCGTGGCGGCTGAACGACCGCCACTACGGCATGCTGACAGGCATGGAAAAAGATGAGGCCGCGCTCGCCTATGGCGCGGAGCGGGTGCGGCAATGGCGGCGCGGTTTCGACCTGGCGCCGCCGGCGCTCGATGCGGACCTGCACGCGGCGCTGGTGCGCGCCTTGCACGACGACGCGATGCCCGAGGCCGACGCGCTGCCCCGCACCGAAAGCCTGCGCGACACGTTGCGGCGCGTGCTGCCGCTGTGGGACGAATGCGTGGCACCCGTCCTGACGCGTGGGCAGTCGGTGCTGATGGTGGGGCATGGCAACTCGCTGCGTGCGCTTTTCAAGCAACTCGACAACATCGGCGACGACGCGATCGCTTCGGTCGAGGTCGCGCATGCGGAACCGTTGGTCATGAAGTTCGACGCAACGCTCTCGGTGATTTCGCGCACACCGCTTGCCGCGCTGGCAGCCAGCCGCTGAAACGCACGCCGACTTGCTGTTTTTCTGGCCTTTGCGCATCAAAGGCTGCCGGTGACGAAGCCGCTCACGTATCATGGAGGCTGAATCTTGTCGGACGGGAATACAATAATGTCAACGGACATGGGCTTGGTCAGACCCGAGACGCTGCGGCATCACGTAGAGAACGTGCTGCGCCAGGCAATCGTGAGCGGACGTTTCGCGCCGGGCGCGCGGCTGATTGAACGTGAACTGTGCGAATCGCTAGGCGTGAGCCGCACATCGGTGCGCGAGGCGCTGCGCAGGCTCGAGGCGGAGAAACTGGTGCGCAGCGTGCCGCACAAGGGCCCCATCGTTGCGGTGATGTCGAAGGAGGAGGCCGTCGAGCTATACGCGCTGCGCGGGCTGCTCGAAGGTTTCGCCGCCCACGAATTCGCACGCCTTGCAGACGACGATGCCATTGCGCGCTTCGGTGAAGTGGCGAAGGAACTGCGCGTCGAAGCCGCTGCGCAAAACCAGGCAGGCGTTCTGCGGGCCAAGACCGCGCTTTACGATCTGTTGCTGGAGAACTGCGGCAACGCGTTGGTGCGGGAAATCCTCAACAGTCTCTATTCGCGCATCAATCTGCTGCGCACCACCTCGCTGATGCATCCCGAGCGGCTGCCGGACAGCCTGCGCGAAATCGACCGGCTATACAAGGCATTGAAGGCGCGCGACGGCGAGGCCGCGCAGGAGATCGCGCGGCTGCACGTCGCCAATGCCGAGAAAGCCGCGCTGCGGATGCTGGAAAGCGCGGAATAAAGGCCCGCGCGCTACGCGCTACATTCAGGCGCGGCCTGCTTGCCCCACCACATTGCGCGGCTTGCCCGCGACAAAAGCATCCACGTTATCGAGCAACTGATCGGTGAGTGCCTGGATTGCTTCGTCGCTTGCCCAGGCGACGTGCGGTGTCAGCAGGAAATTGGGCATCCGGATCAGCTTCTGCCACGGATGCGAAGCAGGCATGGGCTCTTCGGTCACGACGTCGAAGCCCGCGCCGGCAATCTGGCCGCTTTGCAATGCGGCGCCCAGCGCGCTCTCGCTGACGAGACCGCCGCGCGCGGTGTTGATCAGAAGCGGATGCTTCGCCATCTTCGCGAACTCGGGCGTATCGATCATATTGCGCGTGGCCGGCGTCAGCGGGCAGTGCAGCGTGATGACGTCGCTTTCGGCGAGCATTGTCTCGAACGGCGTGTAGAGCGGTCCCATGCCGTCGACACCCTTGTAGGCCGACATCAGCACGCGCATGCCGAGCGCGGTGCCGATGCGTGCCACCTCGCGGCCGAGCACGCCGTCGCCGATCACGCCCAGTGTCGAGCCCGACAGGTCGCGGATCGGATGATCGAAGAAGCAGAACTGTCTCGCCTCCTCCCAACGTCCCGCCAGCACCGATTCACGATACGCAACCAGCGAGCGCCGCAACGCGAAAATCAGTGCAAAGGTATGCTCGGGCACCGTATGCAGCGCGTAATTGCGGATATTCGACACGACGATGCCGCGCGCGTCGCAGGTCGCGATATCGATAACGTCGGTGCCGGTCGCGGCGACCGCGATCAACTTCACGCGCGGCGCGCCGGCGAGTGCGGTCGTGTCGATCTTCACCTTGTTGGTGATGACGATGTCCGCGTCGGCAATGCGCGCGGCCACCTCGGCGGGCGAGGTCGAATCGAAGGTGACCAGCTCGTGTTCGAACGCGAGCGAGCGGAGTCGCGTGCGCGGCGAGATCGTGCCGCGGTCGAGAAAGACGATACGCTTCATGTCGTAACGGGCCCGCAAAAGGTGATGGACATCAGCGCGAACTCGCGGCCGGCGGAATGCGGATGCCGATCAGCGGTTCGTGCTGCTGCGCGCCATACACGTCGCGGTCGCCGGGTGCGCCGGACGTGGGCCCGGTGCGCGGAATCGTGATCTTGATCGCGTTGGCCGCGTCGAACGCAACGATGCTGACATCGCTCTGCTCGACATGGTACAGCGCGCTCACCAGTTCCGGGGTCAGCACGCGGCTGTCGAGTACACGACGGTACGCGGCGGCGTCCGGAAAGATCATGTCGAACGTCAGGTACAGCGGGCCCGCGTTCTTGCTGCGCATCACTTCGGCGAGGTCGTAGAGGGGGGCGCCGTGGGAGGGGTCGAATACGTCGGGCAGGTTCATTGCATCACCCGATCTGGGTCGTGGTTACGGGAAAGAGCGCGGCCGCGTCGGGAACCTGCATCACGTGATAGATCGTGAACTCGTACACCGGCCCGCCGACCAGGTCCGACGGCGAGAACGGAAACGCGAGATTGCCGGCGGTCGCCTTGCGGCCCTTGAAATAGCCGTGCAGGAACGAGCTGCGCGCGAGCGAGAGCGCCATGTTCGCCAGCTCCTGGGTCGGCGCGATCGCCTCGATCACCATGCCGATCTCGTGCGCGAGATGCGGCACCCGCTGATCGACGCGCACGCCGTTGCGGCCGTAGTAGATGAAATTGAGCTCGTACTCGCCGGGCTTCATGTCGTGCGCGGTCAGGCGTGCCACGTCGTCGCGCACGCGCGCTTCGACCTGATCGACCGCGGCGAGCAGACGCGGGTCGGTCATGCCGGCTATCGTGATGGTGCGGTAGCCACGCAGCTTCACGCCTTCGAGCTTGATGCTCGGCGGCATCTCGACGAGCTTGCTGCCGCTCACCCGCACGCGCCGGTCGTCGAGTTTTTCGATGTGCGTGTGTTCGAGGTCCACGAGCCCTTCGGGTTCGTAGAAGTGATGGGGGTCGGGCTGTTCGTACATCATATGCGCGGCCACTGAAACCGGCGTCACACCGCGCTCGGGGTTCATCGGTTCCAGTTCGAAATGATCGCGCCTTAGCGTGCCGAGCAGGCAGTCGTTCGCGGCGAGCGGCACCGCGCATTGCGCTCCGCATTCGAGGAGCTTCGCCATATGGAACGCGAGCCCCATGTCGAAGCCGCGCCATGCGGCGAGGCTCGCATAGATAGCGGTATCGCATGCGCGGCCGGCGATGATCACATCGGCGCCCGATTCGAGCGCATTGACGAACGGATCGGTGCCCATCTGCGCGACGATGCGCGTTGCGTCGTCGACATCCTGTTCGGTGAGTTCGGGCAGCACGCCCATCGACTTCACGCGGCCTTCGCGAATGGCCTGCTTGATCACGTTCCTGTCGATGTCGGCGGGGATCGTCGCGAGCTTGTAGCGCAAGCCGTCGCGGCGCGTGACTTCGTCGAGCACGTCGAGGAATTCTTCCAGATGCGGCTGGGCGCCGGCGGTGCCCGCCGTGCCGATCACGTAGGGCACGCCCGCATCGCGCGCGGCTTTCAGCGAGAGTCCCAGATCGCGGCGCAACTGTTCGCGCTTGATCAGTGACTTGCCGCTGCCGAGATAATACGGTCCCGGATCGGAGGAGCCGTTGTCCGCGCCCACCAGATGCGGCTTGCGCGCGATGCCGTTACGCAGCGATGCTTCGGGAAAGCCGTAACCGAGATTGCCGGCCACGGCCATGATGCGCAATTCGTCTTCCATAGCGAGTTATCTTCCTGGTCTAATGATGTTTCTTCAGGCGGGGTTCATTCGGCGTGGCTGACTGGCGCCACGTCGAGCCGCGCGACGATCCCTTCGAGTTCGCGGGTCGGTGCCGGATAACGTTCCAGGACTTGCGGATCGTGCCCGGGAATCACGTGCTGCTTCGAATCGGCGAGCAGGTAGACGGTGTCGAACGCGTCGAGCATCTTGCACACGTCGCAGGCATTCGAAAACGGCCGGCGTTTCTCGATGTTGTCGTAGAAGTGCGACGCATCCGATGCGACCACGACCCAGCCGCGCGCCGTTTTCACGCGCACGATCTGCAAACCGGGCGTATGTCCGCCGACCGGCTGCAACTGGATGCCCGGCGCAAGTTCGGCGGGGCCGTTGTGCATCACCACGCGTTGCGCAAAGTTCATCTTCACCATCGCGGCCACGTCGTCGGGCTCATAGTGATGGGCGAAATGCGCGTTCTTCATATGGCGCCCGGTCGCGAAATGCATCTCCGGTTCCTGCAGATGAAAACGTGCCGAAGGCAATAGCGTGAAGTTGCCGACGTGGTCATAATGCAGATGCGTGATCACGGCGTCGCTGACAGAATCGGGATCGATACCGACGAGCCTTAGCGAATCGATCGGACAGCGCAGCACGCCGCGCCCGCGCTTTGCCGCGACTTCGGCGTTGAAACCCGTGTCGATCAGCACCACGCGTTCGCTATTGCGCGCGACCCACACGTAGTAGTCGAGCGGCATCGCGCTACTGTGATCGTCGTCGCCGCCGATGAAGTTGTCGCTGCGCCAGCCGTCGCGGCGAGCGTACTTGATCGCAAAGAGTTCATAGGTGTCTGAAGCGCCTGTCATTTACATGCCTCCAATATTAAGGGGTTTCTTTACGTCGATGCCCGAGTCGGCGCCCGGCTGCGCCTGCACTTCCTCGAGCGTGCGTTGTTTGGTTTCGACGCCGAGCGTGATGAGAATCACGACGAGCAAGGCGAACAGCGCGGCGATGAATGACACCACGCCGAGCAGTCCCGCGAGTGCATACACGGCTGCCACCACGTACGGCACGCCGACGTTGACCGCACGCCCTGCCGCGTTCGCGAGGCCGACACCGCGCAGCCGCAGCCGGGTCGGGAACAGTTCGGTCACGTAACACGCCACGCCGAGCGCGGAGGTGACATAGATGCACGTCGTCACCCCGAAGCCGACCAGCGCGATCGTCACCGCATGCGTGACGTACGGATACGCCATGCCGATCACCGCGCCGAGCGCGGAGAAGATCACGAGCCCCCATTTGCGGCCAATCCTGTCGGCGATCGCCATACTGATCAGCGAACCGGCCGGCCCGCCCGCGAACATGGCCGACGTGATCAGCAGGGAATGGGTAATGTCGAAGCCCTGCTTGACGAGAAAGGTCGGCACCCAGGCGACGAACGCATACATCGCCGTAAAAGAAATACAGATCACCGAGATCCCGACCACCGTGCGCGATAGCTGCCGCGCGGCGAACAGATCGCGCAGACGGCCGGGCTCTTCTTCCTGCGGCGCGACCGGCAACGGCGCATCGCGGCGCACGCTCTGCGCTTCGATTTTCTCGACCACTTCGCGCGCTTCCTGATGGCGTCCGACCGCCGCAAGCCAGCGCGGCGACTCCGGCATCTTCTTGCGCAGATACCAGATCACGAGGGCGCCGATACCGGGAATCGCGAACATCCAGCGCCACCCGAAATGCGGAATGATCAGGAAGCCGCACGCCGCCGAGACCAGTACCGACGAGTTGGTGACCAGGTTCAGCAGCGAAGCAAAGCGACCTCGCGCATGCGCGGGCATGAACTCGTTGAGCGTGCTATAGCCGACCACGATCTCCGCGCCGAGGCCGATGCCCATGATGAAGCGCAGCACGATCAGCCATGTCATGGAAGGGGCGAACGCGGCCGCGATCGAGGTGAGGCCAAAGATCAGCAGATTGAACTGATACGAAAAGCGCCGCCCGAAGCGATCGCCGATCACGCCCGCGCCCCATGCGCCAAGCGTCAGACCGGCAAAGCTCATCGAAATGAATAGCGCGTTCATGTGCATGTCCGACAGACCCTGCTGCACGAGCGCGCCGAGCACGCTGCCGGCAAGGAAATTGTCGAATGCGTCGAAGAACATGCCGCCGCCGATCAGGCCGAGCAGCCGCCAATGAAACGGTCCGGTCTCGAGCGCATCGAGCCGCTGCGCCACGTTTGCTCCATAAGCCGACATTGTCTGTCTCCCATGTTGTTGTCGTCGCAAGCACCTTTGGCTTCAAAGGCGCGGAACCGTGCATGCCGCGGAAGGCGTTCAGGAAAACGCCATTTGCGCGGCAAAAAACATTGCTTCGATCAGCGGCTCTTCGCGGCGCCGCGCAAGGCTGATGAACGACAGCGGAATTTCGATCGGCACTTCGCGCGAGATCGCGGCGCCGTATTTCTGCGCTTCGTCGATCGCGACCGTCTCGCGCGCCAGCGACAAACCCACACCCGCTCGCACCAGTTCGATCATCGAGGCTTCCAGATCGACCTCGGCCGCGACTCGCGGCTTCGCGCCGACCGATTCGAATGCGTGCGTCAGCAGCCGGTGATGCATCGACGTAGGCGGCGTCCAGATCCACGGCAACTCGGCCAGTTCCGCCCAGCCGCGTCCGTTGATACGTTCCTGCCAGCCTTTGGGTGCGATCACGTAATAGGTGATCGGCATCAAGGCAATGGCATGCAATTCGATGCCGTCGCTTTCCGCTGGCGTGCCGAGAAAGAAGCCAACGTCGAGCGCACCGCTCGCAAGCTGTTCGAGTATCTGCCCCGTCATTGAGTGACGCAGGCGCGTTCGCACTTCCGGATAGTGGTTCGCCATGTATTGCAGCACTGCGCCCAGCCGAATCGTCTGCGGATTGAGGATCGTGCCGATCGAGACCGTGCCCGACAGAATGCTGACGAGGTTGTCGGCGGCGACGTCGAAATTGCCGATTGCGTCGAGAATCTGTTCGGCGTAGGGCAATAGCTTGAGACCGTCGGCGGTCAGCGTGAGACCGCGTGGCGAGCGCGTCAGCAAACGCAGCTTCAGTTGATCCTGCAGATTCTTCAGTTGCACGCTGACGGCGGGCTGCGTGAGATTGAGCAACCTGGCCGCCTTGGTCAGACTGCCCTCGCGCGCGACCGCGACAAACGCGCGAATGTGCTGCAGATCGTTGATGCTCCGGCTTGACGGTTTGCCGGAAAAGAGCTTCGAGAGAGTCATGGGCAGGGACGCGAATGGCCGCAAACGCGGCACGGTCAACGCGCCAGGACCTGTCGGCAGCTCACGCATGGCCAGCCGCCGCGAGAATGCGGCGCGCTTGCGCGAGCACCGGCGCATCGACGAGCTTGCCGTCCACCGCGATCGCGGCACCGCTCCCCGCGACTTCGCATACGCGCGTCGCCCACTGCAGTTCGCGCGGCGTCGGGCCGAGCCCTGCCGTAACCGGCGCGATCTGCTTGGGGTGCACGCACAGCTTGGCGCCGAAACCGAAGGCGCGCGCGCGCCGCACTTCGTCGTCGAGCGCCGCGGGGTCGTCGAGCGTCGTGCAGACGCCGTCGACGGCCGGCAGCAATCCCGCCAGGCGCGTAAACAGCAGGATCTGCGAGCGATAGTAATGCAATGGCTCGCCGATTTCATTCGCGCCGATGTCGAGCGCGAGATCGACCGTGCCTAACATCAGACGTTCGACGTGCGACGCGCGTGCGAGCGCCGCCAGATTCGCGAATCCCGCTGCGGTTTCCATCAGCAGATGCAGCGCCCATGCCGGCTTCAAAGACGCGATGCGCACGATTTCATCCACATGCTCGGCTTTGGGAATCACGATGCCGTCAATGTCGAGTGCGGCGCAGGCGTCGAGATCCGCGTCGTACCACGGCGAGCCGTGGCTGTTGATGCGCACCAGCAGTTGCATGTTCAATGCGCGCGCGGTGCGGGTGAGGGCGGGCAGCGTGGTCGACAGCGAAGCGCGTGCGTGGTCCTTGCGTGCGTGCTCGACCGCGTCTTCGAGATCGACGATCACCGCGCCGGCACCGGCGCGCGCGGCCTTCTCGAAGCGCTCGGGGCGCGTTGCGGGTGCGAACAGATAAGTGCGTGGCGAAAGTGACATGGACGATTGGTTGGAAATGGATAGTGATGTCGGTTGCTCAGATCACGCCTGCCGCGCGCAGCGCGGCGAGATCCGAACCGCTGCAGCCGAGCAGTTCGCCGAATACCTCTTCGTTGTGGCTGCCGAGTGTCGGTCCGAGCCATTCGATCGCACCGGGCGTTTCTGACAGACGTGGAATCACGTTCGGCACCGCGACGTCGCCGGCACGAGACGGCATGGTGCGGATATTGCCGCGCGCCTCATATTGCGGATCGTCGAAGATGTCGGCGACGCTGTACAGCAGGCTGGCGGGGACCGAGCCTTCGTCGCACAGACGCAGTACTTCGTCGTGGTCGCGCGCACCGATCCAGTCCTGCACCAAAGCGTTGACCGCGTCGATGGCGGCGATCCGCACGGATGCGCGACCCCACTGATCGTCGTCTGACAGCTCGGGGCGTTGCATGACGTGCGCGAAGCGGCGGAATATCTTGTCGTTGGTGCAGGCGATCGCGATCCAGCGCTCGTCGCGGGTGCGGTAATGCGCATGCGGCGCGACGTTCACCGCGTTTGCGCCCATCCGTTCGCGCACCTTGCCGAACATGTGATAAGCCGGAACCATCTCGTCGAGCACGCGGAACATGGGCTCATAGAGCGCGAGATCGACGCATTGGCCGTGGCCGGTACGCTCGCGGGCCTGCAACGCGATCAGCGCGCCGATCGTCGCGTACATGCCCGAACCATAATCCGCGAGCGAGGTGGAACCCGGCGTGACCGGCACGCGGCCGGGCTCGCCCGCGAGATAGGCGAGCCCCGAAAACGCGTGCGCCACGCGCGCAAAGCCCGGTTTGCCGCGATTCGGGCCATCCTGCCCATACGCGGAAATGCGGACGAGGATCGTGCGCGGATTGAGCTTGTGCAATGACTCGAAGTCGAGGCCCCATTTCTCGATCACGCCCGGCCGGAAATTTTCGACCACGATGTCGCAGCTCGCCGCGAGATCGCGCAGCATCTGGCGGCCGCGTTCGTCGGCGAGATTGAGCGTCACACATTTCTTGTTGCGGCTCTCGGTGAGCCACATCAACGTGTCGCCGCATTCGGTCTCGGTGCCGAAGCGGCGCAGCGAATCCCCCGTTTGCGGCGGCTCCACCTTGATGACTTCCGCGCCGAACTCGGCGAAGATCGTCGTGCAGAACGGACCGGCCACGAAGGTTCCCAGGTCGAGCACTCGCAAGCCTTCCAGCGCTTTCATGCGGATTCCTGTTGCAGTTGTCATGATGGAGATGCTCGGCGCGACGAGCGCGAGCGTCCATTGAAATGTGCGAAAGGTCGATATAAGCAACGCTAAATAATGCGCTGCGTCACGCACGCACCAATTCCCCGGAACCCTTTGTCCGTAGCGCATGAGCGCGTTTCCCGGAGCGTGCCGCTGCTGCGAAGCAACAAAGCGCCCGGCGGGACATATCGGTTTGCGGTTTCGTAAGGTCGCTCATAAGATAAGTGTCACTCCCTCCGCGCAGTTCGCCCGTCGTCGGTTTGCATGCGAGGCGGCGCGCTTTCACTCCTGACTTGTCACTTTGGATGCCTAATGACTTCACTTACGCTCAAGGGCCGGATTGCGTCGTTCGTTGCCGCTGGCGGTTCGTGGCCCACCTCGCTCGATCCGCTGATCGCGATCAGCCCGGAATTCGTCGAGGCTTACCTCGCATTCGCGGGATGCGCATATCGCAACGGTCCGCTCGAACCGAAGGTGAAGGCACTCGTGAGCTTTGCGCTCGAAGCGTCGGTCACGCATCTCAATGCAGTTGCCGTGCGCCGCCATTGCCGCGAAGCGCTGCGCCAGGGCGCCACGCGCGACGAACTGCTCGAGACGCTCGAACTGATCAGCGTGATCGGCGTGCATGCTTGTGTGATCGGCATGCCGGTGCTCGAAGAGAAGGTTGCGAACGACCCGCGCAACGCGATCGACACAAGCCACGCCGATGCGCGACGTCAGGCGATCAAGAGCGAATTTACGGAAAAGCGCGGCTACTGGAGCGCGATCTGGGACGGCACGCTCGCGCTCGATCCGGACTTCTTCGAAGCGTTTACGACGTTCTCATCCGTGCCGTGGGTGCACGGCAGCCTGCCGCCGAAAGTGAAGGAGTTCATGTACATCGCCGTGGACGTATCGGTCACGCATCAATACGTGCCCGGCACGCACGTGCATATCGAGAACGCGCTGAAGTACGGCGCAACGCCGGCGGAGATTCTCGAAGTCATGCAACTGGCAAGCACGATGGGGATGGCCAGCTTCGAGCTGGCGCTACCTATCGTGCTCGACGAGATCGCCGCGCGCGAAGCGCAAGCGCTGGTCACTCCGTAATCTGCGCCAGCCGAGCGCCCATAACATCGAAAACGAAGAGGAGGCACGCAATGGACACCGCATACGACACGCAACGGATCGGAAAATCACGCTGGCTGCGGGTAGGTCTGATCGTTTTTGTCAGCTACCTCGTGGCGTTTGCCGATCGCACCAACATCGGCGTTGCGGCACCGCAGATGGCGCACGATCTGCAACTCGGCACGACGATCACCGGCGCGCTGTTGGGCGCATTCTTCTGGGGATATCTGGTCACGCAGATTCCTGGCGGCTGGATTTCGACGCGCATCGGGCCGCGCCGCGTGATCGCCGTCTCGATGTTCATCACCGGCTTGATGGCATGCCTGACCGGCATGGTGCACACGCTGCCCGCGCTGATCGCGGTGCGTGTGGTGATGGGACTCGCTGAAGGGGTGATCTGGCCGTCGTTTTCGGTGATCTTCGTGCGCTGGTTTCCGGCCCGCGAGCGGGCGCGCGGCATTGCGTTCGCGCAATATGCGCTGCCGTTGTCCTCAGTGCTGATGGCGCCGCTTGCGGGCTGGATGATCGACGTATTCCACTGGAAGACGATGTTCGTGCTGCAAGGCCTGCCTGCGATCTTCATGGCCGTGCTCGTGTGGATGTTCGTTTCCGACGATCCGACCACCGACCGCTGGCTGTCCAGCGCGGAGCGCGACTTCATCACGCAGCAGCGTCTCGCGGGAACCGGTGCGGACGGCAGCTTCGGCAGCGTGCTGAAGCGCTCGACGGTGTGGCTTCTCGCGATCGTCGCGCTGTCGTGGATCATGGTAATTTTCAGCTTCGGTCTGTGGATGCCGAGCCTCATCAAGCAATATTTCCCGCACGGTTTCGCGGCGGTAGGCTGGTTGACGGCGCTGCCTTCGCTGTTTGGCGCATTGTCGATGTTCGTGAACTCGTGGCTGTCGGACAAGCCGTCTACCATTTCGCGCGGCTGGTTCGTCGCCGTGCCGCTGGTGGTGGCCGGCGCGGCGCTGCTCGCGCAGCACTATATCGAAGGCGGCGTGGTGTTCACGATGGTGATGTTCTGTATCGCCGGCGCTGGGCTTTTTTCGCCGGCCGGCACGTGGTGGGCGTGGGTGATCAGCAAGGTGCCGCGCAATCAGGCGGCGCCGTCGGTCGCGATGATCAACATGTTTGCCAGCTTCGGCGGCGTGGTCGGGCCGCTGATCGTTGGCTTCTATGCGCGCGGCGGCAATCTGTCGAGCAGCTTCTACATTCTCGGCTACTTCCTCTTCGGCGCTGCGGCCGTGATCGCGCTTCTGATTCATCGTACGCAGCAGCGGGATATCGAAGCGCCTGCAGTACCGCTTGCGCTGCATTGAGATTTTCTAGCGCAGTTTTCACCCGCGATGTCCGCAGGACGGGGGGGCGTAGGCACCCTCCGGCGCGACGTAGTTCTACTTCATCACCTCGGCATTACGCACCGCATTGCGAGCCGTTCCAGACCGTTCGGCGGCCGACTTCGACAACGCGATCGCCACACCGCCCAGCAGCGCAGACGCGCCCAATGCGAGCAGCGAGAGCTTGTAGTCGGACGAAGCCGCGCGTACATAGCCAACCATCAGCGGCCCGAGGAACTGTCCGATCAGATTGCCCACACCGCTCACGAACGCTACGGCAGGCATGGCCTTCCTCATCGGCAGGATCTCGGTGAGCCGGGCGAAGACCAGCGGCATCAACATCTTCAGCGTGAAGCCGAGCGCAATGAACAGCGCAATCTGCAAATAGAACAGCGGAGCGGGGACGAACGCGGCCATTATCATCAGGACGCCGGTGAGCATGGTCGGAATCGCCGCATGCCAGCGGCGCTCCTGGCCATGCCGGTCCGAGCGGCGGCTGATATAGTAGATGCCGAACATCGACATCACGAACGGCGCGCCGGACAGAAAGCCAATCGTCGTTTCGCTCAGCTGTCCGTAGGACTTCATCACCGAAGGCAGCCACAGCGTCGTGCCGTACAGCAGGATCGTATTGAGTCCGAAGCCGAGCGTCAGCAGCCAGACGGCGGGTTCGTTGAAGATCGTCCACCACGGGTCGTGCTCGGGCTTCGTGTAGCCCGCCTGTTCCGTGGCGAGATCGCGGCGCAGCACGTCACGGTCGGCGGCTGAGAGCCAGCCTGCCAGGTCGAGGCTTTGCGGGATCGCCTTGAACCACACAAGGCAGAAGATCCATGCGGGCAGGCCTTCGGCGATCAGCATCACGCGCCAGTCGAAATGGGCGATCAGCGCGCCGGAAATCGGGCCGGCAAGGAAACCGCCGAGCGGTGCGCCCAGATTCCAGATACCGAAGGCGCGCCCGCGTTCGGGCCTCGTGAACCATTGCGCGAGAAGCATCGAGGTCGCCGCGTAGATCGGACCTTCGGCGCAGCCGAGCAGAATGCGCACCGCGACGATCTGCCAGAAAGTCGTCGCCACGCCGGTCAGCATCGCCGCGCCGCCGAATAGCAGCAGACAGATCGCGACGAGCCGGCGCGGCCCGAACTTCAGCGACATATAACCGCCGAGCAGCTGCGTGAAAGCATAGCCCCACGCGAACGCGCCGCCGATCCAGCCTCCCTGCACGGACGTGAGGCCCAGTGCTTTCGTCATGTGCGGCAATGCCATCGCGATGTTCACGCGATCGAAATAGGACAGCATGTAGACCGCGAAAACGATCGGCAATACGATCGTCCATCGGCCGCGGCCGACGCCTTTGAAATTGTCCGGATCGGATGGGGTCACGGTAGTCTCCTTGCATGTTGTTCTGGTGATGCGTCGCGCGAAGCGTGTTTGTGTTCATCGGGACGTTTCGCGTTGTCGCGTCCCGATGCCTGCTTCATTGATCGAGCGGGGCGCCGTCGATCGTGCTGCGCATCGACACCGGCCGGTGCAACGGCGCACGGCGATGCTCCACGTCGTCCACCAGTTCGACGCCGATACCCGGCGCGTCCGGCACCGTGATGAAGCCTTCCTTCGGCACCGGATGATTCTTGACGAGATCCGAGCCGAGCAGATTCTGCCCGGACTTGAGCACTAGGTTCTCGAAGCCGGTCGGGTATTCCTGGATCGCAAAGTTCGGCACTGAAGCGGCCACCTGCATGCACGCCGCGAGGCTGATCGGCGACAGGGGGTTATGCGGCGCGATGTCGACGTTCTGCGCTTCCGCGAGTGCGGCGATCTTCTTCGCGCCGGTGATCCCGCCGCACACGCAGACCGACGTGCGCGCATAACGTACCCCGCCGCCCGCCAGTTGCAGATGGAATTCGGCTGGCGTGCTGAAGCGTTCGCCGGTCGCGACGGGCACACGGATCGCGTGACCGACGGTCGTCATCTGCGTGTAGAACTCGGGGCGCAGCGGGTCTTCGAGCCACATCGGCGTGAGCGGTTCCAGCACCTGGCCGATCGCGATCGCTTCGGCGGGATTCAGACGGCGGTGCATTTCGATCAGCAGATCGACGTCCGGTCCCACTGCCTCGCGAAAGGCCATTACCCGCTCCTTCGCGTCGCGCACCTTGCCGGCAAAGGAGCGGAAATAAACATCGCCTTCCGGCTCGTCGAGGAACGGGTTGATATGGCCTATTGCGGTGAAACCTTCCGAGCGCAAGCGCCGGCAATCCGCGAGCACTTCGTCGAGCGTTTCGGCGTAGACGTGACCGTACACGCGCAGCTGGTCACGGTACGCGCCGCCGAGCAGTTGCCACACGGGAACCTGCAGCCGTTTGCCGAGCAGATCCCAGAGTGCGATGTCGATCGCCGACACGGCCGCGTTGACCGCGGTGCCGCGAAAATGCGAGAAGCGCTGCATCACGTTCCAGTGCCGCTCGATCTGGTTGGCGTCCTTGCCGACCAGATATTCGCCGAACTTTTCGAGGGCGGCTTTCGCCGCCTCGATGTGTCCCCACGAGCCCGCCTCGCCGAAACCGGTCAACCCGGCTTCCGTGCGGATCCGGGCGTAGAGAAACTGGCCGACGTGTAGCGCTTCGACAGAGGTGATGCGGTGAATACTCGATTTCATGGATGGATCCAGCCAGCGGCCTTGATGAGGTGATGGGAAGTCGTTGTGCATGCACCGATACCCACGCCGGTCAATCGACGCGGGTGGACGTAGTGCCGGGCCGCAGCCCAATGGCAGCGACGCTCGTCAAGGCTCAACTCTAGGTATCCGCCGATGCGTTGGGAATCAAATTCTGTAGTGTTATTTCTATATTCTCTATAGAATTAAACGATGACCCAACTTGATCTGAGTCCCGCTTTCGTCCGGCTTGCGCGCCACATGCGTGAACGAATCGTTGGCGGCGAATGGATGCCTGGGCAGTTGCTACCGGGCGAAGAAGCGCTCGCCAAAGAGCTGAAGGTGAGCGTCGGCACCGTGCGCAAAGCGTTCGACGTGCTGAGCGGCCAGGGCCTCGTCGTCCGCCAGCGAGGGCGGGGCACGTTTGTCGCCAGAGCCACCAACGAGCGCGCGTTTACGAGTTTCTACCGTCTCGTCGACCGGCGTGACGATATGCGCCGCCTGCCGGTCGATACGATCCTGCTGCGCGAGCGGGCCGCAGCCCGAGACGACGAGCGTGCCGCGCTGCGTCTCGAAGCGGGGGATCTTGTCTATCGGCTGCGCAGGCTTCGTTCGCTCGGCGAGACACCGCTGGTGCTGGAGTCGATCGCGTTCCCGTATGCACGTGTGGGCGGCAAGGAATGGGGAAGCGACGATGCCCCGGCTCACCTCGTGTATTCGTTTCTGGAGCAGCAGTGCGGCGTGTCGGTGAGCCGGGTCGAAGATCGCCTGCAGGCCTGTGCGCTCCCTGAAGATGTCGCCGCAGACTTCGGTCTTCCGGCGGGGCAGCCGGTGCTGCTGAGTATTCGCGTGGCGTTCGACCTGCAAGGCGCGCCGGTCGAGTTCCGGCGTTCATGGGCGTCGACTCAAACTCATGACTACCTGAGTGAATTGCGCTGGATTGGTGCTAATGAGGATACCTGAAGTTTTTGGCGGGACCGTGCTCGATCCAAGGCACAGAATAATGAAAACGCGAAGTTCACAATCACGCGGCTAGAGAATGGAAGGGACTTCCCCGTCCCCAGGCTGCGGAGGAAGCCTGAAGAGAAGAGTCGCACAGTGGATCGGGACCGCGCAGAGAGCTTCGGCTTTCTGGAATTCGACTTCCGTCGACTCCGCGGCGTCAAGAAGCACGTGTGGCGAGCGCACTACACGCCCAAGCTGAAGAAGCGGACGGCATTATTGCGCAAGTGCAAAGAGGTGTTCCGGCGATACCAGTCGCAGCCGGTGGATCGGGTGGTAGAACTAATCAATCCGGTGTTACGCGGTTGGGTGAAGTACTTCGCTGTTAGACATTCCAGCGAGTGCCTCAGCTTCATCCTCAGGACAGATAGCAGCTCTGATAGCGGATAGGTTTGTTTCAGGGCATCAACCAGCGTCGTCTTCTCCCGGTTGCTCAGGAGCTGCGGGTCGATGCCCATCCCTTTTTTTACCAGTTCGACGTCTTGACACGAATACCGCGCGCGAGTCCCTCCTCGCCGAGATAGCTGCCCCAGGGCCACGCGGCGATGCCGACGTGGACCGTGTTGTCGCGTGCACCGAGGCCCATCTGTTCGCTGCCAAGCCATACGAGGGGACGCAGATAGCACGCTGTCAGCTGATTGCGGCGCACCACTTCCAGTTGCGCCTCGCGAATCGTCTCCATGCCGAAGGGCACAGCCATTTCGAAGATCTTCGCGGAATTGAAAAGTCTTTTCGTGTGGTCGTCGAGGCGGAAGATCGCTGGACCCGCAGTGGTCTCGTATGCCCTGACACCTTCGAATACGGCCATGCCATAGTGGAGCGAATGCGTCAGAAAGTGGAGTTGCGCATCGCGCCATTGCACCAGTTCACCGTCTAGCCAGATCACGCCATCACGATTATGCATTGTCGATTTCATAATGCTTTTTCGATAAGTTGAGAAGATGAATAGAGTTGCTTGCCAGTTGCATCGGTGCGGTATTCCGCCAGCCAGCGTTCGCGTTTAGCCGTCGCAGCGAGCACGTTGCGCTCCTTGACATGACCGAAGCCGCGAATTTCGTCCGGCAGGTTGGCGAGTTTCATCGCGGCATCGAAACGGGCTGCGTCGAGCGTTGCGCAAAATTCGTCGACCAAGGCGAAGTACTGAGCGATCAACTCACGCTCTCTGCGGCGTTCTTCCGTCTTGCCGAATAGGTCGAATGCCGTGCCGCGCAGGAACCTGAATTTCTCGAGCACGCGAAACATCGTGAGGGTCCATTGTCCGAATCGCTGCTTTTTCAGATGGCCGTGCTCGTCGCGTTTGGCGAGCAACGGCGGCGCGAGATGAAACGCGAGCTTGTAATTGCGGCCCGGCTCGCCTTCGAACTGAGCCCGCAGCTTGTCCATGTAAGCCGGGTCCACATAGAGACGGGCCACTTCGTACTCGTCCTTGTAGGTCATCAGTTTTGCCAGATTGCGCGCGATTACCGGCGTAAGGCGCGGTTTTGCCGAGCCCATGACCGCCGTTTCCTTCGTGCGCAGCCGTTCGACCGCTTCGACATAGCGGGCCGCATAACGAGGGTTCTGGTACGTACTCAGCCGCTCGACGTTGCGCTCTATCAGCCGGTCCAGCGATTCGGGCATCTGCACGACAATGGCCTGCTGTTTTGCGGGTTGCGGCGTAAAGGCATCCACGGCTGCTTCACCGTGTTGTGCGACATAGCGTCCCCATTCGAACGCCAGACGATTCTTTTCGACGGCCACGCCATTCAGTTCGATCGCGCGATCGAGGCTGTCGTAGCCGAGCGGCAGCCAGCCGCGTTGCCAGACAAAGCCGAGCAACAGGGGATTGGCATAGAGCGTGTCGCCCAACAGCGCGAGCGCGAGACGATTGGCGTCGATGAAGTCGCAGTCGTCGCCAATGCTCGCGCGCAAAACCTGTTGCGTTTGATCAGCCGGAAAACTCCATTGGGGATCCCGCACGAACTGCGCGGTCGGCGTGGCGCCGCTGTTGATCGCCGCCTTCGTGATGCCGCGTTGCGTGCGGGCCAGCACTTCGGCGGAAGCGGAAACGATCGCATCGCAGCCGAGAATCAGG
This sequence comes from Paraburkholderia caffeinilytica, assembly GCF_046030355.1. GTDB lineage: Bacteria > Pseudomonadota > Gammaproteobacteria > Burkholderiales > Burkholderiaceae > Paraburkholderia > Paraburkholderia caffeinilytica_B. Next base: position 84,420 of record NZ_JAQQCQ010000029.1, read on the forward strand.
CGCGCTTCACCGGCCGCAATCCGCGTAGCGTGCAATTGCTCGGGCGCCGCGGCGATCTGCACGTGACTGAGCACGGCGCCGCCTTTCTGCGCGAGCCCGGCCATATCGAGCACGGTGACGCCCTTGTTTTCGAGGTGCGCCGCCATGCCCAGCAAGCCGCCGATGGTCACGACGCCGGTTCCGCCGACGCCTGTCACCAGCACGCCGTACGGCTTCACTAGCGAGGCTATCGAAGGTCGAGGCAGCGCCGCGAAATCGGGCAACGCGGCTGAGGGCGCGGGTTTGGCGGGCTTTTTCAACTGTGCACCTTCCGCCGTGACGAAACTCGGGCAGAAGCCTTTCACGCACGAAAAATCTTTATTGCACGACGACTGGTTGATCTTGCGCTTGGTGCCGAGCGGCGTTTGCAGCGGCTCGACCGACAGACAATTCGACTGCACCGAGCAGTCGCCGCAACCTTCGCACACTGCATCGTTGATAAAGGCGCGCTTCGCCGGATCGGGATACGTGCCGCGTTTGCGGCGCCGGCGTTTTTCGGTCGCGCAGGTCTGGTCGTAGATCAGGATCGATGTGCCCGTTATCTCGCGCAACTCGCGCTGCAGGCGGTCGAGTTCGTCGCGGTGATACACCTTCACGCCTTCTGGCAGGCGAATGTTCGCGTCGTATTTCTCCGGCTCGTCGGTCACGATCAGCACGTGCTTCGCGCCTTCCGCGACGACCTGGAACGCGATCTGCGGGACGGTGAGCACGCCGTCCACCGGCTGGCCACCGGTCATCGCGACCGCGTCGTTGTACAGCAGCTTGTAGGTGACGTTCGCGCCAGCCGCGATGGAAGCGCGAATCGCGAGCAGACCCGAATGGAAATAGGTGCCGTCGCCCAGATTGACGAACACGTGCCTCTCATTCGTGAAATGCATCTGGCCGGTCCACGCGACGCCTTCGCCGCCCATCTGGCTGAAGGTCTCCGTCTTGCGGTCCATCCACATCGACATGTAGTGGCAGCCAATGCCGGCCAGTGCGCGCGAGCCTTCCGGCACACGTGTCGAGGTATTGTGCGGGCAGCCCGAACAGAACCACGGTTGCCGCTCCGTCACGGAGCGGGGCGTGGCCGCCTCGCGTTCCTTGGCCTCGATCACCGCAACGCGTGCTTCGATCCGCGCCCGCAGATCGGCGGGGAGATCGGCCTTGGCGAGGCGCCGGGCGATCGCTTTCGCGATCAAGGCGGGCGATAGTTCGTAGTGCGCGGGCAGCAGCGTCTGCCCACGCGGCACGGACCATTCGCCGCCTTCGTCGTCGCGTTGATCGAACTTGCCGAACACTTTTGGCCGCACGTCGTCGCGCCAGTTATACAGTTCCTCCTTGAGCGCGTATTCGAGAATCTGGCGTTTTTCTTCCACCACCAGAATCTCGTCGAGTCCGGTTGCGAAGTCGCGCGCGTTCTGCGCATCGAGCGGCCATACGCAACCCACTTTCAGCACGCGTATGCCGATGCGGGCGCAGGTTTCGTCGTCGAGCGAGAGGTCGGCGAGCGCCTGCCGCACGTCGAGGTACGCTTTGCCTGCGGTCATGATGCCGAGGCGTGGGTTGGGGCTGTCGATCACCACGCGGTTCAGCTTGTTGGCGCGAATGTAAGCGAGCGCCGCGTACCACTTGTGGTTCAGTAGACGCGCCTCCTGCGCGAGCGGCGGGTCGGGCCAGCGGATATTCTGGCCGCCTTCGGGCATGTCGAAGTCTTCCGGCAGCACGATCTGCAAACGCTCCGGATCGATGTCGATCGACGCACTCGATTCGACCACGTCCGTGACGCATTTCATCGCCACCCACAAACCCGCGTAGCGGCTCATGGCCCAGCCGTGCAGACCGTAGTCGAGATACTCCTGCACGCTGGCCGGGTACAGCACCGGAATGCCGCTCGCCACGAACATATGCTCCGACTGATGCGCGACCGACGACGACTTGGCCGCGTGATCGTCGCCCGCCAGCACCAGCACGCCGCCGTTCGGATCGGTGCCGGCCGCATTGGCGTGCTTGAAGACATCGCCGGTACGATCCACGCCCGGCCCTTTGCCGTACCACATGCCGAACACACCGTCGACCTTGGCGCCCGGCCAAAGATTGAGCTGCTGCGTGCCCCACACCGCGGTTGCGGCGAGATCCTCGTTAACCCCTGGTTGAAACACGACGTCGTGTTCCTTCAGATGCTTCTTGGCTTTCCACAGACCCTGATCGAGCGCGCCGAGCGGCGAGCCGCGATAGCCGGACACGTAGCCCGCGGTATTGAGGCCGGCGCGGCGATCGCGCGCCTTCTGCAGCATCGGCAATCGCACCAGCGCCTGAGTGCCGCTCATATAGACGCGGCCTTTTTCGAGGGTGTATTTGTCGTCGAGCGATACGGAGGCAAGCGCGTCACGTAGTGGCGGCGTCAGCGGGGCGTTCATGGGGGGCGTCTCCGGGCGGCTTTATTAGAGGCGGAGTATAGGAAGCGGAATTTCCAACGTAAAATCACGAATACCGAATCCTGCTATTCGAAAAACACATGTCAAAAGACGTTACCTTGCGGCAGATGCGCTACTTCGTGGCGGCAGCCCAGAATGGGCAGTTTTCGATGGCGGCAACGGCCGAGCATGTGTCGCAATCGGCGATTACCAATGCGGTGCTCGCATTGGAGGAAACCCTGGGTACGCGGCTCTTTGAACGCCTGCCTCAAGGCGTCACGCTGACGCCGGACGGGCACGACTTTCTGAATCACGCGAGACACATACTCGACTCGGTACGCGACGCGGTCTACAAGGCGCCGTTCCGCTCGCACGATCTGAAAGGGACCGTGCGTATGGCGGCGTCGTATACGGTATTGGGCTATTTCCTGCCCGAGCTGATGGCGCGTTTTCGCGCGACGTATCCCGACATCGTGATCGATCTGCACGACCTGGATCGCGAGTCGATCGAACAGGCCGTGCTCGCCGGCGACGTCGATCTCGGGGTCGTTCTGCTGTCCAATGTCGAAAATATCAGGCGTTTCCGCCACCATGTGCTGATCCGCTCGCGCCGGCAGTTGTGGACCGCGCCGACTCATCCTCTCGCGCAACTCAATACGCCTTCGCTCGCGGATATTGCGAGCTATCCGTACATCTTGATTACGGTTGATGAAGGCGAGCAGTCGACGCTGCGTTACTGGAAGCAGAACGACGTCGAGCCGAATATCGCCTTTCGCACCAGTTCAATGGAAGCGCTGCGCGGTCTGGTCGCGCATGGTTTCGGCGTGACGATTCTGTCCGACATGGTATTTCGCCCCTGGTCGCTGGAAGGCAAGCGGATCGACGCGCGGCCCATTCTCAATGCGATTCCGCAAATGGATGCGGGCATGTTGTGGCGCAAGGGCGCAACGCTGGATACGCCGGCGGTGGCGTTTCAGCAGTTCCTCATTCATGCATGCGGGAGTTGAAAGCAGGGCATGAGCAGCCCCGGCGAGCATGACGCGGCATGCCTTGGACTGAAGCTGTTGATCCCCAGGCGTATCTGTTTTTCGCATAGCCCGACAATCGTTTCCCCTATGCACGGACGGCGGCCAATTCCCGTCGCAAAGCCGCGTCGCCATCGGCGGGAGCCGGGACGCACTATAATCGCCCCGATGCATCGATTCATTGAGAATCGATCGACGACCTTTTCGCCTTCCGTCATGCCCAAAGAGAGCGCCAGCAAACCCGTCAAGCCTGCATTGCGCAGCCGAAAATCCCCGCAGGGTTCGCCTACCGTGCAGGACGTCGCGCGTCTCGCGAAGGTGTCGGTCGGCTCGGTGTCGCGCGTGTTGAACGGTCGCGAGAATGTGGCGTCGGCCATTCAGGAGGCGGTGCGCGCCGCGATGACCGAGCTGAATTTCGTGCCGAACGTGGTGGCGCGCAGCATGCGCAAAGGCAGTTCGAGCGCGATTGGCTGCCTGATTTCCGACATCACGCAGCACACCGCCGCACAGATGGTGAGCGCCGCCGAAGAACGTCTGCGGGCAAGGGGTTTCGAGATTCTGATCGCCAATTCCCACTACGATCTCGAGCGCGAACGGGCCATTCTGTCGAGCCTGAAGCAGCGCCGCATCGACGGATTCATCGGCGCGATTTCCGACGACGAGACGCCTTCCTATTTCAACTTCCTGCATACCCTGAATATGCCGGTCGTGCTATGGGAGCGCGATGCCCAAGGCGAATTCAATTCGGTGCTGACCGATCACGCCGACGGTTGTCGTCAGGCCGTGCGCTATCTCGCTTCGCTCGGGCATCGCGCCATTGCGCTCGTGGCCGGCCACGAAAACACTTGGGTGGGCCGCGAGATGGTGCGTGGCTATCAGGCCGCGTGCGAGGTGGCCGGCATTGCGCCCGATCCGGCGCTCGTGCTGCGTACCAGTGCGTTTGACAAGGATGTCTGCCGTGCTCTGCTCACCGGCCGCGGGCGACCTACCGCCATCATCGCCACGCTGAACGACGTGGCCATCGTGCTCGAAGTGGTGCGGGAAACCGGGCTGTCGATCCCGGCCGACCTGTCGGTGATTTCCATCGGCGAGCACGAGTATTCGGGCATCGCGTCGCCGGCGTTGACCGTGGTGACGCAAAGCCCGCGCGACGTCGGCCGCGAAGCAGCGGACATGATGTTGCAGCTGATCGACGGCTCCGCGCCATCCGGCATTCGCCGCTCGAAACACCCCATGCGGATGATCGTGCGCGAGTCGTGCGGGGCGCCTCCCGGCCTGGCACGCCGAAAAAAGCGTTAGCCGGCTTCGATTCCCCAGGGTTTATCCGACCGCCAAGTCGCTTGACAGCGGATTTTTCGCCGCCGACATTGCGTGTGTACCGTAAATGAATCGATTCACCAAATCTGAGGCGCAATATGGGCGACAGAAAAAACGGGTTACAGTCGAGGCAGGAGAACAGCAAGGAAGGCGGTGCAGGCCGTCGACGGTTTATGAAAACGGCAGGTGTGCTGGCAGGTGCGGTGGCGACGGGTCTTGGTCTCGATGGCTGCGGAGACGGCGGAATCAGCGCCGCGTCCGCGCAGAGCGTGGGTGCGCCGTTGCCGGCGATCGTGCCGACGCAAACGGCGCTTGTCGTGATGCATTATCAGACCGACATCCTGGGGCTTTTCCCATCGGTCGCGCCTACGCTGCTCGCCAACACGAGCAAGTTGTGCGATGCCGCGCGCGCCAAAGGCGTCAGCATCTATTTCGCCAAGATCCAGTTCAGTCCGGGCTATCCGGAAGTCAGCCCGTTGAACAAGAACGGGCAAGGGCTCAAGCAACTTGGTCTTTTCATCGACGACAAAATCGCGCCGGAACTCGGCCAGAGGACCAGCGAACCGCTCATTATCGGGCATCGTGTGAGCGTGTTTTTCGGTACCGATCTGCAGGCGCGGCTTTCTGCCCAAGGTATCGACACGCTGATCATGGTCGGCATTGCGTCGACAGGTGTTGTGCTGTCGTCGGTCGCCTATGCGAGCGACGCGGACTTTCGCTTATATACCGTCAAGGATTGCTGTTACGACCCGGATCAGGTTGTGCACGATCATCTTTTTTCCACGGCATTCGATTCGCGCACGACGGTGCTGTCGCTCGCCGATGCCTCGTTGTTGCTCGCCTAGGCCAGCAGCAGCGCGTTCTGATCCGTCAGCCAGGGTTTCCGATATTTTTGAAAAGTTGACTCGCCGCACCAACCTCACTATTGTCTGTGAATCGATTCACGAAAAATGGCGAATCGGGCGGCATTGAAAAAACAGAGGATTTCATGACTTTCAGCAGCAGGCGTCGACAAGTGCTCCGTGCGGGCGCCGCGGGCATCGCGGGGCTTTCCCTGCCGTTCGCATTCGAAGGCCGCGTCTTCGCGGCCGAAGCAGGGGTGCTGTCGGTCGCCATTCCGAGCAATCCGCAAACGCTCGATCCGATCAACCAGCCGAATCACGACGTGATGGCGATCAACCAGCTGATCTTCGAGAATCTGGTCGGCATCGACGCGCGCGGCCAACGGGTGCCGCAACTGGCGCGCGCATGGACCATTTCGACGGACAAACTCACGTACACGTTCGATCTGCAGCGCGGCGTGAGTTTTCAGAACGGCCAGCCGTTCACCTCCGCCGATGTGAAATACAGCTTCGACTACGTGCTGAATCCCGCGAACAAAGCGTTCCGCCGCCCGTTCTGGACCGTGATCGAATCGGTCAGCGCACCGGACGCGCACACCGCCGTGATCCGCCTCAAGCGTCCTTACCGGCCGTTGCTCGACTACATGTCGAAGTACATGGGTATTTTCCCCGTAGGCAGCCGCGAGCAACACCCGGCTGACTATTTCAGGCAGACGCCGATCGGCGTCGGTACCGGCCCCGCAGTCTTCGTGCAGTCGAAGGCGAACGACTTTGTCGAGTTGAAGCGAAATCCTGCTTACTGGGGAAGGGGCGAGCCACATTGGGACAAGGTAGTGTTCCGCATCATTCCGGAAGAATCGTCGCGGCTTGCGTCGCTGATGTCGGACCAGACGCAGATCATTAGCGCGCCGCCGGCCCAGACGTTCGCGCAGATCCGCACGTCGGCGGGCCTCGCGGGCGACAGCCGGCCCTCGCCGACCAGCCCGCTGATGATGTGTCTGAACAATCGCAAGGCGCCGTTCGACGATCCGGCATTTCGCCGTGCGGTATCGCTCGTGCTCGACCGGGTCAAGGTCTGCCGCGATCTGTGCTACGGCGCGGTGAAGGCGAGCAGCATGCCGTTCGCGCCAGAGTCCTCGTGGTATGACGCGGGCTCGGCCGCAAGTCTGGCGTTCAATCTGGACCAGGCGCGAGCGGCGTTGAAAAGCTCGAAGTATGCGAGCGGCGCATCGTTCGATCTGCTGTACGTGCAGCCTGCGTATCTGATCGATACAGCGTCGACGGCGCTGTTCATTCAGGCGCAACTGGCGTCGCTGGGTGTGCGCGTCAATCTGCGCCCGCTCGATTTCGGGCAGATGATCTCACAGGTGCTAGTCGGCAACCACGCTGCGGCTTTGACCGGCTTCATCGCGCCACCGGAGCCAACGTATCTGCTCAATGCGCTGTTCCGGCCAACCGAAAGTCTCTGGAAAGCGAGCGGCTACGAAAGCGCCGAACTGCTGAAACTGATCGACGACAGCTATCTGGTCGACGATCCGGCCGCGCTCAAGCCGATCCTCGCGAAAATTCAACAGGTGCTGGCGCGCGACTGTCCGGCCGTCTGGATCGGCGCACTGGAAGTGCAGAACCTGTGGCGCAGCAACGTCAAGGATTTCCAGGTGAACACCGGCTTCTCGCTGAAGCTCGACAACGTTTATCTCGCGAAGGCATGAGGTCGATATGAAAGCCGTTTCGAGGCTGTTTTCCTCCATGCTCGTGCTGCTTGTCGTGAGCGCATTGCTATTCGCCATGTGTCGCGCGACACCCGTGTCGCCCGCGCGCCTGACGTTGGGCAGCGACGCCAGCGTCGAACAGATTGCCGCGTTCAATCATCAATACGGACTCGACCGGCCTGTCGCCGCGCAATACGGCCGCTGGCTGAACGGTGCGCTCGCGCTCGACTTCGGCAAGTCGTACGCGACCGGCAACCCGATCGGCCCGCAAATCGCCGATACGTTGCCGAATACCATCGAGCTCGTCACGCTGTCGTTCGTGTTCACGATCGTGGTGTCGATCGTGCTCGGCACCGTGGCAGCACTGAAAGAGAACAGCGGCACGGACCATCTTCTGCGAGCCGTGGCGATCGTCGGTTTATCCGTGCCGTCGTTCTGGCTGGGGTTGCTGCTAATCCGCTATGTCGCTTTGAAGACCGGCTGGTTTCCTGTGGGCGGCCTCACGCCCTGGTCGGACGGCATGGCGTCGCATCTGCTCGCACTGGTGCTGCCCGTACTGACGATGTCGGTGTACTACATCTCCGTGTTGAGCCGCCTGGTGCGGGCGAACATGGTCGACGCACTTTCGCAGGATTATGTGCGGACCGCCAGAGCGCTCGGTTTGTCGCCGTCGCGTATTCGCCTGTATGCGCTGAAGAACGCGTTGCCTTCGCTGGTGAGCACGGCCGCGATGAGTTACGGCTATATGTTCGGCTGGGCGTTGATCGTGGAGCAGATTTTCAATTTGCCGGGCGTCTCGCGTGCGTTGCTCACGGCGATCTTCCAGCGCGACTATCCGACCGTGCAGGCCATCGTGCTCGTGATCACGACGATCTTCATCGCGTCGAACACGTGCGCCGACGTACTGCACGGTTATCTCGACCCGAAGGCGAACCGAACATGATGGCTGATTCATCCCTACCCAACGTGCAACGCAAACCGTCTGCGCTCGGCACATGGCTTGCATCGGCCGGCCACTTGCTGCGCGCGCTGATGCGCGAACCGGCCGGTGCGATCGGTCTCGTGACGATTGCGCTACTGGGCGTGATCGCAGTGTGCGCGCCGTGGCTGCCGTTGAAAGACCCGCTGCAGCTCTATATCGAACATCGCCTGGAAGCGCCGAGTGCGGCGTTCTGGCTCGGCACCGACCAGGTGGGCCGCGACATTTTGAGCCGCACGATCTGGGGCGCTCGCGCGTCGCTGTCCATCGGACTGTGCGCGGTCGCCATCGGCCTCATGCTCGGCACGGGCATCGGCCTCGTGGCGGGCTACAAGGCCGGCTCCTGGCTCGACGAGACGCTGATGAAAGTGATGGAAGTGCTCGCGTCGATTCCGCTGTTGATCTGGGCGATCGCGCTCGTCGGCATTACCGGCACTGATACGCTGCATGTTGGATTTCTCGCCATTTCGAATGAAACCAAGCTCGTGCTGTTGATCGGCGTGCTCTATGCGCCGGGTCTTGCACGGCTCACTCATAGTCTCGCGAAGACCGAGTCGCAAGCGGAGTATGTCGCCGCACGGGTTCTGCAAGGCGCGAGCGGGGCGCGCATCATGTTCTCCGACGTTTTGCCCAACATCATTTCGCCGGTGCTGATCCAGGCGTCGTTGCTGCTCGGCGTGACGATCATCGTGGAGGCGTCGCTCAGTTTCATTGGACTCGGCGTGCAACCGCCGACGCCGAGTTGGGGCGCGATGCTCTCCGACGCACGCGCACTGATTTTCACCGACAACTGGTGGGTATCGGTGTTCCCGGGCGCTGCGGTGTTCGTCAGCGTGCTCGCCTTCAATCTGTTCGGCGACTCGATGCGCACCATTCTCGATCCGCGGCGGCGCAATGCGCATGCGGTGAATGTGCCGGGAGCGTCGCTATGAACGAAGCGCTTCTGTCGATTGAGAACCTGCGCGTCACGTTCGGTTCGGGTAAGACGCAGACCGAAGTGTTGCATGGACTCGATTTGCAGGTGGGACGCGGTGAAGCGGTCGGTCTCGTCGGCGAATCGGGTTCGGGCAAGAGCGTCGCCTCGCTGGCGGTGCTCGGCTTGCTTGGCAACGCGGGGCGCATCAGCGGCGGCCGGATCATGCTGGATGGCGAAGACGTGGGCCGTGCGTCCGAGGCACGCATGCGGGCATTGCGCGGACGGCGCATCTCCATGATCTTTCAGGATCCGGCGACGGCGCTCAACCCCGCCTTCACGATCGGCGCGCAACTCGCCGACGTGATCCGCGCCCACCGTCCGCTGCGCGGCCGCGCGATACGCGACGAAGTGCAGGCCGTGCTCGCGCGCGTCGGCTTCAAAGACCCGCGCACCACCGAACGCGCGTATCCGCACGAACTCAGCGGCGGCATGAAGCAGCGCGCGATGATTGCCGCCGCGATTGTCTGCGAGCCGGCGCTGCTGCTCGCGGACGAACCTACTACCGCGCTCGACGTGACCGTGCAGGCGCAGATCGTCGAATTGCTGCGGACGTTGGTGGACGAGATGGATCTCGGCCTCGTGTTCATCACGCACAACCTCGACCTGATGGCGGAATTGTGTTCGCGCGCCGTCGTGCTGAAACAGGGGTACGTGGTCGAAGCCGGCCCGGTGGAGGACATCTTTCTGCGGCCTTCGCACGACTACACGCGGCATCTGATCGCCAGCATTCCGCGTTTGCCGGCTACGCGTGCTGCGGGCCGTCATCAACCTGAGGAGCCCCGCGATGTCCGCTAACGTGCCGAATGCCGCCTTGGCCGCGCAGCCGATCTTCGCGCTGCGGGAGGTCGGAAAATCCTATGCGCTGGCGCGTTCCCCGCTCGAGCGCATGTTCAACCGGCGCCGCTTTCATGCCGTGTCGGGCGTGACGCTCGAGGTGGCGAAGGGCGACGCGCTCGCTATCGTCGGCGAAAGCGGCAGCGGCAAATCGACTGTCGCGCGCATGATGGTTGGCCTCACTGCACCGACCACCGGCTCGATCTGTTTCAGAGGCGACGCGCTGAACTCAATGACCCGCGCGCAGAACGCGACGTTTCGTCAGCGCGTGCAGATGGTGTTCCAGAGCACGACGAATTCGCTGAACCCGCGCAAGATGATTGCCACGACGCTGGCGGAAGCAATTGGCAACGACGGCGTGCCGGTGCGTGAATTGCTCGACATGGTGCGTTTGCCGGCATTCGTGCTGGCGCGCTATCCGCATCAACTGTCGGGCGGTCAGCGCCAACGCGTCGGCATCGCGCGGGCGCTCGCGCGCCGTCCGGAACTGGTCGTTGCCGATGAACCGACCTCCGCGCTCGACGTATCGATTCAGGCGGAGATCATCCGGCTGCTGCGCGATCTTCATCAAAGCGCCGGTGTCTCGCTGGTCGTGATCAGCCACGATCTGGCGCTGGTCGGCGAGCTGTGTCAGCGTGCGGTGGTCATGCGGGAAGGGCGTGTCGTCGAAGCGGGCGCCGTGGATCAGGTGCTGTTCGAACCACGCGAGCGCTACACGATGGAGTTGCTGGCGGCGATCCCGAAAGGCATCGGCCGGCGCCCCATAGGGATGGGACCAGAGTAAGTGTTAAAGCACTAACTCTGGTCGACAGAGGAGAGGCGGTCCGAGCAGTAGAGAAAAAGATCCGGGTCAAGCAGTGAGCCGGCCCACCTTGGGATATTTCTTTAGCCCAATGGTGAATCGATTCATTTGCTATCATCAATCGATCGCTAGCCGACCGGGGTGGCGCGATTCCTTGTTTGGAGAAGAGCGGTGAAGGAAAAGTTATTCATCATGGCGGCTCTGCTGGGCGGGAGCGGTCTCGTTCATGCGCAAAGTTCAGTCACGCTGTACGGGATCATCAACGAGGCCATCACTTACTCGTCGAATCAGGGCGGCCATAGCGCGGTGCAGCTGACCGGCAACGGCGAATACGGCAGCCGCTGGGGACTGCGAGGCGCCGAAGAACTCGGCGGCAACACCAAGGCGATCTTCACGCTGGAGAACGGCTTTAACCCGGTCAACGGCGCGCTCGGTCAGAACAACCGCATGTTCGGACGCCAGGCCTTCGTGGGTTTTTCGAATCCGGACTACGGCACGCTCACGTTCGGCCGCCAGTACGATGCGATTGTCGGCACCTTGCAGACGATGACGTCCAACGGTGCCTGGGGAGGCGTGATGTTTTCACATCCGTACGACAACGACAACACCGACGACTATCTGCGCGTCAATAACTCGGTCAAATACGTCTCGCCGAATCTGAAGGGTTTCACCGGCACGGCGATGTACGCGTTCAGCAACGCGCCCGGCGCCTTTGCGAACAATCGCATGTGGTCGGTCGGCGGTATCTATTCGCAGGGCGCTTTTTCGATTGCAGCGGCGTACTCGCTCTACGACGAACCGGGCGTGAACACCACGGCGAACGTGAACACCAACGGCGCGATCACCTGCTGCGATGCGCCGATCACGTCCAGGCGCGAACAGATTGCGGGCATCGGTGCGTCGTATGTGATCGGACCGGCCAAGCTGAGCCTGATGTACAGCAATGCGATCTACAACAACGTCGGCACGACGTTGACGAGCGGCATCAACTACCGCTTCAACAACTATGAAGCGAATGCGCGTTTCACGCTCGATCCCACACTGTTCTTCGGCATGGCCTACACCTACACGAGCGACAACATCACCGGCGGTCCGGGCGGACCCACGCAGGTGCACTGGCATCAGGTCAATCTGCTGGTCGACAAGTTCCTCTCCAAGCGCACCTCCATCTATACCGAGGTGATCTATCTGCGCGCGGCGGGTGGCGGCTTTCCGCGACCCACGGGCGGACCGTTGCCGGCGACCTCGAACGGCCTGCTGGCCTCGCAGATTCAGACCATGTTGCCGTCTTCGGGGCAAAACCAGACCGTGGTCAGCGTCGGACTCGTGCACAAGTTCTAGCAGCGCTGCATTGACCGGCGCAAAGCGGCAACGCGTTTGCGCCGCATCGACTAACAAGCAAGGTGTGTAATGACTGAAAGACTTTACCGGGCCGGTGTCGATATCGGCGGGACCTTCACTGATATCGTCGTGATCGGCGATGACGGCGTGATTCATACGAGAAAGGTTTCGTCCACGCCCCAGGACTACGGCATTGCGATCGTCGCGGGTTTGCAGGCATTGCTGGCCTCGCTCGACGCACAACCGCGCCAGATAACAGAGCTGGTTCATGCAACCACCATCGCCACGAATACCGTGCTCGAAGGCAAAGGCGCGCGCACGGCGCTGATCACCACGCGCGGCTTTCGCGACGTGGTGGAGATCGGCCGCCTGCGCGTGCCGATGCTCTACAACCTCGCGTATCAGAAGCCGGAGCCGCTCGCGAAACGCCGGCACCGTTACGAGGTCGACGAACGGCTGCTCGCCGACGGTTCGATCGACACGCCGCTCGACGACAAGCAGGTGCTGGACATCGCGCAACGTATCGCCGACGAGAAAATCGAAGCGGTAGCGATCAGTCTGATCCACGCGTATGCGAATCCCGAACACGAGATCCGCATCCGCGATCTGCTGCGCGGCGTGTTGGGCGACGCCGTCTATCTGACCTGCTCGCACGAAATCTTGCCGGAGATCCGCGAATACGAACGCACCAGCACGACCGTCGTCAACGCGTATCTCGGACCGGTGGTGGTCAGCTATCTGCATTCGCTGATCGACAAGCTGCGCGGCATCGGCATGACCGGCCCAGTGCAGATCATGCATTCGAACGGCGGCGTGATGAGCGCGGCCATGGTCATGCAGAAGCCGGCCACGATCATCGAGTCCGGGCCGGCGGCCGGCGTGATCGCGGGCGCCTCGGTCGCCGCCGCATCGGGTTACGCCGATTGCATTACGGTGGACATGGGCGGGACCACGGCGAAGGCGGCCATCATCGAGAAGGGCGAGCCGGCGCGCACCACCGAATACGAGGTCGGTGCGGGCATCAACGTCAGCAGCAAGCTCGTCAAGGGTGGCGGCCACGCGGTCAAGCTGCCGTTCATCGACGTCTCGGAGATCGGCGCGGGCGGCGGTAGTCTGGTGCGAATCGACGCGGGCGGACTCGTCAAGGTCGGCCCGGATTCGGCGGGCTCGGTGCCCGGGCCCGTATGCTACGACGCGGGCGGCACGATTCCGACGCTCACGGACGCCGTGCTGACACTCGGCTATCTGAATCCGGCGTTCCTTGCCGGCGGCGAGTTGCGCATCAACCAGCAGAAGTCGCTCGAGGCCATGCGTACGCAGATCGCCGAGCCGACGCACACGGATCTGTACGAAGCCGCCTATGGGGTTTTCTCGATCGCTGCCTCCACGATGACGCGCGCGGTGAAAGCCGTGTCGACGTATCGCGGCCGCGATCCGCGCGAATTCGCCTTATTCGCTTTCGGCGGCAATGGCCCGGTGATCGTGCATGCGATCGCCGAATTGCTCGACATGAAGACGGTCATCGTGCCGCCGAGCCCCGGCGTGTTCAGCGCGCTCGGCCTGCTGTTCTCATCGACACAACACGAGTTCATGCAGACGATGTTCTGCCGCCTCGATCATTCGGCCGCGGTGGAATTGGGCAACACGCTCGAAGACCTGGTGGCGCGGGCCACGGCGGACATGACGGCGGAGGGTAACGCGTTCGACGATATCGCCGTGACGTGCGCGCTGGATTTGCGCTACACAGGTCAGGCATACGAATTGACTGTGCCGATCGAATGGCATGCCGGTCAGCCGCTCGACATTGCGCCGATCGCCGCCGCGTTTCATGCGGAACACGAACGCACCTACGGACATGCATCCGCGGACGAGGTGATCGAACTCGTCAATCTGCGCGCGGTCGGTTCGCTGCGCTCACAGAAAGACCACGCCTACGACGCGCAACGCGCCGGCGGCAGCCGGGCGAGTTCATCAGGGGCGCGCGCGCCGTTGCGGCGCCGGGCGTATTTCGGTAAGACCCATGGCTTTATCGACACTCCAGTGATTTCGCGTGCCGATCTGCGCGCCGCGCCGATGATCGGCCCGTTGATCGTCGAAGAGTATGACTCGACTTGCGTCGTGCCGCCGAATGCCGGCGCGTGCGTCGATGCCCACGAAAACATTGTCATCACGTTTCTGGAGCAATCCGTATGACTACCCAGCAGGCCGCTTCCGCGGGCACCGATGCCATCACGCTTGAAATCGTCAAGAACGCGCTCGGCTCGATCGCCGACGAAATGGCGCTTGTCGTGCTGCGCACGGCGTATTCGCCGATCGTGCGCGATTCGATGGACTTCTCCACCGCGGTGTTCGACCGCACCGGCCGCGTGATCGCGCAGGGCCTGACCTTGCCGATTCACCTCGGCGCGTTTCCGGCCGCGATGGACAACGTGGTGCGCCGTTTCGGCACGGCCGGCAAGCCCGGCGACATCTACATCATGAACGACCCGTACACGTCGGGCGGCATGCATCTGCCGGACGTGTATCTGATTCAGCCGGTGTTTTACGCGTCGCGTATCGAAGGCTATGTCGCGACCATTGTCCATCACGCCGATATCGGCGGCATGGCGCCGGGCAGCATGGCGATCGGCGCGACGGAAATCTATCAGGAAGGCTTACGGATTCCGCTAATGAAGCTGTGCGATGCGGGCGCTGTCAACGACGCGCTCGTCACGCTGCTGGAAACGAACTCGCGCATGCCGGGCCAGTTGCGCGGCGATCTGCGCGCGCAGGTGGCCTCGTGCAAGGCCGGCGAGCGCGGGCTCGTGCAGTTGCTCGACAAATACGGCGCGGATGGTTTCGGACGCCTGGTCGAAGCGTTGCACGATTATGCGGAACGCCTGACTCGCCAGGCCATCGGCGCGATGCCCAATGGTGAATACCGGTATGAAGATTTTATCGACGGCCTGGGCGATACGCCCGTGCCGATCGCGTTCCGCGTCAAGGTGACGGTGGCGGACGACACGATCCGCATCGACTGGACCGGGACCGATGCGCAGGTGCAGGGCGCGATCAACGGTCCGTTCGCGACCACGCAATCGGTCGCGTATGCGGCGGTGCGCTGCGCGATCGGCGTCGATGTGCCGAACTGCGAAGGTTTTTCGCGGCCCGTGGAGGTCTACGCGGAAAGCGGCTCGATTGTGAATCCGGTGGAACCGGCCGCTTGCGCGGCGCGTGGGATTATCGCTTACCGGATGTTCGACGTGCTGCAAGGTGCCTTTGCGCAGATCGTGCCGGATACGATTCCGGCGCTGGGTGAGGGCGGGCCGTCGGTCGTGTCGATTTCCGGGCGCAACCCGGATGGCGAGGGCGGCGCGCGTGGCGGCAACTGGCTGATTACCGACGGCGTGCTCGGCAGTTGGGGCGGCGGTCGCAATGACGGTTGCGAAGGCATTGCGAATCCGCTCGGCAATCTGTCTAACCAACCGGTCGAACTGATTGAGGCACGGCTGCCGCTCAAGATCACTGAGTACGGCTTCGTAACCGACTCGGGCGGCGCGGGCCGGCATCGCGGCGGCCTCGCCATGCGCCGCGCGTATGAATTGCGCAGCGACCACGCGTTGCTCGGGCTGCGTTCGGACCGGCGCGCGCATCGGCCGTCGGGTTCGCATGGCGGGTTGAGCGGATCGCCGTCGCTCAATCTGCTGACCCGCGACGGTCAAAGCACCTTGCTGCCGACCATGCCGAGCACCGTGACCGCGCTTCTCAAAGGCGATCGCTTCTGCCATATCGCGGCGGGCGGTGCGGGCCATGGGGATCCGTTGACGCGCGCGCCGGAAGCCGTGCGTGAGGACGTGCTGGACGACCGCATCACGGAGCAGATGGCGCGCGAAGTGTACGGCGTCGTACTCGAAGGCGCGCGGCGTGACATAGACGGGCAGCGCACCGCCGAGATGCGTGGGCGCCTTCAGACGCTTTCCGGGCAGGAGCGCGTCGCGAAGCAGGAGGCGCTGTTCCTGCAATCGACCGGTGCCGATGCTGCGGCTATCGGCAAACTCTGACCACGACAGGGCGTTATCTATGTCCGCTTCAACTATCGAGTCGGTCGTCGACACGCAACGCGTGCGCTTGCTGCGCCCCAGTTGGGCCGAGCTCGACTATGGCGCCATTGCGGCGAATCTCGCGGTCGCGCGTGAACAGGTGGGACAGGCTACGAAAATCTACTTCGTTTGCAAGGGCGACGGATTCGGCTTCGGTGCCGCGAAGGTAGCGCGCCTCGCGGCGCAAGCGGGGGTCGACGGCTTTTGCGTCGGTAGTCCGGAAGAGGGCGTGGCGATTCGCAACGCAGGCATCGATCGCGAGATTCTGCTGTTCGCCGCGACCTTGCCGGAGGATGCTGCGCAGGTCGCCGCGTTAGGACTGACGGTGACGATCCAGAGTCACGAAAGTCTGCGTGCGTTCATCGATGCCGGCGTGGCCGTCGATGCGTTCATCGAGATCGATCCGGGCTTCGGGCGCTTCGGTTTTCTGCCGTCGCAATGGCAAACCGCGTTCGAGGCACTGCGCGATCAATCGACCGTGCGGCTCAAAGGCGTCTACACGCACCTGAGTTCGCCAGAGAGCGATGACGTGACGCGCCGGCAGGCCGGCGTGTTCGATGCCGCGCTGGCCGACGCGCGCGCGGCGGGATTCGATAACGTAACGGCGATGCTGGCGAGCTCGCGCGTCATGCTGGCGCATCCGCATCTTGCGTATCAGGCGGTCGACCCCGGGCGGTTTCTATACGGCGCGCTCGACGCCGACTGGATGGCGCGCGCGCCGCTGCGGCCGATGTTGCGGGCTGTGCGCGGGCGCATCATTCACGTTCAGGAGCATCCGGCCGGATCCGTGCTTGGGATCGGCTATGCGGAACCGATCCGGCTCGAACGCGGCGTGCGCATCGGCGTAGTGCCGATCGGTTTCTGGGACGGGCTGAATCATGTGCCGCCGCTGGGCCGCGCGCTGGTGCACGGACAGGCGGCGCGCATTCTTGGGCGCCGCTCGTTCCAGCATACCGTGATCGATATCACGGAGATTGCGCAGGCCCGGACCGGAAGTGTCGTCACCTTGCTGGGTCAGGACGGCGACCAGTCGATAACGATCGACGAGATGGCGGAAACGCTGCGGCTGCCAGTCATGGAGTTGATCCCGCGGCTAGTGAGGAGCCTGCCTCACGTCGGCGTGAAAGCGACGGATCTGCCGGGCAATAACCGATGTGCCTGTCGCCTACCAAACTGACTCGAATGGCAGTTGTGCATCAGAACCTGCCGGCGAAGGCGGCTGACCTGAAGGGCGAGGACGGGTCGACTTCTGCCGAATGCCGTCGGATCGACGACAACCTCCGTCGCCGGTTCAGCATCGGACCGCGTGCGGCCAGTTCCGGACACTGGAATCACGCCAAGCAGGACATTCGAGCGTCTGCTTATTCTTCGACTACGGACTTTCTCCTGGCGCTGACGATTACATATCGTTCAATACCCTTTCCAGCCACCCATTTCTGAAAGTGAGATCTCGCGTCCGCGCTGTAATAGTGGCAGCCCAGCAAGATCAGCCCTTCAGCGTCTTGCTCCCGTTCTTTCGCGGAGGTTTTGGAAGCGCGCGCCGGGGCGAGCAGGCGTCCGAGCCGGCTCTCTGAGCAATCTGTTTTCTGGTTCAGTGCGCTTGCTACGGCCCGTGCGCCGTGAATCGGCAGCGATCTCAGATATACATCTCCCCGTTTGCTGATGCCGAGCAGTACCTGTTTCCCGCCACTCGAATGCTGACGCGGCACGAGTCCAATCCACGCCGCCATCTGCCGGCCGCTTGCAAAACATCGGGCGTCGCCTACTGAGGCGACCAGCGCAGTGGCCGTGATGGGGCCGATGCCGGGAATCCGGGCGAGTCTGCGGCATGCTTCGTTCTCCCGATGCCAGATCTTTATCTGGCCTTCGAGCAGAGCCACCTGCCGGTCCAGTTCATGCAGATATTCGAGTTGATGCGCGACCAGTTGCCGGAATGGACCAGGCAGTTCATTGCTGGCCCCTTCCAGAAGCTCAGGAACATCCTGAAACAGGTGATTGATGCCCTGAGGCAGAACCAGGCCGTATTCGGCAAGCAGACTGCGAATCTGATTGGCGTGCGCGGTACGCGCGGTAACGAAACCCTGCCGGACCCGATGCAGCGCCAGGATCGCCTGGTGCTCAACGCTCTTGACAGGCACAAACCGCATGTTGGGTCGCGTTACCGCTTCACAGATTGCCTCAGCATCCGCGGCATCATTTATGGAAGCGATCGCGGCAGGTGATGCGTGGGACTCCTTCGGAGCACAGTTGCGCAGCATCTTGCCGTCGAGCAGTCACTGCACTTCGCTCACCACTGTTGCGGCGCGAGTTGTATCGCTTTCTGTTTGGAGGCGCGGCTTGTTCAAGCATTGCCAGGACCGCGCTGGAATGTGGCTGACAGTATCCGCGAAAAAGTCGTATTCGGATGCCCAACGTTCGCGATAATGGAACGGAGATTCATGTTGAATTCTCCGATGCAATCTCCCTAAAGCTGATAACTGCTGACCGGATTTTTCGGTATCGCTAACGGCATCGTCGCTACCTGATCGGACGGAAGAGCCATCGACGCAAGGACCCCGCCCGCAGGCTGACCGTCGAGTGGGAATGATCGGGTGGTGATTCGATGCCAGTTCGCAAGGACCGGATCGGAAGCGCCCGCGTGGCATTTTCTGGTCTGTCCAGGCGATTGACCTTGCTGTATGGGTAGGATGATGGGTAGGCCATCGTCAGGCAGAGTGGGAGTCAAACCCGGCGGGACTTTGCGGGCCACTGTTGGAATCGGCTGCCTTCCGCCAGACATGGCTTCCGGGCAATTCCGATATCTTCCGAAAACGTCCTCCAGATTGCTGATTTCAAAGCGGTTTGTGGGTAACGACGTGCTTGCTGCTTCCATCAAGGTCCCGCACAGCGTAACTATGGTGATGTATACGCAAAATCAGCGGATTCGCCAGGAGGCGCTATTCCACGGCGTGGGCAGATGGTTCGAACATTGGGTCGGTGATATAGATTCCACGAGTGGTGTTCCGTTAGTCAGCCGTCGCGGCGGCCGTGGACGGCGCGTTGCTGATCCCAACGTTCCAGCGTTATTTCAGTCGCGCCGTCGAGCATTTCCAGGTTAATCGTTCATTGCAGCGCCTTTTGCTCTACATTTTCCGCCGTGGCGGTATCAACTATATGTGGCACGGTGATATCTTTGGTTCGACGAGGTCGGATAGATAGGTGACAATCCACAGATCGGTCGAGGCTATTTCGGCATTCGGGAAAGGGAGCAAGGGGCGCGCTCACTCGAAAGGGAGCGGCATGCTGCAGCAAATGCATCCACGTATTACTGTCCAGCGCGCAATTGCGGCTTATATAGTCGCGATCCTCGCTGGCAGTCTGGCCGTCGCGGCGATTTTTCTGGTGAACTGGTTGCGTGCGAATGGTTACGAGCCGTCACGCGATCATCATCTCTTTGCAGCGACATTCCTGTTCCCGTTGTTGATCGCGGGCGTCATTTCGCTTGTGGGGATAGCCCCGATCCTGCTACCTATCTATGTGTTTTGCATAATTGCTATTCAGAAATGGACGATACGAAGTTGGGCGGCCTTCGTAGGTATGGGCATCGTCTTTTCTTCCGTGGCGTGGTCGGTAGTGTCCGCGTATTACTGCTTGAGATCGACTTGTTCCACCATCACGCTGGCGTCCATCGCCCACATCCCGCTCGAATCCATGGTCGGAATAGTCGTCATCGGCGCAGCAAGCGGCTTAGCGTGTCGGAGCGTGCTGGTGCATTGATCCCCGCAAGTCCTCTCTCGATGATCGTGACTTAACGGTTGTTCACGACGTGCGACTGTCCATTGTCTGGAAAACTGACCAGCCGTTGTGGGTCGGTTTATGCCTTGCGTGTACCGGGTGCAGTCAGCGATCCATCGAGGTATCTATCGGACGGCGTTCGGCCAGTTTGGGACGT
>NZ_JAQQCQ010000030.1:0-90976 GCF_046030355.1 Paraburkholderia caffeinilytica
TCCGCCGTGAGCATCCCGTTTCCGAAAACATCATAGCCGTGAGAACCCTGTCCGGTGCAGCTCCCGTTCTGCCACAAAAAACAGGCGCCTCACTCCTTCCCGATTCGCAGCGCGTTCGCGTAACCCGTCAGCTCCAGATAAGCACGTCCGGCATTCACGCCATCGCGACTCACTCGCACAGCACCTTCCCAATACACTGCGCCGGTCGATTGGCGGGAATCGAGTTCCTGGTCGTCCATCAACGGATCGAGGCGCCACGTAAGCGCGCCGGTTTTGAGCATCATCGAGACGGGATACGACGTGTTCGTGCGCGGCGAACGCCATGTGCGAACCGGCGTGAAATCGACCTGATCACGGCCGAACGTTGTCACCTGACCCTCGCGATTTCGTAGTGCCGCATGTGCCCACACTGCATGTCCATCGCGACTACGGACCTTGAAAGCCATCAAGGCTGAACCATCCGTCAGGTTGGCGCCGAGCCAATCCCATCCAACCGCATCGCTATCCAGCAGCGTGCTCGACCATTCGTGATCGAGCCATGCCGTGCCGGTGACGGATGTCTCACCCGTCGCTTTACTGCCTGCTACGACCGGCCGAACCACGCTGCCGCTCACGTGCAATTGAGGCTCGCTGTAGTAATAGCTCGCCTGTTCGGGGCGCGGACCTTTGCGTGAGTAGCCGCCTTCGCCCTGCACCAAAGGCGCTTGTGTCGGTGTCAGCGCGAGGTGCAGCGCGAATCCGTTAGCGTCCACTGTAACGTCGTAGTGACCGTCGGCGGCACGGACGATTTTCCATGCATCAAGTTTGACGTCGGTATTGGCTGGCTTCGCATACGCTAGCTCGAAGCCCTGACGGGCAATGCGCTGATCGTGTGCAAGATGCCCAAGTGCAGGATCACTTAAGGCGGCATGCGCGATGATCAACTGTGACGGAGCGAACGCACTCGGATCCGCAGGATCGTGACCGGTTGCCGAACGGAAGAAGGTGATCTGGAAACCGAGGGGCTGATTGTCCGGTGTCGTTAACCAGCCCGTTGCATACCACCACTCGGTGCGAAACGCGGCGTGCGCACCGGTGTCTCGCGGAAGATCGATCGGATGATCCGGCGTGACCGCAGTGAACTCGGGCGCCGCGGCGAACGCCGGCGCGATAACGAAAAAGCCCACACAAAGCCATGCGTTTAGCCGCCGTACACTCACGACGCGCGGCACCGCAGTGGGTGACGTGCGCGAGGAATCGGCCATCATCCAGAAGCGACTCGCACAACAAAAGCGAACTACTCGTTCAAAGCACGCCCCTCGACAATCTCGCACCGCACTCTCGCGCGTCGACGTCAACTCCTCCTTACGCGGCAATCTCCCCATCACCAATCCTCCTTCACCGCGCGCACCGCATCCAACGATACCGCGCCTCGTCCCGCAATCACCGCAGTCGAACACGAGGAAGCGAGCATCACCAGCGCCACCGTGCCGAGCACTGTCCATGGAACGTGCAGCGACATGCTCCAATGAAACGACTGCGGATTGACGACGAACACGAGAATCAGACTGATCGCGAATCCGAGAACGAAGCCCATCGCAATGCCACAGGCAGTGAGCATTCCGCCCTCAAGTGCGAGAATCGCGAGTACCTGCGAACGGGTCACGCCCACATGCCGCAGCATGCCGAACTCACGAGCCCGCGCGAGAGTTTGCGCAGAAAACGTTGCCGCGACGCCAAACAGGCCGATTACGATCGCGACGCCTTCGAGGAGATACGTAACGGCAAAACTTCGATCGAAAATAACCAGCGTACGCGCACGGATTTCACCTGGTTGCGACAGGCTCAGCGATGCACCGAAGGGCAGCGCACGCAGGCCGGCCATCACGCGTTCGACACTCGTCCCAGGTTGAACGGTGACCGCAACATCCGTCGCGCCGGTGTCGTCGGTCAGACGCCGGTAGTCCGCAAGCCGTATCTGGATCGCGCCGGTCTGACGCACGTAATCACGCCATATGCCGGCGACAACGAACACGTGACCGCGCTCGCCGAGCGGCAACTGCACGCGCTGAGCAAGCTTGTATCCGTACAGATCGACCATTGCTTCGGATACCCAAACAGGTATCTCATCCTTACGCAACGCAGAAGGCGGCAGAACCGGCCCGGTCATCTGCAGATTCGCACCGGGATCGGCGGCATCGATTTCACGGGCGAGCACGGCGACGTCCGGCCGTGCAGGGTCTAGCGTGAGATGCGAAGTGCGCGCAAACGCTGCGGTTTTGATGCCGGGTACGGCGCTCAGCAGCGTCTGTTCGTCGGGGCGCAAACCACCGGTGTCGCCATTCGGCGCCACACGAACGTATAGATCGGCCGAGAGCAGGTGGCCCAGCCAGTCTTCGACGGAAACGCGGAAGCTGGCCACCATGATCGCCATCGCGACGATCAGCGCGAAGCTCGACAGCACGCCGCCCATTGCGATCGATGCATGGCCCGGTGCATTCGCAAGACGCGCCAACGCCAGCGTGCTCGCCGCGCCGGCGCGCCGCCACGCGCTGAGAGCACGGCTCGCTGCGCCAAAGATCGAAGCGGTCACGCGCGGCATCAGCGCAATCCCGCCGACCAGCAATAGCGCAACGGCCAGATAGCCGCCGATAGGCGCATCGAACAACGGCGGCACCTGCGTGAGCGCAGCGGCAATCAGCAGGCATACCAACGCGGGCCAAGGCGTCGCGAGCCGCGCCAGCGCGCCTTCCTCGGAGCCGGCTTTGAGTGCGGCTGCCGGTCGCGCACGCGCAGCCTCCAATGCAGGTGCAAGACTGCCTGATACCGACACGGCGATGCCAAGCATCAGAAAGAGTGCGGTCGCCAGCGGTTCGAAGCCGACCTGCGGTTGCACGCCGGGAAAGTAGCCGCCACCCAGGTCGCTGCCGAAAAAGCGCAGCGCACCACTCGCCAGCGCATAGCCAAGAGCGAGCCCGGACAGCGAACCGAGCAGGCCAAGCAGCGCGCCTTCCATCAGGATCTGGCGCAACAACTGACCACGTGTCAATCCCAGCACACGCAGCATCGCAAACTGTGCACGGCGCCGCACGACACTCAGCGCCTGCGTCGAGAATACGAGGAAGGCGCCGGTGAAAAGCGCCACCAGCGCGAGCACGTTCATATTGATCCGATAGGCACGTGACAGACGATCGGTGCGGCTTTCGGCGTCGCGTGTTTCGGCGATCACCCATTGGCTGCCGAGTTGCGCTTGCAGGTCACGCCTGAAGCGTTCGCGATCGACACCGCGTTCGAGCTGCACGTCGATGCGAGACAGCTTGCCGACCTTACCGAACTTCCACTGCGCGGCGGCGATATCCATCACCGCGAGCCGCTGCCCGGGCCGCGTTCTCACGAGACCGCCGGCCACGCGCAAGTGCACGATCGACGTGCCGTTTTGCAGGGCTACGTCATCGCCGATTTTCACGTTCAACCATTGCTGCGCGGCCGACGAGAGAAACACCGTATCGGCCGCGAGCGTATCGAACGGCCGTTCCGGGGACGGCACGCCGATCAGATCGGGCGCAATGCGGCTTGCCTTGAAGACGTCGATGCCGAGCACGGGTAGCGCGGCGCTCTGATCCGGCACGGTGACATCGAGCGCGAGCACGGGACTCGCCAGCGCCACACCTGGCTCAGTCGACAAACGCGGATAGATGGATTCGTCGAATAAAGGTTGTGCTCCGCGCACTTGCAGATCGGCCTCGCCCGACAGGCTGCGCGCCGCCGCCGAGAATTCATTGAAGGCCGCGCTGTTGATCAATTGAACGGCGTAGCCAAGCGCGACACCCAGCGCGATCGTTGCAATCGCAACCAGTGCGCGCCCGCGATGACTGCGCCATTCGGCGCCCAACAGCCAGCGCGCGAGTATGCGATGACCTCGCCTTCGCTGCAGCGGGCGTGGGTCAGCGTGCATCATCGGCGGAACGGGCAGGGGACCGGGCGTCAGGGGCTGAGCCGGCAAAAGCGTTGTGTCCAGGCGATGCGTGCAAGCCGCCGTCGCGCAGAATCAGAATGCGGTCCGCTACTGCCGCAGCGGCTTCCGAGTGCGTGACCATGATGGTGGCCGCACCGGTTGCCTTGCTTTGCGTGCGAAACAGGCCGAGCACGTCGTGTGCGGTATCGGGATCGAGGTTGCCGGTGGGCTCATCGGCGAGAATCAGTTTTGGGCGGTGCACGAGCGCCCGCGCAATCGCGACGCGCTGCAATTCGCCGCCTGACAGTTGCCGCGGAAAATCATCGCCCCGGCCGCTCAAGCCGACGGCCGCGAGCATATCGAGCGCGCCGGCTGTGGGTAGTTCGTTTAGCAGCAATGGCAGAGCGACATTTTGCGCGAGCGTCAGATGAGGGAGGACGTGAAACGCCTGGAACACGAAGCCCAGTTTTTGCCGGCGCAACCGCGTCGCCGCGTTGTCGTCCAGACGCGAGACTGTACTGCCGTCGATGATCACGTCGCCGCTATCCGCGCTGTCGAGTCCTGCGATGAGATTCAGCAGCGTCGATTTGCCGACGCCGGAGTCACCCATGATCGCGACGAATTCGCCCGGCGCGAGCCTGAAATCGAGGTGCGCCAGCACGATGCGGCCGGCGCCGTAGGTCTTGCCAAGCCCGCGGCATTCGAGTGCGGGAACGACACCATCATCACGAAGCACCATGCGCTATCCGATAAGTCTGACCGGTGAGGGCGGCGTCCAACCGTGCGAAGAACTGCCGTGCTGCACACGCGCGTCGGCCCCTGAACCGCCGAAGTATATTCGGGTTCTGTAAGGCTCGCAGGTGAGCACGGTCATCGCCTGATATCTGCCTCGCAGCAGACAGGCAGGCAGATCGCTCCGTATTCTCGAGCGTGCGCCGGTACTTCTTTAGAGTGCTGGAACAAAAAAATTTCCTGTTCGCGGACACGCTAAATTTTCGCTGACCGCTCGAAATCGGCCTCGAAAGTATCAGAGGCGCGTGCGTGATTCATTCCACTTCAACGGTTGCGTGGAAGTGTTTCTGCAAGAGTGCTCAATCGCCAGCCAACTGCTTTCTTCTCCATGCAAAAAGCATGAGGGAAATCCCTCATAAGCGGCTTTGTGCATCTGCACATTTTTTTCCGTTTCGCAAGGGCAGACGGGGCAACAATCCATTGCCAAAGGCTCTGCAGTATTGTTGCGCTGCAAAAGTATTCTTATCTTGGTAATCTCCCACCCTTGGTCATTCGACTGCGGGTAAACGTGGAGCGGGCAGCACCGCTTCGACGTCAATTTCAGCGAAATCCAGCCTACATATCCATTTCAATGCTTTCGTTTTGAAGGCGTTGATGCGGCGTTTTGTATTTCAAGTTTTCAACCGAACACATGCCCTTGCCTCCGCTTCTTAGCCTACTCATCTGGATCCCTATTGTCGCCGGCCTGGTGGTTTTGCGTGCCGGATCTGACGCGGCACGCAGCCGCACGCGATGGCTCGCGCTGATCGGCGCGGTGGCGGGTTTCCTGCCGGTGATTCCGCTCGTGTCGAATTTCCGCAATGACGTGACGTCGATGCAGTTCGTCGAGAACTTCCGCTGGTCGCCCACGTTCGATATTGCGTGGCATGTGGGTGTGGATGGGATTTCGCTGTGGCTCGTCGCGTTGACCGCGCTGACCACGATCATCATCGTGGTCGCCTCGTGGGAGTCGATCACCGAACGCACCGCGCAGTACTTCGGCGCATTCCTGATGCTGTCGGGTTTCATGCAGGGTGTGTTCACGTCGATGGACGGCATGCTGTTCTTCATTTCGTTCGAAGCGACGCTGATTCCGTTGTACCTGCTGATCGGCACGTGGGGCAATTCGAACCGCTCGTACGCCGCGGTGAAGTTTTTCTTCGTCTCGTTCCTCGGCTCGCTGATGATGCTGATGTCGATGCTGTACCTGTACGCGCAGACGCACAGCTTCGACCTCGCGCTGTGGCGTGAAACGCGCCTCGGCACCTGGCCGCAGGTGCTGATCTTCCTCGGCTTCCTTGCTGCGTTCGGTGTGAAAGTGCCGATGTGGCCGTTGCATACGTGGCTGCCCGACGTCCACCTCGACGGCCCGACCGGCGCCGCCGTGATGATCGGCATGCTCAAGCTGGGCGGCTACGGTCTGCTGCGCTTCGCGCTGCCGATCGCTCCGCAGGCCAGCCATTTCTTCGCGCCGATGATGATCACGCTGTCGCTGATCGCGGTGATCTATTCGAGCCTGCTGGCACTCGTGCAGACCGACATGCGCCGCCTGCTCGCGTATTCGACGATCGCGCACATGGGTCTCGTGACGCTCGGCCTGTTCGTCTTCAACCGCATCGGCCAGGCCGGCGCAATCGTGCAGATGCTGTCGTACGGCGTGGTGTCCGGCGCGATGCTGCTGTGCACGGGCATGCTCTACGACCGCACGAAGACCGCTTCGATCGCCGAATACGGTGGCGTGGCGAACACCATGCCGCGCTTTGCCGCGTTCGTGATGCTGTTCTCGATGGCCAATATCGGCCTGCCGGGGACCTCGGGTTTTGTCGGCGAGTTCATGGTGCTGATGGGCACGATCCGCTTCAATTTCTGGATCGGCGCAATCGCCGCGACCACGTTGGTCCTAAGCGCGGCCTACACGCTGTGGATGTACAAGCGCGTGATTTTCGGCGCGATTGCCAATGCACGTGTCGCGAAGCTGCAGGATCTCGGCAAGCGAGAGTTCGTGTTGCTCGGCGCGATGGCGTTGCTGGTGCTGGCCATCGGCATCGATCCGAAGCCGTTCACCGATGCGATCGACCCGTCGGTCGGCACGCTGCTGGCTCAATCGGAACGGAGCACGCATCCGTCTGGCGTCGCACCGGCTGACGGTGGTGAACATCTGCAGGCTGCAGCGCCTGCTACCGTCGCGGCACGCACGCCGGGCTGACCGAAACGAGGTGCGTATCGCAGGTGCAGCATCCATCGCCTGGATGCTGTCAGTGCGGACGCGCTTTTTCGCATCGCTATACACGTCCTTGTCGAGCATTGAGCGCAGCGTAGCCATTCAGGTTGCGCTGCGTTTTAACGCTTGTTTATAGGGACTTTTGTGATCTGACGACTCTGCCGTTACTTCGCAATAGCGCATTGCGGAGCCTCATATGCGGACAGACGTGCGGCAACATGTCACACGGTGTTGCGACGCAATAGATCGTTGCGAAATTGTGTGTTTATATCCCCTTGACGAACCCCTATTATGCGATCGCTTATAAAAAGGAGAGCGGTCGAATGACGTTCGTTGAAGTCGCAAAAGAAAGGCAAGGGCTATGAAAGGAAAGACTCTGCGAGGGTCGATCAGTTTCCTGTCCACCGGCCTCATGTTGTTGCTCTCGGGTTGCAGCAACCTCGATATTTTGAATCCGAAGGGGAGTGTGGGTCTGGCCGAACGTGAGCTGATTGCCACGTCGGTCTGGGCCATGCTGATCGTGGTCGTTCCGGTTATCGCGCTCACGCTGCTGTTCGCATGGCGCTATCGCGCGTCGAACAGGAATGCCGAATACAAGCCGGGCTGGGTGCATTCCACCGGTATCGAAATCGCCATCTGGACGATTCCGACGCTGATCATTCTGTTCCTCGCCGTGTTGACGTGGAAGAGCACCCACGAACTCGATCCGTATAAGCCGCTCGAGTCGCAGGTCAAGCCGATCAACGTCGAAGTCGTCGCACTCGACTGGAAGTGGCTCTTCATCTATCCCGACCTCGGCATTGCCTCAGTGAATCAGTTGGCATTCCCGGTCGGCACGCCGGTCAACTTCGTCATCACGTCCGACACGGTGATGAACTCCTTCTTCATTCCGCAACTCGGCGGCCAGATCTATGCAATGGCGGGTATGCAAACGCGTCTGCATCTGATCGCTGACGAGGCCGGCAACTACGCAGGCACCGCGGCGAATTTCAGCGGCAAGGGTTTCTCGGATATGAAGTTCCGCGCGCTGGCCTCGTCGCCTGAGGAATTCAATGCGTGGGTCGCCAAGGTGCGTGCCTCGTCCGACCGTCTCGACATGGACCGTTATCACGCGATGTCGGCGCCTACGGAGAAGGAGCCGGTGCGCTACTTCTCGTCGGTCGATCCGAAGCTCTTTCACAACATCATTGCCCGATACAACAACGGTAACGTCCTCGACAACATGAACGACGCTAACTGTGCGCCAAAGGGTAAGGGGTAACGCATGTTCGGAAAACTCTCACTAGACTCGATTCCGTACCACGAGCCGATCATCATGGTGACGGCTGCCGGGATCGCTCTTGGCGGTGCGCTCGTTCTGGGTCTGATCACCTATTTTGGCAAGTGGCGCTACCTGTGGACCGAATGGCTCACATCGGTCGACCACAAGAAGCTGGGCGTGATGTACATCGTGGTTGCGCTCATCATGCTGTTCCGCGGCTTTGCGGACGCGATCATGATGCGTACCCAGCTAGCGTTGTCGTATAACGCGCCAGGCTTCCTGCCACCGCATCATTACGACCAGATCTTTACCGCGCACGGCGTCATCATGATTTTCTTCATGGCGATGGCGTTCATGGTGGGCCTGATGAACATCATCGTGCCATTGCAGATCGGTGCCCGCGATGTTGCGTTCCCGTTCCTCAACTCGTTGAGCTTCTGGATGACCGCGATCAGCGCGATCCTGATCAACATCTCGCTGGTGATCGGTGAATTCGCGCAAACGGGCTGGCTGGCTTATCCGCCACTGTCCGAATTGCAGTTCAGTCCAGGTGTCGGGGTCGATTATTACCTGTGGAGTTTGCAGCTCTCCGGTATCGGCACGTTGCTGACTGGCGTGAACTTCTTCGTGACCATTGTGAAGATGCGCGCCCCAGGTATGACCTGGATGAAGATGCCAGTGTTCACGTGGACCGCGCTTTGCACGAACGTGCTGATCATGGCCTCGTTCCCGATCCTGACCGTCACGCTTGCGCTGCTCGGTCTGGACCGCTACCTCGGCATGCACTTCTTCACGAACGACGGCGGCGGTAACGCCATGCTGTACCTGAACCTGATCTGGGCATGGGGTCACCCTGAGGTGTACATCCTGATCCTGCCGGCGTTCGGTATCTTCTCGGAAGTCGTGGCTACGTTCGCGAAGAAGCCGTTGTTCGGCTACAAGACGATGGTGTGGGCAACCTGCGCGATCATGGTGCTGTCGTTCCTCGTGTGGCTGCATCACTTCTTCACGATGGGTTCGGGCGCTGACGTCAATGCGTTCTTCGGTATCGCGACGATGGTCATTGCTATTCCGACCGGCGTGAAAGTGTTCAACTGGCTGTTCACGATCTACAAGGGCCGTCTGCAGTTCACGACGCCGATCCTGTGGACCCTAGGCTTCATGGTCACCTTCACGATCGGCGGGATGACCGGCGTGATGATGGCGATTCCCGGCGCGGACTTCGTGCTGCACAACAGCCTGTTCCTGATCGCTCACTTCCACAACGTGATTATTGGTGGCGTGCTGTTCGGCTACCTGGCCGGTTTCAACTACTGGTTCCCGAAGGCCTTCGGCTTCAAGCTGAACGAGAAGTGGGGCAAGGCGTCGTTCTGGTTCTGGCAGATCGGTTTTTGGGTTGCGTTCACGCCGCTGTACGTGCTGGGCTTCATGGGCATGACGCGCCGTCTGAATCACTATGACAATCCGGATTGGCATCCGTGGCTGATGTTCGCGTGGGTCGGTGCTGTGCTGATCGCCATCGGTATCGCTTGCCAGGTGGTGCAACTGGTCGTCAGTATTCGCGACCGCAACCTGCCGCAGAACCGCGACGTTACGGGCGATCCGTGGGACGGCCACACGCTGGAATGGGCAACGAGCTCGCCGCCGGCGTCGTACAACTTCGCGATCATTCCGGACGTGCGTGAACTGGACGCATTCGCCGAAATGAAGTTGCGCAAGAATCGGCCGAAGCCGGTGTATCGCGACATTCACATGCCGTCGAACACGTCCGCGGGTCTGGTTGTAGCGATGTTCTCGCTGGTGCTGGGTTTTGCCGCTGTGTGGCACATCTGGTGGCTCGCGATTGTTGGGCTGGTCGGCTCGATCGGTACTGTGATCATTTACAGCTTCCAGAAGAACGAAGGCTTTTACATTCCGGCTGCCACGGTAGCGGCGATTGAACAACAACGCTCCGGCGCCGGTGCGCAGGTCGCGATTGAAGAAAAACGCCCGGGCGCTGATGCGCAGGTCGCGTTGGAGGTGGATTGATGTCAAACAACACTCTTGCGGCGAGCTTGCATCATCACGATGCGCATCATGCCGATCACCCGCCGTCGCATTCGGTATTCGGCTTCTGGCTGTACCTGATGACGGACTGCATCATCTTCGCGTCGCTGTTTGCGGTGTTCGCCGTGATGCAGCACCAGTTCGCGGGTGGCCCGACCGGCAAGGATCTGTTCGAGATCCCGGGTGTCGCGCTTGAAACGTCGATGCTACTGCTGAGCAGCATCACGTACGGCTTCGCGATGCTGGGCGCATACAAGAACCGGAAGGGCGTGCTGCTCTTCTGGCTCGGTGTGACGTTCCTGCTGGGTCTCGCGTTCCTGGTACTGGAAATGCGCGAGTTCTCGCACCTGATCGCAGAGGGTGCGGGCCCGGGCCGTAGCGCGTTCCTGTCGTCGTTCTTTACGCTGGTTGGCACGCACGGTTTGCACGTGACCTGCGGCCTGATCTGGATGGTGGCGCTCGCCGTGCAAGTGATGCGTCATCGCGATCTGACCGAACGCGACATGATTCGCCTGACGTGCCTGAGCCTTTTCTGGCATTTTCTGGACGTCGTATGGATTGGCGTCTTCACCTTTGTCTATCTTGCGAGCGTGATCTAAATGGACCATAGCCATCACTCACATCTGGCACACCCAGGGGAAGGACACGGAGGTGAAAGTCACGGCAGCTTCGGCAGCTATACGGTGGGTTTCATTCTCTCGGTCGTGTTGACTGTCGCGGCCTTCGGCCTCGTGCTGAACGGTACGTTGACGGGTGAGAACGCATTGCTCGCGATTGCAGGCCTCGCGTTTGTGCAGATCGTGGTGCACCTGATTTTCTTCCTGCACATGAACGCGTCGTCGGCACAGCGCTGGAACGTCATGGCGTTCGGCTTTACGGTGCTCACGGCTGTGATTCTGATCGTCGGCTCGTTGTGGATCATGCATAACGTCAGCATGCACATGATGTCGCGATAGACGGTGAGCGGAGCAGGTTGAAGGGAGACCCCGCAAGGTGAAAGTCTTGCGGGGTTTTTTTATCTATTGTGGTCGATTGCCAGACGGGTGGCCGACAAATGTCGACCTTGTGCATTTTAACGTTTGCGAGGACGGCGAATCCAGAACATTGCAGCGTTCTAAACACGAATGTCATATTGGGAGCCTGCTGAAGCTGCCTTGACGGCGCCATTAAAACAACGAACGGCACACAAGGTATGGGTTGGATAGATGCGCAATCTCAATATTTCTAATATACTCGTGGCGACACGCTGCAGAGGAACGGTTTGATTGTTCTGAGTCGAGAAGACCTAATTCCATAAGAGATAGAATAATGATGAAGACCTTGATTGCTTCGGTGGTTGCATTGGCGTTGGCCACGCCTTCACTTTCGTTCGCACAGGTAGCACCTGCGCCTGTAGCAGCCGTTACTGCGGGTGCGACCGGTACTACTGCTGGCGCTGCTGGTGCCGGTGTCGCCGCTGGCTTCGCGGGCATGAGCGTCGGTGCACTGGCAGCTGTCGGTGCGGGCGTTGCTGTGGCAGCCGCTGTTGCTGTTGCTGCCAGTACGGGTGGCAACAGTTCCACTGGCACTACGGGTACCACTGGTACGCACTAACGCTATTGCGCTTATCTGCTCGGCTGAATGCAAAGGGCCCCATTGGGGCCCTTTGTTTGCGTCCATTTGTCTGCCGTATTCGAACTAAAACATGCTGGCGCGTCTGCTTTCGCTTTGCTGCATTACATTGTTATGCAGTTGCTCGACCTCGATGCAGGCCATTGTCGATGTCACCAATCTGTTTCGCCATGCCAGTGACCGTCAGATCGAGAATATTCAACTCGACAGCGAATACCGTTATCTGCGCGTGTCCATTCGTGGCCGCGCGACACTCCTGATTCTCGGCTATATCGACAACGATCCGCTTGGCCCGGTCGAAACCTGGTATAGCGGCGGTGGCAAGGAAACGGTACGACTTCAGAATGGCCGATTCGTGGGCGGCACGGGGCTGCCCGTCGAATGGGTCAGTGTCGGTCTCTCGGCACAGCCTGAATGGAGCACGGTGAAGCAAGCGGTGCAGATATCGCGTCGGCGCGACGTCATGCCCGGCTACGAGTACGGGCTTACCGACACGCTCACCGTCACGCCGATCGCCGCGCCGCGCAGTACGAATTTTTCCGGCAAGGCCGGCGACAGCGTATTGCAGTGGTTCGAAGAGTCGTCGTCCGGTAAGGCGGCGCTTCCAGCATCTCGTTACGCGGTGCAGATCATCGGCGGTGAATCGAAGGTGATCTATGGCGAACAGTGTCTAAACCAGTCCTTATGCATTAGCTGGCAACGCTGGCCCGCCAATTCATAGCA
Source organism: Paraburkholderia caffeinilytica (assembly GCF_046030355.1). Taxonomy (GTDB): domain Bacteria; phylum Pseudomonadota; class Gammaproteobacteria; order Burkholderiales; family Burkholderiaceae; genus Paraburkholderia; species Paraburkholderia caffeinilytica_B. The sequence continues at coordinate 12,568 of NZ_JAQQCQ010000030.1, forward strand.
TGTCCAAAAAGAAAACTGCGAGCCGCGACTGCCGCGGCTATGCGTGGCTGTCCTGCGTCTTCGCTTGTGTGCTGCCGGTGCATGCACTGGCTGGCGTGACCGAATCTGTCGTCGCCCCGGTTTATCTCGGCGAATGGCTCGCCGCCCGGCAGGCCAGCATACCGTTTGCCGTGCAAAGTGAGAAAGCCGGCGCGCTCTACGGACCGGGTTTGAGTTGGCGGTCCGGCAAGGAAGTGGACGTTCAGGAACAACGCCGGCAGCGCCTGCTCGGGCAAATCAACGCGTTGCCTGCGTTGAAGCCCGCAGCGCTTGCCGCACGCGATCGTGTTGCTGATCTGATTGCCGCTCGCCAGGCCACGGGCCGCGTCGTCGTGAAAAGCGCCGACGCACGCTGGCTGCAGACCAATCCCGCGCAAGATCCGTATCTGGAGGACGGTGACGTCATCGTCATTCCTGATCGTCCTGCGACCGTGACGGTTGTTCGCACGGACGGCACGCTATGCGTGCGCCCCCATACGCCGGACGTAGAGGCGTTGCAATACGTACTGGCATGCGACTCGGGCGCGGCGCCCGACATAGCCTGGATCGCCCAGCCCGATGGCACCGTGACGGCAAACAAGGTGGCAGCATGGAATCGCGGCGCGCAGGATCTACCCGCGCCGGGCAGCTGGATATGGGCGCCCGACCGCAGCAGCATCTGGACTCCGGATGTGTCACTCGCCATCGCAGACTTCCTCGCGACCCAGGGCGTATCGGGTTTCGACCCGGCCGGCGCACCGCTGCAACCGTCTGGTCCGGCGCCGCGTCAGCAGACGGAGTTTTTCTTTGACACCCCCACGCGCTCATCCAGTTTCCCTGTAACCGGTAGCGATTGGGGCACCGTCGGCATTCTGCAGACGCCGACAGCGCGGATGAACGAAGCAGGCGAGGCATCGATCAGCGTGAGTCAAGTCGCGCCTTATACGCGGCTCAATTTCACGCTTCAGCCGCTCGACTGGTTAGAAGTGGGTTTCCGCTACACCAACCTCAGCAATCAGCTGTATGGCCCGGCGTCGTTGAGCGGCACGCAGACCTACAAGGACAAGAGTATCGATGCGAAATTCCGGCTTTGGCGCGAGTCTGCGTACATTCCGGAGTTCTCTGTCGGTTTCCGCGATATCGGCGGAACGGGGTTGTTCTCCGGCGAATATCTTGTCGCAAGCAAACGCACCGGTCCGTTCGATTGGAGCCTGGGACTCGGTTGGGGCTACGTCGGCGCGCGCGGTGACTTGCCAAATCCTTTGTCGGTATTGAGCAGCAGGTTCAGTACACGCACAGATGATGCGACCTCCAGCGGTGGCTCATTCAGTATTGGCAGCTGGTTTCGCGGCCGTACGTCGCCTTTCGGCGGTGTGCAATACCAGACGCCATGGGAACCGCTGGTTTTGAAGCTCGAGTACGACGGCAATGATTACAAGCACGAGCCATTCGGCACTGTATTGCCAGCGAGATCGCCGATCAACATCGGCGCCGTGTATCGGGCGACCCGCAATATAGATTTGACGGTCGGATACGAGCGCGGTGAACGCGTGATGTTCGGCGTGTCGTTGCATGGCAATCTCGCTAATGCCGCGATGCCGAAGATCGGAGATCCGCCGCCCATGCCAATAACCGCACCCGCGGTCGGCGCGTCGGCGCCCGTGGTGGCGCCTTCGCCGGCGGATAGCCTGTTGTTGCCGATGTCGCGCACCGTTCCAGCCGTCTCGGAGCGGGACTGGAGCGGCACGGTCGCCGATCTGCAGAAGCAGACCGGATGGCATGTCCAAAGTGTGCGTGAACTCGGGCCTGAATTGATCGTCGAGTTCGACTATGTCGACGCTTTCTATCTGCAGGATCGGATCGACCGCGTTGCCACTATTCTGAATCGCGATGCGCCGCTCGAAGTGCGCAGCTTCCGGATCGTTCCGCTTAAGTACGGCGTGCCGGTGGCCGACTACCGTGTGCAGCGCGCACAATGGCTCGCGAGCCACACGCGCGCATTGATCCCGCAGGAGCAGGGCGTCGTCGTCACGAACGACGTGCCGCTCTCCCGTCAATCGATCAATATGCTGCCGCCGGTGTTCGAGCAGGAACCCAAGCGCTTCAATATTTCCGTCGGTCCGGCCTATCAGCAGACACTCGGCGGACCGGATGGCTTTCTTCTGTATCAACTCTCGCTGAATGCGCTGGCTGAGTTCCGATTGACGCGCGACGTCTGGCTGAGTGGTGATCTGAATGTCGGCCTTATCGACAACTACGACAAATTCAAATACACCGCGCCCAGCGATTTGCCGCGTGTGCGGACTTATATGCGCGAGTACCTGACGTCATCCCGAGTGACGATTCCGTTCCTGCAGGCGACCAAATTCGGCAAGTTCAGCAATGACCAGTACTTCAGCGTGTACGGTGGTTTGCTCGAAAGCATGTTTGCGGGCGTAGGCGGTGAGTGGTTGTACCGCCCGCAAGACAGCCGGCTTGCCATTGGCGTGGACTTGAACGCTGTGCGCCAGCGCGGTTTCCGGCAGGACTTTGCCATGCGCGACTATCAGGCGCTGACGGGTCACGTAACTGCCTATTGGAATACGGGTTGGCAAAACGTGCAGGTGAATCTGAGCGTCGGGCAGTACCTTGCTAAAGACAAGGGTGTCACGCTGGACGTTTCGCGGCACTTTCATAACGGCGTCGTTATGGGTGCGTACGCTACTAAAACGAATGTGTCGTCCGCTCAATTCGGGGAAGGAAGTTTCGACAAAGGTATCTACGTGACGATTCCGTTCGACGCGATGATGACGCGTTCGAGCGGTGGTACTGCGGACCTCCGCTGGTCTCCCCTGACGCGTGACGGTGGTGCGAAACTTGATCGCCAGTATCCGCTCTACAACATGACCGACATGAATGATCCACGCAGCCTTTGGTATGGGCCTGCCGGTGAAGCTGTCGCGCCGTAAGGCGACAAGAGTATTCAGTTCAATTTCCCTGCTGTAGCGGCATTAAATTGAGTAATTGGTGAATTGCAAACGTTTGCGTTATTGCAGCCACAGATGCGTGCTTAATTTATTGTCCAAATAGTAACAAAGAGTTACGTTTGGGAATTTTTTTGATAAACTTGCTGCACTCATTTTTGCGTTGTCGAGGCAACATAAAGCAGTAGAAAGTAATTGACTGAGAGCGTCTACATAGGCTTCGACGCCGTCTTTCTTCAGACACCCGGCATGTTATTTCCCGGACGATCCGTACGGATCGGCGGGAAGCTGTGCGCATCCATTCTCGCGGTGGATGGCATGCCGTAACTTTGCTCGGCCAGGCATTGTTTTAAGGTGAGTGCGGAAATCCGGATCGGGGGCGCAGCTGCCAGGCCGTGCTGAATGGCATGTTTTGTGGCTGAGGCAGGCGAAAAAGTAATCATAAAAAAGAGTCGTTCGATGATCGGCATAGGATTGGCATTTGCAGCATCGTTTATTGTGACGTGGGGAGTCGTGTATTTTTCGCCGCAATTCGGACGATTTCTATTCGACCACGATCTTGATGGCGTGCAGAAATTCCACGTCGCGCCAGTTCCGCGGATTGGCGGCCTTGGTATATTTATCGCAATTGTTGTGTGCGCCGGCGCGGCCGCTATGGTCGACAAGGGGCCCGGCGATGAGTTGTTCTGGCTCATCTGTTGTTCGCTGCCCGCATTCGGCTCGGGCTTCATTGAGGATCTGACCAAGAAGGTCTCGCCGCGTGTGCGTCTATTGAGCACGATGCTCGCGACGCTGTTGGCCTGCTTCGCCTTTCACGCGGTTGTCCGTCGCCTCGATTTGCCGCTCATCGACGTCGCGCTCAGCGCGGCTCCGGTTGCGTTTGGCTTTACGGTCATCGCCGTAGCAGGCATGGCCAATTCGATCAATATCATCGACGGATTCAACGGCCTCGCATCGACCGTGTCGATGATGATCTTTGCTTCGATCGCGTTTGTTGCCTATCAGGTTGGCGACCCGCTTGTGCTTATGATCGCGCTCACCATGATTGGCGCGATACTCGGATTCGTGATCTGGAATTTCCCGGCCGGCGCGATTTTTCTTGGTGACGGCGGTGCGTATTTCATTGGCTTCATGCTCGGCGAATCGCTCGTGCTACTGATCGTTCGGCACCCGGAGGTGTCGGCGTCGTATGCCATGGTCGCGCTATATCCGCTCTTCGAAACACTGTTCTCCATCTACCGCCGAAAGTTCGTCCGCGGTACTTCGCCTGGTGCGCCGGATGGCGTGCATCTGCATACGTTGATCTATCGGCGCGTGATGTTGATCGGTGCGGGCGCCTCCGTGCAGCGCACACGTACGCGCCGCAACTCAATGACGTCACCCTATTTGTGGGTGCTGAATCTTTTTGCGGTAGTGCCCGCGACATTGTTCTGGGACGATCGGGCGTGGCTTCTTGCTTCCACGGCTCTCTTTGTCGCGCTGTATGTTTCCCTGTATTCGTCCATTGTCAAATTTCGCACGCCGTCGTGGTTGATTGCACGGCGCCGACCGCCGTCACTCGTCAAGCGTGTATTCCAGGGTGGACCCGGCGAAGAAAGCCGCGAATCCACGCTCTGTGACTCCGAGTGCGTCGCCGATAAGCGATAACCCCGAATCACCCGTCTACATAGAGTGCGCGGTTGTAACGTCAACCGCGTCGCGGTACCTGCAAGCTGTTGCTTCCCACTAAAAGTTTTTGTTGTCCGAGCGATGATCGTGTTCAAGAAGCCCCGCGTTTTGCCGCATGTCCGTTTTTCCCGCCAGATCAGTCGCTTTGCAATCCGCGCGCGAATCGTCCTTGCGGTCACGCCTTGTCTCATCGCGCCTTTGTCGTATGCGCAGACTGCTGCGTCTGGAATTCCAGCGTTGCCGCCGCTGCCGGCGTCGATGCAAACCGGCGATGCGTCTTTGGTGGGGAGCGTGCCTGCCGGATTGCCGTCTATCGCACGCGATGCGCGTGCCAGTGGATCTCAATCGCCGGGCGATGGCGTCGTCAATTTAAACGATCCGGCTGGCGACAATGCGCGCTTGACCGCGCCATCGGTGGCGGAGGCGGACGCGCACCGCACGGATTGCGTGAATGGCACGAATGGCGTGAATGGCGTGAATGGTGCGGCGGCAGGATGCAAACCGGCATCCGCACCGAATGCGCCGGTGTCGCCACCGACCGAATTCGAAAGGTTCGTTACCCAGAATACGGGCAAGCGGTTGCCGTTGTTCGGCTATAACCTTTTCTCGCGCGATGCTGCGGGATACGGTGCTGTCGAGAACATGCCGGCGCCGGCAGACTACACGGTCGGACCGGGCGATGAAGTATTGCTGCATGCCTGGGGTGGCGTCGAAGGCGACCTGCATCTTGTCGTGGACCGCAACGGACAGGTCGCGATTCCCAAGGTCGGCACGGTGATGCTTGCCGGCGTGCGCGCGTCCGAACTCGATGGCGTGCTCAAGAAACAGATCGGCCGTTATTACACGAACTTCAGCGTCAACGCGACGCTTGGCCATCTCCGATCGATTCAGGTGTACGTCGTGGGGCAGGCCATGGCGCCGGGCGCCTACACCATATCGAGCCTTTCGACGCTGATAAGCGCATTATTTTCGACCGGTGGTCCCGCTCCCACGGGCTCCATGCGTGCAATTCAGTTGCGTCGCGGCGGAGCGGTGATTGGCACCGTAGACATGTATGCGTTTATCACCCAAGGCAGTGCGGCAGGCGACGTGCATCTCCTGCCCGGCGACGTGATTGTCATTCCTCCGGCTGGACCCCGTGTTGCCGTGATGGGCGCACTCGATTCTCCCGCGATCTACGAATTGCGCGGTCAAGGCGAGTCGTTGCGCGGTCTGCTCGGTTATGCGGGTGGGACTACGGCACTGACCACCCCGGACAAGGTCCAGATCGAACGGGTCAACCAGGCGAATCCTGCTGCACCGCGCTCGGTCGAAGAACGCAAGCTCGACGAACAGGGCTTGGCCAGTACTGTCAAGGACGGGGATATCGTCACGCTTTTCGGTACGAGCCCGGCGTTCGCGAATGCGGTGACGCTGCGCGGGAACGTCGCGGCACCCCTGCGCTACCCGTACAAGCCAAACATGACGCTGGCGGATCTGATCCCCGAACCGGAGGCACTTCTCACGCCCGACTACTTCCTGCGCAAGAACGTGCTGGTCCAGTTCGATGGCCAGAAGCGCGCTGACGTGGATAAGGTGGCGGGCGATATCAAGAATCTCATCGACGAACCGAACTGGAACTATGCAGTCATCGAGCGATTCGATCGCGCGACACTGACCGAGCAACTGATTCCGTTCAATCTCGGCGACGTGGTGCTGAAGAAAGATCCCCGCGCAAACCTGGCGCTGCAGCCGGGTGACGTGGTGACGATCTTCGGCAAAAAAGATCTGCGCAATCCGCTTGCGACCAGTTCCCGGCTGGTGCGAGTCGACGGTGAAGTGCGCGCACCCGGCGTGTACCAGTTGCATGCGGGCGAATCACTGCAACAGGTGCTGCAACGCGCGGGAGGCGTTACGCCACAAGCGTATCTGTTTGGCATCTCCTTTACTCGTGAAGCGACGCGCCGGCAGCAGCAACAGAATCTGAATGCTGCATTGGACCGCGCCGATCAGCAGAGTAGCAGCCAGCTTGCTGCTGTGATCGCAAATCTTCCGAACAGCAGCGACAACGCTTTACTGCAAACCCAGATCGTGAATACGCAACGCGCACAAATCGCCCGCTTGCGCTCACTTAAACCGACTGGCCGTGTGACGCTCGAACTCGATACGCGCGCCAGCCGGATCACGGATCTGCCGGATCTTCCATTGGAAGACGGCGATGCGATCTACGTACCGCCTGTGCCGGCCTATATCACGGCGATTGGAGCCGTCGACAATGAGAATGCACTGATCTGGAAGCCGCACCGCACCGTGGACGATGCGCTGAAGATTGCAGGCGTTCAGCAGGACGCGGCGGATATGCGTGCGGCGTTTCTATTGCGTGCGGACGGCAGTGTGATTTCGGCGGGCGGGACAGGGTGGCTTAGTTCCTTTGGATCGGTCGATATGATGCCGGGCGATACGGTGGTGGTGCCGGAAAAACTTGATCGCCGGTCACCGATGACTAAATTTGTTGCGGGTCTCAAAGACTGGTCGCAGGTACTTGCGAACTTTGGTCTGGGTGCAGCGGCTATTCAGGTCCTTAAATGAACACGAGCACGGAATATCAGGGCGATGCGCCCGGGAGCGCAAACGCGGCAACAGGCGTCGCGCCAAACCGGACGTTGTTGTCCGTATTAGAAGCACTCCGGTTGATTGGCCGAGGAAAGAAGATCGTCTTCAGAACAACCGCGCTTTTTACTGCAGTAGCGTTGGCAGTCGCTCTGATAAAGCCATCGACCTATACGGCCTCGACACTCATTTTGCCGCCACAGCAGTCGATTGGTGGAGCAGGGGGCTCGTTAGCGGGGCTGGGCGCCTTGGCTAGTTTCGCAGGTCCCGGACTTGGAGTGAAAAACTCCGATGAGATGTATGCAAGCCTGCTGGTGAGTGAATCGGTTCTGGACGGGTTGATCAATCATTTCGACCTCAAGACGCGCTATCGGGCCGATACCATGCAGGACGCCCGTACGCAGTTGATGAAGCGTCTGATGGTAGTCGCCGATAAAAAATCGGGGCTTCTGACGTTGAAGATCGAGGACCGCGATCCGGTGTTTGCCGCGGATATGGCAAACGAGGTTGTCCCGGAGTTTCGCCGGCTTCTAGACCGGGTAGCAGTAACCGAAGCGCAGCAGCGCCGCCGGTTCCTGGAAGAACGTGTTGCCGGAACACGTGCTCAGATTGCGGATGCGGAAATGCATCTCCGATCCGCGCAGGCGACCTCTGGTCTGCTCAGCATCGATGCCCAGACTCAGGCGGCAATTCGTCAGGCAGCCGAGCTACGTGCGGAAATCGTAGCGGTGCAGGTCAGAATGGAATCGATGTCCGCGTTTGCGACGTCTGAGAATCCTGTCATGCAGCGGTCCGCCGCAGAACTTGCCGGTCTCAGACAAAAACTGTCCGAACTCGAGTCCGGTACTGATTCCTCCGCGCCCGTCGCCGCAAGCGATGCCAAGGGGCTGGACAATGTGCGTGCTTACCGGGACCTCCGGTACCAGGAAGCAATGCTCGATACGCTGACCAAGCAGGTCGAACTCGCGCGAATTGATGAAGCGAAAGAGGGACCTCTTGTACAGACAATCGATTCTGCGCGGCCGCCGGAGAAAAAATCGGGCCCCAAGCGATTGTTGATTGTTCTCGGCGGACTGCTGGCGGGATTCTTCGTCGGTGCCCTTGCGGCTCTCTTGTCGCAAGGTGACCTGGTGGGTCCTTATACAGAAAGCCTGGGTCGAGTTCGTGAAGCATGGTCTCTTTCCCGAAAGCGCAGCCAGTAACAGGAAATGGCTGGGCGTGGCGGCAGGTGGGGCCGGTGCATTCCAGCCGACACGCAGTGAACTTGTCATCACGACACGCGGGTCACCAGCGCATAAGCCCTGCTGTTTTTGATTGGTCTTAGATTCATTAACGATTTGAAATATATACGATGAAAGTCCTTGTTACGGGTGGTGCTGGATTTATTGGCTCATGGCTGGTGGATTCGTTGATTTCCGCTGGAAACGCGGTGACGGTACTGGATAATCTGAGTCCTCAGATCCATGGCAGCGTGCCTCGGCTCGACGCAACCTGGTCGGACAGGGAAGCGGGCGTCGAATTCATCAGAGCGGATGTCAGAGATAAAGATGCACTCGATGCAGCGCTGACCTCATGCGATGCAGTGGTTCACCTCGCCGCAGAGACGGGAACCGGGCAGTCCATGTATCGCGTCTCGCACTACTATGATGTCAATCAGCAGGCAACAGCCGCATTACTGGAATTGATCGCGACGAAGCATTCTCACGTTCGTCGCGTCGTACTTGCCTCGAGCCGGTCGGTCTATGGTGAAGGCGCGTATCGGTTGGAAGACAAGATCGTGGTGCCGGGCTCCCGGGATCCGAACCGCTTGAAAGCCGGGTTGTTTGAACCCACTGATGAACATGGTAATTCGCTGACACTGATTCCTACCCCGGAATCCGCCACGCCTCAACCTTCCTCGATCTACGCCGCCACGAAGTTGGCCAATGAAACGCTTGGCCGTGTCATGGCTGAAGCATATGGAACGACGGTCGTGGCATTGCGCTTTCAGAATGTCTATGGAGAGCGCCAGTCTCTGAAAAATCCCTACACAGGGATCCTGTCGATCTTCTCGAATCGCATGCGTCAGAATTTACCGATCAACATCTTCGAAGACGGTAAGGAAAGTCGGGATTTCGTTCACGTCAGCGATGTGGTGAAAGCAATTGCGCTCGCACTTGAAGCTGAACTGCCGTCTTATACGACTATCAACGTCGGCAGCGGCGTGCCTACATCCGTACTCGATGTAGCGGCAGAGCTGCGGACCTGTCTGGATAGCCAGTCTGAGTTCCAGATTACGGGTGATTTCCGGGCTGGAGATATCCGGCACTGCTATGCGGATGGTGCGCGTGCCCGTTCGCTGCTTGGTTTCTCGCCGAAAGTATCGCTGCGCGACGGTCTGGAAGCATTTAGCCGCTGGGTGGAAACACAAGCCATTCCGGAGGATCGCTCAGCTCAGGCGCAAAGTGAAATGGCGAGTCTTGGGCTAGGCAAGATCTCGGCATGATTGCGCGTCGCCTGGCTTCCAATGCGTTTGCGAATCTGGTGACCGGCGTTAGTGCAACGGTTTTCCAGATCGGTCTCACGGCGATCGCAACACGGAGTTTCGGAAGCAAGGGATTCCCTATATGGGCGTTGGCTATGTCATTGGCCGCGCTGGTTCCGCTATTCTCGGCCAATCTCTCGACGGTCGTGACAAGAAGGTTGCTTGAACGCTCATCGACGGACGAGATAGTGGTCGTGCAGGCTGCACGGCGATACGCAAAGCACTTGAGTTGCGCCGCTATCGTCGTGATTCTGGCGATATCGACCATGCTGCATGGTTGGTCAGTCCCACTGAGGAATGTGGGTTTGCCGACATTTGTTTCACTTGTCGCGCTCCTGGTCGCAGGACAAATGTGGCAAATCATGCTGCAACCAGGATTCGGCCGCTATTTTGCCCGCGAACGGAACTGGAATGTCGCGCTTACAACGATCTTTGCGCGAGTCGGCGCATTGGCCGGCATGGGATTTCTCTGCTGGATGATATCCGGGCGTCCGGAGCTCGCGGCTGCCTCGCTTACCTTAGGGGCATGCGTCGGACTTTATCTCGTCCATCGGATTCTTAACAGCAATGAATCGCTGGAAGAAGCGCCTCCTGAGGCTATGAGAGCGGAGTGCACGGCCATGAAGCCCTTTTTGAAGGCCTTCATAGTCTGGTCGATCAGTGCCGCGGCAATCCAGTACGGACTGCCCGCCATCATGTCGATATTGTCGCCGAACGACTTCAGCGCTTTCTATCTGGCCTATACGCTGAACCTGGTCGTCGTGGGAACGGTCGCCGCTGCAGCCTCGGCGTTGCTTGCTCCGCTAGGGCGCAAGCAACTTGCGGGACATTGGGATTCGCTTGAGCGGTGGATGATGTTCGCACCGCTCGCAACCGGATTGTTACTGCTCGTATTCCTGACGATCGTCTGGTATGCGTTGCCTGTTTTGTTGAGAGTGTGGTCAGCGGGTGTTTCGCCACCAGATCAGGTTCGGCATGCGTTGTTCTGGCTCGCGCTGCAGACGATTGCACGATCAATGACCATGGTCTATTCGGTGCTTCTTTCGTCAGCTGGTCGGCCTATTCAACTGAGCCGACCCGTCATCCTGGAGTTGGGACTGAGCTGCTCGGTCGCGCTGTTTGCAGGATTCGCATTTGGGGAAACCGCCTTTCTCGCAGCGCTGGCGGTGACCGGCCTGGTGACGGCTATCTACACCGTGTGGATTACGGTGAATCTGGAAGTGTGCGCATCAATTGCACGCATCCGGCTTGTTGGGATTTTCCTGTTGTCGCAAATATTGACTTTAGGCTCATGGATTCTTGTAACGAGGTAGTCGGCTTGCAGAATCGATACGCAAATCAGCTGATCGAGGGCAGGCCCTTGGTGCGCTGGCTCAGGAGAATGCGCTGGCTGATGCGCCGTCCGAAAGGGCTGCGGCGGTTGGGCGACTCCACGCGTATTGCATTTCCTCTGCAGTGGACCAGCGGACATTGCATCGAAATCGGCGACCGTGTCGTTATGGGCCGCAACTGTCTTCTGCAGCCCATTGAGCGATATCTCGATCAGGTCTTTCAGCCGCGGCTCCTTATCGAAGACGATTGCTACGTGGGGCATGACTGTCAGTTTCACAGCGTCAATTACATTCGTCTCGGTGCCGGCAGCGTGCTCAGTGACCAGGTTTATGTCTCGGACGTCAACCATGGACTTGATCCTCGCGCGGGTTTGATCATGGATCAAAGCGTGCGAAGCAAAGGACCCGTGGACATCGGCAATGGCTCCTTTGTCGGCTTTGGCGCAGTGCTTCTGTCGGGCGTTACGCTCGGCAAGCATTGCGTGGTTGGGGCGCGTAGCGTGGTGACGCATTCGGTGCCGGACTACACCATGGTTGCCGGCAGCCCGGCTCGCGAAATAGCCACGTTCAATTTCGAAACAGGCACGTGGTCGGCAACTTCCAATTCGCGAGAGTCAGGACAATGAGCCCGAAGTCTGTTTTTTGGCGAGTAGTGTCGTTGCTTTGGTGGCGCAGGCGTCTGGGTAATCTGGGGAAAGGTTCAGTACTTTTCGCCCCACTGCTCGTAAGCTATCCGAAGTCGATTTTTATCGGCGAAAAGGTGTGCATCCGCGACGGTGCTCGTCTCGAGATCGTCCGGAATCCTGTGGCGAATTGGGACGCCCGCCTCGTCATCGGGAGCCGGGTGAACATCGAACAAGGTGCCCATATAGTGTGCCAGTCGCGTGTCGTTATCGAAGACGATGTTTCGATTACGCCTTATTGCGTGATTGTCGACACGTACCATCCGCATGACCCGCCGGATATTGGTGAAAAGATAGGGGCGCGGCTACCGGATCGGGCAACGAGTGTACGGATCGGCCAAGGCACCTTTATTGGCGCGCATAGCGTCATCCTGCCGGACGTCGAGATTGGTCGTGGTTGCGTAATCGGCGCCGGCTCAGTAGTCAGCCATAGTTTGCCGGACTATTGTGTGGCGGCCGGTTCTCCCGCCCGTGTTCTCAAGATTTACGATCCCGCTACACGGCAATGGTCGAAAGTGAATCGATTCTCTGCAGACAACCTTGCCTGACAACGAAAATATGATGCCGAATTCTTCAATGATGCCCCTGATCGGTGTCGTGACAGTGCTATTCAATAGCGACGATGTGCTTCCCGGCTTCTTTGAAAGCATGGCGCGCCAGTTGGGCGTCAGAATGCATCTGTATGTCATCGACAATAGCGCCTCGGACTCAGGCGCAGTACTCAGCCGAAAACTTGCCGACTCGCATGGGATTCAGACAACCGTGGTGTTCAAAAACGCCAACGTTGGAGTCGCACGAGGGAACAATCAGGGTATAGAACTCGCGTTGCAGGATCACTGCGATCTTATTCTTCTTGCAAACAACGATACCGAGTTCTCGCCCACGACAATCCGAACGCTGCAGGACGCCGTTGCAAATGGCTCATCTCGCGTCGCAACGCCGAAGATCATGTACTTCGACACATCTGATCTCATCTGGTACGCGGGCGGCCACGTCAATCCATGGACTATGCGCACACCGCATTACGGCGATGGACAGAAGGATCTGGGGCAGTTCGATATCGCGAGGAAGGTAGGGTACGCACCGACGTGCTTCATGATGTTCGACGCGCGCGTGTTCGGTGAGGTGGGTCGCATGGACGAGACCTATTTTGTCTATTACGACGACACGGATTTCGTGTGGCGAATGGCTGCACGGGGAATTGCTATCCACTACGTACCGCAATCGGTGGTGCTGCATAAAGTCAGTAGTTCGACCGGCGGCGGCCAATCGCCGTTCAGTCTGCGCTACGTGAATCGAAACCGTCTGTATTTCATTCGCAAGAACCTCGTGGGTTTTCAGCGGGTATTCGCTCTTGCTTACGCGTTGAGCACGCGCATTCCCAAACTGTTCTTTCTGCCTCCTTCGCTTGCATCGCACGGATGGCGTGGCGTGCGCGAAGGCCTCAAGATGGAAGTTGTCAAGGAAAAGGCATGAAGTCGCAGCCGGCCGGCGAGTCTTGCTTGCACCCGGCACCCAGAACGGTGCCGATACGCGGCTTGCTGCTACTGGTATTGTTTTTCCCGGCATTGCTCTTTTACGGCAAACTGGCGTCTTCGACTGCGCTCGGAACGGCATTGGTTGCTTGCGTCGCGATCGTGGTGTGTTCAATTTTCGATCCGCCGATTCGCTTCCGTGCTCAAGCCGGCAAGGTGATTGCGATTACAGTCGCAGTCATTCTTGCTCATCTTGCAGTGGCGGCAGTTTTCACACCGATTGATTTCGGCAGGGCGTTCGGCTCACTGTTCATTCTGTGCTTGTGTCTTGCCGGCAGCGCTGCCTTGGCAGATCTGCTGGCCACCGTGGCCAAAGATGATCTGCTCAAGGTCGCCCGTCTATGCATGGGCGCCTTCTGGTTGATTGGCTTGCTAGGATGCCTCGGCTGGGCGCAGATTGCCGGTGGAGACTATTCCAAGTCCGTTTTTCCGTTTACCGAACCTTCGCAACTGGGCATTACGTTAGCGCCGATTTTGATCTTCGCCTGTGTGACGTCGGCTGGGACGAGGCGATTGTTCTATATCTGTTCGTTTTTCGCTTTTGCTGTTGTGCTTCAAAACGTGACACTGATTGTCACCTGTCTGATTGCTACCGCCGTCTGCATCAGGTTGCGTTATGTTCTCGTGTTACTGGCGCTGCTCATCCCCATGTTGCTGAAGGCCGACCTTGGCTACTATCTGGACCGACTGGACTTTTCCGATCAAAACCAGAATCTCTCGGCGTTGGTGTTCGTTCAGGGGTGGCAATTTATCGGTGAAGCCTGGGCACGAACACATGGTCTGGGATACGGATTCCAGCAACTGGGCACGACAGAATCCAATAGCGCTGCCGGCCAACTGATCTATGCGCTGATCGGCTTCGACCTGAACGTGTTTGACGGAGGTTTTAACTTCTCCAAACTCGTTAGCGAGGGGGGGCTCCTGGGCCTGCTGCTGGGCGTCATCTACACGATCAAAGCGGCTACGGCACTCGTGTTCCTCCGGCGGGTCGCCCGGGGGCGACGTGATGCGGACGTTCTGGCTACCTTTTCCGCGAGCATGATCGCAGGGTATTTGCTTGAGATGTTCATTCGCGGCCAGGGATATTTTTCGCCAGCAGGCCTCTTGTTGATGACCTCGATCTGGATGCGGCAGTCCGCGAAAGCGCAGACGCTGAGATGTTCCGACGCTGCGTGAACACGAATCCAAAGGATATATTTAACTATGCTGTCAACACATCTTATCGATTTTGACAACATCATTTTTAACATTCAGCGCTTTGGCGGCGCGTCGACTTACTGGCGCGAACTGACGGCACGCGTGACTACGTCGCTGCCCGGAGAGGTCGTGTTTTCGACGGGAACTGTGCGTTCCCGCCTGGTGCGTCCAAAATCAGCCGCACGGATCTTTCATTCAAGTCACTTCCGCGTTTCGCGTTCAAAGCAGACGCAGAACGTAGTGACCATCCATGACCTCATCTACGAGAAAAGAATGGTGGGGGGGATCGGAGCGGCCGTGAATCTCTTTGAGAGACGCAGGGCCGTGATAAACGCAGACGCAATCATTTGCATATCCGAATCCACGAAACGCGACATGCTTGAGTACTACGGCAGGCACGTAGCAACGAAACCTGTCTGCGTGATACACCATGGGTGTGATAATTTTTCTGCGGCAGGCGCGGCTTCGATTGAGGGCACCGCGCCTTCGCCGCGCGGCGGGCAGTCGCCGTACTTCATCTATGCCGGGGGGCGCACCGGCTATAAGAATTTCGATGTTGCACTTCGGGCGTTCGCTGCCGGAGGATTTGCCGCTCGGGGTATTCAGTTGATTTGCACCGGGGCAGCTTTCTCGGCTTCTGAAATGACGCTGATCCAAAGCCTTCGGCTGGAGAGTTCGGTTAAGGCAATCGGGACGGTGACATCAGCTGCACTCGGAGGCCTGTACGGCGGAGCCTTGGCGTTGTTGTATCCGTCCTCATACGAAGGCTTTGGTTTGCCGCCGTTGGAAGCGATGGCATCCGGCTGTCCGGTTATATGTTCAGCGTCGTCGTCGTTGCCTGAAGTGGTCGGTGACGCCGGCCTGTTGGCGGAGGCGAGTTCGGTCGATTCGTTTGAAGACGCAATGAGAAGATTCACCGACGAAAACGTCAGAGCCGAATTTATCGAACGGGGATACGCGCGCGCAGCGATATTTACCTGGGATAAATCCGCGGAAAACCATATGCGATTTTATAAAACGCTGGCATAGGTTCTGATTGGCAAGGATTGTAGTGGTGCAACGTAGCGTGTGTTACGGGAGCATCCTGGTAAAGCGTCGGGCAGCTTGCCTTTTGGCACATTGATAATGTATGGCGTACAAGACGCCCAAAATTTCGGAGTGCGGGGTTGTGGAAAAGCTAGATAATCTGACGGGAGTGCGCGCGTTTGCCGCGCTTTGGGTTGTTGTGTTTCATTTCCGGCTCGGCGACGGAATGTCCGCTATTGGCGGTCCGATTCTCGATAGTGGATATATCGGGGTAGATGTATTTTTTGTTCTGAGCGGATTTATATTGTCGCATGCGTATTGCAAAAATCTTCCCCTGAATTTTTCCTTGTCATGGTACAGGGAATTTATCGTTAAAAGATTCGCGAAAATCTATCCGTTGCATCTGGTCATGTTTCTGACGATTTTGTCTGTGGTAGTTGGCGCGAGGTATATGGGATACGCATTCCAGAATACGCTCGAAAACACAGTGTGGTCGGCAATAGCGAATCTTCTTTTGATGCATGCATGGGGGGTAACTTCCAGTCTGAGCTGGAACGTTCCCTCCTGGTCAATCAGCGCGGAATGGTTTGCTTATTTCCTGGTATTCCCGTTGGCTGCGTTTTGCCTCAGGAAGATGAGCCTGTCCAGGCTGTCCTTTTTGTGTGGGGTGCTATGGAGCGCATATTTTTATGGCGCTATGCACTGGAATGACCAGTCGTTAAACGTGACAACCGCAGGGGTGGCGCGGATTATTCCTGAATTTTTGATAGGGTACACGGCTTACCAGGCACTTCAGCGGGAGAAGTTTGCAGCGGTGTCAGGTGATTTTCTCAGTATTTCTGGTATTGCATTGCTACTATTTTCCATCGTAATGGGAGGGGCCTTTCTCATTCTGGTGGCGCCCGCAATCGGAATTGCAATGACCGGTCTTTATATCGGCGGCAGTGTGTCGAATGTGGTATTTGGAAATCGCATGGTGGTTTCAATTGGGACGGTGTCGTATTCAATCTATATGACGCATTTTTTTATTGTAATGGGTGCAAACCAGTTTATCAGGCGAGTGCATTTTTTGAACGTCGAAAAACATGCCGCGGCGTTTTTGCTTTTTGAAGTTGTCATTGCTGTGGCAATTGGCCTCGTGACGCATCGTTTTGTGGAGGAGCCTCTTCGTCTGCGAGTGCTTGCGATTGCAAAGAGGCGGCGTGCGGGCACAAGCGCGATAGCCGGAGCCACCACGGGTGCCTAAGAATTACGCCGGCAGGCGAACGAGTGCCCGGCAATTCGTCAAACGCCGGGCACCTAAGTCGCGGTATCGCGTCCGCGCCGATGCGCGCGTGTGCCGGTAACCAGGGAAATATCGCTGTGAATTTGAAAGACGTGCTGACCGCCGACTTGAACAGGCTGCGAGGCTTACAGGGAAAGTCTTGTATTGGGGCTTCGTGGCTAGTATTAATCCGTGCCTGCGGCTCACTGAGATTTTTGCCAGTGGCTCTGTTTCGCTTTTCGCATGCCGCTCACTCAAGCGGATGGCGGAGGAGCGCGCAGTTGTTTTCTTTGCTGAATTTCGTTCTGCTAGGCCTTGAGGTTGCTCCCCAAATCAGGATAGGACCGGGTCTGTTCTTCCCCCATACGCGAGGAACAGTGATTGGCGCGAGATCGATCGGCGCGAATGCGACGATATTCCAGCAAGTGACAGTGGGCGCCAGCGAACTTGACATGCATTTCAACCCCGATCTTCGTCCGGTAATCGGCGATGAGGTAACTTTGGGCGCCGGGGCAAAGATATTGGGTTCAATTGAGATTGGTTGTAGGGTAATTGTGGGCGCCAATAGTGTAGTGGTGAAGGATGTACCCAGCGACACCGTGTGTGCTGGCGTTCCGGCGAAGATAGTCAGACAGCGAAATGCATCAATCGAAAATGAAAACTAAAAGTACGGTTCTCCTGATTGCCCCGTTGTACTTTGGTTACGATCAGCTTCTGGCTCAATGCCTGCGGGATCGTGACGTGGAAGTCGACTGTCTGCCCGACCGCCCTTTCAACTCGAGCGTGGGCAAGGCAATGATTCGTCTGAATCGAAATGTCGTTCTGCCTTATGCGGATAGATTCTATAAATCCAGGGTAGCTGAATTCGGACGCCAGTCTTACGACGCTATCTGGATCGTCCAAGGTGAGGCCATATCGCCGGCGCTACTGAAATGGATCAAGCGCGAATTTCCAGGCACGCCGGTTGTCTGGTATCTGTGGGATTCATTCAGAAACAAGCCGGCGTTGCTCGATAACCTGTCGTACTTCGATAGCGTGTTCACATTCGATCCGCAGGACGCAAGGCAATTCGGCATTGGCTTCCAACCCTTGTTCTTCTCTCCACAATATGCGGCTATCGAAGCCAACCCCACGCCGGCTTATGACATGTGTTTCATTGGCACAGGCCACGAAGACCGGTTTCGTGTGGTGCAATCGCTGAAAGCTGCATGTCCGGAGAAGCGTTTTTATACGTTCTTCTATCTGCAATCGCCATTGCTATATGGTACGCGTCGATTGACGGACAAAAATCTGGCAAAGACGAAACCGAGCGATTTCTCATTTAAAAAAATGGCACAGCAGGAGGTCAAGCGTATCGTAGGGGAGTCACAAACTGTCATCGACGTTCAGCATTCCGCGCAGCGCGGTTTGACCATGCGTACTCTGGAGGTACTTGGTGCGCGCCGCAAGCTCATCACGACAAATGTCGAAATTAAGGCGTATGACTTCTACGACCCCAACAACATCGCAATCGTAGACAGACGGAACCCAGCCGTAAGTGCGGCGTTTCTCGAACAGCCTTACCGGGAGATTGCGCCAGCAATTCGTTCGAAGTACAGCATCAGCGGCTTTGTTGAGGCCGTCGTGGGCAAGCATCTGTTTGCGAACAAAGGTACGGAAGTGTCGGATCCGCTGCGAACTCAGTTGACAGCCTGCGCATGAGGCATATCTGACCGTACTTTAAAACAGCAACGCCTTGTTATTTATAAGGCACGGCTAATTCAGCTTCAAACCGGTTCGTGCGATCCGAGGCCCTCCGGATCGACGCCGCCAGTGCGCCGCTGCGACACTCGACTCGACTTGACTTCACCTGATCTGATACGCTTCGCGCGTTCAGCACGCGCAGCCGCGCTTATGCCGACCGCGAGCGATACGGCGGTGGATCCGGGGCGGCCACGGCTGGGCGTGTATCATCCGACAGTCGAAGGAACAACATCTGGGCGTGGCTTTGCTCAGCTACCTTTGAACCGGCGGTGCTGCGGGCGGGACCCTGCACACCACCCATGTGCAGTTGTGAATAGGGGAGAGGCCGGGCGGTTCGCCAATTGACGAGCCACGAATGATCGGTTCGCTCATAAGTTCTTGCTGGGAGCAGGTTTTTGAGTGGTCACCCTTGGAGTTCAAGTGGGATAAGGATAGCGCACGAGGTCAGCTTATGATTATGGACCTGATTGGTGTAGCTTTCGTCATTGCCATTGTGGCGTTGGCAATTGTCGCCATCGTCGATACGTTACGGAAAAAAAAGTAAAATTCATTGAGGTATAACAGGGCTATGTCCGGAGGTCGAGCGTCACCAGTTCTGACGAACTTCTGGATGCACGGCCACTACCTCACGCTGGACATCGGCAAAATGTCGAAATCGGGCGGCGATTTCGTGCGTGAAAGGCGGGCGACGAAAGTAAACGGGCCGCCATGCTGACCCGCCTACTTTCACGCAGTCTCCCGCGTCGCCTAAAGCGGCACCACCACCGGTTCCGAGTGGCAAGGCGGCTTGCCATAGGGGACATGGACAGGCCCACAACCCCAATGAAGCGGCGGACACTCCCAGCCGCGCCGAACGACAACAGGCGGCATCATCCCGCCAGCGCAAACAGGCGGTGCTTCCCGAGTGAGGCAGGCAACACCGCCGCGTACCGATTGCGAGGCCGAGCGGTCGAGTTCATCGACGCGAGGCAAATCTTTGAGAACGAGCGCTTTCATGGTGGATCTCCGGCAAGGTTGAATTGACAGCGAGCCCGGACATCGCCGCGCTCATTGGTTTTCATTGCACACACCATGCCATCCACGGCAAAGCGGCATGCCGTCCCCATCTGCCGATCCGGCGAGCGAAAGGTGATGGAGGCAGCCCAACTCGCGACGCTACGATGTCGGCACGCTGCCAACAGCGACGCTCGCCGCGCCGCATTTGCTCGATCCAGCGGAATTCTGGGCACAATACACAATAGGCAACCCCGCACCACGCACGCACGAATCGCTGATATTGCCGATTTCCGTTAGCAAGCCAAGGAGGATGTATGAGTCAGCTTAAAGCCGTCGAATATTCCGCAGCTTCGCCCGAAGTCAAAGCCGTCTATGACGACATCAAGCAGACCCGCCAGGTCGACGACGTCAACAACTTCTGGAAATACATCGCCCAGCATCCGCCTACGCTCGCGCGTACGTGGGACAGTCTGAAGGACGTGATGGCGCCGGGCGCGCTCGATCCGCTGATCAAGGAATTGCTGTACGTCGCCGTGAGCGTGACGAACAACTGCGGTTACTGCGTCGCGAGCCATACAGCTGCGGCGCGCCGCGCAGGTATGACCGATGAAATGTTCGGCGAGTTGCTGGCGGTAGTCGGGATGGCGAACGAAACCAACCGCCTCGCAGTGGGATACCGCGTACCGATCGATCCCGCCTTCGAGTAACGCCGACTAACGGGCGCATGCCTTCAGTGCTGCATGCCGCGCCATCCGGCAAGCAGCGCGGGCAAATCGGCCATGTTCCGGAATACATGAACCGCGCCCGCGCCATGCAAGGCCGTGGCGCTGCTGTGGCTCAGCTCTTTCGGGCAATAGCCGAACACGGTGGCGCCAGCGGCCACGCCTGCCGTCACGCCCGTGACGGTATCGTCGACCACAGCGCAGCGTTGCGGTTCTACGCCCAGACTCGCGGCCGCGGCGAGATAGACATCGGGATACGGCTTGTTGCGCGGTGTTTCATGACCGCTGGAGATGCGTCCTTCGAAGCAGTCGAGAATGCCGGCCTTGGTCAGTTGCAATTCCACTTTGATGCGATCGGCGCCCGACGCGACCGCAATGCGTCCATCGAGTGCCGCGTAAAGCGCGCGCACTGCCGACGCCGCACCGTCAATCGCTACCAGCTCGCGATCGAGCGCCTCATTGCGGCGCGCACGAAACTGCATGAGCCAATCCGTCGTAATCGCGAAGCCGGTGCGCGCTTCGATGAGGGCGGCTTCATCCTTGACGGCCTTGCCGACAAAAATGCGCATTGTCTCTTCGATGCTCAATTGCCAGCCCAGCTCGCCGAGCATGTCGGTCAGCACGCGGTTGGTGATGGGTTCGGAGTCGACGAGCACGCCGTCGCAGTCGAAGAGTACGGCGTCGAAAGGGAAGTCGGCCATCGGGCAGGGTACGGAAAGTGGTCGCGGAACCGGCAAGGATACCTCACCGGCTCGCGCGACGCCGCGCAAAGACTATGCGAGCGTTTCCCTTAAACGATCAGGAACCGGCTTTATACCCGTCACTCAGCGTTTTCATGAACGCAATGATGTCCTGAATATCCTCATCCGTCATGGCCGGCTGATCGCCGAACTTGCGATCGAACGGCGCATCGGCGACGTCGACATTGGCGTGATACTGAGCCGGCAGATCGTTGTACTTCTGCACCTTGCCTGAAGCATCGCGCGGATAGATCTTCTCAGGTGCCGTATTGCGCAGGTTGTAGAAGTCCATGACCTGTTTGAGGTCGTGATAAACGCCGTTATGGAAGAACACCTTGCGCTCGGCAACATTGCGCAGGGTCGGCGTCAGGAACATCCCGCAATACTGCGTCTCCTTCGTCATGTCGTCACGGAACGGACCGCACACACCCATATCGAAGAACTTCGGATCCTTGTTGGCCGGAATGGCCGGATTGCGCGGCACGCCAAGCGCCTCGTACTGCGTATCGGTAAACACCGGCGGCAAGCCATCCTTGCTCGGCTGACTCAAATGGCAACCCGCACAATTAGCCTTGTCCTTATCGTTGAACAATTGCAAGCCATGCAGTTCAGCGTGGGTCAGCCGCGCTTTACCTTCGAGCCAGTAATCGTACTTGCTGGTAAAAGCATGAAACGACTGATCCTCGGTCTGATACCGTCCCACTGCGAACATGGCTTCCGAAATCAACAGACTCGGATTATTGACGATGCCCGGCCCGAAGATCTGTTTGAACTGGTCCACGTACTTCGTTTGCAGCAGCTTGTGCGCGACATCTGCCTCCGTCGCATTGGCCATCTCCACCGGATTCATTAACGGACCGATCGCCTGGATTTGCAACGTATCGGCGCGTCCGTCCCAGAACAGACCGCCTTGCGGCACCATCGCCGGCGCGGCGGGTGCGGCAAGCGCTGTCTTCTGTGCGCGCTGCACGCCTGCGGCTTGTGATGCCAGTTGTGTCATATCGACGGGCACGTCGGTATCGCCCTGGTCCGGCCCGATGCTGAACGGCGCCTGGCGGTACAGATACGCCAGCGAAGGCGGTGGCCGATAGCCGGCCTGATTCATGTGCGCGCCGCCGAGTTGAACCGGGAACGCGTTATCGGGCGCATACGAATGCTGTGCCGAGTGGCACGACGCACACGACTGCGTGCCCGATGCCGACAACGTCTGGTCGAAGAAAATCTGTTTGCCGAGCAGCGCAACCGCGCTCAGCGGCGCGTCTTGCGGGCGCATCAAATGAACCGGATCAGGATTCGCGCCGGTAATTTCCTCGACGATCGATCCCACTGCGGGCGGCATCCGTTCCGGGTAGACGAGCGCATACGCGCAAACCACGACGAGCGCGAGCACGATGCCGGCTACGCTCCACGCGAGCAGCCTGAGCCACGAGCGACGGGTAATGACGGGACCCGGCTCACCGCCGGCAGGCAGATGCGGGGGCAGCAGGGCGTCTGAAGGATGATTCATGGCGGTAGTGACAAGTAATTCGATCAGGTGCGATCAAAAAAGCAAAATCGAGCCAGCACGTTTGCACTGGCTCGACGCCCAACTACAGCTTGATGTGTTTACTGCTTTTCCTCGTGCTGCGCTTCATGTCGTCACGCACGAGCCGCGCGCGTGCATGACGTGACGGCAGCCGCACCGGAAGGGCAGTCCGCACGCTTCTGGCTCAGCTCGCCGGCGGTGCCGACAGCTTGATGCCCAGGTTCTGATCCAGATACACCGTCGGATTGTTGCCCGAGCCCGAGAAGTTGAACATGTTCATGATGCTGCCCGCTGATGCATCGAACGAACCGTTGCCAAGGCGTTGACCGCCGAGCCAGTTGTCCTCGATGAACTTGACCACGGACGCCTGGGTGATCGGCGTATCGTCGACGAAGTTGACCTTCGCCCACGGCGACACCACGATAAACGGCGTGCGCGTACCCGGGCCGCAACGGCCGTTCACTGCGCCACCATTCACGCCCTGCGGTTGAACCGCGCCCGTTGCCGTACACGCACCGGTGCCGCTCAGGTTGTCGCTGCCGGCCACCGTCGCGCCGCCGGCGGACTGCGTCGTGGTCGAATCGAACGACGAGCTCGTCGGCGCCTTGTAGCGGTGATCGTACCAACCGTCCGAATCGTCGTAGGCGATGATCACAGCGGTGTTCTTCCAGTCAGGCTGTTGCTGCAGGAAGTTGATCACCTTCGTGACGAATGCCTGCTCGTCGATCGGGTCCGAGTTGCCCGGGTGGCCGTCGCTGACTGCCGGCGCTTTCAGGAAGCTCACCGACGGATAGTTGCCCGCCTTCACTGCGGCGAAGAAGTCGTCGGTGTCGTACTGGTGGTGAACCGGCGTTGCGGTGTTGTCGAGCGGATCGGTCGCGCCGATCAGTGCCGTCGACGTCGGACGCGTATGCGCCAGGTTAGCCGTGGTCGGGTAGTACTGGAACCATGCGTGATGCTGCACGTAGTCGGCCTTGGTCGCGTTCAGCACTTGCGAGAATGTCGAGCGTGCGCAGCCGGTCGTGCCGTTGGCATTCGTGGTGCCCAGATTGAAGCCGCCCATGAAGCCGCCCCACGTCAGACCCTTCGCGTTGAGCAGGTCGCCGATGTTCTTGTTGTTCGACGACATTTGCCCCGTCGGCGAGCTGCCTGCCGCGATCGTGCATGCATCACCCGTGGGATCCAGGTCGCCGATCATCGTGAAGCCGCCGGTCGAATCCGGAATCGCGTTGGCCGAGGTTCCGCCCGTCACCACGACGCCGTTGTTCTGGCCCGAGACCACTTCGAGCGCGCCAGGCGTCGACGGACCGTACGTATCCGTGTAGGCGTTCTGGTTCATCGCGAAGTTCTGCGCGTAGTTCCACATCGCCGTGACCGTATTGCCGTCGAAGTAACCCAGTACCTGGCCCTTCGTGGCGAACGCGCCGGTGCTGCCGGCAATCGTCGAACCGGCCGCCGTGAACAGCGGGAACGAGTCCATCGCGCCGTTGTTATAGGCAAGCTGTTCCGCGGCGTACGCGTGGTTCTGGCTCGACGTATTGGCCTGCGAACGATCGAGACGGAACGGCAGCAGGTCGGCGGCCGGCAGGCCGAGGCCCGCGATCGTTACCGTGCCGACCGTGCGGCCTGCCGTGTTCGGCGAGGTCGACAGCGCGTTCGGGTTCGCGGTGATCAGGTTGTTGGTGCTGAGGTTGTTGACCGGCGGCGTGCCTGCGGCTGCCGTGAATTGCGGCTCGCCGACCGGGTTGCTGGCCTGCGGATAGGTTGCGAAGTAGTGGTCGAACGAAACGTTCTCGCCGAAGATCACCACCACGTGCTTGATCGGCGTGGCTGTCGTGACGGCATCCTGCGCCGACACGGCCACGGCCGGTGACGATGCGGGTGTCGACGCGGTAGCCGGCGCCGACGCCGGTGAGGTCACGCTATTGTTGCCGCATGCAGCGAGCGCAAGCATCGCGGCAAACGGAATGGGTAAGAGGGTTCTACGGAACATGTGACTGGCTCCAGATTCGACTTCGCCGTTCAGCGTTTCCAGTAATACACGTGTGGATGTTCGCTGGGGATATTGTTAGAAATACAGCTGAGGTGTCTTACCGCTAGAAACAGGGCGCATTGAAGCATCCGCTGATTAAGGTTTGAGGGCGCGAACATTACGTTACCTATCGGTCGCCATTCATTTAAATAACAATTGCTGTCGTTCTTCTTTCGTATGGCCATAAAGTGAGGGCTGTTGTGGCTGTCACGACTCGCATGCTTCCGCGCATTTCTTTCAATGAAAATCAAAGCGACGGATTTTTCGGGCTCCTGCGTTCAAGAAGAAACGCAGCCGCTTCTGGCTTCAGTCCTTTTGTGAGAAACCGACATGACATCGGGCAAACCGGTCCGTCTTCCAACTTCGGTGCTCGCGGCAGCGGCCACATGCGCTGCCGCAAGCACCGTGGTCATCGGGCCTGAACGTTGAGCACGGTGGCGCTGCGAGGCGCGCTGTGGAGCCGCCAGCCTTGAGCGAACGCGATCCCGATGCGGAATTGCTCGAGGGGGTAGCGAGGCAAGATCCGGCCGCCGTCCGTTCGCTTGTCGCGCGCAAGCTGCCGCGTCTGCTCGCGCTCGCCACGCGCATGCTGGGAGACCGCATGGAAGCGGAAGACGTGGCGCAGGAGGTCTTCGTAAGAATCTGGAAACAGGCTTCGCGCTGGCGGGAAGGCGAGGCGAAGGTCGATACGTGGGTCCATCGCGTCGCGCTCAATCTTTGCTATGACCGGTTGCGCGGCCGCCGCGAAATTCCGCACGACGACCTGCCCGACGAGATCGACCCATCCGCGTTGCCCGACGCCGCGCTCGAAGCGCGCGCCCAGGACGGGCGCGTTCGCGAGGCGCTCGCCGCGTTGCCGGCAAGACAGCGCGAGGCGCTGGTGCTCAATTATTACCAGGAGATGTCGAACGTCGACGCTGCGGCCCTGATGGGCATCACGGTCGATGCGTTGGAAAGTCTGCTGGCACGTGCGCGCCGTAATCTGCGCGCCCAACTGGCCGGCAGCGGCCTTAGCAAGGACAAGTCATGACGCCCGAAAGATTCCATCAGATCGTCGAAGCCTACGGCGCCGATCCGCGCCGCTGGCCGCAGCAGGAGCGCGCAGCGGCCGAGGTCTGGGCCGCGGCGCATCGTATCGAGGCCGACGCAGCGCTGGCGGCCGCGGCCGGGCTCGATGCATGGCTGGCCACCGACAAGGTCGATCCGGCGGACGCGGCATTGCAGCAGCGCATCATCGGCAGCGCGCCGGTACGGCGGCCGGGCGCACCGCGCCGGAAATTATGGTGGTCGGGCGCGGTGGTGGCGGGCGTCGGCGTACTGGGCGGCGTGGCCGGCGCCTTGGCGGTCTCGTTCTTTGTGTTGACGGGGACGGTTCAGCAAGGGCACGAGTCCTCTTATCTAACTTCGAGTTTCGGTGGATCATCCGCCGATTGGAGCGGCGAATGAATGGCCGGTCATGGAAAATCGTGCTGGTGGCTTCGCTGGTGCTCAACGTGTTTTTGTTAGGCGCGATTGTCGGGGCTGCTTATCAATGGTTTGCAGCGAAAGGTGCGAGCAATGCGGTGCTCGCGCAGCAACACACAGCGTTGCGCTTTGCGGCCGAAACGCTGCCGGCCGAACGCCAGAAGGCCTTCATCGACGGCTTGAAGAATGCGCGCCGCGAAGGCCGGCAGTTTGTCCGCGAGGGCCGTGAGGGGCGTCACGATGTATTGCGTCTGCTCGCTGCGCCGCAGTTCGATCGCGCTGCATTGGATGCGGCGCTGGCTCGCACGCGTGAGGCCGACAGCAGTTTGCGCGCGCAAGTGGAGGGCAGTGTCGCGGATTTTGCGGCGACGCTGTCGCCGGAGGAGCGCGTCAAATTCGCCGACAGCCTGAAGCTGCGCGGACAGTGGCGTGAACCGCAGCCGGTCGCCAATCCGGCCAGGCCGCCGCAGTCGACCGCACCAAAGGCCGCTGCGACTGATTCTTCGAGTGAATCGTCGGGCGAATAAAAAATTCTGTGCGATCGCGACGGATTGGGTCGTGAGGGTCGTTTAAAGAAATATCCAACGCCGAAGAGGATGGTATGGCCACATCACCGAACATGAATGCCGCGGCGATTGCGCTGAACCGCTTTGGCCTCGGCGCGCGCGCCGACGATACGCCGCCCGTCGACCCGAAGGGCTGGCTGCTTGCGCAGTTTGAGCAGTATCAGCCGCGGCCTGCAGCGTGGGCGGCGCAGCCTGATTCGGTGGCGCTATCCAGCGAACTGGCACAGCAGCGCATGCAGCTGAATCAACTGAACCGGCAGACTCAGCAGAACGCTAGCGAGGGCGCAGCCGCCAATCAGGCGAATGCGCAGGTCAACCCGCAAACCACCGGACAAGCCAGCACGCAAACCACCGGACAAAGCGCAACAGAAACCACCACCCAAACTGCTAAGCAAGCCGAACGAAAAGCGCTGCGTGGCGAAATTCTCGACATGTACCGTTCCTCGGTGAACGCGCGGGTTGCAAGCGCGCTGACCACGCAGACGCCTTTCATCGAGCGGCTGGTTCATTTCTGGGCGAATCATTTCGCGGTATCCACGGAAAAGCCCGGCGTCGCGGCGCTGGCCGGGTCATTCGAAGCCGAAGCGATCCGCCCGCACGTGCTCGGCCATTTCGAAGACATGCTGGTCGCGGTCGAACGTCATCCGGCCATGCAGTTGTTTCTCGATCAGACACGCTCGGTTGGACCGGACAGCATGGCGGCCATGCGCGCGGCGCAGCGCAATCCGGACATCAAACGCGGTTTGAACGAGAACCTGGCGCGCGAAATCATGGAGCTGCACACGCTCGGCGTGAGGAGCGGCTACAGCCAGGACGACGTCACCGAATTCGCCCGCGCACTGACCGGCTGGAGCCTCGCCGGCAATCCTGGCAACCCGCGCGGGCAGGGCCTGCAGCCGAACGCCGCCCCAGGCACCTTCGTGTTCCGCACCGCATTGCACGAGCCGGGCGCGCGGACCATCATGGGCCGCCGCTACGACCAGCCGGGAGAGGAGCAGGCGCTGGCGATCCTGCACGACCTCGCGAGTGCGCCGGCCACAGCGAAGCACATCGGCGGCAAGCTTGCCCGTCACTTCATCGCGGACAATCCGCCGCCGGACGTGAGCGAGCGATTGGCGAATGCATTCGCACGCAGCGGCGGCGATCTGCCGACCGTGTACCGGACTCTGCTCGACATGCCGCAAGCATGGTCGCCAGTCGCCGTGAAGTTCAAGACGCCGTGGGAATGGACCATTTCTTCGATGCGTGGACTGGGCTGGCAGGACATCGGCAACATGCAGGCCGCGCCCATCCTGACGCAACTTGGGCAGCCGGTATGGCGCCCGGGCTCGCCCGCCGGCTACGACGATATTGCCGCTAGCTGGGCGGCGCCCGACGCGCTCGTGCGCCGCGTCGAAGTGGCAGAGCGCTTTGCATCACGTGTCGGCGACCGGCTCGATGCGCGCTCGCTCGGGCAGACGTTGCTGGCCGGCTCGCTGAGTGCGCCGACTGCAACGGCTGTGTCGCGTGCTGAAAGCGCCTCGACGGCGATCGCGCTGCTGCTGGTCTCACCGGATTTTCAACGGAGATGAACGCCATGTTTTCACGCCGCAAGTTTCTGCGCGTTGCCGCTGCAGGCACGGGCGCAATTCTCGTGTCGCCGCGGATCGCGTTTGCCAGCGTTGCAACCGATCGCCGCTTCGTGTTCGTGATCCAGCGCGGCGCGGCCGACGGCCTGAACATCGTCGTGCCGTACGCCGAACCCGCCTACGCGACATTGCGCGGCGCGCTCGCTATCGATGCGTCCAAGGCGACCCGGCTCGACGGCACCTTCGCGCTGCATCCCTCGCTGGTGCAGACCGCTGCGATGTATGCGGATCGTCAAGCGCTGTTCGTTCACGCGGTGGCGTCACCGTATCGCGACCGCTCGCACTTCGATGGGCAGAATGTGCTGGAGACCGGCGGCACGTCGCCGTATCAGATGAAAGACGGCTGGCTGAACCGGCTCGTCGCATCGTTACCCGCCACCCGCGAAAACGCGATTGCTTTCGCGCCGACCGTGCCGATGGCGCTGCGCGGCAACGCGCCGGTGACCTCGTACACGCCTTCCGGGTTACCGCAGGCGCCTGACGATCTGCTCATGCGGGTCTCGCAGTTGTACGACCAGGATGCGCAATTGCGCCCGCTGTGGGAGTCGGCCATGACCGCGCGCGGACTCGCGGGCGACGCCGGAGCGCGTCAGGACCCGGCGAGCCTAGGCAAGCTCGCCGCGGGTTTTCTGTCCCGCGACGACGGCCCGCGTATCGCGATGATCGAAACCGGTGGATGGGACACCCACACTGCGCAGAACGCGCGCCTCGCCAATCAGCTGAAAGCGCTCGACACGATGCTGGCTGCGTTGCGCGACGGCATGGGTCCGTTGTGGAGCAAGACCACGGTGGTGGTGGCAACCGAGTTCGGCAGAACCGCCGCCGCGAACGGCACGGGGGGCACCGATCATGGCACGGGCTCGGTGGCGATGGTGCTGGGCGGCTCGGTAGCGGGCGGACGCGTGCTTGCCGACTGGCCCGGTCTGAAACCGGGCGACCTTTACGAAGCGCGCGACCTCAAGCCGACCCAGTCGCTGGATGCGTTGATCGCAGGCGTCGCGAGTGAAAGCCTCGGACTCGATCCGCAGCGTACGGCCGCTACGCTGTTTGGCCAGGGCGCGAGCATGCACCCGATGACGGGGCTCGTGCATGCATAAGCTGAAAAATCATTAGAACGACCGGCAGCGCCGCAGATTTCCTCTTGCAGCGCTGCCCGTCGCAACCGGTCGTCGTTGATCAATCGCGACGCGCGATCAACCTCCACCGCCGCCCTGCGTGCCGAGCGTCAGCTTGTTGTTCACCGAGGTCACGCCTGCAACGCCCTTGGCCACTTGCTCAGCTTGTGGGATTTGCGCACCATCGGGCACCGTTCCCGTCAACGTTACCGCACCGCCGCGCGCGCGGACAAATACGTTCGACACATCAAAACCCTGCGCCTTGCCCAAAGCCTTGCGCACGGCCAGCCCCAATTTGCGGTCCGTACTCTTCGTCGCTTTCGCGCTCGGAGCCGGCGCCGCCATCGCGTCGCTCGCCTGGGCATAAGCGCTGGACGCAGTCGCCACACACAATGCGATGCCGAGCGCCTTCAATAGATTGACTGTTTTCACGTTTTCTCCATTCCTCGAAAAGTTGATTTCGCATCGTTGCATGCAAAAAACACGCGCCTGCAAGCACTTTGCCGCTCGCACGGAGCACCCGGTCTTATAGAAGAGTGAGGTTGTGAAGCTCCCAGCGCGCTTAAACAATACTCCAGCAAACGCGCGAGTGTTGAAAAAACTGACCTGGCCGCCCGTCCCGCGATTCGCCTATCATGACGGCTTCGATCACCCAGGGTGTACTGCAGATGTCTGATGGCGTACAGCAAGAACTACTCGAACCGCGTACGGATGCTACCGCTTCGTCGATCGATTATGGCTTGTGGGCACTGACCTTCAGCTATGTACTCAGTCAGTTTTTCCGTAGTTATATCGCTGTGATCTCCACCCAGTTGATCGGCGATTTCCATTTCTCACCGCAAATGTTCGGCTGGTTCGCGGGCTCGTTCTTCCTTGTGTTCGCCGTCGCACAACTGCCGGTCGGCGTCATGTTCGACCGCTATGGCGTGCGCGGACCGACCGCGCTCCTGATGGGCATCGGCGCCGCGTGTGCCGGCATTCTTTCGATGACGACGAGCGCAACCGTGGCACTCGCCGCCCAGGCCGGCATCGGACTGGGTTGCGCGCCCATCTTTATGGGGCTGCTCAACTACGTACTGCGTACCGGTCACGGCACGCGCAATGTGCGCGCTATCACGATGGCGAGTGCGATCGGCATGGCGGGCGCATTGCTGGCCGCGCTTCCGCTGAGCCGGGCAACGGCCAGTTTCGGCTGGCGCCCGGTCATGGTTACCGCTGCGCTCGCCATGCTATGCGCGACACTCGGCGTCGTATGCTTCGTGCGCCGGCGCGATGCGGCCGCGCATGAGCAAAGCCTCGCTGCATCGCAACATGCGGCAGGCGCGGTGAGACGGCACACCGGTTTCTGGACCTTGATGCCGGCCTGTCTCGCACTCTCGGTCGGCAGCACGTTTCGTACGTCGTGGGGCGGGCCGTATCTGGCCGACGTCTACGGCTTCGACGTCATCGCGCGCGGCAATGCGATGACCGTCACCAGCGTGATCGGGATCGCCGCATCTTTCTGTATTCCGGTGGCCGTGCGGTTCTGCGCGCCCAAGCTTATTTCGTTGCTGTGGCTGCTTGCCGGCGTGCTGGCGGCACTGGTTCTCGCGGTCAGTCCGGCCGGTAACTGGCTTGTCAGCGTCGCGTTGATCTGCGTGTTGTTCTCCGTCGGCTCGATCCATCCGCTCGTGATGTCGCAAGCGCGCGCCATCATTGCGCCGCGCCGGCTCGGGCTTGGCCTGGGGTTGCTCAACAGCCTCGTTTTTCTCGGCGTGGCGCTGGCCAGCAGTTGTTTCGGCTGGATCGCGAGTGTCGCAAAACAGGTCCATCTATCGAACGCGGGGATTTACTCGGCGCTGTTCGCCGTGACCGTCGTGCCGCTTGCGATCGGCGCGGTTGTTTATTTTTTCAGCCCGGTGGTGACGGCGCCGACAGAAAAAGTGTGAGCCGTGCGTTGCATTGCATCGCGCTGCAAGCTGCAGAAATCGACGCTATCGCGTCTGACTCACACGTGGGTGCCGCCCGGCTATCTGATTCATTTGAAAGTGCGTGGCAAATACAGGCTTGGCATGGCAGCGTTTAGAACCACTGAGGCGCCATGCTAAGCGTCGTATCGTCGAGACTGCGCAGCGTGGCCAGCATTAGTGAGACGCGCGGCAATTCCCAATGAAAGAACCACTGGCACGCATACAGCTTGCCGCGATAGAAGTCGCTGTCGGTCTGGCTTTTCGCTTCAGGTAGCACGGCACTGGCAACGATCGCCTGCCGCAACCACGTCCACGCAATCACGATATGGCCGAACGCTTCGAGAAAAGCATTCGCGTTGGCGAGCGCGCGTTCGCTTTCGCTGGCGAGCGTGGGTAATAACGCTTCGACTGTGCTGGTCAACTCGCGCCATGCCTCGCTGAGCGAATCGGCATGCGCGTGCAGCGCCGGATGCACGCGCGCCGCATCGATACTGCGTTGTATTTCACCCGCCAGTTGCTTGAGCGCGGCACCCTGTTTCATCACGACTTTGCGGCCGAGCAGGTCGATCGCCTGGATGCCATGCGTGCCTTCGTGAATCATGTTCAGGCGATTGTCGCGGTAGAACTGCTCGACCGGATATTCACGGGTATAACCATAACCGCCGTGAATCTGGATCGCCAGACTATTCGCTTCGAGGCACCACTGTGCGGGCCACGACTTCACCACCGGCGTCAGCAGATCGAGCAGCAGGCCCGCTTCGGCGCGTGCGGTGTCGCTCTCGCCCGTGTTCTGTTCGTCGACGAGACGGGCGGCATAGAGGCAGAGCGCGTACGCGCCTTCCACATAGGCTTTTTGTGCGAGCAGCATGCGGCGCACGTCGGCGTGTTCGATTAGCGGCAATTGCGGATCGAGCGGATTCTTGTTATCCGGACGACGCCCTTGCGGCCGTTCGCGTGCGTAGTCGAGCGACGCCAGATAGCCGCGATAGCCGAGCATGACCGCGCCGAGGCCGACGCCGATGCGCGCCTCGTTCATCATGTGGAACATATAAGCCAAACCGTGATGCGGTTCGCCCACTAATTCGCCGATGCATTCGCCGCGTTCGCCGAACGACAGCATCGTCGACGTCGTGCCACGCCAGCCCATTTTGTGGATCAATCCGGCGAGCGCGACGTCGTTGCGCTCGCCGAGGCTGCCGTCGTCATTCACGTGGAATTTCGGCACCGTGAAGAGCGAGATGCCTTTGACGCCCGGCGGCCCGCCGGGAATGCGCGCCAGTACCAGATGGACGATGTTCTCGCTCAATTCGTGGTCGCCGCCCGAAATAAAAATCTTGTTGCCACGGATCGAATAGGTGCCGTCTTCGTTAGGCGTTGCACTGGTGACGAGATCGGAGAGACTCGAGCCCGCTTGCGGCTCGGTCAGCGCCATCGTGCCGAACGCGCGGCCTTCGAATAAGGCCTGCAGATATTTGCGTTTCTGCGCGGCACTCCCGAAACGTTCGATCACGTTCGCGTTCGCCGTGGTCAGCATCGCGTAAGAGGCGGTGGCGATGTTGGCGCTCTTGAAGAGCGACAGGCATGCAAAGGAAATCACCGCGGGCAACTGCATGCCGCCCCATTCGTAGTCTTTGCCTGCAGCAAGGAAACCGGCGGAGCGGAACGCGTCGAGTGCGTCCTTCACTTCGGCGGGCATCGTGACGCGTTGACCGTCGAATTGCGGTTCGTGTTCGTCCGAGAGACGATTGTGCGTTGCGAACTTTTCGGTGGCGACTGCATGCGCCGTTTCGAGCGCCGCGTTAAAGGTCTCGCGGCTGTGGTCGGCGTGGCGCGTGCGCTGCGTGAGCGTTTCGGCGTCGAGCACTTCGAACAGCTGGAATTCCAGATCACGCGAGTTGATGATCAGCGCATCTTGCATGGGAGAAGACTCGTCTAAAGGTGGAACGCTATGCATAACAACTATACGAAACGTGCAAAACGCACGCATTCGCATAGACGCGGCTCGATCGAAAAGTGCGGTATTCGGGTAAGCCCCAATGATCCGCCGATCCACAATGCGTGTCAGTTTAAATCAAAAAAGAATGATCGTGCTTTTATGGGGCTGCAAATGGGTGTTCGCGGCGGAATGGGGTAAGTGCAACACGATCTGCCGGGGATTTTTTCCCGCAGAACCTCCTTCACTTGCTTTGGCGCGACACGCTTCGCTGACCGCCTCGACACCTCAAAACCGTTGCCCAGTAAGGCTTCCCACGCAGCCCGCCAACACCCGCGCATCGACGGTGTCGCATTTCCACATGTGGTTGTCGCAAATAGTCGGCTAGGCGTACTTTTTTCTGGCAACTATGTATGCACAGCGCGGACGGCCGTCCGGCACGCAGCAAGTTTCTTGGATGGGACCCGAGTAAGCGCTAAAGCGCTAACTCAGGTCGACATAGGAGAGCATTCAATGAATTCCCCCAAGGTCGTGGTTGAAGGGTTGTGCAAAGTATTCGGCACCAACCCGAAACAGGCGATCGGCATGCTGGCAGGTGGCGCAACCAAAGAAGAAGTCTTCGCGCGCACCGGTCAGATAGTCGGCGTCCATAACGTATCGTTCGAAGTCAAGG
Organism: Paraburkholderia caffeinilytica; assembly: GCF_046030355.1. GTDB lineage: Bacteria > Pseudomonadota > Gammaproteobacteria > Burkholderiales > Burkholderiaceae > Paraburkholderia > Paraburkholderia caffeinilytica_B. The sequence goes on from NZ_JAQQCQ010000030.1 coordinate 46,452, forward strand.
AAGGCGAGATCTTCGTGCTGATGGGCCTCTCTGGCTCCGGCAAGTCGACACTGATTCGCCTGATCAACCGCCTCGTCGAACCGACGGCCGGCAAGGTGCTGATCGACGGCCGCGACGTGGCCAGCGTGCCGCGCTCGGAATTGACGGCGCTGCGCCGTAAGGACATGAGCATGGTGTTCCAGTCCTTCGCGTTGATGCCGCAGCGTACGGTGCTGTCCAACGCGGCGTTCGGCCTGGAAGTCGCGGGCATAGGCAGGAAGGAGCGCGAACAGCGCGCCATGACCGTGCTCGAGCAGGTCGGCCTCGCACCGTTCGCGCAAAAGCTGCCGGCCCAGCTATCCGGCGGCATGCAGCAACGCGTGGGCCTGGCGCGGGCGCTGGCGGTCAATCCGTCGCTGATGATCATGGACGAGGCGTTCTCCGCGCTCGATCCGCTCAAGCGCAAGGAAATGCAGAACGTGCTGCTCGAACTGCAACGCGAGCAGCAGCGCACCATTCTGTTCGTGTCGCACGATCTGGAAGAGGCGATGCGCATCGGCACGCGGATCGCGATCATGGAAGGCGGCAAGGTGGTGCAGATCGGCACGCCGCAGGAAATCATCACCAATCCCGCCGACGACTATGTGCGCGCGTTCTTCGATGGCATCGACACCAGCCGCTATCTGACGGCCGGCGACCTGATGCAGACCGACGCCGTGCCGCTCATGCAGCATTCGCCGCAGATCGACGCATCGAGCGTCGCCGCGACGCTCAACGGCAGCGCCGAATACGCTTTCGTGCTCGACGGCGAGCGCAAGATTCGCGGCTTCGTGTGCCGCGATGCAATGGGCAGCGCGTCGCCGCAGCTCAATCACATCGAGTGCATCCGCCGCACTACGCCCTTGGACGCCGTTGTCGAGCGCGTGGTGGCAAGCCGCGCGCCGCTGCCGGTCGTCGAAGCGGACGGCTCCTACTGCGGTTCGGTCAACAAGACGAACGTGCTGAACGTTCTCACGCGCCATCGAGGTTCCCATGTCTGAAGTCATTCCACTTGGCGCCTGGGTCGATCACGGCGTTCACTACCTGCTCGACCACGACGCAAAAACCTTCGACTCCATCGGCAAGGTCATCGAAAGCTTTGCCGCGCTGATCGAGCATGGCCTGCAAGCGGTGCCGATGTGGGCGCTGATGGCGTTTTTCGTGGGGGTCGGCTTGTGGCGGGTGGGCTGGCGCTTCGCGCTGTTCACGTTGCTGGCGATGTTGCTGATCTACGGCACGGGCTTCTGGGATCAGATGGTGATCACGCTCGGCCTCACGCTTTCGTCGACCTTGATCAGCCTGCTGCTTGGCGTGCCGCTCGGCATCTGGACCGCGAAGAGCCGCACCGTCGAAATGATGGTGCGCCCCGTGCTCGATCTGATGCAGACCATGCCCGCATTCGTCTACCTGATTCCGGCTGCGATGCTGTTCGGCCTTGGCCGCGTGCCGGGGATTCTTTCCACCGTGATCTTTGCGATGCCGCCTGCTGTGCGCCTCACGTCGCTGGGCATCAAGCATGTGAATCGCGAAATCGTCGAAGCAGGGCAGGCGTTCGGCTGCACGCCCTTGCAATTGCTCTATAAGGTGCAGTTTCCGAATGCGCTGCCGTCGATCATGACCGGCGTGAACCAGACCATCATGATGGCGCTCTCGATGGTGATCATCGCCTCGATGGTCGGTGCGGGCGGTCTCGGCAACGACGTGCTGGCGAGTATTCAACGGCTCGATATTGGCCTCGGTTTCGAAAGCGGCCTCTCAGTGGTGATGCTGGCGATCATTCTCGACCGCATCACGGAAAGCTTCGGCCGTTCGCCAGGCATGGCGCGGGCGCCGCTGCTGTCGGGCTTGCGCAGCGTGATGAAGGTGCGCCGGGCGCCGACGGCGCAGCACGGCTGAGCGGCCTATGAAGCGCGACGCGATTTCTCCGGTTGTTGAGGCCCCGGCCGATTCGCCGCTGTCCGGGCTCGCGCACTTCGGCTTTCTGACGTTGCCGAACTTTTCGATGATCGCGTTCACGAGCGCGGTCGAGGTGCTGCGTATGGCCAACTACGTGGGCCGCGCGCAGCACTACACATGGTCGGTGATTACACCGGACGGCGAGCCGGCGAGAGCGAGCAACGGCATCACGGTCAAGCCGACCACGACACTGGCCGAAGCGGGCATGCCCGACGTGCTGATCGTTTGCGCCGGCTGGCATGTGCGCGATTACGTGGACGATACGGTCATCGCGTTACTGCAGGACGTTGCGTCGAAAGGCATTCCGCTTGGCGGCATTTGCACAGGACCGTACGCGCTGCTGGCTGCGAATCTGCTCGACGGTTATCGTTGTACCGTGCATTGGGAGGACATGTCGCCGCTGCACAAAAGCTATCCGCACGTGCGTTTCGCCGATGAGCTGTTCGTGATCGATCGTGACCGGATGACCTGCACCGGCGGCACCGCGCCGCTCGATCTGATGTTGAACCTGGTCGGCATGCGCCTCGGTCATGCGGTCGCGGCGCAAGTGTCCGAGCAGTTCATCGTCGAGCGGATTCGTGGCTCGACCGATTATCAGCATATTCCCGTCGACGCGCGGGTCGGCTTCTCGCGAGCGGAATTGATCGAAGTCGTGCGATTGATGGAAGCGAATATCGAAGAGCCGTTGTCGCTCGATGAACTCGCGCGGCTCGTGCAGTTGTCGCAACGTCATTTGCAGCGGATGTTCAAGATGTTTCTGAGCGTGTCGCCCACGCACTATTACCTGACCCTGCGTTTGCGTCGCGCGCGTGAATTGCTGCGTAATACGGATGCATCGATCGCGCGGGTAACGGCTGTGTGCGGCTTTCACTCGCCGTGTCATTTCAGCAAGGCTTACCGCGCGCAGTTCGGTCACGCGCCGAGTGTAGAGCGGCGGTTGTCTGCATGAATATGACTGCATGAGTAAGGCTGCATGAGTAAGACTGCATGTGTGAGTCGACGTCAATGAAGTCGGCGCAAGAAATTGCGCCAGGAAAATCCACCCTATAAAAGCATTGAAGCATCAATCACCCTGAGGGAATGCCATGAAACGTTTGTGGGCTGCGTCGTTGTGCGTGCTGTCGGTGTCATCTGTTCTTGCCGCGGAACCTGCCACCTGCCGGGACGTCCGGTTCGCCGACGTCGGCTGGACCGATATCGCGGCGACGACCGGTCTCGCTTCGACCGTGCTCGAAGGGCTCGGCTACAAGCCGACCAAAACCATCGCTTCGGTGCCGATCACCTTCGCGGGCGTGAAGAGCAAGCAGATCGACGTGTTCCTCGGCTACTGGTCGCCGACCATGGACCCGATGATCGATCCGTTCAAAAAGGCCGGCCAGCTCACCGTGCTGCCCACGCCGAATCTGACCGGCGCGAAATACACGCTGGCCGTGCCGGACTATGCGTATCAGGCGGGCATCAAAACATTCACCGACATCGCCAAGAACTATGACAAGCTCGACGGCAAGATCTATGGTATCGAACCGGGCAACGACGGCAATGCGCTGATCAAGAAGATGATCGACAGCAACCAGTACGGTCTTGGCAAATTCAAGCTGGTGGAGTCGAGCGAGGCGGGCATGCTCGTCGAAGTGAATCGCGCGGTTCGCGACAAGAAACCAATCGTGTTCCTCGGTTGGGAACCGCATCCGATGAACGTGCAGATGAAGATCGACTATCTGTCCGGTGGTGACGACGTGTTCGGTCCAAATTACGGCGAAGCCAAGGTGTTGACGGTCACGCCGAACGATTACTCGACACGTTGCCCGAACGTCGCGAAGCTGGTGTCGAACCTGCAATTCACGACGGATATCGAGAATCACGTGATGCTGCCGATCATGAACAAGACGGATCCGAACAAGGCGGCAAAGGATTGGCTGAAGGCGAATCCAGCCGTGCTCGACAAGTGGCTTGCCGGCGTGAAGACCTTTGATGGGAAGGATGGGTTGCCGGCGGTGAAGGCTTATGTTGCGGGGAAGTGAGGGTTGAAAGTTGGGTTTAGCTTTCGCGTCGTTTCAGCGGCGCGAAAGCGTAACTGCAAAACCTGACTCATGAATTCAGCCGGCACGTCAGGGCTGAAAAACCCGGATCAAATCGCCCGAGCCCGTCCCGGAAAAGTTTCATCATAGCCCGAGCCGTCATCGACTTCAGCCGCCGTACCGCGCTGCTCACGGTACATCATCGGTGGCAGGCCGAACTGCTTGCGGAATTCGCGCCCCAGGTGTGAGGCATCGGAAAAGCCGCAACTCGACGCGATATCCGCCACCGTTTTATCCGAACTCGTCAGCAGCCACGCAGCGGTACGCAAACGCACCTGCTTCGCATACGCCTGCGGCGCCTTGCCGGTTTGAGCCTTGAAGAGCCGTTCGAGTTGACGCGGCGACAAATCGAGCTTGCGCGCCAGTTCATCGAGCGACAATGAGCGCCCCACATGCTGCTCCATCAGCAGAATCGCGCGCTTCACCTTCGGATGCGCGGCCGGCGCCAACCCAGGCGGATGAGGCTGTGGCGCATTGCCCTTCTGCATATCGTCGACCAGCAGAATCCGCAGCGCTTTTTGCACCGTAGCCGTTTCAAAGTGGCGCAACAGAATCGCGGCCGCCACATCGATCGAAGCGCGCCCGCCGGAACACGTAATCCGCCGACGGTCGATCACGAATAACCGGTCCGCCACCAACGCCTCCTCGTTGACCGCCGGAAAGCGCTCGATGAAATCCCAGTAGTGAAACCAGCTCACGCAGATCCGGTGACCCTCCAGCACACCCGCGCGCATCAGTGAGAACACGCCGGTGCACATGCCGACCAACGTGGCATCCGTGGCGGCGGCGCGGCGGATGAACGCCAGCGTTGCATCGTTCGCGGCGGGCCCGGAATGTAGCAGGCCACCCACCACGACAACGTAATCGAAGGGCTCGGCGTTGTCGAACGTCTCCCACGGGGTGATCTGGATCCCGCAACTCGCGCGTACCGGAGCGAGGGTTTCCCCTATCACGCTCCACGAACAGCGCACGGGTTTGCTGAAATCACCTTCATCGGCGGACAGGCGCAACAGGTCGACGAAACCCGAGAACGCCGTCAGCGTGAAGTTCGGCAGCAGGATGATGCCGAAGCGGATACGTTGCTTCGAGGAGCCGTCGATCGATTGAAGGGGAAGCGGTTCAGCGGAATTCATGCATGCAGCCAGCAAGGGAAAAGGTTGATTCAAGCATATCACCGGGGATGGCGGCCGCTTCATCAGGCCAATGACCGGGCTATTCATTGGGACCATTCGGCCGTGGTATCAGCATCGCCAGCCGCAACCTCCGCGCCTGTCGAAAATGCGTCAGAAGTCATCGCAAATCCGCCGCCGCGCTTGGCCGGCGGCCCGCTTGACGCCACTATCCCACTGTCATGCCGTTTTTATTCTATCGGTCCAAATTGACGTGCGGTGCAATAGGGGCTAGTTGAAACCAAACCCGGCCCAACCCGGCAACCCAGCTAATCCTGGTATCGCAACGTATAAGGCACGCCATGAACGTCAGCGTCTTCGATCTGTTCAAGATCGGCATCGGTCCCTCCAGTTCGCATACCGTCGGGCCGATGATCGCTGCATGCCGCTTCGCTTCGCATATCGAAGACGCCAATCTGCTGGGCTTCGTGCGCCGCGTCAAGGTCGAACTGTTCGGCTCGCTCGGCGCAACCGGGAAAGGGCATGGCACGGACAAGGCGGTGCTGCTCGGCCTGGAAGGCAATCTTCCCGATCTGATCGACCCGGACGTAATCGAACCGCGTCTGCAGTCGATCCGCGAAACGAAACAACTGGTGCTGCTGGGCAAGCATCCGGTCAAGTTCGACGAGCGCGAACAGCTTGGCTTCTTTCGCAAGCTGATGCCGGGCGCGCCCGGTTCGAGCATCGTGCATCCGAACGGCATGCGTTTTCAGGCCTTTGACGAAAACGGCCAGCTGCTGGTGGAGAAAGAGTATTACTCGATCGGCGGCGGCTTTGTGATCAATCGGGAAGGCGATCGCGTCAATGGTCTGCGCGCCGGCGCGGACGTGCCGTATCCGTTTCGTACCGGCGACGATCTGATGCGGGTGTGCCGCGAAACGGGTTTGTCGATTGCCGAAGTGACGCTGCACAACGAATGCGCGTCGCGCACGGAACAGGATGTGCGCGATGGCCTGCTGACGATCTGGCGCACCATGTCCGCTTGCGTGGAACGGGGCTGCAAGGTGCGTGGCGAATTGCCCGGCCCGATGCACGTGAAGCGCCGCGCGGCCGATTTGTGCGCGCAATTGCGTTCGCGTTCGGAAGAGTCGCTGCGTGATCCGCTGTCGATGCTCGACTGGGTCAATCTCTACGCGATGGCCGTGAACGAAGAAAACGCCGCGGGCGGGCGCGTCGTCACGGCGCCGACCAATGGCGCGGCCGGTGTGATTCCCGCCGTGCTGCATTACTACGTGAAGTTCATGCATGCGTCGAACGACGAGGGCATTGTCACGTTTCTGCTGACGGCGGCGGCGATCGGCATCATCTACAAGGAAACCGCCTCGATCTCGGGCGCCGAAGTGGGCTGCCAGGGCGAGGTGGGCGTGGCGTGCTCGATGGCCGCCGCGGCGCTCGCCGCCGTGATGGGCGGCACGCCGACGCAAGTCGAAAACGCCGCCGAAATCGGCATGGAACACAACCTCGGCATGACCTGCGATCCGGTTGGCGGACTCGTGCAGATTCCCTGTATCGAACGTAACGCGATGGGCGCGATCAAGGCGCTGAACGCAGCACGCATGGCGATGAAGGGCGACGGCCAGCACTACGTGTCGCTCGACAACGTGATCAAGACGATGCGCGAAACCGGCGCGGACATGAAGACCAAATACAAGGAGACGTCGCGCGGTGGACTCGCCGTGAACGTCATCGAATGCTGAACGAGTCAGGACGCAAAAAGTATCAACAGGACCCAAAGGACCAACAATGAGCCGCTATTCGATATTCAGCCTGTTGCGTAACGGGATGTCGTATCACGAGAACTGGGAGCGTCAGTGGAAGAGCCCGGAGCCTAAGCGTGAGTACGACGTCGTGATCGTCGGCGGCGGCGGGCATGGTCTCGCCACGGCCTATTACCTCGCCAAGGAGCATGGCGTGCGCAATATCGCCGTGCTGGAGAAGGGCTGGATCGGCGGCGGCAATACCGCGCGCAATACGACCATCGTTCGATCGAATTATCTGTGGGACGAATCGGCCGCGCTCTACGAAAAGGCCATGAAGCTGTGGGAAGGTCTGTCGCAAGACCTCAACTACAACGTGATGTTCAGCCAGCGTGGCGTGATGAATCTCGCGCACACCTTGCAGGACGTGCGCGACACCGAGCGCCGTGTGAATGCAAACCGGCTGAACGGCGTGGATGCCGAATTCCTCACGCCGGAGCAGATCAAGGAAATCGAGCCGACCATCAATCTGAACAGCCGCTATCCGGTGCTCGGTGCGTCGATCCAGCGACGCGGCGGTGTGGCGCGCCACGACGCGGTGGCGTGGGGCTTCGCGCGCGGGGCGGATCAACATGGCGTCGACATCGTCCAGAACTGTCAGGTCACGGGCATTCGCCGTAACGGCAGCCAGGTGGTCGGCGTGGATACCACCAAGGGGTTCATCAAGGCGAAGAAGGTGGCGGTGGTGGCAGCGGGCAACACGTCCACACTCGCCGATATGGCTGGCATCCGTTTGCCTTTGGAGAGCCATCCGTTGCAGGCGTTGGTGTCCGAGCCGATCAAACCGGTCGTCAATACGGTGGTGATGTCGAACGCGGTGCATGCGTACATCAGCCAGTCCGACAAGGGCGATCTGGTGATCGGCGCGGGCGTCGATCAGTACACGGGTTTTGGGCAGCGCGGCAGTTTCCAGATCATCGAAGGCACGCTCGAAGCGATCGTCGAAATGTTCCCGGTGTTTTCGCGCGTGCGGATGAACCGCCAGTGGGGCGGCATCGTGGACGTGTCGCCGGATGCATGCCCGATTATCAGCAAGACCGACGTCAAAGGGCTTTATTTCAACTGCGGCTGGGGTACGGGTGGTTTCAAGGCGACGCCCGGGTCGGGTTGGGCCTATGCGCACACGATCGCGAAGGACGAACCGCATCCGCTGAACGCGCCGTTCTCGCTGGACCGCTTCTACACCGGTCACCTGATCGACGAGCACGGCGCCGCCGCTGTGGCCCACTAACTTCGCAATGAATTGCGTGGGACCGGAGTCAGCGCTTTAGCTGTCGGCCAGAGTTGGTGCTTTAGCGCTTACTCCGGTCCCATGCAAAGCACTCATTCCGGTCGACAACGAGGAGAACCAGATGCTGCTGATCGAATGCCCTTGGTGCGGGCCACGCGCCGAAACCGAATTTTCCTGCGGCGGCGAAGCGGACATTGCCCGTCCGCTCGATACCGACAAGCTCACCGATAAAGAATGGGGCGACTACCTGTTCATGCGCAAGAATCCGCGCGGCGTGCATCGCGAGCAATGGATGCACACGCAAGGATGCCGCCGCTGGTTCAAGGCTCAGCGCGACACGGTGAGCTACGAGATTCAGGGCTACGAGACGTTCGAACGTCCGCTGCTCGCGATGGACAGCAACGAGCCTAAGGCACAAGACAAGGCACAAGAGGGCAAGACACCATGAGCCAGAAAGATCGACTCCCCAGCGGTGGGCGCATCAACCGCGCGATCGTACTGAACTTCACGTTCAACGGGCGCAAGTATCAGGGCTTTCAGGGCGACACGCTCGCGTCCGCGCTGCTCGCGAACGGCGAGCATTTTGTGGCGCGCAGCTGGAAGTATCACCGGCCGCGCGGCATTGTGACAGCGGGTGTGGAAGAACCGAATGCGATCGTCCAGCTAGAAACCGGTGCCTACACGGTGCCGAACGCGCGTGCGACTGAAGTGGAGTTGTATCAGGGGCTCGTCGCAACCAGTGTGAACGCGAAGCCGAGCATCGAAAAAGACCGCATGGCGATCAACCAGAAGTTCGCGCGCTTCATTCCGGCGGGCTTCTACTACAAGACCTTCATGTGGCCGCGCAAGTTCTGGCCGAAGTATGAAGAAGTGATCCGCGATGCGGCCGGCCTCGGCAAGGCGCCCGAACACACCGATGCGGACCGCTACGACAAGTGCTTTGCGCATTGCGACGTGCTGGTGGTCGGCGGTGGCCCGACGGGTCTGGCGGCCGCGCATGCGGCGGCGTTATCAGGCGCTCGCGTGACGCTGATCGACGATCAGCCGGAACTCGGCGGCTCGCTGCTGTCCTGCCGGGCGGAGATCGACGGCAAACCGGCGCTGCAATGGGTCCACAAGATCGAGGACGAGTTGCGGCAGATGCCGGACGTGAAGATTCTGTGCCGCAGCACCGCGTTCGGATATCAGGACCATAACCTTGTCACCGTCACGCAGCGGCTCACCGAACATCTGCCGGTGTCGCAGCGAAAGGGTACGCGCGAACTGATGTGGAAGATTCGTGCGAAGCGCGTGATTCTCGCAACGGGCGCGCACGAGCGGCCGATCGTGTTCGGTAACAACGATCTGCCAGGCGTGATGCTGGCTTCGGCGGTGTCGACCTATCTGCATCGCTATGCGGTGCTGCCGGGCCGCAATGCCGTCGTGTTCACGAACAACGACGATGGTTATCAATGCGCGCTCGATCTGAAAGCGGCCGGCGCCCAGGTGACGGTCGTCGATCCGCGCACGGGCGAATCGAAGGGGACGCTGCCCGCGCTCGCACGGCGCTACGGCGTCAAGGTGATGAACGGTGTGGCTGTCACAGCGGCGCACGGCAAGCTGAGGGTTGCCTCGGTCGAGGTAGCGTCGTATTCGAAAGGACAAGTCGGTGCAAAGCAGAGCACGCTGCCCTGCGATCTGCTCGCGATGTCCGGCGGCTGGAGCCCGGTGCTGCATCTGTTCGCGCAGTCGGGAGGAAAGGCGCACTGGCATGACGACAAGGCCTGCTTCGTGCCGGGCAAGGCGATGCAGGCGGAAACCAGCGTCGGCGCGTGTGCGGGCGATTTCACGTTGGGTCAGGGGATTCGTTTCGCGGTCGACGCCGGTGTCGAGGCGGCGCGGGCGGCCGGGCACATCGTGGCGCGGCCGAATCCCGTGCAGGTGGCCGAGATTACCGAAGCGAAAATGCAGCCGCTGTGGCTCGTCGGCGGCCGTGAACTCGCAGCGCGCGGACCGAAGCAGTTCGTCGACTTCCAGAACGACGTGTCGGCGGCCGATATTTTCCTCGCGGCGCGCGAAGGTTTCGAATCGGTCGAGCACGTGAAGCGCTATACGGCCATGGGCTTCGGCACCGATCAGGGCAAGCTCGGCAACATCAACGGCATGGCGATTCTCGCGCAGGCGCTCGGCAAGACGATTCCCGAAACCGGTACGACGACGTTCCGTCCGAACTACACGCCGGTTACGTTTGGCACGTTTGCGGGCCGCGAGCTGGGTGAGTTTCTCGATCCGGTGCGCAAGACAGCGGTGCACGAATGGCACGTGGAAAACGGTGCGGCATTCGAGGACGTAGGCAACTGGAAGCGCCCCTGGTACTTCGCGAAGGCCGGCGAGGACATGCATGCCGCGGTCGCGCGTGAGTCGCTTGCCGTGCGCACGAGCGTCGGCATTCTCGACGCTTCGACACTTGGCAAGATCGATATTCAAGGCCCCGATGCGGCGAAGCTGCTGAACTGGGTCTACACGAATCCGTGGAGCAAGCTGGAAGTCGGCAAGTGCCGCTACGGCCTGATGCTCGACGAAAACGGCATGATCTTCGACGACGGCGTAACCGTGCGTCTCGCCGATCAGCACTACATGATGACCACGACCACCGGCGGCGCAGCGCGCGTGCTCACGTGGCTCGAACGCTGGCTGCAAACCGAGTGGCCGGATATGCGCGTGCGGCTCGCTTCCGTGACGGATCACTGGGCGACGTTTGCCGTGGTCGGTCCGAACAGCCGTAAGGTTCTGCAGAAAGTCTGCCACGACATCGACTTCGCGAACGCGGCGTTCCCGTTCATGAGCTATCGCGAAGGCACCGTGGCGGGCGCGGCATCGCGTGTGATGCGGATCAGCTTCTCCGGCGAACTGGCTTATGAAGTGAACGTCCCCGCGAATGTCGGTCGCGCGGTATGGGAAGCGTTGATGGCCGCAGGCGCGGAATTCGACATCACGCCGTATGGCACGGAAACCATGCACGTGTTGCGAGCGGAGAAGGGTTACATCATCGTCGGCCAGGATACGGACGGTTCGATGACGCCGTACGACCTCGGCATGGGCGGCCTCGTTGCGAAATCGAAAGACTTTCTCGGCAAGCGTTCATTGACGCGGACGGACACCGCAAAGGCTGGACGCAAGCAACTGGTCGGGCTGCTCGCGGACGATCCGTCGTTCGTGATTCCCGAAGGCTCACAGATCGTCGCCGGTCCGTTCCAGGGCGATACCGCGCCGATGCTCGGCCACGTCACGTCGAGCTATTACAGCCCGATCCTGAAGCGTTCGATTGCCATGGCGGTGGTGAAGGGCGGTCTCGACAAGATCGGCGAAACGGTCACGATTCCGCTCGCGAGCGGCAAGCAGATTGCGGCCAAGGTCACCAGTTCGGTGTTCTACGACAGCGAAGGAGCACGTCAACATGTGGAATGAAACAAGAGGGACGGTGTCGGCGGTGGATCGCGCTGTCGGCAAGCAAACAGGCGTGTGGCAGGAGTCGCCGCTGGTGGGCGCGGATACGCTGCTGAAGAAGCATCAGGCGACGGTGTCGGCGGCTTTCAGATTGAGCGAGCGGCCGTTTCTCGAACTCGTGAACGTGCGCGGCGATACGCGCGACGCAGCGTTCGTCAGCGCGGTGGAAAGCGTGATCGGCTGCCAGCCGCCCGAGAAGGCGAACACCATTGCGCGCGGCCATGGCTACGACATGCTGTGGCTCGGTCCCGATGAGTGGCTGGTGCGCTCGGCCATGGCGCACGACGCGGCGCGTACCGCGCCGTTGCAGACGAAGCTCGGTGCGGCATTTGCGGGCGTGTTCGCGTCGGCGGTGGATATCGGCAGCGGCTATACGGTGCTCGAAATCAGCGGCACACGTGCGCGTGACGTGTTGGCGCGTGGCTGCCCGCTCGATCTGCATGCGAAACTGTTCGGCGAAGGGCAGTGTGCACAGAGCCACTACTTCAAGGCGTCGATGACGCTGGTGCCTACCGGTGCGGACAGTTTCGATATCGTCGTGCGCCGCAGTTTTGCGGACTACTTTGTGAAGATCATGCTCGACGCGGCCGAGCCGCTTATGTCGTGAAGCGCGGCGAGCGATGTCTCGCTGAGGCATCGCTCGCGGCTTTCCCGGCCACCGACTGACATGACGTCGACACGTCTAGCCACCGCGCGCCTCACCGAGCGCGCGTGCCATGAGGGTGATGCCCACGCTGCGCTCGCGTTGCTCGATCAGAGCATCGTATTGCGGCACCGGCGCATCGCTCTGATCCGCTATCTCCTCGCGCAGCAGCTGGGCGCACCGCTGCAGTCGCGGCATCATGAGTACGTTGGGAAAATCGCCGCGCGTTTGAGTGCGGAGGCGCTCGCGCGCATCGCCGGCGCTGCGCGTGCGCGATTGCGAGCGTGAGACTCGGTTCCGCGTTCGCGCTGCTTCAGTGTCGAAACGCGTCTCGCGTGCGTTCTCTGGAGCACAAGCATTGACGGAACGACGCCCCCGTTCCATCCCCATGACGTATTCCTTCTATGTCGCCGATTTATGTCGGCGTCTACTGAAAACGCACTGATCGGAACGTCCACGCGGCAGCCGCCGCATCAACGAGGGGATGACATGTCTACCGCTTTTCAGCCTCGCGCGAGCGCAGCCGCCAGACTCGAGCGACTGCCGTTCTCCGGATATCACCGGACCATTTTCATCATCATCGCGGTCGCATTCTTTTTCGACTCGGTCGATCTCGGCACGATGACCTTCGTGCTAGGCTCGATCAAGAGCGAATTCCATTTGTCGACCGCGACGGCGGGGCTGGTGGCAAGCGCGAGTTTCTTCGGCATGGTGATCGGCGCCGCGGTTGCCGGCTTGCTGGCCGATCGCCTCGGACGACGCCCGGTGTTCCAATGGAGCATGGTGCTATGGGGGCTCGCATCGTATCTGTGCTCGACCGCGCAGAGCGTCGAAGCACTGATTTTCTATCGGGTGCTGCTCGGTTTTGGCATGGGCATGGAGTTTCCCATTGCGCAGACGCTCCTGTCCGAATTCGTGCCGGCAGCGTCGCGCGGACGGCTGATTGCGCTGATGGACGGCTTCTGGCCGCTCGGATTTATCACGGCGGGCGTGGTGTCGTACTTCGTGCTGCCGGCGTTCGGGTGGCGCACGGAATTCGCGCTGCTGGCGATTCCCGCCGTGTTCGTGCTGATCGTGCGCCGCGTCGTGCCGGAATCGCCGCGCTGGCTCGAACATCGAGGACGTCTCGCCGAAGCCGACAAGATCCTCGCCGAAGTCGAAGTGAAGGTCATGAAAGCGGCTGGCCTGAGTCAGTTGCGTGCACCGGTGATGTTGCAGGAACCGGTGGCCGCGAAAGGTACGAGCGCGTTTCGCGAGATCTGGAGCGCGGCCTACCGGCGCCGCACGATCATGGTGTGGACGCTGTGGTTTTTCGCGTTGCTCGGATTTTATGGGCTGACGTCATGGCTTGGCGCGTTGATGCAACAAGCGGGTTTTGCGGTGACGAAGTCGGTGCTGTATACGGTGCTGATTTCGCTCGGCGGAATTCCGGGTTTCATCTGCGCAGCGTGGCTGGTCGAACGCTGGGGACGTAAGCCGACCTGTATCGCGTCGCTGGCCGGCAGCGCGGTGATGGCCTATGTCTACGGACAAACCGCGCTGCACGCGCAAACGCCGACGCTGCTGATCTGCGCCGGCCTTGCCATGCAGTTTTTTATGTTTGCGATGTGGGCGGTGCTTTACACCTATACGCCTGAGCTTTATGGCACGGGAGCGCGCGCCACGGGATCGGGCTTTGCATCGGCGATTGGCCGGGTGGGCTCCCTGATCGGCCCTTACGTGGTGGGTGTCGTGTTGCCGATGTTCGGCCAAGGTGGCGTGTTCTCGCTCGGCGCGATGTGTTTTGTGATTGCCGCAGCCGCGGTGTGGATCATGGGAATCGAGACGCGTGGGCTGGCGCTGGAGGTTTTAGTGTCGGAAGCGGTTGAACCGGACGCGCAGGGCGTGTTGAGTCCTGCGCGAGAGTGACACTGGTGAATTGTCGAGTCATGCGGGGGATTGGCGCTTGCCGAGTGTTCTGTCCCGTTCGAGATTGACCGCTTACGCCTTGAGCAAAAAAATAAAAATGCCGCGAAATATTCGCGGCATTTTTACTGGCGTCTGGTTCGACAGTTTGACTCGATGCGTACTAAACCGACGCCACTTCGCGTTTCCGCGAAACCATCCCATTCGCCACGAAGTACGGCGTCTCCACCCGCGCCAACGCCTCCCGTCCGCGAATCCGATCGGCGATTTTCTCCGCGAGCATGATTGTCGGCGCATTCAGATTGCCGGTTGTGATCTGCGGCATGATCGACGCATCGACCACACGCAGCGCTTCCACGCCATGCACGCGGCCTTCGTTGTCCACCACCGCCATATCGTCGTAACCCATCTTGCACGAGCACGACGGATGGAACGCCGTCTCCGCACGCATCCGCACAAACGCGTCGAGTTGCTCGTCCGTCGTCAACTCCGCGCCCGGATTCAACTCCCGGCCGCGATAGCGATCCAGCGCCGGTTGCCGCATGATGTCGCGCGTAATACGGATACCGTCGCGGAATTCACGCCAGTCGAGCGGATCGGCCATGTAATTGAACAGGATGCTCGGATGCGCGGCCGGATCGCGTGACGTGAGCTTCACACGGCCGCGGCTCGGCGAACGCATCGAGCCGACGTGTGCCTGAAAGCCATGCATTTTGATCGCGTTCGAACCGTTGTAGTTGATCGCGACAGGCAGGAAGTGATACTGGATGTTCGGCCACAGATCGTCGTCGCGGGTACGGATGAAGCCGCCCGCTTCGAACTGATTGCTCGCGCCGATACCCGTGCCGTTGAGCATCCATTCAAGCCCAATGGCAGGCTGATTCCACCATTGCAACGCGGGATACAGCGAGACCGGCTCCTTGCATTCGTACTGGATGTACATCTCCAGATGATCCTGCAAATTTTCGCCGACGCCCGGGAGATCGTGCACGAGCGGCACGTCGAGTTTACGCAGCCACGTCGAGCGGCCGACGCCCGAGCGTTGCAGCAATTGCGGCGAGGCAATCGCACCACTGCACACCAGCACTTCGCGGCGCGCGTGCGCAGTCACCGCGTGGCCATGATGCAGATACGCGACGCCAATCGCACGCTTGCCCAGGAACAGCACGCGATCGGTCATGGCATGCGTGACGATGGTCAGATTCGGACGCGTCTTCGCGCGATCCAGATAGCCGCGTGCGGTGCTGGCGCGCCGGCCGTTCGCGGTGACCGTGCGATCCATCGGGCCGAAGCCTTCCTGCTGATAGCCGTTGAGGTCGTCGGTACGCGGGAAACCCGCCTGCACGCCGGCCTCGACCATCGCTGCGAACAAGGGATTGTTGCCGGGCTTGCTCGTCGTCACATGGACCGGACCGTCGCCGCCGTGGTACGCATTCGCGCCCACGTCGCGCGTTTCGGCTTTGCGGAAATACGGCAGGCAATCCAGATAGGTCCAGTTTTCCAGCCCAGGGCGGCCGGCCCAGCCGTCGTAGTCGAGCGCATTGCCGCGGATGTAGCACATGCCGTTGATCAGCGACGAACCGCCGAGTCCCTTGCCGCGCCCGCACTCCATGCGACGATTGTTCATGTGCGGCTCGGGATCGGTTTCGTACGCCCAGTTGTAGCGCCGCCCTTGCAACGGAAAGGCGAGGGCGGCGGGCATCTGCGTACGGAAGTCGAAACGGTAGTCGGGGCCGCCTGCTTCGAGGAGCAGCACGGTCACGTCCGCGTCTTCGGTGAGGCGGGAGGCAAGCACGTTGCCTGCCGAGCCCGCACCGACGATGATGTAGTCGTATTCGTTCGAAGCCATCGCCACCCCTCCTTAGAACACCGGTTGATACGGGCCGAGTTCGACCTGCACCGACTTGATGCGCGTGTAGTGTTCAAGCGTGGTGATGCCGTTTTCACGACCCACGCCCGATTGCTTGTAGCCGCCCACCGGCATTTCCGCGGGCGACTCGCCCCACGTATTGATCCAGCAGATACCCGCTTCGAGCCGATGAATCACGCGATGCGCGCGCGCCAGATTCTCGGTGACCACGCCGGCGGCCAAACCGTACGCGGTGTTATTTGCCCGCGAAATCGCTTCGTCTTCATCGTCGAAAACGAGAATGCTCATCACTGGGCCGAAGATTTCTTCGCGCACGATACGCATCGCGTCATGGCAGCCGGTGAAAACCGTCGGTTCGACGTACTGGCCGTTACCGAAGTGGCCTTCCGTCAGCCGTTTGCCGCCTGCGATGAGCCGTGCACCTTCCTGCACGCCGCTTTGGATATAGTCGAGCACTTTCTGTAATTGTGCGGCGCTGACGAGCGGGCCGAAGTTGGTGTCGGCATCAGTGGGCGCGCCGACGCGAATCCGTTTGACACGTTCCAGCACCAATGCTTCGAACCGCTCCAGCACACCGCGCTGCACGAATACACGTGTGCCGTTCGTGCAGACTTGACCGGAGCTGAAGAAGTTGGCGCTCATCGCGATGTCGGCGGCGCGTTCGAGGTTGGCGTCGTCGAAGACGAGCAGGGGAGATTTGCCGCCGAGTTCCATCGTCACTTCTTTCAGCGACGATGCACCCGCCAGCGACATCACTTTCTTGCCTGTTTCTACGCCGCCGGTGAACGAAATTTTCTCGATGTCCGGATGCGCGGCGAGCATCGCCCCAACACGTCCGTCGCCTTGTACGACATTGAATACGCCGTCCGGTACACCCGCCTCGGTATAAATCTCCGCGAGCTTCAACGCGGACAGCGGCGTGATTTCGCTCGGCTTGAAGATCATGGCGTTGCCGGCTGCCAACGCGGGCGCCGATTTCCAGCACGCAATCTGGATCGGATAATTCCACGCGCCGATCCCTGCGCACACGCCCAGCGGTTCGCGCCGTGTATAAACAAACGACGACGGCCGCAGCGGAATCTGCTGGCCTTCGATAGCGGTTGCCAACCCCGCGTAATACTCGATCACGTCCGCACCCGTAACGATATCAACGGCCCGCGTCTCCGCGATCGCCTTGCCGGTGTCGCGTGTTTCGAGCGCGGCGAGTTCGTCATTGCGCTCACGCAGAATCTCGACCACGCGGCGCAGGATGCGCGAGCGCTGCATCGCCGTGAGCGTGGCCCATTCGCGTTGGCCGTCACGCGCGGATTGCACCGCGCGATCGACGTCGGCCGCCGAAGCCTGTTGCACGGCCGCGAGCGTTTCGCCGGTGGCGGGGTCGAGCGTGTCGAAAGTCTCGCCACTGGTCGCGTCGACGTAGGCGCCGCCAATATAGAGACGTTGCGTTGCGAATACCGCCATGACTTACTCCTTGTCTGAAATGTCGCCGTTCTGGACGCGTGCTAGTTGCGTGCTGCCAGAAGCAGATCGATGTAGTCGTTCGCCACGCGCAGCGCGGCTTTCGTATCGAAGGGCTCACCGGACAACGCGCCGCGCAGCCACAGTCCGTCGATCAACGCCGCGAGGCCGCTTGCCGCACGGCGCGCCGCCGGACGCGGCAAGGCTTTGGAAAAATCCGCGCACAGATTCGAGTTCAACCGGCGCGTGTTGACATATTGAAGCCGCCGCAATTGCGGCTTGTGCATGCTCTCGGACCAGAACGCGAGCCACGTTTTCATCACGGGGCTGCTGGTTTGCTCAGCGTCGAAATTCGCCGCGACGACCGCGCGCAGTTTCGAGCGCGGATCCGCCTTCGCCGCGCGGCGCCGTCTCGACGTGGCCTGCCACAGATCGCGCAGCACGTGGCGCATGGTGGCTTCGAGCAACCCGTCCTTGTCGCCGAAATAGTGGCTGACGATGCCGGTGGAAATACTCGCGCGCTGCGCGACCGAGGCGAGAGTCGCACCGGCCAGGCCGGTGTGGTCGATGGTCAGCAGGGTGGCGTCGATCAGTTGAGCGCGGCGGATTTCGCGCATTCCAAGTTTGGGCATGGGGCTAGAGGTGGCAGGCGCAGACCGGCCGCCCAAGTATTCGATGGGCCATGTTATTTTTTTTATATTGAATGGTCAATCAATAAAAACCGGGTTGCATCAAGGTGGACACGGGTTGCGCCAAGCGTGTCGGTTCCGGCCAAACCGGTGTCGCGTTCGGTACATGTCCTTTGTTTCAGCGGGCGCTACGCTCGTTGAACGGCGCGTCACGTAGAGTCAGGCGCGCCGCTCACGAGACATGGAGACAGACAAATGAGCAGCAATCGCGGCGTCGTGTATCTAGGGCAGGGCAAGGTGGAAGTGCAGTCGATCGATTTTCCGAAGATGGTCGATCCGCGTGGCCGGTCAATCGGCCACGGCGTGATCCTGAAGGTGGTAAGCACGAATATTTGCGGCTCCGATCAGCACATGGTGCGTGGCCGCACAACCGCCGAGGTCGGCCTCGTGCTCGGTCACGAGATTACCGGCGAGGTGATCGAGGTGGGCCGCGACGTCGAGACGTTGAAGATCGGCGACCTGGTGTCGGTGCCGTTCAATGTTGCCTGCGGACGCTGTCCGACCTGCAAGGCGCAGCACACCGGCGTGTGCCTGAACGTGAATCCGTCGCGGGCGGGCGGTGCTTATGGCTACGTGGACATGGGCGGCTGGATTGGCGGTCAGGCCGAGTATGTGCTGGTGCCGTATGCCGACTTCAATCTGCTGAAATTCCCCGACCCTGCTCAGGCCATGTCGAAAATCCGCGACCTCACGTGTCTGTCCGACATTCTGCCGACCGGCTATCACGGTGCGGTGATGGCGGGCGTGAAGCCGGGCGCTACCGTCTACATTGCGGGCGCGGGTCCGGTAGGGATGGCGGCGGCCGCATCGGCGCGATTGCTGGGCGCGGCCTGCACGATCGTCGGCGATATGAACGAGGCGCGTCTCGCGCACGCGCGCAAGATGGGTTTCCAGACCATCGATCTGTCGAAGGACGCTACCCTCGGCGAGCAGATCGAACAGATTCTCGGCAAACCCGAAGTGGATTGCGCGGTGGACTGCGTCGGTTTCGAGGCGCACGGCCACGGCAGCAGCGGCTCGCACGAGGAGGCGCCGGCCACGGTTCTCAATTCGCTGATGGAAATCACCCGCGCCGCGGGCGCGATCGGCATTCCGGGCCTGTACGTAACGGACGATCCGGGCGCGACCGATGCTGCCGCCCGCAAAGGCAGCCTGAGCATTCGTTTCGGCCTCGGCTGGGCCAAGTCGCACTCATTCCACACCGGACAGACGCCGGTGATGAAGTACAACCACAATCTGATGCAGGCGATCTTGTGGGACCGGTTACCGATTGCGGACATCGTGAACGTGACGGTCGTCTCGCTCGACCAGGCCCCGGACGGTTACCGGCAGTTCGATGGCGGCGCGCCGAAGAAGTTTGTGATCGACCCGCACGGGCTGTTGAAGGCAGCGTGAGGACGCGGGAAGGGACCGCGTTCGCGGTCCTGTCTGAGACGATGACGCAAGGATGAACAGCCTGAGCGATCACAACACAATGCGTTGAGCGGGAACCTGCTCAACGCATTGCGTTTTCAGCCTGTGAAGTTATCAATCAGTGCGGCGGTCGATTTAAGCCGCCAACACCGGCACCGCCGCCAGCGACGGCGCCTGCTTGCGCCGCTCGCGCGTCGGCGCGGTGCCGAACGCGTCGCGATAGCTCTTCGAGAAGTGGCAAGCCGACTGGAAGCCGCAAGCCATCGTGATATGCATGATCGACATGTCGGTCTGCAGCAGCAACTCGCGGGAGCGCCGCAAGCGCAGCGTCAGATAGTAGTGGGTCGGCGTCATTCCCAGATGTTCGCGGAACAGGCGCTGCAACTGCCGTTGTGACATGCCGGCAAGCCGCGCGAGTTCTTCGCGCGAAAGCGGCTCTTCGATGTTGTTCTCCATCAGCGAGATCACTTCGAAGAGCGACTTGTTGGCTGAACCGAGCCGCGCCACCAGCGGCATTTTCTGTTGTGCGCTGTTATCGCGCACATGTTCGACGATGAACTGTTCCGCGATCTGCGTGACCCGTGCCGTGCCGACACGCGGTGCAATCAGGTTGAGCATCATATCGAGCGGCGCCACGCCACCGGTGCACGTGACGCGATCGCGATCGATCACGAACAGTTCTTTCAGAAAGCGCGTGTCGGGAAACTCTTCCTTGAGCGCCGACATGTTCTCCCAGTGAATCGCACACGCATAACCGGCCAGCAAGCCGGCACGCGCCAGCGCATACGTGCCCGTGCACAGGCTGCCGAGCACGCTGCCCATGCGGGCGAAGCGGCGCAGGGCGACGAGATGGGCGGGCGTGGTGGCGCGCTGCACATCGATGCCGCCAACCACGAACACGATATCGGGCTGACCGACACATTCAACCGGACCGGTATCGACCGAGAGGCCGTTGCTTGCCGTCACCGGGCCGCCTTCGGGGCTCACGATCGACCAGCGGTAAAGCGTTTGTCCCGTCAGGTAGTTCGCCATGCGGAGGACTTCAATCGCGTTGGTGAACGCGATCATCGTGAAGTTCGGCATCGGCATGAATGCAAAGTGCGACAGCGACGCCGTGCGATCGGTGGACATGGGGGAAATGATTCCTTCGAATCTGTAATGTCGCGTCGCCGTGGGGAGCGGCGACTCCTGCAATTTTGAGGACTAGCGCAACTAGCGTGCCATCAGGCTAAACCCTCGGTTGCCCATCAATGAGGCCGGATAGCTAAACAAATGGCACCAGAACGGCGCTGCACGGCTTCGCACACGCACCTGAACCGCGCACAACGATCAGCTGCAGTGCAGCATGAGCGCGAACGCTAACGATCGTTCGAAACCTGCTGTCGCGACTTGTCGAAAAAGGACGCTCATGGCGGAAAAGGCAAAGAACGCGTCTGAATTCGTAAATTGGCGCGCGAGGCGAGAGTCAAGAATAGACGCAATGCAGACCGGTGGCAGCAGGGCTTCACGGCTCGATCAACAGCCCGCTTCATAGCCCCTTGATAGCCCGCTTGACAGCCGCTTCCGGTCTTTCGCCAACCACCCCACGGACCTTCCATGTCGAACCCGAATCCTTTCTTCGAAGAATCGCTCGCCACGCGTGACGCGGCGGTGCGCGGCGCCATTTTGAAAGAGCTGGAGCGCCAGCAGTCGCAAGTCGAATTGATCGCGTCGGAAAACATCGTGTCGCGCGCAGTGCTCGAGGCGCAGGGCTCGGTGCTGACCAACAAGTACGCCGAAGGGTATCCGGGCAAGCGTTATTACGGTGGTTGCGAATACGTCGACGTGATCGAAACGCTGGCCCTCGATCGCATCAAGCAGCTTTTCAACGCGAAATTCGCCAACGTGCAGCCGCATTCCGGCGCGCAGGCCAATGGCGCGGTGATGCTTGCCCTGGTGAAGCCGGGCGAGACGGTGCTCGGCATGTCGCTCGATGCGGGCGGCCACCTGACCCATGGCGCGAGGCCGGCAATGTCGGGCAAGTGGTTCAACGCGGTTCAGTACGGTGTGAATCGCGACACGATGCTGATCGACTACGAGCAGATCGAGGAGCTCGCGCAGCAGCACAAACCGGCGTTGCTGATCGCGGGCTTCTCTGCTTATCCGCGTGCACTGGATTTCGCACGGCTGCGCGCAATCGCCGATGGCGTAGGCGCGAAGCTGATGGTGGACATGGCGCACATCGCCGGGATTATCGCGGCCGGGCGTCATCAGAATCCGGTCGAGTACGCGCACGTCGTTACGTCCACCACGCACAAGACGCTGCGCGGTCCGCGCGGCGGCTTTGTATTGACGAATGACGAAGACATTGCCAAGAAGATCAACTCCGCCGTGTTCCCGGGCTTGCAGGGCGGCCCGCTGATGCATGTGATCGCCGGTAAGGCGGTTGCCTTTGGCGAGGCGCTGCAACCGGGTTTCAAAACCTACATCGATAACGTGCTCGCGAATGCGCAGGCGCTCGGTGAAGTGCTGAAAGCCGGCGGCGTCGATCTGGTGACGGGCGGCACGGACAACCATCTGCTGCTGGTCGATCTTCGCCCGAAGGGCCTCAAAGGCAACCAGGTCGAGCAGGCACTGGAACGCGCAGGCATCACCTGCAATAAGAACGGCATTCCTTTCGACACCGAGAAGCCGACGGTCACGTCCGGTATTCGCCTCGGCACGCCGGCAGGCACGACGCGCGGCTTCGGCGTGAGCGAATTCCGCGAAGTCGGACGGCTGATCGTCGAGGTGCTCGACGCGCTGCGCGACCACCCGGAAGGCGATGCGGCAACCGAACAACGCGTGCGCCGCGAGATTTTCGCGCTGTGCGAACGCTTTCCCATCTACTAAGCACGCCTGGAGCAAACGATGAGCACTTTGCACGACAACAGCATCATCATCGACGGTCTGAACATTTCGAAGTTCGAGCGCTCGGTGTTCGAAGATATGTGCAAGGGCGGCGTAACCGCGGTGAACTGCACGGTGTCGGTCTGGGAAAGCTTCCAGAAGACCGTCGACAACATCGCCGAGATGAAGCAGCAGATCCGCGAGTACGGCGAAATCCTGACACTCGTGCGCACCACTGACGACATCCTGCGCGCGAAGAAGGAGAACAAGACCGGCATCATTTTCGGCTTTCAGAACGCGCATGCGTTCGAAGACAACCTCGGCTATATCGAGGCTTTCAAGGACCTCGGCGTGAACGTGGTGCAGCTTTGCTACAACACGCAGAACCTGGTCGGCACGGGCTGTTATGAACGCGACGGCGGTCTGTCGGGCTATGGACGTGAAGTGATTCAGGAGATGAACCGCGTCGGCATCATGGTCGATCTCTCGCATGTGGGCGGCAAGACGTCGTCCGAAGCGATTGCCGCATCGAACAAGCCGGTGTGTTACTCGCATTGCTGCCCATCGGGGCTGAAAGAGCATCCGCGCAACAAGAGCGATGAGCAACTGAAAGAGATTGCCGATGCCGGCGGTTTTGTTGGCGTGACGATGTTCGCGCCGTTCCTGAAGCGCGGCCCGGACGCCACCGTCGACGACTATATCGAAGCGATCGAATATGTGGTGAATCTGATCGGTGAAGACCAGGTCGGCATCGGTACGGACTTCACGCAAGGCTATAGCACCGAGTTCTTCGACTGGATCACGCACGACAAGGGCCGTTATCGCCAACTGACGAACTTCGGCAAGGTGGTGAATCCGGAAGGCATCCGCACGATTGGCGAGTTTCCGAACCTGACGGCCGCGATGGAACGCGCCGGCTGGAGCGAAACTCGCATCAAGAAGATCATGGGTGAAAACTGGGTCCGCGTGTTCGGCGAAGTGTGGAAGGTCTGATTCTCCATTCACCGAACCTGAACCTATAAAAACGGAGTCCCACATGCAACCCCAACTGCCTATCGACGTCGATCCGAACACCGGCGTCTGGACCACCGACGCGCTGCCGATGCTCTACGTGCCGCGTCACTTCTTCACGAACAATCACACGGCCGTCGAGGAAGCGCTCGGCATCGACACTTATGCCGGGATTCTCTACAAGGCCGGCTACAAGTCCGCGTATTTCTGGTGCGACAAGGAAGCGAAACAACACGGCCTTACCGGCATGGCGGTGTTCGAGCATTACCTGAACCGTCTGTCGCAACGCGGCTGGGGCATCTTCACGATCACGGAAGCCGATCCGTCCAGCTCGCGTGCCCGTATTGAGTTGCACCACTCGTCGTTCGTGCTCGCGCAGCCGGGTAAGGAAGGCAAGCTTTGCTACATGTTCGCCGGCTGGTTCGCGGGTGCGATGGACTGGGTCAACGACACCGCGCCGGACGGACAGCGCAAAGGTCCGCCGTCCCATTCGAAAGAAGCGCGCTGCGCGGCCGAAGGCCACGATCACTGCGTGTTCGAAGTATCGCCGCTCGCGTCGTAACGACAAACGCACACAGCCGCACACAGCCTATTCATTCCGAGGTCGATCGCGATGCGTTACCCGAACCTTTTCAAACCTCTCACGCTGAACAAGCTGACTTTACGCAATCGTATCGTCAGCACCGCGCACGCGGAGGTGTATGCGGAACCGGGTGGCCTGCCCGGCGACCGTTATATCCGTTACTACGAAGAGAAGGCCAAGGGCGGTGTCGGCCTCGCCGTGTGCGGCGGCTCGAGCCCGGTGTCGATCGACAGTCCGCAAGGCTGGTGGAAATCGGTCAATCTCTCGACCGACAAGATCATCGACCCGCTCGCGCGGCTCGCCGAAGCGATGCATCGGCACGGCGCGAAAATCATGATTCAGGCGACGCATATGGGGCGCCGCTCGGCATTTCATGGCGAACACTGGCCGCATCTGATGTCGCCTTCGGGCGTGCGTGAGCCGGTGCACCGCGGCAACGCGAAGATCATCGAAGTGGAAGAAATTCGCCGCATCATCTCGGACTTCGCCGCGGCCGCGAAGCGCGTGAAGGATGCCGGCATGGACGGCATCGAAATCTCGGCGGCGCACCAGCATCTGATCGATCAGTTCTGGAGCCCGCGCACGAATTTCCGCACCGACGAATGGGGCGGTTCGCTCGAAAACCGTCTGCGCTT
Source organism: Paraburkholderia caffeinilytica (assembly GCF_046030355.1). Classification (GTDB taxonomy): domain Bacteria; phylum Pseudomonadota; class Gammaproteobacteria; order Burkholderiales; family Burkholderiaceae; genus Paraburkholderia; species Paraburkholderia caffeinilytica_B. Next base: position 71,222 of record NZ_JAQQCQ010000030.1, read on the forward strand.
CGGCACGGAAGTGTTGAAGGCCGTGCGCGAAGCGGTCGGCGCGGATTTTTGCGTCGGTCTGCGCATGTGTGGCGACGAGTTCCACGAAGATGGTCTCGATCACGAGCAACTGAAAGAGATCGCCCAGGCGATGAGCGAAACCGGCCTGATCGATTACCTCGGCGTGATCGGTTCCGGGGCAGATACGCACAATACGCTGGCGAACTGCATGCCGCCGATGGCGTTGCCGCCTGAACCGTTCGTGCATCTCGCGGCCGGTATCAAGTCGGTGGTGAAACTGCCGGTGATGCATGCGCAAAGCATCCGCGATGCGGGCCAGGCGGAACGTCTGCTCGCGAGCGGCATGGTCGATCTGGTCGGCATGACGCGCGCGCAGATCGCCGATCCGCATATGGTGATCAAGATCCGCGACGGTCGCGAGGACGAGATCAAGCAATGCGTCGGCGCGAATTATTGCATCGACCGCCAGTACAACGGGCTGGACGTGCTGTGCGTGCAGAATGCCGCGACGTCGCGCGAAGAAACCATGCCACATGTGATCGCGAAGACGCGTGGGCCGAAGCGCAAGATCGTCGTGGTCGGCGCGGGGCCGGCCGGACTGGAAGCGGCGCGCGTGGCGAAGTCGCGCGGCCATGACGTGGTGCTGTTCGAGAAGAACGACTATGTCGGCGGTCAGATCATGCTCGCCGCGAAAGCGCCGCAGCGCGAGCAGATGGCGGGCATTGTGCGCTGGTTCGATATGGAAACGAAGCGCCTCGGCGTCGATCGGCGTCTCGGTGTCGCCGCAGACGAAAAAACCATCATGGCTGAGAAGCCGGACATCGTCGTGCTGGCCACGGGCGGTTCGTCGTTCACGTCGCAAGTCGCGGCGTGGGGCGTCGAAGAAGGGCTTGCGGTCAGTTCATGGGATGTGCTGTCGGGCAAGGTCGAACCGGGCAAGAACGTGCTGGTTTATGACGGTGTCAGCACGCACGCTGGCGCGGGTGTCGCGGATTTCATGTCGAGTCGCGGCTCGAATGTCGAGATCGTCACGCCCGACGTGAAAGTTGCCGACGACGTGGGCGGCACCACGTTCCCGATTTTCTATCGCCGCCTGTATGCGCAAGGGGTGATTCACACGCCGAACTACTGGCTCGATAGGGTGTACGAGGAAGACGGCAGGAAGATCGCCGTGATCCGTAACGAGTACACGGAAGAGCAGGAAGAGCGCGCGGTCGATCAGGTGGTGATCGAGAACGGCAGCACGCCGAACGATCAGCTTTACTGGACGCTCAAGCCGGAGTCGGTGAATCGCGGGCAGGTGGACGTGCATAAGCTGTTCGCGTCCGAGCCGCAACCGTCGCTCAGCGAAGAACTTGGTAACGGCCGCTTCCTGCTGTTCCGGGTCGGCGACTGCATTTCCATGCACAACATTCACGGCGCGATCTATGACGCGCTGCGCCTTTGCAAGGATTTCTGACGATGAGCCCCGTGTTTGTCATCACTGTCCTGTTGTGGTTGTCGGTGGCGGGTCTTGCGTTCGCGCTCGCCAAACGCGCTGCGTACTGGCGCGAAGGGCGCGCCACGGCGGCGGGTGCGTATGGCTGGGCCAATCTGCTGTCGATTCCCAAGCGCTATTTCGTCGACCTGCACCACGTGGTTGCACGCGACCCGTACATTGCGAAGACGCACGTCGCGACGGCAGGCGGGGCGATCCTCGCGATGGCGCTGGTGTTCGTCAATTACGGGCTCGCCATTTACTCGCCGTGGCTCGACAAGCTGATCTTTCTGGCCGCGCTGGTGATGCTGGTCGGCGCGGTGTTCGTCTGGCGCCGGCGGCATGGCGCGAAGGCGGTGCCGGCGCGGCTTTCGCGTGGGCCGTGGGATCATTTGCCGCTGCTGCTTGGGTCGTTCGCGCTCGGTTTGGCGCTGTTCATCGCGTTGCCGGCGGCGGCGATGTCGGGTGCTTTGGCAATTGTCGTCGCGTTGCTGATCGCAGTGGGCGCGTTCACGATGACGTTCGGCGCGGCGCGTGGCGGTCCGATGAAGCATGCGCTAGCGGGTCTGCTGCACCTTGCATTTCATCCGCGCCAGGAGCGCTTTGCTGAGCGCAACGACAACGATGTCGTGCCGCCGACCGCGCTGAAGGTGCCGCTGCTCGACGCAAAAGAATACGGTGTCGGCAAGCCGGTCGAGTTTCGCTGGAACCAGTTGCTGAGCTTCGACGCCTGCGTGCAGTGCGGCAAGTGCGAAGCGGCGTGCCCCGCGTTTGCCGCCGGTCAGCCGCTCAATCCGAAGAAGCTGATTCAGGATCTCGTTACAGGCATGGTTGGTGGCACGGACGAGGCTTATGCCGGCAGCCCGACGCCTGGCATTCCGGTCGGCAAACACGGCGGCGCGCCGGGCAAGCCGCTCGTGTCGAGTTTGATCGAAGCGGACACGCTGTGGTCGTGCACCACCTGCCGCGCCTGCGTGCAGGAATGCCCGATGCTGATCGAGCACGTCGACGCGATCGTGGACATGCGCCGCAACCAGACCTTGGTCGAAGGCGCTGTGCCCGGCAAGGGACCGGTTACGCTCGCCAATCTGCGTGAGACCGGCAGTTCGAACGGCTACGACATCGGCGCACGTTACGACTGGGCGGTCGACCTGCAGGTGCAGGTTGCGCAGCCGGGCCGGCAGGTGGACGTGCTGTTGATTGCCGGCGAAGGCGCCTTCGACATGCGCTATCAGCGCACGCTGCGCGCGCTGATCAAGGTGCTGAATCGGGCTGGGATCGACTATGCGGTGCTCGGCGGCGTCGAAACGGATACCGGCGATACGGCACGGCGCCTCGGCGACGAAGCGACTTTCCAGCAACTCGCGCATCGGCTGATCGGCACGCTCTCACAGTACTCGTTCCGCAAGATCGTCACTGCAGATCCACACGTGCTGCACAGCCTGCGCAACGAATATCGTGCACTCGGCGGTTTCTACGAGGTCCAGCATCACACGGCGCTGATCGAAGAACTGGTATCGAGCGGCAAGCTGTCGCCGAAGGCGGTCGCCGCGTTCGCGGACCGCAAGATCACGTATCACGATCCGTGCTATCTGGGCCGCTATAACGGTGAGACGGAAGCGCCGCGCCGTTTGCTGAAAACCATCGGCATCAAGGTGGTCGAGATGGAACGCAATGGGTTGCGTGGGCGTTGTTGCGGCGGTGGCGGCGGTGCGCCATTGACCGACATCCCCGGGAAAAAGCGCATTCCGGATATTCGCATCGACGACGCCCGCGCGATCAACGCGGAGATCGTCGCGGTGGGTTGTCCGAATTGCACGGCGATGCTCGAAGGCGTGGTCGGTCCGCGTCCGGAGGTGCTGGACGTCGCCGAACTGGTTGCTGCAGCGCTGGAGTAACGCGATGAACACGCTCAAACGAATCGATCCGCGCCGGCCGTTCACGATCACGGCGGACGGCCTCAAGCGCATCACGCTCGGCATGACCGGCGTTGCAGGCTCGACGGAACTCGCGGCGCATGGCTCGACGGCGTCGGCGCATCGCGAGCATGCAAAGGCGCGTCGCACGACGGCGGCGTCACAGCGTGTGCTGCTGGTGGCCGCTCACGCGGACCGCGGCGCGCTGGATGATCACGCGCGCCAGACGCTGGCCGCCGCCGCACTGATCGCCGACATGACAACCGAAGTCGTATTGCTCGTATTCGGCGAGTTCAGCGGCGACGCCGCTGAATTCGGCGCCGACAAGCTGATCGAGTTGCCGATGTTCGACCGCCGCGTTTTCGCACCGATGGACGAACTGAACGCACTGGCCGCGTGTGTCGCGGCTTACGCGCCGGTGCATATTTTTCTGCCCGACAACGCGACCGGCGACGGCGACCTCGGCCGCCGTTATGCGGCAGCCGCGAATGCGAGTGTGGCGACACATGTCGTCGAAATCGATGCGGTCCATGTCGCGGCTTATATCCAGACGAATACGGCGTTCGCCGCGCGCTCGCTGCCCGAGGTCGTTTTGCTGGCGCCGAATACAGTCGATCCGAAGTTGCCGTTTGTCGGCGCGGGTGAGCGCGTGGTGTGGCGTTTCGATGGCGAACCGGCGTCGTCCAAGGGCCTTGTGCGCGATCTCGGCATCGAGGAAATCGACGCCGCGCAGCTCGCGCTCGAAGAGGCGGATTTCATCGTCTCAGCAGGCAATGGCGTCAGTGACGTGCCCGCGTTCGAGCGTCTTGCCGGCACCTTGGGCGCCGCGATAGGCGCAAGCCGCGTCGCGGTGGACGACGGCAAGTTCACCCGCGACAAGCAGATCGGTGCCACCGGCAAGACGGTCGAAGCGAGTGTGTATATCGCGTTCGGCATTTCTGGCGCAGTTCAGCATCTGCAGGGCATCAAGGATTGCCGCCATGTGATCGCCGTGAATCTCGACGCCAGCGCGCCGATCGCCAAGCGCGCGAACCTGACCGTTATCGCCGACGCGCAGGAAACCATCGCAGCGCTGAACGAAGCCGCGGCGGCTGCGCGTACGGCACGCGGCACCGGTGCGGCGCTATTGAATTCAACGGCTCTTGCGGAAGGAGTGCCAGCATGAAAATCGCCGTACTGGTTTCCGTGGGACGGCATCCGGTTAGTGGCACTGCACGCTACAGCCGCAACGATGCCGCCGCGCTGACGATCGCGCTTTCGCTCGCCAAAACGCACGACGCGGCGCTCGACGTGTTGCACGCGGGCGATCCGTCGAATCCTGCGCTCAAGGAGTATCTCGCGCTCGGTGCGCGCACTGTCGAGGTGCTGGACGTGTCGGCAACGCCTGAATTGCAGGGCGATGCGGTAGCGCCGCTCGCCGCACGTCTACGGGGTTATGACCTTGTCTTGACGGGCACCCGCGCCGAAGGCGCATTCGATAGCGGCATGCTGCCGTATCGCGTGGCCAGTGCGCTGGATATGCCGCTGGTCGGTGCAGCAGTCGATCTGACGCTCCGCGACGGTTGCGCCGAAGTCAGACAATTCATGCCGAAAGGCTTGCGCCGCCGCGTCGAAGTGCGGTTGCCGGCGTTGATCGCGGTGCACCCGATGGCCAACACAGCACCAAGCTACGCCTACGCAAGACTGCGCGAAGGCGCGATCCGTCCGGTCGCAACAGAAGCGCCCGGAACCCCGGCCGCAGCCAACCCCCACGACCACGCCTGGACGATCCGTCCCGCGACCGCCAAACCCGTGCGTCTCGCCGCTGCCGAAAAGCGCTCCGGGCATGCCCGCATGCTCTCGGCGACGACGACCGAAAGCCGTGGCGGCAGCGTCGTAATTGAAGGGAGTTCCGTCGAAAAAGCACAAGTGATTCTCGCGTATTTGCGCGAGCATCAACTCGTGGATTACTGATTTCCGGTTCGGGCGAGCATGCGACCAGGAGGGCCTGGCGCAGCGCCAGACGTGACATGCAACGGAGCAAAAAATGAAAGTTTCGGCAGACGTTCGCGCAATGATCGAACGCCGTAAAAGGAATCACACGCTGGAAGCGCCGTTCTATACGGGCGAGGAGATTTTCGCGCTCGACATGGAGGCGATTTTCCGCAAGCACTGGATTCAGGTTGCGGTGGAACCGGACGTGCCGGAGCCGGGCGACTACATCACAGTGGAAATCGGCAACGATTCGATTCTGATCGTGCGCGACGACGATATGCAGGTGCGGGCATTCCACAATGTTTGCCGCCATCGCGGCGCGCGTTTGTGCAATACGGACAAGGGTTCGCTCGGCAATATCGTTTGCCCGTATCACAGCTGGACGTACAACCTGAACGGCGACCTGATGTTCGCCGAGCATATGGGCGACCAGTTCGACCGCTGCAAGCACAGCCTGAAAGCGGTGCATCTCCAGAATCTCGCCGGCCTGATCTTCATCTGTCTGGCGGACGAACCGCCCGCCGATTTTGCGGTGTTGCGCGCCGCGATGGAACCGTATTTGTTGCCGCATGACCTTGCGGGCTGCAAGGTTGCCGCATCGATCGACATCATCGAAGAGGGCAACTGGAAACTCACGATGGAGAACAATCGCGAGTGCTACCACTGCGTCGCGAACCATCCCGAGTTGACGATTTCGCTTTACGAATACGGCTTTGGCTATCAACGCACGCCCGCCAACGAAGAAGGCATGGCCGCGTTCGAGGAGACCGTGGCGCGCCGTACCGCGCAATGGGAGGCGATGAAGCTGCCATCGGCGGAAATCGATCATCTGGCGGATCTGGTTACCGGTTTCCGCACGCAACGCCTGCCGCTCGATCGCGACGGCGAATCGCAGACCATGGACGCGAAGGTGGCGTCGAAGAAACTGCTCGGCGGTTTCGAGCAGGCCGATCTCGGCGGACTGTCGTTCTGGACACAGCCGAATTCGTGGCATCACTTCATGAGCGACCACATCGTCAGTTTTTCGGTGATTCCGTTGTCGGCCGGCAAAACGCTGGTGCGCACCAAGTGGCTCGTCCACAAGGATGCGCGCGAAGGCATCGATTACGACGTGAACAATCTCACGGCCGTATGGCGCGCCACCAATGATCAGGACCGCGCGCTGGTGGAGTATTCGCAACGTGGCGCGACCAGCAGCGCTTACGAGCCGGGACCGTATTCGCCGTTCACGGAAGGGCTCGTCGAAAAGTTCTGCGAGTGGTACATCGGCCGTATTGCGGAGTACAGCAATGCGCCCCAAACCCATGATGCCGGTGATACACCGGTTTCGCACGGCGAAAAAGTCGTGTCTTTCATGCGCTGAGCGCGATACCGCAACCATGAGCGGGAGAAAATAATGATGCGCGATCAGGCGACGCTTCAGCTCAGCCCCGAGCCGGCTCCAAACCGCGAGGCGTCGGGCCGCGAGACTTCCGGCCATGAGACGGTGAGCCGGGTCACGCAGCCGCGATTCTGGGAGACGCTGCCGGCGCGTTGGAACAGCGATACCGACGAGACGCTGGTGTGCTGCCAGGTCCGTCAGGAAACCCACGACGTCAAGAGCTTTTTCTTTCGCGCACCGTCCGAGCGGGCGTTTGTGTTCGAGCCGGGGCAGTTCATCACGCTGGAGTTGGAGATCGACGGCGAGGCGGTGAATCGCTGCTATACGATCTCCTCGCCGCCTACGCGTCCGCACACTATTTCCATTACCGTGAAGCGTGTGCCGGGCGGCAAGGTCTCGAACTGGCTGCACGACAATCTGCACGCGGGTATGCAGGTTCGTGTGCTCGGGCCGTCTGGCGAGTTCACCTGTGCGCGGCATCCGGCGCGTAAGTTTCTGTTTTTGTCGGCAGGTTCGGGCGTTACGCCGCTGATGTCGATGAGCCGCGCACATCATGAACTCGGTGAAGATAGCGACATCGTATTCGTGCACAGCGCCCGTACGCCGGACGACATCATCTTCGCGCGCGAGCTCGACCTGATTGCCTCGAATCAGGCCCATTTCCGCACGGCGTTCGTCTGTGAGCGGCTGGGAGCACGCACGAACTGGCCTGGCGTCACGGGCTTTCTGACCTTGCCGCTGCTAAAGCTCATCGCGCCGGATTTTCTCGATCGCGAGATTTTCACGTGCGGTCCCGCGCCCTACATGCAGGCAGTCCGTCATCTGCTGGATGAAGGAGGGTTCGATTGCAGCCATTATCACGAGGAAAGCTTCTCGTTCGAAACGATCAGTGAAGTGGCCGCGCAATTGACGACCGCGCATGTCGCCGATGCATTGCAGGCACCTACGGCCACTGCGGAGAGCTTTGCCGAAACGCGTGAACATGCGGCTGGATTTGCACCCGCGCAAGTGCCGGTCGCGCCGGTGGAAATAGAAACGACGTTCAAGGTGAGCTTCGCCAAAAGCAATCGCGAGATCGAATGCGGCAGCGGTCAGCACGTACTCGACGCCGCGAAGAAGGCCGGCATACGGCTCCCATCCTCGTGCACGCAGGGTATGTGCGGCACCTGCAAGGTAAAGCTGGTGTCCGGTGAAGTCGCCATGAAACACGCCGGCGGGATTCGTCAGCGCGAAATCGATCAGGGCATGGTGCTGCTGTGCTGCAGCAAGCCGTTGAGCGATCTCGTCGTCGATAAGTAAGACAAGGGCGGGACCCCGGCTCGCGGTCGAAGTCGCCTGCGGACAACTGGATGTCGGAAAACAACGCTACCCGGCAATTCTGGTTGGCGATTCTAAATGCTCAATGGGTAGTTTGAACGGCAAACGGGAGAGCGGCGATGAGACTGGTCAAGAAGATACTGGTGTTGAGCGCGTTGGGCGCGGCGCTGGCGGCAAGCAGCGTGAATGTGTCGGCCGATGCGAAGCCGACCATCAAGATCGGCTATGTGGAAGGGTGGGACGACAGCGTTGCGACCTCCAACGTCGCGGCGCGTGTGATCGAAAAGCGTCTCGGCTATCAGGTTCAGCTCGTGCCGGTTGCGGCCGGTGTGATGTGGCAAGGCGTGGCGCGCGGCGACCTCGACGCGACGCTGTCCGCGTGGCTGCCGGTCACGCATGGCGCGTACTGGAACAACTTCAAGGACAAGGTGGTCGACCTGGGGCCCAACTTCAACGATGCGAAGATCGGCTTGATCGTGCCGGATAACGCTGACGTGAAGAGCGTCGGCGATCTGGAAGCGAAGAAAACGGAATTCGGCTCGCGTATCGTCGGTATCGATGCCGGCGCCGGCGTGATGCAGAAAACCAGCGAAGCGATCAAGGCGTACGGGCTCGACTATCAGCTGATGCCGAGCTCGGGCAGTGCGATGACCGCGGAACTGGCGCGTTCGGAAGCGGCAAGCAAGCCGATCATCGTGACTGGCTGGAAGCCGCACTGGATGTTCGCGAAGTACAAGCTCAAATTCCTCGACGATCCGAAGAAGGTGTTCGGCGAAGCGGAGCACGTGGATAGCGTGGTGAATCCCGAACTGGAGACGAAGGCGCCGACGGTCGTCGCCTTTCTCAAGAAGTTTCAATGGAAGCCGGGCGAGATCGATAGCGTGATGCTGGCGACGCAAAACGGTGAGAAGCCGACGGCCGCTGCCGATGCGTGGATCGGCGCGCACGGCGACCGTGTGGATAGCTGGGTGAAGTGATTGGGTGCTTCGCGTGAATGAGCTGCCGCTTGTTTTGAGCGGCAGCGCCTGCAAAAAAATGCCGCTTTCCAGCGGCATTTTTTATTGCGGCACGATTGTCATGACGGTCATTGCAGCACGACAGTCCGATCGCCGTTGATAAACACCCGTCGCTCGATAAACGCCTTCACGGCCCGCGCAAGCGTGATGCATTCGACGTCGCGTCCCGTTGCAAGCAGCCGCTCCGGACTGTACGAGTGATCCACGCGCTCCACGACCTGTTCGATGATCGGGCCTTCGTCGAGATCGTCGGTGACGAAGTGCGCCGTTGCGCCGATCAGTTTCACGCCGCGCGCATGTGCCTGGTGATAAGGCTTCGCGCCTTTGAAACCGGGCAGAAACGAATGATGGATATTGATTGCACGGGCCGCGAGCGCCCGGCTCGTTGCGCCGGAAAGAATCTGCATATAGCGCGCGAGGATCATCAGCTCAGCGCCTGATGTTTCGAACAGATCAAGCAAACGTGCCTCCTGTTGCGGCTTCGTGTCGGCGCTGATCGGCAGGTGATGGAACGGCAAGCCGTGCTGTTGCGCAAGCGGTTCGAGATCGCGATGATTCGAAGCAATGCCCACAATATCCATTTTCAGCTCACCCATGCGCCAGCGGAACAGCAGATCGGCGAGACAGTGTTCGAGTTTCGACACCATGATCAACACCTTCGGCCGCATACCGACGTCATGCATCGCCCATGTCATCTGAAAGCGCTCGGCGATCGATTCGAATTCGCGCTTGAGCGCCGCGATGTGCAGGGTCTCGTTGGTGTCGACGCCATGAAACACGCAGCGGACGAAGAAACGCTCGCTGAGGTCGTCGTCGAAGACGGTCAGTTCGTCGATATAGCAATGATGCCGGTCGAGAAAGCCGACGACGGCGGCAACCTGGCCCGCCGCGCTCGGACACGCGACGGTGAGAACCAGTTGATCGGGACGGGAATCGGCGGACATGCGCTCTCCACTTTGGCGATAGGGCAACGCCGCGGGGCGCGGCATGCATCATCGCAGTAGAGCAAATCAGCAGGTCACGGGGATAGAAGCTAACCGCCGTCGCGCTGGAATGGGAGCGTCAGGGGAGTGGGGCGGGGCGCGCGGCCCAGGCACAAATCAATCTCAGGCGTGAGCAGGCGCCGCGTGCAGTTCCAGACCGAGGGCACGGATCACCTTGATGATCGTCGCAAAGCTCGGATTGCCATCTTCGGACAGCGCCTTGTACAAGCCCTCACGCGAGATTCCGGTATCGCGGGCGAGCTGCGCCATGCCACGCGCACGCGCGATCACGCCCAACGCATGTGCGAGGAATGCAGGGTCGTCACCGCCTTCAAGCAGACAGGCCTCAAAGTATTCAGCCATGTCCGTTTCGGTCTTCAGGTGTTCGGCCGAATCCCATTGCCGGGTTTTGATCTTTTCCATAGTTCACTCCGATTCAAGGTTCGCCAGCATCTTGTGTGCGGCTTTGATATCTGCGGGTTGAGTCGACTTGTCTCCCCCACACAGCAGGATCACCACTACTGCGCCGCGCTGCACGTAGTAGACGCGATAGCCGGGACCGTGATCGATCCGCAGTTCGGTAATTGGCGCGCCTGCGGAATTCGTGTCGCCGGGATTGCCCATCGCCAGACGGTCGATGCGGGCCTGAATGCGGCGCTTGGCGATCCGGTCTCTCAAGCTGTCGAACCAGGCGTCAAAGGTCTCAGTGGTGCGGATATTCAACATTCAGAAAGTGTAATCCATGGATTACACTCTTGTCAACCATGGTTGACAGTCAATCCTCGCTTTTCGGAGGCGACTTCGTCATTCAGCATCGAGCCCGCATTCGCCGAGCAGCCACTGGCGGAATGCGCTGACCGCCGGTGTCGCCGCGCGTTGCGTGACGAGCAGGTAACCGCGTTCCGTGGCCACGGGCGTGTCGAACGGTTCGACGAGTTGCCCTGTGGCGAGGAGTTCGTCGACCAGTGGCGCCCAGCCGAGCCCGACGCCCTGGCCCATGATCGCTGCGTGGGCCACGAGCGTAAAGCTGTTGAACGTGATGCCGCGATGCGCCGCGGGCGCATCGAGACCTTGCGCCGTGAACCAGTCAGCCCACGATAGCCAGCGCGCCGGCTGCGTGGGTTCGAGATGCAGCAGCGGCAAATTCAACAGATCGGACGGCGTGCGTAATTGCGGATGCGCAGTGAGAAAAGCCGGACTGCACACGGGGGTGACCCGCTCGGGGAATAGCTTGAGCGCACCTCGTGCGGTCCAGTCCGCATCTTCATCGCCGAACGCAATCACAACGTCCGCCTGATCGTGCGATGGATCGCGCGCCGGGTCGAATACGCTTTGCGATGTGCTGATCTTGACGTCGACGTCTGGCATCAGCGCCTTGAATTGCGACAGGCGCGGCATCAGCCAGTAAGTCGCGAAACCGAAATCCGTGGAGAGCGTGAGCGTTTGCGGCGTGCGCCGCGCGCGGATTTCACTGGTGGCGAGACGGATGGTGTCGAGGGCATTGCGTACCGCTTCGAAGAGGCGCACGCCGTCTTCCGTCAGCGTGACGCCGCGATGGCCGCGCTCGAAAAGAGATGTACCGAGTGCTTCTTCGAGTTGCACCACGCGCTGACTGACCGCAGGCTGCGTCGAGCCCAGTTCGCGTGCGGCTGCCGTGAAGCTCGCGAGACGCGCCGCCGATTCGAACATCGTCAACGCCTGCATGGGCGGCAAGCGATCCTGCCTCGGCATAAGTCCCCCTTATAGGCACATAACGATTTGCCGTCTTCACAGCGGCGAATTGGACAGCAATAGTGGTGTCCACGCGGGACCGGGACGCCGGCTATCGCGCTTGCAACGACACGCGCACCCCTAGGTGCGATTCTATTCGAGGCACGCTCCAATGCATGACACGAAACAGAATATCCTTATTCTGATGGCCGATCAGATGACCCCGTTTGCGCTTGCTGCATACGGACATCGCTTAACAAAAACCCCCAATCTCGATCGCCTCGCGAAACACGGCGTGGTATTCGATTCGGCGTACTGCGCCAGTCCGCTGTGTGCACCATCGCGCTTTTCCTTTCTATCGGGCAAGTTGCCGTCCGCAATTGGCGCCTATGACAACGCAGCAGAATTTCCGTCGCAAACGCTGACGTTCGCGCATTATCTTCGTGCCGAAGGGTATCGCACCATCCTGTCCGGCAAAATGCATTTCTGCGGCGCCGATCAATTGCATGGTTTCGAAGAGCGGCTCACAACAGATATCTATCCCGCCGATTTCGGCTGGACACCGAACTGGGACGACTTCGAAACGCGTCCCACGTGGTACCACAACATGAGTTCAGTGATCGACGCGGGCCCCTGCGTGCGCACGAACCAACTGGACTTCGACGATGAAGTCACGTTCACCACGCGCCAGAAGCTCTTCGATATCGCGCGCGAGCGGCATGCCGGTAAGGATGCCAGACCATTCTGCCTGGTCGCCTCGTTGACGCATCCGCATGATCCGTACGCGATTCCGCAAAAGTACTGGGACATGTATGCGGATGAAGACATTGCGATGCCTGTGCATCGCGATTCGTTCGCTGAAGCCGATCCGCATTCGAAGCGCTTGCGCCACGTGTGCGAAACCGATCGCACACCGCCGACCGACCAGCAGATCCGCAATGCGCGGCGCGCCTATTACGGCGCGATCTCTTACGTCGATGACCAGTTCGGCGCGATCCTCGAAGCGCTCGAACAGTCGGGGCTCGCGAAAGATACCGTTATCGTCGTGACGTCCGATCATGGGGAGATGCTCGGCGAGCGAGGACTCTGGTACAAGATGACGTTCTTCGAGGGAGGGTGCCGCGTACCGTTGATCGTCCACGCGCCGCAACGGTTCGACGCGCATCGCGTGCACGAGTCGGTCTCGCATCTCGATCTGCTGCCCACGCTGGTGGAATTGGCGCGCGGCGAACAGCCCACGGTCTGGCCGGACTCGCTCGATGGTCAAAGTCTCATACCGCATCTCCGTGGAACCCAGGGCGGCCACGACGAAGCGATCGGCGAATACCTGGCCGAAGGCGCGATAGCGCCGATCGTGATGCTGCGCCGCGGGCGCTTCAAGTTCATTCACACACCGGCCGATCCCGACCAACTGTACGACGTTGCAGCGGACCCGCTGGAACGAGCGAACCTCGCCGCGCGCCCCGACTATACGTCACAGGTCTCTGCATTTCGCGAGGAGATCGCGCGGCGCTGGAACTTCGCCGCGCTGCACAACGAAATACTGAAAAGCCAGCGCCGCCGCCGTTTCCATTTCGAAGCCACCACGCAAGGCGCGGTCGCGTCATGGGACTGGCAACCGCATGTCGATGCGAGCCAGCGCTACATGCGCAATCACATCGACCTCGACACGCTTGAAGCGATGGCGCGGTTTCCCGCTGTCACGTGTTGATCGCCCCGCTTACGATTCAATCCACCTAAAGGAAGCCGACACGATGAAAAAGCTCTTCAAGCAAGCTGTATCCGGCGTTGCGCTGTTGTGCGCGGCGGCCACTTTCGCTGCGGCCGCCGAGCCGCAGTCATGCACACAGGTCAACATGGCGGGACCCGGCTGGACTGATATCGACGCGACCAATGCGATGACTGGTGTGCTGTTAAAGGCGCTCGGCTACCATCAGAACGTAGCGAACCTCTCGGTGCCGATCACCTATCAAGGCCTCAAGAAAGGGCAGATCGACGTGTTTCTCGGCAACTGGATGCCGGCGCAAGCGCCGGTCGTCAAACCGTTCGAAGATGAAAAGTCGATCGAAGTCGTGCATCCGAATCTGAGCAACGCGAAGTTCACCCTCGCGGTGCCCGACTACGTGGCGGCCGCGGGTGTGCATTCATTCGCGGACCTCGCGAAGAACGCGGACAGGTTCGACAGCAAGATCTATGGCATCGAACCGGGGGCGCCGGCCAATCAGAACATCAAGAAGATGGTCGACGACAAGGCATACGGGCTCGGTAGCTGGAAGCTCGTCGAATCGAGCGAGACTGGGATGCTCACGCAAGTCGAGCGCGCGGTGCGCGAGAAGAAATGGATCGTGTTCCTTGCGTGGGAGCCGCATCTGATGAACACGAAGTTCAAGCTGACCTACCTCGACGGCGGCGACAAATACTTCGGGCCGAACTATGGCGGCGCCACGGTTAATACCGTTGCGCGCAGCGGATATGCCGAGCAGTGTCCGAATGTCGGCCGCCTGTTCAGGCAACTCACGTTCAATGTCGATCTGGAAAATGGCGTGATCACCGAGGTGCTGGAGAAGAAAACCGGCGTCGATGTAGCTGCCACCGAAGCGCTCAAGCGCCACCCCGAATTGCTGAAGTCATGGCTCGACGGCGTCAATACCGCAAGCGGTGCCAACGGCTTGCAAGCGGTACAAACCGCGCTTGGTGTGAAATAACCGCAGCATTCCTGACAACAAGGTCGCTACTCGACAGATTCATGTCGCATCCGGTCGAATCCTTATAAATCTGGACACTTATTCTTGATCCGTCGATGCAGGCATGCAGATGATCGTATGCAGTGCCGATAGCTTCAATCAGCCTGGCCGGCTGAGTCAGCTTAGCCGGTCTGATCAGCCTGTCTGATCAGCATTAGTGAGCTTCAATCCGTTTCAATCAGTCTCAGCCGATTTCGAACTGCCCGTCATGCGAGAAGCGCCGCGCGTTGGAAGACAGCACGCAGCGGGGATCGCTTTATCCAACGAAATACGCAGGCAAAGAGCAGGGGAGAATTAGATGAAGAAGAAAAGTGCCGTTAGTCTTTCGGGACTCGCCCTCGCGGCAAGCGCGGTTTGTGCGCCAACGGCGGCTCATGCGCAAAGCAGCGTCACCCTGTACGGGATTCTGGACGCCGGCATCACCTACGTGAACAATGCCGGCGGCGCACACCAGTTCAAATTCGACGACGGCATTTCGTACGGCAACCGGATCGGCTTCAAAGGCGTGGAAGATCTCGGTGGCGGCCTGCAGGCGGTTTTCGTGCTCGAATCGGGTTTTCACCTCGGCAATGGGCAATATGCATTCGGTGGCGCTGAATTCGGACGCCAGGCTTATGTCGGCATCAAGAACTCATGGGGGACTTTCTCGTTCGGTAACCAGCTCGATATGACCGAAGAGTTTGTTTTCCTCTACAACATTTCCGCATGGGCGAGCGGCTATGCGATTCACCAGGGCGACTTCGACCGGATGAACGGTGACCGTCTGCCGAACTCGGTGAAGTTCCTGTCGAACGATTTTGCCGGCTTCACCTTCGGCGGCATGTATTCGTTCGGCAATACCGCCGGCGACTTCCATCAAAAAAGCGCGTGGAGCGTGGGCGCGCACTACGACCATGGCCCGTTCAACATGGGCGTGGCGTATACGCAGTTGAACAATCCGTTCGGCATCTACGCTTTCGATCCGTACGCGATGATCGGCACGCGCACCTTCCTCGGCCAGCCGACCGTCTCCGTCGATCCGGCCACCGGTGCGGTGACCGATCTGTATAGCTCGTCGGCATTTCCGGTGGATAAGCAGGGCGCGTTCGCCGTCGGCGCAGCCTATACGATCGGCAACCTGATGCTCACCGGCGACTTCACTTACACAACGATCAAGGGCTTCGGGCAGACCTCGCACATGCAGGTTTATGAAGGAGGCGCGTCGTATAACTTCACGCCTGCGTTGTCGTTGTATGGCGGTTATCAGCACACGAGCTTCGAAGGGAATCACTGGAACCAGGGCTCGCTCGGATTGCACTACCTGTTGTCCAAGCGGACCGATGTGTATATTTCCGGCGACTATCTGCGTGCGTCGGACGGCGTGAATGCGGTGATCGGCTACAGCTTCGCGCCGTCGTCGTCGAATACGCAGTCCGATGTGCGGATCGGGATGCGGCATTCGTTCTGACGTATCCACGGTAGGCTGGCACTTATGTGCCAGCCAGGCGCCCGGGTTGCCAGTGCAACACTGCGCATCCGGGCCGGTTACTGCGCCGCGCTGTCGCCCTGTTTCTTGTGCTGCGCCGCCAGCCGCTCCTGCTGGGCAGCGGGCGCAGGATCGTAGTGACTGAGCTGGATGCTGTAGTTGCCGTGGCCGCCAGCGATGGCATTCAGCCGCGACTGATAGTCGTTGAGTTCGGACAATGGCACCTGGCCCGCGACGACCACCGCGTTGCCGGCGGCCGTGCGGGTGCCGTGGACCTGCCCGCGCTTTGCGGAGAGGTCGCCGATAATGTCGCCCATCGCGGCTTCGGGCGTCATCACCTCGATGTCCACGATCGGTTCGAGCAGGACAGGTTGCGCTTTCAGCACCGCGTCGATGAACGCCTTACGCCCGGCGGAAACGAATGCCACTTCCTTGGAGTCGACGGAATGGCTCTTGCCGTCGAAGACAGTCACGCGCACGTCCTGCATCGGGAAGCCGGCAAGCGGCCCGCTCTCGATGACTTGCAGGATGCCTTTTTCCACGGCAGGCATGAACTGGCCCGGGATGGCGCCGCCTTTGACGGCGTCGACGAACTCGAAACCCGTGCCGCGCGGCAAGGGTTCCACGCGCAGCATCACTTCGCCGAATTGCCCGGCGCCGCCGGTTTGCTTCTTGTGGCGATAATGTCCTTCCGCCTTGGCGCCAATGGTTTCCCGATAAGCGATTTTCGGCGGACGAGTCACGACTTCGAGCTTGTATTGCTCGGCTAGCCGCTCCAGCATGAGCCGCAGATGCAATTCGCCCAGACCTCGCACCACCGTCTCATTGGTGCCGACCGGGTGTTCGATGCGCAGACACGGGTCTTCCGCACTCAACTTTTGCAGAATCTCCCAGAGGCGTTGCTCGTTGCCCCGGCGCGCGGGTTCGATCGCCAGTCCATAGATGGACGTGGGGAAGTCGAGCGGCGTCAGGTGGATGTTGCCGTCCTCGGGGGCGTCGTGCAGCACGGCGTCGAAACCGATCTCATCGATTTTGGCTGTGGCGCAGATATCGCCGGGACCCGCTTGTGGGACATCCACGTGTTCCTTGCCCTGCAGCATCATCAGATGGGCGACTTTGAACGGCTGGCGCGCGTCACCGATATAGAGCTGGCTATCGCGTCTGATCGTGCCCTGATGGATGCGGAATACGGCCATCTTGCCGATGTACGGGTCCATGACGATTTTGAAAGCGTGGGCCAATACATGTTTGTCGGCGACCGGTTCGGCATGCACGACTTCCTGGCGGCCACGAGCATCGCGGTAGAAGAGCGGCGGGTTGCCTTCCATGGGATTGGGCAGGAGCCGCACGAACACGTCGAGCAATTCCGCGATGCCGGCGCCGTTGGCCGCTGACGTGAAGCAGATCGGTATCAGATGACCTTCCCGCAGCGCCCGCTCGAAGGGCTCGTGCAACTGCTCCGGGCTGATGGCTTCGCCTTGCTCCAGGTAAAGCTCCATCAATGCGGGATCGATCTCGATCACTTGATCGATCAGCGCATTGTGCGCCGCGGCAACGGACAGGAAGTCGGCGTCACCGGCGGGGTTGAAAAAACAATCCACCACCTGGCCGCCACCTTGCGCAGGCAAATTGATGGGCAGGCACTCCTTGCCGAAGGCCTCCTGGATTTGCGTCAGCAGCGCTGGCAGATCGATCTTTTCGCGATCGATACCGTTCACGATGAGCATTCTGCAGAGCTTGCGTTTTTCCGCCCACGCCATCATGCGGCGGGTGGTCATTTCGATGCCAGTCTGTGCGTTGATGACGATGGCTGCGGTTTCTACCGCGGGCAGGGCGCTGATCGACAGGCCGGAAAAGTCCGGATAGCCGGGCGTATCCAGCAGATAGATGCGGGTATCCCGGTAGTGCAGGTGGGCGAGGGCGGAGTTCAGCGAGTGGTGATATTTACGCTCGAGCGGATCGAAATCGCAGACCGTGGTGCCGCGCTCCACGCTGCCGGGTGAGCGTAACTCGCCGCTGTGGTGCAGCAGGGCTTCGACAAGCGATGTCTTGCCACATCCGGCATGCCCGACCAGAGCGATGGTGCGGATGGCGTCGGGGCTATAACGCATGATCGCCCTCGTCCAGTAGTGGATGTGGGGCCATTATTGGCGAAAACGGCGCCGTGTGCCATACGATGGCCTCAGGGTGGACCCTTAAGCGCGTGGTCATCGTGTGCACGAGCCATTGGGCCGCGTTGAAGGCGAGGCCGATTTGCGTTCGCTTACGTCGAACGAGGCGCACAATCGAATCGTCCGGTGGAAACCAGGTGTAGCTCTGCTGGAGAGCTTGCGCGATCATCAGGGGAGGCCACAATGATCGATTTCAAGGAGGCTCGTGAACGGATGGTTGTGCTGCAAATCGCGGGGCGGGGCGTCCGGGATTCCAACGTGCTATCCGCGATGAGACGTGTGCCGCGTGAGGAATTCGTCCCGGCGCAACTCCGCGAATTCGCGTACGACGATAGCGCGTTGCCCATCGCGAGCCGGCAGGCGATTTCGCAGCCCGCCATCGTCGCGCAGATGCTGGAGGCGGCCGAACTGGGTCCGCGCGACCGGGTGCTCGACGTGGGTACGGGGTCGGGCTATGCCGCAGCCATTGCGGCGGCAATCGTGGCGCACGTCCATTCGGTTGAACGCGATCCGACGCTCGCTGAGACTGCTCGTGAGACGTTGGCGCGCTTAGGCATTGCTAACGTGACGGTTCATCTCGGCGACGGCACGATCGGTTTGAGCGCCTACGCGCCGTATGACGCGATTATCGCGGGTGCCGGCGGCCCACGTATTCCGCAGGCGTGGCGTTCGCAACTCTCGATTGGTGGCCGGATCGTTATGCCGGTGGGACGCGAGCTTCATCATCAGCGATTGATCAGACTGGTGCGTCGTGGTGAACAGGATTATCACGAGAACTGGTTGGGCGACGTGAGCTTCGTGCCACTGATTGGTGAGGACGGTTGGGGGGATTATTAGGTTGAGGGTGTGGGCTAGACCTGGCTGACGATCGGCGCCTCGAGAAGGCAACCAAATTCGCGGGCAAAGTCGACAGAGACGCGAGCGTGGACGGCGCCTTGCTTGTCAAAGAACCGCTGGGTTCCTTCGAGCGTGAATACACCTTCATGCCAGATGTTTGGATGGATGTAGAGACCCTGCCGTCCATCGAAACGAAAGCATATGAACTTCTCCGGCGCGATGTCGTCCCCGGGCAATGCTAATGGAACGTAGAACGGGCGATGGTCGAGTGGGAAGAACAGCTGTCCGCCGTCAGGGTGGTAGTTCGCGTGCCAAAGCAGCATGCGTTCCGGTGCATTGGCGCTGTCGTCGCGGGCTGCTTCAGGCTCGGTTGCGTAGGCAAGGATGTAGTGACCGCCTACAGCCTCGTTTCGACCGTAGAGAATGTCCCCGCGCCATTCACTCACGAATGTGCCCTCGGTTGTACCCGCTTCATTACCGGTTCCGGGGTCTATGGGTCTTGCCCCGACTGCCGGCCATTGCACAATCTCGATCGGGCACTCGCTCGGATCGTTCACGAGCCGGCCGAATCCATTGAGGGTTTCGGGCGTTGCGTTGACCACCGGCATCGACACGCGGCGGAGGCCTGGGGGCAGAGCTGGGTTGAGGTAGTCGATTTCTTGAGGCATGCGGGGAGTTTATACGAGTTGGAGAAGATGCCGATTGCGGATGCTCGAAGTGGGCTTGCTGGATGGTGGCGCGTCATTGTTGTGATTTGACATAAG
>NZ_JAQQCQ010000031.1:0-86791 GCF_046030355.1 Paraburkholderia caffeinilytica
CACTAATAGACCAATAAGAAAACAAGGAAAGGCCAACACCGTAGGCAAACAGCCAAACAAAGCGCCGCAGGCAAACAACCCACCCCCATCACCAAAATAAAAAGAAATCAGCAACCCTAACAACCCCGGCCAAAGGCCCAAAAAAAACCACTCACAAACAACAAACCAAACCCCATTACAATCACCAATCCCCACCCCCCGCAGGGCAAAAAAACCCTCTATGTTAAAGATCCTGGTCAGCGCCTGCCTCGCCGGCCACCCGGTCCGCTATAACGCCAAAGCCAAACCCACGCACGACGCGTGGCTGCCCCGCTGGCGCGACGAAGGCCGCCTCGTCACTGTCTGCCCCGAAGTAGCGGTCGGCTTCCCAACCCCGCGTCCACCAGCGGAAATACAACTGCGCCGCTCAGGCGCCGACGTCCTCGCACGTCACGCGACAATCGCTGACAACACAGGCGCAGACGTGACCGCGCTCTTCATCGCGGGCGCCCACCATGCCCTCAACCGCGCCAAGGCTGAAAACTGCCGCTATGCGCTACTTGCCGACGGCAGCCCATCTTGCGGTAGCACCTTCATCTACGACGGCGCGTTCAACGGCCAAACCTATCCCGCCACCGGCGTCACTGTCGCGTTGCTGCAACAGCACGGCATCCGCGTATTCGCGTATTCGCAGATCGCCGAACTGGCGGCGGAAATCGAACGCGAATCCAGCAAGTGAGACGCAGGGTCAATTTAAACGTGCGGTTCATGATATCGGCCACACTATGCCGAATCCGTCGATAACGTTTGCGCAGCCTTAATCGGCGGCCAATTTCACTTGAGTGAATGAAGCGGAAATTGTTAACTCTGTCCTGACATTTAAAGATCCCGAAAATTATTAGTTTAAATTTAACGTTTTTCATAAGTATTGAGAAAACGTTTGCGCCGGCTTAATTACCCGGCATCGTCGGCAAAAATCCGGTTTTGCGTCAGCGAGATGCTGTCCTGAATGCGGCACATAGGGAAAATCCGTTGTGAAACAAGCGGAAATGCGCGCTAGAATAAGCGCCGATTCACCATCAATGGCTGCTCGTTCAAAACGACGCTCACGTGAATCCAGTCGGCAGTTATTGCATCCGATCGATTCGCTCCCGGCGTATATGGGGACCGCTGGTAATTATCGGCGACGGGCCAGTCAGATCGGTAAATATGGGGCGATATTAACGCGTGCTCCGCATTGCCTGCCGCCAATAAAACATTCAAAAAAGGTCGAGGACACACGCCAATGAGGATTCTGTCGATTTTCGGCACGCGGCCGGAAGCCATCAAAATGGCGCCGCTGGTCAAACAACTGGAAGCGGACGCCGGCATCGAATCGGTGGTTTGTGTTACAGGGCAGCATCAGCAGATGCTCGATCAGGTACTCGATCTGTTCCAGATCAAGCCGCATCACAATCTCGCTCTGATGACCGGCAACCAGACGCTCAACGGTCTGGCTTCGCGCCTCATCGCGTCGCTCGACGACGTGCTCGCCACTGTTCAACCGGATCGCGTGCTGGTGCATGGCGATACGACCACTGCATCCGCCGCGGCGCTGGCCTCGTTTCATCGGCGCATTCCAATCGGTCACGTCGAAGCAGGGCTGCGTACCGGCAACCTGATGCAGCCATGGCCGGAAGAGATGAACCGCCGCGTGGTCGACGTGATGAGCGACCTGATGTTCGCGCCCACCGCGAGCTCGAAAGCGAATCTCATGCACGAAGCGCTGCAAGGCAAGATCATCGTGACCGGCAATACGGTGATCGACGCGCTGAACCTCACCACCGCGCGCATCGACAACGACGCGGCGCTGCGCGCCGAACTGGACGCGCGCCTGTCGTTCCTCGACGGCGCGCTGCCGGTGTTGCTCGTCACAGGCCATCGCCGTGAGAGCTTCGGTGCGGGATTCGCAAACATCTGCGCGGCACTCGCGGACCTGGCCAGGACCAACCGGGTCCAGATCGTCTATCCGGTGCATTTGAATCCGAACGTGCGCGGCCCGGTGCAGGAAACCCTCGGCACGGCGCGCAACGTTCATCTGATCGATCCGCTCGATTACCTGAGCTTCGTGCGTCTGATGCAGCGCGCATCGATCATTCTCACCGACTCGGGCGGCGTGCAGGAAGAAGCACCGGCGCTCGGCAAGCCGGTGCTGGTGATGCGCGACGTGACCGAGCGCCCGGAAGCGGTGGCGGCGGGCACGGTGCGTCTCGTCGGTACGGAGCGCGAAGCGATTGTGCGCGCGGTGACCGGCTTACTCGACGACGCGAGCGAACGCGACGATTTCGCGAATCGCGTCAATCCATACGGCGACGGCCATGCATCGCAACGGATCGTCGCGGCGCTGACCGGGCGTCCGTTCGACGAGTTCGTGAGCGGCGGTAGGGGTGAGCCGGGGCAGACTCCGCGCGTGCAACGCGCAGAAGCCCCGCAATAAGGCTGCGTGGGCCGCATGGCCAATGCGAGCCAAGCCGATCGTATTGCGTGCCGGCATTGGCCACCGCGAATGGCTATCGGACATCAGGGCCTGAGCATGTCGGACATGCGCGAACCGTGCCGCGAACGCTCACCGGCCGCGATCGATAGTGACAAGGCTTGGTAGTGGCAGGCCGCGGGCAGGATCACCGGGGGCAGCGCCATCGGCAACGCCGCCCGCCATAGCGGGATCGCAGTTCCAGATAATCCATGCAGCGTGAATCAGCTTCACTGTTTGCGCGCTAATCAAGAGATGAGACAACGTGACCTCCAATACGCCAATGCGCCGTCTAACCCGCCCCCGCCTGAACGCCTTTGCCGCGCTGCTGTTGCTCGCCGCGACGGCCCATGCTCAACAGCCGGCTGACGTCGCCGGCAGCTTCGCGCAACTCGGCAGCGGCCGTCTCGCGACGCGCACGGTGTCGCTGGCCGAGCTGGGGATGCGCGATCCGGTCGTGCTGCATGCGCCGGACGGCCGTCAGGAACTGTATTTACCGGTGCCGGCCGGCGTGCCATTGAGCGACGCGGCCTTGCAGATCGACGGCAACTATCTGCGCGGCAACGGCGGCCGCACGACCATGCTGGTGTCCCTCGACGGCGCACCGGTGCTTTCGCGCAGCCCGACGCAAGACCAGGGCGATGCGTCGGTCAGTCTCGGCGTGGACGGCGCGGCGCGGCCGGGTGGTTTCGTGCGCGTGGGTCTCGACTGGTCGTCGGTGCTCAACGATAACGTCTGCGCCGATCAGACCGCGATCGGCAACGTCTGGCGCATCGCGCCGACGTCGCGCCTGACCTATCGCTACGATCCCGATGCAATCGTCGATCTGCGCAGCGCGTGGAGCGCTTTGTCGCAAAAGCCGGTGGTGATACTGGGCGCGCGCACGCTCGCGGCGCCGGCGTTCGATGCGGGCTGGCGCGTCGAAGCGCTACTGCAACGGGAGGGCCGCACGCCGGCAACGCAGACGTGGCCGGCGGTGGGTGACACGGTCGATCTGAGCGATATCGACGTACCGGCGCCGTTGCGCGCGATTCCGGCTTTTGCCGCACTGGCCGCGGGCGGTTCGCACAAGCTGGCGAATCCGGCGGAAGCGGGCGCTCTGATCGCACTGACGCCGCGTTCGGCTTTCACGCCGGACGTGATCGTCGCCGACGACATGGTGCGCAACACGTTGAAGACGTCGCTGGATGCCTTGCGCGAGCAGGTGACCGGTTCCGCGCCCGGCGCGAGCGACGCGTTCGACGCATGGCGTGCCCGCGCGATCGATCCGATCGCGCGGCCGCTCGCCTCGGGCGAAGTGCGTCTTGCTCACCTTGGCGGCCAGACCGCGATCGTGGTGGGTGACAACGATGGCGTGGCGGTTCTCGCGCGCACATGGCGTCCCATCGACGTAACGAGCCGTCTCGTGGTCCATCAGATCGACACCGCACCGAACACACGCGGCGACGAAATCGCCCTGTCGCTGCTGGGCGGCCTGCCGCGCACGCTCGACGTGCAGGGCCGCGCCACCTGGGACGCGAGTTTCGATCTGGGCGCGGCATCGGGCAACGGCAAGCTGCCGGGCAGCGTGGTGCTTGACGTGGCCGCATCGCCGACGCTGAACAACACTGCGCAAACCGCCTCGATCTATTTCAACGACGTGCTGATCGGCTCGCAACTGCTGACCGCCAACGGCAAGCCTCAGCGCATCACCGCGCGTGTGCCGCATTACGCGCTCGCCCCGAACAACCTGCTGCGCGTAGTATTCCAGCGTCAGCCGGAAGGCGGCTGCCAGCCGCGCGGCCAGGGCCATCCAATCGCCGTGCTGCCGAGCAGCCATCTGGCGCTCGCCGATGCGAAGATCGGCGACGACTTCACCGGCATGGTGGCGCGGTTCGCGTCGGAGGCAAATGTGATCGTACCGGCCGCGTATCTGAACGACGCCACGCAAGTGCTGCCGCGCGTCGCGCGCCTGGCGAATGCCAGCGGCATCGCACCGACCCGTGCGACCTTCAGCGTTGCGCGTGATGGCGAAGCGGTGAGTCCGAAAGGCGCCTTCCTCGCGGTCGACGTCACGCTCGCCGAGGAGAAGAGCCTCGTGCGTCTGTCGAAAGACCGCCTGTCGCTCAGCGATGCATCCGGCAAAATGCTGGCCGATATATCGGGTTTGAACCGCGTCGGCGTGATCGAAGCGGTCAAGTCGGGCAGCGTAGCAGGTATCGCGTATCGCACGGTGGGCGATACGGCGGCGATCCTGCCGGCGTCGTTGCAACTGTCGCGCGGCGACGTGGCGATCGTCGACGGCAGCGGCACGCTGCGCCAGTTCGATTCGCGTCATCCCGGCGAAGTGGTCGGCGCAGAAGACCTGGAGGGCCCGTGGTTCACGCAGCCCTGGGTGCGCTGGGGCATCCCGGCCGGCCTCGTCGGCTTGCTGATCGTGTTGCTGCTGGTCGCCACCGTGGCGCGCCGCAGGAATAAGGGCAAGTCGTGAGTGTCGCCTCACTCAAATGGTATGTGGACTACGCGGTAGCCCACTATTACCAGGGGCTCGAATACGTCGCGGCGCTGGTGGCGTTCATCATCCTGCTGTCCAGTCTCGACGATCTGTTCATCGACCTCTGGTACTGGACCCGCACGCTCTATCGCCGCTTCACGGTGGAGCGCGCCTACAAGCCGCTCACCAGCGCGCAGCTGTATCAGCGCGCCGAGCAGCCGATTGCGATCATGGTGCCCGCGTGGCACGAGTACGACGTGGTCGCGGCGATGATCGAAGACATGGTGCGGGTGATGGACTACCGCAACTACGTGGTGTTCGTCGGCACCTATCAGAACGACCCGCAGACCATCGCCGAAGTGGAACGGATGCGCCGCCGCTATAAGCAATTGCGTCGCGTGGAAGTGCCGCACGACGGTCCGACCTGCAAGGCCGATTGTCTGAACTGGGTGATCCAGGCAATCTTCAGGCACGAGAAAGAAGCCGGCATCGAGTTCGCGGGCGTCGTGCTGCACGATAGCGAAGACGTCCTGCATCCGGTCGAACTGCGCTTCTTCAACTACCTGTTGCCGCGCAAGGACATGATCCAGTTGCCGGTGGCCTCGCTCGAGCGCAACTGGTTCGAACTGGTGGCCGGCACGTATATGGACGAGTTCGCCGAATGGCATGCAAAGGATCTGGTGGTGCGCGAGAGCCTGGTGGGATCGGTGCCGTCCGCGGGGGTGGGCACGTGCTTCTCGCGGCGCGCGCTGCTCGCGCTGGTCGCCGAGACCGATAATCAGCCGTTCAACACCGAAAGTCTGACCGAGGATTACGACGTCGGCGCGCGGCTGGGCAAGATGGGGATGCAGTCGATTTTTGCGCGCTTTCCGGTGCAATTCGCGACGCGTCGCAAGTCGTGGTTCGGCCTCGGGAAGGAACGCGACATCACCGTGACGATGCCGCTCTGCGTGCGCGAATTTTTCCCCGATACGTTCCGCACCGCATACCGGCAGCGCGCGCGCTGGACGCTCGGCATCGGCTTGCAAGGGTGGAAGCAGACCGGCTGGACCGGCTCGCTCGCCAATCGCTATCTGCTGTTCCGTGACCGCAAAGGCATCGTTACCGCGTTCGTCGGCATCATCGCGTATGCGCTGGTGATTCAGTTTCTGCTCTTCGCGGGCGCCGAGCTGCTTGGCTGGATGCCGGAGCTGATCGCTTCGCCGTTCTCCGATTCGCCGTGGCTGCAGGCGCTGCTGTGGGCCAACGGTTGCGCGTTGCTGTTGCGCGTGGTGCAGCGGATCTATTTCGTGACCCGTTTGTACGGCTGGGAGCACGGGGTGCTGTCCGTGCCGCGCATGGTGGTGGGCAATTTCATCAACTTCATGGCTGTCTCGCGTGCATGGAAGATGTTCCTCACGCACCTCGTGACCGGCAAGCGGCTGGCATGGGACAAGACCATGCATGACTTCCCGTCCGCCGACGGCTTTAACAACCGCCGTCAGCGTCTGGGCGAATTGCTGCTGTCGTGGCAGGCCATCGATCCGGACAAACTCGAACAGGCGCTCGGCGAAAGCCACGCGCGTGAGGCGCCGCTCGGCCGCGTGCTGATGGCCAAGGGCTGGCTCGACGAGGAAACCCTCGCGGAAGCGATTGCCTTCCAGTCTGATTTGCCGCGCGGCCGCGTGGTGCTCGAACGCATCAAGGACGACGCGGCGCGCTTGCCGCTCGACGCCATCGTGCGCCATCGCGTATTGCCGCAAGCCGACGCGGCGGCCGGCCGCACGATTCTGCTGACCGCGAGTCCGCTCGCCGAACCGATGCTTGCTGAACTGAGCGCGCTGGCCGGGGGGCCGGTCGTGCAGGAGATCGTTCGTGAAGGTGAGATTGCTGCGGGGCTGCGCGTGCTGCGTGGCGTCGAGATTGCAGCGCCGGCGGGCGACGGCGAGCAGGCGGGCAGGGTGGAGGGTGCGTCCGTGGGCGCATCGTCGGCTGGCGGCGCGGAGCCTGTGCCGGCACGCAGCGTACCGTTGATCGGCGATCTGCTGATCGAGCATGGCCACGTGCATCGCGAGGCCTTCGAAGCGGCGATGCAGGACTATCGCCCGGATCGCCATGGCCGCATCGGCGACTACATGGTGGCGCGCGGTGTGATCTCGCGTGCCGCACTCGAGAACGTAATCCAGCAACAGCGCCGTCTTCAGGGCGCTCTGGCGGCCTCCGAATGATCGATTCTTTTTTCACCCGGCGTGCGTGGATGGCGCATGCTTCTTTGGCGGCTTCGGCTTCGGCTTCGGCTTCGGCTTCGGCTTCGGCTTCGGCTTCGGCTTCGGCTTCGGCTTCGGCTTCGGCATTTGCGTCAACGGCTTCCGCCTGCGCTGGAACTGCGGCTTCGATTGAGGCTTCCGCGTGCGCTGGAATTGCGGCGTCTGCATTCACATTGCGCGGTGTCACTGCCGCAATGCTGGCCAGCGCATTGTGCCTGGGCAGCGCAGCGGCGCATGCGCAGAGCGCAGCGGGCGCGCCGCAGCCGGCCGCTTCATCCGAACACAATGCGCTGCCGTTGAGCGGCGCCGCCTATCGGGTCGCGCAGGACGCCTATGCCGCTTATGGGCGCGGCGACTACAGCGGCGCGAGCGCACGGGCGCGCGAAGCGATTCGCCAGCGCCCCGATGTCGTGTCGCTGCGCCTGCTGCTCGCCAACGCGCTTGCCGCGCAACGTCGTTATAGCGAAGCAAGCCGCTCGCTCGGCGACGCAATCGCGCAGATCGGCCGCGATCCGGCGCTGGTCTCGCGTCGCAAGCAGATCGACGCGCTGAACGTGTCGACTCGCGCGGCCGCACGCGCCGGCCGCCAACAGCCGGGCGACCCGGACGCACTGACGGGGGCAGCCTTGAAGGCCGCGCAACAGGCCTACAAGGCGTATGCGACGAAGGATTTTTCGGGCACCGTCAGCTACGCGAACGAGGCGATCGCGCTGCGTCCCGATCTGCTGCGTCTGCGCTTATTGCTGATCGACGCGGCGAGCGCGGCCGGTCAGGACACCGTTGCATGGAATGCCGATCTCGATGCAACCCAACGCTTCGGCGACAACGAAGAACTGCGCGTGCGGCGCAGCTTCATCGGCAGCCGCCTGGCGCCGAAGTCGTCCGGTGCTTCATTTGAGGCGCGCAAGAAGGGCGACTACGCGCAGGCTGCCGCGCTCGCGCGTGAGACCGTTGCCTACGCGCCGGATCAGGTTGGCTACCGCATCCAGTTGATCGACGTGCTGTTTGCCGCGAACGATCTGCCGGGCGTGCAAGCGGCGGCGAGCGCGGCCATTGCCGCCGACGATACCGAAATCATGCCGCTCACGCTGCGTGGCTACACGCTGGCGGCGCAGGGCAAGACCGCGGAAGCCGAGGCGGACTTCGCCAAAGCGCTGCATGCCGATGACGCAACGCAGCGCAACAAGCGCGTGGCGCGCGTGATCATCGCCGATGTATGGATCGCCGAAGGACAGCCGCAGCGCGCGCTCGATCTGCTCGCGCCGCTGAAGACGAATGGCGACGATACCGATCCGCCGATCGCGCTGCGCAGGTATCAGGCGCGACAATTGTTGGCGCATACGCCGAATGCTCCGGGCGCTTCAAGCGCAACCAACGCAACCAACGCAACCAACGCAACCAACGCAACCAACGCAACCAACGCAACCACCACCGCGACATCTCCGCTCGACCCGCAGCGGCGCCCCGTCATCGACTGCGTCGTAGACCAGTTCGGTGCAAGCTGCGATGTCTACGCGGCCGATCCCGGTTTCGCGGCGGCGCGCGCCACGGCAACCGCCGCGGCGGCGAACGACAAAGCCGGCGCGGTCGGCTATGCACGCGAAGCGGTCAAGGCAGCGCCGGACGATCCGCAGCATCGCGTGGAACTGATCAACGCGCTGAGCACGGCCGGTGACGACGCCGCCGCGACGCGCGAAGCGCAAAAGATGATCGATGCCGGCATGCTCGATGCCATGTCCGACTTGACGGCCGCCTATATCGCGCAACGCGCCGGTAACAACGAGGTCGCTTACCAGCGCTTCAGCATGGCGGATAAAGCCGGCACATTGCCGACCAGCGCTGCGGCCGACGCGGGCTACGCGGCGGTTCAGGCGCGCCGCAATCGCGAAGCCGCGCAGTACTTCGAGCGCGCGATCGACGCGAGCGCCAAGCCAGCGGACGACGCGGTGCCGGCCACACCGGCGCAACTGAACGAGATGCGCAGCGCGCACGCCGAGGCCACCCGCAACTGGGGCTTCGACGCCTCGCTGAACTATCGTGGCGCGGGCATGCAGCCCGGCTATGCGTCGTCGCCGACGCCGGGCACGTCGAACAACTGGCAGGCCGGCGTGGAAGCCTACTGGCGACCGTTCGGCAGTCTCGGCGACCGGATGTTCGAACTCTACGCGCGCGGTTACGAAAGCTTCGGCGTGAAGAACGGCGGCGCGAGCGGTGTCGACACCTTGCAGGCCACCGTCGGCGCGCGCGCCAAGCCGTTCTCGCAGATCGACGCGATCGTCGCCTTCGAACGGATCATTCCGATCGGCTCGCAGGTCAATCCCGACTGGCTCGCGCGGCTTGCGTATTCGGGTGGCTACGGCATCGAGCGCCGGGTGGACGTGCCGTCGTGGTGGACCGCGCAGATCTATGCCGAAACGGGTGCCTACCTGAACGCTGGATCGGTCTACGCGACCACCAATCTCGAACTGGGCCGCACCTTCCGCATGGATCGTTACAGCCCGAAGTGGACCGTGTTCCCGTATGCGGTGATCGGTGCGGACTACGACTCGAGCATCAACCACAGCATTCCGCTCGGCGCGGGTGTAGGGATTTCGACGCGCTACTGGTTCCGCGACAGCAAATACGACGCGCCGCGCTCGTATGTCGATCTGTCTGTGCAGTACCGCCTGAAGATCACCGGCGACGAGCGCGCGCGCGGCGTGTTCTTCGGCGCGATCTACTCGTATTGAATCCGGACGAAGCAAATGAAAAGAAACCGCTTGGGTAAATCGAAGCTTGCAGGGGTAACGGTCGTGGCCACCGCCGCGCTGTTGTCGGCGGGCGTGGCATATGCGGCGGCGGACGACGTCGCGAGTCTGTATGGGCCGCAACCGCCCGCCGACGCATCGTATCTGCGCGTGCTGAACGCGTCTTCGCAGGCGGTGCGTGTCGCGCTCGCCGGCAGCGAGTCTCCGCAGACGCTCGCGCCGGGCGCGGTCACGCGCTTCAGCGTGCTCACGCAAGGCACGCCGGCGCGCGTCACGGTCGACGGCAAGGCTCTGGCCGATGCCAATGCGACGGCTAACGCGACGACCCATGCAGGCGACGCCGTCACTGTCGCGCTGAGTCATGACGCGAAGGGTTGGCATGCGGCGCGGATCGTTGGCCGCTACGAGCGTGTCGACGGTCTGAAGGCGACCTTGCGCGCGTTCAATTTCACCTCCGGTTGCAACGCGAAGATCGGCGTGGACGGTAATGGTCCGACCGTGTTTGCGCAGGTGGCCGCGGGCGCGCAGGACGCGCGAGCGATCAATCCGGTTAGCGCCAAGCTGGTCGGACAGTGCGGTGCGGTGGCCAGCGCGGCGCTGCCGTTGCCGGCACTGGCCGCCGGCGACAGCTACAGCCTGTTCGTTACCGGCGACGCGGCGAAGCCCGTGTTGAGCGGCGCGCGCGACGCGCTCGCGTGGCCACCGGCCGCCAATTGAGCGGTACGCACTGGCAACGGGAATTTGCAGCAAGAAGTAGCGGGAACACCAGGAAAAGATCGCAACGCGGGCCGCACTTTGTATCGGGCGGCAACGCCGTTGCTTCGCATGAGAGTTGCTTCAAATCAGTCGCGGGGAATTCACGACATGACCGACTTCAGCCGTTCACGCTTTCAACTGTCCGTCCAGGCCGGGCCGTTCAACCGCACGCGTCGCCGCCTGCTGCTCGCCCTGGCCGCGGCGCCGCTCGGCGGCGCGCTGTCTTTGCTGCCGCGCCGCGCGTTTGCCGCGGCGTCGACCAGCGTGATCGAGGGCCGCAACCTATGGCTCTATCCCGGCTGGGAAAGCCTCACCGACGACGCGACGCCGGCCTGTCTGAAAGCCGTCGACCTGATTCATCAGGCGACCGGCATACTGACGGCGCGCGGCATTCATAGCGTGATCGTGATTGCGCCGCTAAAAGCCCGTTCATGCCCGGAGAATCTGCCGGATGGCACCGCGATGTCCGCCGGTGTCGCGAACCGTTACGCCGCGATTCGCACGCATGCCACCTCGCTCGGTCTGCAGATGGTCGACGGCGACGGTGCGATCGCCGCGGTCGATGCGTCGCAGGAAAAGTACATTCGCGCCGACTACCACTGGAGCGGCCATTCTGCCGAAGCGGTCGCGGCGCGCGTCGCCAAACGCCTCACGGAGGCCGGTCCGCTGAAGGGCGCCGCTGGTGCGGGCAGCCGGCTTGGCGCGTGGAACGAGGAAGTCCGCTACGGCGACCTTGCGGCCTTGCTGCCGCCGGAGCGCAAGAAAGCGGTCGGCAAGGATCACTTCATCGTGCGTACGGTGGTGGCGTCGCCGGACCTCGTCGACGGTGGGCCGCCGGTCGTGCAGGTGGTGGGCAACAGCATGGTCCAGCCGTACCTCGGCTTTCCGCAGAAGCTCTCGAACGCAATCGATCGCCCGGTCGGGTTGACGTGGACCTTCGGCGACACCGGTCCCTGGAAGACGTTGCTCAACTATGTGGAATCGCCGGCCTTCAAGGCGAATCCGCCGCAAGCGATTGTCTGGCAATTCAACGAAGGGCAGATGATGAATCTGCCGAGCGCGAGCGGACAGTGGGACGCGGCCTCGGTAATGGCCGACGATGCGTTCCTCGCACGTCTGACCAAGGCCATTGCCTGATGAGCGAGTCAGGCGGACGCACGGCAGCGCGCGCGGTGGACCGTGCGGCGGCTGGCACGGGAGCAACCACGGTGGCAGGCGTAGCAGCGGGCGCAGGGGCAGGCACAGCCGCGGCAGCAGGCACTGCAGCAGGGGCAGGGGCTGGCACAGTCGTGACAGCAGGCACCGCAGCGGGCGCAGGAGCAGGCACAGCCGCGGCAGCTACTGCTGTAGCCGCAACAGGCAAGGACGCTGGCATTGCGCACAGCCAAACGGCAGCGGCGAAGCAGCCGTTCGCGCGCGCACATCGGCGTGTCGCGTGGCTGGTCGCGCTGCTGCTCGGCTTCGGTTGCGCGGGTGCGGTGGTGTCGCTTGTCGTGCAGTCGCACGACGGCGCGTCATTCGATGCGCACGGTTGGCGCGACGGCAGCCTCGGCCGCAGTCTCGATCGCGCGATCGACGTGCCGTATGCGCGTTCGCTGCATCGCTGGCAAGCCGCGGCGCGTTACCGCCTGTTCGGCGACCTGGGACATCAGGTGCGCGAAGGCTGTCCCGGCTGGCTGTTCTATGCGGACGGTCTGCGCGCGCCGGTGGAGGCGGGACATGACCCCGTCGAACGCGCGGACGGCGGCGACGTGCTGACCGATGCGCGCGTCGCCTCGCTGCACCGTTACGCGGAGGCGCTACGTAGCGCGGGGATTCAACTGGTGGTCGTGACGGTGCCCGACAAGGCGCGTGTGGAGAGCGAAGCGCTGTGCGGGCTGCGCCAGGACGCGCGGATGACGCAGCGTCTGAATGTATGGAACCGCGCGCTGACCGCGAGCAACGTCACGCACGTCGAATTGTTGCCGGCATTGCAAGCTGCGCGTCCGGCATTTTTCCGAACTGATGTGCATTGGAACGCGCGTGGTGCGCAAGCGGCTGCGCAGGTGGTCGGCGCCGCCGTGTTGCCGCTGCTCGGCAAGCGCGGCGACGCCACATTCACGCACCTGACGGCGCAACCCGCACCGCGCGTCGGCGATCTGCTCACGCTGGCCAATCTCAATGACGTGCCGGACGCCTGGCGTCCCGCGCCTGACATCATTTCCGCCGAAACATTGCAGGCGCAACGCAGCGGCGGCTTGCTCGACGATGGTCCGGCCGCCGACGTGCTGCTCGCGGGCAGTTCGTTCTCGCGCCGCAGCGCATTTGCCGAGCGCCTCGGCGAGCAGCTCGGCCGCGAAGTCTGGAACGTCAGCCTCGACGACGGCCAGTTCGACCGCGCGTTGCAGACGGTCTGGCGCGAACGCGCCACATGGCCGAAGAGTCTGCGCGTGGTGATTTGGGAAATGTCGGAAGACGCGCTGTCGATGCCGGTCGAAGCGCCGGCGCCTACCCAGGCGACGGCCGCGAACGCTGCCTTGCCTGTCGCCCCCGTTCCCGCACCGGCGAAGCAGGACTGATCCCGATGCTATTCAATTCATTCATTTTCCTCACGCTGTTCCTGCCGCCGGCGCTGGCCGGCTACTACCTGCTTGGGCAGCGCATGCCGCGCGCCGCGGCGGCGTGGCTCTGCGGTGCGTCGATCGTGTTCTATGGCTGGTGGAATCCGACCTTCGTTGCCTTGCTGGTGGCGTCGATCGTGTTTAACTACGCGATGAGTTGCGCGATTGTTGCGGCACCCGCGCAGTCCGCTCGCCGCCGCTGGCTGCTCGGTCTCGCGATCACTGCCGACCTTGCGTTGCTGGTGCGCTACAAATATCTGGCGACACTGCTCACCGCGCTCGTGCACGCAAGCGGAGTCGCACCGGCCGACTGGCTCGCACACGGCATGCAGGACGTGATCCTGCCGCTCGGCGTATCGTTTTTCACCTTCACGCAAATTGGCTACCTGCTCGATTGCAACGCGGGCATCGTCAAGGAGCGCGACCCGCTCGGCTACGTGCAGTTCGTCACGTTTTTTCCGCATCTGATCGCGGGGCCGATCCTGCATCACAAGGAAATGATGACGCAGTTCGCCCAGCCGGCTACGTATAAGCTTCGGGCGGAAAACCTGTCGATCGGCGCGTTCGTCTTCACGATCGGTCTCGCGAAGAAGGTGCTGTTCGCCGACACCATCGCGCCGTTCGCCGACGCGGGCTTCGCCGCGCCGCACGAGTTGCAGTGGCTGGCGGCGTGGGGCACCTGCCTCGCGTACGCGTTGCAGCTTTACTTCGACTTCTCCGGCTATTCGGACATGGCCGTGGGCCTCGCGAAGATGTTCGGCGTGCGCTTTCCGCTGAACTTCAATTCACCGTTCAAGGCGGCCAGCATCATCGATTTCTGGCAGCGCTGGCATATGACGCTCACGCGTTATCTCACGGCTTATCTGTACTACCCGCTGGCGATGCGGATCAACCGCAGCCGCGCGTTGCGTGGCCTGCTGATCGGGCGTCTCGCACAACGTTCGACGCGCGGCTTTCTCTCGACGGTGGCCGTGCCGACCTTCTACACGATGGCGCTGGCCGGCATCTGGCACGGCGCGGGTTTGCAGTATCTGATTTACGGCTTGCTGCACGCGTCGTATCTCACCGTGAATCACGCTTATCGCGCGTGGCGGGCGGCGGCTGGGCCGATGGTGGGGGCGAGGGCGGTTGATGCGGTTGCAGCGGGAACAGCAGCGGCATTCATATTGCGCTTCAAGGCACACGTTCGCCATGCAGGTAACGTCCTGCTGACTTTCATAGCCGCACTGGTCGCGTTTGCGTTTTTCCGCGCACATGGTGTCGGCGATGCGCTCGCGTTGTTGCAAGGCATGGCGGGTCTACGCGGTATTGAAGCGCTCGACTGGCCCGCCTGGGGCACCGCGAACATGGGCCTCGGCGAGTGGCTGCATCTGGTCGCGGGACGCTCCACGCTCGCATTGCAGATCGTCGCGCTGCTGGCGATCGTTTGGTGTACCCCGAATTCACATCAACTGATGGGCCGTTTCTCGCCTGCGCTCGACCGCGCGGCCGAAGGCTTGCCCGCCGCGCTGACATGGCGGCCTTCGCTGCGCTGGACCGCTGCGATGGTCGGTGTGCTGGTGTTCTGCGTCGCGCAGTTGCACGGCGAAGTGCGTTTTCTCTATTTCCAGTTCTGATTGCCGGAACGACGTTTGCGCAAGGACTACACAATGACTCAAAACGAAACGCTGCACGCCGACGTGGCGGCACTGGTCGAATCCGTCGTATTGCGCCTCGTGCGCAATGATGAACTGCTGCTCGAAACGGGCCTGGTCGATTCGGTACTGGCTGTCGAAATCGTCATGGGCGTCGAGATGCAATTCGGCGTGCGCATTCCGCCGACCGAGATCGCCGAGCACCTGGCATCCGTGGATGCGCTTTGTGCGTTCATCGCCGCCAATCGCTAGGCGCACCATGCGATTCGATCTGGACGCGAGCCGCTTTACCGATACCGATGTGCGTGCCGACGCGTGGGCGGTGATCGGCGCCGATCGCGCGTTGCGTTGGCACGAGTTGGCGGAACAGGCCCACGCGTGGGTTGCGCAGGCGCGTGCGCATGGTTTCGCCGCGGATGTGCCGGTGATCGTCCGCGGTCACAAGGAAGCAGGGTTTTTTGTGGCGATGGTGGGGGCGCTGCTGCTCGGCGCGCCGTTCGTGCCGGTCGACACGATCTATCCGGATGAGCGGATGCGGCGTATCGCGAGCGCGCTCGGCGCGCAGACCTATTTCGACGCGCACGGTGGCCGCTTTGTGAGTCTGGGCGAGCAGGGTGCGCGGGCTGGATTGGACGTGGATGAGGGGGCTTCGGTTTCGGCGCCGATTTCAGCATCACCATTACCATCAGCATCAGCATCAGCATCAGCATCAGCATCAGCATCGGCATCGGCATCGGCATCGGCATCGACAGCATCAACGTCAGCATCCACACCGCCGGCACTACACGAGAAAAATGTCGCATACGTTTTATTCACCTCGGGCACAACCGGTGAACCCAAAGGCGTGCAGATCGGTCGCGAAAGCGTCGCCGCCCTGGCCGACTGGATGGCGACCGACTTCGCGCTCGGTGACGCGCCGGTGTTCCTGAATCAGGCGCCGTTCAGCTTCGATCTGTCGATGTACGAAGTATTCGGCACGCTCGCGCTCGGCGGCACCGTGGTACTCGCCTCGCGTGCGCTGACGGCACAGGGCACCCCATTTCTCGCCACGCTGGCACGGCACGGCATGACCACGTGGGTGTCGACACCCTCGTTCGCGCAACAGCAACTGCTCAATCCGCAGTTCTCGCAAGACGGTTTACCGACGCTCAGAACCTTTCTGTTCTGCGGCGAAGTGCTGCCGGTCACACTCGCTCGGCAACTCCGCCTGCGTTTTCCGGCCGCGCGGATCATCAACACGTACGGACCAACCGAGGCGACGGTGGCGACCACATGGATCGTCGTCGACGATGCGGTGCTTGCGCATCATGCGCGTCTGCCGATCGGCTACGCCAAGCGTGACGCCGACGTGTTCGTCGACGACGGTGAGTTGTGTATCGCCGGTGCGCACGTGATGCGCGGCTATCTGAACCGCGCAGACCTGAACGCGTCACGCATGTTCATCCACAATGGTCAACGGGCGTTTCGCACCGGCGATCTGGGTACGGTCGACGGCGGCGGACTGCTGTTTTGCCACGGACGTATCGACGATCAGATCAAGATGGGCGGTTACCGGATCGAATTGATGGAGATCGATTCGGCCCTGCGCACGCTGCCCGGCGCGGCGAGTGCCGCCGCTGTGCCATTGCGGCGGCCGGACGGCTCGGTCGCTCGGGTCGTCGCGTTCGTCGCAACCGGCAGCGACGATGGCCGGCTGCCCGACGCGTTGCACGACTGGAAGACGCTGCTGGCCGCGCGTCTGCCGTCGTATATGATCCCGTCAGAATTGCTCGCGTGCCGGTCCTTGCCGGTATCGGTCAACTTCAAGATCGATCGCGCGCAACTCGCTCAGGATTATCGTGACGTTTATCTCAAGGCACAGCGCCAACACAATGCGTAATTCACACGACGTTCGGACACGGAAGGGCGAACCGGCTTCGCCACGCCGCCGCGCGCTGCTCGCTGCGAGCGCGTGTGCAGCGCTCGTGTACGGCTGCTCGGCGCCGGGTTCGGGCGATGCCGGCGCGTTGGCGCAGGGCGTGGTCTGGCAGCTCGACGATGATCATGTGAACCCGCACGGCGACTGGAACCGCCTGGGCGTGACGGATCTGCTGGTCCAATGGACGGCGGTGGACGGCACCTCGTTTCTGCCCGGCACCGATATGCAAACGGCTCAACGTCTGCCTGACTGGACCCGGATTGCCGGCGAACCATGGGCGCGCAATGTGATCGTCGGTCTCGCCGGACGTTTCGACGAAACCACGGCCCGCGCGCAAGCGGCGCGGCTGGTCGAGCAATCGAAGCAATTGGCGGCCGTGCGGCCCGCGGTGCACATCGACGGCTATTATTTTCCGGTGGAGGTCGATCCGACCTGGAAGGATGCCGCCGCGCTCGCGCCTTTGCTCGACACGTTGCCGCGGCCGCTGTGGATCAGCGTCTACGACAACGCGAATATCGGCGGCACGGCGCTGGCAGCGTGGCTGGACGGCTGGCTGCCACACGATGTCGGCGTGTTTCTGCAGGACGGTTGCGGGGTTTATGCACGCGGCCCGGCGGCCGCGCGTGAGTATGCGGATGCGCTGGCGGCGCGGCTTGGCAAGGACCGGGTGCGAATCATTGCCGAGGCATTCCGTCCCGCCCCGGGCGGTGCGTTCCGCCCGGCCACAGCCGCTGAATTGTCGCCGCAATTGCTCGCGTATCGCGGCTACCGAACCTATCTGTTCGACGGGCCGCACTATGTGTCGGCGCAACTCGTGCAGGATCTGCTCGGCATGCAGCAGGTGCAGAAGTAGGGGGCTGCCGGGAAATGCCGCGATTGTCGATCGTCGGGCGGGGTTCGGAAAGAGGTCGCCCGGCGGCGTTTACCGCAACTGCGTCACCGCCAGCAGCAACACCATGCTGCCGATCGCGCCATCCAGCACGCGCCACGCCGTCGCGCGGCGAAACAGCGGCGCCAGCATCCGCGCGCCGTAACCCAGGCCGATAAACCAGATCCCGCTGACCGCCATCGCGCCGAGCGCGAATGCCGCCCGCGCGCCTTCCGGTTCGCGCGCGCCGGCCGTGCCGATCAGCAGGAAGGTGTCGAGATACACGTGCGGATTGAGCCACGTGAAGGCCAGCGTCATCAGGATGATCGGCATCGCCCGTTGTACGGGGGCCGCGCTCGTGCCCGGCGCCGCACCGCCTGCATGGGCGTCCAGCACCGCATGGTCCGGCCGTACCGCACGGCGCAGCGCGTTGACGCCGAACCACGCCAGATAGGCTAGCCCTACATACAGCATGGCGTGAACGAACACCGGATAGCGTTCCACCAGCACCGACGCGCCGCCGACGCCCGCGCCGATCAAAATGAAGTCCGACAGCGCACACAGCGCAACAATCTTGCCGACGTGCGAGCGCATGATGCCCTGACGGAGCACAAAGGCATTCTGCGCGCCGATCGTCACGATCAGCGACGCGCACAGGGCGCCGCCGTGGGAAAAAGACAGCCAATTCATAATCGATCCAGTAGACGGGGAAAGCGAACGAGGCTAGTCTGCAGTTTTGCTGCTCATAAGAGAAGCTAATTTACGTAATGTGGATTAAGGAACGCTAATGCTCGACTATGCGTTGCTCGACGCGCTCGCGGCCGTTGTGCGGCACGGCTCGTTCGACCGTGCGGCCAGCGAACTGAATGTGACGCCTTCAGCCGTCTCCCAGCGGGTCAAACTGCTGGAGGAGCGGGTGGGCAGCGTGCTCGTGAAGCGCGGCCAGCCGTGTGTCGCGACCACCTCGGGCGCGTTGTTGTGCCGCCATACCGAGCGCGTGAAATTGCTGGAAGCGGAACTGACCGGCCGGCTGCCGGCGCTGCCCGGCGCGCTGGTCGAACCGTGGCCGGCGCTGCGCGTGGCCGTCAACGACGACAGCGTGGGCACCTGGTTCATCGATGCGGTGGCGCAGTTCTGCGTGGAACGGGAGATGCTGCTCGATCTCGTGATCGACGACCAGGATCACACCGCGCAACGGATTCGTGACGGCAGCGTGCAAGGCGCGGTCACCACGCAGGCGGAGCCGGTGCAGGGCTGCCGCTCGACACGTCTCGGGCGGATGCGCTATCTGGCGGTATGCACGCCGGCGTTTCGCGAGCGCCATTTTGCCGATGGCGTCACGCGTGAGTCGTTACGGCGTGCGCCG
Organism: Paraburkholderia caffeinilytica; assembly: GCF_046030355.1. Lineage (GTDB taxonomy): Bacteria > Pseudomonadota > Gammaproteobacteria > Burkholderiales > Burkholderiaceae > Paraburkholderia > Paraburkholderia caffeinilytica_B. The sequence goes on from NZ_JAQQCQ010000031.1 coordinate 19,100, forward strand.
TGCGTCGATTTCAATCCGAAGGATCAATTGCAGAAGCGCTTCATGCGCCGCATCACGCGGGCGGAACTGGATCCGCCGTTGCACTGGATTCCGCACGTTGCCGGTTTCTTGCGCGCCTGCGTGACGGGACTCGGCTGGGGCATGTGTCCTGAGCGAATGATCGCGCCGCATCTGGCCAGCGGCGAGTTGGTCGACGTGGCGCCAGGCAAGCATATCGATGTCGATCTGTACTGGCAGAGCTGGCGGTTGTCGATCGGTTGGCTTGATGACTTCAGTGCGGTGCTGCGCAAGCGGGCGACGGAGTTTCTTGATTGAGTGCTGGTGCTGGTGCTGGTGCTGGTGGCAGTACCATCGCCGCAGCCGCAGCCGCAGCCGCAGCCGCAGCCGCAGCCACCGCCACCGCACGCTAACGCCGCGCCGGCCACTGCTTGTACTCGATGCGTACACCGCCAGCCCCCGCTCGCGCCGCATAAGTGTCGACCACCTGATGCACGTCGTGGTCGATATGATCGGCGTGGGTTGCATCGAGAATCAAGGTAGCGCCTGACGGAATCTGCTCGAGATAGTGCTTCAGTTGCGGGGTACAGAAGAACGTCGCGCTCTTGCGCACGGTCAGCAGATAATGGTCGCCATTGTGCGTAAAACTCAACACGCGACGAATATTGCGTTCGACCACCAGCACCACGCTCAATACGAAGCCAATCACAATGCCGACCAGCAGATCGGTCGCGAGGACCCCTACGATCGTACCGATGAAGGGCACGAACTGCGCGAATCCCGCCTTACCCATCGATACGAACAATTGCGGCCTGGCGAGTTTGTAGCCGGTATGAATCAGAATTGCCGCAAGGCTTGCGAGCGGAATCATGTTGATCACGCTGGTCAAGGCGAGACAGGCGATCAGCAGCATGGCGCCATGAGTCACGCACGACAGGCGCCCGCGCGCGCCCGCATGCACGTTGGCCGCACTGCGTACCACCACGGCGGTGAGCGGCAATGCGCCGAGCAGGCCGGCGAGCAGGTTGCCGACGCCCTGGGCTTTGAGCTCGCGATCAGGTGCGGCCTTTCGATGTGCCGGATCGATCTGTTCCAGCGCTTCGAGACTCAACAACGTCTCCAGACTCGCGACGATAGCGAGTACCACGGCGACGCGCCATACATCGGGATTGAGCCACTGCGTGAAATCGGCGAACGTGAACGCCCCACTCAGGGCGTCCCACGAGCCAAGCGATGGCATCGATACGCGTTGGCTGGCCGCAAGCGCCACATCTGGCATGAAGGTATCGAGGAGGGCGGTCGCGGCGATGCCGAGCGACACGACGGCGAGCGGCGCGGGAATCGCGCGCACGAGCGCGAAGGCGCGCAACGCCGGCGTCTCCCACGCGATGAGCACCGTCAGCGACACGAGCGCCAGCAATGGCATGACGGCGGATACGTCGCCATTGCCGAGGCCTGTTGCCAGCGGCAACTGATTCACGAGCAGCAGAATGCCGATTGCGGCGAGCATGCCGTTGATCACGGGAAGCGGTATGTAGCTGGCCAATCGGCCGGCACGCAGAAATCCGAACACCAATTGAAGGGCGCCCGCGAGCACCAGCGCGGTCAGAAACGCTGAGAAGCTGCCCAGCGTGGCAAGCGCCTGTACGACGATCACCACGAGGCCGGCCGCCGGTCCGCTTACGCTCAGGCGCGAACCGCTCAGCAGCGCCACCACGAGGCCGCCGATTACACCGGCGAGAATGCCGGCGAACGGTGCGACGCCCGAGGCGGTCGCAATGCCGAGACACAGCGGCAACGCGATCAGGAATACGCTGATGCCGGCCAGTAGATCGGTGCGCCAAGGCGACGTTGGGTGGGGTTGAGGTGAATGGGTGTTTGCTTGCGTCATCGTGTGAATTGCCTCGAATCTGCCCGGTCGGATTGAAGGGGCGCGGCGCTCGCCATGCAGGCAAGTCGCCGCGCCAGACGTCGTGGTTTGCTTTCGCTGGTCCTCGCAGCGCCGTTCCGCATGCACCGTAAGCAAGGTAGGTGCGGGTCTGCGATCAACCGGCCGCCTCGCAGGCGCCGGCGCTGTCGCCGAGCACCCATTGCGCGTCGGTCAGCGCTTTCAGGCGGCCGTCCTGCATCGAAAAGATCCAGCCGTGAATCTGCACGGGACGCGGCGCGCATTGAATCAGCGGCATTGCGTGCAGCGCCTGCACCTGGGCCAGCACATTGAGTTCGGCGAGCCGGTCGGCCCGTTCGTCGAAATCTTCCAATAGACGAAGTTCCGTTGCATGCAACGCGGCCAGACGGCGAATCGGGTCGATGCGTCGATTGACGTTCGGCAGCGCGGCGGCAGGCGGCCGCATGGCCGCCTGCACACCACCACAACAGTGATGGCCGCATACGATGACGTGCTGCACGCGCAGCACGACGACCGCATACTCGAGCACGCTTGCGAGGCTGTCGTCATGCTCGCCGACAAGGTTCGCAATGTTGCGGTGAACGAAAATCTCCCCGGGCATTGCCCGGGTGATGGCTTCGGGGACGCGGCTATCGGAGCAGCCGATCCACAACACGTTCGGCCGCTGGTCACTGGCGAGGCGCTGGAAGTAGGCAGGATCGCGGGTATTGATCTCGTCGGACCAGGCGAGATTTTCGACCAGCATGCGTTGAGGGTAAGTCATCGGCGGTACTCCTCGTGTCGTTGTATCCGTATCAGTCGGTGCTGGCCCAATAACGCTCGAAAATCCGGTGGCGAGCGCGGTTCGTTTCGATCGTGCGCTGACTCGGGGGATAATCAGCCTCGGTGGTTGGGATGGTCCCCGCGCGGCGTGCGTCGATGAGCTCCTGGTAAACCTGCGCGCGTGTCTTTCCGATGGATTGCGGTTGCGCGTTAGCGCTGTTTTGCGATAACGAAGGGATGACCCGGTTGGAATCCCCCGGTGCCGGGGGGGTGCGGCCTTCGGCTAGCGCAGCGGTGGACAGCGCGCTCATGAGAAGGGTAGCTAGAGCAATTTGCCTTGATTTCATTGATCTCTCCATGAATGATTGGCATACCGAAGTTGCATTCCGGTATGAATCCATTCTGCTATGGGAGCCATGAGGCGACGGTGATGACAGGATGACAATCCTGTCATTCAGCTTTTATTTTCCGCGCCTTTTGCGGAATCTCTTGCGCTGCAAAGTGAGCATCGACAATTCGGCTGGCCGCTTTGGAAAGCGCAAGCTGAATGTGGTCCGCACGTGTGGCACGCTCTCGACGCTGCATTCCCCCTGATGCTCGTTCATGATCGATTTGACGATGGCAAGTCCGAGGCCGGTGCCGCGCGCCGAGTTGTAGCGCGCCGGATCGACGCGATAGAACCGGTCGAAGATTCGCTCCAGATGCGGTTCGGCGATGCCTGCGCCGCTGTCTGAGACGGAAAGCTGGGCGTAGCGAAACCGTTCGGTGCAATGGAGTTCGACCGTGCTGCCGCGTGGTGCGTGCATCAAAGCGTTCGAAACCAGATTGCTCAGCGCGCGCTGCACGAGCAACACGTCGCCTTCGAAATGGGCGCTGCCCGCCACGACGATTTCCACGCCCGCGTCCGCCGCCATGCTTTCGTAGTATCCCGCGACCCGTAACGCTTCGCTGCGTGCATCGACCTTTTGCAACGACAAGCGGCGTTGCGCGCTGTCGGAGCGGGCAAGAAACAGCATGCTGTCGATCAGACGCGACAGACGCTGGAATTCGTCCACACTTGACTCGATCACCGCGCGGTACTCGTCGGCGGAACGGGGTTGCGAGAGCGCGACTTGTGCTTCGGCGAGCAGATTGGTGAGCGGCGTGCGCATGTCGTGCGCGAGGTCGGATGAGAATTGCGTGAGACGGGTGAACGATTCGTGCAGCCGCGCCAGCATGCGGTTGAAAGCGTGGCTCAATTCCCTGAGTTCGCCTGGCATGTCACGCTCGGGCAACGGTCGTGCGAGACGGCTGCTGGAGATCTGTTCGGCACGGGCTGTCAGACGCGCCAACGGGCGCAGCCCGAAGCGCGCGATCCACCAGGCCAGCAACGCGTTCAGCAGTGCGCCGAACAGGCTCACGAATAACACGTTGAGCGCGTAGGCACGCAACAATATCCCTTCGGCGCTGGCGTCGTATTGCACGACCACGCGCACACGGGCGCCTGATTGACCACCGAGCGGCGCCATGGCCACCAGAAAACGCATCGGCCTGCTTTCGAGCTTCATTTGCACGGGGGCGATTCCGGCACGCACCGTGAGCGTTTCGGCGTTCGGCCAAAAGCCGTTGGTGCGGGCAAGCGGCACGCCGCGCGGGTCGAACAGAGCAATGTCGAGATTCTGATGGCCGTGCAAGCGGTCGTGCCAGATCTCACGTTCCGCGCGGACAGCATCGAAACCGGACATGGTTTGCAGATCCAGTTGCAAGGCCGTGAGCGTCGCTGTCATCTCGCGCGCCGAGGTCGAGTCGAGGCGCGTCTTCAGGCCGCGATACAACAGGACGCCGTTGAATACGAGTAGTAAGGAGGTCGATATCGCGAACAGGATCGCGAGCCGTCCCCTCAATGTGTGAGGTGTGAGCGGAGCAAGCGGCTTCGCGAGCCATAGCGCCATGGGCGTAAGAATGGAGCAGCACGCGCGCCACATCATCGCTCCGCGCTGCTACGCTCTTCGAGCACGTAACCCATGCCGCGGACCGTGTGAATCAGCTTCGGCTCGTAGTTGTCGTCGACCTTCGCGCGCACGCGCCGGATAGCGGCATCGACCACGTTCGTATCGCTGTCGAAATTCATGTCCCACACCTGCGAGGCGATCGTGGAGCGCGGCAGGATCTCGCCGTGGCGGCGCATGAGCAGCCATAGCAGCGCAAATTCCTTGGCCGTTAGAAGAATCACGTCGCCTTGACGGGTGGCTTTGCGGCGTGTCAGGTCGAGTGCCAGATCCGAGACATGCAGCGAGGCGGCGTCGCGCGCATGGCCTCGCCGCAAGATCGAGCGGATGCGCGCCAGCAATTCGGAAAAATCGAAAGGCTTGATCAAATAATCGTCGCCACCCATTTCGAGGCCGCGCACTTTGTCGTCCAGATCGTCGCGCGCGGTGAGCAGCAATACCGGCGTGGAACGCAGGTGACGCAGGTTCTTAAGGACCGTCCAGCCGTCCTGGCCGGGCAGCATCACGTCGAGGATGATCAGGTCGTAGTCTTCCGTTAGCGCGAGATGTTGGCCCGTTACTCCGTCTGCCACCCAGTCCGCGACAAACCCCGCTTCTGTCAGACCCTTGCGGAGGTAGGTGCCGGTTTTCGCTTCGTCTTCGACGATCAGAATTCGCATGATCTTTCTCCTGGTGCATATGACCGATATCGAATCGGCGTCTATTTTTGAGACGCGGTGTCGCCGGGATCGAGTAGGAAAATGTTTGTCATGGTCTCCTTAATTTATAAAGTTATACCATGGTGTGAATTGAAGCGGGTGTGTATCCGGCAAGCTGATCTGATCTCAAAAAATACGAGAGTGGTTGGCGATTCAACCGTGCCGGACGCACGGTGTGCGAGGCGCGGAGCGCGTCAATGTGTCATTGAATTGTTGCCGGATCCGCTGCGCAAACCTGCATCGCGGGAAGCAGGCGGGGAGATCGCGTCACGCCACCTTTCACCGCGTTCGCTGGCGCCTGCGTACAAGGGTGCGTCGGTCCCGGCAGCGTTCGCTGCATTGCGGAACGCAGCTCGAGCGATAGCAAACCGCTCGTGTGCGGCGGACTCGTACGATTCACGCGCGTGACGGTGGCGAATGCGGGAGGCGACGTGCCTCCGCTGAACAGATGAGCGGGTTGACTTAGCCAGAATGCAAACGAGCCGATCGCGATGGCCACCAGGCTGCCCGCCAGAGAGAGCGTCTCGCCTTTGCATTTGCATTTGCAAACCCGCATCCTGAGTGCCGGCATGAAGGCTCTTATGCCCGAAGCGCGTATCGCCGGGCGTCGCAGTGGTTGGGCGCGTCGCATGGGATTCCGGTTCGAAGTCGAGAGCGTTCATCGTATGAGCGCCTCTCTGATACCAAGATGAGAACAACATGACAATTCCGTCATGCGGCCTGTGAGGTGGCCTGCGCGTCGATACCCGTTATGGATGACGGATTTGTCATGCGACGCTCACGTTCGTGCAGCAGGTCGACGTTAGGATCGGTTCACACTCAAAAAGGAGAATCGATCATGAGGAATACGATGTGGTTTGCAGGATTTGTGCTGAGTTGTGTTTCTGTGAGTGCCGCAGTGGCTGTCGACACGATCCCGTTGCGCGAGCCCACACCTGGGCCTCACGAGTTTTATAAATCCGCCGGGCAGGCTGTGCCGCGGCCCCAGGTGCAGAGCCTGGTAAGTCCTGCGGGTCCGGCGCCTCAACAGATTTCGCAGACGCAACAGGAGTCACGTGTGCCGCAGGGAAAAACCCGTGAGGAGGTGAAGCGCGAACTCGCCGCCGCGCGCGCGGCGGGCTGTATGGATGTGTCCGATAGCCAGTACCCGCAGCCGTGTCCGCCGCGTGGTGTTACCCGCATGACGGCCGACGCGTTTCAGACCGAGTAGCGCAACGAGCAGGTGGGAAAGCGCGCACGTGGGACCTTCGCGGGTGACCACGTGCGCGTTTTTTGTGGCGTTCAGTGCAGCCGGATCACCGGATGCACACGCCGGCGCAACCAGTGGCTCGCCGAATCGAGCGCCATGCGTGCGAAGCCGGTCAGGTTCATCACATGGCGGCGATAGATGAGCTTGTAGACGGCAGTCGCCAGCCAACCGTCGACGAACACCGGCTGCGTCAGCAAGCTGTTGCTCAGGCTGCCGATCGTGCCCTCGCGGCCGAAGCCGACTAACGTGCCGGCGTCGCGATAGACGAACTCCGGCAATGCCTCTCCCTCGATCCTGCACTTCAGCGCACGCGCCAGAAATAGCGCCTGTTGGTGCGCGACCTGTGCGCGCGGCGCCAGAAACGCGTCCGCGTTTTCGGAAGAAGGGCAGGCCGCGCAGTCGCCGAGTCCGAATATGTTCGCGTCGTTTACGCACTGCAGCGTGCGGTTCACCTGCACCTGCGCATTGCGATTCACTGCGATACCGTCCAGCGTGCGCAACACCGGCGGCCCCGCGATACCCGCGGTCCAGATCGCGATGTCGCTGGCGAGCGGCGCGCCCGCGTGGGTCAGCACGGCGTCGGTGCGCACTTCGGTGACGCGCGTGGCGTTCAACACCTCGACACCGAGACTGCCGAGCATTGTTTGCGCGCGCGCCGAGATCGTTTCGGACAATGCGGGCAGCACGCGTTCGCTGCTTTCGATCAGACGGATGCGGAAATCGCGCACGGGGTCGAGTGAAAACGGGCTATAGCGGTTCAGCAGACGTACCGTATCGCGCAACGCCGCAGCCAGTTCAACGCCGGTTGCGCCTGCGCCGATGATGTTGATCGACACCGGCGTATCCGCCTGCGCGGTCTGCGCGCGGCGCGCATGGTTCGCACGCAGGCAGGCGTCGAGCAGCTTGCGGCGAAACGCCTCCGCGTGAGCGACCGATTCGAGCGGCAAGGCGTGTTCGGCCGCACCGGGCACGCCGAAATATTGCGTGACGCTGCCCATGGCCAGCACCAGCGTATCGAATGCAAGCTGCCGTGACGGCAGAATTTCACGGCCGTCGGCGTCGTAAAGCGCATTCAGTGTGATGTGCCGGTTCGTACGATCGAGCGCAGCGAGTTCGCCCTGCTCGAATTCGAAGCCATGCCGTTGTGCCTGCACTGCGTATTGCAGTTGATGCGTGGCCGGATCGAGTTGGCCCGACGCGGCCTCATGCAGCAAGGGCTTCCAGAAATGCGTCGGCCAGCGATCCACCAGCACGATCTGCGCGAGACCGGCGCGCCCGAGCGTTTCCGACAGCCGTGTCGCAAGCCCAAGGCCACCGACGCCCCCGCCGACGATCACGACCCGATGCGCCGCCGCTGGCGTTGCCGCTGGCGTCGCTTGACCCATTGGCTGCCGTTGCGGTGTGCGTTGCGTGGTAGAGGTTCCTTGCTGATCGATTGCCGCCATGATCCGTATCCTCCTTCCTGAAGTTATCCGCTCTGAGCCGGTGAAGGTGTTCGGGGCTATACCCGATATTCACCGGCCTCATCTGTCAGGGCCAGTATAGAATCGGCGGAAACCGCAGCACAATTTAATGTTTATGCGCAATATATAGGTTTTCACTTATGTTAAAAGCTGCCACGTTTCGCCAATTGAAAGCCTTGCACACGGTTGCCAAGCTCGGCAGCGTGTCGCGCGCGGCCGAAGAATTGAAGCTCACGCAACCGGCGGTGTCGCTTCAGGTGCGTCTGCTCGAAGAGGCCGCAGGTGCGCCGCTGTTGCAGCGGGTGGGCCGTGGCGTGCAGTTGACCGCGGCGGGTGAAGTCCTCGCTCGCTATGCACTCGAAATTCTCGATCTATGGAACGGCGCGGCGGACGATCTTGCCGCCTTGCAAGGTGAGCAGGGCGGCACGCTGCGCATCGGCGCGATCACAACCGCCGAATATCTGATTCCGCCGTTCCTGGTGCGCTTTACCGAAGCGCGTCCGCAAGTGAAGGTGCAGTTCAAGGTCGGCAATCGCGCCGACATCATCCGCATGCTGGCCACGCACGAAATCGATCTTGCGGTGATGGGCAGCGCGCCGCGCGAATTGCGCACCGTGGCCACGGCGTTCGCCAAACATCCGATGGCATTCGTCGCCTCGCCCGCCCATGCGCTGATGAAGAAAAAGCGCCTGTCTCTCGACGATCTGCAAAGCGCGAATCTGTTCGTGCGGGAGCGGGGCTCGGGCACGCGCTCGACCGTCGAAAACCTGTTTCGACTCGCCGGGCACAAGCTGCATATCGGCTCCGAACTTTCGAGCAACGAGGCGATCAAGCAACTGGTCGAGGCAGGGTTGGGCATTGCGTTTCTGTCGCTGCATGCCTGCTCGCTGGAATTTCAGGCGGGCTTGCTGGCGTTGCTGCCCTTGCCCGCGAATCCGATCGAACGCGACTGGTATGTGATGCATGTGTCGGATAAACGCCTGCCGCATGTCGCCAGCCTGTTCCGCGATTTTCTGATCGAACACGGCATGTCCGGCGCGGTACCCGTGCCGCTGCCGACTGTCGCCGCGGCGAAACGGCGCCGCCGGGCGCGTGAGGCAAGCCCGGGTTGAGGCGAGGATTCTCGCTATTCGCTTCGACGTTTGCGTTCCGGCAGCCCCTGAACCGAGCCCCAAGGCGACCTCGGACTACCTCCGTAAAGCCTTATAGGACGGGCGTTTCAGGTTACATCGCCCGGGATCGAAGTAAAGGTTGGGCGGGCGATATTTTTGCCTGCGCGGATTGTCTTTACAGTGACGCCCAGACATCTGAAAAAAGTGGACGCCGCATCTTTGCGGCGAGCCATTGTGATTGACCTGGCCGTAACAGGAGTTGGAGACAATGAGCAGCAACAGCATCACCCAAGTCGAAACATTTGGTTTTGAGCGCATTCCAGATCGCTCGCGCTATGCGCGGCCGATCGATCTGTTCCGTTTGCTGTTCGGCGGTTGCAATACCTTTTCCACCTCGGTGCTCGGCAGTTTTCCGGTGCTGCTCGGTTTGTCCTTCAAGGCAGGCGTTTATTCGATCGTGCTTGGCGTGGTGATCGGTTCGTGCATTCTTGCGCCGATGGGTCTGTTCGGTCCGCGCAACGGCACGAGCGATCCGGTTTCGTCGGGCGCGCATTTCGGTATCCATGGGCGGATCGTCGGTTCCTTTCTGGCGGTGTTGACCGCCGTCGCGTTCTTCTCGCTGGCGGTGTGGAGTTCGGGCGACGCGCTCGTGGGCGGCGCGAATCATCTGCTCGGCCTGCCGGTCAACTGGATGACGCTGAGCTTCGCGTACGGTCTCTTTGCGGTGCTCGTGCTGACCGTCTGCGTTTACGGTTTCCGCTTCATGCTGTGGGTCAACAAGATCGCTGTGTGGGCGGCGAGTCTGCTGTTCGTGGTCGGCATCGTGGCGTTCGCCGGGCCGTTCAATAGCGCATACGCCGGCAAGGTTGCGCTCGGGTCGGTGGGTTTCTGGCCGGCGTTCGTCAGCGCCGTGCTGGTCGCGATGAGCAATCCGGTCTCGTTCGCCTGCACGCTTGGCGACTGGGCCCGCTATATTCCGCAGAACACGCCGAAGAAACGCACGATCCTCGCGGTGATGTTCGCGCAACTGGCCACCTTCGTGCCGTTCTTCTTCGGCCTCGCCACCGCGACAATCATCGCCAGCAAGGCGCCGGATTTCATCGCGTCGAATAACTACGTGGGCGGTTTGCTGGCGATCTCGCCGAACTGGTTCTTTCTGCCGGTGTGCCTGATTGCGATCATCGGCGGAATGTCGACGGGTACCACCGCGCTGTACGGCACCGGGCTCGATATGTCGAGCATGTTTCCGAAGTTTCTGAACCGCGTGCGCGCCACGCTGCTGATCGGCAGCCTTGCCATCGGCTTCATCTTTCTTGGCCGCTTCGCGTTCAACCTGGTCGAAAGCGTGTCGACGTTCTCGGTGCTGATCAACGTCTGCAGTTGCCCGTGGATGGTGATCATGATCATCGGCTTCGTGACGCGGCGCGGTTTTTATCTGTCCGACGATCTTCAGGTATTCAATCGAGGCGGCCGTGGCGGTCACTACTGGTTCACGCACGGCTGGAACTGGCGCGCAATGGGCGCGTGGATTCCGAGCGCGGTGGTCGGCCTGTGCTTCGTCAATCTGCCGGATCAGTTCGTCGGTCCGCTCGGGCAGCTCGCCGGTGGTCTCGACATCAGCATGCCGGTTTCGCTGACGCTGGCCTGCGCGTTGTATATCGCGTTGCTGCAGTGCTTTCCTGAGCCGGATGGCGTGTATGGGCCGCTTGGCCGCCGCTGGTTGCGCAGCGGGTCGCAGCGCAATGTGACGGTGCATCCGGTGGTGCCGGCGACTAAGCTTAAGGCGGGTGGGGCGCAGTTGAACGCGCAATTAAACGCGCAAGCGAAATCGCAACCGCAGCAACGCGCTGTGCGACGCGAACGTGAACGTGAACGTGAACGCGAAGAAGTGCTGGACATGCAGGACGCGGGTTGAATCGCGTGATTCAGGTCGTTTAGGGCAGGCACAGCACAGACTGCGCCGAGGCAGCATCGAGGCGGCATTGGAAGCTGTGTCGAAGCGACACCAAGACCGCGCCGGAGCAACCGTCACGCAGTCAATGCAATGGTATTCAAGTTGAGTAGGCAAACAAGATGAGCGAGTCAGTAAAGCGCGCGTTTGAAGGTGTAAAGCTGTTTCCGTTCTGGCTGGACAATCCACGCGCACCGGCTGTCGAACGGGAATTGATCGGTCCGACTTCGGCGGATCTGGTGATCGTCGGCGGAGGGTTTACCGGATTGTGGGCCGCGATTCAGGCGAAAGAAGCGGACCCGTCGCTCGACGTCGTGCTGGTCGAAGCGGGGAAAGTGGCCTACGGTGCATCGGGCCGTCCGGGCGGGATCATTTCCACCTCGGTGATGCATGGTCTGCCGAATGCGACGCGGGTCTTTCCGCAGGACCTCGACGTGCTGGAAAAGCTGGGCCAGGAGAACCTCGACGGCTTCAAGGAATCGTTGACGCGTTACGGCATTGAAGCGGACGTCGAATGGAATGGGGAGATGACGGTTGCCGTCGATCCCGGTCATCTCGATCATCTGAAAGGCGATTACGAGCTGCACGTGGCGCACGGACACGACGTAGTGCTGCTCGACAGCAAGGGCGCGCGCGAGCAACTCGATTCACCGCTGTTCGCGGGCGCGATGTGGTCGCGCAACCGCAGCGGCACGATTCATCCTGCGAAGCTCGCGTGGGGCCTGAAGGCGGCTGCGCTGAAACTCGGCGTGCGTTTGCATGAGCACTCGCCCATCACGCGCATGGAGGATCTCGGTGCGACGATGATCGTGCATACGCAGGCGGGCCGCATTGAAACGCCGCGCGTGCTGCTCGGCACGGGCACCGCGGATGTGGGCGTGACCGACATCAAGCGCCGCGTAATGCAGGTGCGCGATCACATCATCGCGACCGCGCCTTTGAGCGACGAGCAGATGGCACGCATCGGCTGGAACAATCGCCAGGGCATCTACGACACGCGCACGCAGCTCAACTATTTCCGTCTCACCAAAGACAACCGGATCATCTTCGGCGGCCGGGTGAGTTATCACTTCGGCGGCGATCCGAATCCGGCCGCGGATCGTGACGAAAGCACCTACTACAAGCTCGCCGAAGCGTTCTACCGTACGTTTCCGCAACTGGACGACGTGCGCTTCACGCATGCATGGGGCGGCCCGATTGACTACTGCTCGCGCGGCGCCGTGTTCGCGCGCCGCTATCACGGTGGCAAAAGCGTGTTCGTCGCGGGCTATACGGGTTTCGGCGTGGCGGGCAGCCGCTTTGGTGCGAAGATGGGCCTCGATATGCTGTGGAATCGCGAGACGCTGATTACGTCGCTGGATATTTCGCGCAAAGGGCCGTCGTATATTCCGCCGGAACCGTTGCGCTGGATCGCCGCGAAGATTACCTTCAATGCATTCGACGGCGCGGACGATCGCGGCGGCTGGCGGCGTCTGTGGATCAATTCGATCAAGGCGCTGGGTTTTCCGATGTAGTCGCCGTTGTAGTTGCTGCTGTGTAGTGATTGATATGTCTGGCGGTTTTTTATTGATTGCCGCCAGAATAAAAAAACCGCACCTTGAGAGGAACCGCACCTTGCGGTGCGGGGGTGCGGTTCGTGTTGAAGCAACGGTGTGACGCAGGTTGAATCAACCGCAGTACACGATGCTGTACTTCTTGGTCGCCACCGGCATATGCCACGTGCCCGAGAAGCCCTTGTGCAGGATGAAGGCGTCGCCGGCGGCATAGTGTTCGCTGCGGCCGTCGTCGCTGGTAATGACGACTTCGCCTTCGATCAGCACGCAGACTTCGTGGATCGGCAGGTCGGCCAGCTTCAGCGTGCCCGCGTCGCATTGCCATACGCCGGCGGACAGCATGTTGGCCGCATCGGAGAAAGCGGTGAGGGCGTGCGGCGCCTTGGCGCCTTCGAGAATGACGTCGGCGGGATCGTGCAGGGCCGGGTTCAGACCGGAAGCGCCGGGACCCTTGGCGTCGATGCGGGTGAAAGTGATGGTGCTCATGTGTCTCTCCTGGTTGATGTGATTCGAAGGTGATTCGAAGGTGATCCGAAGACGAGGAATTCGATAACGGAATCGAAACAGAACCGGAGTCTGAGCCAAAGCTGCGTAGCGATGAATTTCGATTTGAAGACATTCAGATTGAGCGGCGTCGATGTAAAGCATTCGATACCGCGCCTGGGCGCTTTGCTGGCCCAACGTCTGACCCAACCATTCATGTAAAGGACAAGCCCATGCAACACGCCAAACAGTTTTATATCGACGGTCAGTGGGTCGATCCGCAAAAGCCGGCCGGCGCCGCGACGCTCGACGTGATCGATCCGTCCACGGCTACCGCGTTCGCGCAGATTTCGCTCGGCAGCGCGGCCGATGTCGACTGCGCCGTGGCCGCGGCGAAGCGTGCCTTTCCGGCTTACAGCGAAACGACGATCGCGCAGCGAATCGATCTGCTGCAAGCGATCCTCGACGTCTACCGCAAGCGCTACGACGACATGGTGCATGCGATCAGCCGCGAGATGGGCGCGCCGCTGCAATATGCGAACGACGCGCAGGCATGGACCGGCGTCGCGCATCTGGAGACGATGATCCGCACGCTCGATACATTCGAATTCGAGTACGTGAAGAGCAGCATTCTGATTCGTAAGGAAGCGGTCGGCGTGTGCGGGCTGATTACGCCGTGGAACTGGCCGGCCTTGCAGATCGCCACCAAGGTCGTGCCCGCGCTCGCGGCCGGCTGCACGATGGTGCTCAAGCCGTCCGAACTGGCGCCGCTTTCCGGCATCCTCTTCGCCGAGATTCTCGACGAGGCGGGTGTGCCGGCCGGCGTGTTCAACCTCGTCAACGGCGAAGGCGCGACGGTGGGCGAGGCCATGTCGCGTCATCCGGACATCGACATGATGTCGTTCACCGGGTCCACGCGTGCGGGCGTGCAGGTCGCCAAGGCCGCGGCGGACACGGTCAAGCGCGTGCACCAGGAACTGGGTGGCAAATCCGCCAACCTGATTCTCGAAGATGCCGATCTGAAGCAGGCGGTGATGCGCGGCGCCCGTGCGTGTTTCGACAACAGCGGCCAGTCGTGCGACGCGCCCACGCGCATGTTCGTGCCGCGCGCCCGCCTCGCCGAAGCATTGACGTATGCGAAGGAAGCGGCTGAAGCGCTGGTCGTCGGTCCCGCGGACACGCCGGGCATCGACCTTGGGCCGGTCATCAGCGAGCAGCAGTTCGACAAGATCCAGCGGCTGATCGGCGTGGGCATTGAAGAGGGCGCCACGCTGGTGGCCGGCGGCTTGGGCCGTCCTGAAGGATTGAAGGACGGCTACTTCGTGCGCCCCACGGTGTTCGGCAATGTCACGCCGACTATGACGATCGCGCGCGAAGAGATCTTCGGACCGGTGCTGTCGATTCTCGGCTACGACTCCGAAGACGAAGCGATTGCGATGGCCAACGACAGTCTCTACGGCCTCGCGGGCTATGTGCAATCCGCCTCGATCGAGCATGCGCATGCCGTGGCGAAGCGCCTGCGGACCGGCACGATCTATCTGAACTACGCGGAGTACAGCCCCGATGCGCCGTTCGGCGGCTTCAAGCAATCGGGCAATGGCCGCGAGTACGGCGAGTTCGGTCTCGAGGACTTTCTGGAGATCAAGGGTGTGGTGGGCTACGCGAGCTGAGCTTGCGTGACAGCCGGGCGGTGAGAGACATCACCGCGCCGGCAGTTTTCCGATGGCGGTTCCAATCTGCGAACGCCGGTCGCGGGCGTCTATAATCTTTGCCGGAATTCGCCATCGGATCTTGAACCTGTGAAAACAACTATCGCTATTGCGTTTGCCGCGCTTGCCCTGAGCGGCTGTATGTCCGCCGAAAAACAGGAAGCGGAGGCGCGCGACTTTACCCGCTCCGAGAGTTTGCTCGATACCGCGCAGCGTAATGCCGCTGTTGGGTGTGCGGATCAGGCGCAGTGCGACAAGGCCTGGTCGCTCACGAAGGACTACGTGGCGGCGCATTCTTACACGTCGATCGTCCGCGCGGACGCGGTAGCGATCGAGACCGACGTTCCGGGCCGCTCGGGGCATGCGGTTTATTCGGCCACGCGCGTGGCCAAGGGCAGCGGGGCGACGATCACGCTGTACGCGCAGTGCCGTGGCATGTACGGTCAGGATCGCGCGATGGGCTCTGACTACGACGATTGCGTCAAGCAGATCGGTCCGACGCAAAACGGCTTCGTGCCGTTTCTGAATCAGCATTTATCCAGCCAGTAAGAGGCGAATCTTCAGGTCGTGAGGTGGCGCGACATCGTCCGTTCGAACGCATCGACGATACGTTGCACGTATGTATTCTTGTGGGCGAGGGCGCCGGTTTCGCGCTCGAAATGCGCCAGCATGGTCGCGTTTGCTTCGAAGACAAGCACCTGTCCATCAGGTAGCACGGTGAAGTCGATTCCTCCGTAGTCGAGATCGAGCCGTGTGCCGATTGCCGCGATCGCACGCATGACACGCTCGCCGAATACGGCGTGCGGATCGTCGAGGAAGCGCCGCTCTTCCTCCAGCTTCCATGGGTGCGGTTCCATGTCGGCGGAGTAGTAGTGCACCATCCAATGCGGCGAAATCGCCAGATGGTAGGGAAACGGCTCCCGGTCGACAAAAATGATCCGGTATTTGCGGTAGAAGCCGTCGGCGCTGCGATAGTCGCGAAACGCCGTGAGATAGCACACTTCGGTTTGTGCCGCGCGCCACGGCTCAAGCGCGGCGAGACTCTCGCATAGCGTCAGCCCGTCGCCCCCGTGCGTGGCGGCGGGACGCGCCAGGACCGGAAAGTCGATGCCACCCGCCGCGAGCAGGGCGCCAAGCGCAGCGGGTGAAACCGGCGCGGTTTCGCTGCGTATGCACGGCGCCACCTGCACGTCCGGCAACCCGTCGAACAGGCTGGCGGTGTGGTGCCGTTGGGTTCGCGCGATAGCATCGGGCGGATTGAGCACGGGCCGCACACAGCGCGAGACGAAGCGTGCTAGCCGCCCGGCTAGCGGCGCGGCGATATCCGCATCGCCAATCGCGTTGAACACGAGGTCATAGGCGGGCAGTTGCTGGTCTTCTTCGTCGGCGGCGTAGTCGATCGCATACTTGATGCGGCAGCAGGTCGTGCCGGGCAGCAGGACATCGAACGGCACGTTGCCGGCAGTGTGCGCCGCGCAGAGGACCAGCGCGCGGCGCTGCTCCGTGCCGCTCCCCTCGATAAAGACACGCTGGATCCGGTAAGCACGTTCCCGATAGGCAGCGGCTTCGCTTACGTATCCGCCGCTTGCGAGTATGGCGGCCAGATTCTGGCAGGCCACCGCGACATGGGGATCGAGCGTCAGGACGAGGCGATACCAGTATTCCGCGATCCCCTGATCGCCTTTCATGAAGTATCCGGTCGCGACGTCGCAGAGATTCGCGGCGCTGGCGTTGGGTGCCGCTGCAGCGTAGACGTCCAACGTGTGGGCGGCGATCAGATGCGCGACGGCGCCCAGTTCGTCGCCGTCGGCGCGTCGCGCTTCAGCGAGGGCGCGATGGCGGGACGGATCGAGCGGCGCGCTGTCGTTGGCGCACTCCACTGACGTGCTCAGAGGCTGTGCCTTGCGGTCGGCTTCGTTATGGGGATTCTGGGTCACGGTCGATCGGGATAGCTGCAGGGCGACGCGCCGCTGCGCACTCGAAGCATAGCGGGCGTGCATGCGATTCAGCTTACAGCGCCAGGTGCCTATCCGGACGGCTGTACCTCGCCTGCTTGAACGCGGCGAAGCGACGTGAGCCGATGATGTCGCTCAACGAGGCGACTCGGTTATGTCACCGGTCACGTTCCTATAGCAGCAGTTCGATCGAATGAAACAGACGGCGCATGTCGGGGTCTTGCGAGCGCGCGCCTTCGTCGATCACTTCACGCAAACACTCGAGAAAACACGCGGCGGCCGGACTGGTCGGTGCGCCGCGCCGCGACGTGATGCTGACGATGGTTTCATCCACGGTTTCGCCCAGCGGCAGCGCCCACAGATTCTCCTTCGCGATGAGTACCTCGACGAGCGGCCACGGAAAGATGCTGACCATGTCCGTTTGTGCGAGCAGGCCAAGCACGACCGAGAGCGAATGCGCGAGATGGATCGTGTGGGGCACCTTCATGCCGCGCTTGCGGAACAGATTGTCCGAGATCGACTCGCGGCTTGCCGGGTCCCAGTTCAGCACCCATTCGGCGTCCTCCAGTTCGAGCAGCGTGCGGCAACCCGCCTTCGGATGATCGCGCCGCGCGCACACCGCCGAATGCGTTGAAAACAGCGGCACGTTGTGAAACTCCGATTGCGGCGAGGCGGGCGGCGGACGGCCGATCGAGAAGTCGAGGCTGCCGTCGCGCAGACGCGGTTGCACGACGCCCAGCAGCCCCTCAAAAAACTCCAGCTGGACTTCCGGCATGCGCTGCCGGAACCGCTGTACGGCGGGCGGCAGAAACGTCAACGCTATCCACGGCGTGACGCCGATCGACAGTTTGCCGGCCGCCGCGCCGCGCATCGCCTCGATCTCCGCTTCCGCGCGCTGCAACTGGCCGAGCACCAGCCGCGCATGCACGACCAGCGCGCGGCCGAACTCCGTGAATGCGACGCCGCTCGCGCCGCGCACCAGCAGCGGCGCGTGGAGGTCGGCCTCCAGTTCGCGCATGGCCTTGGTCACGGCGGCCGGGGAGAGGTCGAGCGAACGGGCTGCGGCCCGGATACTGCCGGTATCCGCAATGGCCGCTAAGGTGCTGAGCTGATGCAGTTTCATCTGGAAAACCCGTAGATGGGTGACAACCACAGGTTGCCGCCACAACGATTCTACGCCTGCCGCTGGAAAATCGGCGTCGTTATGCTGGGCTCACGCTTTCATAGACGGAGACGACATCGTGAACACCATGGCCATCCCGGCGGGCATCGCCGAACTCGAAGACGAAATGATCGCGCTGCGCCATCGCATCCATGCGCAGCCTGAACTGGCTTACGAAGAGTTCGCCACCGGCGATCTGGTCGCCGAGCGCTTGCAGGAATGGGGCTACACCGTGCATCGCGGACTAGGTCAGACCGGGGTTGTAGGGCAACTGAAAGTAGGCAGCGGCACCCGCAAACTCGGCCTGCGGGCCGACATGGACGCACTGCCGATCCACGAGACCACCGGCCTGCCATACGCGAGCAAGGTGCCCGGCAAGATGCACGCATGTGGCCACGACGGCCACACGGCGATGCTGCTGGCGGCCGCCAAGCATCTGGCACAGGAGAAATCGTTCGACGGCACGTTGAACCTGATTTTCCAGCCCGCTGAAGAAGGTCAGGCCGGCGCGAAGAAAATGCTCGAAGACGGCCTGTTCGACAAGTTTCCGTGCGACGCGGTCTTCGCGATGCACAACATGCCGGGCTTTCCGACGGGCAAATTCGGCTTCCTGCCGGGCTCGTTCATGGCTTCGTCCGATACGGTGATCATCACCGTGACCGGGCGCGGCGGTCATGGCGCCGTGCCGCACAAGGCGGTCGATCCCGTCGTGGTGTGCGCGCAGATCGTGCTGGCCTTGCAGTCGATCGTGTCGCGCAACATTGCGCCGCTCGACATGGCGATCATTACCGTCGGCGCGATCCACGCCGGCGAAGCGCCGAACGTGATTCCCGAAACCGCGGAGATGCGCCTGTCCGTGCGCGCGCTGAGGCCCGAGGTTCGCGACCTTTTACAGGAGCGCATCACGGCGGTCGCCTGCGGGCAGGCGGCGGTATTCGGCGCGCGTGCGCATGTGGACTATCAGCGGCGCTATCCGGTACTCGTCAACGACGCGCAGATGACCGCTCTCGCACAGCAGGTCGCGCTCGACTGGCTCGGCGAAGACGGCTTGATCACCGGCATGCAACCGCTGACCGGCAGTGAAGACTTCGCGTTCCTGCTGGAGCGTTGCCCGGGCAGCTACCTGATCATCGGCAATGGCGACGGCGAGGGCGGCTGCATGGTCCACAACCCGGGCTACGACTTCAACGACGACTGCCTCGCTACCGGCGCGGCCTACTGGGTGCGGCTCGCGCAGACGTTCCTCGTCTAAGGCAGATGGCATCGCATTGAACCGAGGCCGTGCAAGGCTCCGCGGGTCACGCAGACCGGCGGGGCCATCAGGACGGTTGGGAGCAGTCAGACCGTCCATTGCTTTCAGATGCACAAGGACGCAGAGCCACGCATCAGCAGGAGCGACACCATGGAGACACAGATGGACTATTCCGCTACACCCCAGCCCGCAGGCACAGACGCGTTGAATCTCGCCGGCGCGTCGGCTACGCCGCCGGCCAAACGCACGAGCCACGCCAAGGCGATTGCTGCGATCACGCTCGGCAACGGCCTCGAGTTTTTCGATTTCACGATCTACAGTTTCTTCGCGACGATCATCGGCAAACTGTATTTCCCGGTGGAAGGGCAGCTTGCGCAACTGATGCTGGCGGTCGGCACGTTCGGCGTGGGATTCATCATGCGTCCGGTGGGCGGCGTTGTGCTCGGCGCCTATGCCGACCGCGCCGGCCGCAAGGCGGCGATGAGTCTGACGCTGTGGTTGATGACGCTCGGCTCGGCGATCATCGCGTTCGCGCCGACGTACGCGGCGATCGGCCTCGCCGCGCCGTTGCTGGTGATCCTTGCACGATTGATTCAGGGCTTTGCGCTGGGCGGCGAGATCGGTGCGTCGACGTCGTTGCTGCTCGAATATGGAAGCGACAAGACGCGTGGATTCTACGGCAGCTGGCAGTTCGTGAGTCAGGGACTGAATACCGTATGTGGCTCGCTGCTGGGTGTTGCATTGGCGGCGGCGCTGTCCACCGCCGCACTGGAGAGCTGGGGCTGGCGTGTGCCGTTTGTGATTGGCATGGCGATGGGACCAATTGGTATTTACATCCGGCGGCATCTGAACGAAACCTTGCCGGGCGTGGAAGACGATACGGCGCCGGCGGCGCAGGCGCCTGAGGCACAGCCGGTTCGCAAGCTGTTTCGCGAGCATTCGCGCGTGATTACGATGGGTGTGTTGACGAGCATTGGCGGCACGGCGGCGAACTACATCGTGCTGTTTTATCTATCTACCTACGCGATCCGGATTTTGCATTTGCCGATGTCGTCGGCATTGTGGGCTGCGTGGACCGCCGCGGTGGTGACAGTGATTTGTTCGCCGTTTGCGGGAGCGTTGTCCGATCGTGTGGGACGTAAACGTGTTTTGTGGATCTCGCGGGTGTTGCTGATTGTTGCCGTGTATCCGGCGTTCATGATTATCAATGTGTCGCCGACGGTGCCGGTGTTGTTGTCGGTTGTTGCTGTGCTGGCGGTTTTTGTCGCGTTTACCGCGGTGCCTAATATCGTCATGTTGCCCGAGATGTTTCCACGCGAGATTCGGGCTACCGGGATGTCGATTGTTTATTGTTTGGGTGTTTCTATTTTTGGTGGGTTTGCGCAGTTTTTTGCTACCTGGTTGATTCAGGTTTCGGGGAGTAATCTGGCGCCTGCGTGGTATTTGATCGGGTGCGGGGTGGTGTCGTTGTTGCCGTTGCCGTTTATGCGGGAGACTGCTGGGGTGAGGATTGATTGAAGGTGGGTTTTGCCTTTGGCGTTTGTTTGGTTGTTTGCTTGGGGTGTTGGCCTTTCCTTGATTTGTTAGTGGTCTATTAGCGTTGCCCCTGTGCGGGGCGGGCACTTACTTCTCTTTGCCGCCGCAAAGAGAAGTAAGCAAGAGAAAGCGGCTCACACCGCTAGCGCATAAGCGGGTCCCCCGCGCAGTTACGGTAGTGGTGCATCTGGAATCCGTGCTCTCGCACATTCGGCGGTAGTGACAAAGGAGTCATACTTCCGGCGTTGCTGCGCGCGCCGAAGAGCACTTCATAAAACCGACCGCCGTGGTTTCGTAAAACCACCCGCTACGTTTCGACGCTCGCACCTCGCCATAGAACCGTGGCTCGTCATTGCATCGCCCACCGCCACCGTGATTGTGATTGGAACCGCAACGGTGACTGTGACCGAGACTGTGACCGAGACCGAGACCGAGACCGAGACCGAGACCGAGACCGAACCGAGACCATAATCGTGGCTGGGGTTCTAGTCTGAGGCGTTGATTGGAGTACACCGGCCTACCATTTGAATTGGGGTTTCTGGGTGAGTGGAGGGGCGTGTCGCCGAGGCGAAGCCGATGGCTCTCACAGACTGAACCGAAGTCTCTGGTTTCCTTGGCAGACCCGTCCGCGACGCACGCAGTGCGGAGTGGGAGCTGATGACAGCCTGGTCACTACCGCCGAATGTGCGGGAGCACGGATTCCAGATGCACCACTACCGTGGCTGCGCGGGGGCCCCGCTTATGCGCTAGCGGTGTGAGCCGCTTTCTCTTGCTTACTTCTCTTTGCGGCGGCAAAGAGAAGTAAGTGCCGCCCCGCACAGGGGCAACGCTAATAGACCACTAACAAATCAAGGAAAGGCCAACACCCCAAGGCAAACAACCAAACAGACGCCAAAGGCAAAAAAAACCTAACCCTCATCTAACAACCGACTTCCCCCCATCCCCCACAGGCGCAGCCTTCCCCCCAGCCCCTGCATCCCGCGTCTCGGGCATCGCGGCCCACACCAGCAAAACCGCAAGCGCGCCCGCAGCGGCAAGCCCAAAAAAGCTCACCGCATTGCCAAAATGATCCGCCACAAACCCAGCAGCCGTCGTGCTCAACGTCGCCCCAATCCCGGCAGCCAACCCAAACAACCCGATGCAAAGGTTATACCGCCCCTTCCCGCCGGCGACATCGGCGGCAATCAACGGCAGCATCACACCGAACACCGCAGCGCTCAGGCCGTCCAGCATCTGCACCGGCACCAGCAAATAAGGGCTGCTGATTCCCGCGAACAACAACGCCCGTATCGGCAGCGCCGAAAAACCCAGCAGCAAAATCGGCCTGCGTCCCCATCGCTCGGCAGAACGCCCAACCCATGGCGACATCATCGCCACAATCGCCTGCGGCACGATGATGCACGCGGCAATCACGAGCTGTACGTTGTCGCCCATGCCGGCCGTCACTTCGCCAGCGGCGAGATTCAGCATCGCCGCATTCGACAAGTGGAACAGCACGATACAAGCCGCAAACAGCAGCATCCGTTTGTCACGCAACAACTCGCGCAAGCTCTCGCGCCGTTCGATCTGCTCCGGAGTCGGCCCGGCTTTCGGGAGCTCGATCGTATCGGTACGCTGAATCATCGTCAGCGCAAACAGCGCGGGGATGGCCAGCGCCGCGGTCAGCCAGAACACCGCGCGGGGCGAATAGTATTCGCCGAATACGCCCATCAATCCGGCCGCGACGGCGCTGCCGATCGACGCCCAGCGCGCATTGCGTCCCAACCGGTCGCCCAGATTCGCGCGTCCCACCAGAGCGAACGAAATCGCGGCCAATGCCGGCGTCAGCATGCAACTGGCAAAGCCGTGGAACACCTCGGCGGCAATCACCGGCAATACCGTCGGACTTGCGGCCAGCAGCACCGCACTGAAAATGATCGCGAAGATCGCCCATGCGGCCGCGCCTTTCTTGTTGCGCAATGCGTCGACGGCAGCGCCGCCCGGCACCTGGCTCACCATCGCGCTAATCGTGCCGACGGACAGCGCCATGCCGATCTCGCCCTGGGTCCACTTATGCGACGCAAGGTACGACGCAATGAACGGCCCGAAACCCGTCTGCACGTTGGCGACGAAAAAATTCAGCCAGTCGAGTGCGCGCAGACTGCGCGCGGTGACCAAAGTGCGGCCTGTCATCGGGCCGCCCGTGCGTTGGAACCCGCGGTGACAGTAGCCGGCGCGGCAGAGGCTGCGGGAGCGGCAGGTGCGGGAGCAGGAGCGGGCGGCGGCGCCGGCGACACGGCGCGGATCGGTTTGTCGCTGGCGTAGGGCGGCGTCGCGTTGATCTGCGCATCGCTCAAATCGAGCAGCGGATGCAGTTCCTTGTCTTTGATGACGAAACGCAGCGCCGACCAGTTGGCGGCAATCGAGCGCCGCTCGGTGCTGACCATGCCGTTGACGTCGAGCACGACCGCCTGCGGCTGCGCGTTGGCGTCGATCAGCACATCGATCACGCGGCCGACCTTGGCGCCGTTGGAACGCTCGACGTCGGTGTCGATCAGCGGCAATTGCACGCTGGTGGACTTCGCGGCGGGCGTCGGCGCGGCCGTCGCGTTGAGCGTGATCGGCGCGGACTTCGCGGTCGGCGTGAAGCGGAACGCGTTCCACGGGAAATTGACCTTGCGATCGCCGACGCCGAGGAAACCCTGCAGATTGACCACCATTTCGCGCGGCTTGCCGCTCGCATCGGCGATCAGATCGACCGCGCGGCCCACCACCTTGCCGTCGGGCTTCTGCACTTCGCTATCGAGCAACGCACGCGCCTCGCTGCGCTCGATCGTGCGCAGCACGATCAGCGGCGCAGGCGGAGGCGGGGGCGGCGCGGGCGCGGCGACCGGCGGCGGAGGTTCGACCTTGCGTGGCTTGACGACCGGCTTCCTGGGCTTCTTCGGCTGTTCGGGCTCGGCCGCTTCGGTCTCGGCCGGTTCCGGCGCGGAGGCGGCGACGGGCGCGCTCGCGGGTTCGACGGGCATCACCGTGGCATCGACAATCGGCGCCTGTTGCGGGCCCCACAGCAGGCTGCAACCGGATAGCGCAAACAGCGCGAACACAGCAAGAATCAGAAGACGCCAGGCAGGACGCGAAAAACCGCCGCTCATCAAGAAGGACTCCATGGGCCAGTGCGGACGGGCGCTGTGGGCCGCCGCCGTTAAGACACTCAGTTGCGTCAGGTAAGGGCCAGAGTGTAACCCGCGGCGCCGGGGCGGCCCGGTTTTGCAGGCTTTCTGACAGGTGTCCCCGGCGCACGATTCATGCCGCGTTGCGCGCTTCCGGCCATGACGCAGGCCCGTTTTCGCGCGCCGAACCCCTCAAAACCCTTTCACAACTCGATGACAAACCGTAGGTGTAAACGCGCGGAGCGTCCCCATGGTTTGCCGTCCCTTAAACGATATAAGCGTCGCGACATGCCGAGCATGCCATTCATGCGATGGGAGATATATTTGTGTTGCCCTACATTTCGGGACAGCAAAAGAAGGACGGAAGGCGGGTTGTCCGAATGCATCGCAAGCCGACGTTCAAACCTTGCCACACCACATTAAATCAACGCAACGAGACGAACCTGATGGCGGCCGGAAGAGGGCCGTTTCAGCACGCTGATAAAGGAGGCACTCATCATGATGGAACCCCACGCCCAACCGATTTCTGAAGTCGGCGCCGAATCATTCGACGGAAAGGGCTTTCTCGACCGCTACTTCGAAATCTCTTCACGCGGCAGTTCGCAGCGTACGGAAATTGTCGCGGGCATTACGACCTTCCTCGCGATGGTCTATTCCGTGTTCGTCGTGCCGGGCATGTTCGGCCGTGCGGGCTTCGATACCAGCGCGGTGTTCGTTGCCGTGTGTCTGACCACCGCGTTCGGCTCGCTGCTGATGGGCGTGTGGGCACGTCTGCCGATCGCGATCGGCTGCGCGATCTCGCTGACCGCGTTCACCGCGTTCGGTCTCGTGCTCGGTAAAGGTCTGCATCCGAACGTCGCGCTCGGCGCGGTGTTTCTGATGGGGGTCGTCTTCACCGGGATCTCGGTGACGGGCGTGCGTTCGTGGATTCTGCGCAATCTGCCGACGGGTATCGCGCACGGCACGGGCATCGGCATCGGCCTGTTTCTGCTGCTGATCGCCGCGAACGACGTGGGTCTCGTGGTCAAGAACCCGGGCGCGGGTTTGCCGGTCGCACTCGGCAACATCACGGCGTTGCCGGCGATCATGTCGGTGGCGGGTCTGGCAGCGATCTTCGGGCTGGTGCGCCGTCGCGTGCCGGGTTCGATCCTGATCGTGATCATCGCGATCTCGGCGATTGCGCTCATGATCGATCCGGCGGTGGCGTTCCACGGTGTGTTCGCCGTGCCGTCGCTGAGCGCACCGGGTCACACTTCGCTGATCGGCGCGATGGACATCAAGGGCGCGCTCTCGATGGCGGTCCTGCCTAGCGTGCTGGCCCTCGTGATGACGGCCGTGTTCGACGCCACCGGCACGATTCGCGCCGTGGCCGGACAAGCTGGTCAACTCGACGAAAACGGCCGCATCATCAACGGCGGACGTGCTTTGACGGCGGATTCGCTGAGCTCGATTTTCTCGGGCCTGCTCGGTGGTGCACCGGCGGCGGCCTACATCGAATCGACGGTCGGCGTGGCAGCCGGCGCGAAGACGGGCATGGCGGCAGCAGTGGTCGGTTTGTTGTTCCTCGTGGTGATGTTCTTCTCGCCGCTGGCCAGCCTCGTGCCTTCGTATGCAACGGCCCCGGCGCTCATGTATGTCGGTCTGCTGATGCTCTCGAACGTCAGCAAACTGCACATGGACGACATGGTCGATGCGATGTCGGGCCTGATGTGCGCCGTGTTCATCGTGCTGACCGCCAACATCGTGACGGGCATCATGCTCGGTTTCGCGACGCTGGTGATCGGCCGCGTGGTGAGCGGCGAGTATCGCAAGCTGAACGTGGGCACGGTCGTTATCGCTGTCGTGCTGGTGGGTTTCTATCTCGGCGGTTGGGCGATCTGATTCTGCCGCATTGCGTTTTGCGCGATTTGCTGTAACGCGAGAGTGGGGCGGTCTTTTCTTGCCGCTTCGCTCGAACGTGTAGTCGGTTGTTCTCCACCTTGACGCGGCGTGTTGCAGGGCTTGATCTGCGATGCGCCGCGTATCTTTTTTTGTGGTGTCCCCTTCGCATCTTTCTGCGCGCTTTGAGAAAAGTGCATACCTGTCCTTGACATTTTCATGTGCGCTTCTAAACTTAACCTCATGGTTAAGTTTAATGACATGCTACTCGACCGCACCTTTGCCGCGCTGTCCGATCCGACGCGGCGTGCGTTGCTCGCGCGTCTGTCCGAGCTGAACGATCTGTCGGTCAGTGAACTCGCCGAGCCGTTTGCGATGTCGTTGCCCGCGGTGATGAAGCATCTCGACGTGTTGTCCGAGGCCGGTCTCATCACGCGCAGCAAAACCGGCCGCACGGTGGCGTGCCGCCTGTCCGCCGGACCGATGGAGGAAGCCATGGCGTGGCTCACCCGCTATCAGCGCTTCTGGTCCGAATCACTCGATCGTCTTGCTGCTTTCGTCGAAGAGGAGCCCCCATGTCCGCCAAACCGAGTCTCACCCTCCAGCGCCGGCTCAACGCCGCGCCCGCCAAAGTCTTCCGCGCCTGGACGGAAGCGGCGCAACTCATGAACTGGATGCATCCGGGCGACTCCGACGTGACTCGCGCGGAACTGGATGCACGCGTCGATGGGCGCTTCACGATTGTGTATCGCAAGCCAGATGGCCGGGAAATCGAGGCTGGCGGCCAGTATCTGGAGGTGGTGCCCGACGCCAAACTGGTGTTCACTTGGGCATGGCGTTCGAATCCGGAGCAGGAGTCGCTGGTCACGGTGCTGTTGCGTCCGGACGGTAACGGCACCTTGCTGACGCTCACGCACGAACAGTTTGTCGACGAAGAGACGCGCGACCTGCATCAATCCGGCTGGAGTGGCGGCCTCGATTCGCTGGAACGTTACTTCGCGTGAATTCGCCTGATTTGCTCTATCCAACCTGTACGACGCAGAGAAGGAGACGCACATGGACCCGCAACACCGTATCGGCACCCGGGAAGAGTGGCTCGCCGCCAGTAAGGCGCTTCTGCTCGAAGAGAAAGCGTACACACGTGCCGGCGACGAGCTCGCTCGCAAGCGCCGGGCGCTCCCCTGGGTGAAGGTCGATAAAACTTATGTATTCGACACGCCGCAAGGCCGCAAGACGCTCGCCGATCTGTTCGGCGGGCGTAGCCAGTTAATCGTCTATCACTTCATGCTGGGCCCGGATTGGGAAGAGGGCTGCTTTGGCTGCTCGTTCGTGTCGGATCATATGGACGGCATCCTGACGCATCTCGAACATCACGACGTAGCGTACGTAGCCATCTCACGCGGGCCGCTCGCGAAGATCGAGGCTTTCAAAAAACGGATGGGTTGGACGTTTCCGTGGGTGTCGTCGAATGAGAGCGACTTTAATTTCGACTACCACGTGTCGTTCACGCCGGAGGAGATCGCCAGCAAGAAGGCGTTCTACAACTTCACCGAGCAGGATGTCGGCATTGACGAGCTACCTGGCCACAGCGTGTTCTACAAAGACGAAACGGGCGACGTCTATCACACCTATTCCACCTACGGCCGCGGCGGCGAGCAGTTCCTCAGTGCGTACGCGCTTTTCGATGTGACGCCGAAAGGCCGTAATGAGAAGAAGAACATGGGCGAGTGGCTCAGGCATCACGATCGTTACGAGGAGAAGGCGAGCGGTTGCGCCGCGTGCGGTTCTTGATGGCGAAGCGCGTGCTCGCAGGAAAGCGTGGGACGTCATGCCCCTTTGCGTCCGGCTTCGTAAAACAGCGCGAACAACTCCGACTGCGAGTTGACGTTGAGCTTCGTGTAGATGTGCTTCTTGTGGGCGCGCACCGTCTCGAACGAGATCGCCAGTTTCTCCGCGATGGCGCGTGTTGAAAATCCGCTCAAGGTCAGCATCGCCACCTCGACTTCGCGCGCGGTGAGTGACGAGCGGCCGCTTACCGAGGACACCTGCTCGAAACGCGCGGCATAGGTGGGTGTGTCCGTCGGGGCGTCCGTGTCCGGTGATGCGGGTGTCGCCGCGCCGCTCGAGGCCGGCGCCAGCGTGTCGAATGCCTCATACGGCAAGCGCTGCCGCAGCAGTGCGATCACCCATGGCGCACAGAGTTCGAGCACGGCCAGATCGCGCTCGCCATAGCGCTGTGTTGCGCCGAGCGAGAACGCCAGCGTATGTCTCGCATCGATCACGTAGTTGAAATGCACTTCATCGCCGACGATGTTCTTCCTGAAGTACCGCTGATAGTAGTCGGTCATCGAGAAGTTGTCGGGCGCGACATCCGCCAGTGTGACGAAGCCCGATGCAGGCTTCTCGGTCGCGGCGATGTAAAACGGGTCGAGTTGATAAAGTGCGGCGAGGTAGTCCTGGAACATCGCGTCCACGGTGCCGTCCGGTGTGGGGGATTCCGCACAGACGAGGGGCGCCGCACCTGATGTGAAACGCAGAGCGACCCAGTTGTCGAATACGACGTAACGTTCGAGCGCGCGCGTGAGGCGCGTCCAGAATTGCGCGCCGTCGAGCGCTTCGATAACCGCGCCGATCTCGCGATGAAAGGCCAGGTCGCGCCATTCGAGTTCCATGCGTGCTCCGTTGAGGGTAACCCAGCCGGGTGATTACGAACAAAAATATGTCTGGTAATAATAGGCCCAACCTGAAACGCGGGCGCCTGACAACAGTCGCTAATTAACGCGAAGCAGACCGGCATGGGACCGGAGTAAGTGCTGAAGCGCTAACTCTGGTCGACAGCTTTGCATGGGACCAGAGTAAGTGCTAAAGCACTAACTCTGGTCGACCGCTTTGCATGGGATCAGAGTAAGCGCTAAAGCACTAACTCTGGTCGACAGCTTTGCATGGGATCAGAGTAAGCGCTAAAGCGCTAACTCTGATCGACAGCTTTGCATGGGACCAGAGTAAGTGCTGAAGCACTAACTCTGGTCGACACAGGAGACAAGATGCTTCAACTCGAATTGGCACAGATCCCGATCGTGGATGGCGCGGCGGGCGTCGAGGGTAAAAACGTCCAACGCGTGCTGCAAACCATCGGCCAACGCGCGGCCGGCACCGAACTGATCGTGTTTCCGGAGACCACATTGTCGGGTTTTCCGACGCGAGACACCATCGGCGACGTGGCCGAACCGATCGACGGCCCGTCACTGACCGCCGTACGCAAAGCGGCGCGCGAAGCGCGCGTCGCGGTGGCGGTGGGTCTTGCCGAGCGTGACGGCAGCCGTTTTTTCAACACCACGGTGCTGGTCGACGAGCGTGGCGAGATCGCGCTGCGCTATCGCAAGACCCATTTGTGGGCATCGGACGTCGGTGTATTCGAACCGGGCGACCGTTACGAAGTATGCAGCTTCAAAGGCCTGACCGTTGGCATTCTGATCTGCTACGACATCGAATTTCCCGAAACGGCGCGTGCGGTCGCTTCGCTCGGCGCCGATCTGCTGATCGTGACGAACGGCAATATGGAGCCGTTCGGGCCAGTGCATCGTCGCGCGATTGTGGCGCGTGCAATGGAGAATCAGATGTTCGCGGCGCTCGTGAATCGCATCGGTTCGGGTGATGACAACCTGACGTTCCCCGGTGAATCGGCGCTGATCGATCCATTCGGCGACGTGGTGTGCGACGCCGGCCAGGAAGAAACGGTCCTGCGTACCACGCTCGATCCTGCGCGTCTCGAAGGCGCGCGCGAACACTATCGCTATCTGCATGACGCGCGCATCACGCTCGACCTCGCGACGCTGGACGGCGAGCACGGGCAACGTGCGCGTGTGATCCGCGCACGTTAAGGGGCGCGCAGGCGTATGGCGTGCAGGCGCATATAAGCGCATGGACG
This sequence comes from Paraburkholderia caffeinilytica, assembly GCF_046030355.1. Lineage (GTDB taxonomy): Bacteria > Pseudomonadota > Gammaproteobacteria > Burkholderiales > Burkholderiaceae > Paraburkholderia > Paraburkholderia caffeinilytica_B. The sequence continues at coordinate 48,837 of NZ_JAQQCQ010000031.1, forward strand.
CATCTATGCACCTACGCACCGACATACCTGCGCGCACCCCGTCAGGCAAAGAATCATCGGCGCGGCATCCGCGCATCCAGCAAGACTGATCGACAAGACTCGACCGGGGCGTGCTCAACGCCGCCCCCGGCGACGCTCGCCCATTCGCAAGAGGAGACACCGCATGACCCCGACATCCCCCACCGAACGCACCGACGCACCGGCCGCGCCTCGCGGCGCGCATCTGAAGCGCACGCTCGGCCTGCCTTCAGTCTTGCTGTTCGGCCTTGCCTATATGGCGCCGCTGATCGTCTACGGCACCTATGGTGTGCTGGCGAGCGCCAGCAACGATACCGCCGCGCTCGCGTATCTGATTGCCCTGATCGCGATCGTGTTCACCGCGCTCAGTTACGGCAAGCTCGCGCGGCTTTTCCCGGTAGCGGGTTCAGCGTATACGTACACGCGAAAAACCTTCAATCCGCATCTAGGTTTCATGATCGGCTGGGCCACGTTGCTCGATTACTTTTTCTTGCCGATGGTCATCTGGCTGATCGGCGCCGCGTATCTTAGCGCCGCGTTTCCGCACATTCCGAGCTGGATCTGGATCGTCGCATTTATTGTGTTGACGAGCGCGCTGAATATTCTCGGTATCGAACTCGCGAATCGTTTCAACATCGTGTTGATGGTCGTGCAACTCGCGATCGTCGCATTGTTCGTCGTGCTGTGCTGCCACTATGTGACCGCGGCGGCCGGCCCCGGCGGTTTGATTTCGGCCGAGCCGTTCTTCAAGCCGCACGTGCCGTTCTCGGCGACGATGGCGGGTGCGGCGATTGCCGCCTATTCGTATCTCGGCTTCGACGCGGTGTCGACGTTGACCGAAGAAACCATCGCGCCTGAAAAGACCATGCCGCGCGCAATCGTGCTGATCGCGCTGATTGGCGGCGCGATCTTCGTGATCGCGGCGTACACGGTGCAACTCGCGCATCCGGGGGCGGTCTTCAAGGACCCGGACTCGGCCGCCTTCGAAGTCGCGCGCAAAGTCGGCGGCGATATCTTCGTGACGGTGTTTCTGGCCGGCCTGATTCTCGCGCAGTTCGCTTCGGGGATCTCGGCGCAGGCGAGTGTGGGGCGCCTCCTGTATGCGATGGGCCGCGACGAAGTCCTGCCTAAGCGCATCTTCGGTTTCGTGCATCCGAAGTTCAAGACGCCGGCGCTGAACATCGCGATCGCGGGCGCAATCGGTCTCGTCGCGTTGAAGCTCGATGTGGCGACCTCGACCTCGTTCATCAACTTCGGCGCGTTTCTCGCGTTCACCGCGGTCAATCTGTGCGTGATCCGCCAGTTTTTCAGCGCGAAGGGCAGTGCGAATGCGATGGGGGTGATGGGTGGCGTGCTGTTTCCGCTGGCCGGTGCGATTGCGGATATCTGGCTGTTGGTGAGCCTCGAGAAAACCGCTCTGGTGCTTGGCGCGGTGTGGTTCGTGCTGGGGTTGTGCTATCTCGGCTGGATCACGCGCTGTTTCCGCCAGGCGCCGCCGGAAGTCGCGGTCTGATGCTGCATGGCGCAGCGTCGAACTCAAAGCGCCATGTCGAAAGCGGGCTTGACGAACAGTTCGATTGCCATCACCACGAGGCCCATTGCGGCCGCTGACAGCGTCAGCGTGCCGTATTCGTCGTAGCGTGAATCGTATAGGCACGCCACGACGAAGATAATCGCTAGCAGATTGGTCAGCCAGTCGAAGTTCAGCGCCAAGTTCATCGATCAAATCCGGGCTCACGCGCGACTCGTATCGTCGAATCGCGCTATTACGTGAGCCGGATTCTAGCGAGTTGAGCTTACGGATTCGCAACGGCTGGCCTTACACTGCTTACGTTTCGGAGGCAGCCCCCTGGGGGCGCCCCGAAGGAAATCCCCTTGAGGGATCTCACATCATGTCGTGCTCGATCCAGTCGATCACCGAGGTGCGTTCAGGCTGCCAGCCGAGCAGTGTGCGGGCGCGCTCACCGCGCACGCGGCTGTTCGACCCGAGCCCGTACGAAGCCATTTCGTAGCCCCATTCTTTTTGCGCTTCTTCGAGCGGCCAGTCTTGCGGCTCGCCCAGTTTCATCACGCGGGCGATCGCGGCACTCATGTCACGAAACGACGCTTCGCCGCTTTCGACGAAGTAGAAGATGCCCGCCGGCGTTTTCTCCAGTGCGAGGCGATACAGTTCGGCGACGTCGTCGATATGCACGTTCGACCAGATGTTGCCGCCGCTGCCCACATGCCGCACCACGCCGCTTTTTTGCGCCTGACGCACGAGCCGCGGCAACTGCACACTTGCGCTGCCTGGCACAGCGCCGTGGCCGTAGATCAGCGTGTTACACAGCACGGCCGAGCGGATGTTCTGCTGTGCCGCATCGAGCACGCGCTGATCGATGGCGACGCGTGCGGCTTTATCCGCGGTTGGCGTGGGCAGGGCGTCTTCGTGATAGATGCGCGCCTCGCCCGCTTCGCCGCCCGACGCATCTCCGACGATGCTTGATCCGCTCGTGTGCAGAAACGGCTTGCCGGAACCGGCGAGGCCGTCGATCAGCGCGTTCACTGCGCCTTCATGGTCGCTGCTCGCGGCGTTGATGACCGCGTCGGCAGCTTTGGCTTCTGCGATCAATAGTTCGCGGTCGTCGAGCGTGCCGATGACGGGTTCGATACCGAGGCGTTGCAATTCCTCGCTGTGCTCGGGCTTGCGGATCAAGCCGCGCACCTGATGGCCGGCGCGCACGAGGTGTGCCGCGATCGAACCGCCGATAAAGCCGCTGGCGCCAGTAATGAAAATCTTCAAGACGTTCTCCTAAGGTGGAAACACCGGAAACACGATGACATGCAGGCAGTATCCGCCGTCTTGATTCTCGCAAAAAGCGTGTTAGTCTCAAATCAATCTTGATTTGAAATCAACAATGAAGACTTCCACTGACGAATTACTGGTGTTCGTGACGGTGATCGACTGCGGTTCGATCACCGCGGCGGCCGAGAAATTGCAGCAGACCGTCTCCGGCGTGAGCCGGGCGCTCACCCGCCTCGAAAAGAAACTCGACACCGCGCTGGTGAGGCGCACCACGCGCCGTTTGCAACTGACCGAAGAAGGCGAGGCTTTCCTGTTGCGGGCGCGGGCGATTCTCGATGCCATGGAAGAGGCTGAAGAGTCCGTGACGCGTGGGCGCGAGCGGCCCTCGGGGCGTTTGCGTGTCGATGCGGCGTCGCCGTTCATGCTCCATTGCGTGGCGCCGCATATGAAAGCGTTTTCGGCGCTGTATCCGGAGATTCGTCTGGAGTTGACGAGCAACGAGCGGATCGTCGATCTGCTCGAACAGAAGGTGGATATCGCGATCCGTATCGGCGCGTTGCAGGATTCGACCTTGCATGCGCGCACCTTGGGCAGTAGCCGGCTGAGAGTGCTCGCGAGTCCGGCGTATCTGGCCGAATACGGCGAGCCGCGTTCGGTGGAGGCGTTACGCACGCATCGTCTGATCGGCTTCACGGCGCCGGAGCATCTGAATCGCTGGCCGTTGCGGGCGGGCGGAAAGGGCAGGTCCGGGACCCTGAAAATCGAGCCGGCGATCACGGCATCGAGCGGTGAGACCTTGCGGCAACTCGCACTCTCAGGATGGGGCATCGCCTGTCTCGCCGACTTCATGACCGCGGCCGACGTGCGCGAAGAGCGGCTGGTGCCGATTCTCGGCAACGTGCTGGCGGATGAGCGGCAGCCGGTGAGCGCGGTGTATTACCAGAGCGCATCGCTGGCGGGGCGCGTGCAGTGTTTCCTGGATTTCATGGCGGCGCGGGTGAGGCTTTAGCGAATCCCGTGCCGGTGGCGGTACGTTTAGAAAGCCCGCAACTCGTATGAGTTTGCGGGTTTTTTTGCGTCTTCAGTGCGCTCTCCTATAACTCTGGAAGACGCGCATCGAGGCCAAGGGGCAAAGACGCGAAGCGGAATCGGCGGATTGGCCGTGCCGGCCGACCGGGCCGCTTCAGCCCGGCGCCTTTTTTTGTCCGCTTGCCGGCCAATATTCTTAACGTGTATATACAAGTTGGTTGTCTCGACGAACGAATACGGTACGGCGCGCGCTGGCGCCCAAAACGCCGGCTGAGGCGATATACACGTCCTGCAAGCAGTCTCCTCTAATGGAAACCCCTAGGGTCGAAGCTGCAAAAACAAGTTGTATATACAAGACGGCGCCGCTAAACTTCCTCTTGAATTGTATAGACAAGACAGGACACAACACCATGATGATTCTGAAGCCCGGCTACCTGACCCTCCCGCAACTGCGCCAGATCGCTCGCGAACACGTCGCGCTGCAACTCGATCCCGCCAGCCACGCCGCCATCGACGCCTGCGCCAAAGCCGTCGCCGATATCGCCGCGAAAGGCGAGCCGGCGTATGGCATCAACACGGGCTTTGGGCGCCTCGCCAGCACGCACATTCCGCATGATCAGCTCGAGTTGTTGCAGCGCAATCTGGTGCTGTCGCATGCGGTCGGTGTGGGTGAGCCGATGTCGCGCCCGGTCGTGCGTCTGTTGATCGCGCTGAAGCTGTCGAGTCTCGGCCGCGGCCACTCGGGCATCCGCCGCGAAGTGATGGAAGCGCTGATCACGCTGTACAACGCCGACGTGCTGCCGGTGATTCCGGTCAAGGGTTCGGTCGGCGCATCGGGCGACCTCGCGCCGCTCGCGCATATGTCGGCAACCCTGCTGGGCGTCGGCGAAGTGTTCGCAAAGGGCGAGCGCATGCCGGCCACCGAAGGCCTCGCGCTGGTCGGCCTGAAGCCGCTCACGCTGCAAGCAAAGGAAGGTCTGGCGCTGCTGAACGGCACGCAAGCCTCGACCGCGCTCGCGCTCTACAACATGTTCGCCATCGAAGACCTGTACCGCACCGCATTGGTGGCGGGCGCGTTGTCGGTGGATGCAGCAGCGGGTTCGGTCAAACCGTTCGACGCGCGGATTCACGAATTGCGCGGTCATCAAGGCCAGACGGATGCGGCAGCGGCTTACCGTTCGCTGCTGCAAGGCTCGGGCATCAATGTTTCGCACGCCGATTGCGACAAGGTGCAGGACCCGTACAGCCTGCGTTGCCAGCCGCAAGTGATGGGCGCGTGCCTGGACCAGATGCGTCATTCGGCCGAGGTGCTGCTGGTGGAAGCAAACGCCGTGTCCGACAATCCACTGATTTTCCCGGACACGGGCGAAGTGCTGTCGGGCGGCAATTTCCATGCTGAGCCGGTCGCATTCGCTGCGGACAACCTGGCACTCGCCGTCGCCGAAATCGGTGCTTTGGCCGAACGCCGCATCGCGCTCCTGATCGACGCGACGCTGTCGGGCCTGCCGCCGTTCCTCGTGCGCGACGGTGGGGTGAACTCGGGCTTCATGATCGCTCACGTGACGGCTGCGGCACTCGCGTCGGAGAACAAGACGCTCGCGCATCCGGCCTCGGTCGATTCGCTGCCGACTTCCGCGAACCAGGAAGATCACGTTTCGATGGCGACGTTCGCCGCGCGCAAGCTCGGCGATATTGCTGAGAACGTCGCGAACATTCTGTCGATCGAATTGCTTGCTGCTGCGCAAGGCGTCGATCTGCGCGCGCCGCACAAGACCAGCCCGAGCCTGCAGAAAGTGATGGACGTAGTGCGCAAGGACGTCGCGCATTACGAGCTCGATCACTATTTCGCACCGGATATCGCGGCCGTTACGCGTCTCGTGCAGGACGGCACGATCGCGAAACTGAGCCCGTTCTCGTTCGCGTCCGAGCAGTAAGCTCGAATACCACGTTTCAGGCACGTCAATCAAACCCATGAACGCACCGGCCTACCAGGGCATCAAGGACTTCATCCTCGGCCGCATCCACGCGGGCGAATGGGCTGAAGGCGACCAGGTGCCCTCCGAAAACGAGCTCGCACGCGAATTCAACGTCGCGCGCATGACGGTCAACCGCGCATTGCGTGAGTTGACCTCGGAGCAGGTGCTCACGCGTGTGCAGGGCTCGGGCACGTTTGTCGCCCGGCCCAAGTACGAATCGACGCTGGTGGCGATCCGCAGCATCTCCGACGAAATCGTCGCGCGCGGTCATCGTTATCAGGCGAAGGTGCTGCACATCGGCGCGAGCATTGCCGACGAAGCGCTTGCCGAAGAAATGCAGGTGAGCGCGGGCAGTCCGGTGTTTCATTCACGCGTGCTGCATTTCGAAAACGACGAGCCGGTGCAACTCGAAGAACGCTGGGTCAATCCGGCGGTCGCGCCTGAGTACGCCTTGCAGGACTTCACGAATACCACGCCGAATCAGTATCTGGTACGGGTGGCGCCGTTGCAGCGCGTCGAGTATCGCATCGAAGCCCTGGCGGCGGATGCGGATACCCGCGAGCTGCTGACCATGGATGAACTCGAACCGTGCCTCGTGCTGCATCGGCGCACATGGTCGCAAAGTCAGGTCGCTTCGATCGCCAATCTCTGGCATCCCGGCAGCCGCTATCGCTTCACCGGACATTTCTGATTCATCAGTTTCAAGACCCGTTTCCGACTCATTTTCCTGAACTTCTCCCGCACATTTTCAAGCATCCCGAGGGCCACCATGAACAACCCGAAACACATCGACCCGCGTCTGGACCCGACCCGCACGATCCGCGCACCGCGCGGCGCGGAAAAGACCTGCAAGACCTGGATCGCGGAAGCCGCGTACCGGATGATCCAGAACAATCTGGATCCGGAAGTCGCCGAGCATCCGCATGCACTGGTCGTGTATGGCGGCATTGGTCGTGCCGCGCGTAACTGGGATTGCTTCGATCAGATTCTCACGTCGCTGAAGGACCTGAACGAAGACGAGACGCTGCTGATTCAATCGGGCAAGCCGGTGGGCGTGTTTCGCACGCATGCGGACGCCCCGCGCGTGCTGCTGGCGAATTCGAATCTGGTGCCGCATTGGGCGACGTGGGAACACTTCCACGAACTCGATCGCAAGGGCCTGATGATGTACGGTCAGATGACCGCCGGCAGCTGGATCTACATCGGCAGCCAGGGCATTGTGCAGGGCACCTACGAGACGTTCTTCTCGGTGGCGAACCAGCATTTCAACGGCGATCCGTCGGGCCGCTGGATTCTGACGGGTGGTTTGGGCGGCATGGGCGGCGCGCAGCCGCTGGCCGCGACGATGGCCGGCTTCTCGATGATCGCGGTGGAATGCGACGAGACGCGTATCGACTTCCGTCTGAAGACGCGTTACGTCGACAAGAAAGCGGCGACGCTCGACGAAGCGCTCGCCATGCTCGAAGAAGCGAAGAAAGCAGGCAAGCCGGTGTCGATCGGCCTGCTCGGTAACGCAGCGGATGTGTTTGCTGAATGCGTGACGCGTGGCATTACGCCGGATTGCGTAACCGATCAAACCAGCGCGCACGATCCGATTCACGGCTACCTGCCGCAAGGCTGGAATGTCGAAGACTGGCGCGAGCGTCAGAAAACCGTGCCGGACAGCATCGTGCTGCCCGCCAAGCAGTCGATGGCCAAGCAGGTGCAGGCGATGCTGACGCTGCAGGAACGCGGCGCGGCCACGCTCGACTACGGCAACAACATTCGTCAGATGGCACTGGAAATGGGCGTCGAAAACGCGTTCGATTTCCCGGGCTTCGTGCCGGCCTATATTCGTCCGCTGTTCTGCGAAGGCAAGGGCCCGTTCCGCTGGGTCGCGCTGTCGGGCGATCCGGAAGACATCTATAAGACCGACGCGAAGGTCAAGGAACTGATCCCTGACGATCCGCATCTGCACAACTGGCTCGACATGGCGCGCGAACGCATCGCGTTCCAGGGTCTGCCGGCGCGGATCTGCTGGGTCGGCGTGAAGGATCGTTATCGTTTGGGCCAGGCGTTCAATGAAATGGTCAGGAACGGCGAGTTGAAAGCGCCGATCGTGATCGGCCGTGACCACCTCGACACCGGTTCGGTGGCAAGCCCGAATCGTGAAACCGAATCGATGAAAGACGGCTCGGACGCGGTCAGCGACTGGCCGTTGCTCAACGCCCTGCTGAACACCGCAGGCGGCGCATCGTGGGTTTCGCTGCATCATGGCGGCGGCGTTGGCATGGGCTTCAGCCAGCACTCGGGCGTCGTGATCGTCGCTGACGGTACGGATGCCGCGAAGGAGCGTCTCGGCCGTGTGCTGTTCAACGATCCGGCGACGGGTGTGATGCGTCACGCGGATGCAGGTTATGAACTCGCACAGGAAACGGCGCGCGAGGCAGGTCTGAATCTGCCGATGCTGGGCCGTTGATCGTGGCGGTTGTCTCTAACGTGGCAACCACGACGCTGATCCGCGGCGCCGATCTCGTGGCGGCGCCGTGGAAGAACGGCGGCGGCGTCACGCGTGAGGTAGGGGCGTTCCCCGAAGGCGCTGGGCTCGATGCGTTCACATGGCGCGTGAGCATCGCCGACGTGGCGCAAGCGGGGCCGTTCTCGCGTTTCGCGAGTATCGACCGTACGCTGGTGTTGTTGTCGGGTGCGGGCATGTTGCTCGACGAAACCGGCGACACCGGCGCTCACGCCGTCAAGACGCACGCATTGACTCAGCCGCTCGATATCGCGCAGTTTGCGGGCGAAGCGAAAATCGATGCACGCCTCGTCGACGGCGCCACGCGCGACTTCAACCTGATGGTCCGCCGTGGCGCGGCGGTGGGCGAAACAGATGTGTGGCGCGGCGCTACGCAACATGTTTTATCCGCCGACGTCGTGCTGTTGTTCTGTGCAAGCGGTTCGGTTTCGGTCACGCTCGGTGACGAGATTCAACCGCGCGTGCTGGAAGCCGACGACACACTGCGCATCGACACACCGAACGGACTGTCATGCGCGGTCGAGGGCGCGGGCGCATTGCTCGCGATCAGCATCCGCTATACGTAATCACCGCAACGATGACGACGATTCGCGAGCGCGCTTGAATCCGGCAAATGCCTGACAAAAACCGGCAAAGCGCGCCGCGAACCACCCCACACAGACACGCAACGAGCTGCAAAGAGCACGCGATGAAGCAAACCGTCTGGCATCACCTGAAACTCTGCCCCGAGGGCGATCCCCAACATACGCTGCCTGATGCCGCGATCGCCGTTGAAAACGGCAAGATCGCGTGGCTCGGCGCCGCTTCTGATTTGCCCGCCAGCTACGCCGCGTGGCCCCGCGAAGACCTGCACGGCGCGTGGGTGACGCCGGGCCTCGTCGACTGCCATACGCATCTGGTGTATGGCGGCCAGCGTGCGGATGAATTCGCGCAGCGCCTCGCGGGCGTCAGCTATGAAGAAATCGCACGGCAGGGCGGGGGCATTGTCTCGACGGTGCGCGCCACGCGTGCCGCTGACGAAGACTCGCTGTTCCGCCAGTCGGCCGCGCGCCTCGAACCGTTGCTCGCCGAAGGCGTCACGGCGATCGAAATCAAATCCGGCTACGGCCTCGATCTCGCCAGCGAGCGCAAGATGCTGCGCGTCGCGCGCCGGTTGGGCGAACGCTATCCGGTGACGGTCTATACGACGTTTCTCGGCGCGCACGCGTTGCCGCCCGAGTTCGCCGGCAGAGCCGATGCCTATATCGACGAAGTCTGCAACACCATGCTGCCCGCGCTGGCCGACGAAGGACTGGTCGACGCCGTCGACGTGTTCTGCGAGCGCATCGGTTTTTCGCTGGAGCAGAGCGAGCGCGTGTTCCGGGCCGCGGAGCGCTACACACTGCCGGTGAAAATGCACGCCGAGCAGTTGTCGAACGGCGGCGGCACGGCGTTGGCCGCGCGTCACCATGCGCTGTCCGCGGATCACCTCGAATTTCTCGACGAAGCCGGTGTTGCCGCGATGAAAGCGTCCGGCACCGTGGCCGTGCTGCTGCCCGGCGCGTACTACTTCATCCGCGAGACGCAATTGCCGCCTTTGGACTTGCTGCGGCGCTATCAGGTGCCGATCGCGATTTCCACCGACAGCAATCCCGGCACGTCGCCCACGACCTCGCTGTTGCTGATGATGAACATGGCGACCACGCTGTTCCGCATGACCGTGCCCGAAGTGCTGCAAGGCGTGACCACGCATGCGGCGCGTGCGCTTGGCAAGGCGGATCGACACGGCGCGCTGGCTGCCGGGCGCGCGGCGGATTTCGCGGTGTGGTCGGTGGACACGCTGGCCGAGCTGGCTTACTGGATTGGGCGTCCGTTGTGCGCGCGAGTCGTGCGCGCGGGCGAAACTGTTTATACGCGGCGTGATTTGAGCTAGGGCCTGAGAGATGATGCAATCAAAACAATCGCTATTCGCCGATCACGCCTATCTGCCCGACGGCTGGCGCCGCAATGTGCTGCTGGAATGGGACGCAAACGGCACCTTGACATCGGTGACGCCCGATACGGTGGCGCCTGACGGCGTGCAAAAAGCGGCCGGTCCGGTATTGCCTGGCATGCCGAATCTTCACTCGCATGCGTTTCAACGCGCGATGGCCGGCCTTACCGAGTATCGGGCGAATGCGACAGATAACTTCTGGAGTTGGCGCGATCTGATGTACCGCTTTGCCGCGCGAATCACGCCGGAAGGGCTCGCTGCTGTCGCGCAGTGGCTGTACATCGAAATGTTGAAGGCGGGCTATACGTCGGTCTGCGAATTCCATTATGTGCACCACACGCCGGATGGCAGCCGCTATGCGAACCAGGCGGAACTGGCACAGCGTGTGGTGGATGCGGCATCGGCGAGCGGCATCGGCATGACGATGCTGCCCGTGCTGTATCAGTACAGCGGTTTCGGTTCGCGCGCCCCGCGCGAAGATCAGCAGCGCTTCATCAACACGCCGGAGAGCCTGCTCGATCTGCTTGGCACGGTGCGTGCGGCGCGTCCGGAGAGCGCTGCGCTGCGTTATGGCGTGGCACCGCATTCGTTGCGCGCGGTATCGGCCGATTCGTTGCGCACATTGTTGAGCGGCATCGATAGCCGCGCGCCGGTTCACATCCACATTGCCGAGCAAACCGCCGAAGTCGACGCCTGCCTCGAAACCGAAGGCGCGCGGCCGGTGCAGTGGCTGCTTGATCGTTTCGAGGTCGACAGCCGCTGGTGCCTCGTGCACGCCACGCATGTCGATGCGAACGAAACGCTGGCGCTCGCGAAAAGCGGCGCGGTCGCGGGTTTGTGTTTGACCACCGAGGCGAATCTCGGCGACGGCATTTTTCCGGCCCAGGAATATCTCGACGCGCAAGGGCGCATCGGCGTTGGTTCGGATAGTCATATCGGCGTCGACTGGCGGGCGGAATTGCGTTTGCTCGAATACGGCCAGCGCCTGACACGCCGTCAGCGCAACGTGCTGGCATCGGCGCAGGCGACGCACGTGGCCGATCGTTTGTTCGACGCCGCACTTGAAGGGGGCGCCCATGCGACGGGTCGTGCGGTCGGCGCGTTGCAAGCCGGTCGCCGTGCCGACTGGCTGGTACTCGACCCGGATCATTCGAGCATTGCCGAACACGCACCGAACGCATGGCTCTCGGGCGTTGTATTCTGCGAGCATGGCGAGACGCCGATTCGCGACGTCTATGCGGGCGGCGACAAGGTCGTCGACAACCGCCGCCATCGCGATGAAGAGGGTGCTTACGCGCGCTATCGCGGGGCGCTCGCCGATTTGCTCAGGTAAATGGCTGACGCCACGTGCGGATGCGAAATGCTTGCGCGAACGGCTGAACGAGCCGAGCCTTCGACTTTTACCGACCCCATCGATTCCGGACTGACATGACTGCTTCGTCTACTGCCACTACGCCGCCGGTTCTATCGCTGCATCAGGGAAGCCTGCCGCTACTGATTTCGATCCCGCATCTGGGCACGCAGATCCCCGCCGATATCGCCGCAACGATGACGCCGGTCGCGCAGCGCACCGACGACTGCGACTGGCACCTCGACCGTCTCTACGCGTTTGCGAAACGCATGGGCGCGTCGATCCTCTCGCCGACCTACGCGCGCTATGTGATCGACCTGAACCGTCCGCCCGACGGTGCGAATCTTTATCCGGGGCAGGACACCACCGGCTTGCTGCCGGTCGATACCTTCGACAAGGAAGCCTTGTACCTCGATGGCCATCTGCCGACCGACGCTGAAGTCGCGCGTCGGCGCGATGCCTACTGGAAGCCCTATCACGATGCGCTGATGGGCGAGCTGGCGGCGCTGAAGGCGAAGCACGGCAACGTGCTGCTGTGGGAAGCGCATTCGATTCGCTCGCACGTACCGCGTTTTTTCGAAGGACGTTTGCCGGATTTCAACTTCGGCACGTCGAATGGCGCCAGCGCGGTGGCCGGATTGGGCGAGGAATTGGCCGCGGTGGTCGGGCGGCACGGGGCTTATTCCGCGATCGCGAATGGGCGCTTCAAGGGCGGGTATATCACCCGGCACTACGGGCAGCCGTCGCAGGGTGTGCACGCGGTGCAGCTCGAGTTGTCGCAGATTACGTATATGGAAGAGCGCATGCCGTATGCGTATGACGAAACGCTGGCGGCGAAGGTCGAGCCTTTGCTGGAAGAACTTGTGACGACGGCTTTGGCGCGCGTCAGGGCCGGTTGACAGCGGCAGTTGGACTGCAGCCGCTTGAGCGGGCTGCGGTCACAGGTATTCGTCTTATTCTCTCCACGCGGTTCGCCACGCTTCGCATTTCGCGAGGCCGCGACCGCGTCGGCTCACACCGCAAAGGTGTAACAGCTTGTGTCCGTGATTGCATGCCGCGGCTTTCGCGCCGAACGTATAGAACGTTGAAGAATGTGCCGGCATGCACCGGCTCAGGATGAGCAGAAAAAAGCCCCGCGAATAGCGGGGCCTTTCAATGTTCACCCTTGGGGTGTTCCGTAGCCATTAGTGGCAGCGGTTTTCCCAATGATGGTGGACGCGCACTTTGTGGCATACCTTGTGATGATGCTCGTTGGCTTGAGCGGGAGTGATCGCGCTGAGGGCAACTACGGCTGCTGCGAGGGCAAGAATGACTTTCTTCATTACAGAATCCTTAAATCGACGTGATGGTGCTAACGCTACAGCACGAAGCGTGCCGTAACGGTGCGAAGGATGCCATACATCGGGTACTTAGCGGGGGAACGCCGACCAAATGCATGGGTCAACTCAAAACGTCGGGCTTCGTGGCGTTTTATCCCCGGGCGTCGGCGCGCCGTGGTGTGTCATTTCGATATCTCGACAGTCGCGGAGTGCGCACGTGGGCATTGCGCGCCAGGCGCTGAAGCGGCTACCCTTTCAGAACGATGACGTGTGCGAGCGCGTCATCCGTACATCGGGCAAAAGATGGAAGACCCAGCGATGGAAGATTCCGACGAATTGCTGCTCCCAGTCTGGCGAGCGAACCTGGTGCTGCTGACCCGCGAGGTCGGCGCCGCGACGCGTCTGGCACGCATGATGACCTTTTCCGCCAGCTACCTGAAATTGATGTTGTCCGGCCAGCGCGAATTCAGCGAGGAGTTCGTGCGCGGAATCGAGGCGGTCACCGGCTTGCCGAATGGCTGGATGAATGTATCGCATACCGGGCAGGACATACCAGCCAATGCGCGCGAAGCGATCGACAACGAGCAGCCGCTCGCGCGTTTTCGCGGCACGGCGCATCCCGTGCGCAAGAAGACGGTGCTACGCCCGCCCGAACCGATTTTTGGCCAGACGGGTCCGGCCAAACGCGTGGAAGAAGAGACGCTCGACGCCGAAGCGCATCGGCGCCAGGCGCACTTCCGCAAAGTTCGTGATCTGGCGATGCAGGACGTGCGGCGTTTCGAGCGGCATTTGAGTCATGCGCCGGTGGACCTTGCATCGATGCGCTCGAAAGTGGAGGACGTGATCGCCGCCGCCGATCTCGACGATCCGATTCAGGCTGACCTGGCCGGCCGGCTGGAGCAGATCGAAAAACATCGGCATCTGTTGCTCAGGCATGTCGAGCGGTTGCAGGCTTTGCTCGGGCAAATTGGGGGAGGGGATTGATGCGCACAGGTGAGCGTCGTTGCTGCATGCAGCGCGTACGGGAAGGCACGCGCGCTTTCCGTCGCTGCCTGCGTTGTCACCGCTGATCGCGCGCATGACGCGGCGCGGGGTGTTCATGAAGTTGGCCGCCGCGTTGGGGCTGATTGCGTGCGTAACCGTCGCGCAGGCTGAGGGGCGTGCCGCGAGCGGTTCAGGTGCCGCCAGCGCCGCTAATGCCAGCGCCGCCAATTCCTCCGATATCGCCAACGACGACCTCTCTCCGTCGACGATGGAGCGTGATGTCCACCTCTTCGTGATCCAGAAGGACGGCTCCGTCGAAGAACACGACGACACGGTCCTGCGGGCCAACACGACGAGCGGCGTCGACGATATCGCGCAACGTTACGTGTGGTTCAACAAGGACATCGAGCAGGTGCAATTGCTGGCCGCGGAAACGATCGACCCGAACGGCGTCGCGCATCCGGTCGGGCCCGAAGCGATCCGCGACGTGCAGGAACCCCGCTCGGCCGGCGCGCCGAGTTTCGAAGACGGCGTGTTGCGCACGGTGATCTTTCCAGGTGTCGAACCGGGCTCGCGCGTGCATCTGGCGTTTCGCAAGACGCGCACGATGCCCCTGCAGGCCGGCACATTTGCCTACCTGGTCGAACCGACGCGCGACCCTGTCGAGATGCAGCGCCTGATCTTCGACCTGCCCGCCGACGTGCCGCTCCATGCTGATGCGCGCGGCTACGTTGCGCTGCCGCCGGTCACGGCGAACGGCCGCACGCGCTACGAATTCGATTATCAGCACGGCCCCTATGCGCCACTCGAAGCGGGCGCGGTGGGCTATGCGAACTGGGGCGACCGGCTGATGGTGTCGACCGTCCCGGACTTCGCGAGTTTCGCCGCGCGCTATCGCGGCCCTGCTGCCGACGCGACGATGAACGCGCCGGCCATCGTTCAACTCGCACGGAGTCTGACGGCCCAGGTGAGCGACCCGCGCGCGAAGGCGCAGATCCTGTACGACTGGATGCGCCTGAATATTCGCTACGTCGCGCTGTTTCTCGGCGAGACGGCGGCGATCCCGCATAAGGCGATTGACATCCTGCATAACCGCTATGGTGATTGCAAGGATCATGTCGCGTTGTACAGCGCACTTCTCGCCGCAGTTGGCATCCATAGCGAGGCCGTGCTACTCAATCTCGGGCCTTACTACAGTTTGCCGGAGGTGCCGGGCTACGGTGAAAGTGCAATCAATCACGCAATCGTCTGGATTCCTGATCTATCGTTATTCGCCGATACCACGGCCGGTGGCATGAGTTTTGGCTATTTGCCGCCGAGCGTGATGGACCGTCCCGTTCTGCTGGTCGACGAGGGGGTGTTGAGCCGCACGCCGGCCACCCAGTTGCGCGAGCGCACGGCGCGCCTGCAGATCGACGTCGACGGGAACGGGGCGGCGAACTACGCGTATCGCGTGGAAGATGCCGGCTATACCGCGGAGCTCGAACGCAATATGTTTCGACGGGCCACGCGGCAGCGCACGCAACAGATTGCGGCGAACCGTCTATTGCTGACGGGCTTGCATGGCACGGCGCAGTTGCGCACGGGCGATCTGAGCTTGACCGACGGATCTTTTTCCACGTCGATGCAGGGACGAGTGGCGCATTTCGTCTGGACCGATGGCACGACGGCCGTGCCGGCCTTGACGAGCTTGTCCGGCGGCATGGCGGGGCAGCTCCAGGCCTGGCTGGCCGAGCCTGCCAGGACGCAGCCATGGGCCTGCATCGGCGGGGAATTCGATGAGACGCTGGAAATGACGCTGCCGGGTTTCGCCCGCGTGACCGATGTGCCGCCGGATGCCACGGTGAAGGATCGGTTCCTCGAGTTTTCTTCGCGCTACGTGTTCGATCCTGCCGCACGGGTCGTGCAGGTCAGGCGGCACCTGCGAGCTGCGTTTGGCCACCAGATGTGCTCGGCCGATGAATTTGCGGCCGTGAAGGATGATCTGGTCCGGATCGAACGGGATCTCGACGCCGAGGTGGTGGTGACGGTTATCAGGTAGGCATGTGTGGCTTCGGGAGGGCTATGGCAGTGGCGGTGAAAAAGTACCGCCACTTGCCGCCCGTACAACAACGCGGTCATGAGCAAAAAGGAGCCGTCTAACTTCCGCTCTTGGTCACGATAGGCACCCAGCTTCCGCTCTTGACCTGATACAGCGTGGAAGCGCCGCTCTTCAATGCCCCGGTGCTGTCGAAAGAAATCTTCCCGGTCACGCCGTCGTAATCGATTGTCTTGAGCACCGGCCGGTAGACGGCTGGCGAGGTGGATTTAGCCTGCTGCATCGCCTTGATCGCGGCCCATGCCCCGTCATACCCGAACGGTGCGTACGACAGGATATCCACCCCGAAGCGCTTCTTGAACTTCGCGGAAAAGTCCTTGCCGCCCGGCAATTGGGCCAACGGTCTGCCATATTCCCAGGCCATTGCGCCTTCGGCCGGGTCGCCGGCGAGCTTGATGAAGTCCTGGTCCATCACACCGCCGCCACCCACCAGTTGCGCGTTCATTCCCAGTTGTTTCATCCGCTTCGCGAAACCCGCCGCCTGCGTATCCAGGCCGCCGAAGAAGATCAGATCCGCGTTGGTCGCCTTGATCTTGGTGATCTGCGTGCTGAAGTCCACCGCGTGATTGTCGGTGTATTCGCGCGTCACGATGTTGCCGCCATGCGCCTTCACGGCCTTCTCGAACTCGTCGGCCTCGCCCTGGCCGAACGCGGTGCGGTCGTCGATGATCGCAATGCGTTTGGCTTTCGTCACTTCGACGGCGTAGACGCCCGCGTTGCCGGCGTTCTGCGCATCGGTGGAAATCACCATGAAGGTGTTCGCAAAGCCGCGCCCGGTGATGATCGGATTGGTGGCGGCTGGGTCGATCACCGGAATACCCGCCTGCTCGTACACCTGCGAGGCGGGAATCGTCGTGCCCGAATTGAAGTGGCCCACCACCACCGATACGCCCGCGTCGACCAGCTTCTGCGCGGCCTGCACGCCGACG
Source organism: Paraburkholderia caffeinilytica (assembly GCF_046030355.1). GTDB lineage: Bacteria > Pseudomonadota > Gammaproteobacteria > Burkholderiales > Burkholderiaceae > Paraburkholderia > Paraburkholderia caffeinilytica_B. The sequence continues at coordinate 65,813 of NZ_JAQQCQ010000031.1, forward strand.
CGCGGGTCGGCCTGGTCGTCCTCGGAGATGAGCTGGAATTGCGCGACCTTGTCGCCGATCTTGATCTTCTGTGCGTTGGCTTCTTCGATTGCGAGCCGGACGCCGTTTTCCAGATCCTTTCCGTAGCCGGCGTTGGCGCCTGTCAGCGGGGCGGCGAAGCCGATCTTCACCGGCAGGTCGTCGGCGAAACTGGCTAGCGGCGCGATCGCGAAGGCAGCGCTAACGAACAGAGCAAGCGGTTTCAGCGTGTTGCGAAGACTCATGGTCTCTCTCTCCATCGACAGTTTCAGGTGTGAAAGCGGTAAGGCTGTAACACTGGATCGACCTCTTGGGGACATCCATGGGACGTTTTCCTGGATGCGCAGCGGCGTTCACATGCTGGTCAATCTGGCGCGAATATAGAAAGCCAATTTGCGACCGTCTTGGCAGTTCGCGGCGCTTTGAATGAGCATTTCGGCATAGTCCGCAGAGCGCTTGGGCTGGCGGCCTGTCAGCGGCGGCGCGCGGGTGCGGATTGCGGCATATGCTTAAGAAGGAGGATGACCGGTAGCTGCGGAAGAAAGGGAGGGAGGCAGCCGGGAGACGGCGCTCGGGAAACCGGCGCGAGCGCGCCGGCTTTACTACGGCGGCACAGCCGCGAACATACTTGCGCGGACTGGCCGGAAAAAGGAAAGACCCGAAAGACAGCGGGCAAAAACTACGCCCTCAACGCTCGCCTTGCTGGCGCAGCAACTCTTCGCGCAGACGCAGAAGGGGCGCCTTGGTCTCTTCGTCAGCCCAGGTGTCGAGATCGTCGATCGCGCGCTGGCAGCCGTCGAGCACCAGGTCGATGTCCACCGGCACGCCGTTGTTCAGCGCGAATTCGATGGTTTCGGCAAACTGCTGGCACTCGTCCTCGCCGTACGAAATGTCGAGATTGTCGGCGATGACTTCGGCGATGTTGCTGCGTGCCTTGTCATCGGGCGTCACCATGTCGACGATGCCGCGCGCCACCGCCGGCGAATAGTAAAGCGCGATGTCGAGCCACTGTGCGGGATCGAAGTCGGCCTGGTCGAACTGGTTCTCGAAGTACTCGATCGCTTCCTGCTCGTGCGCTTCGTCCGCGTCGACGCTCATGCACAACTGCTCAAAAAATTCTTCCCGCTCGCTGCGGATATAACCGTCCATCGATGCCTCGTCTGCTAAATGCCGGATGCCTGAAAAATACGGCGCGGGCGGGTGGCGGCCCCGGCCTGCGCGGCACGCATTATAGGACGCCCGGCTGACAAGCGCGGGTCATGTGCCCTGCAGCCAGATCGTGGCGTGCCGCCGGCGTACCCAAAGCAACGCGTCCTTATGCATGCCGTGACGAGGCCGCTCCGTGCAAGCGCAGTTCTCTCTGCCCGCCTAGGCTGTCTCGGCCACCCACGCGTCGAACCATTCCCGCGGTTGCGCGATGTCGTTCTGCGCGGCCACGAGCTCCAGCTCGTAGCGCCCGGCTTGCCATGTCGCTTTCACCACCGCGTTCACGGCGGCCAGCGTGTGCTCGAAGGCCGCGCGGATCGAATCGCCCAGCAGCGTGCGCGCGACAAACACCGCGCTCGTCAGATCGCCGACGCCCACCGGCTGCCGCGCAAACGGGTAGAGCGGACGCTGCCCCATCCAGGCCTCGCGCTCGGTGACGACCAGCATGTTGAAACGGTCGGCGGGGCTGTTGCGATCGAGCAGATGTTTGACCAGCACGAGCTTCGGCCCGCGGGCGATGACCTCGCGGCACGCGGTCACCGCTTCTTCGAGCGTCTCGATCTCACGGCCCACGAGGCGCTGCAACTCGGTGTGATTCGGCGCCATGGCGTCGGCCACCTCCGGCATGGTGCGTACGAGAAATTCCTGAATGCCCGGTTCGACCTTGCAGCCGCTCGCCGCGCCCATCACCGGGTCGCAGAAGTACCACGCGCGCGGATTGGCGGCTTTCACCGCCTTGACGATCTCCAGCACCGCCTGCGCCTGCTCGGGCGTGCCCAGATAGCCGGACAGCACGGCGTCGCAGCGCGGCAGCATGCCGATCGCGCCGATGCCTTCGACGAGGTCTTCCATCTGCGAGGCCTCGATCGCACCGCCGGTCCAATGGCCGTATTGCGTGTGGTTCGAGAACTGCACGGTATTGAGCGGCCAGACATTGACGCCGAGCCGGCGCATCGGGAAGACGGCCGCGCTATTGCCGGCGTGCCCGAAGACGACATGTGACTGGATGCTCAGAACGTTTTTCGTCATGGTGTGGCCACGCGCAAGCGGGGTGCGCGATCAATGAGAACGGAAGAATGGCCGCGGTAACAGACCGGCCTGGGCCGGGCGTCTCAAGCGGCGTGACTGTTCCAGATGGTGCAAGAAAAATGCGCGATCTGCATCGTGAGGAAACAATACATGAGTTTGTCACGCGCGAGTTGATCCGTCCCCGGCTTGTTGCGTCGAACCATCAAATAGGGGAGGGTGGGGCCGACTCTCAGACGAGTTCCCTATACAGCGCCAGGTAGCGCTCGGCCGAGGCGCCCCAGCCGAAATCCTGATGCATCGCGCGACGTTGCGTGGCTTTCCACTCGGTACGCCGGTCGTAGAGCGCAAACGCGCGGCGGATCGCAGCCGCCAGACCCTTCGGCTCGAATCGTTCGAATACGAAACCGGTGGCCAGATCCTCGGCGAGATTTTCGAGCGACGCGTCCACAACCGTGTCCGCCAGACCGCCGACGCAATGCACGAGCGGCAGCGACCCGTAAGCCAGCGCATACAGTTGCGTGAGTCCGCAGGGCTCGAATCGCGACGGCACCGCGATCACGTCGCTGCCCGCGATGATCGTATGCGCGAGGGTTTCGTCGAAACCCAGTTCAACCGCCACCGATTCCGGATGCATGTGCGCGACGCGTTTCAAACCGTTTTCGAGCGCCGGGTCGCCGGTGCCGAACACCACCAGCTGACCGCCGCGTTTGACAATTTCGGGCACCGTTTCGAGCAGCAGGTCGAGGCCCTTCTGTTCGGTTAACCGGCTTACCACGCCGAACAGCAGCGCATCGCTTTTCTGCGCGAGGCCGAAACGCTTCTGCAGCGCCTCCTTGCATGCCAGTTTGCCGGCCAGGCGGGTGGCCGTGTAGTGATCGTCGAGCAGCGCGTCGGTGGCGGGATTCCATACCGAGTAGTCGACGCCGTTCAGGATGCCGCTCAGATCGTGCGAGCGATGGCGCAACAACCCATCGAGCCCGCCACCCTGGGCGAGTGTCTGGATTTCGCGGGCGTAGGTCGGGCTGACGGTGGTAATACGGTCGCTGTAGAAGAGGCCTGCCTTCAGGAACGATAACTGCCCATAGAACTCGACGCCGCGCATGTTGAAGAAGTCGTCCGGTAATGCCAGCTGACCGAACTGATGCGCCGGAAAAACCCCCTGATACGCGAGGTTGTGCACCGTGAAGACGCTGCGCGCGAACGAGCGGCCGTGCTGCCGTTCAGCCGCCTTCAGATAGGCGGGCGCGAGTCCGGCATGCCAGTCGTGCGCGTGGACGATCTGCGGCGCCCACGCCGGGTCGAGGTGCTGCGCCAGTTGGGCCGCGACCCAGCCGAGCAGGGCGAAACGTTGCGCATTGTCGCCGTACGGTACGTGTTCGTCGTTCAGATAGGGGTTGCCGGGCCGGTCGTACAGCGAGCCGGCGCGGATGACGTAGACGATCAGGCCGTTCGACGGCAGCGTGCCCTGTTCGAGCGTGACGCCCGGCGAATCGAAACGGCGGCCCAGTTGCGCCACCGGCCGCAAGTCGGTCAAGCCGGCGACTACCGCCGGAAAACCGGGCAGCAGCACCCGCACATCGGCGCCGCGCTCGATCAGCGCGGGCGGCAATGCGCCCGCGACGTCGGCAAGACCGCCCGTTTTGAGGAGGGGATACAGCTCGCTTGCGACGTGCAGGGCGCGAATCGTCATAGGCTCGGTCTCGTTCCTGTTGGTGCGGGAGTGCGGGTTTGCGTCAGTTCACCATGAGCGGCCGGACCGGCGTGCAGTTCCGCCGGCCCGTTCGCTTTGCCGTCCGGCGAGGCTTGATCATGTTCCCTTCTGCCGCAATGCCTCCGGCGTGACCAGCACCACGCCGTCGTCGGTGCGATAGAAGCGCTCGGCGTCCGCGACCGGATCTTCGCCGATGATCGTGCCGTCCGGAATGGTGCAGCCGCGGTCGATCACCACTTTTTGCAGCCGGCAACTCGCGCCCACGGTGACCTGCGGCAACAAGACTGCCTCATTGATGTTACAGAACGAACTCACTTTGACGTTCGACGACAACACCGAGCGCGAAATCTGCGAGCCGGAAATGACGCAGCCACCGCACACGATCAGATTGTTGCCGGAGCCCTGCAAACCTTTCATGTCGCGTACGAACTTGGCAGGCGGCAGCTGTTCCTGATACGTCCAGATCGGCCAGCTGCGGTCGTACAGATCGAGGGTCGGGATGGTGGAGGCGAGGTCGAGGTTGGCTGCCCAGTAGGCGTCGATCGTGCCGACGTCGCGCCAGTACGGCTCCACGTTCGGGTCCGACGACACGCAGGACATGCTGAACGGATGCGCGATCGCCGTGCCCTGTGTGACGACACGCGGCAGGATGTCCTTGCCGAAGTCGTGATCGGTATCGGCGCTCGAGATGTTCTCTTCGAGCAGCGAATACAGGTAATCGGCGCTGAACACGTAGATGCCCATGCTGGCGAGCGCCGAATCCGGGCGGCCCGGCATGGCGGGCGGATCGGCGGGTTTTTCGACGAAGCCGGTCACGCGCCGGTTTTCATCCACATGCATCACGCCGAAGGCCACGGCGTCCATACGCGGCACCTCGATGCAGCCGACCGTGCAATCCGCGCCGCTCTCCGCGTGATCCGCGATCATGCGCGTGTAGTCCATCTTGTAGATGTGGTCGCCCGCCAGCACCACCACGTATTTCGGCCGGATCGAGCGGATGATGTCGAGATTCTGGAACACGGCGTCCGCGGTGCCGCGATACCAGTGCGCGCCTTCCACGCGCTGTTGCGCCGGCCACAGATCGATGAATTCGCCGAATTCGCCGCGCAGGAAGCCCCAGCCGCGCTGCAGATGGCGCAACAGCGAGTGTGCCTTGTATTGCGTGACCACCGCGATGCGGCGGATGCCGGAGTTCAGGCAATTGGAGAGCGCGAAGTCGATGATCCGGTACTTGCCGCCGAAGTGTACCGCCGGTTTGACGCGCTTGTTGGTGAGCGGCCCGAGCCGCGTGCCCCGTCCGCCCGCGAGGACGATGGCCAGAGTGGTGCGTTGCAGATCGTTCAACCGTGCCGGAGTTTCCATGTCTGTCTCCTTTTGTTGACAGGCGTTAGCGCTTTGGCGCTTACCCCTGTCCCATGCAGCGCATCGATCCAGAGTGAGCATTGTCGGCCGGAGTTGACGCTTGGGCTGTCGACTGGCGTTGGCGCTTTGCGCTGACTCCAGCCCCATGCCTAGCCCTGACTCCAGCCCCATCGGGCTTACTCCGGTCCCATGCAAGATAGTTGCTGATTGGTATTCCCCGGATGGTCTTGTTTTTTCGCCCTGCGTTATTGCTTCGTGCTGCCAGGCGGCTTTTGTCTTCGCGAGCCCGTCTGCTAGTTCTAGCACCGATTTGCCGCGGGCGAATAGTGTGAATTGTGCGGATGCTGTTCGCGCGGCCGCTTTGCGAACGATCAACCCTTGCACGGGACGTATCCGTGCGCCACGACACATAGGGCGTAAGGCGAACCTTCTTCGCAATATGCGTGCCACACCGGCCGGTGCCGGTACGAGCCATGCGCGCATGGCAGCAGAGTCTGGCGACAGAGTCCGGCGGCGCATCGTAGAATCGTCCGCTCTGAACGGGGTGCGGGCGCTGGCTTGCCGGCGCACGTGGTCTGTATGCTTCATGCTGATTTCTCTTTGCAAGAAACGATCGATGAGTTTCCAACGTCAGTCTTTGTCTGTCATCTTGAGCGCCTGCGTGCTAGCCGTTACGCCCGGTGCTTTCGCCGTCACGCCGGGTAGCGGCGCCGTTGCGGGTAGTCAAGGTAGTTGGGGTAGTCCGGGTAGTTCGGCTGGTTCGGGCCGTTCGGGTCATCCTGGTAGCCCGGTTAGCCCTGTTAGCCAGCCCGGTTCCGGGACTGCCGGCGCCGTTCCGGCATCAACCGCCGACGACAGCGGTCCGGCGTACGGTCCCGAGTTGCAGGGCTTCAACTATCCGGCGCCGGTCGGGCAATACGCCTTCACCTCACAGGGCGTGGCGCTGCACATGGCGTACATCGATATCAAGCCAGAGCACGCGAACGGGCGCACGGCCGTGTTGCTGCACGGCAAGAACTTCTGCGCGGCGACCTGGGACGCGACCATCCATCGCCTGAGCGACGCCGGCTACAGGGTGATCGCCCCGGATCAGATCGGCTTTTGCAAATCGAGCAAACCCGAGCACTATCAATACAGCTTTCAGCAACTGGCGCGCAATACGCATGCGTTGCTCGAATCGCTCGGCGTGACCGATGCGACGATGATCGGCCATTCGACGGGCGGCATGCTCGCGATCCGCTATGCACTGATGTATCCGCGTGAAACGCAGCAACTGGTGCTGGTCAATCCGATCGGGCTTGAGGACTGGAAGGCGAAGGGCGTGCCGTCGCTATCGGTCGATCAATGGTACGAGCGCGAACTGAAGACGACTGCGGACAGCATTCGCCGTTACGAGCAGGCGACCTATTACGCCGGCCAATGGCGCGCCGACTATGAGCCGTGGGTGCAGATGCTGGCGGGGATGTACCGCGGCCCCGGCAAACAGATCGTGGCGTGGAATTCCGCCTTGCTCTACGACATGATTTACACCCAGCCGGTGGTGTACGAGCTGAGCCACCTGAGCATGCCGACGTTACTGCTGATCGGCCAGAAGGACACGACCGCGATTGGCAAGGATGTAGCGCCCCCTGACGTGCGAGCGAAAATTGGCCATTACCCCGAGCTGGGCAAGGCCGCCGCGAAGGCGATTCCGCACGCGACGCTCGTCGAATTCGCCGAATTGGGGCATGCGCCGCAGATGCAGGACCCACAGGCGTTTCATAAGGCGCTGCTCGATGGGTTGGCGGCGGTGCCGGCCAATCGGTGAGCGTTCAAACGGCTTTCTGTCCGGTTACCGTATTCCTGTGTCGCTCACCACAAGGCGAAACTGCTTGCTGGCCATTTTCAGGTCCTTCGAATTTCCCGGGGAGACAGTTTTCGGACAGGCTGTAGTCGGCCAGGTGCAGCCGTTTTTCCTTGGATCGATTACGTCCGCTCCTAAATTGGCACCAGCCATTTACCACAGGAGGATTCGCTACCTTTACATGCAGGCAAAGCGAAAGTTCGGACATTAGGCAGCACCCGCCATGCACTTTATGGCTAACACTTGTTTGCGCGGATCTGAAGCGTGCGAATGTTAGAGCTGCTTCGCGACAGACTCTCCCACTATTAGCTTATGCCGATGCGGCGGCCTCGACCGCTTCCTCTTCCGGCGGAGGAGTGTGGGTCTGCCGGATTTGCTCGATCATCTTGGTTAAGACATCGAAGGCGGTTTCCGGCGTGGCCTGCGTCGGGGTTGGCTTGCTTGGGTTTTGGTGTGCGATCCAGTCGCGATATTGCTTGATTTGCTTCACCTGCCCGATGAGATCAGAGTCAACTTCGCCTTTGAAAAGGTTGAGAATCTCACCAAACCTCCAGTACTCAACTTCACTTTCGAACTTTTCTGCCAGCTTGTTGGCATACTGCTGCGGATATCCTGCGGCCAGCAGACGGTTCGCCGTTTGCAGATGCTCGATGACGAAGCGCTCGAATGTGGCGAACAACGCCAAAATGGCCAGGTCAGCTGCTTGCTTTGCTGCGTCTTCAAGGGCGGTATTTGCTTCCTCCGGCGTTGCCCCAATGAACTGTGTGCGCCGAATGAGTTCTTCGTGCTGGATTTGAATCGTGCGCGTGGCGACTTTGAAGCAATCGTTCGCGACAGCAAATGCCTTATAGACGGGATCCAGTGGATTATTAAAATTCATAGTCGGAAACGTCCGTGAGCAGATCAAGAAACAGACTTTCTTCTACGCGCTTTGCCCGACGTACCCTGGCCTCAATCCAGTACCAGCCCTCTCCGTCGACTCCAGAAAGCATGGGTGTCGACGATGACGTTACAGTTTTTCCACCAATGATAGTTTGCGTCGAAAACGCCGGACCTTTTCCAACATAGAAAAGGAACGCATGTCTCGTCACACGGCCAATCAGGTCCACTCTTCCGTGCGCGCCGATGATTTTTGATCCGGCAGGCAGGATCTTGGCCACTGATACTCCGTCCTTCGATATGTAAAGGCACGGGGCATCATATTGGGCCATTTGCTCTTCACTGAGCGTTACAGCGTCGCGTTCCACGGTTAGGCCACGCTCTCTACACCAGCCACTCACTTCTCCCAAAAAGGTCGTGACGCGCTGCACATACTCGACGGAAGAAAAACCTGCGTCTTCAGTTTTCGGTTCAGCCACTTGCTATCCTTGTGTTGTCACAATGTGCTCACTGCGGCACGCCAACGCCTGTCGGCACAGTCGATATATTGACCGTATCAGTGAGATATGGGCAGATGTTCCCATGCCCACATCTGAGGCCTCAGCGTACCATTGAATCCATCGCGAAATCTGCGAAGCTGGCATGTCGCCAGGTCCTTTCACAACAGCGTTCGGCGCTAGAGATAGGCTTCCTGATGACGATAACTTGCAACAGCCAGATCCGCCGCCCATCGGGAGGATCCACAGGCGTTTCATAAGGCGCTGCTCGATGGGTTGGCAGCGGTGCCGGCCAATCGATGAGTTTCGGCGCGTGTGTTGCGACTGGGCGACCCGATGCTCGTGTGTCCAGGGCCGGCAACCGTTCGACAAAAAAGAAGGGCGGCCTGCGTTGATACAGGCCCCCCTTTTTTGTTACTTGCCTGCGTTGTTACTTACGGGCACCTAACTCATCACGCACTTGCGCGCCGATCTCGAACGAACGCAGCCGTGCTTGGTGATCGTAGATTTGCGCGGTCAGCATCAACTCATCCGCACCGGTCTGATCGATGACCGACAGCAGTCCTTCGCGGACCGTATCGCGATCGCCGATCACGGAGCAGGCGAGCGAATGCGCGATGCCGTTCAACTCCATCTCCGATGCTTCGACCCGCTCGACCGGCGGCTGCAACTGACCGGGCGTGCCGCGCCGCAGATTGATGAATTGCTGCTGCAGCGACGTGAACAGACGCCGCGCTTCGTCGTTGCTATCGGCGGCGAACAGATTGACGCCGACCATGGCGTACGGTTTGTCGAGCGTCGCCGACGGACGGAATTGCTCGCGATAGACCTTCAGCGCGGTGAACATGTGATCGGGTGCGAAGTGCGACGCGAACGCGAACGGCAGACCGAGCGCGGCCGCCAGTTGCGCGCTGTACAGCGACGAGCCTAGCAGCCACAGCGGCACATGGAGCCCTGCGCCGGGGACTGCGCGAATGCGCTGACCCGGCACGGGGTCGGCGAAATAGCGTTGCAACTCGACGACGTCGTCGGGGAACGACTCTGCGCTATTTTGCAGATCGCGGCGCAGCGCGCGGGCGGTGCTTTGATCGGTACCGGGTGCGCGGCCGAGGCCCAGGTCGATACGATCCGGATAGAGCGAGGCGAGGGTACCGAACTGTTCCGCGATGACGAGCGGCGCATGGTTCGGCAGCATGACGCCGCCGGAACCGACACGGATTTTCCTGGTGCCGCCGGCAACGTGGCCGATCACGACAGCGGTGGCCGCGCTGGCGATGCCGGTCATGTTGTGGTGTTCCGCCAGCCAGAAGCGGCGGTAGTTCCAGTTTTCAGCGTGCTGGGCGAGGTCCAGTGTGTTTTTGAACGCGTCCGCGGGGGTGGCGCCAGCATTGACCGGCGAGAGGTCCAGGACCGAGAAGGGGATCATTTTCTGTTCATGTGATGTTTCGGGCGCTTTCGCGCGATGGGGCATTGTGGCAAAGGTTTTGGTTTTCTGCTGAGGGTGGGGGGATGTCCACGTTCGTGGAAGGGGGTTTTGGGTTGTTGCCTTCGGCGGGGGATGTTTGCCTGCGGCGTTGGGATTTTCTTGGTTTGGGTTCTTTTGGCCTTTCCTTGTTTTGTTATTGGTCTATTAGTGTCGCCCCTGTGCGGGGCGGCACTTACTTCTCTTTGCCGCCGCAAAGAGAAGTAAGCAAGAGAAAGCGGCTCACACCGCTAGCGCATAAGCGGGTCACCCGCGCAGCTACGGTAGTGGTGCATCTGGAATCCGTGTTCTCGCACATTCGGCGGTAGTGACCAGGCGGTCATCAGTTCCCACTCCGCACTGCGTGCGTCGCGGATGGGTCTGCATGGGAAACCAGAGACTTCGGTTCAGTCTGTGAGAGCCATCGGCTTCGCCTCGGCGATGCACCTCCGTACTCTCCCCAGGAACCCCCATTCAAACACCAGGTTGGTGTACTCCAATCACCGTCTCGGGCTAGGACACGAGCGCTAAAACACGATGATTGGTTTTATGAAGTACGCCACGGCGCGCGCAGCGCCGCCGGAAGTATGACGCCTTTGTCACTGGCGCCGAATGTGCGAGAACACCGATTCCAGATGCACCACTACCGTAACTGCGCGGGGGACCCGCTTAAGAATTAGCGGTGTGAGCCGCTTTCTCTTGCTTACTTCTCTTTGCGGCGGCAAAGAGAAGTAAGTGCCGCCCCGCACAGGGGCGACACTAATAAACCAATAAGAAAACAAGGAAAGGCCAACGCCGCAGGCCTACAGACAAACAACCCCAGCGCAGCCAACCCCAGCGCAGCCAACCCCAGCGCAGCCAACCCCCTCCCGTTACATGCAATTCCGATATACATATGTCCGATCAATATTTAACAACCGCATGTAGCGCTGCTACCTTAACCCCCTCGAACAAAGCACCGCATCCATCCAGAAAAGCCACCGCCCAGCCGGGCAAAAAACCACCCTGGGAGACACCATCGTGTCCATCGAATTCATCGGCATGATCCAGACCCGCAAGGTGTCCGAGACCCACGCCCCGCAAGGTCCGGTCATCGACATCGACTACGTGGAGCAATTCGCCCGCGCTCACGAGGCCGCGGGCTTCGATCGCATCCTCGTGCCGCATCATTCGACGAGCCCCGACGCGCTCCTCACCGTCGCGCACGCGGCCAGCGTCACGAGCAAAGTGCACTTCATGCTCGCCCATCGCCCAGGTTTTGTTTCGCCCACGCTCGCCGCGCGTCAACTGGCGACACTCGATCACTATTCCGGCGGCCGTCTCGCCGTCCACATCATCTCCGGCGGCGACGACGCCGAACAACGCCGCGATGGCGATTACCTGTCGCATGACGAGCGCTACGCGCGCACCGACGAATACCTGCACATCCTGCGCCGCATCTGGACCGAAGCGAAACCCTTCGATCATCACGGTCAGTACTATCGTTTCGAACAAGGCTTCTCCGAAGTGAAGCCGGTGCAGCAACCCCATATCCCCGTGTATTTCGGCGGCGCGTCGGCGCCCGCGCTCGAAATCGCCGGACGTCATGCGGACGTCTACGCGCTTTGGGGCGAATCGAAGGCGCAAGTGCGCGAACAAGTGACCCGCGTGCGTGCCGAAGCGGCGAAACACGGCCGTAACGTGCGCTTTTCCGTGTCGTTCCGGCCCATCCTCGCCGCTACCGAAGGCGCCGCGTGGGAACGCGCGGAGCATATCCTCGAGGAAACCCGGCGGCTGCGCGCGGCGCAAGGACTCGGTGTCGGCGGCCCGGCGCAAAGCGAAGGCGCGCGGCGGCTGCTCGCGGCATCGGGTGAGTCGGATCGCGTCGATGAGCGCTTGTGGACCGGCGTCGCCAAGGAAATCGGCGGACGCTCGAATTCGACCGCGCTGGTCGGCACACCGGAACAGGTCGCCGAAACGCTCGCGGAGTACTACGCGCTCGGCGTGTCGACCTTCCTCGTGCGCGGCTTCGATCCGCTCGAAGACGCCGTCGACTATGGCCGCGAACTGATTCCGGCCACTCGCGAACGGATCGCGCGCGTCGAGCGCGTGGCCGCCTGAGCGGCGTCACGATGACCGATCTGTCCGCTGCGCGCCAGCATCGCGGACGAACGGCGCTATCGGCAGGAACGGCTCGCCGTGGCGTTTCGCCTGCTGGCCCGCTATGGTTTCGATCAAGGTCTGGCTGGCCACATCACCGCGGGCGATCCGCAGTGGCCCGATCACTTCTCGGTCAATCCGTTCGGCAAGCACTTCAACCGCATTCGCGTGTCGGATCGGCGGCGGTGCATGGCGCAGCAGGCACGCGCCTGATTTCGACAGCCGCCGCTACCACTACGCCGGCGGCAAGCGATAAAACCGATCCGCCTGTATTCGTCGCACCGTTATGGACCGATACCTTCAATGTCGCGCCCGCCCGCGGTGCGTAAGCGATTCAAACTCACTTACCTTTTGACCATTCGATGACTCAAGCTTTGAGACCGGACCGGCTGCGCGCGTTCGTCGGCCGGATTGCGTCGCTCGTCGACGAACAGGCGCCTGAAGCCCATCTGCTCGAAGCAGGCGGCGCCGCGCTGCGCGACCTGATTGCCCACGACGACTGGTTGCCCGACGCCTTCGCGCAACCCGATCCCGAGCGCTATCAGCAATTTCTGTTGCACGCGGATTCGCGGCAGCGGTTTTCAATTGTCAGTTTTGTATGGGGACCGGGGCAGTCGACGCCGGTGCACGATCACACTGTGTGGGGCTTGATCGGCGTATTGCGTGGTGCGGAAATTGCTCAGGGGTATCACGTCACGCCGGACGGCGCGCTGGAGGAAGCCGGGGCGGCAAAGCGCCTCGATGCCGGCACGGTGGATGCCGTCTCGCCGCGCATCGGCGATATCCATCGCGTGAGTAATGCTTTTCGCGATCGTACGTCGATCAGCATTCACGTGTACGGTGGAAACATTGGCGCGGTGACGCGTTCCGTCTACCCGGCCGGCGGAGGCCGTAAGACCTTTATCTCCGGCTACTCGAACGACGTGTTGCCGAATATCTGGAATGTTTCGAAGGAGTCCCTGATCTCATGAGTGTCACTAAAGCGTTCCGTATCCGATCATTCAAAGACGTGCGCCGCGCGCTGCTTGAGCGCGAGGAAATCGCGCTCGTGGATGTGCGGGAAGAGGATCCGCATGCGCGCAGCCATCCGCTGTTCGCGGCCAATCTGTCGTTGTCGCGGCTCGAACTGGAAGCGCCTGTGCGCTTGCCGCGCCGCGACGTGCCGGTCGTCGTATTCGACGACGGTGAAGGGCTTGCCGACCGCGCCGCGCGCCGGTTGAGCGAGCTGGGCTATACCGATGTCGCATTGCTTGAGGACGGCTTGCAAGGCTGGCGCGAAGCGGGTGGAGAGCTGTTCCAGGACGTCAACGTGCCGAGCAAGGCATTCGGCGAACTGGTCGAAAGCGAGCGCCACACGCCGTCTCTGGGTGCGCCGCAGGTACTGGCGCTGCTCGATCACGAAGCCGATGTGGTGGTGCTCGACGCACGCCGCTTCGATGAATACCAGACCATGAATATTCCCGGCAGCATCAGCGTGCCGGGCGCGGAACTGGTGCTGCGCGCACGGCAGCTTGCGCCGAACCCCGCCACACGGATTATCGTCAATTGCGCGGGGCGCACGCGCAGCATCATCGGCGCGCAGTCGCTGATCAATGCGGGCGTGCCGAATCCGGTTGCGGCGCTGCGCAATGGCACCATCGGCTGGACGCTTGCGGGCCAGGCGCTCGCGCACGGCAGCACGCGCCGCTTCGATCCGATTGCCGATGACGCACTTCGCCTCGCCGCTGCCGATTCCGCACGCGGGGCGGCGGATCGCGCCAGGGTGGGCCGCACGTCGCGCGACGAAGCGCGTCGCTGGGCCGATGAAGCGGTACGCACCGTCTATCGTTTCGACGTGCGTACACCGGAAGAGTATGAAGCGGGCCACGTACCCGGCTTTCGCAATGCGCCGGGCGGTCAACTCGTGCAGGAGACCGACATGTTCGCGCCGGTGCGCGGCGCACGCGTGATCCTCGCCGACAACGACGGCGTGCGCGCGAACATGACGGCCTCCTGGCTCGCGCAGATGAACGTCGAGGTCTATGTGGTGGACGGGCTGGGCAACGCGGACTTCAGCGAAAAGGGCGCCGCGCCTGCCGCGCGTTATGCACCCACGCCGCCTGCTGTCGATGAAATCACGCCGGCCGGACTGGTGACGCTGTTGCAATCGCCCGGCACGGTCGTGCTGGACTTCACGACCAGCGCGAACTATGTGAAGCGCCATATTCCCGGCGCGTGGTTCGCGATTCGCGGGCAACTCGGGGAAGCATTGCACAAGTTGCCGGATGCGCAACGTTATGTGGTGACCTGCGGCAGCAGTCTTCTTGCGCGCTTTGCCGCGCCCGAGTTGGCAGCGCTGACGGGGAAGCCAGTGCACGTGCTAAGCGGCGGCACCAGCGCGTGGATCGAAGCAGGCCTGGCCGTCGAAAGTGGCGAGACGCGTCTGGCGTCGCCGCGCATCGATCGGTATCGCCGGCCGTATGAGGGAACCGATAACGCGCGCGAAGCGATGAATGCGTATCTGGAGTGGGAGTACGGCCTCGTTGCCCAGCTTGGGCGCGATGGAACACACGGTTTTCGCGTGATCTGATGGCGATGGTGGCAATAGGCGTGCGGCTGCTCAAGCCGCGCGCTGCGCGCGCGCTTCCTTGAATTGCCGCTCGATCGCCGCGCCGAAGCGCTCCACGGGCTGTTGCAATTTACCCAGCACGCGCGGATGCACGAGCCAGATATCGATGAGCGGCTTGAAGTCGTTGATCGATACGATATCGAGTGCGTTCGCGTGAGCGCTGGCCTGCAGCAGCGGTAACGGCACGAGGCCGAGGCCGTTGCCGTCAGCGACGAGCTGCAATTGCAGTTCGGTGCCGAGCGTTTCCAGATTGAGCTTGAGCGCGAGTCCGAGACCCGTCAGCGCGCGTTGCAGGCCATCGCGAAAGCCACATCCATCCGGATTCAACACCCACCCGATCGACTGGCATTCCGCCAGTGTATGCGCGCGCTTTTTCAGCATGCCTTTCTGCGCGACCACCGCCAGTTTGACGCGGCCAAGCGAGCGGGCCGACAAGGTCTCGCCGAAGGTCTTGTTGCTCGGCAGCAGGATCGCGGCGGCGTCGAGTTCACCCTGCTCGACGCGTTGCAGAAGCTGGCTGCCCCAACCGGTCGACGCCCGCGCTTGCAGATCCGGATAAGCCGACTTGAGGCCACGCATCGCATCGGTCAGCGCGATATCGGCAATGGTCTGCGCGACGCCGAGGCGTAGCGTGCCGACCGGCGGCGTGTCGGTGGCGACGATCTCGCGCAGCACGTCGAGTTCGCGCTGAATCACGCGGCATTGTTCATAGACGATGCGGCCCGTTGCAGTCGCCTTGAGCGGACGCGTATTGCGGTCGAGCAGTTCGACGCCGAGCGCCTCTTCGAAATTCTGCAGGCGGCGCGTGATTGCCGGTTGCGTGAGCCCGAGTGAGAGCGCCGCCTGTTGCAACGACTGACAGCGGATGGCGGTGACGTAGGCGTCGATTTCGTCGATCTTCATGGTGAGCGGTGACTTGATGAGTGCGCAACGGCGCGCAAGATTCGTGCGTTCGATGATACCCGTATCGACGTGCGCGCACGCCCCGCCGCGCAAGAAAATTCGCATATTTGCTTAGCAGAATAATGCGTTTGTCTTATACAGAGGTGTGCCTTATCGTCGATGACACATCATTCCGAATGCCACGACGTAATCGCAACCATGACGACTTCCCGTTCTTCGTTCTCCGTTTCATCCGTCTTGCAACGTGCGTTGCTCAAACCGCTCGGCGCGGCAGTGCTTGCACTGTGCGCGTCCGTTTGCACAACGCAGTCTTATGCAGCGGATTTGCCTGTGCTAAAAGTCGGCGACCAGTCCTTGCAAACACGCGGCATTCTCGAAGCATCCGGACAACTGAAGGATCTGCCGTACAAGATCGAGTGGTTCAATTTTCCCGCCGCGCAGCCGCTCGGCGAAGCGCTGAATGCCGGCGCGGTGGATGTCGGCGGGCTGGGCG
This sequence comes from Paraburkholderia caffeinilytica, assembly GCF_046030355.1. GTDB lineage: Bacteria > Pseudomonadota > Gammaproteobacteria > Burkholderiales > Burkholderiaceae > Paraburkholderia > Paraburkholderia caffeinilytica_B. Next base: position 81,963 of record NZ_JAQQCQ010000031.1, read on the forward strand.
ATGCGCCCCTCGTGTTCGCGCTCGCAGCCGGTGCGCGAGTCCGTGCGGTCGCGGCAACCCGATCGAATCCGCTGGATCTGGCGATCGTTGTCGGCGCGCAATCACCGTTGAACGACGCTGCGAGCCTGAAGGGTAAGCGCATTGCCACGACGCGCGGTTCGATCGGCCACTATCTCGCGCTTGCCGCGCTGAAGAAGGCCAATGTGCCGGTCGCCGACGTCACCTTTGTGTTCCTCGCCCCCGCCGATGCGAAGGCGGCGCTGGCCTCGGGCAGCGTCGACGCATGGTCGGTGTGGGACCCCTACACCGCACTCAGCGAGGCACGCGATCACGATCGCATCATCGCCAACGGCGTAGGCCTGTCCGAAGGGCTCAGTTATCAGGTCGCAACCGAACGCGCGATCGCGGACAAGCGTGCGCAACTTGCCGACTTCCTGCGACGCGTGGCGATTGGCCAGCGCTGGGCGCTGTCGCATCCCGACGAAGTGGCGGCGATGCAGTCGAAAGTCACGGGTCTGCCGACCGATGTGCTGAAAACCGTCTATCAGCGCGGCCAGGTGCATCCGGTGACGATCGACGACAGCGTCGTCGCCGCGCAGCAGCGTACCGCCGATACGTATGAAGCCGCTAACGTGATTCGTGCGCATCTCGACGTGCGCACGAGCTTCGACCGCAGCTTCCCGTTGCCTTGATGCGGCTTGCCGGAGTCCTCCTATGAACGCCCCGATTGCCGAAAGCGCGGTGACGCGCCGTCATCCGCCGCTCGATAGCGATGCGTTCGACGCATTGCTCGCACGGCTCACGAGCGAGTTTGTTGCCGGTGCGGCTCACTATGACCGCACGGCGGAATTTCCGCACGCCAACCTGGCGCGCCTGCACGAATTCGATCTACTCTCGTTGACGGTGCCCGCCTCGCTTGGCGGCGCGGGGGCGAGCTTGCCGCAGGCCTTGAAAGTGGTGCGCGCGGTGGCGCGCGGCGAGCCGTCCACGGCGTTGGTTCTGGTGATGCAGTACCTGTTTCATCATCGTTTGCAGGGCAACCCGCATTGGCCTGTCGAATTGCGTGAACGTGTGGCCCGCGACGCGGTGCACGAGGGCGCGCTGATCAACTCGCTGCGCGTCGAACCCGAGCTGGGCACGCCGGCACGCGGCGGCTTGCCATCGACTATCGCGAAGCGCAGCGCCGACGGCTGGATCATCGACGGCAGCAAGCTCTATTCGACCGGCAGCCCCGGCCTCACGTGGCTCGCGGTGTGGGCGCGCAGCGATGAGACGCCGCCGCGCGTTGGCGTGTGGCTGGTGCGTCGGGACACGCCGGGCGTGCGAGTTGGCAGCGCGTGGAATCATCTCGGCATGCGCGCCACGGGCAGTCACGAACTCGTGTTCGACAATGTGTTTGTGCCGGCGGCTCATGCGGTTGACGTCCATTTGCCCGGCGAGCCGGGTGCCGGGCTCGATGCACTTGGCTTCGCGTGGATGAGCGTGTTGTTGTCGGCGGTCTATGACGGCGTCGCACGGGCGGCGCGCGACTGGTTCGCGCAATGGGCCGCTGAACGCACGCCCGGTAATCTCGGCGCGCCGCTCGCGAGCCTGCCCGCGTTTCAGCAGACGCTCGGCCGCATCGACGCACTGCTGTTCAGCAATCGCGTGTTACTCGATGCCGGCGCGCATGCTGAACACGTGACACTCGACGAAGCGCCGCTCGTCAAATACACGGTGACGAATCAGGCCATCGAGGCGGTGCAACTGGCCGTCGAGGCGAGCGGCAATCCTGGCCTGAGCCGGGACAATGCGCTCGAACGTCATTATCGCGACGTGCTGTGCGCGCGGATTCATACGCTGCAGAACGATTCGGTGTTGGAGGGGGCAGGGCGTGCTGGTTTTGCTGCGTTTGTCCGCGCGTAGGAAATTGCGCTACCTTTGCGCAAGCCGGGCGCACTGCCGCTGATACGACACATACCGTCGCGATGCTGTACGCGTGAATTTACACGCGGCAGAATGATTCGGTGCTGCAGCGAGGGTGCGGGTTTCACTGCGAATGTCGGCGCATAAGGAGAACTGTGCAAGCGTCGCACCAACCGGGCGCGGCGCTTGCACGACTCACTGCAAATCCTCTGCCGATTCGGTGTAAACGCGCTCTCGTTTTAATTCGCCAATCCGTTTAGATTAGCTGCACTTGGAAGGCTTATCGAGGGACCAGGGCGGCCAAACAAGCAGCGGTTCGTCATTCCGGCGAGGGCGCGAGGTCAGAGGCCAAGGTCTCTGACCGCTTCGCCCGGGACCGGACCGCTGCGCGTCGTCCCGATACTGCGTTTCAGGCGGCTGTTTGGCCGCTGTTTATTTCCGGTTTGACCGTATCGACCGACTCGGCGACGCTTTGCACAGCGTCGCCTTTTTGCTTGTGGCGACGGTTTTTTGGGGCTGCCGCGGGTTTTCGCCCCTTTTACCGTGCCTGCTGCAACACGTTTTGCGGCCTTCGCCTTCGGGCATGCGCTTGCCAGCATCTTCCTGCAAGTTTTTCTACGGCCTTGCCGCGCCATCGCATCCCACCGTCAATCACGCTGCATGTCCATGGCCTCAGCCGCGTTGCCGCCCTCGCTCGCGGTTTTTTCCGGGCGCGGTTATCCTGTAGTACATCATACACAACGGGATGCGCGCGGATTGCCGCGTCGCACCCGTACAGGAACTTGCTGTGAGCCTCAAACTGCTTACCGTCGCCTTGCTGGCTGCATGCGTTGCACTGGCCGGCTGCGACGACCAACAGAGCGACCGTGCCGTGCAAAAACTCAAGGAATTCTTCAACGCCGTCAAGCCGGACGCGTTGTTGCTCAAGAACATGACGCCGGGCGTCACGACGGAGGCGCAGATTCGCGATCAGATGGGCAAGCCGGAAACCGAGCGCACATTCACCGATGGCTCAAAACGCTTCGAATATCCGCGTGGCCCGCAAGGACTGAACACGTACATGGTCGACATCGACCGTGACGGCAAACTGCAAGCTATCACGCAGGTGCTGACCGCCGACAACTTCGGGAAAATTCGCATCGGCATGAGCGAAGACGAAGTGCGCCGCCTGCTTGGCAAGCCTGGGCAGATCGCCGTATTTCCGCTCAAACCGGAAACCGTATGGAGCTGGAAGTGGCGTGAGGGCGGCGTGACCGTAGAAGGCATTTTCAACGTGCATTTCGATCAATATCAGAAGGTATATACGACATCTCGCTCGGACGTGATACGCGGGCGATAGCCGAAAAACGGCGGGGAAACACATGATACGTCGACGTCAATACAGCCGGATCGGGCTGGTGTTGGGAGGCGGTGCCGCACGGGGCTGGGCGCATATCGGCGCGATTCGCGCGTTGCATGATGCGGGCATCAGGCCGGATGTCGTGTGCGGCACGTCGATTGGCGCGCTGGTGGGCGCGATCTACGCGAACGGCGACCTCGACTGGCTGGAGGAGTGGGTCTCGCGGCTCACCTGGCAGACGGTGGTGCGGCTGCTCGATTTGCGTTTTTCGGGCGGCTTGCTCGGCGGGCGTAAGGTGATCCAGATATTCGCGGATAAATTCGACGGCCGTTCGATCGCGCAGTTGAACATGCCGTTCGCGGCGGTGGCCACCGAACTCGACACGGGCCGCGAGAGCTGGTTGCAGGACGGCAGCGTGGTCGACGCGGTGCGCGCCTCGATAGCGATTCCGGGGATTTTCACGCCGGTGTTTCACAACGGCGTGTGGCTGGTGGACGGCGGCTTGAGCAATCCGGTGCCGGTTTCGGTGGCGCGCGGCATGCGGGCGGACTGCGTGATCGCGATCGATCTGAACAACGATATTCTGAATGGCCGCGATTTCGGCGGCGCGGCGGTCGATACACCGGCGCTCGACCCGGATGCGCCGCCGCCGGTCGCGCTGCGGCGTAATGGGAAGCCCTGGCCGCGCTGGCTGGCACCCGCCGAAGGGCGCGCCTCCGATGATGTGCGCGTGGCGCCGGCGCCGAGTGCGCGCGTGCCATCGATGCTGAGCTCGATCGCGCAGAGCATCGACATCATGCAGGTGCGGATTTCGCGGAGCCGTCTTGCCGGTGAGCCGGCGGATATTTTGATTCAGCCCCGGCTGGGCGGGATGGGGATTTTTGATTTTCATCGCGCCGGGCCGGCGATCGAGGAGGGGCGCGCGGCGGTGGAGTTTATGTTGCCGGCGATTCGGGCGCGGTTGGGGGTTGAGTGAGGTTTTGGTTTTGATTTTGCCTGTGCGGCGCTTTTTTTCTGTGTGCTTGCGGTGTTGGGATTTTTTTTGGTTAATTGCCTGTGTGGCGCTTGTTGGCTGTGTGCCTCGGGCTTTGGCCTTTCCTTGAATTGCCAATGGTTTATTAGCGTTCGCCCCTGTGCGGGGCAGGCACTTACTTTCTTTGCCGCCGCAAAGAAAGATAAGCAAAGAAAGCGGCTCAAACCGCTAATGCTAAGCGGGCACCTTGGTTTTCCAAGGGTAGTGGTGCATCTGGAATCTGTGTTCTCGCACATTCGGCGCCAGTGACAAAGGCGTCATACTTCCGGCGGCGCTGCGCGCGCCGAAGCGTAGTTCATAAAACCAATCACCGTGTTTTAGCGCTCGTGTCCTAGCCCGAGACGGTGATTGGAGTACACCAACCTGGTGTTTGAATGGGGTTCCTAGAGGGGTGCGGAGGTGCGTCGCCGAGGCGCAGCCGATGGCACCCACAGACTGAACCGACGCTCCTGGTTTCCCTGGCAGACCCGTCCGCGACGCACGTAGTGCGGAGTGGGAGCTGATGATGGCTTTGTCACTGCGGTTGAATGTGCGAGGGCTCGGATTCCAGAT
>NZ_JAQQCQ010000032.1:0-83618 GCF_046030355.1 Paraburkholderia caffeinilytica
ATTATGTCAAATTTCTAATGCAGGAAGCGACACGCTAACAACCCAGTCCTTTCCCCCCGTCACCCAACTCTACAAATCCCCACCCCAAAAGTGGCCACCCAAAAATAGCCAAAACCGGTCATTTAACAACACCAGTTGAGCGTCTAATCTTCACTCACCGGAGCACTGAACGGGTCCAACTCATCAAGGAGTGAATCATGGAACAACGTCTCGACTTCTACAAAGCCAATCCCGCCGCCATCAAAGCATTGCTCGGCGTCGAAGAGCGCATCGGCAAATCGGCCCTCGAAAAATCGCTGACCGAACTGGTTCGTCTGCGCGCGTCGCAGATCAACGGCTGCGCGTTCTGCGTCGACATGCATACCACCGACGCCCGCAAAGGCGGCGAATCCGAGCGGCGCCTGGCTACTGTCGTGGTGTGGCGCGAAACGCCTTTCTTCACCGACCGCGAGCGCGCCGCGCTCGAATGGACCGAAGCGCTCACGCTGGTGTCGCAGGAACACGTGCCCGACGCCGTGTGGCAAGCCGTACGCCCGCACTTCAGCGAAGAGGAACTGGTCGACCTGACGCTGCTGATCTCCGCCATCAACGCATGGAACCGCTTTGCGATCGCGTTTCGCAAGTTGCCGGCTTGAGCGCGACGCAGCCATCCCGCTGCGAACCGTTTCTGTATAACTTCTGAAGGAAACAAGCTATGAAAATCATGCACGTCGACGCGAGCGCCAAACGCGAGCGATCCAACTCGCGCGCGTTGAGCCGGTATTTTCTGGAGCGCCTGCGTGAGGAAGGTGTGGATATTGAAGTCGATTATCTCGACGTCACGGTCGATACGCCGCCGCATGTGAGCGAAGCCTTTGCCATTGCAACCTACACGCCGTCGCATGAGCGCACGCCCGCCATGAAAGCGACGCTTGCGGCTTCAGATGCACTCTGCAAGCGCCTGCTCGACGCCGACGCACTGGTCTTTGCCATGCCCATGTACAACTGGTCGATGCCCTCTGCGTTCAAGGCTTTCATCGACAGCATCACGCGTACCGGGCTCACCTATGTGAACACGGACGACGGCCGCATAGAAGGCCAGCTTGCGCGGCAAAGCGTGCTTTTCATCACGAGTCGCGGTGCTGACTTGCGCGCCGGCACGCCCTACTCGTCGATGGATGCGTTGACGCCGGCACTGAAGGCCGCGTTCGGATTTCTCGGTGTCACGGAGCCGTCTTTTGTCGACGCGCAGCCGCTGCAGTTTTCGGATCAGGCTGCGCGAATTGAAGCACTCGAACGCGCACGCACCGAGCTTGCCGCGGTGGCGGCGAACTGGGCCAACGAGGCGCAGGCGCGGTCGGAATCGGAATCGGAATCGGCTTCAACGCTGAAACTGAACAACGATGTCATGGCACTCAGCCAGGAGTAATCACATGAAAATTCATACCCTGATAACGATGGCCGCGCTCACCGCGCTTTCCATCCCGGGAATCTCCCAATCCGTATTCGCCGCGGATACGGCCGCAGCACGCGAGACGATTACGCCCGCGTTCACTGAGGCGATCGCTAATGTTCCAGGCAAAACAATGACGGCGCTTGTCGTCGACTATGCGCCTGGCGGCAAATCACCATCGCATCGGCATGGACAGGCTTTTGTGGTCGGTTATGTGCTGTCGGGGGCGATCCGCAGTCGTATCAACAATGGCGAGGAGCACGTCTTTCATGCGGGCGAATCGTGGACCGAGAAGCCCGGCGCGCATCACATGGTCAGCGAAAACGCGAGCGATACCGAACCCGCAAAACTGCTGGCCATTTTTGTGGCAGACACGAAAGATAAAAACCTGGTTACGTTCGACAAGCAATGAACGCTTGATGTGAGCTTCAGGCGGTCCATGCGCTTATCGCATGGCCGCACATTCTCCTGCCCTACCCTCGCCGCTCCCGCCTAGAACTTCGGATGGCACTCGAAATTCACTGACGATGCATGCGCGGCCATCATCTCCACGCCGCTCACCGTTTCAGTCGTGACACTGCTCTGCATACCGCGACGCTCGCAGTAGTCGCGCGCCTCGCTGACTGCATGGTCGTGCGCGCGTGCCCATGCCATCCGCCCGCCGGTCGCGCTCGCGGCTACCGTGTAAGTGCCGGGTTTGCCGGTCGCCACGACATCGGTTGCCGATGCGCATCCCGCCAAGCTGGCGCATGCGACCATTGCCGCAGCAAACGCGCGCGCCCGATCAGACACTGAGCTGCGGGCCTGCCGCACTGCGGATGCCCGCTCCTGATCGAGCACATGATCCGAGAGATGGTTGAACATGTTCGCCTGCATTTTTTAACCGTTTACCAATCTCGAAATTATGCGCAATCAGGCGCACCAGATCAGCTTCGTCGTCTGAAAACACTGTTGCACACGCCTGAACAATCGCCGGCGGTCCTTGTCTGGATAGGCGTTCGTAGGTTCACGGCGTAACGGGCGCAAGATCGGGCGAAAAGCGCGAGCCCATCGGCCAAAGGCAGTTTTTCAGGGTCTTTCTCTGCCATGCAATGTTTGCACTCTCCTCATATAAACAATGCACTAGCTTTATTCCGCTAGTTGACTGAAATTAGCACGGTCATTCCATTTTTCAGGGCGCGGGATTCGGGTCGGAGAACCCTCCCCGCATGCGCCCGCAATAAGACTGTGCAATCGCGTCCGCAGCAGGCGGATATAAAAAGAGGAGACATGTATGCGTTTTATCAATCATGGCGTTTGCGGAGCCACGCTGATTCTTGCCGCAGGCGGCGCCGCGGCTGCCGAGTCGGGCGTGACCTTGTACGGCGTTGTCGATGCGAACATCCAGTATCTGGACAACGGCGGCGTCCATTCGTACTCGGAGAAGAGCGGCGGCTCGACCGGCTCGCTGTTCGGCCTGAAGGGCACTGAAGACCTGGGCGGCGGCCTGAAGGCTCAGTTCAACGTCGAAACGGGTTTTAACGTGAACAACGGCGGCCTGTTCGCCGACACCTCGGCGCTCTTCTATCGTCAGGCATGGGTCGGCCTGACCGATGCCCGATACGGTTCGGTGACCATGGGACGCCAGTACGAGCCGAGCTTCCGGGTCATCTACCCGTCCGATCCGTTTCGCGCGAACGAAGTGTTGTCGCCGTTTTCGGCCACCGTTCTCGCTGTCGACCGGAACACCCTCTCGACGCAATACGATTCCGGCCGCGCCAGCAATTCGATCATGTATCAATCGCCGGATCTGAAAGGCCTGAAGTTCTACGGCATGTATGCGTTCGCCGCCACGGTGAGTCAGCCTGTGCCGGCCACGACGGGCAACATGCTGAACGTTGCGGCGACTTACTCGGGCTACGGTTTCTACGCAGGGCTTGCCTACGTGAACCAGCATGCGGGACAGGAAACCATCGCCGGCCTGCCTGCTTCGCTGAGCCTGTTGGGCACCGAGCATTTCATCGGCGCACTCGCTTACCGGATCGGCATCGTGAACTTCCAGTTCAACTATTCATACAACCGCGCGAATGACCCGGCGCCAGGCTCGCTGGCTGCGCACCTGGGCACCGGCCATTCGCTGAGCATCGCGGAATTGGGCGCGACGATTCAGGCCACGCCGGCTGACGTGATCGCGATTGCCGGCGTTCAGCGCAACGTGCGGGGCGCGCATGACAATACGCCGGGCATCGAAGTGGGCGTCGATCATTCGATCTCCCAACGGACGAGTTTCTACATGCGGGCGGGCTACATGAAGAACAACGGCACCGCCACGGTGAGCTGGCCGGGCGTAACCGTGACCGCACCCGGAACCAAGCAGATTCTGGCGACGCTGGGTATGACGCATCGGTTCTAAGGCGAATTGGCGCCTTCGCTTCATCCATCTGCTGCAGTCGCGGAACCGCAGCCAGCCGTGGCAGCGCCGTATTAGCCAACTTGAGTCAGGCTACCTTGATAGTCACGGCGTACGCTATGGCCGAACCTCAAGGCGATGCGCTCGCGCTAGCCGGCATGCCAGGGTGTGAGTTTGCCGTGCCGCCGCCTGCGTCCGGCGGCAGAACGTCGTCCGGGGTGGGCGTCGGCGCCAGGGCCGGCTCGCCGCTGCCATGCACCTCACCGTCGACTGCCCTGTTTGCCGGCGCGGGCGCTGACGCCGGTGCTTGGAGAAGCGGTGGCTGTGGCGGCAACGCGCGCGGTTCGACATCCGTGGCGGTCGCTGAAGCCGCCGCCGGTGCAGCAGAGGCCGGCGCATTGGCAACAGCAGGCGCATGGCGCGTCGTATTGCGTGTGGTAACCGGCGCCTCGGTTTTCGCGGGCGACGCGGTAAACAAATGCTGGAACCATTCGCGCAGCCTGGCCGAGCGTTCCGCAAACCAGCCCGGTTCCTGATCGGTCGCGAACCTGACGCGGGTGTCCACCAGCTTCGCGCGTTGCGCGCGCTGGAAAAAGTCGCCGACGATCGGCAACGCGCTGTGCGCCCCCTGCCCCCAATAGTCGCTGCGCAAGGTCACCCGGCTGTCGTTGAAGCCGACCCATGCCCCCGCCACGAGTTGCGGCTGGATCAGGATGAACCAGCCGTCCGCGTTACCCTGCGTGGTGCCCGTCTTGCCCGCGACATCGCCACGCACGCCAAAGCGGCTGCGAATGCTCGACCCCGTACCGCGGCTCACCACGTCGCGCATCACATCGACCAGGGTACGGGCGGCGTCGGACGGCAGTTCCTGTTTGGGCGATACCGGCGCGAATTCGGCCAGCACTTCGCCGTTGCGGTCTTCGATACGCGTCACCATCACCGGCTCCACGTAACCGCCGAGGTTGGCGATCGTGCTGTAGGCCGAGACCATCTCCTTCAGCGTCACCGGGCTCGTGCCGAGCGCGAGCGACGGTACCGGATCGAGTTCGCTGTCGCGCACGCCCATGGCGCGCGCCAATCGCGCGACCTTGTTCGGGCCGACTGTTTCCATCAACTGGGCGGTGATCCGGTTGCGCGAATAAGCGAGGCCGTCACGCAGGCTGATAGCACGCTCGCTCGGCTCGTCCTCGTCGCTGGGACGCCAGACTTCGCCGCCCGCCAGCGGTATCTCGACGGGTTTGTCGATAAACGTGTCGCTGGGTTTGGCGCCGTCTTCAAAGGCCGCGGCGTAGACGAACGGCTTGAAGGTCGAACCCGGCTGACGCCGTGCCTGCTGAACATGGTCGAACGGATCCTGGCTGAAATCGCGGCTGCCGACCCATGCCTTGATCTGGCCGTTGCGCGGGTCCATGGCGAGGAAGTCCGCCTGCACCCGGGTCTTGGATTCGCAAACCGACTGCACCAGGTCGCGGTCGGACGAGACGCGTTTCATCGCGTCGTCGTCGGTGAGGCCGGCATCTTTCGCGGCGCGATAGTCGGGCGTTTCGCGCAGGAAAGTCTGCAACAGGTCGCGGCCGTTCGCACAACCCGCGCGCGTGCCCCACGCCGAATTGGCGATGCCCTGCAACTGGTTGCCCTGCAGGGTCACGGCCTGGGTGGCCATGGTCTGCAAGCGTGAATCGATGGTGGTACGCACCACCAGTCCGTCGGAATAGAGGTTGTAGTCGTTGCGATCGGCCCATGCCGCGAGCCACTTGCGCAGCTGCTGCGCGAAGTGCGGCGCGGGTCCGGGCGGCTCGGTCTGCCGCTCGAAATCGATGCGCAAGGGACGGCGCGCGAGTGTCGCGTAGGCCGCGGGCGTGAGCTTGCCGTACTTGACCATTTGCGCCAGCACCGTGTTGCGCCGTTGCAAAGCGCGTTCCGGGTTGAGCACCGGGTTGTAATAGCTATTGCCTTTGAGCATGCCGGTGAGCGTCGCGCTTTCGAGTACATTCAGGTCGCCGGCCGATTTGTCGAAATAGGTGCGCGCCGCCATCTCGATGCCATACGCGTTGTACAGGAACGGCACCGTGTTGAGGTAAGTCTCGAGGATCTCGTCCTTGGTGTAGAGCGCCTCGATCTTGAAGGCCGTAATGGCCTCCTTGATCTTGCGGGTCAGCGTGGGCGCGCGGCCGATCTCGTCGGGATAAAGGTTCCGGGCCAGTTGCTGGGTGATGGTCGAACCGCCCTGGCGGTCGCCGGAAAACGTGTGCAGCGCGGCCGATGCCGTGCGGCGCCAATCCAGCCCAAAATGCTGATAGAAGCGGTGGTCTTCCGTGGCGATCAGCGCATTCACCACATTCGGCGAGATGTCCTTGAGTTTCACCCACTCGCGGTTCGAGGGCTTGAATTCGGCCAGCAGTTTGCCGTCCGCCGAGAGAATCTGGGCCGGCTGCTCGATTTTCGCCTTGCGGATGTCGCCGATGCTGGGCGTGAACGGAATCAGGACCAGCACATACAGAACCAGCAGCACCGGAATCGCGGCGCAAGCCCACGCCGCGCCGCGCAGCGTGGGATGGCGCAGGTGCCAGAAGCCCCGGACAATGGGCGGGTTTGCCAGGATGAGCCCTTTCTCAAGGGTCTGTAGGAATGAGGTGATCAGGCGCTTCACACTTGCTACCGTCTGCTGGGAAAGGCTGAATCCTACCAAGATGCTGGCCGAAGGCCGATTTTTGCGTCGCAATTGGGCAAACCCAGGCGCCGCGCACAGGCAGAAACCCAAGCCCACTATAATGTCGGCAATTCTGACAAGAGGTGCTTCATGATCATCAAACCGCGCGTGCGTGGCTTCATCTGTGTATCGACCCATCCGGTTGGCTGTGAGGCCAACGTCAAAGAACAGATCGAATACGTCAAGGCACGCGGCCCCATTGCCAATGGCCCGAAAAAAGTGCTCGTGATCGGCGCCTCCACAGGTTACGGCCTCGCCGCGCGCATCAGCGCCGCCTTCGGCTCGGACGCGGCCACCCTCGGCGTGTTCTTCGAGCGCGCCGGCAGCGAAACCAAAGCCGGCACCGCAGGCTGGTACAACACCGCCGCCTTCGAGAAATTCGCCACGGAAAAAGGCCTGTACGCAACCAGCATCAACGGCGACGCCTTCTCCGACGAAGTCAAGCAACGCACCATCGAGGTCATCAAGCGCGATCTCGGTCAGGTCGACCTGGTCGTCTACAGCCTCGCCGCGCCCAAGCGTACGCATCCGAAAACCGGCGAAGTGTTCACCTCGACCCTGAAGCCGGTCGGCAAGGCCGTCAACCTGCGCGGCATCGACACCGACAAGGAAGTCATCAAGGAAACCGTCCTCGAACCCGCCACGCAAGCCGAAATCGACAACACCGTCGCGGTGATGGGCGGCGAAGACTGGCAGATGTGGATCGACGCCCTCCTCGAGGCCAACGTGCTCGCTGACGGCGCGAAGACGACCGCGTTCACCTATCTCGGCGAAAAGATCACGCACGACATCTACTGGAACGGCTCAATCGGCGCAGCCAAGAAGGATCTGGACGAGAAGGTGCTCGGAATCCGCGAGAAACTGGCGGCCAAGGGTGGCGATGCGCGCGTTTCAGTACTCAAGGCGGTCGTGACGCAGGCTAGCTCCGCGATCCCGATGATGCCGCTGTACCTGTCGCTGCTCTTCAAGGTGATGAAGGCGAAAGGCACGCACGAAGGCTGTATCGAGCAGGTCTACGGTCTCTACAAGGACAGCATGTACGGCGCCACGCCGCACATCGATGAAGAAGGCCGTCTGCGCGCGGACTACAAGGAACTCGATCCCGAAGTGCAAGCCCGCGTCCAGGAACTCTGGACTCAGGTGACCAACGACAATATCTACGAACTCACCGACTTCAGCGGCTACAAGACCGATTTCCTGCGTCTGTTCGGATTCGAGATCGCCGGCGTGGACTATGAAGCCGACGTCAACCCGGACGTGCAGATTCCCGGACTCGTGCAGATGTGATGCTCGCTTGCGGGGTCTTTACGACCCGCAAGCCGTGCGTCTTCAGTATGGACAGTCGACGCGTTCAGGATGCGTCGTAGCCGTGATCATTCTGCGTATCAGCAGGGAAACGCCGCCTGAAGCGTGCGCAGAATGGCTAGGCCGATCGGAAAATCGTCTGACAGGCCCGGATGGTTGGTGAAAAACTGGTCGAGCAGCGGATAAACGTTCTGATTGCCGATAGCCAGGTTTTGCGGCGGACAGAACAGCGGAGGACGCTTCTTCGACACCAGATCGCCGTTCGCCCACCCCAGTGCATTGATCGTGCCGGTGATGTAAGCCGCGTAGACCGAGTTATTGTCGGTATGAGCCCAGAGCTTGTATTGCGAGGCCGTCATTTCGGCGCTTGCATTGAGAGTGAAACCGGCCATCAGCAAAGCCAGTGCAAATTTCGATACCCGCATCGTCGAACCTTCAATCTGTGTCGCAAAAGCGGCCATTGTAGGCGAGTCGGGTCGGGGTGCGCAGATGCGTCCGGCGCTCACGGCTTTGTAAGCGCCAGACAGGCATTTTTGTAAGCATCCGCGTGCGCTGGAATCTTGGGACGTTCAGCGTCGCCACCACTCAAACCGATTCAAAACCCGTCAACACATTCACCGCGTTCACCCCGATCGCCGCGACCGCGTAACCGCCTTCCATCACGAACAAAGTCGGTTTCCCCAATTGTCCGATCGCCTCGCCGATGCGCAGATAGTCAGCGCTGCGCAGCTTGAACTGCGAAATCGGGTCTTCTTCGAACGTATCCACGCCGAGCGACACCACCAGCGCATCCGGTGCGTAATCAGCGACGCGCGCGCAAGCCGCATCGAGCGCTACCGTATAGTCCGCCCACGCCGTGCCCGGTTGCAGCGGAAAGTTCGCGTTGTAGCCGAGGCCGGCACCCGCGCCGGTTTCGTCGGCGTGCCCGAGAAAGAACGGATATTCGGTGCGCGGATCGCCATGCAGCGACGCGAACAGGACGTCCGAACGCTGATAGAAAATGCTCTGCGTGCCGTTGCCGTGGTGATAGTCGACGTCGAGAATCGCCACGCGTTGCGCGCCCGCGTCGAGGAATGACTGCGCCGCCACCGCCGCATTGTTGATATAGCAGTAGCCGCCCATATAGTCCGCTGCGGCGTGATGCCCGGGTGGCCGGCACAACGAGAACGCACCGCGCGCGCCTTCCCTCACGTGGCGCGCGCCGGTCAGCGCGACATTCACGGCATCGCTCACGGCAGCCCAGGTGCCCGCGGTGATCGGCACACCCGCATCCATCGAGTAGTAGCCGAGCTTGCCGTCGATATCGTCCGGCACGCGGTCCTGGCGCATGCCGCGCACCGGCCATATGAGCGGCAGCGCATCGTGCTTGCGGCCGAGCGCGCTCCATTCGTCCCATGCGCTGCCAAGAAACGCAACGAAGCCTTTATCGTGGATGCGGTGCACCGGATCGAGCCCGAACGAGGCCGGCGCAATCACGTCGCCGAGCTTCGTTTCGCGCACCCGTTCCAGCACGAAATCGGCGCGGCTCGGCATCTCGAAGCACGGCTTCATTTCGCCGTCGATCAATTCAGCATGGCCATGGTGCAGCCGGTGCCGATCGCTATACACAGTCAACATGCAATGTCTCCTCAGGGTGCGTGTTGTTCGAACCTGTCACTCAACCCGCCGGCGAGTCACACTCGCGGACGCTACACGTCAGGATGCGCTTTCCCGGGTACTGTGTTCGCCGTCGCTCGTCGCGAGGATGCCGTAGCAGGCTGGACGCCGGTCGCGAAACACGCCCCATGCGTGACGCGTCGCTGCGACGGCATCGAGATCGAAACGATGAAGCAGGATCGCGGACTCGTCGCGCCCCGCTTTCTGCACCTGCTCGCCGTACTGATCGGCGATGAACGACGAGCCGTAATAGCGCTGCTCGAAGTCACGGCCCTGCTCACGGCCGGTGCGGTTCGCGGCGATCAGCGGCACCAGGTTCGCGCCCGCATGACCTTGCATCACGCGCTGCCAATGCGCGCTGCTGTCAAGCGACGGGTCTTGCGGTTCGCTGCCGATCGCGGTCGGATAGAACAGCAGTTCGGCGCCGAGCAGCGCCATTGCGCGGGCCGTCTCCGGGAACCACTGGTCCCAGCAGATACCGACGCCGAGCGTGCCGTAACGCGTCGGCCAGACGCGAAAACCCGTGTCGCCCGGCGTGAAGTAATACTTCTCGCTGTAGCCTGGGCCGTCGGGGATATGGGTTTTGCGGTAGCGGCCGAGCACGCTGCCATCGGCGTCGATCATCGCCACCGTGTTGAAGAAGACGTTGCCCGCCCGTTCGAAGAAGCTGATCGGCAGAACCACGTTCAACTCGGCCGCGACGCGGCTGAAGCGCGCGATCGCAGGGTGGCCCTCGTACGGCAACGCATGACGGAAGTGCTTTGCGTCCTGTTCGGTGCAGAAGTACGGAAGCTCGAACAATTCGGGCAGCAGGATCACCTGCGCGCCCTGCGCCGCTGCTTCGCGCACCAGACGTTCTGCCTCGGCGAGGTTCGCCTCGCGGTCCCATCCCGATACGGCCAACTGGATGGCCGCCACACTGACTGCACGCATCTCGTGTCTCCTTTGTATTCGTCTGTGAAAATTCTGCCCGAGGTGCGCGAATGAGTGACAACGGAGAAACGGTCATCGAGGGGATAAATGTGGCCAAAGTGACCTCGATATGGCCTCGCGAAATACCGGCGCTCAGGAAAACCCCATACCCTTATCCAACGGGCGCTTGCGCCTCGCTCGCCGGGTTGCGGCGACATGTTGCTTCCTCTATTCTGTATGTACTGGGTTCATGAGCAAGGATCCGCGTTCGTCTGCCTGAACGCGTAGCAGGCGCCCCCATCCTCGTTCACCTCGCGGCGAGTCACCAGGCTCGCACTGTCCCAAAGGAACGGCCCCGGATGGCATATCTGCTCGACACGACTACCGCGCGTCTGTTCGTCGCGGTCATTGAGGAAGGAAGTATCGCCGGAGCCGCCCGGCGCGAAAACATCGTTCCGTCGGCCGTCAGCAAACGCATTAGCGAACTGGAGCAGCGGCTCGGGCATCGCTTGCTGATTCGTCACGCAGGCGGCGTCGAAATGACCTCGACCGGCGCGATCGTTCTCCGCCGCGCACGCAATCTGATCCACGAAGCAGGCCAACTCGACGCGGAACTCGCGCAACTGAGCGCGGGTGTCGAAGGCCACGTCCGTATCATTGCCAGCGAAACAACCCTGGTCGGTTATCTGCCGGAGATTCTCGGCCAGTTCCTGCAAGCGCATCCGGCCGTGCACGTCGACCTCGAAGAGCGTGCAAGCGCCGACGTCGCACCCACAATCGAACAGCACGGCGCCGACCTCGGCATTTACGCCGGCGACACGCCGCCCGGCGGCTTATGGGTGCGGCCCTGCTTTCGCGACCAGATCATCGCGGTCATGCGCAAGGAGCACGCGCTGGCGGCACTCCCTGGCGTCACACTGATCCAGTTGCTCGACCACGAAATCATCGGCGACGACGAACGCGGCGCACTCAGCAGTTTGCTCAACCGGCAAGCGGCCGCTTACGGCCGCACGATGCGAATCCGCGTGCGCGCGCGGGGCTTTGATCTTGCGTGCCGCCTTGCGCACCAGGGGCTCGGTATCGGTATCGTTGCCGAGAGCAACTCCTTGCTGCTGCTGAGCGAAGCCATGGACCTCGTCACGCGCCCCGTTCTCGAACCATGGGCACGCCGCGAGCACCGCGTCTGCGTCCGGCAGCCCGATGAGCTGTCCACCGCCGCGCGGCTGATGCTGGCGCACATCCTGGGCAAACAGGATCGCAACGCCGAGGCTCCGTTCTGAGCAATGATCGGGACCGTGCAGTCTATGGTCCCGATCAGGCCGACGCGCCGGTCGCGCGTCAGAACGTGTGGCGCAGCCCTAACCGGACAACCGCCTGGCGATCGCTCGTCGAGGCCGTCACCTGATTGATCGCGGCCACGGCGGGCTTGCCCGTCGAGTCGAATCCCAACGCCTTCTGATACACGCCGATCATGTACACGTCCGTTCTTTTGGACAGGAAGTAGTCCGCTCCGACGGTTGCCTGGTGGTATTGGGCCGCATCGTGACCGTCGACGGAGGTGCCGCGCGTGTAGTCGTACTCGGCACCTAGCACCAGCGCCGTCGTGAGCTGGTACTTGTAGCTGAGTTCGACGTTGTTGAAAAACGCGCTGCCGGTGTAGTGCACGGTATTCGGCCCACTCGTCTTCGTGTCGCCAAGGCCGGCAAATCGGGTGTACGAGTAGGTTGCGCCGACGGTCGATGCACCGAATGTGTAATTGCCGCCGGCGCCGAAGACCTGATACGTGTTGGCGGACGCGTAGCCGCTATATACCGGACTGGCGATATTGTTCGTCGCGGCGGTCAACGTAGACGACGAACTGCTGCCGAAGAAACTGACGTTTGGATTGCGCACGTTCAGGTAGCCTACACCCAGCAACAAGGGGCCGTTGTTATAGCCCGCGCCGAGCGACCAGACCTGATTGCGTGCGGCGCTCCCGGCAATGCCGCCGAAACTATACAGACCGCCGAAAGTCAGTCCGCCATAGTCGGCGCTGGTGTATTTGACGGCATTGTTGGTTCGCTGGGTGTTGTCGAAGTTGTCGAGATCGCCTGGGTGCGAGCCGATCGTGCCGCCCCATTGATCGCCGACGGTGACAGGACCCACGTAGTCGACGACCGAATCATACTGACGGCCGAGCGTTAGCGTACCGAAGCGTGTTGTCAGCCCGACATACGCCTGACGGCCGAACATCAAACCGCCCTGTCCCAGCTTGCCGCTGTTCACGTCGAAACCATTCTCCAACCGGAAGATCGCTTTCATTCCGCCACCGAGATCTTCCGACCCTCGCAGGCCAAAGCGGCTGCCCCCATGCACGCCACTCACCATGTTGTACAGCGGATGTCCACCGGCGTTCGTGTTGAATTCGAGACCTTCGTCAATCAAGCCGTAAAGGACTACGCTCGACTGCGCGAAAGCAGGCACAGCGGCACTCATGGCGACCGTCGCCACGACATACGATATTTCGCGTTTCATGATTGTCTCCGGATATATAGTTAGGATGTCAAAACATGATGACTGCACCTCTTTTCTGATTGATCGTTTAATGGCAGGCGTCGGTCAGGCTGGATTGCTACATACGGCCAGGCAGCCACATCACCAGGTCGGGCCAGATCGACAGGATCAGAAGCAGCACGAACATGATCGCGTGAAAGGGCATCGTGCCCAGCACGACATCACGCAACACGCCTGTCCAGATACTCTGAATCACAAACAGATTGATCCCGATCGGCGGCGAAATCTGGCCGAGCTCGATATACATCACGAGGATCACGCCGAACCAGATCGGGCTGATGCCGTATTGCAGCAGCACCGGGTGAAGAAGCGGCACGGTGACGACCATCATGCCGATGCTCTCGACGAGGCAGCCGAGAATGCTGTACAGCAGAAACAGCGCGAGAAAGAACGCCAGCCGCGAAAGATGCAGACCGACGATCCAGCTCGTCAATTCTTCGCCGACACCCGACGTATCGATTGCATAAGCGAAGATGAACGCCGCATAGATAATGAACAGCAGATTGCCCACTATCAGCACGGTGCGGCGCAAAGCCTGCCGGAGCTTGTCCAGCGTCAGATCACCCATCAGGATCGCCAGCAGCGTGGCAAAGATGCAGCCTGCCGTGGCGGCCTCGACCGGCGTGACCAGACCGAGATACATGCTGCCCATCGTCCCGCCGATCAGCAGCACAAACGGCACCACGTCGATCAGCGCGCGGCCCAGTTCGGCCATCGACACAAGCGGCGGTTCCGCCGGCGTAGCCTTCGGACGCACGAGCGCATAGACGCCCACGTAGATCATGAACATCGCCGTGAGCATGAGGCCGGGAATCACGCCGGCCATGAACAGCTTGGCGATAGACGTGTCGGTCAGGCTGCCGTAAATGATCAGCGCGACGCTCGGCGGAAACAGAATGCCCAGCGTGCCGCCCGCGGCCAAAGATCCCGCCGAAAGTCGCGGCTCATAGCCCCGGCGCAACAGCTGTGGCAACGCCACGCCGCCGATCGACGCGGCGGTCGCCACACTCGATCCGGTGATCGCCGCGAACAATGCGCAGCCCACAATATTCGTTTGCACGAGGCCGCCAGGCACCCGGCAAACCAGCCGCGACAAACCTCGATATATTCGCGAGCTGAGCCCGCTGAATTGCATGATTTCGGCCATCAGCACGAACAGCGGGACCGCCGTAAGCGTGAAACTGTCCATGCTCCCCCAACTGACGAGGCCCAGTCCGCGCAACGCAGAGAAGCCGTTCTGCAGAAACAGGAACAGCGTGCCCGGCACGGCAATCGCAAACGGCACAGACATGCCGCAGGCGAGCAGAAGAAGGAACGCGCCGAACGATAACGCAACCTGAAGTTCCGGTGGCATGGTCTACCTCCCCCGCTGCCGGCGGATCGCCCCGCCCAGCCAGCCAAGATTCTTGACGAGACTCTTTGCGACCGAAATACACAGCGCTCCCGCGCCGATGGGAAGCGCGAGTTGCGGAATCCACAGCGGCGTCATCAGAATCGTCGAAGCCAGCTCGCCTGACTCCCACGAACCCTGTTCGAGCAGAAACATCTGCCAGAACAGAATCACGCAAAAGGTCAGCGAAATGACGTCGAAGATCACGGCCGACACGGCTTGCCCCAGATCCGACAAGCGCGCCTGAACGAAGTCGACGCGGTGGAAATAGCCATTGGCCTGGCACACGCACAAACTGAAAAACGCCAGTGCCGCCAGCAGATAGCCACCGAATTCGTCGGAGAGTTGAAACGAGAAACCGAACAGATTGCGCGTGACCAGCTCAGTCCCGATGATGCCGATCATCGCGATAATGATGATCTTGCAGATCCACAGGAATACCCACTCCAGCCATCCCGGGTTGGACTCAGGCGCGAACGGGCTTTGCCCATGGCGTAGTGTCTGTTGCAGGACGATCCGCTCCGCGTCTATGCCGAGCTTCGTCGCCGGCCCGGCGGGGTCCGGTTCCTCGATCTGTGTCATGAAACGTATGTCTCCTCGAAATCCGCCTTCACACGACCGGCGTACCGGTCTCCTCCGTGCGATTTGCCGGCCAGGCTAGTCCGGAATCACCAGATCCAGCAGCGGTGCATATTGCTGGCCGCCGTAGACGTCGTTGTCGAGCTTCGAGCCGGAACTCTGCGGCCGGGGGAAGCTGACCTTCACCGCGAGCGCAGCATCGTGATTCACGACGATGACCTCTTCAGGCGTGCGGTGAAACGTGCGCGCGACATCTTCCGCATTGATGACATGACTGTCGCGCACGCGCCGGTACACGGATTCGTCGTTGAACATGATGTCGAACGTCAGCCAGAACGGGCCGGCGTTTTTCGAGCGCACGAGAACGGCGAGATCGCCGATGGTGTTGGCCATGATCAGAGCTCCTCAAATTCGGTGGAAAACAGACTGGTCGGCGAATCGGGAACCAGCACATGATTCAGGTGGAATTCATACACCGGGCCGCGGTTGATTTCATTCGGCGAGTACGGATAGGCCACGCCCGAGATCAAACCGTTCCACTTGGGAATCGGATTATGAACAGCGAGGTGCGAAACGCTGCTCGCGATCGTATGCGACAGTTCCTGCGATTCGCTGATGACATCCCACAGAATCAGGATCTCGTGCCCCTTGATGGTGGGATCGGGCTCCAGTTCGCCCATCACGCCGTTGCGGCCATACACGCGCGTGACGATCTCGTACTTCTTGTCGCCGATGGTGTTGGAGAGCCGTATCTTGATGTTCTCGTCAAGTTGCGCGAGCCACGAGTCGAGGCTGGAAATGATGTACGGGTCACGCACCGCGCCGGGAATGATGGTCGACCATCCACGCTGACGAACCCCTTCGATCTTGATGGTGTACTCGGAAGCCGGCTCGAACCGCGAACCCGATACATTGACGGCTCTATCCGAGATCGCCTTGTACTTCGAGTCCCGCGTAATCAACGTGCCCGACGGTTCTTTCAGATCGAACGGATCGGCGTTTTCATACAGCGTGTGAGAAGCCACGCTTTGCGGCGTGCAGCGATAGTCGTCTCGCATCGGGAAGACATCGAACGAATCGTCGTGCAGCACGGCCATCATGCTGTCCGGTGCAAGCCGCACAGCGACCGCGGCCGCGCCGCATTCGAGGATCTTGGCCATATGCCAGACCACCGCCGGATCGAAGCCTTTCATCAGCGGCATGGCCGCGTAGATCGACGTATCGCTGCTGCGCCCGGCCAACACCACCTGGGCGCCAGCCTTGAGCGCTTCCTGGATCGGCTCGACGCCCATCATCGCGACGATGTGCATCGATTCGTCGACCTCCTCGGCGGTCAGCGGTTTGGACGGCGTCAGCGGATGCGAGCGGCCGGCGTTGACGTGTTCGAGCACCACCTCCTTCGTCAATTCCGAATGGATGATCGCCAGCTTGAAGTGAAGATCCTGCTCTCGCGCCAGATCGCGCACGATCTCGACGAGCGACGCGAGCGACTTGTCAGAGCCCGACGTGCCCGCCGAGCCGATCACGAGCGGAATACGCGCCTTGATTGCGCGCCCGAGAATGTTGCCGACGTCGCGCCTCACAGCCGCCACGGAAAAATGACTTTTCCCCTGGGCAAGTCCGTTCGGACCGGAGTCCGTCGAACCGGCGTCGCAGCCGATCATCTGCGCGCCTAATTCGATTGCCTTGTCGATCGACTCCGCCCGAAACCCGGAACCTAGCATGCCTGTTGCCGCAACCAGCTTGAAAGTATTGGACATCCTGACACCTTCTCAAGAAAAAAATCGCCATAAACACCATGCGCACAACGTCACAGATGCGAGAACATGGTTCGCCCAGGCACGTCCATCTGTGCCGTAATCACAGTGCCGGTCGAAGACTCGGTAATGAATAGGGTTTTACGTTCCGGCCCGCCGTAGGCCAGATTGGTCGTCATGCGGCCGCCGGTGCAGGATGCAATCCGATACAACGGTTCGCCCAGCGGACTGAACAGCCAGACGCTGCCGAGCCCTGCGTGGGCGACCGCGATGTTGCCCTGTTCATCGATCGCCATACCGTCCGGTCCGCCACCGCCCGACATCTGAATGAAGGTGCCGACTTTGCTGACCCCGCCGCGCGTCATCGGCACACGCCAGATTGCGTTGGCGCGGGTCACGGCGAGAAACACCATGGTTTCGTCGGCGTTCAGCACCAATCCGTTCGGACTGGGCACGTTGTTCAGCAGGACGTCCAGCCGCCCGTCGGCGCAGACGCGAATGAGCCGGCCGGTGGGATCCTGATGACCGGACTGCCCCTGATCCGTGAAATAAAGGTCGCCGTTGCTGGCGAACACGAGGTCGTTCGGCCCTTTGAGGCGCTCCAGATTGGCGCGAACCAGAAACGGCTTCGGCTTGTTGTCACCCGGTTCGAGCACCAGCAGGCCGTTCTTCTGATCGGCGATGAAAATCCTGCCGTCCCTGTGGATCTTCAGACCGTTCGGCTCGCCGTCGTATTCGGCGACCACGGTGAATTTGCCGTCCGGCGCGATGCGCAACACGCGGCCATAGGGAATGTCGGTGCAATAAAGATTGCCCTCCCGATCGAACGACGGTCCTTCGAGGAACGACGTCGGTCTGCCATGGTGGCGTCCTTCGAGCCAGTCCGTCGAGCGGTTGCGGATCTCCAGTTCGACCGGAACCTTGGCGAATACATGTGTTTCAAGAAGCGGCGGGGCAGCGTACATTGCTCATCTCCGAGGCGAGGTAATCCGTGTCATTGACCGAGCGCGGCGCGCAGCCGGGCGAGTTGCTGTTCCGCGTCAGGTCCGCGCGACTTCGCCCACTCGCTCCAGTACGGGCGCATCATCGCGGTGATCGATTTTTCATCCGAGTCGCTGCCCGGTATGACGGTCATGCCGCTTTTCGCAAAACCGTCAGTGAGCGAAGTCTCGTTGGTGCGCAGCAGGCGCGTGAGGTTCGCCGCGGCCGTTGCGCCCAGGGCGGAGATTTTCTGCCGCATGTCCGGCGGCAGCTTGTTGAAGTCGGCGAGATTGGCCGTGAAGATGACGGCGACGTAATTCGCGCCGGTGCGCAGGTTGTACTTGAGCAGGTCATGCCAGATCCGGCCGCCCCCTGAGCTCGACGTCAGTACTGCGCTGACAATGCCGCGTTGCAACGCGGCCGACACTTCCGGCGTATCGATGCTGACCGGTATCGCTCCTGCCCGCTTCGCGAATTCGGCCTGCTCGGCGGTCGTCACGCGAATCTTCTGCCCTTTCAGTTCCGCGAGCGACGTCAGCTTCTGCGTACTCCACAACACCTGGGGCGGGTAGTACGAAATGCCGAGCAGCTTGACGTTCTTCGACGCGAGTTGCTGATCCAGGAGGGGCGTGAGGAGCCGGATACCGGTGTCGAGCGCCGCGTCGTTCGCATACAGGCCCGGCAGGGACAGCAGCCCCGCAATCGGCACGAAGCCCGTGTAGGAGCCCGAATCGGTCAGGCCGAACTGCAACACGTTGTCGCGTATCGCGGATGGAATCGTGCTCGACTTGATCGGTAACGAACCGCCGACATTGCACGTAATCGACACCGCGCCGTTGGTCGCCGTGCCGATATCGCGGGCCAGCGCGACCAGCGCCTGATAGGCGGGATCCGTCGACGATGGAAGATAGGTGTAGCAGCGCCAGTTGAACTCGGCGGCCGACGCCGGCGGCGTGATGAACCATGGGCTGATGGCGAGCCATGCCAGCCAGAGCGCGCGCGCTATTTTCATATGTCTCCTCCTCCGTAGCGTTCAAACGCTTTCGGGGTTTGCTGATGCAAATACTAGGAGGGAAGACTCAACATGAAAATTGACCATTGGAGATGAGGCCATCACCAGTGGAGATGGGGATTCTCCCGGCTACGCGCAGCGATAATCGCTCGGGCGATGGCCGGTCCAACGGCGGAAGGCATGCCGGAAGCCGGCCGTTTCACTATAACCGAGCCGCTCGGCGATATCCGATATCGACAGGCGCGTGCGCACCAGGTAGTCGAGCGCGAGATCGTGGCGCACGCGGTCGAGCAGCGCCTGAAAGGCGGAACCGCTGCCGGCCAGACGCCGTCGGAGCGTGCGCTCCGACACACACAGCGCATCGGCGAGCGCGCGCAGCGAACCGTAGCGGCACGGGTCGGAATACAGCAGGCGCAGGCTGCGCGCGGTCACGTCGTTGCCCGCCGCGGTGGCCCATTCGCGCTCCAGTTGCGCGCATTGCTGACGCGCCATCAGATAGCTCACCGGCTGGGCGAGGGGCAACGGTTCGTCGAGCCAGCTGGCCGGAAAAATCAGCGCGTTTTCGGCTGCGTCGAAGGTGGCATGGCGGCCTATCCGCTCTTCGTAGGCGTCCGCGTGAGCCGGCGCACCGAAGGTCACGTTCAGCGCGGATGGCGCGCGCCGTGCTGACAGCACGTCGCAGACGATCGCCCACATCGACGCGAGGCACATGTCCGCATTGAGCACCGTGAGATCCGGCCGGTAATGGTAATCGGCCGCGACGATCGCCGCTTCCTCTGCGTTGCGGCGCAGCGAAACCTTGAAATAACTCCCGAGCAGTACGGGAAAGTCCTGGGCGCACTGCAACGCGTCGCCGAGCGTCGGACTCACCAGCATCGCGTAACCCAGGATGCCGTAGCTCGAAATATGCATGGCGCGGCCGATGTCCAGGCCGATGCGCGTATCGCCGCTGGCGCGCAGCGCATTGGCGAACACGATCAGTTCCTGCGCCTGCGTGATGATCCCGGACGGCTGCCGCAAATCGCCCTCGCCCACGCCGCTTCCCGCCAGCAGCACCTCGGCGCCGATCCCCTGCCGCTCCAGCAAAGCGACGGCGGCAGCAATGGTGTGCAGGGTCGCGACGCATTGAGCGGGCGATGGGCGTTGCGAACAGGGTGCATCGGTCATGGGTGGCGCTCAGATTCCTTCGATGAGTCGATGATATTTGATCAAATTTCCCAAAGGCAAAAATCCATGCGATGATTTGATCAAATCCCATCATGCAAAAAGCCCAGCTTTCCCGAACAGGCAGCGTATCGCGCAAGCATGGCAGCCGCGCTTCGCGCCGTCTTCATCAACCGACTGGAGTCAACCTTGCAAAGCGACCTACGCGACGACCTGCGCGAATTTCTGGAACATCACCACATCCATGAAGTGGAATGCGTGATACCGGACATGACGGGCGTCGCGCGCGGCAAGATCGTGCCGAAGAACCTGTTTCTCTCGGAAGGGAAAATGCACATGTCGAACGCGCTGCTGATGATTACCGTCAACGGCGAGTTCGCGGATTTCGAGCGCTTTGTCGGGCCGAGCGATCCCGACATGGTCTGCATCCCCGATCCAAACACGGTGCGGCTCGTACCGTGGGCGATCGAACAGGTCGCGGTGGTGATCCACGATTGTGTCGGGCTCGACGGCACACCGATCGGCATTTCGCCGCGCGCGGTGTTGCGGCGCGTGCTGAAGTGCTATGAGGAAAAAGGCTGGCGTCCCGTGGTCGCGCCGGAGATGGAGTTCTACCTGATCGCGCAGAACCAGAATCCGCATGAACCGTTGCGCCCGCCGCTCGGCCGTGCGGGGCGCAGCGAAGCCGGCCGCCAGTCGTTTTCAATCGACGCCGTCAACGAATTCGATCCGTTCTTCCAGGATCTGTCGCGCTTCTGCGAGACCACGCATCTCGGCGTCGAAACGCTCGTGCATGAAGTGGGCGCGGGGCAAATGGAGATCAATTTTTCGCACGGCGACGCGCTCGATCTCGCCGACCGCGTGTTCCTGTTCAAGCGCGCGGTGCGCGAAACCGCCTTCCGTCACGGCATTTTCGCGACGTTCATGGCCAAGCCGATGGAGCATGAACCTGGCAGCGCGATGCATATTCATCAGAGCATCGTCGACAGCAAGACCGGCCAGAACATCTTTTCATTGCCCGACGGATCGGCGAGCCCGCTGTTTTTCAACTATATCGGCGGCTTGCAGAAGTACATGCCGCACGCCATGCCGATGTTCGCGCCCTACGTGAACTCTTACCGGCGCCTGTCGCGCTTCACCGCCGCGCCGATCAACGTGCGTTGGGGTTACGACAACCGCACCTGCGGCATCCGCGTGCCGAATTCCGGACCGGACGGCCGGCGGCTCGAAAACCGCGTGCCGGGTGTCGACGTCAACCCGTATCTGGCGATGGCGGCCACCCTCGCCTGCGGCTATCTCGGCATGGTGGAGCAGCAGGAAGCGTCGGCGCCGATGGTCGAAAGCGCCTACGACCTCGAATACGAATTGCCGCGCGGTCTCGAAGATGCGCTCAAGGCACTCCTGAAGTGCACCGAACTCGCGGGGGTGCTCGGCGAACAGTTCGTGCAGGCCTATTGCGCGGTGAAGGAGAAAGAGTTCGAGACCTTCTCGCAAGGCATTACCGCGTGGGAGCGCGAGCATTTGCAACTGCTCGTCTGAGCGCGGTCTGTCGCTGGAAACATTCTGGAAACGTCATTGGAGAAGCTGGATTTGAATACTCGCCACGGCATCAACTGGGCGCGCGCGCAAGCGCTCGTCGAACGCGAACGCAGCGCATTTGCCGACGCCATGCCAGGCTCGCGCGCGCTATCCGAACGCGCCGCGCGCCACCTGTTGTTCGGCGTGCCGCTGCACTGGATGAACGACTGGTCGACGCCCTTCTCCCTCTATGTCGACGAAGCGCGCGGCGCCGCGTTTACCGACGTGGACGGTCATCGTTACGCGGACTTCTGCCTCGGCGACACGGGCGCGATGTTCGGCCACTCGCCCGCGCCCGTGGCCCGCGCGCTCGCGGCCCAGGCCGAACGCGGCTTGACGACCATGCTGCCGGGCGAAGACGCCGCGTGGGTCGGCGAAGAACTCGCGCGCCGTTTCGGCTTGCCCTACTGGCAGTTCGCCATGACCGCGAGCGACGCCAACCGCTTTGCGTTGCGCTGGGCACGCGCGGCGACCGGACGCAAACAGATCGTGATCTTCAACGGCTGCTATCACGGCACCGTGGACGACGTCTTCGTCGATCTCGTCGACGGCAAGCCGCAACAGCGCGACAGTTTGATCGGTCAGGTGCACGACCTGCTCGAGAGCACGCGCGTGATCGAATTCAACGACCTGCCCGCGCTGGAAACCGCGCTGAAGGATGGCGCCGTGGCCTGTGTGCTGGCCGAACCGGCGATGACCAACATCGGCATGGTGCTGCCCGACCCGGATTACTGGCGGCAAGCGCAAGCGCTCATGCGCCGCTACGGCACGCTGCTCGCCATCGACGAAACCCACACCATCAGTTGCGGGCCGGGCGGTTACACGAGAACGGAGGGCCTCGAACCCGACCTGTTCATTCTCGGCAAACCGGTGGGCGGCGGTTTTCCGTGTGCGGTGTACGGCTTCAGCGCCGAGTTGGCGGCCCGCGCACAGCACGCCAAGCGCAGCGCACCACCGGGCCATTCCGGCATCGGCACGACCCTCACCGCGAACATGCTGGCAATGAGCGCGATCCGCGCGACGCTCGCCGAGGTCATGACCGAGGCCGCCTACGCTCATATGTTCGCGCTCGCCGAGCGCATCGAGGCCGGTCTGAAAAGCGCGATCGCGCGTCATGGCCTCCCGTGGTGTGTGACGCGCGTCGGCGCCCGCACCGAATTCCAGTTCACGCCGACGCCGCCGCGCAACGGCGCCGAAGCCGGTCGCCAGCTCGATCCGGAACTGGAGCATATCGTGCACCTGTACCTGCTCAATCGCGGCGTGCTGATTACGCCGTTTCACAACATGATTCTGGTGTGTCCTGAGACATCGGCGGCCGACGTCGACAAACTGGTTTCCACGTTCGACGCCTGCCTTGCCGAGTTGATTTGACCTAGGCGATTTTCAGATCGAGGTTGATCGAATGCGGCCGGTGCGAAACCGTCGACTTTTTTTACCGCCTCTTTTTCGGCTCATTTTTCAGCCCTTTTTCGGCCCCTGCATCGAGCTTTATGAAAACTTCGCGCCACCACACGCTGCAGGACCAGACCTACGAAACGCTGCGGCAATGGCTAACGATCGGGCGCTTCGTGCCGGGCGAGCGCATCAAGATCCGTCACGTCGCTGCCGAACTCGGCGTGGGCGAGATGCCGGTGCGCTCCGCCTTACAGCGCCTCGCGGCCGAATCGGCGCTGGTGAACGTGCCCAATTGCGGCGTGACGGTGCCGCGTCTGTCGAAAGAACAATTCGACGACGTGCTGCGCGTGCGCCTGATTCTCGAAGGCCAGGCCGCCGAACTGGGCGTGCCGCATCTCAGCGCGCACGATCTGGAAACACTGGAAAAACTGAATACGCAAATGACGCAGGCCTTGCGGACCGCCGATGCCAAGGGTTATCTCGATGCCAACGAGGCATTCCATCTGATCCTGTACCGCGCGGCCGGCTCGCCGCTTCTGCTCGAGTTGATCGAAACGGTGTGGCTGCAGGTCGGTCCGATTTCAAATCTGTTGTTTGGCGATGCGCAGTTTGCCGGCACGCTTAACGACGCGCACGATGAATTGCTGAACGCCGCAAAGGCGCGTGACGCCGCCGGCGTGCGGCGCGCGATCGAACACGATCTGAGTCATGCGGCGAGCTGCTTGCGGACGCAGTGTCTGTAGGGGCTGGGGCGGGAATTACGCTTTCAACGTTGCCTGCTCGAGAATCATGTCGTAGAGGGCCTGCGCTGCCGGCGACAATTGAGCGCTCTTACGCGCCACAAGGACGAGCGTGCGCGACACCACCGGGTGCGTGAGTTCGACCATGCGCACCGTCGGATACGCGCCCTTCTGAATCGCGAGCGCCGGCACGACGGCCGCGCCCACGCCCTGTGCGACCAACCCCACTGCAGTCGAACTGCGCTGCACTTCATAAAACGAGCGCAGCGCCAGTTCGTTCTTTGCCAGCGCGACATCGAGCAATGCGCGATTACCGCTGACCTCGCCCGCAAAAATCAGCGGATACGATTGCAATTGCGACCAGGCAATGCGCCGCCGTTTTGCCAGCGGATGATCTTCATGGCAAATCAGCACGTAGCGGTCTTCCGTCAACGGCACGCTGGCAAGATCCGGATGATGCTCGCCGGCGATGTTGATGCCGAACTCAACCTCCCGCCGCAGCACGGCCTCCTCCACCGCGGACGAGGCGTGATCGAGGATCTTGATCCGGTTATGCGGATAACGCGCGGCATACGCCTGCAGAATGCGCGGCAGATACTGCACGCCCACCGTCGGCACGCAGGCCATCGACACATCGCCGCGACGGGCCACGCCTGTCTCACGAATCTCCACCAGCGCATCGGCAAGCTCGCCCAACAGGCGGCGCGCCTGAGGCAGAAAATGGCGCCCGATTTCCGTCAGCGCCATGGAACGGGTGGTCCGCTCGATCAGCGTGACGCCGAGGTACGTTTCGAGTTTGCGCAGACGTTGCGTAATGGCCGTTTGCGTGACGTGCAGTGAATCGGCTGCACCTTGAAAGCTGCCGCGATCTGCGATCGCGACGAACGCCTGTACGCCAAGCGTATCGATTTTCATTAGAAAAATGAACGAATCGGAATAATAAATTCATTTTACTCCGCCCTCGCCACCGCACAAAATGAGCGGATTGGATCGGTTCGACGCCGCACAGCGTGTGCGGATGTCAGCGGACACGGTCCAGCGATCAGGAAAAAGGAGCGCGACGTGACTTCATCGACGAATTGGGCTGCAAAGCAGTATGTGATATTCGAAAACGAGCGCACGCGCCCGGTCAGGGATCTGCTGGCGGCGATCCCGGAAACGGAGGTGCGGGTCGCGGTCGACATAGGCTGCGGCCCCGGCAATTCCACCGAAGCACTGGCGGCCCGCCTGCCCGGCGCGGCGGTCAGCGGGCTGGACAGTTCCGCCGACATGATCGCGGCGGCGCGCAAGCGCTTGCCGCAATTCCAGTTCGAGGTGAGCGACATCGTCACGTGGGACGCCACGGGCCCCTACGACCTGATCCTCGCCAATGCCGTGCTGCAATGGGTGCCGAACCACGAGCAGCTGTTTCCGTCACTGGTGAAAAAACTTGCGCCGGGCGGCAATCTTGCCGTGCAAATGCCGGACAACCTCGACGAACCTGCACACCGTCTGCTGCGCGAAATCGCGGCAGACGGCCCTTGGGCGAACAAGCTGAAGGGAGCGGAACGCACTATGCGCTACGGCGCCGACTGGTACTACGCGTTGCTCAAACCGCTGTGCGCGCGGGTCGACGTGTGGCGCACCGTCTACCACCACCCGCTCGCGGGCGGCGCGGACGCGGTGGTCGAATGGTTCAAAGGCAGCGCGCTGAGACCGTTCCTGGCCGAACTCGACGACAGCGAGAAAGGCGTATTCCTGGAACGCTACCGGGACGCGATCGCGCGAGCCTATCCGGCCCTCGCTGACGGCACCGTGCTGCTGCCGTTCCCACGGCTGTTTATCGTCGCTACGCGCTAGCGCAGTCAGGCCGCCTGCCGCCTGCCGGTTACCACGCGGTGTTTGTGGTGCCGGAACCGCCAGGGTCAGTCAGGCATTGCCGCTCGGGAATTCTGCGTGATATTGTGTAACGTAAGCGGAGGGCGGCTCGCCGTCCTCACCGGAACGCAAATTACAGCAGCGAGCGTCGCCATGAGTGATGTACGCCATCATCTGAGTCCACGTGACCGTTTGGAGCTGTTGTGCTGGCTCACATGCGGCTGCCTGGGTGCTTATTACCTGAATGAGGACTGGCCTGACGCGGCGTTTCACGTGCAGGCCGCTCATAAGTGGCTCGACCATCGGTCCCGGGAAGCAGACTGGCTGAGTATCGCCAGGTTGTCCGCAACTGCCCTGGAGATTGCGCAGCGGCACGCAAAATTTGTGGATGCCGATTGGGCACGGGACGCTGTCGAGGAGATTCTCGATACGGACGAGCTTGACCCTCAGGCGCGGCTGGTGAGACAGGTGCTGGCGGATTGCCAGAACGCGCTGGCGGACAAACGGCTGGCAGACTAGTTTTCCCCCGCACGGCACGTCGAGTGATTCGGGATGCGGCGCTGGGGCCAGCGCCTGCCAGCGCCGCCTAGGCAGATTAAAAATTGTGCCGCAACCCCACGATCACGGAGAGCTGTTTGTCCGTGTCCGAATTGACGATATTCGGAATCTGCGCCAGATTCTCCGTCTGCCCTGTCGACGGATTGATCCCCAGCCCGGCGCCGGAAGACTTCTGCCCGATCGCCACCGCATAGACTGCCGTCCGCTTCGACAGGCTATACACCGCGCCGAGATTGATCTGATGCACGCGCGTCGACGCACTGTTGCTCGGTTTGGCATCATTGAAGATATAGGCCAGACCCAGTTGCAAATCCGGCGCGAGCGCATAGGTCGTATTCAACTCGGCAATGTCGAACGAAATATCCGCGCCGGCCGGCGATGCCGCACTCGCGAAATACTGGCTCTGCGAGAGACGCGTATGCGTATAGGTGAGCGCCACCCCCGCCTTGCCGAACGCATACGAGCCCCCTGCGCCGAAAATCCTCACCTTGCTCGCCTGCTGCAGCAGACAATACGATGCGTCCGCATTCGCGCAACTGAAATCCCCGATATATCCGGTGGTACCGCCTAAGGCCGCCTGCAACGGCTGGTTCAACTCCAGATACCCCGCGCTCAGCGACAGCGGCCCTTGCGCGTAATTCGCCGCCAATGCCCAGCCCTTGTTCTGCGAGAAATTCCCCGCCACGCCCCCCAGGCTGAACAACCCGCCAATCGTCAAGCCACCGAAGCTCGGGCTGATGTACTTGATCGAATTGTTGAAGTTGAAGGCTTCGTTGAGATTGTCGACGTCGCCGAAATGCGAGCCGTACAGCGTCGCCCAGTTATTGCTCGACGCGTACGCACCCATGTAGTCCGAGAACGGATCGTATTGACGGCCGAACGTCAGCGCGCCATACGTGCCGTTGTTCAACCCGACCCACGCGTTGCGGTTGAACAGCGTATTCGATTGCAACATCGCGCCGTTGCCGATCAGAAAGCTGTTCTCCAACGTGAAGTTCACCGTGGTGCCCCCACCGATATCCTCGGCGCCCGTCAGGCCCCAACGCGACGGCACCAGATTGCCGCCCGCCAACTGATAATTCGCGTGACCGTTGGTGCTGCCGTCGGCGAGCGTCGTCTGCTGGTTGGTGGTGTAGACGACGCCGGCGTCGACCGTGCCATAGAGCGTCACCGAAGATTGCGCATGTGCGCCCATCGCGAGGCCGCACGCGGCCAGCGCAAGCGCCGAGCGCTTGACGAATGTGTCTGCCATATTTTTTTGCCGGAAGTTGAGTGGTGAAATCAGCAACAACAAACAGGACGAACCGGACGAACGACATCGCTCCGCCGCCGCTCGAGCATGAACGGCAGCAGTCGATCGTTAGAACGTGATGAGACGAGGCGCGCCGGGTGGCTTGCGCGCCATTCGCTTACTGCCCGAAGCGCGCGTAGATATCCGGCCGCTTCTTACGCAGGATGAGACCGATCACGACGCCGGAGAGCGCCACCGCGAATACGATCCAGGGGAAAGACTTGACGATCGGGCTATCGGAGCCGCTGAGCGCATCGAGATTGCGCACCAGAATCACGCCGATATACAGCAGGCCGATACCGCCCACCAGCGGCGCGACGAACGAGTGCCATACGCGCGTGTCCTTGCGCGTCTTGCGGAAGAATGCGATGACGGAAAAACTGGTCACCGCTTGCAACATCACAATACCGATCGTGCCGAGCGCCGAACTCCAGCTGAAGACGATATTGAACGCATCGCTGCCGGCCGCGATGAAGAGCCCGAGCAGAACGCACACGGAGAGCGTTTGCAAATAGCTCGCCACATACGGCGAACGGTACTTTTCGTGCACCCGGTTGAGCGCTTGCGGCAGGATGCCCTCCAGGCTCAACGCGTGGATATAACGCACCAGCGTGTTATGGAACGACAACAGACTCGCGAAAATACTGCTGAGCAACAGGAAGCTCATCACCGTCGTTACCGCACCGCCCAGGTACTTGCCTGATTGAATGAACCAGAAATCGCCGGGTTGCTTCGTCGCGACCGCGACAACATCGTTCAGTCCGTACGCGCAAACAATCGTCCACGTGACGAAAGCGAAGAACACGAGAATCAGCATGACCGATACGTACGTCGCGCGCGGCACGGTGACCTTCGGGTCACGGCACTCCTTGCCGTAAATCGCCGTCGCTTCGAAGCCGATGAAGGACGCGAAGGCGAACATGACCGCAATGCCGAGGTGGCCGCTGAACACATGCGCCGGTGTGAACGGAGCGAGCGTGAGGCCATTCGGACCACCGCCATGCACGACGATCGCAATCGCAAGCAGCAGCAGGATGCCTAGTTCGAGACACATCAGCACGCCAAGCAGACGGCTATTCAGATCGATACCGCGGATGCCCGTGAATTGCACCACCGCCACGCAGATCAGCGAATAGCCGTACCAGGGCATCGCCGTGTGCAGAAGCGGAGAAAGAATCACGGTGCAGAAAAATCCAAACAGTCCGTATAGCGCGATCTGGATGAAGGTGTACGACATCAGTGCGACGAGTGCGCCGGCCATGCCGAGCGGCCGTCCGAGTCCGGCGGTGATGTATGCGTAAAACGCGCCGGCGCGCACCACGTGCCGGCTCATCGACGCAAAGCCCACGCTGAAAATCAGCAGTACGACGCCGGCAATCACGAACGCGCCCGGAATGCCGGCGCCATTGCCCAGACTGATCGCGGGCGGCACCGCGCCGAGCATGCCGGTAAGCGGCGCGGCCGCGGAGATCACCAGAAACACGATCTGCCACAGGCCCAGCGTATTGCCCTTCAATTCCACGGGGTTCTCCACGTCGACCAGACGGGTTGGAGAGTAGGGTTCATTCATCGCTGCCTCTATTTTGTTGGCTAGTCTGGATCTCGCCTAAACCCTGGAAATACTGGTCCAGACGCTCGGTTGACCGACGTTCGACGTTTCGGTGTGAGCGCATGGTAGGTAGCTAAAAAATAAAGCGACTTCGCGAACTGCGCCAAATTTTCGATAATTTGCGCCAATGGCCGCGAGCGTGTCAGGCACGGCGGTTCGCAGCAAATGCTTAGGAAAGTTTAGGAAACAGAAGTTTTTATTTTCGTGCGGCGACGATGCTCTCACGCTTTCAGAATGAAAGAATTTGCCAGATGGTCACCGTTTATTGTTTTTTCCAGTTGCGCGTGGCGCGCCACAACACGGTTGCATCGGCATAACCCACGGCGCGGGCAATCGCCGCGTTGGTGAGTCCTTCACGTTCAAGCAGCCCTTCCACACTACGTTGCCGCTCTTCGCGCACGATCTGCCGCACAGATGTCCCCGCCTCAGCCAGATGCCGTTGCAACGAGCGATGCGAGAGACCGAGATCTTTCGCGATGTCGGCGACGACCAGCTTTTCATGTGCGAGCCGCCGCGTCACCAGATCGCGGACCTGTTCGACGATGCTGTGGGGCACCGCATCGCGCGCAATCAGATCGGTGGCGTGGCGCTCCATCATGCGCGCCATTTGCGTATCGGCGCTTTTGAGTGGTGCGTCGAGGTCCAGCGGACGCAGAATGACGCCATTGAAAGGCTGTTGAAAACGTACTGGCGCGCGGAAATTTCGTGCATACGGTTTGAGATCGGCGGGTGCCGCGTGTTCGAAATGGAGTTCGACGGGATTCCACGCCACGCCGCGCACCATCCGGATCATGTTGCACATGGTTGAAAGGCTGTATTCCGCGTCCTGCCGTCGCGGCCAGATCTGCGGATTGGCGACCTGATAGGTCCAGACCGGCCATTCGCCATCGCGCAGCAACTCGCAGGTCGTGGCGTTCTGCCACGACGCGAGTGCGAGCGTGAACTTGCGCATCGCCGCATTCAAGGTCGGCGACGACAGAAACACGAGACCCGCCGGCCCGAGTTCCGTCAATTGCAATTCGCTGCCGAGGCGCAAGCCGAGCGACGGCTCGCCGAGCACTTCGGCCGCGCGCTCGAATGCCGCCACGTAACGCGTGAGCGGCAGAATTTCATACGGATTCGACAGGAGCTTGCGACTCATGCCGAACTCCTCGAGCAGCGCGTCGCAATGAGCGCCTGATGCATCCAGTGCGCGCACGACCGGTCCCATTACCGCCGCGCGGATCATCGGAAAACTGCCGTTGAGCGTGACTTTTTTCATGCTGAGCGTCTCCTCTCAAGTCTTCGCTGATGTGCTGCGTGTCATTCCTCCTGGCGCACTTTATCGTTCATTTGGCGCGATAGGCAAGCGCGAAAATATTATTGGGTTCCTACGATTTGCCATCGACTCAGCGTTCGACGCGCTTCACCGAGCCGCGCACGCAGTCCGGTCCAGCCCACTCCTTACGGGAATCTTATGAACACGAATGCCACGAAAGCCGCTCACGCCCCGGTTCATCCGCTCGATCCGCTGAGTCCGGACGAAATGCAACTTGCCTGCGATCTCGTGAAGGCCGCCGAAAAACTCGACGCGCAGGTTCGCTTTCCGATGGTCGAATTGCGCGAGCCGCCGAAAGCCGAAGTAGTCGCATTCAAGGCCGGCGAATATTTTTCGCGCACGGCCTTCGTCCTCGCAATCGATCGTACGAATGGCACGACTATTGAACTCCATGTGGACCTGAGAGAGAAAAAAATCGCCTCACGCAACGTGCTGCCGTTCGATCAGGCGCCGTACGGCCAGCCGCCGATCATGATCGAAGACTTCATGAACGCCGAACAGATCGTCAAAAACGACGCGGCGTGGCGCGTGGCCGTGATGAAGCGCGGCATCACCGAGAGCGATCTGGAGCGTGTCCAGGTCGACCCGTTTTCCGCCGGCTGCTTCGACCGCGAGAACGAGAACGGCCGGCGCCTCGTGCGTTGCGTGAGCTACTACCGCGAGAACGTGACTGACAACGGCTACGCGCATCCGATCGAAGGCGTGGTAGCAGTGGTCGATCTGCTCGAGAAGAAAGTAATCGAACTGGTGGACGACGGCCGCATCATTCCGATTCCGCGCGCGAAGCACAACTACGATACGCCGAGCCTCGGCGAACCGCGCAACACGCTCAAGCCGCTGTCGATCAGCCAGCCCGAGGGTCCGAGCTTCAAGATCGACGGCTGGCATGTGAGTTGGCAGAACTGGAACTTCCGGGTCGGCTTCACGCCGCGCGAGGGGTTGGTGCTGCATCAACTGTCATGGGACGACGGCAAGAACGCGCGGCCGATCATCTACCGTGCGAGCGTGACGGAAATGTGCGTGCCCTACTCCGACCCGAGTACGAATCACTACTGGAAGAGCGCATTCGATGCCGGCGAATACGGCCTTGGCAAACTGGCGAATCAACTTGAACTCGGTTGTGATTGCCTCGGCACGATCCGCTATTTCGACATTCCTTCCGCTGACGATTTCGGCAATGCGTTCGTGATGAAGAACGCCGTGTGCATGCACGAAGAGGACTACGGCACCCTGTGGAAGCACTACGAGTTTCGCACCGGCGTCTTCGAAATGCGCCGTTCGCGACGCCTTGTGATTTCGTTCTTCGCGACGGTCGGCAACTACGACTACGGCTTCTACTGGTACCTCTATCAGGACGGCACGATTCAACTCGAATGCAAGCTGACCGGCATCGTGCAAACCTCGGCGGTAGCTGACGGCGACACCTACCCGTGGGGCGGCATGATCACAGAGAACCTCGGCGGCCCCACCCACCAGCATTTTTTCAATGCACGCATGCACATGATGGTGGATGGTGAACGCAACACCGTGACCGAACACGAATTCGTGCCACGTCCGATGGGCGAAACGAATCCGTACGGCAACGTCTTCGACACCACGAAGCGCGTATTCAAAACCGAGAGCGAAGCCGCGCGCGTGGCGAACGGCAGCACCGGACGTTACTGGAAGGTGACCAACCCGAACGTGAAGAACGCCGTCGGCGCAAATCCCGGCTACAAGCTGATCGTGAACGACTCCCCGCTGATGCTTGCCGACGAACGCTCGAAGGTCCGCCAACGCGGCGGCTTTGCCACGCGTCACGTGTGGGTCACCCCGTTCGATCCGGCCGAGCGCTACGCCAGCGGCGACTACCCCAACCAGCACGCCGGCGGTGACGGCTTGCCGCGCTACATCGAGGCGAACCGCAACATCGAGAACGAAGACATCGTCTTGTGGCACAGCTTCGGTCACACGCACGTGTGCAAGCCCGAAGACTTCCCGGTGATGCCGGTGGAATACGCCGGCTTCATGCTCAAGCCGAACAACTTCTTCTCCGCCAACCCCACGATGGACTTGCCGTCCGAGCGAGACCAGAACAGCGTCGAAGACGGCAAGTCCACCGATCATGGCTGCTGCACGCGCTGACCTGACGACGCGCGGCGCGCGAGCCGCCGCTGCACGCATGGCCGACGCGACACGCGCGCGTCCCGCGACTGCGTGCAGCGTAGTACACCGGCCAACTTCAAGCGACGGCCGCGTACCACGCATGCTGATTGCGGGCGCGGACGGTGGGGAATGCGGACAGATTGCATGCGCGAGAGACGCTGTAGGCGGGTTAATCGCGAGCGTAGGTTGGATGGCACGTGTGTCAGTAGCGAGTGTGAACAACGCAGCACACAGATTAATTGCGAGCATATGCGGCATAGCCTGTGTATTGCTCGTGAGCGGCGCGGCGACACTGATAACGCAAGCCAGTCTTGGTCAACGCGCCAACGCGCTGTGGATGAGCGCATTGGCGCTGGCAACGATGACTATCGTGCCGTTATTGATGTCGAGCGCATCCAGACCGCGGACCACGCTTGCGACGGCGGCAACGCTAATTGCCGCGATGAGTGCAATGAGCATCTTGCCAGCGTATGTGATTGGATTGAAGCATTCCACCACGATAGCCGGGTTGTTTGTGGTGGTGGGTAGCGTGCTGTTATATGGGCAGTATCGTGCGGGCGCGTCAGCGTTGCCTCATGAGGATTCCGATCCGAATCGGCAGGCAAATCGAAACACAGCCCAGTCGGCCGGAGCCATCCACGCAACCGGCGCGACTGCGCTGCTCGCATTGCTTGCAGGCTTATCGAGCGGCAGTCTTGCGCGTTTCCAGTTTTACGCGATTTGCGGCATGAGTAGCGCCCAACCGAC
The DNA here is from genome assembly GCF_046030355.1 of Paraburkholderia caffeinilytica. Classification (GTDB taxonomy): domain Bacteria; phylum Pseudomonadota; class Gammaproteobacteria; order Burkholderiales; family Burkholderiaceae; genus Paraburkholderia; species Paraburkholderia caffeinilytica_B. Next base: position 33,079 of record NZ_JAQQCQ010000032.1, read on the forward strand.
ATGGCAGATCTTGCTTTCCGTGGGTGCCGTTTGCACGTTGGCGTTCATCGCTGACCGATCCACCGACAACAAGCGAATGTTGATTGTGCTGTACGCGCTACGAGCTGCATTAATTGGAGCCCTCGCATCCGTAGACAGTCCAACACTCGCGCTCCTCGCCGCAAAAATATTTCTGGTTCTCGACTGCCTGACGATTCCGGCGCTGATGACATTGCGTGGGAAATCGCGCAGCGCAATGAGTGCGAGTTGCCCTGGCGCGGCCCACCACATCGGGATGGTGATAGGCGCGACATTATCGACGACGCCCTACTTTTTCGGCGAAGGATTCATCGTGCTGTATGCGCTAAGTGCGATGACGAACCTGCTCTGCGCCGGCACATTAGCAACCAGACGGTTCGAAAGAACAACCCACCCGGCAGACCTTTCCGACGAGCACAAAGTGCGAGGCGGGAAGTATGACTCCCTTGTCACAGGAGTTGAAGGTGCGAAGACACAGATTCCAGATGCACCACAACCCGTTGCGAGCCATGGCGCCCACTTAGCAGGCGTGGTGTGAGCCGCTTTCTTTTGCCTACTTTTCTTTGCGGCCGGCAAAGAAAAGTAGGTGCTGCCCCGCACAGGGGCGAACGCTAATAAACCACAAAAAATTCAAAAAAAGGCCAACACCCCAGGCAAGCAGCAAAAAACCAGAAACCCCGAAAGAAAACCGAAACGCACCCCTCACCCCACCGGAGACAAATCATGCCCGAGCAAAAAACCCCAGCGAAGCTGCCAACCACCATGTTCATCAACGGCGAAAAAACCCCAAGCGCCGCAGGCAAAACCTTCGCCATCTACAACCCAGCAACAGGAGAAGAACTAGCCCACCTCCCAGACGCATCCGAAGCCGACATCGACCACGCCGTCAAAACCTCAAAAGCGGCCTTCGAGGCAGACACCTGGCGCAGAATGCCGCCCGCCGCCCGTGAGCGCCTCTTACTAAAACTAGCCGACCTGATCGAACAACACACCGACGAACTCGCCACCCTGGAAACCTTGAATCAGGGAAAACTACTAGCCTTCTCAAAGATGCTGGAAGTATCAGGCAGCGTCCAATGGCTGCGCTACATGGCCGGCTGGGCCACCAAAATCGAGGGCACGACGTTCGACCTGTCGATCCCTTTCCCGCCGGGCACCCGCTACAACGCCTCAACAAAACGCGTCCCGGCGGGCGTCGTCGCCGCAATCGTCCCGTGGAACTTCCCGCTTCTGATGGCGGTCTGGAAAATCGCTCCAGCCCTGGCATGCGGCTGCACCGTCGTATTGAAGCCAGCGGAAGAAACACCGCTAACGGCAATCCGCCTGGCCGAACTAGCCCACGAAGCCGGCTTCCCCGCAGGCGTCTTCAACGTCGTCACCGGCCGTGGCGAGACCGCCGGCGCAGCGTTAGTCAAGCATCCGCTGGTGAACAAGGTCACCTTCACGGGATCGACCGAAGTGGGCCGCATCATCGGCCGTCAATGCGCTGACGATCTGAAGCGGGCGTCGCTGGAACTGGGTGGCAAGAGCCCCGTAATCGTGCTGGACGATTGCGATCCGAAGAAAGCCATTGAAGGCGCAGCCGGCGCGATTTTCTTCAACCATGGGCAGGTCTGCACCGCCGGTTCCCGCTTGTACGTTGCGCGCTCGATTTACGACGAAGTGGTGCAAGGCATCGCAGCCGTAGCCGATGGAATCGCATTGGGTTCCGGTTTCGATGCCGCGACGCAAATGGGACCGATGGTTTCCGCACGGCACCGCGACAAGGTCATGGGAATGATCGCGCAAGGCCGGCAGGAAGGCGGCGAGATCCTGTCGCGCGACGCGGCCGTTGATGCGGACGGCTTCTTCGTCCGGCCGACGGTCATCGCCAATCGCGCATGCAAGCCGCTTTCCGTGGTCAGGGAAGAGGTGTTCGGACCGGTGCTGGTGGCAATGCCGTATGACGATATCGACGAGGTCCTGATCCAGGCCAACGCATCGGAATATGGTCTTGGCGCGAGTGTCTGGACGAATCAGCTCGATAAGGCGTTGAGGCTGGTTGACGGCATCGAAGCGGGAACCGTTTGGGTCAACACGCACAACATGGTCGATCCCGCGATGCCGTTTGGCGGGTTTAAAGCGTCGGGAATCGGGCGCGAACACGGCAAGGCCATTGTGGATGCTTATACGGAAAGCAAGTCGGTTTGCATCGCGTATTGAGCGGCCGCAGCACGTCTTGCGGCACGAACACTTCGTCGCCACAAGACGTGCGCACCGGTAGCGCCTCGGGGGCAACACAGTAAAATAGCGGGCACCCGCGCCGCAGCGCGTCAGCCTACCCTTGGGTGCCCCACCTTGAAACGCAAAATGCCCGCGCTGAATGCGCTAAAAGCCTTCGAAGTCGCCGGCCGTACAGGCAGCTTCACGCGCGCAGCGGAACTGCTGAACGTGACGCAAAGCGCGGTCAGCCGGCAAGTCCGGCAACTGGAAGCCCAACTCGGCGAGACCCTGCTCCAGCGTCACCATCACCACCTCGAACTCTCGGCCGCCGGCCGCATCCTCCTGCAAGCCCTGCAACAGTCATTCGACCGGATCGAACTGACGGTCCGCAGCCTGCAGGAGAAAACCCATCGCAACCGCCTGCGCATCAATGCGCCCCCCACCTTCACGAGCCGCTGGCTGATGCCGCGTCTCGGACGTCTGCGTGACGCGCATCCGCACCTCGAACTCAGCCTGTCGACCCGCATCGACGACAACCTCGCCGAATCGGGCGTGCTCGACTGCGCCATCCGCTTCGGCAACGGCGAGTGGGAAGGCGTCGACAATCGTTTGCTGATGAATGAACGGCACATCGCCGTCTGCGCGCCCGCGTTGCTCGCGCGCGAGGCGGGACGTACCGCCATCGATCTGAACCAGTTCACGTTGCTGCATGTGCTCGCGAGCGCCGATCAGCGCTATCTGACCTGGCAGCATTGGTTGAAAGCCGCCGGCATCGAGAACGTGGATACCCGTGGCGGCTACGAATTCGATCTGCTCGACCACGCCATCCAGGCCGCTATCGACGGACTCGGCGTGACCATCGCCGATCGTCACATGATCGGTCGCGAACTCGCGGAGGGCCAACTCGTGCAGGTGCTGAACGTCCACGTCGACGGCCATCAGTCGTACTGGCTCGTCACGCGTGCGGAACAGGACGAGCTGCCGCACGTCGCGCTGTTTCGCGACTGGCTGCAGCAGGAGATCTGGCTGACCGGGCGCGCACTCGATTCGTCGGAGTCGGCGCAGCTCGACGAGGCGGATTGAGGCGGGCGAAGTCAGGCCGCGGCAGCGAGTTCCGCCGTTTGGGGTTCAAAGGCAGCTTCGACGGCGGCGTCCATGAGAATCATCTCTGCACCCTTCTCCGCCACCATCATCGTCGGCGCATTGATGTTGCCCGAAGTGATGTTCGGGAAAATCGACGCGTCGACCACGCGCAAGCCCGCAATCCCATGCACCCGCAAACGTGCATCGACCACCGAGGTGCGCGGGTCGTCGCCCATCGCGCACGAACCGCACAGGTGATAGATCGAGCCCGATTGCTCGCGGAAATACTGCAGGAAGCCTTCGCGTGTATTCACCTGCGGCCCCGGCGAGATTTCCTCGACCGTAATCTCTTTCAGCGCCGGCGACGCCATCACCTTGCGCACCAGCTCGCAACCCTGGATCACCTCGTCGATGTCCTTCTCCGTGGTCAACGCGTTGATGCGGATCTTCGCGGCGTCTTCCGCACGGTTCGACGCGATCTCGATCGAACCGCGGCTGGTCGGACGGCACGGGTTGAATGCCAGCAGAAAGCCCGAATACGGTTCGGGTTCGAGATTCGCCTTGTTGCTCTTCGGAATCCGGTACGACAGCGGATTGAAGTACAACTGCAGATTCGGTTGCGTTTCCTGATCATCTCCCTTGAAGAACCCGCCCGACTGGTTCACGCTCATCGCAAGCGGCCCCTTGCGCGTCAGCAGATACTGCAGGCCGAGCTTGAGCTTGCCGAGCAACGGGCGCATTTCATCGTTCAACGTCTTCACGTTCGCGCGATAGTAGAAGCTCACGCACAGATGGTCCTGCAGATTCTGCCCAACAGCGGGTAGTTCCTTGACCATCGCAATGCGATGTTTCGCGAGCAATGCGCTATCGCCCACCCCTGAGAGTTGCAGCAGCTTGGGCGAATCGACCGCGCCCGCCGAGAGGATCACCTCGCGCTTCGCCATGAACTGCCGCGTCGCGCCATTCTGCGTCACGCTCACGCCAATTGCCCGTTGCTTGCCGTCGAACAGCACGCGGCTTGCGAGCACGTCACGCTCCACCGTCAGGTTCTTGCGCGTCAGCACCGGATGCAGATACTCGAAGCTGCTCGACGAACGCTGCCCGTTGCGCGTATTCACATCGTAGATGCCCGCGCCTTCGAATCGTGCGCCATTGAAGTCGTCGCTACGCTGGTAGCCGGCCTGGTCGCAGCCCTTCAGGAACACGTGGCAGATCGGATGGACTGCGTCCTTCATCGGCGAGATACGGATCGGGCCGTCCGCGCCGTGATACTCCGTGTTGCCGAGCGGATGCGATTCGAGCTTGCGGAAATACGGCAGCACGTCGCGAAACGCCCAACCCTGGTTTCCCGCCGCGGCCCAATCGTCGAAATCATGCGGCTGGCCGCGCACGTAGATCATCGCGTTGATCGAGCCGGAACCGCCCTGCACCTTGCCACGCGGGCAATAGATCGGGCGATTGTCGAGCTCCTTTTCGGGCTCGCTGTAATACATCCAGTTATAGGTTTCGTTGTAATACGTCTTGGTGAAACCCACCGGAATCTTGAACCAGAACGAACTGTCCTTGCCGCCCGCCTCGAGCAGCAGCACCGAATATTGGCCCGACGCCGAGAGGCGATTGGCGAGAATGCAGCCCGCCGAACCCGCGCCGACGATGATGTAATCGTAGTTCATGCTCTATGTCGCCAGACGGCGCCCAATCCATTGAATGCGTAAAACAGCGTGTAACCTGCCAGCCGACTCCGGCAGGTTCAAACCTGGCTCAACCCTTGGCCGGCGCGAGATCTTTCACGTCGGCCGGTTGTGCGGCCATTTGCAGATGCAGACGCTCACCGGTATACGGCGTGTGCTGCCTGACGACGTCCATGTTCAACTCCACGCCCAAGCCCGGTTCCTGCGAAGGAATGATGTAGCCGTCTTCCCATTGAATCGGCTTCTTCAACACTGCCGCATGGAAACCGTCCCACGTGCCGATGCTTTCCTGAATCAGGAAGTTCGGCGTGCAGGCCGCGAGCTGAATGCTGGCGGCCGCGCCAATCGGCCCGTTGTACAGATGCGGCGCGATCTGCGCGTAATACACCTCGGCAATCGCCGCAACTTTCTTCGCTTCGAGCAGGCCGCCCACACGCGCCACGTTCAGTTGCAGAATCGATGCCGCGCCCGCTTCGAGCAGCTTGAAAAATTCGTACTTGGTGGTCAGGCGCTCGCCCGCGGCAATTGGAATACTCGTGTGCTGCGCGACTTGCGCCATAGCACCTTCCTGCCCTGGCGGCACCGGCTCTTCAAACCACAACGGATCATATTTCTCGAGGCGTTTGGCGAGACGGATTGCCGACGACGGCACCATCTGCCCATGCGTGCCGAACAGCAGGTCGGCCTTGCTGCCGACGGCTTCGCGCACACGGCGGCAGAAAGTCTCGCAACGGTCGAGCACGTCCAACGACAACTGATGGCCCGAATAGGCCGTGTACGGACCCGCCGGATCGAACTTCACCGCGGTGAAGCCACGCTTCACGTTTTCAATGGCGCATTCGGCGGCGAGATCGGGATCGTCGTAGTCGTATTCGCCGCGGCTGTTCTTCGGATACAAGTACGTGTACGAACGCAGACGCTGGTTCACCATGCCGCCCAGCAGTTCATACACCGGCTTGTTCGCCGCCTTGCCGATAATGTCCCAGCAGGCCATTTCCAATCCGCTGACCACGCCCATCATCGTGAGATCGGGGCGTTGTGTGAAGCCGCTCGAATACGCTTCGCGCCAGAGCCGCTCGATATGATGCGGGTCCTTATCGAGCAGATAGCGGCCGAATACGTCGTCGATGATGTGGGTCATCGCTTTCGGGTGAAACGTCGCCGAATAGATTTCGCCGACGCCTTCAATACCGCAATCGGTCTTGAGCTTGACGAAGATCCAGTACATGCCGCCTACGTGCGGCGGCGGTACGGCGACGATATGCGTTTCGAGCGAGACGACTTTCATTTACGCAACCCCTTTCTTATTGAGCATGTTTCTCAGCGCCAGGCCGGCAAAGCCGCCGAGCGCGGCCATTCCGGCCACGTAGCCGAAGTAAAGCTGGTAACCGAAGACACCCGGGAAGTTCTGCGTCAGATAACCATTGACCAGGGGCAGGAACACGTCGGGTGAATAGCCGAGTACGGAGATCAGGCCGATGGCGAGGCCCATTGTTTCGACCGGGATATTGCAGCGATCCAGCAGCGACCAGTACAGCCCGCGAATCGCGTAAGTCAGAATGCCGATGAACAGCACGAGGAACACCAGCAGCACGTGGCTCGAGATACGCGGCGCAGCCATCAGACCCAGCAGCGACAGGGCAGCGAGGAAGAGCGCAATCACCAGGACCGAGACCTTCGAATAGCGGTCGCCGAGAAAGCCGCCGCCGATGCCGCCGATCGGGCGCATCCACAGCTTGAGCGTCGTGATCGTGCCGGCCATCACCACTGTCAAACCGATTTCGCCTTCATGCAGATACGCGGAGAAGCTGTAGGTGGCCCAGAACACCTGATAGCCGCAGAACACGATGGCGGCGACCAGCCACAACTCAGGAATCGACGCGAGCGTTTTCAGATCGACCAGCACGTTGCTGTGTTTCTTCGTGGCGCGGTTGGCAGCGGCGTCTTTAGCGCCTTGCGCGTCTTTGACGAGCGCAAGCACTACGCCGAGCGCGATGCAAAGAAATGCGTACATGTAGACAACCAGCTTGAAACCGGCTGCCACGGGCTCACCCTTGGTCTGCGTGAACCAGGCGAACAGCGTAATCGCGATGGTCGCGAGCATGGCTTCGATCAAGCCGCGTCCGCCGTCGAGCAAACCGAAAAAACGGCCCTGCTCGTGCGTGCCGGCGATCATCGTCACGCGTTTGATGACGGCGGCCCAGAAGGTCAATCCAGTCGTCAAACCCCAACCGCCGAAGATCAGCATCAGCATCTGGAACGACGGCGCAGTCGAATACCACAGGCCGAGCACACCGGTTGCGATCAGCGAAAAGCAGATCAACAGCCGCGGAGCGATCCGGTCGGCGAGCCAGCCGCTCGGCAGGTAACTCAGCAGAAAGATCGTGCCAAGCGACGAATACAGATAGCCGAGTTGGCTGTCGGTGATGTGAAACACTTCGAGCATGGTCGGTTGATAGACCTGCCGAAGATACAGAATCGGGTAAATCGCACCGGCTGCCAGCACCAGCAAGATGAGCTGGATGTAGCGTTGAGCCTTGCCGTTTTGCAGCGCGATTTCTGCGTCGCGTGAGGCAAGCGGCGCGGTGGTTTGAACGGGTTGAGATGACACGTGAGCGCTCCTGAGAGACACAGCGCCGGTCCACCGGTGCGCCGGGTCTCCAAATTTTTGTTTTAAATGCAGCGGGTTTGCTGCGTCTCTGCGGGTTTCAAGGCGACGCCTGCCGTCTACTCCGAATCGCGCGGCACGCGCCGGTTTCAGCTTCAGTACTTCATGACCACGAGGCGGGTCTGTGTGAATTCGAGCATGCCGTGCTTGCCGTCGTCGCCGCCGAGGCCCGAGCGTTTCCAGCCCGCGTGGAAGCCCTGATACGGATCGGCCGGCGTGCGGTTCACATACAACTCGCCGGCCTCGATGCCGTTAGCGATCTTCATCGCGCTGCGGTAGTTCTCGGTATAGAGCACCGACGACAAACCAAACTGATGGTCGTTGGCCATTTCCAGTGCTTCGTCGAGCGTGCGGTATTTGACGACCGGCATGATCGGACCGAAGGTCTCTTCCTGGATGATTTCCATGTCCTGACGGCAGTTCGACAGCAGCGTGGCCGGATAGAAGAAGCCCTTGCCCTGCGGCAGCCTGCCGCCGGTTTCGAGCGTGGCGCCCGCGGCGATCGCGCGCTCGACCATGCCGTGAATCGACTGGCGCGACGCGTCGTTGACGAGCGGCCCCATTAGCGACGGCTGTTCGCTGCGATCGCCGCTTTCCACCGCGCTCATGTGCTTCTTCAGCAGCGCGACGAAACGGTCATGCACGCTTTCCTGCACGTAGACGCGTTCGATCGCCGTGCAAAGCTGTCCGCAGTGCGTGGTCTTGGATGCGACCAGATCGCGCGCGGCCTTGTCCAGATCGGCATCCGCCTCGATGATCGCGGGCGTCTTGCCGCCTAGTTCGAGCGACGGCTTGGCGATGTTCGCCTTGCAGTATTCGAGCACCTTGCGGCCCGCGCCGACGCTGCCGGTCAGCGTGATCATGCCGACTTTGGGATGCGTGCAAAGCGCCTCGGCGGTTGCGTGATTCATCGCGAGAATGTTCACGACACCGGCCGGCAACCCTGCTTTCTCTACTGCCCTGGCGATCTCGAACGCGGAGGTCGGCGTGTTGTTGCTCGGACGCACCACCACGGTGTTGCCGGCGATCAGCGCGGGCGCCACCTTGCGCATGAACGTATAGACCGGGTAGTTGAACGGGATCAGGCACGCGACCACGCCGATCGGTTCGCGATGCAGCACGAGGTTTTCGTCGGGGGTGTCGCTCGGAATCACCTCGCCTTCGATGCGGCGCGCCCATTCGGCGTGGTAGCGGGTGATCTGGCCGGCGTAGATCGCTTCGTTGGTGGCGTCGGCAACGCTCTTGCCCGACTCCAGCGCGAGCGCCGCGCCGATGGCGGGCGCGCAGTCGGTGAGCGCGTCGGCAAGCTTGTGCAGATAGACCGCGCGCTCGGCCGAAGGCAGCTTGCGCCAGCCCTTCTGCGCGGCGGCGGCCGCGTCGACCGCGGCGATGGCCTCGGCCCGGGTCGCACCCGTGACGTGGCCAATCACGGCTTCAGTGGCGGGGTTGATGACGGCGATGAGCTCGTCGCTTGCCGCGTCGATAAAGCAGCCGTTAGCAAAATTACGATCGAGTCGCATGTCGTCTCCTGAAAAATCGGGTGCGGTGGCGCATTGCCTTCGGCTATTGCCCTCATGCCAAAGGTGCATGGACGGAATTTTTCTCCTGGGCACGGTGCGCCACAAGCGAATAATTCGCGGGACAAACATGCGAAAAAATCACGTTTATCCAGGGATGTGCCTCATTCGCGATTCCTGTCCTGGATAGCAGAATCCGGGCTTTGCCAAAAGCAGCGGCCTTTGCGACCGGTCGAACCGCGTTTCGGACCATTCGCCGCTCACTACCAACGTCTGGAGCTCACAATGAAAAAGAATGTCATCGCCACCGCAGCCTTCACCGCGCTTGCCTCACTGGCGGCTCCGTCCGCCTTCGCGCAAAGCAGCGTGACCCTGTACGGCGTGCTCGATGAAGGCATCGACTACACCAACAACGCCGGGCGCGGCGCGGTCTGGGAAATGGCGAGCGGCTATGCGCAAGGCAGCCGCTGGGGCATGAAGGGTTCGGAAGATCTGGGCGGCGGCATGCAGGCCGTGTTTCAACTGGAAAACGGTTTTGACGTGAGTTCGGGACGCCTCGGCCAGGGCGGCCGCATGTTCGGCCGTCAGGCCTATGTGGGCTTGAGCGACAACCGTTTCGGCACGGTTACGCTCGGGCGGCAGTACGATTCGGTGGTCGACTACCTTGCGCAGACCACCGCCAACGGCAACTGGGCCGGCTACCTGTTCGCGCACCCGTACGACAACGACAACACGGACAACTCATTCCGTCTCGGCAATAGCGTGAAGTACGCGAGCCCGGAGATCGCGGGCTTCCAGTTCGGCGGCGTGTACAGCTTCAGCAACGACACGAACTTTGCGAACAACCGCGCCTATAGCTTCGGCGGCCAGTATGCAAACGGCGGGCTGCTGATTGCCGCCGCGTACCTGCAGGCGAACAATCCGGGCGCAGGGTCGACCGGCGCGATCACCGCGAACGACGCGAGCTTCATCGCCGGGCGCATGCGGGTGTTCGGCGGCGGCATCAACTACACGTTCGGCGCGGCGACCGCCGGTTTTGCCTACACCAACTCCAACTATAAGGACCCGACCGGCAATGGCTATATCGGCATTCCGCTCGCGGCGTCCGGCGTCAGGCTGGATACGCTGAAATACCAGAATTTCGAAGTGAACGGCAAGTACCAGTTCACGCCGGCCTTCTTTATCGGCGCGCAATATGTGTACACGATGGAGAACTACGATGCGTCGACGGGCAGCGTGAAGCCGAAGATTCACTCGGTCGGTCTGATGGCGGATTACAACCTGTCGAAGCGCACGGACGTTTATGTGCAGGGCGAATATCAGAAGGTCGCGGGCGATTCGACCCACTCGATACTCGACAACGCGTTCATTCCGGGCGTGCAGGCGCCGTCGTCGACGGGGAATCAGGTCGCCGTGCGGGTCGCGCTGCGGCACAAGTTCTGAGCGTTAGGGGATTGCAGCGCTGGAGCCACGCGGTAAGCGGCTCCAGCGCTGCAAGTATTCAATTTTGGCGATGTTCGCGTTCCGTATACATCCTGACTTTCTGAACGCGGCGACCGCCAGCAGCATCACGACGCAGGCGCGTCGCGACGCGGCGCGGATATCCGGCCGCACTACTCCGTCGCGTGCGCATGCATCACATTGGCATGCATCGACCACGCCATCCACGGACGGCGCAGCGCGACGATCGCGAGAAACGCGCAAGCCGCCAGCGCGCCGAAGGTCGCAAAACCCATCTGATAGCTGCCCGTGCTTTCCTTTGCGATACCCATCACGACCGGCAGATAGAATCCACCGATGCCGCCCGCCGCGCCGACAATGCCCGACATCAGGCCGGTGCGGCCAGCCCAGCGATGCGGCACCAGCTGGAAGGTCGCGCCATTACCCAGACCGAAGGCCACATACAGACACAGCAGCAGCATGATCCCGCCCGCCATGGACGGCATCGCGGCGGCAAAAATAAAGTCGCACAGCGAAATGATGGCAAGCAGGAAAGTCAGCGCGCGCACGCCCGACACCTTGTCGGCGATCAGACCGCCGAGCGGCCGCACCATCGCGCCGGTTGCGGCAAGCAGCGCCATGAACAGGCCTGCGTCGATCTTCGAGAGTTGATACAGGTTGGTCAGCAGCAGCGAAACATACGACGACATGCCGACAAACCCACCGAACGTAATGCTGTACACCAGCATGATCGCCCACGTGTCGCGCTCGGACAGCACCGAACGATAGCGCCTGGGCAGCACGGCGATCGCCAGCAGCGCACCGATCACCGGCAACAGCAGCACACCGGTCTTGCCGGCACCGAACATGCCTGCTTCGACAAGCAGCACGAGCACGATCAAGCCGACGAGCGTCACCGCGAAACTGCCGAACGCGCGCAGCACGCTGCCGGATTTGATACCGGAATCGTTGGCCCAGAAGTACAGCGTAATTGCGGCAATCGCGAGCAACGGCAGTGCGCCGGCAGTCGCCATTTGCCAACCGTAGTGCGTGGCCAGTTGCGGGAACAGGAAGCCGTCGAGCACCGCGCCGATGTTGCCGGCTGCGGCAAGACCGAGCACGAGGCCCTGCACCTTCGGCGGATAGTTGCTGCCGGCCATCGGCAGTGCCACCGCGAAGCTCGCGCCACCCACACCGAGAAATACGCCGAGCACCAGCAGCAAGGTATACGACGGCACGGACGGTAGGAGCGGCAGCACGATCGTCGGGACCGCCGACAGCAATACCCCCATTAGCGCGATGCGCTTGCCATGGGCCGATTGATAGAGATTACCGAGCGTCACACGCAGGATCGCCGCCGACAGCACCGGCACGGCAACCAGCAACCCTTGTTGTGCAGGCGTCATCGCAACGCTCTTGCTGATGAACGGCGCGAGCGGCCCATATAGCACCCAGACAGTGAAGCCTGTGTCGAAATAGAGGAAACACGCCACTAGCGCGCGCCAGTCCCCGCTCTTCAGGGATTTCATCACGTTGTTCATTAGACATCCTCATATTTGCTGGTTGTTCGCTGACCTGATGCACGGCGCTGACGCGCCACGCACCGGAATGATCACGATGTTGAATACCGGTCGTGGAATGCAATCTCCATGCCACTCGGGTCCTCTTTCGAAGCTCGACTTCGTACGTTCTGAAGCCGTGAAACCGCGCTTGTGTCAACCACTTTAGAAATCAATAAACATCGCGTGCGTAGCGCTTTTCCTGCGCTAAACGGCTCACATAATCGGCGGCTTTTTCCTCACTCATGCAGCCGTGCTGGGCGACCACCTGCTTGAGCGTCGCGTCGACGTCTCGGGCCATCCGGCTTGCGTCGCCACAGACGTAGAAATGCGCACCTTCTTCGAGCCATGCCCACAGTTGCGCACCCTGTTCGCGCATGCGGTCCTGCACGTAAACCTTTTCCGTTTGATCGCGGGAGAAAGCGACGTCGAGCCGGGTCAGCACACCGCTGTCGCGCATCGCTTCCAGTTCGTCGCGATAGTAGAAATCCGTGGCCGCATGCTGTTCGCCGAAGAACAGCCAATTGCGCCCCGTGTCGCCGCGTGCACGCCGTTCGTGCAGAAAACCGCGGAACGGTGCAACGCCCGTACCGGGACCGACCATGATGATCGGCGTGTCCGAAACATGAGGAGGACGAAAGTGTGCGGATTTCTGCACGAATACCGGTACATTCACGTCGCCGGCGCGGTCGGCGAGAAACGTCGACGACACGCCCTTGCGATGCCGGCGGCCATTGCTGTAGCGAACCGCGGCAACCGTCAGATGAACTTCACCCGGATGGGCCTTCGGGCTCGATGCAATCGAATACAAACGCGGTTGCAGGCGCTTGAGCATGCCGGTCAGTTCGGTTGCCGTCAGGTTCACGGGAAATTCGTGCAGCACGTCGGCAAGTTGCTGGCCCCATAGCCATTGTTTGAGATCGGCTTTACGCGCCGGCGTCAACAGATCGCACAATGCGCCGTTGCTGCTTCGCGCGGCGATGAATGCCAATGAGTCGGGACTGGGACGGGCGATCTCGTAGTGCTTGCCGAGCGCGTCGGCGAGGCGCATGTCGCCCACGCCGGAGACGTTCACTGCAGCATCGGCGCTCAAACCGCTCAGGCTGATCAATTCATCGACCAGTTCGGGGCAATTGCTCGGCCATACACCCAGCGCATCGCCGGCTTCGTATTCGAGGCCCGAGTCGCCTGTGCTCAACGAAAAGTAACGCGTATCCTTCGCGGCGCCCTGCTTGTTCAACTGCAGGTTCCTGACGAGACGCGATGCGGCCGGACGCGTCTTGGTCGGCACGGCACCAGGCACTACGGCGTTGATCATGCCGCCCGGGGGCACCGCATGCAGTGCCGCATCTTCTTCCTTGATGCACACGATGATGCTTTCGAGCCACTCGTCAGCGGTTTCCTGATACTCGCTGTCACAGTCGACGCGATCCATCAAACGCAGCGCGCCTTGAGCGGCGAGACGCTCATCCAGACGGCGGCCGTGGCCGCAAAACTGGTCGTAGTTGCGATCGCCCAACGCGAGCACGGCATACCGCAGACCGTCGAGACGAGGCGCGGCGTCGCCGACCAGCTGGGACCAGAAACTTTGCGCGTTGTCGGGCGGATCACCGTCGCCGAACGTGCTCGACATCAGCAGCACGTATTGCGCTTTCGCGAGCGCCGAGGCCTGATAGTCCGCCATGCACGACGTGCGGATTTCGAAGCCCGACTCCATCAGACGCGTGGCATAACGTTCGGTCAGCGATTCGGTATTGCCGGTTTGCGAAGCCCACAGCAAAGTCACTTTGGGCCGCGCGCGCAAGATGCGAACGCCGGATGCCTGTTCCGTGTCGGAATGCGATGCAGCAGGCGCACCTGCCGGCGCGGCCGCCTGGATTCCGCTGCGGCTATAAAGTCCGGCCAGCAAACCGTCCACGTACAAGCGGTTCACCGGATCAAACGGCGCGCCGGCCGGCAGCACCGGCACGCTGTCGATGCCCTGTCCTTCAGCCGAACGCAGGCCGCTGACGAAACCGGCCAGATACGTCCGCTCCGTATCGGTCAACGACGGCGCGGGTATCGGCGGAAGCTGCAACAGACGAGTGAGTGCATCGATACGGGGCATATCCAGATCCTCGGCGTTCGCCGATATAGCGCTTGCCGGCGCGGCGCCGGCTGCAACGATGGGCGCGTCGGTGAGCATCGCATCGTCCGCATTCGACACCAGCGGTCCGACGGTTTCGAGCGCGACCGGGCTGAGCGCGACCGCACAGAACTTGAATTCGGGTTGCTGCGAAACCGGATCGATGGCGTCGCTCGTCACGGCGTTGATGCACAGGTCGTCGCCGAATACATCGTTCCAATGCATCGGCGCAAAACAATTCCCTGCCTGCACGCGCTCCGTGACGACCGCCGGCAACACAGCACGTCCGCGACGCGAACGGATTTCAACCGGGTCTTTGGACTTGATACCGAGCGTGGCAGCATCTTCGGGATGAATCTCGACGAACGGTCCAGGATTCAGCCTGTTGAGCATCGCGACCTTGCCGGTTTTGGTCATGGTGTGCCATTGATGCTGCAAACGGCCCGTATTCAACACGATGGGAAATTCCCGATCGGGCAATTCGGCCGGGGCCGCAAAGGCACGGGCGAAGAACATGGCTTTGCCGCTCGCGGTCGGAAACACGAGCCGCGGACGGCTGCCGTCGGGCAGTTTCTTCAGCGTCTGGCTGACGCCGTCGTTGATATAGCGAATGGGATTTCGATCAGCGGTGTCGTGAGCAGCAAGCGGCCATTGCAACGGCGTTTCCTTCAGACGGAGATGACTCGCGCCGCGCAGGTCGTAACCCGTTTTCGGATTCGACGCGCACGTGATCTCCGCGAAAACTTCTTCGGCGCTCGCATAGGTAAACGCATCGGCAAAACCCATTTCACACGCGACACGCGCGATGATCTGCCAATCCGGCAACGCAGCGCCCGGTGGTTCGATACCCTTCTGCATCAACGTCAGATTGCGCTCGGAGTTGATCATCACGCCTTCGGCTTCGGCCCACAATGCGCCGGGCAACAGCACGTCGGCGTAACGGTTGGTCTCGGTGTCCAGAAAGGCGTCCTGCGAAATCACGAGTTCCGCGGCGCGCAAGCCGGCGATCGCGGTCTGACGATTCGCGACGCTCGCCACCGGATTCGTGCAGATGATCCAGCACGCCTTGATCTCGCCCGCGGCCATGCGCGTGAACATGTCGATCGTGCCGTTGCCGACTTCAGTCTTGAGCGTGCCTTTCGAAATGCCCCACAGGTCTTCGATAAACGCACGATCCGCTTCAACCAGCACCGAACGCTGGCCCGGCAAACCGGGGCCCATGTAGCCCATCTCACGGCCGCCCATCGCGTTGGGCTGACCCGTCAGCGAAAACGGCCCACTGCCGCGACGGCAGATCTTGCCCGTCGCCAGATGCAGATTGCAGATTGCATTGGTGTGCCACGTGCCGTGCGTGCTCTGATTCAGGCCCATGGTCCAGCAGCTCATCCATTCCGGCGCCGCGCCGATCATCTGCGCGGCCTGGCGAATATCGTCGATAGAAAGTCCCGTCATCGCCGACACTTTTTCCGGCGTGTAATCGGCGAGGAAAGCGGGCATGGCGTCCCAGCCTTCCGTGAAGTCAGCGATAAAAGCCGCGTCCGTATGACCGTTTTCGTGCAGCAGATGCAGCAAGCCATTGAGGAGCGCTAGGTCGGTCCCCGGCTTGATCTGCAGGAAGAGATCGGCCTTGTCAGCCGTCGTAGTGCGGCGCGGGTCAACCACGATCAGCTTCGCCCCCGCCTTCACACGATCCATCATGCGCAGGAACAGAATCGGGTGACAGTCGGCCATATTCGCGCCGATCACGAAGAACAGGTCGGCATGGTCGATGTCTTCGTATGATCCCGGCGGCCCGTCGGCACCGAGCGAGAGCTTGTAGCCGCTGCCCGCGCTCGCCATGCACAGACGCGAATTCGACTCGATGTTGTTGGTACCGACAAAACCCTTGGCGAGCTTGTTGACGAGGTACTGCGCCTCGATCGACATCTGTCCCGACACGTAAAACGACAGCGCGTCCGGCCCATGTTCGTCGAGCAGGCCGCGCAAACGCTCGGCCGTGGAGCTGATTGCGTGCGCCATTGGCAGCGGCGTGGGATCCTGGTCGCGTGCATGGCGCACGAACGCGTCTTCCAGACGGCCCGACTTGCGCAACGCGACATGCGCCGACTGGCCCTTGGTGCACAGCCGTCCGAAGTTCGCCGGATGCTCCTTGTCGCCGGAAATCTTCACGACCTGGCCGTCCTCGACGTGCAGCACCATTCCGCAGCCAACGCCGCAGTAAGGGCACACAGTTTTCACGTTAGTGGAGGACATGGCTAGCGGCGTCGTTCGAAGGGGGAACAAGGACAATCAGCAACTCAGGCCGCGATCCACACCTGCCCGTCTTCCACCCGCGCGGCGAATGCACTGACGGAATACGCCGGTGTTTCGAGGCACTCGCCGGTGCGCAGATCGAAGTGGTGCTTATAGATCGGCGAAGCGACCACGAGGCGCTCGCCGAGACTGCCGATCAACCCGCGCGAAAGCACCGCGGCTTGCGAGCCCGGATCGTAGTTTTCGATCGCATACACGGTGCTGTCCGCGTCGCCGTTATTCACATGAAATATCGCCACCTGTTCGCCGTTGACGAGCGCGCACACCCCCGTGTTGGGGACGATGTCGTCAAGGGGGCAAATCGGCGTCCAGGCGAGCGGCAGGCGGTCAAGGTTCATGGCGGAAGTCCTCGGTGAAGGGCAAAAAAATCAAATGGTCTCGGCTACCACGGGAATCGAAGCGAGCTTCGATCGCCGCTCGGCCACCGTCGCGGGCCGGATCTGGCCGCGCTCCTCGACGAAGGCAACATTGCTGTCCGGCTCGCCGCTGTTGACGAAATGACGGAAGCGCTTGCGCGTTTCAGGATCGGTGACGGCCCGCTTCCATTCGCATTCGTAGGTGTCGACCACGTGCTGCATTTCCACCTCGAGCTCGGCAACTACACCGAGACGATCGTTGACGACCACGTCGATCAGATAATCGAGGCCGCCTTCCAGGTTGTCGCGCCACACGCTGGTGCGTTGCAGACGGTCTGCCGTGCGCACGTAGAACATCAGGAAGCGATCGATGTAGCGCACCAACGTCGCCTTATCGAGGTCCGAGGCGAGCAGTTCGGCATGGCGCGGCTTCATGCCGCCATTGCCGCAGACATACAGGTTCCAGCCCTTCTCCGTCGCGATGATGCCGACGTCCTTGCCCTGCGCCTCCGCGCACTCGCGCGTGCAGCCGGATACGCCGAACTTGATCTTGTGCGGCGTGCGCAAACCCTTGTAGCGATTCTCGAGTTCAACCGCGAGACCGACCGAATCGCCGACGCCGTAACGGCACCAGGTCGAACCGACGCACGACTTCACCGTGCGCAGCGATTTACCGTACGCATGGCCCGATTCGAAGCCCGCGGCGATCAGTTCTTCCCAGATGAATGGCAGTTGTTCGACGCGCGCGCCGAACAGATCGACTCGTTGACCGCCGGTGATCTTGGTGTAAAGGCCGTATTTCTTCGCCAGTTGACCGACTGCGATCAAACCGTCGGGCGTCACCTCGCCCCCCGCCATGCGCGGCACGACCGAATAGGTGCCGTCGCGCTGGATATTGGCGAGGTAGTAATCGTTGGTGTCCTGCAGCGCCGCGTGCTCTTTCTTCAGTACGAATTCGTTCCAGCACGACGCGAGAATGCTCGCCACCGCCGGTTTGCAGATATCGCAGCCGAGGCCGTGACCGTGCTTCGAAAGCAACTCGCCGAAGCTGCGCACGCCCTCTACGCGCACGAGGTGATACAGCTCCTGCCGCGAATACGGGAAGTGCTCGCACACGTGGTTGTTGACCGCGAGGCCCTGCTTTTTCATCTCGGCCTTCATCACTTGCGTGACGAGCGGCACACAGCCGCCGCACGACGTGCCGGCTTGCGTCGCGCGCTTCAAGGCGCCGATGTCGGTCGCGCCCGCGCACACGGCGGCGCACAGGTCGCCCTTCGAGACGTTGTTGCACGAGCAGATCTGCGCGCCGGCAGGCAGTGCCTCGACGCCGAGCGCCGGTTTCGCCTGACCGTCGGACGACGGCAGGATCAGGAATTCGGGCGACGGCGGCAACTCGATCCGGTTCAGCATCATCTGCAGCAGCGTGCCGTACTCGCTCGCATCGCCGACCATCACACCGCCGAGCAGATACTTGCCGCATTCGGACACCACCAGTTTCTTGTAGACCTGCTTGCGTTCATCGCTGAACTGGTAGGCGCGGCTGCCAGGCGTGTTGCCATGCGCGTCGCCAATGCTGGCGACGTCCACGCCCATCAGCTTCAGCTTGGTGCTCATATCGGCGCCGGCAAATTCCGCCGAATCGCCGTGCAGTTGCTTCGCCACTACACGTGCCATCTCATAGCCGGGCGCGACGAGACCGAACAGCTTGCCGTTCCAGAGCGCGCATTCGCCGATCGCGTAGATGTGCGGGTCGCTCGTGCGGCAGGCGTTGTCGATTACGATGCCGCCGCGTTCGCCGAGCACCAATCCGCTCGCGCGGGCCAGATCGTCGCGCGGACGGATGCCCGCGGAGAACACGATCATGTCAGTGTCGAGGACGCTGCCGTCGGCAAATTGCATGCGGTGCGTGCCCGTCTCGCCATCGACGATCGCCGCGGTGTTCTTCTGCGTGTGCACCGTCACGCCGAGTTCTTCGATCTTCGCGCGCAGCACGCGGCCGCCGCCTTCGTCGACCTGCACGGCCATCAGGCGCGGCGCGAACTCGACCACGTGCGTTTCCAGCCCCATGTCGCGCAACGCCTTCGCGCATTCGAGACCCAGCAGGCCGCCGCCGACCACCGTGCCGGTCTTCGAACGGGCGCCGCATTCCTGCATCGCCACGAGATCGTCAATGGTGCGATAGACAAAGCAATCGGCGCGTTCGCGGCCTTGCACGGGCGGCACGAACGGATAGGAACCCGTAGCGAACACCAGTTTGTCGTACGGCAAGGTCTCACCGGTCGACACCGTCACGGTGCGCGCGTCGCGATCGACCGCTACCGCTTTCGCGTTGAGCTTCAGCAAGACGTTCTGACGTTCGAAGAAGCCCGGCGCCACGAGCGACAGATCGTCCGCCGTCTTGCCCGCAAAGAATTCAGACAGGTGCACGCGGTCGTACGCCGGGCGTGATTCCTCGCACAGCACGGTGATGTCGAGGCCATGCGCCGCGTCTTGCGCGAGGCATTCGACCAGTTTATGACCGACCATCCCGTGACCGATAACGATGATTTTCATGACCGCGGCTTCCTCAATGTGCTGGGCGCGAATCGCTGCCGCGTGGCTGCTGCGCGAAAGCGATTCCGGAAATAAAAACGGCGTCCCGCGAACCCAGTCGATGACTGAATTCGGGGGACGCCGTTGTCCTGACCTGTGCTGCGGCGAGTGCGCTGTTGTTGCACTCACGACGGATCCACGTTGATCCGCTGACAGGGCTTAACGCAAAGGCTATGCCAATTGCGCGAAATTCCCGCTGCAGCGCTGTGGCACGGGGCTTCGCGGGACATGATATGGACCTGCTGCAAATACCGCGCGTGGCGCGTCTTGATGCAGCGAGGCACAGGGATGGTGCGGCGCAGCACCGTGCGCGTGCGGACAATGTTTCATTGCGACCGGTAACAATGCAGCGCAACTCGATCGGCTAACGGGTGAGCGCCGCTTTCGTCGGGACTTCAAATTGCTCAATACACGGTACGCAATTACGGTACGCAACCTGGAGAAGCCGGATGCCCATCGATGATGCCGCGCGCCTGCTGATCGCCGACGACGATCCGGACCTGCTGGCCGCTTACGTACTCTATTTCAGCGCACACGGTTTCGACATCCGGACCGCGCGCAACGGCCTCGACGCGTTCGCGCAGTATTGCGCATGGCATCCGCGCGCCGCGCTGCTCGACGTCGAAATGCCCTGTCTCGACGGTCGCGCAGTCGCCCGGCGCATCCGCCATGTGGCCGACACGCCGGCGCCCACGCTGGTTGCCGTGACCGGTCTCGCGCGCGATGAGGACCGGCGCGAGTCGCTACGCTCCGGATTCAATCATCATTTCGTCAAACCCGTGCCGATGTCGGTGATCCTCGCGGCGTTGACCGGGCATAGCCGCCGTTAATCGCCGAAGCCCAATTCAGCGTCGACCGTTTGCCCGACCCGCAGCCACGCCCCGGCCCCACGCGCGACGAGCGCGTTGTTGCCGAATGTCACCGCTCCGCCCCGCTGCGGATTCGCCCGGTAGACACTCATTGTGTCGGTCGGTTCGTTCGGCCAATCGGGATCAGGGGCGCCCTTCGCCTGATCGATGGTCGGCATCGGACAGCGTGCGCACAGCTTGACCAGTTGCAATTGCACGCCCTCATCCGCTGCGCCGTCGATATGCAGACTTTCGACATAGTCCTCTTCGTACGCATCGAGCCCCGTCAGCACGACATTAGGGCGAAACCGGTCCATCGGAATCGACGGAGCGCCTTTGCGGTTGAGACGCACGTTCAGATCGTCGAGCGAAGCCTGGCCGACCACCAGCAGCGGAAAACCATCGGCGAAATGCGTGATGGCGCCGCCGACGCTGTCGGTGTAATCCGGATCGACAATCCGCTCGCGCTCGGGATTGAAGTGCAGAAGTCGCGCGGGTATGCCTAGAAAGCCCGAAAACCATGTGGCGCTTTCTTCGCCGGTGTCGAGCCCGTAGGCCGTGTCGCGCCAGACCACGGTTTGTACCTTTTGCGGTGCGCCGAGTTCGGCGGGATCGAGCGGCGTGCGCAATTCGCTCATGCCCGGCGCGCGGATCACGAGTTCCTGGTCGCCGAACTCGACCGTGATCAGCGCCATGCGGGGATACGCACGCTGCGTAAGCATCGCGCCGTTCGGGTCGGTGACCATCCAGCGTCGATCGTATTCGAGGCCGGTGGCGAGCAGGCGTGCTTCGTTCAGCGCAACGCCGGCGCAGGATTTGATCGGATAGACGAAAAGCTCGCTGATGGTAGGCATGATGGAGGCGGTGGGGAAAACACGCGTTTTTTGTGTCGATACCCGATTGTAGCGGCGCATTGGCCGACCTGTCCCGGAACGCCTGCTGCGCGCGGGTTTGCGCCGCACGATCCCGAATCCGGCGGTTTTCAACGCGCGGTCTGAAGCCGGCCGGGCGACGCGGCCGTTTCTTCCGGCTGCGCTTGGACGTAAAATCGCGAGGCAAAGCGTGCGGGCAAGGACCAGGCCCCGCGCCGCGGCATCCGCGCAAAATGCTGGAAAGCTCGCAAGCCGGAGATGATCGTCACGGCCAACATCGGTTGCCAGCCCCATCTGGGCGGCGCCGGACGCACGCCAGTGCGCCACTGGATTGCACGTGTAGAAGCATCCCTACCATAAACGAAACAGGAAATTCATTATGCTGAGCAAACCCGTGTTGACTGTTGCCGAAACGACCCGAATCCTCGAAGCCGCCCGCGCGGAGGCCGAGAAGAACCAGTGGGCCGTCGCCATTGTGGTGGTCGACGATGGCGGCCATCAGCTCGGCATGCTGCGTCTGGACGGCAGCGCGCCGGCCAGCTCGTACATCGCGACGGAAAAGGCCCGCACGTCGGCAATCGGCCGCCGTGAAACCAAAGTGTATGAAGACATGATCAACAACGGCCGCACGGCATTCCTGAGCGCGCCGCTGCAAGGCACGCTGGAAGGCGGCGTGCCGGTGATCGTCGACGGCCAGGTGGTCGGCGCGGTCGGCGTGTCGGGCGTCAAGTCGGATCAGGACGCGCAAATCGCCAAGGCGGGTATTCAGGCAATCGCTGCTTAAGTTCGGATCCGTCTGGAATCCGTTCAAAGCGGCGGCAATAAAAACGAAACAACACGGACCGGTGCCCCCACATCGGTCCCATTCAAGGATGGAGCAGTCGATGAATCAGATGAACCCGCGCGGTGGACTGCAAGTCGCCGCCAACCTCGACCAGTTCGTCGAAACCGAAGCCCTGCCCGGCACCGGACTCGACAGCGCAGCATTCTGGTCGGGTTTCGACGCCCTCGTGCACGAGCTGGCGCCCAAGAACCGTGCGCTGCTGGCCGAGCGCGACCGCCTGCAAACCGAACTCGACACCTGGCATCGCGCCAATCCAGGTCCGGTGCGTGATCTGCGCGCGTACCGCGCCTTCCTCGAAGGCATCGGGTACATCGTGCCGTCGCCGGCAAGCGTCAAAGCCACGACCGACCACGTGGACACCGAAATCGCCGAACAGGCCGGCCCGCAGCTCGTCGTACCGCTGTCGAATCAGCGCTATGCGCTCAACGCCGCCAACGCGCGCTGGGGCAGCCTGTACGACGCACTGTACGGCACCGACGCGATCCCCGAGACCAACGGCGCCGAAAAGCAGAAGGCCTTCAATCCGGCGCGCGGCGCCGCGGTGATCGCTTATGCCCGCAAGTTTCTCGACGAAGCCGCCCCGCTCGCGAACGGCTCGCACGTCGACGCCACGCTGTATAGCGTCGAAGGCGGCAAGCTGGTCGTCACGCTGAAGAACGGCAAGACCGAACTGAAAACGCCGGCGCAGTTCATCGGCTATCAGGGCGAGGCGAGCACGCCGTCCGCCGTGCTGTTGAAGCACAACGGCCTGCACTTCGAAATCCAGATCGACGCGAACGATTCGATCGGCAAGACCGATTCGGCGCACGTGAAGGACGTGCTGGTCGAAGCAGCGGTGAGCACGATCATCGACTGTGAAGACTCGGTTGCAGCAGTGGATGCGGACGACAAGGTGCAGCTCTATCGCAACTGGCTCGGCCTGATGAACGGCACCCTGACGGAAGAAGTCACGAAGGGCGGCAAGACCTTCACGCGCCGTCTGAACGCCGATCGCGAGTACACCGGCGCGGATGGCAAGCCCGTCAAGCTGCATGGCCGCTCGCTGCTGTTCATCCGCAACGTCGGTCATTTGATGACGAATCCGGCGGTGTTGACGAAAGACGGCCAGGAGATTCCGGAAGGCATTCTCGACGCCGTCATCACCACGCTGTGCGCGCTGCACGACCGCCAGCACAAGCTGAATTCACGCACCGGCTCGATCTATATCGTGAAGCCGAAAATGCACGGTCCGGCCGAAGTCGCATTCGCGAGCGAGGTGTTCGCGCGCGTCGAAGACCTGCTGAAGCTGCCGCGCAACACGATCAAGATGGGCATCATGGACGAGGAGCGCCGCACCAGCGTCAACCTGCTCGCCTGCATCGGCGAAGCGTCCGAGCGCGTTGCGTTCATCAACACGGGTTTCCTCGACCGCACCGGCGACGAAATGCATACGGCGATGGAAGCCGGCCCGATGATGCGCAAGGGCGACATGAAGTCGAGCGCATGGATTACCGCGTACGAGCGCAGCAACGTGCTGGCCGGTTTGAGCGCGGGCCTGCGCGGCCGCTCGCAGATCGGCAAGGGCATGTGGGCGATGCCCGATCTGATGCACGCCATGCTCGAACAGAAGATCGCGCATCCGAAGGCCGGTGCGAACACCGCCTGGGTCCCCTCGCCGACCGCCGCGACGCTGCATGCGCTGCATTATCACCAGGTCGACGTGCAAGCGGTTCAGCAGGAACTCGAACGCACGGATTACGCGAAGGTGCGTGACGAACTGCTCGACGGCCTGCTGACGATTCCGGTCGTCGCCAAGGCGAAGTGGAACGCGGACGAGATCCGCAGCGAAGTCGAGAACAACGCGCAAGGCATTCTCGGCTACGTGGTGCGCTGGGTCGATCAGGGCGTGGGCTGCTCGAAGGTGCCGGACATTCACAACGTCGGTCTGATGGAAGACCGTGCAACGCTGCGTATCTCCAGCCAGCACATTGCGAACTGGCTGCATCACGGCGTCGTGACGCGCGAACTGGTCGAAGAAACCTTCAAGCGGATGGCGAAGGTGGTCGACGAGCAGAACGCGGGCGACCCGCACTATCAGCCGATGGCGCCGGGCTTCGACACGCTGGCGTTCAAGGCCGCGCAGGCGCTGGTGTTCGAAGGACGTGCACAACCGAGCGGCTATACGGAACCGTTGCTGCATAAGTTCCGGCTCGAAGTGAAGAAGGCGCAGTAAGGGCTTTTTGGGGCGGGGCTCGGGTATCAGGCACGATCTGTCGGGTTCGCCTGGGTTCCAGTCGCAACTAAGCTGCAACTAGGCTGCGACCAAGCCGCAACCAAGCTCTAAGCCAGGCCGGAAAGAAAGACGGGCACCGCGTGATGTGGCGCCCGTTTTAATTTGCGCGGTAGTGCTGCGCGTTGCTTCTGCGTGAAGCGTTCGTCTCTTACACCTTAAGCCGCTTCGGCCGTATATTGCGCCGGCACATTGGCTGGCATATTCGCCTGCATATACGTTTGCAAATACGCTTCGAACTCCGCCTTCACTTCCGGATGACGCAGCGCGAATTCCACCGTCGCCTTCAGATAGCCCAGCTTGCTGCCGCAATCGAAGCGTGTGCCGAAGTAGCGGTACGCGAGCACCTGCTCTTCAGTCAGCAGCGATTGCACCGCGTCGGTCAATTGCAACTCACCGCCCGCGCCCGGCTTGAGCGCGCGGATATGCTTGAAGATAGTCGGCATCAGCACGTAGCGGCCTACCACGCCGAGGTTCGACGGCGCCTTGTCCGGCGCCGGCTTTTCGACGATGCCCGACAGCTTGATCACATTGTCTTCCCACTCGCGGCCATCCACGACGCCGTACGAGCGGCTGTCTTCGCGCGCGATGGTTTCGACGCCAATCACCGAGCTGTGATAGTGATTGAACGTGTCGACGAGCTGGCTCATCACCGGCTTCGAGCTATGCAGTAAATCGTCAGCCAGAATCACGGCGAACGGACTGTCGCCCACCAGTTTCTCGGCGCACAGCACCGCGTGACCCAGACCGAGCGCTTCGGCCTGCCGCACATAGAAACAATCGACATTGGCCGGCTTGATGCTGCGCACGAGGTCGAGCAGCTTCTGTTTGTTGCGCGCTTCGAGTTCCGCTTCGATCTCGTAGGACTTGTCGAAATGATCTTCGATAGCGCGCTTGCTGCGGCCCGTCACGAAGATCATTTCAGTGATGCCGGCAGCAATCGCTTCTTCAACCGCGTACTGAATCAGCGGCTTGTCGACGATCGGCAGCATTTCCTTGGGACTTGCTTTGGTAGCCGGCAAAAATCGTGTCCCGAGGCCCGCTACGGGAAACACGGCTTTGGTGACTTTCAGCATGGTAGGCATTCCCACATCGGTTAGAAATTAGTGTGTGTTCGCGGGCCTCGCGGCCACTCGATGTCGCCGAAAAGACTAACAAAAAAATTAATCTATTTCAGGCGTGAATTTTGTTCAATTTCAGTAAATAAATCGATTGGCTTTCGATATGCCAGATCGTGGAATAAATCAGGAAACAATTACGTCCCGGCATCGAATTATTTTCGGAAATTCCGAAAATTTTACATATCCGGCGAAGACGGTCGCGGGGTGCCTCAAGCGGCTCCGAACGCGGATCGTGGAAGCGCCCGAGCGCTTCCAGACACCGATCATTCGTTCTCGTCGAGTTGGGGAAGCTTGCCCGGGTTCATGCGGAAACGGCGGATCGGCTCGTTGCGCAGCGCCTCCCGGTAGGCGGAGGCGGCGACAAGGATCAACAGCACGGCAATGCCGGCGAGTAAATGCAGGTTCATGACTTCACCTCTGGTCAGAGAATCCGTGTCTTAAATTAGCACAACAAAACCGGCAAATAATTCGATGTAGCAAGTGCTTATGCGTAATTACAATTCGTCACAAAATCGCCATTTCATTCGATTCATCACGCAATTTTTTATCGATTTTTTACCTCCGCAGTGCACTAGCATGTGATGCACCGCGGGCGCGCCATAGAATAAGCGGGCGCCCCCGGGAATAAGCTTTTCTTCCTTCAGAATAAGGATCGCGCATGAGCGACTCAGCACTGGATGCCGCCGGCTCATCCCTGCCCCTTTCCCCGTCACGACCGGCTGCCGCGCCGCGCACGCAGAGCGAAGCGCGCGCCGACAGCGCCGGCAAGGAACATGTCATCGACGCCATGCGGGGCTTTGCCGCGCTGCTGGTCGCGTATTTTCATTGCCGCCAGGTGGAATGGGTCGGCATGCAGGCTTTTCACCAAAGCGTTGGCCACACATTCAGTCTGAGCACGCTTGCCGCCTATCTGACGTTCCCGATTGCGTGGGGTTCGGCCGGTGTGCCGATTTTCTTCGTGATCAGCGGCTACTGCATTCATCGCGGCGGCGCGCTACGTCTGGCAAAAAATCCCGACTACCGGCTCGACACCAGCAATTTCTGGATGCGCCGTTTCGCACGCATTTATCCGGTGCTGCTTGCGGCGCTCGTGCTGACTTTTGCACTCGACTGGGTCAGCCTGCAATTGCCGCCGGTCAATCACAAGATCCGCGAGATTGGGCTGCAGGCATTTCTCGTCAATCTGTTTTCGCTGCAAGGCGTGGCCGGCAAGACGTTCGGGTCGAACGGCGCGCTCTGGACCCTTTCGCTCGAAGTGCAGTTCTACGCGATCTATCCGCTGCTATTCGCGCTGCGCCGGCGTCTGGGCATGACCTCCGTGCTGGCAATCGTCGCGGTGATCAACGTCGTGTCCGCGTATGGGCTCGAACGCCACGATATCCAGTTCTTCACGTCCTATTGGTTTTCGTGGATGCTCGGCGCATGGATCGCCGACGCGAAGGCGCATCGCGCGCCGGATGCGCGCTCCTCGGCGTGGCTCTACGTGCTGGCCGCGGCGTTCATCGCGCTCGGCTGCGCGGCGTTCCATTTCGGCCAGTATGGCGCGTTCCAGTTATGGGCCGTCGGTTTCGCGTTCTACCTGTACAAGGCGCTGGAGCGCCGCCATGCCGACACGCCCGGCGTGCGCCTCCTGTCGCGTTTCGGCGACTTCAGCTTTTCGCTGTACCTGATCCATTTGCCGATCTTCGTGCTGCTCTCGTCGATCCTGTTCCGCTCGTCGCTGCAGATGTCGATCTGGCCGTCGTTCGGCTACATGCTGGTGGCGGTGCCGATGGCTTACGTGTTTTACCGGCTGGTCGAACTGCCGGCGATGAAGTGGTCGGCGAGTTTTAAGTCGAAGCGTGGCGTGAAGGCCGCCTGAGAGCGATGCAGCAAGAAGGTCGGGGAAACACCATGTTCCGTTCAGAAACAGGTTTCTCCTTCGACAACGAGAGCAAGGCGTGCCGCTGCGAGCACGTTGTGCAACCCGGTTGCATAGGCGGCGCACGGTGCGAAAAAAACGGAGCGGAAGTCCGTGGGACTTTCGCTCCGTTGCGCTAACGACAGAGACTGGCCGAATCCCTGCCTACTCTCGCGTTAAATCACCGCACTCCATCATCCGTCTGACAGCCCACATAAACCCCATAGCGCTCTCTTAGCGCCCCGCCACGCGCTTCAGAATCCGCTCGACACCTTCCACATACGTCGCCGTCCCGAACCGGCTCAACGCGGTCTGATAACCGTTCCTGACCAGCCTGTTACGCAGATCGTCGTTCGAGCGCAACTCAGCCAGCGTATCGGCGAGACCATGCGCGTCGCCAGGCGTGCATAGCACGCCGTTTTCGTAATCGTCGATGATCTCCAGCACGCCGCCCGCGCGTGCCGCCACGACCGGCCGCTGCGCCAGCATTCCCTCGACGATCACGCGACCGAACGGCTCCGGCGTAATCGACGTGTGAACGACCGCATCGACCGCGCACATGCAAGCCGGAATATCGTGCTGGAAGCCGAGAAAATGCACTCGGTTGCCCAGGTTGTGCGCGGCGACGAAGGCGTGCAGTTCGATTTCGTACGCGTCCTCGCCGAATAGCGGCGCGCCCACCAGCACCGCATGCATCTGCGGATTGAGGACCATCGCTTCGAGCAGCACGTGTTGCCCCTTCCAGCGCGCGAGGCGGCTGAACGAGCCGACCAGAAACGCCTCTTGCGGCAGCTTCAGGCGCTGGCGCAGCGTCGCTTGCGGGACCGTGCGCAACGCGTCGAACGGGGTCGCGGAAATACCGTTGAACACCACGTCGATACGTTTTTTGTCGAAATGCGTGAGTTCCGCGAAAGCACGCGCGGACGCCGCCGAATTGGCGATCACGTGCGTGAGACCGAGGCGCGCGCACCACTTGATGATCGCCAGCTGCTTGCCGCCGAAATGCTCGGGACTCACGATATCGCGCAGATGCCAGACCACCGGCCGCCTCGCGAGCTTGCCGGCAATCGCGCCGATCACCATCGCACGCTGCGTGTTCGCGTAGATCACTTCGGCGTCACGCGCGCGTTTCGCGGTAGCACGCACGAGCGACAGCAAGCCCTTGAGCGCCTGGCCCTTCGGCAACGACCCACCTTGCTTGCGCACATTGCGCAATGCGCCGGCGTCCAGCACGTTGACGGTCACGCCGGTTTTCGCCAGCGCGGTGTGGAACGGACCGTCGTCGAACAGCACGACTTCGATGCGCGAGCGCAAAGCCTTGACGATTTCCAGCAGCGATAACTCCGCACCGCCAAGCACGCCGCTCTGGTCGACCGCGAGAATGCGCGGCGCATTGGCGCCTGGTTCTGCTTTGTAGGGGACATACGGGGGCAGCGTCGCCGAGCGCAATGCCGGCACCGAAGCCCGCACGTGAGCGAAGAAACGTTCGCGGAAATGAGCAGCCGAAAACTGCTCGGCGTTCGCGCGGCAATCCACCGGCGAAAAACGCTTCACGTGGCCGTCGAAACGCTCGACCGCCGCGACGATCGACTCAACGTCCTGCTCGTCGAAGAACATGCCGGTAGGCCGCGGCTCCGACAGATCGCGCACGGTTTCAAGCGCCCCACCCTTGCCGTAGGCAATGACCGGCGTGCCGCATGCCTGCGCTTCGACCACTGAAATGCCGAAGTCTTCTTCCGCGGCGAACACGAAAGCCTTCGCGCGGCTCATTTTTTCCTTGAGCACCTTGAACGGCTGATAACCCATGATCTCGACATTCGGCCCCGCCTTCGCGCGGATCTTCTGCATGTCGGGGCCGTCGCCAATCACGATCAGCTTGCGCTCGGGCATTCGCGCGAACGCCTCGACGATCAGATCGATCTTCTTGTACGGCACCATCCGCGAGGCGGTCAGGTAGAAATCATCCTTCTCGGTGCACAGCGCAAACGCTTCGACATCGACGGGCGGAAAGATCACCCGGGCTTCACGCTGATAAACCTTCCTGATCCGCCGCGCGATGAAGTCGGAGTTCGCAACAAAGCCGTCCACCGAATTCGACGTGCGGATATCCCAGTTGCGGATGTAGTGCAGAATCAGCCGCGCCATGGCCGACTTCGGCCCGGCGGTCAGTTTCGACTGCTGCAGGTACTGGTGCTGCAAGTCCCATGCATAGCGGATCGGCGAATGCACATAGCTGATATGCACCTGGTCGGGGCCGGTGAGAATCCCTTTTGCAACGGCGTGGCTGCTCGATATCACCACGTCGTAAGCCGACACGTCGAGCTGCTCGATCGCGAGCGGCATCAACGGCAGATACGCGCGGTACCTGGTGCGTGCGCGCGGCAGTTTCTGGATGAACGAGGTCGTAACCGGCTTGCCGCGCAGAAAGCTGCGGTCGTCGAGAAAATCGACGAGGCTGAACAGGTCCGCGTCCGGAAAGCACGCGACGATCTGCTCGAGCACTTTCTCGGCGCCCGCATAGGTGACGAGCCAGTCGTGCACGATCGCGACACGCACCGTCTTGTCGCTGCGCAACGCCGAGCGGCGCGACGGCGCCTGAACACCGGGAACGGTGGTGAGTTCAGCCAGTGCGCTGCGCGTCGCGGGTTGCAGCACGGCTTCTTCAAGGACTTCGTGGTTCATGCGCTTTTCCTCGGATTCAGTCGCAACAGCAGTGAACGCGCAAGATCGCGCAAAGCGGGTGTCATCGTGATCGACCAGGCAACGTTCGCGCCGACCATCAACAGGCCGGCGACGATTGCAAGAGCGAGACCTGGCAGGAAGCTGGCAAGCCACAGGCTGGCCAGCAGAAAAACGAGGTGGGCGAGCATGT
Source organism: Paraburkholderia caffeinilytica (assembly GCF_046030355.1). Classification (GTDB taxonomy): domain Bacteria; phylum Pseudomonadota; class Gammaproteobacteria; order Burkholderiales; family Burkholderiaceae; genus Paraburkholderia; species Paraburkholderia caffeinilytica_B. Next base: position 63,369 of record NZ_JAQQCQ010000032.1, read on the forward strand.
CGAGCGTGATCTGGCGGGCGTGGATCGCCGACAGCCGCAGTAGCACGGCGTAGTCGAAGAGCGCCCGGCCGGCCACGGCCATCGCAGCGCCGGTCAACCCGAAATGCGCAATGCCGAGCCACAATGCCCCTGCAAACAAGGGCAATTCGAACAAGCCGACGCGCGCGGCGGTGGCCGGGTTGACCTGTGACTGAATCAGAATCCGCGTGACGTTCGCCTGGCCGACCAACCACACGGCGACGATCATGATCCGGCCCACCGGTGCGGCCACGGTGGCAATTTCATTACCGACCCACAGATGCAAAAACGGCTCGAGCACCAGCATCGCGACCAGTGCGACCGGCGTGAACACACCGTTGAGAAATTCGAGCGACTGCTGCGTGATGGTGTCCGCATCCGCGCGGCCCACGGCCGAGAGCCTTGGAAACAGCGTGCGCACCAGTGCGGTCGGCACGATATTCAGGCGCGTCACGAGGTTCTGCGGCACGGTGTAGTACGTGACGAAACGCGCGCCGAGACTCGTACCGAGCATCACACGGTCGAGCGATTCGGCGATCATGTTGGTGACGCTCGCAATCAGCATCCAGCCGCCGAAGTTGAAGAGTCCCTTCGCCACGCCGAGTTGCGGCGGAAGAATGCTGCGAATCTCCAGCACCTTCAGCGCGGAGCGGCCCAGCAGAATCGCCGCGAGAATGCGGGCGAATACCGCGGCGGCGAGCACGTTCTGCAAGGTCGCGCCCAGCCACAGCGCGGCGCCGAGCGGCAGCAACTGGAACAGAAAGGTGCCGATGGTCTGATTGGTGTTGTAGACGCCAAAGCGTTCCGCGCCGTTGATCGCCCCGGCGAACACCCACGACACATTGGCAATCGGAATCGCCACCGCGAGCCACGGCAGCGCCATATAGACTTCATGCTGCAGTTCGGGCGACACCTTGGTGAAATACGCGGTGTACAGAAACGCGCCGAAATAGATGATCAGGCCGCCGATCACACCGGTCGCGAGATTGAGCCACGTCGCGCTCCAGAACACGCGCGCGCTCTCGCCCTTGTCGCCCGAAGCACGTGCCTTCGAGATGTGGTTCTGCGCGGCCATGCTCATGCCGAGATCGAGAATCCCGAAGTAGCCGATCAAGGTCCACACGAGACTGATCACGCCGTAGCGCTCGACGCCGAGCAGCTTGATATACGACGGCACGGTCACGAGCGAGACGAAAGTCGGCAATACCAGCCCGAAGAAGTTGATCGCTACGTTCTTGAGAATACCTTTGTCCATCGGATGCCTTGGGTTTGACTACATTTGCGTGGCGCTTTTGCGTGGCGTTTTTGCCTGGCGCGTTTGCCTGATATTGCGAATAAAACGGCCCCACACCGCGTCACGGTTTCCAGCGATACATCATCACTTTCCCGCGTGCGTCCTCTTCGACGAACACGAGGTACTCGCCATTGCTGCGTTTCGCGGCGCTGATGCCGTTTGGCACATCGACCCAGCCCGACGCACCACCGACTTCCGGACCCGGACGGATCACCCCAAGCTCCTTGCCGCTGTCCTTGTCCCACACGTGCACCGCGCCGACCGGCTCGACGCCGAAGAGGTATTGCCCTTCAACCGTGAGGCCGATGATCGTGGCGATAGGTTTGGTCTGCGTGGTCCACGGCAGCGTGATCGAATAGCGCTGCACCGGATTGCCGCTCGACCATTTGTCGTAGCGCACCAGCACGCGGCCCACTTCTTTCCAGAAGCCGCGATCCACCGGCGTATCGGGCGTATAGCCGGTCACATACATCGTGTCGGTGCCGGGCTCGTAGATCGCGCGATGGAGCTCGGTGAACGGTGGCGGCACCGGGTACTGCGTCAGGTTCGAATACGCATAGATGGGGTTGCCCTTCGCATCGAGTCCACCGAAACGGAAGCGGTAGATGCCCTTGTTGTCGCGGGTGCGCCAGATGTCGCCGGCGCTGTCGACCCACCAGCCCCAACCGCCCGCGAGTTTCGTGCCGCTCGTGTTGAGCGTGAATTCGTCCGTGTTGAACTTGCCGTCGCCATTCACGTCGCGCCAGATCCAGTCGCCGCCCGGCGGCGCATTCGGCACCTTGGCGACCGCGCGCTCACGCCCGGCGATGAAGCCCGAAGGAATCGCCGTCTCGCCGTCGTGCTGCGGGTCGAAGCGATAGATCTTCAGGTGGTCCGCGTACATGTCGGTCAGGTACAGGAACGTGTGTCCCTTGAGCTTGCGAGCGATCGGCAATCCGGGATATTGGTCGGTGTGAAAGACCGGGTCGTCGGGATACTTGAAGCGATTCGACAGAAAACCCGCGTATTTCCAGTCCTGTCCTGCAGGCTTCGACAAATCGAGGTCGAAGCGTTTGTTGCCGGTATAGACGCTGTCCGGACGTGACGGATCGATCCATGCGCCGTCGACGAACAACAAACCTTGCACCTGCCAGTTCTGTTTGCCATCCGGCGCATAGCTTTCGAGCGTGGCGCCGAGGCCCGCGCCGATCGGGTCGTAACGCGGTCCGATGCCGTTGGTCGACACATAGACGTTGCCGCGTGCATCCACGCCCACGCCGGTCAGGCCGTTGAAGCGCTGTGGGCCTGGCTTGCCAGGCGTGCCGCTGAAAATGCCGCCGCGCTCGCCGAGCGAGCCCGACTCCGCATAACGGCCATTGCTCCTGCTGAAAAACAGCACCTGTTGGCGCGGTCCGTTGTCGGCGATCAGAACGCGGCCTTGTGCATCCAATGCGATATCGACCGCGACCGTATCGGCGGGCAACGCAAACGCGTCGTCGATGCGCTTGCCCGCGGCGGTGTAGTGCTCCACATGCGGCGCCTTATCGCTGCGCGTGCCGCTCAACACCCAGAGCGTGCCGTCAGGGGCCAGCGCAATGCGGCCGGGCTCGTGCACGGTCCAGGTCGTTTTCTGCTGCATCGATTCCGCGTCATACACCTCGATGCGATCGCGCGCCGTGTTCGCCGCGTAAAGCGTGGTGTCGTTCGCCGCCAACCCGCCGATTTCAGCGCTCGTGCCGGCCGGCACTTCGTTCATCATCAGAAAGCCCGCTGCCAGTTGCGCATGCGGGTCGGCGCTTTTTGCGGCCGGCTGAAATGGCGCGGCACGCTTCGGATCGGCGATCTGCCGACGCGAAATGCCGAACCATTGCTTGCCTTTCTCCGGCCACACCCCCTGCTCGACCAGATGCCCCTTCTCGTTACCGACCGTGATCGCCACGAAGGCGTACTTACGATTCACCGCGATCGCGCTGCCGCCGCCATTGCCCCAGCCGTGCGTGCCACCCGCGAAGCCCAGCATCTTGCCGTTCTGGTAGACGCTCGCTTCGGCGCCGCTTTCGTCCCATGGCGCGTTTGTATAGACCTTGCCGTCGGGCGCGACCGCAATGGCGGTGATGTTGATTTGCGCCCACGTGCCGTCGCCGAAACCGAAGGTGTTGCCAATCCAGGAATTTTTCGCGTTCAACACGGTTTCCGCGGATGCCGTGAAGCTGACCGATGCCGCCGTCATTCCGGCCGCATAGGTGAATACAGCAATCCAGGTTTTGAACGTGAAACGCGCCAAAGTTATTCCTCCAATCCGGGCCGTGCCGCGCCCGGGCAACGGACCCGCACGGCACGGCTCACATTACGCGGAAAGAATGCCGTGACGAAAATCGAAAATAATTCAAAAATATTCGGCGCTTTAAGCGTTGTGAAAGAAAATGATTTAAAAATAGATTAAATAGAAATGGCGCTGAAGGCGGCTTCCCGCCGTGCCTTTGCGTCCCATCCTTACCGATGAAGCCCGATTCCGGCTGCACTTCTTACGGATTACGACAACCACAAGACATACGCATAAAAATCTATTGAGAATGGGTAACGAAACACCTTGTTGCAATCTGATTCATTTATCCATTTCATTCCCGTTTTTTCATCAATTTATTTTCCCTAGAATCGAATGCACTTCCGTTGCGATGCGAAGCGAGCACGCTGTTGCTCTCAAACCCCGTTCCCGCTTCGCCCGGCCCATCCGCTTCACTCCATGGACGGTTCATGACTGCTAGCGCACTGCCCTTAGCGCCTTCTCACTCTCGCCGCATCGTGCAGCTCGACGGCTTGCGCGCGATCGCCGTGCTCGCGGTATTTGCCCAGCACGCCCTGAAGGCGCCGCTGTGGATGGGCGTCGATCTGTTTTTTGTTTTGAGCGGTTTTCTGATTACCGGCATCCTGCTCGAGCGCAAGGCGCGCCAGCAGTCGTATTTCGGTTATTTCTATGCGCGCCGGGCGCGGCGCATCCTGCCGCCTTATCTGTTGCTGATGGTGGTGTCGTCGATTCTGTTCGGCTTCGGCTGGGCGCAGCACTGGCAGTGGTATGCGTTCTTCGCGACCAATATCGGCGAGGCGCTCAATCAAAGCGGTCACGACAGCCTGAATGTGCTGTGGTCGCTGGCGGTCGAAGAGCAGTTCTATATCTTCTGGCCGTTCGTAATCCTGCTGCTGCCCGAGCGCGTACTCGGATACGTGGCGGCCGCGTTGATCGTGCTGGTGCCGGTACTGCGCGCGGTCGCCACGCCCTGGTTCGATTCGTTCTGGCCCATCTATTACCTGACGCCGTTCCGCATGGACCTGCTGGCGGCCGGCGCGCTGCTCGCCGTCGCCGTGCGGCGCGATCGCAATGCACTCGAACCGTTCAAGGGCCTCGCGGTGCTCGGTTTTTTTGCCGCACTCGCCGTGCTAGCCTGGTTGCATCTGCACTATCCGCGGTTCCGGGCGGCCAATACGCCGCTATCGAACGCCGCGCTCTACAGCGTTTCGCTGGTGCTTTGCACTTCGGTCGTGGTCATCGCCCTGCAAAGCAAGGGCATCGTCAAACGGTTGCTGTGCAACCCCGTGCTGGTCTATATCGGCACCATTAGCTACACGATCTATCTGATCCACCTGAGCGTGCTGTACACGCTGTGGCCGCTGCATCTGAACCGCTATCTGACGGCAGCGCTGGCGCTCGCGATCACCCTCGCCTACGCCAGCATCACGTGGTTCGCGTTCGAAAAACGGTTGATCTTCGGCTCGGCGGGCAAAGCCCATGCGTCCGCCGGCAGCGTGTCAGGGGGCGCGTCGCAAGCGCCGCAAAGCCGCGCATGAGGCGCCGCGCGTGGCTCACCGCGGGCGTGTCGGCCGCTGCGTCGATGCTGGTTTTACTGGCAGTGGATGCGCACGCCGGCAATCCAGCATCGCAGGTGCTGGTGGACGCCTACGGCGATTCGACCACGCTCGGCATTACATGCAGCAACGGCCGCTGTGGACCGCAGCCGCAAAACGCCGTGTCCTATTTGCAGGACGAATTACAAGCCCGGTACGGCCAACGGGTGCGCGTCACGAACTACGGTGTGGGCGGCACGACGGCGACCCAGTTGCGCGACGGCACCGGCAACCGCCGCGCCGGTCCGACTGCCGGTCTGCCGTGGCAGGAACGGCTCGCCGCTTCCTCCGCGCAGATCGTGTTGATCAATTACGGCATTAACGAAGTGATGCAGAACCAGACGCCCGAGCAGTTCTACGCGGCCGAAACGGCGCTCGTGAAAACCGCGCGCGCCCTCGGCAAAGAGCCGGTTCTGCAAACCTCGAACCCGATGCCCGACAACCGCCTCAACGCGCGGCTCGCCGCGATGGTCGCAATGACGCGCCGCGTGGCCGCCGAACAGCAGGTGCCGCTCGTCGATCAGTTCGCGGCCATCAGCAATTTACCGGACTGGAAGACGCAGATGTCCGACGGCGCGCATCCCAAGCCGGATTTGTACCGGCTCAAGGCGGAACAGGATTTTCGGGTCGTCGATCCGCTGGTGCGGCGACTGCTGGACGGCACGCTTTGACGCTCCTTTTCACGTGCACTTCTCTTTCTCTTTTACCAATATCGAAGGCAAGCTATGAGCCAACCACGCAAAGCGATCATCACCGGCGTATCCGGACAGGACGGCGCCTATCTGACCAAACTGCTGCTCGACAAGGGCTACCACGTGACCGGCACTTACCGGCGCACGAGTTCGGTCAACTTCTGGCGCATTCGTGAGCTGGGCGTCCTCGATCATCCGAATCTGCGTCTGGTCGAGCACGATCTGACCGATCTCGGCTCGACGCTGCGCCTGCTCGAAAGCGCGCAAGCCGACGAGTTGTACAACCTCGCGGCGCAAAGCTTCGTGGGTGTCTCGTTCGACCAGCCCGTGACGACCGCCGAAGTGACCGGCATCGGCGCGTTGAATCTGCTCGAAGGCATTCGCATTCTGAATCCGAAGACCCGTTTCTATCAGGCGTCGACGTCGGAAATGTTCGGCCTCGTGCAGGCCGTGCCGCAACGCGAGGACACGCCTTTCTATCCGCGCAGCCCGTATGGCGTCGCCAAACTGTTTGCGCACTGGTCGACTATCAACTATCGCGAGTCGTACAACCTGTTCGCGAGCAGCGGGATTCTGTTCAATCACGAATCGCCGCTACGCGGCCGCGAATTCGTCACCCGCAAGATCACGGACACTGTCGCGAAGATCAAGCTCGGCAAACAGGACGTGCTGGAACTGGGCAACCTGAGCGCCAAGCGCGACTGGGGTTTCGCACTGGAATACGTGGAAGGCATGTGGCGCATGCTGCAAGCCGATGAACCCGACACCTTCGTGCTCGCCACCGGCCGCACCGAGACGGTCCGCGACTTCGTGCGCATGGCGTTCGCCGCGGCGGGCTATCAGCTCGAATGGTCGGGCAAGGAAGAGCGCGAGACCGGTATCGACGTCGCCACCGGCAAAACGCTGGTGCGCGTGAACCCGAAGTTCTACCGTCCGGCTGAAGTGGATCTGCTGATCGGTTGCGCGGACAAGGCGCACGAGAAGCTCGGCTGGAAGCCGGAAACCACGCTTGAACAACTGTGCCACATGATGGTTCACGCGGACCTCGGCCGGAACGAGCATCACGAGACGTTCTGATTCGACGTGGCGACGGCGGCCGCACGAGCGGTCGCCGTCTCATCTGTGCTCATGCGCTCGCCTTCCCCAGGCGAGCCGAAAAGAGGTAAGCCTGATCGCAATGATTCAGGTCAATGCTGCCAATACCTGGTAGTGCAAAAATAGCCGTTCAGCGGTCGCGTCCGCGCTGGTCTGTTTTGGTCAGCGTCAACGCACAGATATGCACCTTCTATGAGGAATCCCCCATCTTGACATCCCAGCAGGACAAAATCCGCCAACGCGCACCCGCGCCTCAGCTCGTCAGCCACGGCGACGTCGCCGTCAACATTCGCGACGCTGCCCGTGACGACTCGCAAACCGACTCGCCTGGCGACTTCATCAGTGCAGCCGCGGCGCGCGCCAATCAGGCAGCGCGGGCCGCCGAGCGCAGCGAAACCAGCCGCTCGGTGGAAGCCGCCAACGCCTTTATCGTGAACGGTATGGAAAGCGTGCTCGCGGGGCAAACCCAAACCGAACGCGAACCGGGTGGTGTAATAAGCACCATCAAGACACTGCTGGACGGCCTCTCGCCCGACGAAGCGAAGGCGCTACGCATGCAATTGCTCGAAGGCAATCCTGCCACCTGGCATGCGGGCGCCGTGCGCCATCCAGACGACGAACTGTCGCCGGCGCTGCGCGAAGGCGGCTATCCGTACCGCAATCTGATGTCCCGCCGCGCGTACGAAAAGCAGAAATATCGCTTGCAGGTCGAATTGCTGAAGTTGCAGGCCTGGGTGCGGGAAACGGGGCAGCGCGTCGTGATCCTGTTCGAAGGCCGCGACGCGGCGGGCAAAGGCGGCACGATCAAACGCTTCATGGAGCATCTGAATCCACGCGGCGCGCGGGTCGTCGCGCTGGAAAAGCCGAGCGAGTCGGAACGCGGCCAATGGTACTTTCAGCGCTACGTCCAGCATCTGCCCACCGCGGGTGAGATCGTGCTGTTCGACCGCTCGTGGTACAACCGCGCCGGCGTCGAACGGGTCATGGGATTCTGTTCGCCGCAGGAGTATGGCGATTTTATGCAGCAAGTGCCCGAGTTCGAGCGGCACCTTGCGCGCAGCGGCACGCATATCGTCAAGTTCTGGTTCTCGGTAAGCCGTGAAGAACAGCGCCGCCGCTTCAAGGAACGGGAGGTTCATCCGCTCAAGCAATGGAAGCTGAGCCCCGTCGACCTCGCCTCGCTCGACAAATGGGACGAATACACTCAGGCCAAAGAGGCGATGTTCGCGCAAACCGATACGGCCGACGCGCCGTGGGCCGTGATCCGCTCCGATTGCAAGAAGCGCGCGCGGCTCAATGCCATGCGCTACGTGCTGCATAAGCTGCCGTATGCGAATCGCGACGCCGAGGCGGTCGGCGTGGTGGACCCGCTGATCGTCGGGCGCGCGATGTAACGCCGGCGTGGTTGCGGCAGGTATCACAAGCCGCAAACAAGCCGCAAACGCGCCGGGTTGTCTTTCAATGCATCCGACCCGCCGCAACCGCTCCCGGTTGTCCTTCAATGCACCCCGCCCGCCGCAATCGCCTCGCTATACACCGAGGCCACCCGTTTCGCGATCACCGCGTTATCGAAGTTCTCGCGGGCATAGCGGCGGCAAGCATCGGCATCCGGCAACTTCAGCGAGCCGTTCAACGCACCTGCCAGGCCTTCAGCGATCGCCTTCGCGCCGGTCGCCGGCAACACCAGATTCGGCGACAAACCCGCCACCGCTTCCGGCAAACCGCCCACCGGCGTGACCAGCACCGGTGTACCGGAAGCCAGCGATTCCACGGTAATCAGCCCGAAGCCTTCCAGCGCCACCGTCGGCACCACGCTGATATTCGCCGCACGGTATAGCGCCGCCAGATGCTGATCGGGCACGAAGCCCAGCAACTTCACGTTGTCCTCGAGACCCGCCTCGGTGATACGCGTCTGTAACTCGCCTTCCAGGCGCCCCTTGCCCGCGATCAACAGCAGGACATCGGGTTCGGTGCGCTTGAGCAGCTTCACCGCATCGATCAGATCTTCCAGACCCATGCGGCGCACCAGACGCCGCACGGCCAGCACGATCGGCCGGTCCTGCGGCAGTTGCAGTTTCAGGCGCGCCTCGGCCGGCGTGATCGGCAAATTGAACTGCTCGACATCCACGCAGCCCGGCACCACGCGCACGCGGTCCGGCGCGATGCGATAGCGCGAAGTCAGAATCTTGCCGAACGCCTCCGACAACACGATCAACCGCGACGAGCGCGCATACACCGATTGCTCCAGATAGCGCTTGGCGCGTTGACCAAGCGAATCGGCGCCTTCCACGTGGCTCTCGTCGGCCCACGGTCCCTGAAAATGCGAGACCTGCGGAATGCCGCGCGTCACGTCGAGACCCGGAAACGTGTACAGCGCGAAGTGCGACGAAATCACGTCGGGACGCGAGGTGCTGATCTCCTGGCGCAGCGCGCGGCGTGCCGCCATCAATCGCAGCGGCAGCGACTGCGCGGCGGAGCCGAAGCCGTTGATCGCGCCACCGGTGTCCGCGGCGACTTTAGGCGATCCCGCCACCACGCCGCGCACCGCGACGCCCGCGCCGGGCAATGCGCCGACCAGCGAATAGTACATGCGGTCGAGGCCGCCCGCGCGCTCGGGAAACCAGTGCATCCCGATCTGCAGCGATTTGATTGAGCTTGTGGTCATGATTGTTGCCCCTGTGCGTTATGGTGGTTTGTCTGTCCGGCCAGCGTGTTCAGCGTCAGCGCGTCGGTCCTGGCGACCGCCGCCGCTTCCGCTTCGCTGCGTCGGCGGTCTTTCTGCTGCCCCGCCAGTTGCCGGTACAGTGCGATGTATTGCGCGGCCATCCGCGCCCAGCCGAAGCCAGTCGCGAGTTCGCTGGCGGCGACGCCCATCGCGCGGCGCGCGTCGTCGTTTTCAGCAAGGCGCGCGACGGCGCCTGCCAATGCCTTGGGGTCGTCCGGGTCGTCGAGCACGATGCCGCATTCCGGCGTGATGATCTCCGCACCGCCCGCCGTACGCGCCGTGACCACCGGCAGGCCCGCGGCCATCGCTTCGAGCAGCGACAGGCTCATCGCCTCGTAGCGCGACGGAAACACGAACGCGTCGACCGAATGCATCAGCACCGGCATCTCCTTGACCAGCCCCAGAAAATGCACGCGATGCGCAATGCCGAGCGCCTTCGCTTCTTCCGGATACGGACTGCCCGGCAGAAACCCGGCCACCGCGATCTGCACGTGTTCGGGCAGATGCTTGAGCGCTTTCAACACCGTGCCGAGATTCTTGCGCGGCGTGCGCAGGTCGCCGACGAACAGCAGCAGAAATGCGTCCGCCGGCAAGCCGAATTTCGCGCGGTCGCCCGTGGCGGCTGCGAAGCCCTGCGTATCGACGCCGTTGTAAATCACGTCGACGCGGTTATGAGGTGTCAGCCCGATCGCGCGAATCTCATCGGCGACCTTTTGCGATACCGCCGTGATCACCTTCGAGCGACGGTAAGCCCAGCGTTCGAGCAGCGCATTACAACGCGTATAAACCGACTGATACGCGGACCACACGCCCTTGGTAAGCCCGAACGGGTAGTACTTGCTGCCGAACCAGCCGCTATGCACGAAGTGCGAGGTGTTGACGTCGGCGGGCATCCACGTGATGAAACCGTTCACGTGCAGCACGTCGAATTCACGGCGATGCGCGCGCAACCACAAGGCGCTTTTGAACGCGAACACCTGCTGGCGCAGCAGATTGGTGGGCCACCAGCGGCCGATCTTCATCGGCACCCAGCGGACGTTCGGATGCGCGAGCAAATCCGGCGCAACGTGCGACGCGACCAGCGTCACACCGATGTTTTCATCGAGCGCGGCGCGCGCAATCTCGTGGTTGACGCGCCCCTGGCCGTCGTTATGGCGTACGACGTGCGTGACAATGGCGACTCTCAATCAGTGCCTCCGTGGAGAAATAGCGTGCGTCTGCGGTTCATCTTTTCGTAATGCACCGCGGAAAGGATCGAAAAAACACTCATGAAAAGCAGCAGGCCGCCGGTGCCGACCAGCGAATTGGTAAACACCAGCATTGCGAAGGTCGCGAGACTGAGGCTCAGGCAGGCGGACACGAATTTGTCGTTGCGCAGCTTGAACGAGGCGAGCGCCGCGCGGACCACCAGCCACACGATGCCGGACATGTAGAGCAACGTACCGGGCCAGCCGAGTACGAACGGGATGTTCATCACGCCACTGTCGAAGTTGCCGTACTGGCCGAGCTGGCCGCCGTCGTTCGAGAGCTTGGTCGAGGTGCCGGTCGCGCCCATGCCTTCGCCGGAGACGTCGGTGAAGGCGGTCTTCGCGAAGGTCGCGTAGAACTCGTTACGCGCGGCGTAGCTCTGGTCGTCGCTCAGGTTGACGAGCGTGTTCAGGCGCGCCTGCATCCGCTCGGCAACCGGCCCGACCGTGAGCAGCGGCACGCAAAGACCGGCAAGCAATACCGCACTCGCAACGATCCGCACGCGCACCTTGTTGTTCGACTTGACCAGCTGGATCAGAAGCGCGATCACCCAGCCGCCCCACGTCGACCGCACGAGGCTCAGCGCGAACGAAAAGAAGCCGAGCGCCGCCGCGACCCAGCGTACCCGGTGCGTCGCCGCCATCACGTAGACCATTGCCCCCATCATCGCGAACGCGAACGGTCCCGACGAGTTCATCGTGCTGAAGACGCGCACGCCCATCGGCACGGCGTCGCCTTGCGAATTCATCTGCGAACCGAGCATCCACAGCGCGTCCCACGGCGGCATGATGAAGAACTGGATCAGGCCATAACCGCCCATCACCAGCATGCCCCAGATGAAGGTATTGACGATGGTGTCGCGGTACTTCGGGTACTGGCGCGTGTGTGCCATGATGTGAAAACCGATCAGGATCGGATAGAGCCAGTTCGCGAGGTCATAAGTCGCGGCGAGCGGACCGCTCGACATCACGCCGATCATGAATGCATAGGCGAGCCCCATCAGAATCAGCAGCACCGGCAGGCCGCGCCGCTGCGAAAGCAGCTTGTAGTAGCGCAGCAGCGAGAACGCGCTGATCATCGTCACCGCGAGCGGCGCGACCTGGATCAGGCTGGTCGGCGTGAACGAGCCTTTGGACCAGTCGGCAAGACGCCGCACTTCCGGGCTCAGGAACCACAGCCACCACATGAAACCGATGTAGCGCGCCGGGCTCTTGAAATAGAGCCACAGGCCCGTCAGGATCGCGAGCACCGGGAATCCGAGCGTGAGGACCGTGCCCTGATGCGCGATGATCAGCATCACGGTGATCAGCCACAGTAAGGCCTCCGGCAACCACTCCTTGCGGGCGCCGGACAGTACCCGCTCCGCGTTATCGCCGCCTCGCGCAATCGTCGACATCGTTTAGAGACCTCCGCGTGATTCGCGCGGGCCAGAGCGTTGGCGTGGCCCCTGGCTGCCCGCGCGGACTCGCGCCGGCTGGTTCACCGCCGTGGCGGTGGCCGCCGTACGCGGCGCCTTTGCCACGGCATCGGCGTCGGCCGTACCGGCCATCACGCGCCCGCGTGACGCAGCCCTCGCCCGCAGCATCTCCTGCGTCATTCTCACGTGCTGCATCGCATAGTTCTGCGTGGTCAGATCGCGCGACAGCAAACCGGCAGCCGCCGCCTGTGCCTGGTGCAACGCATCCGCAGGCGAAGCGGCCAACTGGTCCACCGCCTCACGCAACGCCTGCGGGTTGAACGGCGGGATATACGCCACCTCGCCCGCCGGAAAGTAATCCTGCAATGCGCCGACGTTGGTGACCACCATCGGCTTGCCGACCGCCGCCGCTTCCAGCATCACCGTAATGCCCGAGGCGTGCGAATTCGGCCGCAACGGCACGACGATCAGGTCGGCCCAGTCGTAGAGTTCGTGCTGCTTTTTAATGCCCGAGAACAATGCGATCTCGACATTCGGCGCGCGCAGCGAAGCGGGAATCCGCCGGCGTGTCGCGAGCTTGACCGTGTAGCGCGCATCGTTGCCGAAAGCCTTGATGAGCGTCTCCCAGTCGCGGTCGCGATCGTTGCCAATGGCGGCGATACGGATCGGCGTGTGCGGCGTCCACCCGGTCGGCACTTTGACGGGAAAATCCTGCGTGTTCAGGCCGTAGAGAAGCGGCTTCGCTTCGCGGTTGAAATAGCGCTGGCACAGTTCGGCGTTTTCGCTGGCAAGCGTGGTCAGTTGATCGGCGCGCGTCATCAGCTTGCGATACAGCCACCTGCGCAGAATCCCATAGGAAGGCCATTTATCGAGCAGCCACACGCTTTGCGCCAACAGCAAGGGGCCAGTAGCATCTCCGGCCTTGCGGCCGCTCAGCAGCAGCATTAACGCGGCGGAGAGCCATTCCTGCTCGGTATGCGTCCAGATCACGTCCGAGCGCAACATCTCGGCACGATTGCGCCACGTATGAATGAAGTCGAACCCGAGCGCCGCTTTTAGCCCGCGGCGCAGCAAACGCACCGGCTTGCTCTCGCGCGCGTCCTGCGAATACGTAAGCGCGAACGCGTCGGATTCCGCGTGGTGATAGCCGTACAGGCAACCGATATCGTCGCCCGGACGGTAAAAGCGCGGGTCGGCGCCATAAAACAGATGAACGTGTACTTTCGTACTCATGCAGACACTCCGCTCTGCCGGTGGAAAGGGGCATCGGCTGGCGCGAACAGGCGCCAGTACCGATGCACGAACGTGCAGGACGATTGGGTCACGCGGCGCTCACGCCGTCCGTGACAACGCGCGGCGCGCTTCATGCGCCCCGGTGCGGACCGCGCGCCAGCGCGACAGCCTCAGGCGTGCCTGTTTCGACATCAGCGCAAGCGCGGCATGCGTGAGGCCCGGATAAACGCGCGTGCCCACCAGCGTCCACCACCACCACGCGGTCTCGCGGCGCAGCGGCGGCAACTGGTCGCGCAGGATCAGGTGGAAGTTGAAGGCGGCATTGCGCAACGCCGCCATGGTTTGCGCGTCGCGCCGGTCGTCGTCGAAACGTTCGGCCGGGAAATGGTCGACGGCTACGCGCGGGTCGTACATCAGCTTCCAGCCGGCGTTCTTCACGGCGAGGCTGAAGGCCATGTCGTTGTGAACCTGGGCGCCCGCCCCGCGCAGACGCTGATCGAAGCGGATCGTGCGAACCGCCTCGCGCCGGTAGCTCATGTTGGCGCCCTTCAGGATGTCGACTTCGCGTGCGCCGCCGACCCCAAGGTGGTGATTACCGATGATCTTGCCGTGCGCCGTGACCTTGCCGACCAGCGGCCGCTCGCCGTCGAGCACGCGGCCTTTTTCATGCACCCAGTCACGACCACCGAGTGCGCCCAGACGCGCGTCGCTCCCGAACGCCGCGGCAATCCGTTCGACCCAGTCGACGTGCGGCGCGGCGTCGTCGTCGGTAATCGCGATCACGTCGCCATTGGCCGCATCCAGCCCGCGATTGAGGGCCGCGACCTGGCCGGGCACATCTACCAGCGCGACGGACAACGGCAGCCTGCCCGGCACGGCGGGATCGCGCAGGCAGATGTGCGTCGCTTCGTCGTCGGCGCGCGCGACCACCACCACTTCGTCCGGCGCGCGCGACTGCCGTTGCAGCGCCGCGAGGCAGCGCGCCAGGTCGGCCGGGCGGCGGTAAGTCGGAACCAGTACCGTCACTTTCATCGTGATGTCCTTTTCTCTCGTGTTTGCGCTGGCATCGGAACGCCGGGTTTTGCCAGGTGGCTCAAATGCTCAGACTCAGGTGCTCAAATATTCCTGGACCGCTGCATAGCCACGGTCGTAACCGCCGCGCGAACGCGCCGGCATACCGTTGAAAATGCCGCCCTGCACGTGCACACCCGCGGCGCGCAGACGTTTCAACGACTCCGCGATCTCGCCTTCGTTATGCACGCCCGAGCGCATCACGAAGAAGGTCGAACCGGCATACGCGCCGATGATCGACGCATCGGTCACGGCCAGCACCGGCGGCGTGTCGATCAGGATCACGTCGTAGCGTTTGGCGAGGCCGTCGAGGTACTGCGGCAGACGCGGCGACATCAACAGTTCCGACGGATTCGGCGGACGACGGCCGCACGAGATGAAGCTCAGATTTTCGACGTTCGAGGCGCGGATCGCTTCTTCGAGCGAGATCTGCCCGCTCAACAATTCCGACAGGCCGTTGTCCTGCACACCGCCCACGTACCGTTCGAGCACGCCGCGACGCATATCGCCGTCGATCATCAGCACGCGTTTGCCCGAGTTCGCCAGCAGCACCGCCAGGTTGACCGTCAGGAAGCTCTTGCCGACACCGGCCATGGGGCCCGTCAGCATGACGATACGGTTCTTCGCGTCCATCATCGTGAACTGCATGGACGTACGCAGGCTGCGCAGGCTTTCGATCGTGACGTCCTTCGGCCGCGCATTCGCCAGCACCGAGCGCAGGCGCTCGCCGCCGCGCTGGAAGCTGCTTTCGAGCACGGCCTGTTCGGCGCTCAAGGGCACGAGACCGTACACCGGCAGATGGAACGCCCGCTCGATATGGTCGGGGTCGTCGATCCCCTTGAACATATTGCGGCGCAGGAACACGAAACCGGTGCCGCAGATCAGGCCCAGAATCACCGCAGCCGACAGGATCAGCACCTTCTTCGGCTTGACCGGCGCGCCCGGGCGCATCGCCTGGTCGACGATATGCACGTTGCCGCCGGTGCCGGCCTTCTGCACCGAGAGCTCCTGCACGCGGTTGAGCAGCAGCACGTAGATGTCTTCCGCCACTTTCGCGTCGCGTTGCAGCTGCACGGCCTTCACTTCGGTCGCCGGCAGATCGCGGAAGCGGTCCGCGTATTTGGCGCGTTGCGCTTCCAGTTCGGCCATCTGCTGGCGCGCGGCCACGAGCATGGGGTGGTCGTCGCCGTAGCGCTCGGCCAGTTGCGTCATCTGCAAACGCAAACCGGCGATCTGCTGCTCGTACTGCACGCTGCCTTCGAGGTAGACCTTGGCTTCGTCGCTCGCATTGATCGAGCCGGATTGACGCTGGTACGCGGTCAACGCAGCTTCGGCGCGTTCGAGGTCGGCCTTGAGGCGCGGCTCTTCGCTCTTCAGGAAGTCGAGCATCTTGCTCGCGTCGACCTGCTTGTTCGATACGTGTTGACGCACATACGATTGCGCGAGCGCATTGGCCACCAGCGCGGCGTGTTCCGGGCTCTTGTCTTCCAGCGAGATCTGGATCACGCCGGTCTGCTTGCCCTGCTCCTGCACGGTAATGGCCGATTGGAACGCGGTGATCGCGTCGAGATCGTTAAAGCGCGTCACGGTGAACTCTTCACCCGGGCGGGCCACCAGCTTGCTGACGAGGATCGTCACACCGCCGCCCTGCTCCTGCTGACCCACCTGGCCGCGCAGCAGCAGCGAGCCGTTCTTTGCGTACAGCTCGTAATGCTGATCGTCGAACACCTTCATCGTCAGCTTCTCGCCTTCGAGCGCAGGCACCACGTCGAGCGAATCGACCTCGGCCTCCTCACCGCCCCATGCGTACGACGACAAACCCAGCCACGGCCGCGCCGGTTGCCCCGGCGTCGCCATGTGCGCGGCGATGCTGCCGAGCAGCGGAATCGTCTTCGGCGCGACGCTGAAGTTCAGCTTCAGTTGCTGGACCACCGGACCGACTACGCCGCGGCTCTTGATGATTTCGATTTCGGCGTCGGTCGGCAGGGAAGTCGAGCCGCTGCTGATCGCCGCGCCCGTCTGCGTCTGCGTGAGCGCCTGCGAGGTATTGTCGGACTGCTCGACCCGCACGTGCGCGTCGGCCGAATAGATCGGCTTGGCGAGGAAACAGTACGCGGCGGCCAGCGCGACGATCACACCGGCGATTGCGATCAGCCACCAGATGTCGTCGAGGATCACCTGCACCAGTTGCCCGAGGACGACGTCCTCTTCTTCGGTCTTGATCGGACCGGCCATGTGTGGAGAGATTTGATTGCTCACAATTCGATCCCGTTTCGGTTGCTTCGGCGTGGGCTTCAGCGTGTGCTTTGGCATGGGCTTGCGCGCTTGCCTCGGCGTTTGCTTCGGTCCCGCGCCCTGTGAGAGCGGCGCGGGCCTGTCGACGGCTCAGACGGTCATTTCGTCAGTTGCTTCAGGTAGAACAACGTCTGGATGGTCGGCAGGACTTGCTGCAACACACGGTTGAACGTGGTCGACGCGGCAGTGCCCACATACACGACGTCCATCGGCTGCAACTGGAACTGGGACGACAGCATGATCGCGTCGGGCTGCGTCATGTCGAGGCGGTACACGTCCGGCGTGGTCGGATGCTCGCGCATGCCGCGCATCACGAAGATCTGGCGCGGATTGGCGTCCGTGTCGAGAATGCCGCCCGACTGCGTGAGCGCGTCGGCGATCGTCAGCCGGCCCTTCAACATCGGCAGCTGGATCGGCGTCTTTACTTCGCCCATCACGAAGATGCGGCTGTCGCTGCGGTCCGGAATGTTGATCACGTCGCCGTTTTGCAGCATCACGTTCTGCGTGGTGTCGCCCTGGTCGAGCATGCGGTTGGCGTCGAGCACATACAGCTTGTTGTCGCGCGTGAGGCGCACCCGCTGGATGTCGGCGTCGCTGTTCGTGCCGCCCGAGCGCGTGATCGCGTCGACCAGCGTGAGCGGCACGTCGCTGATGGCGAGCGGGCCGGGCGTCTTCACGTCGCCGGTCACCTGCACCTTCTGGCCGCGGTACGACAGCACGCGCACGTCGACCTGCGGGTTACGGATATAGCGCACAAGGCCGGCGCTCAACTGATCGCGCAACTCGCCCACGGTCTTGCCCGCGGCCCGGATGCGGCCGACGAACGGGAAAAAGATCGTGCCGTCGGCCGCGACGGTCTGGCCGTAAGGATCGGCCTGACCCGGCAGCGCAGCGGTATACGGCTGCTGCAGGGCGCCGCCGATCCACTGCGTGGTGTTGCCGCCCGCGGACAGCGTGCTGCCCTGCGGCGTGGTCAACTCCGGGTGGTCCCACACGGTGATGCCGAGAATGTCCTGCGGCGAGAGCCGGTACACGTACTGCGACGGATCGCTATAGCGCGAAACCGGCAGCGCCTGTTGCGCGGCAGAGGCTTGCGCCTGCGCTTGCGCCGCAACCAGCGGGCCGTCGATCAGATGAACCGGATAGGTTTCGTTAGCCTGCTGACTTTGATGCTGGCCGTCGTCTTTCAGACGGGACGTGTCGAGGTAATTGCCAGGTGCGGTAGCGCAGGCCGACAGAAAGGACGTCAGCAAAAGCGTGGCGGCGAACTTCGACTTAAAACCTGTGAAATCGACGTTCGCGAATGTGTGTGCAGTGCGTTTTTTCATCAGCATATTTTCTTCAGCCATCCCATGACCAGGTGTTCGATGAGCACGAGACTCTCCCTATAGTCGGCTTCCTTGCCGCCGTGCGGATCGGCGACGTCGGAATCGTCTTCCCACTTGCCGAGCGGATAGACCTTGCCGCGCGAGGCCGGATCGAGCGCTTCGACCGCGCTCACCTGCGCGCGCTCGGTGACGAGCACGAGGTCGGCGGAACGCACGAGCCGGCGGTCGAGGCGCCGCGAATAGTGGATGCCGGAGGCGACGCCCTGCTCGGCGAGCAGGCGACGCATCACCGGGTCCATGGCGTGGCCGTTGGTGGCGCGCAGGCCCGCCGAATGAAACGCGATCGGCGCTGAAGACTGCCGCGACGGCACACGCTGCCTGGCCTTGAACAGCATCTCGGCTGCGGGCGAACGGCACACGTTGGCGTGGCAGACGATCAGAACGTTGGCGAACATGGCGGGCTCCTTAATGAGGCGTAGTGGCGCGACGGCTTACTGCCCGGTCTCGACGGTGTCGGCCACTTCGACCGCATCGACCGTGCCCGGCAGGCCGTTCGCGCCGACCTTCGCCGGTGCATTGCGCAGCGCGTGCTGACGGCCGATCGCGTGATACTCGATACCGAGTTCGAGCAGCGCGTCCGGCTCGTACAGATTGCGGCCGTCGAAAATCAGCGGCGTGGTGAGGATTTCCTTGAGCGATCCAAAATCCGGACTCTTGAAGACCTTCCATTCAGTGAGGATCACCAACGCATCGGCGCCCACGGCCGCGTCCATCTCTTCGTTCACGAACGACAGGCGCGCGTGCTGTTGCGGCACGTCCTTCAGATCGAGCGCGAACACGCGCTTCGATTCGTCGATCGCGACCGGGTCGTAGGCTTTCACGCGCGCGCCGCGGCGCAGCAGTTCGGCGATCAGCGGACGGCTCGGCGCTTCGCGCATGTCGTCCGTGTTCGGCTTGAAGGCGAGGCCCCACACGCCGAAGGTGCGATCCGACAGGTCTTCTCCCAGACGGTCGACGATCTTCTGCGCGAGGATCTTTTTCTGCGTGTCGTTGACGGCTTCCACCGCCTCGAGAATGCGCAGGTTGGCCTTGTGGTCGGCTGCGGTGCGAATCAGCGCCTGCACGTCTTTCGGGAAGCAGGAACCGCCATAGCCGCAACCGGCATACAGAAAGTCATAGCCGATGCGCGGATCGGAACCGATGCCGCGGCGCACCGCTTCGATATCCGCGCCGACGCGATCGGCCAGATTCGCGAGCTCGTTCATGTACGAGATACGCGTGGCGAGCATCGCGTTAGCCGCGTATTTGGTGAACTCGGCCGAGCGCACATCCATGTACAGCGTGCGTTCGCGATTGCGGTTGAATGGCGCATAGAGGCGCTTCATCAGCTCGCGCGCTTTTTCGCCGGGCACGTCTTCATCGCAGCCGAGCACGATGCGATCCGGACGCGTGAAGTCTTCCACCGCCGCGCCTTCCTTCAGGAACTCCGGATTCGACACCACGGAGAACATGTGGCTCGCGTTGCGCGCGGCCAGTTCTTCGGCGATCACGTCGCGCACACGCGAAGCCGTGCCGACCGGCACCGTCGATTTGTCGACGATCACCTTGAAGCCCGTCATATGGCGGCCGATGTTGCGCGCGGCGGCGAGCACGTATTGCAGGTCCGCGGAACCGTCTTCGTCGGACGGCGTGCCGACCGCGATGAACTGGATGTCGCCGTGCGCGACCGCGGCTTCGATGTCGGTCGAGAACGTCAGGCGGCCGGCCTTGCGATTGCGCGCGATGATCTCCTGCAGACCCGGTTCATGGATCGGCACGCCGCCGTTGTTGAGCACGTCGATCTTGCGCTGATCGACGTCGAGACAGAACACGTCGTGGCCGATGTCGGCCAGACATGCGCCCGTCACGAGGCCTACGTAGCCACTACCGATGATCGTCAGGTTCATGTATTACAC
>NZ_JAQQCQ010000033.1:0-81624 GCF_046030355.1 Paraburkholderia caffeinilytica
ATAAAGGTGGGGTTTCTGCGTTTACGCGATCGCAAACGCCCGCAAGAAACACACACACAAAACGAGGCATTCGCTTCCAGCCAATGCCATCACGACTACGGTGGCACACTCACGCCGCGATTTTGTCCGAGCGTCTGTCCGTCCTCACTATGACTGGACCTGAAACATCGCCGTCGCATGATCAGCGCCGATGTGGTGCCAGTGTTCTCTTGCCTCACTCCGGAGCCGGAACACGTTCACGTAATCCGCAGCGCTTGCTCATATCCGCAGCGTCCATGCGTGGGCTCTCTGCTCTTCTCATCCCTCCTCCAGCACGTCAACTCGAGTCCTGTTTGCTTAGCGGTAGCGCCAAAGGGCAACTCTCCCACAGGCGAAAAACCTGCAACAAAAACGGCTCACCATCCCTTTTTATTTCCACCCTCCGCACGTTTCCTCGCATCTCCCTGCCTTAACATTCGCCTCGGAATACTGTATAAATATACAGTGAAGACTCGTCGTCCCTTGCGTGCCCGCTGCCGGGCAGGGCGGAGTATTCCCTATTGAACGAGCGTGTCTATGGCAGTAGCGATTCACCTGGCGACGACGGTGTTGTCGTCGCAATTGCGGCGTCAGGTGTGGCAGGGCAATGAACTGGCCGAGGCGGATTCGCGGGTGATTTCCAGCGGCTATGCCGCGCTGGATCAACTGTTGCCCGGACAGGGCTGGTCGGCCGGCGGCCTGACGGAGTTATTGATTGAGCATGGAGGAGTCGGCGAACTGCGCCTGCTGGCCTGCGCGCTCAGGCATCTTACGGTACAAGCCGAACGGCACGTCATGCTCGTGGCACCCCCTTACCAGCCTTGTGCTTCAGCATTGAGGGCGTGGGGTATCGATGTTGAGCGCGTCTTGTGGGTGCGTTGTAGCGAAGACCAGACCCCGTGGGCCGCAGTTCAGGCATTGAAGCAAGATGGCATCGGCGCAGTGCTGGTATGGCTGCCGAATGCGCGCGCCGATAAGGTTCGGCGTCTGCAGGTGGCGGCTCAGGAGTCGGCATCGCTAGCATTTTTGATCCGACCTGTGGAGGCAGCCACGCAATCTTCGCCTGCGCCATTACGAATGATTTGCGAGCCGCTTTTGCCAGCCAATGCGCAGACGATCAACCGTCGTCAATGGTTGCAGGAGATTGGTATCTCGATCGACATCTTCAAACGCCGAGGCCCACCGCTAGCGGAACCTCTGCGTCTCATTTTGCCGTTACAAAGCGTCTTGTTGCCGGAAAACGGAGTCGGCAGAAATCAAGGGCGAGAGATCAAACATGTTGTGGATCGCAGTCACATTGCCACTCTTGTCGCTGGAAGCGGTGAAGCCTCTCGAACCGCTCCAGGATGGTTCGCTCGCGAAGCTGAAGCGGTGTGAATCCGGAGAGACAAGCCAACTTCCCGATGCCGGCAGCGTCACCGAGATGCGTTGCTATGCGCTGGCCGATCACGTGCACATTCTGATGCCGGATTTCGAGGCGTTGCGTGCGGGGGTGCAAGCGGGTCAATCGCGCTCGTACGCATTGGCGCTGGCACCCGGTCTCAAAATGCTTGCCGCAGACACGGCCCGCGAAACTCAGGCGTTCGAAGCGATGGCGCTCGCTTTGCTGACGTACACACCGAAAGTGTCGCTCGGGCACGCGCACACTTTATTGCTGGAAGTCGGCTCCGGCTTGCGATTGTTTGGCGGCTTGCGCGCGTTGTTGTCGCGGGTGTCCTCGACGGTGGCTGAATTCGGCTATACGGCGCGCATCGCGTGCGCACCGACAGCCTGGGGCGCGTGGTTGCTGGCTCAGGCGCACGCCGATCGGCAGGGGCATCGTTGGCATGTGATCAAGGAAACGTCGCTTGCGCGGGTTCTCGACCGCTTATCCGTGCTGTTGTTGCCAGTTTCGCAGGCGCATCGCGATGCGTTTACGCATGTCGGTTGCGCGACGCTGGCCGATTTGCGGCAATTGCCAAGGTCGGGCGTCGTGAGACGTTTCGGCAGCGGCATTCTGGACCTGCTGGCGCAAGCGTATGGTACGCGTCCGGACCCGCGCGAATCGTTCCGCGCGCCGGCATCGTTTCATGCGCAACTGGAGTTGCCGTCGCGGGTCGATAACGCCGATGCACTACTGTTCGCTGCACGCCGGCTGATTGTGCAACTGGCCGGCTGGTTGAGCGCACATCATGCCGCGCTCAGTGGTTATACGTTGTTGCTCGAACATGAATTGGCCTCCCGTCATGCATCGAAGACGTCGAGTCTGAAAGTCGCATGGGCCGTACCGTCGCGTGATGCCGAGCACCTGATCTGGCTGTTGCGTGAGAAGTTGAATCAGACGGTTCTGGTGGCGCCCGTGATCGAGTTGAAGCTGGTGGCGGATCAGATCGGCGAGTATGCAGGGCGTTCGGACACCTTGTTTCCCATGCCCGAATCCGACGGCGATTCGATCGCACGCCTGCTCGAACGCTTGAGTGCGCGGTTGGGGCCGGAGAACGTGCTGCAGATGTCGGTGCAGGATGATTATCGGCCTGAGCGGGCAATGCGTGTCGAGGCTTACCAGGCGCAAGCGTTTTCGCGCAAGAAGCGTTCGTCTGCGAAAACCAGGACAAAAATCAAAGCGGATAAAACCTGGCTGACCGATGAGTTGCAGCACACTGCATTGGAGAGTGTGCGCGTAGACGATGATGCCGCGACACAGAAGGAGCAGAAGGAGCAGAAGGAGCAGAAGGAGCAGAAGGAGCAGAAGGAGCAGACGGAACAGACAGAACAGACAGAACAGACAGAACAGACAGAACGCACAGAACGCACAGAACGCACAGAACGCACAGAACGCACAGAACGCACAGAACGCACAGAACACTCAGTGCACCTATCCCGACAACCCGAAAAAGCGAGTGACGCTAAAAGCGGCCGCCTATTCGTAACACAACCGGCCCAAGCCTCCCTCGATCTGCCCGACAGTGCGTTGCCATCGCAGCCTCGCCCCGTCTGGATACTGGACAAACCGCTGCGCCTGATGATGCGTGACCAGCGACCGGTCTACCGTCGACCGCTGAAAATGCTTACACGCACCGAACGGATTGAAGCAGGGTGGTGGGACGGTAACCTTGTTGAGCGGGATTACTACGTTGCAGCAGACGATCGTGGCCATATGTTCTGGGTGTATCGAGAACGTCTTGGCGGCGGGTGGTATTTGCAGGGTTTATTCGGCTGAGCATCATGGCAAATTTTCGGCCACCATTCTTGTCGGAGCAGGCGCTTGCGGCCCAATTGCCGCCGTATGCGGAACTGCATTGCCTGACTAATTTCTCGTTTTTGCGTGGTGCGTCGCACCCGCGTGAACTGGTCGAGCAGGCGATGTCGTGCGGCTATAGCGCGCTCGCGATCACCGATGAATGCTCGCTCGCGGGCGTCGTCCGCGCGCACACGGCGGTGAGGGAAATCAAACAGGAGCGGAACCGCCAGCAGAAGGAGCGCGCAGACAAGGCGAATGCCGTTCAGGTAGGAGCGTCTTTAGACGAAGCAGCAGAGCCGGCGGTTACAAAGCCAGCGGAGCTCCAGCCAGAAACCACCCAACCAGAAACCACCCAACCAGAAACCACCCAACCAGAAACCACCCAACCAGAAACCACCCAACCAGAAACCACCCAGCAAGAAGCACTAAAACCAATCCCTCACCTCATCATCGGCAGCGAACTCAATCTGACCGACGATGCAGGCGCCCCGTTCTGCACACTGGTTGCACTCGCAACCAACCGCAATGGCTACGGCAATCTCTCCGAGCTGATTACGCTCGCCCGTTCGCGTGCGGACAAAGGCAGCTATCGCCTCAGTCCGTCCGACTTCACCGACTCGCTACCCCATCTCGAACATCTCAAAGCCTTGCCCGATTGCCTCCTGATCCTCGTGCCGCGGCGCACGGCGACGCTCTCGCACACATTGCGATGTGCGCACTGGCTGGCATCGTTCGCGCCGCAACGTTCATGGATTGCACTCGAACTCTGGCAAACCGGCAGCGACGATCTTCAGATCGACGCATTGCGAATGATCTCAAAAACGAGTGGCTTACCTTTGGTCGCAGCAGGAGGCGTCCTGATGCATGTGCGATCACGCAAGCCGTTGCAGGACACCCTGACCGCGATTGGCCTCGTCACACCGCTATCGGCGTGCGGTCAGGCGCTCGAGCCCAATGCCGAACGGCATATGCGCACTCGCGTGCGGCTCGGCAAACTGTATCCGCGTGACACGCTCGAAGAAACGCTGCGTATCGCAGCCCTGTGTCGCTTCTCGCTCGACGAACTCAAGTACGAGTATCCGAAAGAGCTGGTGCCCGCCGGTGAATCGCCATCGAGCTATCTGCGCAAACTGGTTATGGCCGGCGCGATGGAGCGATGGTCGGAAGGGCTGGATCTCAAACGAATTAATCAGATCGAAAAAGAGCTGCAACTGATCGCCGACCTGAAATACGAAAAGTACTTTCTGACGGTGCAGGATATCGTGAGCTTCGCGCGCTCCAGAAACATACTGTGCCAAGGCCGTGGTTCGGCGGCCAATTCAATCGTGTGCTACTGCCTGCATGTGACGGAAATCGATCCGGCGAGCATGAACATGCTGATCGAACGGTTCATCTCGCGCGCGCGTAACGAACCGCCTGATATTGATATCGATTTTGAGCATCAGCGTCGGGAAGAGGTGATTCAATATATCTATGGGAAATACGGCCGTCATCGCGCTGCGCTCACTGCAACGCTGATCACCTATCACGCACGTAGTGCGCTGAAGGACGTCGGCAAGGCATTGGGCCTCGAAGCGTCCTTGATCGAGCGGATCAGTAAATCGCAGCAGTGGTGGGATGGCACGGACGCGGTCGCCAAATATCTGGCCGAAGCGGGTTTCGCCGCCAGCTCGCACATCACGCGGAATCTGATTCGCCTCACTCAAGAGTTGCGCAACTTTCCGCGTCATCTGTCGCAACACGTCGGCGGCTTTGTGATCGCGAAAGACAAGCTGTCGCGACTCGTGCCGATCGAGAACGCGACGATGAAGGATCGCAGCGTGATCGAGTGGGACAAGGACGATATCGATGCGCTCAGCCTGCTAAAAGTCGACGTGCTGGCGCTTGGCATGTTGTCGGCTATCCGGCGCGCGTTGGAGTTCGTCGCCTTGCGGCGCGGCTTGCCGACATTCAGGATGCAGGATATTCCGCGCGAAGATCGAGCCGTCTACGAAATGTGCGGTCATGCCGATACGATCGGTGTATTCCAGATCGAATCGCGTGCGCAGCAAAGCATGCTGCCGCGGCTGAAACCGAACAAGTACTACGATCTTGTGATCGAAGTCGCGATCGTTCGGCCCGGCCCCATCCAGGGCGGCATGGTGCATCCGTATCTGCGCCGCAAGCAGGGTCTGGAAGCGGTGGACTACGCGAAGGAGGAGTTGCGGCCCGTGCTCGAGCGAACGCTCGGGGTGCCGATTTTCCAGGAGCAGGTGATGCACCTCGCGATGGTTGCGGCGCTCTACACTGGTGAGCAGGCCGATCAATTGCGGCGCGCGATGGCCGCATGGCGGCGCACCGGCAATCTGGCGCAGTATCAGCAGGATCTGACCGAGCGCATGCTCAAGCGAGACTATGAACCCGAGTTCATCGCGCGCATCTGCAAACAGATCGAAGGCTTCGGCGAATATGGTTTTCCTGAAAGCCATGCGGCGAGTTTTGCCTTGCTCGTCTATCTCAGCGCATGGTTGAAACGCTATGAACCGGCCGCTTTTCTGGCGGGGTTGCTGAACAGTCAGCCGTTGGGATTTTATTCACCATCGCAACTCGTGCAGGATGCCAGACGTCACGGCGTCCAGGCATTGCCGCCCGATGTAACTTTGAGCGATTGGGAGTCAACCTTCGAACGACGCGGCCACGAAGGACAGCGGATTTCATCGAGCGAGACCTGTTTGCGTCGTCAGCAGGGCGTATTGGCCGCACAGCAATTCCGTGATCTGTCGTTGCGTCGCTTCACCGTGGCCCGGACGATTCGACGTGCGGCAAAACAACTGACCGCACGCGTATTTCAATCGTCGAAAACCTATGGTGCACGCGGGCCGGCAGTGCGCATCGGCATGCATCTGATCAAAGGTCTTTCACAGGTCGCTGCTGAACGCATCATGGCGGCTCGCAGCGCCGCGCCGTTTACCGACGTCGACGATCTGACGCGTCGTGCGGCATTGACGCGGCGAGATCTCGAAGCGCTGGCTGCGGCGAACGCACTGGTTAGCATTGCGGGGCATCGGCGCGAAGCGTGGTGGGCGGTGACCGCGCAGCACGCGGTGCCCAAGCTGCTGCGCGATGCACCGATCGCCGAAGCGCCGTTGGTGTTGCCTCAGGCAACCGAAAGTCGTGAGATCGTCGACGATTACGCGAGCATCGGCCTCACGCTCAATCGTCATCCGCTCGCGCTATTGCGCGAGCGTCTTGCCAGGCTGCGTTTTCGCACGGCGGCCGAACTCGCGGAGTGTCGGCATGGCACGCTGGCGCGGGCTTGCGGCATCGTCACCGTGCGGCAGCGGCCGGGCACGGCAAACGGCACCGTGTTCGTTTCCATCGAAGACGAAACCGGGTCGATCAATGTGATCGTCTGGCCGGCGCTAGTGGAAAAGCAGCGCAAGGTGCTGCTGGGGGCATCGTTGCTAGCGGTGTATGGCGTCTTGCAGCGTGACGATGGCGTTTCTACCGGCGGTGATAGCGCCGGCAATACGGTGAGCGCAAATCAAGCGGGCAATGCGAAACGGAAACAGAAGGGCGAGGTGATCCATCTCGTCGCGCATCGACTCGAAGATTACAGTGAATGGCTCGGCGAACTGGCTACGGCGAGCCGCGATTTTCACTGATGCTGGTCTGCCGCAGCCTGGCTTGCGTGCATGGGCTCCATGCCGACATGCCAGCGGCCTACGGAAACGGAAGCAGTATTTGTCGCGATCAACTTGCAGGCCCCGCGCCAAGCCGAAGTGTCATCGGATACGGAAACGCAGGCGACACTTGCCGTGATCAAACTCGCTGCCGGGTGCTACGCCAGTGTTTTGCGTCGTCACGAAAACACGGAAGTACTGCCGTGGTCAAACTGGCTGCCGGGGCGCTACGTCGGCGTTTTTGCGTCGCCACGAAAACACCGAAGCACTGCCGTGGTTAAACTCACTGCCGGGAAGCTACGCAGCCATCTCACCTCGCCACGGAAATTCGGCCAGCACTTGCCGAATCGCCACGTCGAATGGCGTGCGGCGGCCAATGCCCAGCGCCTCGAGCCGGTCCGAAGCCAGATGGCAGTTATGCGGGCGCGGTGTCGCGTCGGTGGGCGTGTGCTGTGGCGTCAGTTGTGCATCGAGTTGCAGCGCTTCGGCCAGCCGCACAGCGATTTCATACTTGTTCATTGGCTCATCCCCCGACCATTGCACGATGCCGCGGATTGCATCGCCACACGCGTGCCGTTCGAGCATTTGCCGGATCACGAACGCGACGTCCGGCGTAAAGGTCGGGTAACGAATCGCCCATGCATCCATGACCGCAGCCTTGCCCTCGCGTGAAGCCGACGCGGCAATTGCCGGCACGAGACTCGTTATCGCCGATTCTGTCCAATCGACGATCGGCCCGTACAGCAACGGCAAACGCAACACGCAGCCGAGATCGGTGGATTCCGTCAGCGCCCGTTCGCCGTCGAGTTTGCTGCGGCCATAGGCATTGAGCGGTGTGGGCGCGGAATCGTGCCGATACGGCGGATGGGTGCCGTCGAACACGTAATCGGTTGAGATCGAGAGCGTCCATGCGCCGCGCCGCTTTGCCGCCGCGGCCAACGTACGTACCGCGTCGACGTTCAACGCCCGGGCGAGCGCCGGATCGTGCTCGCACACATCGGGCCGACGCTCTGCAGCAGCAATCACGAGTGCGTCCGGTGCTTCGCGTTCGACAAATTGCTCGACTGCCCGCGCATCGCGAATATCCAGCGCGACCATGTTCGGCTTTGGCCGGCTGAATGCCGTGGCGACAACGTGCCAACTGGTCCGCTGTGCCAGTTCGTCGACGAGAGCCCGGCCGAGCAGCCCGGAAGCGCCAATGACGGCAACTTTGAACATGACGGTCGCTCGCCTAGTGGGTTGGGCCGCTGGTCACGCGGGTCACCGTGTAACCGGCCTCGTCGATTGCAGCCTTCAGTGTGTCAGCCGGTTGCGCCGATTCGACCGCCACGCGGCCGGATGCCAGATCGACCTGGACCTGAGCGGCACCATCGTGTTCACGGATCGCGTTCGTCACCGCAGCCACGCAATGCTGGCAGCTCATGCCTTCTACCTGGAATTCGATCGTCATCGGGATTGCCTCGAAAAGATGAATGTTGCGATGATTGAATTATGCCTGCCGATACGCAATTGAGTGGCTGACCTTCCCACTATGGGAAGGTGTACGATCGTACGCATACACTGGGGAACAGTCATGAATATCGGAGAAGCGGCCCGCGCGTCGGGCGTCACGGCGAAGATGATTCGCTACTACGAAAGCGTGGGCTTGCTGGCGGCAAAGGCGCGCACGAGTGCCGGCTATCGTGTATACGGACCGCAAGAGGTTCATTCGCTGCGTTTCATCCGGCAGGCGCGTCGTCTTGGTTTTCTGGTCGAGGATATTCGCCGCCTGCTGGCGCTGTGGCACGACCGGTCGCGCGCCAGCGCCGAAGTGAAGGCGATTGCGCTGGAGCACGTCGCGGAACTCGATCGCCGTATCAACGAACTAACCGACATGCGCGACACATTGGCGCATCTGGCGGATCATTGCCACGGCGACGAACGCCCGGATTGCCCGATTATCGAGCGGCTCGCCGACACCGATCTGGTGTCGGGGCAGGGGTGTCATCCGATTTGAAAGCACGAAGGTGCAACCGTCAGGGGGATTTGTCGCAACCGATCACCAAAAAGCACCTAGATGGTGCAAATTTATATGGGGTAATATCAGCCATCGCGAAAAAGTCATCTTGAATTTAGATAAATCAATGACTTAAGCGCACCATAGGCGTGCACCATTCCAAAACGGAATGCACGTCATGCGGGCATTTCACTAGCAAGGTTGCACCATAGGGCTATAATCCGGGTTAACCCTTTTACGGGAAATCCCTGATGCAAAACTCACCGGGGATTCAATCTGATCCTTGGAGAACATCATGTTTGCATACGTACTTGAAAAGCTGAGCACCTGGTTTGAAACTGCAGAACGCAGCCGTCGTGAAGCCTACCTGGCGTCGTCGTCGGATATCGTTCAGCTCGAACAGCGCATCCGCTCGCTCGAAACCAATGGCTACTCGCTGTAAGTTTCAACTGCATCACGTTTGACCCGGCGGCGCTCGGGCGCGGCCATCGCAGCAAAGTGTTGAGCCCCGTATAGACGGGGCTTTGTCACATCTGGACCACGAGAATTCACGGCAAGTGGCGCTTCAAGGCGACTCATGGCCAATAACGACTAGCCTGACGGCGGCCGGCGCGGTAAGGTAAAGCGCTTTCTGTGCAATCCGGCATTCTCAAACTCAACCGGTCCGCCCATGCCTCCTGTCCGCTCGCTCAAATCCGTCCTGGCCATGACCGTCGCAGCCTCGCTGACCGCGGTTTTTGCCATCCCGGCGACGTTCGCCGCATCGAGCAGCGACGCCGGCCGCAAGCCCGTGATACTCGACTCGCAGAGCGGTATCAGTGATGGCCAGAGCGGCACCGTGCTGCAGACTGCGCCGCTCTCACGGCAGCCGATCGTAGGCGCGCAGCCTATCGCAACACCTACGGAGCTGGCGCCGAATTCGTCGATACCGATCGTTGTCGCGCCTTACGTCCCGGTGCCTGTCGGCGGCGGTACGCCGTCGCCACAATCGCAACCTCGTCCCGCGCTTCGTGCGCAATAAGCGTCTCTGGCGCGATATCTCCCTGTAGTTCTTTTCCATCTGTCGACACTTCGAGCGGCGGCCCCGCTTCTTACGTGCATACAGAGCCCTGCCACGAAGCTCAATCGCCGCGATATTCGACCTTGAACTGCGCGGCCTTGTCCTCGCCTAGTGCCTGGACCAGCCAGGGCATCTGATCCTTCAACGTTTTTGCCAGCGTATACGGCGGATTCAGAATGAACATGCCGCTGCCGAACAACCCGAAGCCGTCGGCCGGCGGATTGCTGACGGTCAGGCTCACATGCAGCCAGTTGCGCTCCTGCAGCTTCTTCAACTGATCGGGGAAGCGCTGCGATTCAAGGCGTCTAACCTGCGGATACCAGACCGCGTAGGTGCCGGTCGGAAAACGCTTCAGACTTTCTTCGACGCAGCGCAGCGTACGCGTGTAGTCGCGCTTGTCTTCGTACGACGGGTCGAGCAGCACCAGCGCGCGGCGCGGCGCCGGCGGCAGCAACGCGAGAATGCCGTCGAAACCGTCGCCCGCATAAAGCATCGCGCGGCGGCCCGCGTCGCGGAAGTTATGGCGCAGCACGTCGATTTCAGTGGTGTGCAGTTCGAACAGGCGCATGCGGTCCTGTTCCCGCAACTGCCGCCACGCGATATAAGGTGAACCCGGGTAGAAACGCAGCTGGCCGTCCGGATTCAGCGCGCTCACTTCGTCGACGTAGTCGGCGAAGATCGGCGGCAGATCGTTACGCTCCCAGAGCTTGGCGATGCCGGTCTGGAATTCGCCGGTTTTCGTCGCGTAGCCTTCTTTCAGCGAATAGACGCCGGCGCCCGCGTGCGTGTCGATATACCAGTAGGCTTTGTCCTTCTGGCCGAGGTAGCGCAGTAGCTGCAACACGACGGCGTGTTTCAGAACGTCGGCGTGATTGCCTGCATGAAAGGCGTGGCGGTAGCTGAGCATGATGTGGAGACGCTGAAAGAGGGCGTGCCGGTCCACGGCGGATTCGGCAATGCGAGTGCAGGGCGGCAGCACAGCTGAAGTGCAGCGCGGTCGCGTATTGTACGCGACGACGCGCCGCACTCCGCAGTGCGTTGCGCGTAACACAGCTCCGAGGGTGCGCGGGCCGTGCTCCGCGGACCGGTCGGGTCATCCAATCCGATCGACCCGACCCGACCCGACCGACCCGACCCGACCCGACCGACCGGCCGACCGGCCGACCGACCGACCCGACCGCTCAGTCGTAGGCGTCGCCGATGATCTCCTCGATCCGCTGCTTGATCTCCGGCGTGATCCGCCCGGCCACCTCGGCGGATTTCATGTTCTCACCGATCTGGTCGACGCGTGACGCGCCGGTGATCACCGTGCTCACATTCGGATTCTTCAGAATCCACGCAATCGCCAACTGGCCGACCGTGCAACCCAGCTCGTCGGCCACTTCACCCAGCTTGCCGACCACATTGTTCTTGCCGGCATCAGTGAGCTGCTTGCGCAGCCAGTCGTAACCTTGCAGTTGAGCGCGGCTATCGGCAGGGACGCCGTCGCGGTACTTGCCAGTGAGCAGGCCGGATGCGAGTGGGCTCCACGTGGTCAGCCCAAGGCCGATATCCTCGTAAAGCCGCTTGTATTCCTGTTCGACGCGCTTGCGGTGAAACAGGTTGTACTGCGGTTGTTCCATGACCGGTTTGTGCAGATGATGCCGCTCTGCGATCTCGTATGCCGCGCGGATTTCGTCGGCGCTCCATTCCGACGTGCCCCAGTACAGGGCTTTGCCGCGCGTGATCATGTCGCTCATGGCCCAGACGGTTTCCTCGACCGGCGTGTTTGGGTCAGGACGATGACAGAACACCAGATCGACATAATCGAGCTGCAGGCGTTTGAGCGACGAGTCGATCGCGTTCAGCAAATATTTGCGGTTCAGCGTGTGGTACTGGTTCGGCGCTTCGTTGAGCCCCCAGAAGAATTTCGTCGATACCA
This sequence comes from Paraburkholderia caffeinilytica, assembly GCF_046030355.1. Lineage (GTDB taxonomy): Bacteria > Pseudomonadota > Gammaproteobacteria > Burkholderiales > Burkholderiaceae > Paraburkholderia > Paraburkholderia caffeinilytica_B. The sequence goes on from NZ_JAQQCQ010000033.1 coordinate 11,878, forward strand.
CATAGCTTACGCGCGGCCACGCCAGTTCCTTGAGCGCCTGGCCCATGATTTCTTCGGACTGGCCGGCGGCGTACACCTCGGCATTGTCGAAGAAGTTGACTCCCGCATCGCGCGCGGCCGCAAGCGACTCGCGCGCCGCGCGGTGATCCACCTGATTGCCGTAGGTGACCCATGAGCCGATGGACAGTTCGCTGACTTGCAGGCCGGATCGGCCCAGACGTCGATAATTCATGCATGCCTCCTTGGTGGTGATGCCGCCGGAATCCCGCTGAGACATCCAGTTTAAAGAGATAAAACTCGATGCGCGGTTTACGAATGAAGTTCACACGGTTCATGCACAATAGCAGCGTTGGCCGCAGTGCAGCATTCGGCCGAACGGTCTATGCCGTTTGGCTGACTTCACGCCGCCTGCGGTCCGTGGTCTCATTGCTCATCAACTGCATGGAGGTTCTGGATGTCGTCACTGAACACGAATCTGAATGGCAAGGTTGCCGTGGTTACCGGCGCCGCGAGCGGCATCGGCAAGCAGATTGCGCTCACGCTTTCCGCCGCGGGCGCGGCGGTCGCGATCGCCGATCTGAACCAGGACGGCGCGAACGCGGTCGCTGAAGAAATCAAACAGGGCGGCGGCAAGGCAATCGGCGTGGCGATGGACGTCACGAACGAAGATGCCGTCAACCAGGGCATCGATAAAGTCGCGGCTGAGTTCGGCTCGATCGACATTCTGATTTCCAACGCCGGCATCCAGATCGTCAATCCGATCGAAAACTATTCGTTTTCCGACTGGAAGAAGATGCAGGCGATCCATGTGGACGGCGCCTTCCTCACCACCAAGGCCGCGCTCAAGCACATGTACAAAGACGATCGCGGCGGCATCGTGATCTACATGGGTTCGGTCCATTCGCACGAAGCGTCGCCGCTCAAGTCCGCCTATGTGACGGCCAAGCACGCGCTGCTGGGGCTCGCACGCGTACTGGCCAAGGAAGGCGCGAAACACAACGTGCGCTCGCATGTGGTGTGTCCGGGTTTCGTGCGTACGCCGCTGGTCGACAAGCAGATTCCCGAGCAGGCCAAGGAGCTCGGCATCAGCGAAGAAGACGTGGTCAAGCGCGTGATGCTGGGCGGCACGGTCGACGGCATCTTCACCACGGTGGAAGACGTTGCGCAGACGGTGCTGTTCCTGTCCACTTTCCCGACTGCGGCGCTGACGGGCCAGTCCTTTATTGTGAGCCACGGCTGGTACATGCAATAAGGAGGCGCGCATGGCGCAACGCAATCTCAAACGGGCGCGCGCCGGCGCGCCCGGCGGCGGGGAAGGTGCGGGCGCCGGTCCGGTGCCCGCTGCTCATCCCGGCCGGCAACGCCAATTGCCGAACTACGAAACCGTCGCGTTGATGCTGCAAGGCGGCGGAGCGTTGGGCGCCTATCAGGCCGGTGTCTTTCAGGGGCTTTACGAAGCCGGTATCGAGCCGAACTGGCTCGCCGGTATTTCGATTGGCGCGTTGAACACGGCCATCATTGCCGGCAATCCGCCGGAGAAGCGCGTCGAGCGGCTGCTGCAATTCTGGGAGACGATCTGCCAACCGGCGTTCGGGCCGCCGTTGCCGGCCTTTATCGAGCACGCGCTGTTCAATTCCAGTGAGGCCGTTCGTAAGGCCTTCACTGCGACCCAGGCGATGGGCGCGATTGTGGAAGGGCAAAAGGGCTTTTTTGTGCCGCGTTTCCCGCCGCCGTTGCCCACCGTTTCCGGGCCGCCGCAACTGGCGAGCTATTACGACACCACGCCGCTCAAGGCCACGCTGGAAGCACTCTGCGATTTCGACCGCATCAATTCCGGCGAAATGCGTGTGTCGGTGGGGGCGGTGAATTGCGGTACGGGTAATTTCGCCTACTTCGATAACAGGCATACGAAACTGAGGCCTGAGCATTTCATGGCGTCAGGTGCGTTGCCGCCGGGTTTCGCGGCGGTCGAAATCGACGGTCAGTACTACTGGGACGGCGGTCTGATGTCGAACACGCCGCTCTATGAGGTGATTCAGACCACGCCGCGTCGCGATACGCTCGCGTTCCAGGTCGATCTGTGGAGCGCGATCGGACCGGTGCCGGACAACATCACCGATGTTCAAGGGCGCATGAAAGACATCCAGTATTCGAGCCGCACCCGTCTCGTGACCGACATGCTGCAACGCTCGCAGCGCTTCCGGCATGTGCTGAAGGAGGTGCTCGACCGCGTGCCGTCTGACCAGCGCGACGATCCGTGGTGCAAGCTTGCGGAGGATCTGTCGTGTTCGAAACGCTACAACGTGATTCACCTCATCTATCGGCAGAAGGAATACGAAGGGCATTTCAAAGACTTCCAGTTCGGTCTGTCGACGATGCGCGAACACTGGCAAAGCGGTCTGGAAGATATCCGCCATTCGCTTGCGCAACCCGATTGGCTCGACATGCCTGATAACGACGCAGGCTTTGTTACGCACGATATCCATCGGGATTCGCGCTGAAACGGCCGTAGGTAACAGAAGCAGTGCCGGCAGCGAGGCGAACGGGTGATACCCACACGCCCAGCAACAGCCGGCCAATAAAAACGGCGCCCGAAAGGGCGCCGTTTCCACATGCAGCTTAAGCAGCTTCAGTAAGGCAAAGCGCGCAACAAACGTCCGCGCTCCGAAATGCCTTATTTCAGCACGTGAGCGATCGCGTTAGCCACCACGTCGAGGTTGCGCGTATTCAGCGCGGCCACGCAGATGCGGCCCGTGCTCACTGCATAGATACCGAACTCTTCACGCAGGCGGTCCACTTGCGGCGCCGTCAGACCCGAGTACGAGAACATGCCGCGTTGTGCGTTCACGAAGCTGAAATCGCGATCCACGCCGCTTGCCTTCAGACGCTCAACCAGGCCATTGCGCATTGCACGGATACGGTCGCGCATTTCGGCGAGTTCCGTTTCCCACGTGGCGCGCAGTTCAGCCGATGCGAGCACCGCTGCGACCACCGAGCCGCCGTGCGTCGGCGGGTTCGAATAGTTCGTGCGGATCACGCGCTTCAGTTGCGACAGAACGCGAGCCGACTCTTCCATGCTTGCCGTGATGATCGACAGTGCGCCGACACGTTCGCCGTACAGCGAGAACGACTTCGAGAACGACGACGACACGAACACGTTCAGTTCCGATGCCGCGAACAGGCGGACTGCTGCAGCGTCGGATTCGATGTTGTCGCCGAAACCCTGGTAAGCGATGTCGAGGAACGGCACCAGATTGCGCGCCTTGACGACTTCGACGATCTGCTTCCACTGGTCGACAGTCAGGTCGACGCCCGTCGGGTTGTGGCAGCACGCGTGCAGCACGACAACCGTGCCTGCGGCATAGCTGTTCAGCGCGCTCAGCATGCCTTCGAAGTTCACGCCGTGCGTGTGCGCGTCGTAGTACGGATAGTTCACGACTTCGAAGCCGGCGCCTTCGAACAGCGCGCGGTGGTTTTCCCAGCTCGGATCGCTGATCGCGACCTTGGTGTTCGGGTTCAGGCGTTTCAGGAAATCGGCGCCGATTTTCAGCGCGCCCGTGCCGCCCAGTGCTTGCGCCGTCACGACACGACCTGCGGCGATCAGCGGCGAGTCGTTGCCGAGCAGCAGTTTCTGCACGGCAGCGTCGTAGGCAGCGATGCCTTCGATCGGCAGATAGCCACGCGGCAGCGCGGCTTCGACGCGAGCCTTTTCCGCGTCGCGCACGGCGCGCAGCAGCGGAATCTTGCCTTCTTCATTGAAGTACACACCAACGCCAAGGTTGACCTTGGTGGCGCGCGCATCGGCGTTGAAAGCTTCGTTCAGGCCCAGAATCGGGTCGCGGGGAGCAAGTTCGACGGCGGAGAACAGAGACATGATGGGTGGGCAGCAGTAGTGAGAAGAGGGCGGCTCCGAGCGCGGGCGGCCCGGCCCGAGGCGTCTGACGGACGATTCAGGCGGAGGGCGGGCATCGGCGAGCGAGCGCAACTTGGCATTGTAGCGAATCTGCGGGCATTTTTTCGGGCGAGAAAGCCTGCCGGGCTGAATTATTTGCTTGAAAAACAGGCACCCCGGCGTCATGTGATCCTGGCGGATCTGCCCGCGCCCAAGCCGGCGAAGCCTGAACAGCTACCCCAAAGCAGTGGGAAATCGCTTCTGTGTCGGTCGCCTGGCGCGCATCTTTTCTCCCCGCCACCCCTACGCAGACCCGCTCAGCCCGGGTTCCCGCAACCCGTTAGAATAGTTCTTTGCCCAAGGCCCGGTGCCGCCCCCATGTCCGAACAACATCTGACTGAAGTCGACGAGACGCTCGACGAATCCAAATTCGTCACGTTCGAAGGCTCGCCGTTCCAGCTTTACCAGCCGTATCCGCCCGCCGGCGACCAGCCGACGGCGATCGACACGCTTGTCGAAGGCGTCGAGGACGGCTTGTCGTTCCAGACGCTGCTCGGCGTGACCGGCTCCGGCAAAACCTTCACGATGGCCAACACCATCGCCCGGCTCGGCCGGCCCGCGATCGTGTTCGCGCCGAACAAGACGCTCGCCGCGCAGCTCTATTCGGAGTTTCGCGAGTTCTTTCCGCGCAATGCAGTCGAGTACTTCGTCTCGTACTACGACTATTACCAGCCGGAAGCGTACGTGCCGCAGCGCGACCTGTTCATCGAGAAAGATTCGTCGATCAACGAGCACATCGAGCAGATGCGGCTGTCGGCCACCAAGAGCCTGATGGAACGGCGCGACGTGATCATCGTCGGCACGGTGTCGGCAATTTACGGTATCGGCAACCCGTCGGAATATCACAAGATGATTCTGACGCTGCGTACCGGCGACAAGCTCGGCCAGCGCGACATCATCGCCCGTCTGATCGCGATGCAGTACAACCGCAATGAAGCCGACTTCCAGCGCGGTTCGTTCCGCGTGCGCGGCGACACGATCGATATTTTCCCGGCCGAACACGCCGAAATGGCGGTGCGCGTCGAATTGTTCGACGACGAGGTCGAGACGCTGCAGCTATTCGACCCGCTCACCGGCCGCGTGCGGCAGAAGATTACCCGTTTCACCGTCTACCCGTCGTCGCACTACGTGACGCCGCGCGACACCGTGATTCGCGCGGTCGAAACGATCAAGACCGAATTGCGCGACCGGCTCGAATTCTTCTACAGCAGCGGAAAGCTCGTCGAAGCGCAGCGGCTCGAGCAGCGCACCCGCTTCGATCTGGAAATGCTGCAGGAGCTGGGTTTCTGCAAGGGCATCGAGAATTACTCGCGGCACTTCTCGGGCGCGGCGCCCGGCGAGCCGCCGCCGACCCTGGTCGACTATCTGCCGTCCGACGCGCTGATGCTGCTTGACGAGTCGCACGTGCTGATCGGCCAGCTGAACGGCATGTACAACGGCGATCGGGCGCGTAAGGAGAATCTGGTCGACTACGGTTTTCGCCTGCCGTCGGCGCTCGACAATCGCCCGCTCAAGTTCAACGAGTTCGAGCGCAAGATGCGCCAGGTGGTGTTCGTGTCGGCCACGCCGGCCGATTACGAAAAGAAAACGGCCGGCCAGGTGGCCGAGCAGCTGGTGCGCCCCACCGGCCTCGTCGATCCGGAAATCGAGGTGCGCCCGGCACGTACGCAGGTCGACGACGTGCTGGCCGAAATCAATGAGCGCGTCAAAGTGGGCGACCGCGTGCTGGTCACGGTGCTGACCAAGCGAATGGCCGAGCAGTTGACCGAGTTTCTGGCCGACCATGGCGTCAAGGTGCGTTATCTGCACAGCGACATCGACACGGTGGAGCGGGTGGAAATTATCCGCGATCTGCGGCTGGGCACGTTCGACGTGCTGGTCGGGATCAACCTGCTGCGCGAGGGGCTGGATATTCCGGAAGTCTCGCTGGTCGCGATTCTCGACGCGGACAAGGAAGGCTTCTTGCGCGCCGAGCGCTCGCTGATCCAGACCATCGGCCGGGCGGCGCGCAACGTGAACGGCAAGGCGATTCTCTATGCGGACAGGGTGACCGACTCCATGCGCCGCGCCATCGACGAAACCGAGCGGCGGCGCGCCAAGCAGGTCGCTTACAACCTGGCGCACGGTATTACGCCGCGCGGCGTGGTCAAACGGATTCGCGACATCATCGACGGGGTGTACAACGTCGACGACGCCCGCGCCGAGCTGAAGGAACAGCAGACTCGGGCGAAATTCGAGGACATGTCCGAGAAGCAGCTTGCCAAGGAACTCAAGCGCCTCGAAAAACAGATGATGGAGCACGCCAAGAACCTCGAGTTCGAAAAGGCCGCACAGACTCGCGATCAGCTGGCGCTGCTGCGGCAGCGCGTATTCGGCGCGAACGTCGGCGACCATGTGCCCGGCGTGGAATAAATTCTTCCTGCCTGTCGAGGAACGGGCGCGGCAATGTGCCGCGCCTTGTCTATCCGGCGCACTGCACCCCGCCAATACCCCGTCGCCCACGCTTTCCTTAGCACTGCCTTAAGGCCCCGCTCCCATAAGGCTTTGGGGACCTCCTCGTTTGTTCTCCCTGCCGATCAATGATAAACTTGAGCAATATTGAGAATGGTTCGCATTAACGTTCGTAATGCGATTGTTTGCGGTTTGTCGCCCCTGTCAGTGGGGATGGGGCCGCGGCATAAAACGCATGCGCATCGCACTGTTCCAATGGGTTCGATTCCAGTCTGATAAAAACAAGGAGTTTCAATGCGGATTTCTTCATTTGTGCGTGGTGGCGCAGTAGCGGTGGCGGCAGTAGCGGCGTTTTCCGCAACGGCAGCGGAATACCCGATCGGCAAGCACCAGATTCAGGGCGGCATGGAAATCGGCGCGGTCTATCTGCAGCCGATCACGATGGAACCCGAAGGCATGATGCGCAAGGCGTCGGATTCGGACGTCCATCTGGAAGCCGACATCCATGCGGTCAAGAACAATCCGACCGGTTTCGCCGAAGGCGACTGGATGCCGTATCTGCAAGTTCGTTATGAACTGACCAAAGCCGGGTCGAATCAGACCCAGAAGGGCGACATGATGGCGATGGTCGCCAACGACGGTCCGCACTACGGCGACAACGTCAAGCTGCAAGGTCCCGGCAAATACCACCTGAAGCTGGTGGTCGAAGCGCCGATGCAAACCGGCCACATGGCGTTCGGCCGTCACGTCGACAAGGAAACCGGCGTGGGTCCATGGTTCAAGCCGATCACGCTTGAATACGACTTCACGTACGCGGGTATCGGCAAGAAGGGCGGTTACTAATCGCCACAGACGCGGATCATCGCGGCTCGCCACGCGTCGCCTGAAGCGATGCGTGAGTGAATGGCTGAATGCAGCAGGCGGCGCGCGGACATGAAACCCGCCGCGCCGCGTTTTCCGGAAGGGCTAATGAGAATTAACCGAAAGATCGCCATCCTCGCCATGACCGCTTTGACGGTGGGGGCCGCGCACGCAGCGGATCTGCCGACCTTCAACCTGGAAATGAACGACGGCAAGCTCAATCCGGTGCGCATCGAGGTGCCGGCAGGGCAGCGCATCAAGATCGCGATACGCAACACCGGCAAGGGCGCGGCCGAATTCGAAAGCGTGCAGTTGCGTAAAGAAAAAGTGCTGGCGCCGGGCGGCGATTCGTTCGTCGTGATCGCACCGCTCTCGCCGGGCGAGTACAAGTTCTTCGACGATTTCCATCAGCAGGCGCAGGGCGTGATCGTCGCGAAGTAATGGCTTGGGGTGCGAGCGCATGGCTTGAACAGCCGGGTTGCGCGTTCGCCAAAGCAGTTGGGAAGTAGAGGGAGAGCTTGGATGGGTCAGATTCTGTTCATCGTGTGGCGCGAAAGTGTTGAGGCCTTGCTGGTCGTCGGCATCCTGTACGCGTGGTTGAAAAATGGCGATGACGATGCGCGGCGCGGTTTGCCGTACCTGTGGGGCGGCGTTGCGGCCGGTGTGCTCGCGGCGGTCGCGCTCGGCGCGGCGCTGGTCGGTTTCACCGAAGTGCTGTCCGGTGACGCACAGGACTATTTCCAGACCGCCATGGTGCTGGTCGCGTGTGTACTGATCGTGCAGATGGTGCTGTGGATGAAGCAGCACGGCCGGTCCCTCAAGCGCGACATGGAACAGTCGCTGCAAAAGAGTCAGCGCGATTCGAACTGGTGGGGCGTCGCGTTGCTGGTCGCATTGGCGATCGCGCGCGAAGGCAGTGAAACGGTGATCTTCCTGTACGGTCTCGGCTTTGGCCAATCGGGTCACGTGGATGGCAGCCAGGTGCTCGCCGTGATCATCGGCCTCGGTCTCGCATTCCTGACTTTCTACGTGCTGCAGTTGGGCGGCAAGTATTTCTCGTGGCGGCTCTTCTTCCGCGTCACCGAAATCATGCTGCTGTTCCTCGGCGCGGGCCTGTTCCAGACCGGTGTCGACAAGCTGATCGACAAGGAAATCCTGCCGACGATCATCGACCAGATGTGGAACTCGTCAGCCATCCTCGACGATTCGAGCACCTTGGGTTCGCTGGTCGCGACACTCACCGGTTATCGCGCCCATCCGGCGCTGATGAACCTGATCGCCTATGCGGCGTATTGGGCGGTCGTCTATCTGCTGGTGCGTCGCGCGAATCGCAAGCCGGCGCAGCAAGCCGCAGGACGCGCGGCATGAGTACCGTCGTGACCCGCCCGGGCCGCCTCGCCGTGGCCGGACAGTGGATGCAGCGTCACGGCGGTTTGATCCGCGGCATTCAGTGGGTCGTGGTCGCGGTGTACGCGTTCCTGATTCTCGTGCCGGCGGTGATGCCGCTGCCGGACGACACCGCGCATCTGTGGACCAACCTGACGCTTGCCGCGCAGTTCGTGTTCTGGGGCATCTGGTGGCCGTTCGTGCTGCTGTCGATGGTGATGCTCGGCCGGGTCTGGTGCGGCGTGCTGTGTCCGGAAGGCGCGCTCGCCGAGTTCGCCAGCAAATACGGTCGCGGCTGGGCGATTCCGCGCTGGATGCGCTGGGGCGGCTGGCCGTTCGTCGCGTTCGGCATCACCACGATCTACGGACAGATGGTCAGCGTCTATCAGTACCCGAGGGCGGTGCTGCTGGTGCTAGGCGGCTCGACTTTCGCGGCGATGATCATCGGCTTGCTGTACGGACGCGAGAAGCGCGTCTGGTGCAAGTATCTGTGCCCCGTCAACGGGGTTTTTTCGCTACTGGCGCGTCTCGCGCCGTTCCATTACAAAGTCGATGAAGACGCGTGGCGCCGTTCGTACAAGAACGGCGAACATGGGCATCGCGTGATTCCGATCAACTGCGCGCCGCTGGTGCCGCTGCGCAATATGAAAGGCGCGTCGGACTGCCATATGTGCGGCCGTTGCAGCGGGCATCGCGACGCGATTGCGCTGACGTGGCGCGCGCCGTCCTCGGAAGTCGTGCAACTCGGCGACAGGCAGGCGAACCCGTGGGACACCGCGTTGATCCTGTACGGCCTGCTCGGCATCGCGATCGGCGCATTCCACTGGACCGCTTCGCGCTGGTTCGTCGACCTGAAGATGTTCCTTGCCACCTGGCTGGTCGATCACGATATCACCTGGCCGCTCGACACCAACGCGCCGTGGTTCCTGTTCACGCATTATCCCGAGCAGAACGACGTGTTCTCGTGGCTCGACGGCACGATGGTGATTGGCTACATCCTCGCCACGGCACTCGTGTACGGCACGGCGTTGCTGGTGCTGCTGATGGGCGCTACGCGCATGCTGGGGCGCTTCAGCAGCGTGCGTCTGCATCATTTGACGCAAGGGCTGATTCCGATTGCCGGCGCAGGTGTGTTCCTCGGCTTGTCGGCGACCACGCTGTCGCTGCTGCGCGCGGAGCATCTGTCGTTGTGGTGGGCGTCCGATCTGCGCATCGCGATTCTGGTGATTGCCAATCTGTGGAGTGCGTGGCTTGCCTGGCTTGTCACACGCCGCTATAGCGAACGCTTCGTTCAACGCGGCCTCGCGATGGTATGGTTCGTCGCGGCGCTGGCTGTGGTCGATAGCGCATGGTGGCTCATGTTCTGGGGCTGGGCCTCGAAGTAGGTGTTAACGCTTCAACGCGCTGTCGGTCCGCTGGGCGCCGTGTAAAACAAAAGCCGTGGAGATGACACCATCCCACGGCTTCTTTATTTTCTGCATATGCGACACACGTCGTTTCGTGTATCCGCATTGGGTGAGGACCAAAAAAGCGGCCTGGCTGGCTGCGACGACTGGCTTGGTGTCTGCACGAAGGGGTCTAGTTCTCACGTGCAAGCCGTCGTGGCTGGCTAATGCCTAACACCTCTCGAGGAGGTGGTCCCCACAATACCCGGTACTTACTGCTATTCGTTGCGGCCCGTTACTTCGTCAGGATCAGCTTGCCTAAGCGCGTTGCTCGCAGCTGGTAGGTCTCGCCGTTATGCAGGATGCTGACGTGGCTATGTCCTTGCAGCAGCGTGTCGCTGCGCACGACCCGATCCGGCTTCTCGCTTGTACCGCCGGTGCGATCCGTGGCGGGCTTCGCGGCAGTTGCCGTCGCCGTCGATGCTTTCGGACGGCTGGTCAGCGCGGCCGCCGGACGGCGCAGGCTGAGTGTGGAAGAACGCGTGAGATCGGTCATTCGGTTTAGCTGTTGGTCGATTCGATGGATTAATTCTAAATGATAACTATTCCCATTTACAAGAAAGAGAAATTCATCGGATTCGTCTTTCGATAGTTGAATGGAGGGGCGGTTGGGACCGCCCGCAGACGCATCAATGCAGCGAACCGGGTTCCTGCTTCGTCTGCACGTACTGGCGGATCAGCCGCACGGTGTCGATATCGTTCTCGCGATACGCCGACTTCACGATTTCCTGTGTCTGCACGGCGTCCTGGTCGTCGGACACGGGCAGGGTGGTCGTGTATTCGAAGCGCAAGAACAACTGCAGTTCGTCAGGCTGTTCGATCGTCATGGTCAGCGAACCGCCGACATAGTCCGCGGTCGGCAGAATGTCATAGCGCACGCTCTGGCGATCCTGCAGCGTGACACGGTCGCGCACGGTGGCCTGGCCGTAGTGCAGCTCACGCTCGAGCGTACTGCCTTCTCGCGAGAGGATCGTGCAACTGTCGAGTCCGATCACGAAAAGTTGCGGCTGTTCGGCGCGCAGCACGAGACCTTCCCATAACTGCTCGCGGGTCATCGAGTCGACAAACGGATTCAACGGATCGTTGATCTGGATAAGGTGTTCGAAATTCAAAACGACTGCTTCCTATGAAAGCGTTTTACAACGTTCAGCCTGGCTGAGCCGGTTCCCGCCATTGTCGCACCCAGTGAACCGACATGCCGACGCGTACGCCAACGCAAAGGCTACATGGCGTTACGCGACGGCAAGACCCGAACGGATCGTGATCGAATGCGTGAGGATCTTGTGAACCGGGCACGCATTGGCAATTTGCAAGAGCCGTTCCCGCTGCTCGTCGGACAGTTCACCTTCGAGCATGATCTTGCGGTCGATGGTCGTGCCCGCGTCGCCGGTTTCGAGCGACAGTGTCACACGCACATCGGTGAGCGGCCAGCCCTTGCGCTGAGCGTACATCTTCAGCGTGATCGACGTACAGGCGCCGAGGCTCGACAGCAGCAGCGAGACGGGCGTCGGGCCGCGATCGCCGCCGCCCAGCGATTCGGGTTCGTCGGCGAGCCACGTGTGCTTGCCGTCGTCGAAAAGGACCTGGAAATTCGTCGAGCCGATGTGGGCGGTGACGGTGGACTCTGCCATGCGCGCTCCTGAACAGGGACGGAAATCGCCGCGCGCCACGATCCGTCGTGGTTGGACGGTGTGGCGCGCGGCATGAATTGCTATTGTGAACGAATTTACCGGCCTTCGCGCCCATGTGCAGCCGCGCGCGTGGCGTATGGCGAGCGCCGCGCTACCTACCCGCGAGCGGCGGCGCGTGCCGACGTGGCCAATCAGTGCGTGATCGCGCCCATGCGCCCGGCCTGGTAATCGATCACGGCCTGACGGATTTCGTCTTCCGTGTTCATCACGAACGGACCGTAGCGCACCACCGGTTCCTTCAGCGGCACGCCACCGAGCAGCAGTACTTCGAGCGGTTCGGTGCCGGCTGTCAGCGTGACCGACTCGCCGTCGTTCTGAAATACGACCATCTTCTGTGCGTCGATTTCCTGGCGCGCGTCCCCTTCGCCGTAGAAGCCCTTGCCGGACAGGCTGTAAGCGAACACGCGATAGTCGGCCGGCACCGGCTGCCGGATCGTCGCGCCCGGTTGCAGCGAGAAATGCTGATACAGGATCGGCGTGCGCGTTTCGATCGCGGCCTTCACGCCGAGCGCTTCACCCGCAATCACCTTGACGCGCACCTTGCCGTCCGCGGACGTCGCGACCGGAATGCTGGCCGACGGCATCTCCTGATAGCGCGGCTCGATCATCTTGTCGCGGCGAGGCAGATTCACCCACACCTGCAAGCCGTGCACGCGCCCGCCGGTACGAACGAACGACGGGTCCGGCATCTCGCTGTGCACGACGCCTGCGCCCGCGGTCATCCATTGCACGTCGCCGGCATGCAGTGTTCCCGAATGGCCCGCTGAATCCTTGTGACCGAATTGGCCCTCAAGCACGTAGGTGACCGTTTCGAAGCCACGATGCGGATGATCCGGCGCGCCTTTGGCCTCGCCCGGCGCGTAGTCGATCGGACCCATTTCGTCGAGCAGCAGGAACGGATCGAAATCCATCAGCAGGCGGGTTGGAAATGGACGGTGGACGATGAAGCCGCCGCCCTCGGTCGTGCGAACGGCGGGAAACGTGCGTTCGATCGTGCGTGTCGTGCTCATCAAAAGTCACCTTAAAAAATGGGGAATAGCGTTATTTTTGAAACATAGAGCTATTATAGGGACCGTTTTCCTAGGCGCCAGCCACCGTCACGCAATGGATTGTTCTATTACTGGAACGATGAGATGAAGATCGATTCACACAATCTGAATGACCTGATGTATTTTTCGCAGGTCGTCGAACACGGCGGCTTTTCCGCCGCCGAACGCGTGCTAGGCATTTCCAAGTCGCGCCTGTCGCGCCGGTTGACCGAGCTGGAGGCGTCGTTGGGCGTGCGTTTGCTGCAGCGCTCCACTCGCAAGCTGGCGCTCACTGAAGCGGGGCAGCTCTTCTACCAGCACTGTCAGGCGATGCTGAGCGAAGCACAGGCGGCCGTCAATGTCGTGCAGCAGTTGCGTTCGTCGCCGCGCGGCACGGTGCGCGTGAGCGTTCCCGTGACGATTTCGCAGACCATCCTGTCGCAGATCCTGCCGGAATTCATGCATCGCTATCCGGAAGTGCGTGTAGTGATGCGGGTGACGAATCGCGTGGTCGACCTGTTCGAGGATTCGATCGACATCGCGCTGCGCGTGCGCTCCGATCCCCCGGAAAACGCCAACATCGTCGTGCGCCCGCTGTGGCGCACGCAGCAGCTGCTGGTCGGTGCGCCGAGCCTGTTGCAGCAGAATGCGCCGCCGCTGTTGCCGGCCGATCTGAGCCGGTTCGAAACGCTCGACGTGCCGACCGGCGACGGACGCCACGTCTTCGATCTGATTGCCCCCGACGGCACGCGCCACGCGCACGAACACGAACCGCGCCTCGTCACGGCCGATCTGATGACGATTCGCGAAGCGGTGCTGTCCGGTGTGGGTATCGCCGCGTTGCCGGAGATGATGTATGGCAGCGCGTTGCGCGCGGGGCAGTTGTCGCCGGTGATGCCGGGCTGGACCTTTCCGACGCCGCAGTTGTACGCGGTATTCGTGTCGCGGCAGGGAATGGTGCCGGCCGTACGTGCGTTCGTCGATTATCTGGTCGAGATGCTCGATCCGGACGAAGGTAAGCACATCATGGGCGAATGTCCGACGCGTACCGCGCAAGACGCGGCGCAGCCCGCTCTCGCGGTCGCGTCATAGCACTTATTACGTGCGGGAACATCGCTTTTAGCATTTAAGCGCCGCTTGTCATGAGTACTTTCAATGACAGTTTGCTTGAATGCGCGCGCTCGCGGGCCTATAGTGAAATCCCTTCGCTAAGGAGTCTCTTATGCGAAAACTCATGGCCTCTATGATAGTGGGCCTGATAGGGCTGACCGCGCTGTCCGTGTCGATCACGGCTGTCGCATGCGGTGACTCGAGCTATCAGTCATCTTCTGATGGTAAATGATCCCGCCGCCCGAAAGCGCCGAGTGCGCACAAAAAAAGGCCTTCATCTGACGATGAAGGCCTTTTACTTTTAGCCTTTGAAACAAGGGCTTTTCTGTTTTTTCGGCAGGCGCTGCTTAACAGTGGCGCGTCGCGCCGTGCGGATCACCTGCCGTCAATTTTCGTCATCTGCCTTTGGGCTGCGTGACGAAACCGATCTTCGTGAGACCGCCGGCTTGCGCGGCCGACATCACTTCCGCCACTTTCTCGTACGCGACCTTGCGGTCCGCATCCAGATGCAGCTCCGGTTGCGGATTCGCTTGCGCAGCCTCTGCAATCTTCGCGCGCAGTGTGGCGTCGTCGACCTTCTTGTCGTCCCACAAGACGTTGCCGTCCGCATCCACGGCGACCGTCACTTGCGCGGGCTTGCTGTCTTCCTTCTGACTGCTCGCATGCGGCAGATCGATTTTGACCGCGTGACGAATCACCGGAATCGTCACCATGAAGACGATCAGGAGAACCAACATCACGTCGACGAGCGGCGTCATGTTGATTTCGTTCATCAGGCCGTCGTCATCGTCGCCGGCGAAGGGGCTCATTGCCATCGGAATGCCTCGTCGATCAGTTAGCGCGCGCGAGGCGCAAGCCGTCGCCGCGCTTGGACGACGACAGACGGGCGCCCGTCACGAAGAATGCGTGCAGACCATGCGCAAAACGGCTCAGCTTGGCGACGATCGCCTTGTTGGCGCGCGTCAGTGCGTTGTAGCCGAGCACGGCCGGAATCGCGACGAACAGGCCGAACGCGGTCATGATCAGCGCTTCGCCGACCGGGCCCGCGACCTGATCGATCGACGACTGGCCGCTCGCGCCGATTGCCAGCAGCGCGTGATAGATGCCCCACACCGTGCCGAACAGGCCGACGAACGGCGCCGTGCTGCCGATCGAGGCGAGAATCGCCAGGCCGCTTTGCATGCGCGCGACGCTTTCATCCATCGTGTCCTTCAGGCAGCGCGTCACCCAATCCGATACGTCCATGCGATCGTGCAGATGCGGCTGTGTCTGATGATGGTGATCGGCGGCCTCCTGACCCGACAGCGCGAGTGCCAGGAACGGATTATCCTGCGGCGTCGACGCTCCGGCGCCGAGTTTCTTCACGCCATCGGCGAGGTCGTCCGAATGCCAGAACTGCTGCTCGGCATTCTTCGTGAGACGCTTCAGGCGCATCACATTCCAGCCTTTGATGACGATCACGCTCCATGACATGACCGACATGATCAACAGCGCGAGCGCGATACCGCGCGTTACGAAATCCCCTTGCGCCCACACGTGCGCCAATCCGTAGTTTTGCATTGCAATTCCTTGTTTTTAAAATCTGCCTCAATCGTTCAGATTGAAGTTGTAAGGCTGGGTGGCCGTGGCCCGAATGGCCTGGCCGTTCTCGAGATAGGGCTTGCACGAGCTCTCATGCGCGGCGGCGATGGCGGCGTCGTCCAGGCGGCTAAAGCCGCTGCTCTTTTTGAGCGAAATGCTTTCGACCTTCCCCGTCGGTCCGATGACGAACGTCACATAGGCCGTACCGGTTTCGCCGCGGCGCTTCGACAGCGCGGGGTAGTCCGGCGTGATCATGCTGCACTCGATGTGCGAGACGTTCTTCGGCACCGTGATGTCCATGGTCGGACGGCCGATCGCCGGCGCGGCCTGAGCGGCTGGCGCTGCCGGTGCGGCAGGCGTTGGCGTGGGCTCTGGCGCGGCGACAGGTGTCGGAGTCGAGGTGATCGGTAACGGTGTCGGGGCCGGTGTCGGCTTGGGCTGGACCTTTGTCTTGATATGAACCGGCGGTGTCGGCTTGGGCGGCGACGCGATCGACTGCACTGCGACAGGTGCGGCCACGGGCGCCGGCGCCAGCAACTGCGCGGTCATCACTTTCGCCTCGATCACCGGCTGCAGCGGTTCATGACGCAGCGTCAGGATCACCGCAAGCAACGCGACGTGAACCGCCGCGACCGCGGCAGTCGCGGTCAACGCACGGGAATTCATTCGGGGGGACGAAGCCGGCGGGGCGCCGGCTGAAACGGTATGCGAGGCCTGCATGTTAGCGTGGCGACGTGCCGGCGAGGCGGCACGTCAGACAAGACATCGTCATGTTCGGAAGATCACCAGCGAAATGAACAAAGTAGTCACGAAACCAATCAGCAATTCCATCTCGAACTCCTGTTAACGGATGAGCGGGTAGCTGGCTGTACGGATACTGGCTTGCTGACGGCAGTGGGATAACGCGTGAAGCAGCGCAAAAAGCAGCGCGTGAAACAATGAGGCGGTGAGCACGCTTGGGCGCGGCGTGGGCCGCACCCAAAAACGGCCTCAGGCGGCCTTGCGCTCGTAAAACGTCAGCGGCATGGCCTGCGGGTGATGCTCGAAGCCGCAACGGCTCGCGCACACGCCGTTCTGCATCATGACGTCGCGCACGGATTCCGCGCACTTGCCACAGCAGGAGGCGACGCCGAGTTCGAACTGGAGTTCGTCGAACGAATCGACGCCTTCCGCGATCGAGGCACGGATCTTTCGGTCAGAAACAGACTTGCAGACACAGACAATCATGGTAGGGCGTCATAGCTAACGTTAATGCGAACTATTATCATTTTGATTGGCCGGTTTGGCAAGCGTCCTGCATGATTTTTTGTAACAAAACCAGACTCTTAGAAGGGTTTCGTCTAGGGAGCGGGAAGTGGGGCGGGTGGCGGAAAGGGCTAAAAACGCCTAAAAAGTGCGCAGAAAGGTCACGCGACAGCGCAAAAACACGCGGGAGAGCGGTTTTATGCGGCTTGGGAATCCGGCGCTGCGGTGCGGCGCGAGGGGATCACGACCTGGTCGACTGCGGCGTTGATTTGAAGCAGGGTCGCCGCGAGCTGTTGCTGATGGGAACCGTCGCC
This sequence comes from Paraburkholderia caffeinilytica, assembly GCF_046030355.1. Classification (GTDB taxonomy): domain Bacteria; phylum Pseudomonadota; class Gammaproteobacteria; order Burkholderiales; family Burkholderiaceae; genus Paraburkholderia; species Paraburkholderia caffeinilytica_B. The sequence continues at coordinate 28,942 of NZ_JAQQCQ010000033.1, forward strand.
GGTCGAATAAAAGCGGGGCAGAACAGCGCCGGTATTCTCCGGGGCGGCGCGTAACCCGTGCTGATCGAGTACCCGCTCCAACTGGCGTGCGATGGCCACGCTCGTGTCGATCAGCGTCAGCCGGTCGCCGACGATATCGCGGATCGCAGCATCGAGAAACGGGTAATGAGTGCAGCCGAGCACCAAGGTGTCGGCGCCGGCATCGAGCATGGGCTGCAGGTAGCTGCGCAGTAGCGCGCGCAGTTCGGCGGAGCCTACGTCGCAGCGCTCTACCGCCTGCACGAGCCCGTGGCCCGGCTGGCAAAGAAAACGGCAATCGGCCGCGTAGCGCTCCAGTAACCCCTGAAAGCGGGCGCTGCGTAAGGTCACTTGCGTGGCGAGCACGCCGGCGACACGCGTTTTCGACTGCAGCGCGGCCGGTTTGATGCCGGGCTCAACCCCCACGAGTGGAATCGCCAGTTTTTCGCGGACCAGCGCGATTGACTGCGCCGTTGCCGTGTTGCACGCGACCACCAGTGCCTTCGCGCCCTGGCTGACAAGCCATTGCCCGATTGCGAGGGTACGGTCGGCGATGAAGTCGTCGTCGCGTTCGCCGTAGGGGGCGTAGAGCGAGTCGGCGACGTAGATGAGCGCTTCGCCGGGCAGCTGCGCCCGGACCGCCCGCAGCACCGACAAACCGCCCAGACCCGAGTCGAATATACCGACCGGCGCTCGCGAGCCGCCACCTGAGGCGGCAATCCGGGCACTTGAAGACGGCGATTCTGCGGTCATAGGCGATGAGGACACGCGCGGCACAGCGGTCACGGAAAACTCACGAAAACGGGGAAGTGCGCAAGTATACCGCCCGCGCGGCGCCTTGCGCTGTGCCCATCCCGGCAAATGAGTTGGCAAATCAGAGTTGGCAGCTCAGCCGGTAACCAAGCCAACCAACAAGCCGGCAAACGAAATGACGCATGACCGGAGCCACGAGCCGGCGCGCGAGCGATTCCAGCCTGGTCCGGTCAGGACTCGATCGAACCCATTGCGGTTTGCTGGTAGTTCTGGATGCCGACCTTGTCGATCAGATCCAGTTGCGTTTCAAGCCAGTCAATGTGTTCTTCAGTGTCGTCGAGAATCTTCACGAAGATTTCGCGCGAGATGAAATCGCGAACCGATTCGCAATATGCGATCGCTTCTTTACAGGTGCTCTGCGAAATCTGTTCGAGCTTCAGATCGCATTCGAGGATTTCTTTGGTTTCTTCGCCGATCAGCAGCTTGTGCAGGTCTTGCAGGTTCGGCAGGCCGTCAAGCATGAAAACGCGTTCGATCAGCCAGTCGGCGTGCTTCATTTCGCCAATCGATTCGTCGTATTCGTGCTTGCCGAGTTTCTCCAGACCCCAGTGCTTGTACATCCGCGCGTGCAGGAAGTACTGATTAATGGCGGTGAGCTCGTTCTTGAGCTGGGCGTTCAGATACTCGATAACTTTCTTGTCGCCTTGCATGGGGTTTCCTTATTAGAGACTTGAATTTCCCAGAACAATAAACGGCGAAAGGCAAAAAGCCAAGGCAAAAACACACTTTTTTGCCTTGATTTGCAAGGTTTTTTGCGTGATGCGTACCGTTCTCATTTCAGGATAAAAAAAGCCGGGGTTTGAGGCCCCGGCTTGCACTTTTTTTAGCTGCTGCTACTCCCGATCAAACCGTTGCGACCGGAATCTTGCCGATCTTCGCTTGCCATTCCTTCGGGCCGGTCTGGTGCACCGAGGTGCCGTTCGAATCGACGGCAACCGTTACCGGCATGTCCTGCACGTCGAACTCGTAGATCGCTTCCATGCCGAGGTCTTCGAACGCAAGAACCTTCGCGCTGCGAATTGCTTTCGACACGAGGTAAGCGGCGCCGCCCACAGCCATCAGATACGCAGCTTTGTGCTTCTTGATCGCCTCGATCGCCACCGGGCCACGTTCGGCCTTGCCGATCATCGAGATGAGACCGGTTTGCGACAGCATCGTCTCGGTGAACTTGTCCATGCGCGTGGCGGTGGTCGGGCCTGCCGGGCCGACGGCTTCGTCGCGCACCGGATCAACCGGGCCCACGTAATAGATCACGCGATTCGTGAAGTCGACCGGCAGCTTTTCGCCCTTCGCCAGCATGTCGGCGATGCGCTTGTGGGCCGCGTCACGGCCCGTCAACATCTTGCCCGACAGCAGCAGCGTCTGGCCCGGCTTCCACGAAGCCACTTCTTCCGGCGTCAGCGTGTTCAGATCGACGCGCTGGCTCTTTTCCGTGTCCGGTTCCCACTGCACCTTCGGCCATGCGTCGAGCGACGGCGCTTCGAGCTTCGCCACACCGGAGCCATCCAGCGTGAAGTGTGCGTGACGCGTTGCCGCGCAGTTCGGGATGATCGCGATCGGCTTGCTCGCGGCGTGCGTCGGTGCAGCCATGATCTTCACGTCGAGCACGGTGGCGAGACCGCCAAGACCTTGCGCGCCGATGCCGAGCGCGTTGACCTTCTCGTGCAGTTCGATACGCAGTTCTTCGATCCAGTCCTGCGGGCCGCGGGCAATGATGTCCTGAATGTCGATCGGATCCATCAGCGATTCCTTCGCCATCACCATCGCTTTCTCAGCAGTGCCGCCGATGCCGATGCCGAGCATGCCCGGCGGGCACCACCCTGCGCCCATGGTCGGCACGGTCTTCAGAATCCAGTCGACGATCGAGTCCGACGGGTTCAGCATCGCGAACTTCGATTTGTTTTCCGAGCCGCCGCCCTTGGCTGCAACCTGCACGTCGACCTTGTCGCCCGGCACGATCTCGTAGTGGATCACGGCCGGCGTGTTGTCTTTCGTGTTCTTGCGCGCGCCTTCCGGCGGGCTCACGATCGACGCGCGCAGCACGTTGTCCGGGTTCAGATATCCGCGGCGCACGCCTTCGTTGATCATCTCGGTGACGCCCATCGTCGCACCGTCCCAACGCACGTCCATGCCGACCTTCACGAACACCGTGACGATGCCGGTGTCCTGGCAGATCGGGCGCTTGCCTTCGGCGCACATGCGGCTGTTGGTGAGGATCTGCGCGATCGCATCCTTCGCGGCCGGGCTCTCTTCGAGCTCGTAAGCGCGGCCCAAGGCCTGGATGTAATCGAGCGGGTGGTAATAGCTGATGTACTGAAGCGAATCAGCAATGCTCTGAATCAGATCTTCCTGTTTGATGACGGTCATGATGGCTAGCTCAGTGGGGACAGTGGCGCTTGTTATCAGACTCGCAGGGCAGTGCGGTCAGTCGTGCGCCTTCAGGGGAGTGGAACCGTTCGAACCCAGCGGATGCAGTCCCGCGGATTCCTGAAAATGTTTCGGATGCGTATGCGTGGTGAGGCGGTCGACCAGCGCCATGACCACCGCCGAGAGAAGGAAAGCGACGTGGATGATCACCTGCCACATGATGGTGTGCGTCGAATTCTGATCCGGGCTGATGAACGTCTTCAACAGATGGATCGACGAAATGCTGATCAGCGCCATCGACAATTTGACCTTCAGCACGCCGGCGTTCACATGGTCGAGCCATTCCGGTTCGTCCGGATGACCCTCAACGCCGAGGCGCGACACGAAGGTTTCATACCCGCCGATGATCACCATGATCAGCAGGTTCGAGATCATCACCACGTCGATCAGGCCGAGCACCACCAGCATGATGTTGGTTTCGTCGAGCGTCATGGACGCGCTGACCAGATGCCAGACTTCTTTCAGGAACAGGACGACATACACGCCTTGCGCGACGATCAGCCCCAGGTACAGCGGCACCTGCAGCCAGCGACTCATGAAGATGATGGCGGGCAGCGGGCGCATCGGGCGGCGCTGACGGGCTGAGTCGGGTCGCGGAGCGGACATAGGTAAGAGTCAGATGAAACGCAGGTGACGGAACACGAACTAAATGCGCTGACCCGAAGCGCAAAACCAGACGCACGATCGGGCACGCAAACCAGGGCGCAGACGGCGCGGTACGCGGCCAGGGAGGCCGGAGAAGCTCGCGTCAGGCGCGCTATTGTACAGCGTCAAATGAAATTGCTGCGGCGCGGCGGGCAGCGCGGGTTGGTACGCGCTGCCCGGACCATGGCAATGCGCGCCTTTGTCAGGCGGCGAGCGGTTAGCGGACCGCTGCGCATAGAAAGCGGCCAGTGGCACTCGCTTGACCGCTACGCATAGAAAGCGACCAGTGACACCCGCTTGACCGCTGCGCATAGAAAGCGACCGGTGACACGCGCTTGCCCCGCTGCGCTTAGGAAGCCACCGGCGGCACCCGCTTGACCTTCAGGCTCGCCAGCCCGATCCCGGCCACCACGCAGGCGAGCGCGATGCCGTGCGCGAGCGTGGGCCGCTCGTCGAGAAACACGATGCCGTAGATCGCCGCGGCCACCGGCAGCACGGCGCTGAACACGCCCGCAAGACTGCCCGGCACGTGGCGAATACCCTTCATCCACAGCCAGAACGAGAAGATGCTCGCCGACAGCCCGTACCACAGCACCAGCGTCCAGACGCTCACCGGCACCGCGCGATAGTCGAAGTGCAGCAGCGCGGTGGCGCCGAGCGGCAGCATCAGCAGCAGGCCGAACATATGCGTGTAGGCGCAGATGTCGATTGGCGCGAGCGTCTGTGTCAAACGGCGCGACAGGATGATGTAAAGCGATTCGCAGCACATCGCGCCCAGCACCATCAGATTGCCGGTGAACGAAGTCTCGCCGCCGGCAGTCTCGTCCACATGGGCAAGATTGATGACCACCACGCCGACGATCGCCAGCGCGATCGAGGCGAGTGTCCGACCGTTCGGACGCTCTTTGAGAATCAGCCACGAGAGCAGCGCGACGACAGCCGGGATCGTGCTGGTGATGACGCCGGCCGCGACCGCGCTCGTGCGCTGCACGCCGTTAAGCATCAGCAGCGTGAACCCGAAGGTGCCGAACAGCGCCTGCAAAAACAGGTTGAGCCATTCATCGCGCTTGACGCGGCGCAGCTTGGCCACCCGCAGCAACGGCCACAGTACCGCCATGGCAATGACGAAACGCAGCAGCGCGAACAGGGGAACGGGGACGAATTCGACGATCGATTTACCGATTCCGACATTGCTGCCAACCAGCAGCATCGAGGTAATGAGAAGCAGGGAGTAACGATTCAAGCTGGAATCCAGACGGCTAGTTCAGTTAGCATTGTAAGAGGGCGTGCAAGCCAGCGTAAAGGCGCGGCGCCAGTGCGCGGGGCATGATCCCTTTGCGCGAGCCCCGTTTCGGCGTGAATCGCTTGTATCGGCAGGTCGATCAGCGCACATGAACGGAACGTAGCGCGTAGCATGCCGTGCGTGACCTGGTCTGAACCGCGTAAGGGTTTTCGCTCGCTATGCGGCGCGGCTCGCGTAAGTGACCGGTAAGTTGCAAAGTTTATGTTTGAACGTGAGAGCGGAACGTCGGCCATTCATTTGTGTTGCAGCGCGGCATAAATGAAAGTGGAAGCCGGAAAGTGAAAGCCGAACGGGCCGCGGCGCAGTGATTGGCAATCGCTGCGCGAGGGTTGGAGACAGCGAGCCGCCTTTCGATGACGAATGGCGGCTCGCCATCATGATAGGGCGCGTCACAGGCGCGCCGGCACAGGTTTTAAGTTTCATCTTCACCAAGGGGTTGTCGATGTCTGCGATTGAATCTGTTCTTCAGGAACGCCGTGTTTTCCCGCCCTCCGCAGAAGCAGCGGCCGGTGCAACGATTTCCGGCATGGATGCGTACCGGGCGCTTGCCGCCGAAGCTGAGCGCGATTACGAAGGTTTCTGGGGGCGCCTCGCTCGCGAGACGCTAAGCTGGAACACGCCTTTCACCAAAGTGCTCGACGAATCGAAGGCGCCGTTCTACACGTGGTTCGAAGACGGCCAGTTGAACGCCTCGTATAACAGCATCGACCGTCACGTCGAAGCCGGCAATGGCGGGCGCGTCGCGATCATCTTCGAAGCCGACGACGGCACCGTCACCAACGTCACCTATCAGGATCTGCTGCAACGTGTGTCGCGCTTTGCGAACGCGCTGAAAAAACGCGGCGTGAAGAAGGGCGATCGCGTCGTGATCTACATGCCGATGTCGATTGAAGGCATCGTCGCGATGCAGGCATGCGCACGGATCGGCGCAACGCATTCGGTGGTGTTCGGCGGCTTTTCTTCGAAGTCACTGAACGAGCGCCTGGTCGACGTGGGCGCAGTCGCCCTCGTCACCTCCGACGAACAGATGCGCGGCGGCAAGGCATTGCCGTTGAAGAACATCGCCGACGAAGCCATCGCCATGGGCGGTTGCGACGCCGTGAAGAGCGTGATCGTCTACAAGCGCACGGGCGGCAAGATCGCATGGAACGAAAGCCGCGATCTGTGGATGCACGAACTCACGCAAGCTGAATCGGATCAATGCGCGCCGGAATGGGTCGGCGCCGAGCATCCGCTTTTCATCCTCTACACGTCGGGGTCGACCGGCAAGCCGAAGGGTGTGCAGCACAGTACCGGCGGCTATCTGCTGTGGGCCGCGCAGACCATGAAGTGGACCTTCGACTGGAAGCCCACCGACGTGTTCTGGTGTACGGCCGACATTGGTTGGATCACCGGCCATAGCTACATCACGTATGGTCCGTTGACGCTTGGCGGCACCCAGGTCGTGTTCGAAGGCGTGCCGACCTATCCGAACGCCGGCCGCTTCTGGGACATGATCGCCAAGCACAAGGTCACGCTGTTCTACACCGCACCGACCGCGATCCGCTCGCTGATCAAGGCCGCCGAAGCGGACGATAAAGTGCATCCGAAAAGCTACGACCTGTCGACGCTGCGCATCATCGGCACGGTCGGCGAGCCGATCAATCCGGAAGCATGGGTGTGGTATTACGAGAACGTCGGCGGCAGCCGCTGCCCGATCGTCGATACGTGGTGGCAAACCGAAACTGGCGGTCATATGATCACGCCGCTGCCGGGCGCCACGCCGCTGGTGCCGGGTTCATGCACGCTGCCACTGCCGGGCATCATGGCGGCTGTGGTCGATGAAACCGGCCAGGACGTGCCGAACGGGCAGGGCGGCATTCTGGTAGTGAAGCGCCCGTGGCCGGCAATGTTGCGCAATGTGTGGGGCGATCCGGACCGTTACAAGAAGAGCTACTTCCCCGAAGAACTCGGCGGCACGTTGTATCTTGCCGGCGACGGCGCGGTGCGCGACAAGGAAACCGGCTATTTCACGATCATGGGCCGCATCGACGATGTGCTCAATGTGTCCGGTCACCGTCTCGGCACCATGGAGATCGAGTCGGCGCTGGTGTCGAACCCGATCGTCGCTGAAGCGGCCGTGGTGGGTCGCCCTGATGCGACCACCGGCGAAGCCGTGTGCGCATTCGTGGTGCTCAAGCGCGCGCGTCCTGAAGGCGAAGAAGCGGTGAAGCTCGCCAACGAACTGCGCAACTGGGTCGCCAAGGAGATCGGGCCGATCGCCAAGCCGAAGGACATCCGCTTCGGCGAGAACTTGCCGAAGACGCGTTCGGGCAAGATCATGCGCCGCCTGTTGCGCTCGCTGGCGAAGGGCGAGGCCATCACCCAGGACGTGTCCACGCTGGAGAACCCGGCGATTCTGGATCAACTCGGCGAATCGCTCTGAGCCTGGGTTTGCCTGCGGTTCCGGTCAGGGCGGCCAGGATGATGCGCCCTTGACCGCACCCAGCTATCGAGCACTGGCTTACGCAGTTAAAGCCACCGCGCGGACAATCCCGATTGCCTGCCCGGTGGCTTTTTGATACATAGGCGCATGGCCGCGCCACACCACTCCTCTCACGCGACGCTCAATCCCGCGCCCGAACCCCCTTCGGTCTCGGCAGCGATGGCGCGTGCGCATCAGAAATACTGGCGCTTCAACCTCGTGTTGATTGCGACGTTGATGACGATAGGCTTCGTGGTGTCGTTCGTTTTGCCGCTGGTGGCGCCGGCGTTGGACCCGGTGCGCTTCAACGGCTTCAGGTTGCCGTTCTACTTCGGTGCGCAAGGAGCGATTCTGATCTACGTCGCGTTGATCGTCGTTTATATCCTGCTGATGCAGCGTGCCGATCGCCGTCTGCAACGCGCTTTCGATGCCGATGCCGGCGACAGTGCGAGCACTGGCGCTAGCGCCGATTCCGTCGCACCCGCAGTGCGCGGAAGCTGAGCCGATGAAGCTCACGAACCGGTTGATCCGCTCATACGCGCTCTATACGCTCGGCTTCCTGCTTTTCATCTATGTGATGTGGCGCATCGAGCGGACCACCGGCCCCGGCGTCTGGATCGGCTATGTGTTCCTGTTCGTGCCGATCGCGGTGTACGCGGTGATCGGCTTGCTGTCGCGCACGTCCGACCTCGTCGAATACTACGTAGCGGGGCGGCGCGTGCCGTCCGTCTTCAACGGCATGGCGACTGCCGCCGACTGGTTGTCCGCGGCATCGTTCATCGGCCTCGCCGGTTCGATCTATGCGACCGGATATGACGGTCTCGCTTACCTGATGGGCTGGACCGGCGGCTATTGCCTCGTCGCGTTCCTGCTCGCGCCGTACGTGCGCAAGCTCGCGCGCTACACGATTCCGGACTTTCTCGGGACGCGCTTTTCGAGCAACGCAGTGCGTGGACTGGCTGCATTAGCGGCGATTCTCTGCTCGTTCGTCTATCTCGTTGCACAGATTCAGGGCGTCGGCTTGATTGCGACGCGTTTTATCGGCGTGGATTTCGCGGTCGGCATTTTCTGCGGCCTCGCGGGCATTCTGGTGTGCTCGTTTCTGGGCGGCATGCGTGCGGTGACGTGGACCCAGGTCGCGCAATACATCATCCTGATCGCGGCAATTCTGATTCCCGTGTCGATGATCGCGCATAAGGATGGCCTCGGCTGGGTGCCGCAGTTCAACTATGGGCGCTTGATGGCGCGCGTCGAAGGTCTGGAGAAGCAGGTGCGCGAGGCGCCGCTCGAGCAGACCGTACGCGACGATTATCGACAGCGCGCCGCGCTGATGCAGATGCGGCTCGACACGTTGCCGCAATCGTTCGTCGACGAGAAGTTGCGCCTCACCCAGGAAGTCGCGGACTTGCGGCGTCACAACGGCCCGCTGCGCGAAATCAAGGAACGTGAGCGGGCGCTCGAACAATTTCCACGCGATGCCGCCGCCGCACAGATCGTCTGGACCCAACGCCGCGATGAAATGCTGATGCGCGCGGCCGCGCCGGTGCCGATGCATGAACCGTTTCCCATTACGAGCGAAGAAGACCGGCGCACCCACGAGCGCAATTTTCTGTCGCTGCTGCTGTGTCTTTCGCTTGGCACCGCGAGCCTGCCGCATATCCTGACGCGCTATAACACGACGACCTCGGTGGCCTCCGCACGACGTTCGGTCGGCTGGACGCTGTTCTTCGTCGCGTTGTTCTATCTGACGGTGCCCGTGCTGGCGGTGTTGATCAAGTACGAGATGCTGACCAATCTGGTGGGGCAGCACTTTTCGGATTTGCCGCAATGGCTCACGCAGTGGCGCAAGGTCGAGCCGAGTCTGATCAGCCTTGCCGACACGAACGGCGACGGTATTGTGCGCTGGAGCGAGATTCAGATGCAGCCGGATATGGTGGTGCTCGCCGCGCCCGAGATCGCGGGGCTGCCGTACGTGATGTCCGGGCTGATCGCGGCCGGTGCGTTGGCGGCGGCGCTCTCGACCGCGGACGGTTTGCTGCTGACGATCGCCAACGCGCTATCGCACGATGTCTACTACCACATGGTCGACCCGACGGCATCGAGCCAGCGGCGCGTGACGATCTCGAAGATCTTGTTGCTGGGGGTGGCGTTGTTTGCCTCGTATGTGGCGTCGTTGAACACGGGGAATATTCTGTTTCTGGTGGGCGCGGCGTTTTCGCTGGCGGCGTCGAGTCTGTTTCCGGTGCTGGTGCTGGGCGTATTCTGGAAACGGACCACGCGGCTGGGTGCGGTGGCGGGCATGGTGGCGGGGCTGCTGGTGTGCATTTACTACATCGTGTCGACGTATCCGTTCTTCACGCAGATGACGGGCTTCGCGGGCGCGAGATGGTTCGGGATCGAGCCGATCAGCTCGGGCGTGTTCGGCGTGCCGGCGGGGTTTCTGGTGGCGATCGGGGTGAGTCTGATGGACCGGAAACCGGATGCCTATACGAGGGCGTTGGTGGACTACATCCGGCATCCTTAGACGGGTTTGCGGATGGGTGTGGCGCAGGGCGCGAAGTTTGCTATAATTCGGCTCCCCGCCGGAGAGATGGATGAGCGGTTTAAGTCGCACGCCTGGAAAGCGTGTATAGGTTAATAACCTATCCGGGGTTCGAATCCCCGTCTCTCCGCCAGGACCGTACATATACCGTAATTCCCTGTTTTTAAAGGGTTTTGCGCGCAGCGTCAAATCGCCTTAGCACACATCTTTACCCCACAAGCCCACCACACACGAATGTTTCGCGATGTCGATTTTAGGCGCGTCCCTAGATTCCGTGTCTCCAAGCGTGAGCATATGACGGCAGCCTAGGAGAGCAACGCCTTTCTCATTTGTTCTTACACCGGGCGCAGAAGTAAACACGGTTCCCGCTTGCATCGTTACGAGACCAGACCTGTTTCCGGCCTGAACTATGCCAGCCACGCAGTTCAACATTGCATCTTGAACAGACTTTTGGACCGAACGCAGACCCCGGCTTGTTTCGAAAAAGGAACGATAACAGCAGTAGAGGAACGAGAGCGACGATGACGATACCGCTAATGATGTCCATAGCGCTTCAGATTCTTTGAGGGTTTGGCAGTTAAGGTTGTTGTCGTCAGCCCCATGGGCGCGAGACTGTGAGTCCGTTGCCCATGTCAAGAGAGCCCCCAGCGGCTTTCCGGTGGAGACTTGGATAATTCTTCGGTTGGATTCTGCGACGGCTACTCGTAGTTAGCGAGCCTCGCTCAGTACGCGGGCTTAGTTCCCCACTGGCCTGTGTACGGATTCTGATTACCTTGAGTAGACCAATTATCAGTCTTGGTGCCGTTCGGGTTGGTCTGATAGTGGCCTTGGACATCAGTACCGTCTGAACGAGAATAACTGTTCACGTAGTGTTGGCCCGTGGAGCCCCCATAATTGTTGGATGTAGCTGGCTGACCATAGCTGTAGCTGTGGGCATATGCAGAGTTGGCGCAAGCAAGCAGCGCGGCGAAGATGATTTTCTTCAAGGTGGTCCCCTCTGGTTTCGTTTAACCGCCACGTGTGTTTGCAGTTAGATTCTGCGCTTGATCATTTATTTGCGGCGGTGGACGATATTACGCCATGCTTTCGTGACATTTCAAGATGTTTCCGCAGGGTCTAAATGTTAGAAGCCAAAATGCGAGAAGTGATCAAGGCCGAAAGGCCAGATTCCCCCCGGTGGCCCTCCCGTTTCCACGCACGGGCACCTCACGCGCAGCCCCTTAGACGCGCATCAGGTAACCCGCGCGATTCCTGACGCAGGCGCGCGCATCTCGTTAGGCGATGTGCCAAGTGATTGGTCATCCGGCATACTCTTGGCTCCCCACGAGGAGACCATATGAATCTGACTTCGAACCCTACGGTAGATGACTTGCGTAACCTGTTCGCCCAGGCGGATGACTCCCAAGGGCATCATGTCCTTTGGGTCACGGGCGCGGGTGATGTGTGCCTTACCTGCCTACCTGAGGATGTTGGCCCCATTGGATTTGAGCAGGCTGAGCCATCCATGAAGCTGCGGTATGAGACCTTCCAGCAGGGCAATGATTACGTTGGCGCTGAGGCAGCCACTGACGATGCGCTGATGGGGCGGCTATTCCGGAGCTTGGTGAAGGAGTGGCCAGCGCCATTCGTGCCCGGCAAGGTGCGGTACATCGACTACTATTGAGGGCTGTACGGAACCGTTCCCTTACGGACATCGTTCTTTTGGTGTGTCCGAAAATAAGCATTTACTAGCTTCGTACATATGTTGGGATTCGTACATCCATTTCGGACTATTTGAAGCTCGAGCCATGTCGCGCACTTTTGCCTACGCGTTAGCACGACCGACCAGACGCCCGTGAACCAGCTCCGCGAGATCGAAGCAGCGGGATTCGTCGTGGATAAGCGGCGCGTAGTGACCGAAAGCATCTCGAGCAGCGTTAGCGCCTACCAGCGACCGGGCTTCGCCAAGCTGTTTGACCGGATGGAAGAGGGGATGTGCTGGTCGTGACCAAACTTGACAGGCTCGGCCGTAACGCGATGGACGTTCGCTCTACCGTTGAAGCCCTAGCGGCGCGTGGCGTGCGGGTTCACTGCCTCGCGCTGGGCGCGTTGATCTGATTAGTACTGCGGCGGAAGGGGCGCGCAGGGTCATCCTATTCGGAAGAAAGCCAGCTATCGATTCGTACCGATAGTTCAACCACGAGCGTTTGAATCTGCGTGTCTCGCTCTTTCAATATCGCTGCATACTCGATCAAAATTTGGTCTTGTTGGGCGAGTCTTTGTCCGCGGTCGTTGCCTTGATACAGCAGATCGATCTGCTGTCGGTCAGTGAGCATCTTATTGTTTAACTGAAACGAGTACACCAAACCTTTCGCATGAGCGTAGGTCGCGACGATCAGTCGCCTCAGTTCTCGTTCCGGAATACGACCTATCTTCGACGAGACACCGTTATATACAGTGAATGCATCGGTGAATACTGGGTAAATGAAGTTAAAGGGGCTACCGACCGGCAGGGACCGCAAAAGGGGGCCAATTTGCAGATTGTAGCCCTCCCACAACGCGTCTAGTTCATCTCGCACTGCCTCAACGATGGCGCGAATCTCAGCAGATCCCTGTTCGGCCAAGGATTTTTTCCTTTCTTGCTCTAGTATCAGTGCGTCCCGGTACTGTTTATGCGAAACCCATATCGCAATCCCGATAGCGCCGATTGAGCCGATCGCTTGAACCCAGGCAGCCCAGTCGGAACTGCTATTTGGGGGGAATTTCACGAGTGCCGTCAACAGCACCCCCGCACCGAAGCCCGCTGCATATTGAATCTTCCACCTGTGCGATTTCATCGTGCTCCCGTTTTTTTGGGGGATCGTAACACGTACAAACTTCGATAAACACGCTGTCGACCGGTGGACGAGGGAAGCGACTTCCTCCGACTTATCAGGCTGTCAGCTAAAGTAATCTCGAGTCAACGCCGTTAACTCGGTTTGGACCGAGCTTATGACCGCGGTCCCTCCTAAAACAAGTCTCACAATCCGAGGGAAGTATGGCGAATTACGTAGAGAAGAATCTTGTCTCTGGCGAACAGATCATCTACAAGGGCCAGTTGAGCCTTTGGCATCTTGCACCCAATATTATTGCTGGTGTGCTGTTGCTGCCTGTGTTCGGCCTTGGCTTGCTGGTTTTGCTTGGCGTGCTCATTCGTTACAAGTCAACTGAACTGGCAATTACAAACAAACGAATCGTTGCAAAATTCGGGTTTATTCGGCGCAGCACCGTAGAGATTGGTGTGCGGAAGATCGAAAGTATTCAAGTGCATCAAGGTGTTCTCGGTCGTTTGTTCAATTTCGGATCGATCGTGATGGCCGGTGCAGGAAATCCGCAAGCGCCTATTCCAGGCATCTCCCAGCCGATGGAGTTCCGCAAGCAATTCCTTGAGCACCAGGAAGCGACGGCGTAATTTGCACGCTTGTCGGCGGAGCCAGCCTCCGCCGCACGGCTTTTCTAGTCATGGCTTGTGAGCACTCTATGTTCATGAACCCCCTATGCACCCGCCTACTCAGTTCAACATGAAGCCGCCCGAAGGCGGCTCGATGAACTAGCTTGCGGTCGGAGCGGGAGGCCTTCCTGCATATTCGGGGGAAACGAATCGTAGTAAGTCTTCCAGATCGGATCGTCGGTCGTCACGGTGCTCTGATTTGAGTACCGTACCAGGTCTTCCGGGCCGCTCGCAAAATATCATTCGACCATCGCCTGCGAAGCGTTCGTAAAATTCAAATATAGCGTTTTCATCGCCACCCCTCAGAAAGTGTAACCAGCGACATTGACCTGAAAGCTGAACTTTCCAGAGACCTGCGCTGCGAAATAAAAGACAGTCTGGATCGTCTTCAGTAGGACCTTCTAATACGTCTGGCTGACATTCTTGAATGTCGACCAGATACGACAGGTTGCAGCGCCATCTGCGTCGATAGCGACGATGGCATGTGCGACGTCGATGCGCTTAAGAAGATCATCGGCGATGTCGCACCGCCCCCGGCTGAGGCGAAGGAGTCCGATGACGAAGACGCGTTGAGCGATTACGTCAAAGGCAACGACGCGGTTCGCGCGCAGTTGCGCGGATTCATCTGCGAGGCGCCGACCGAATGGAATAGCGCGCACAACGATACCCGCTACGCGAAGCTGAACGATGCGGATGGCTTCTACGGCAAGCAGAAGAACAGCAACCCGAACGGCTACAGCGACTTCCTCGATCTGCTAAAGAAGTTCCAGTTCTGGGACAAGACAGGCCTAGCCGAGGATAATCTGTGGTTTTTCCACCCGCTGCAGTTCATTCGGCATTTCAGAAAGTGCGGCTGGTTAAGCGCCGACGAAATGGCAAGATGCTTCCCGCGCAGCCTTCTCCATCTGACTCTGACGCAGTTTCACGCCGCGACCACTACCTGGAACGACGCGCACTCGCGCGCAAGTACTTGGGCGTTACCGTTCAATCAGGCCACGCGAAGATATGGCGTGTCCGCATCGCGGCAACGCCTGCTGCACTTCTTCTCTCATGTAGTGCCGGAAACCGGTAATCTGCATTTTGTCCGCGAAATACGCGGCGAAACAAAATCCTATAATCCGTACTACGGGCGTGGCCTCATCCAGTTGACTCATCTCGACAACTATCAGGCATATGGGAATTTCAGAAAATTCGCCACAGGCGGTGCACCAGCCGAATATGCCGCACTCGGCTGGGACCCTAACGCCTTAATCGCGCGCGACAATGACGGCCATCACAACGCCTACAATTGTGTGGATAGCGCCTGCTTCTATGTCGCGAACCGCGCCAATATGCTGAGCCACATGGATGCCGGTGTCAGTCAGGACAATGCGATTACAGTAAGCAAGGACGTGAACGGCTATGTCGCCATCGAGAATCTGAATGGCCTCGAAGTGCGACTGCAATCTGTCCTGTATCTGCGCAATGCACTGCTCGACGACATCTTTCCCGGCCAGACCGTTTCGCTTACGTTCGAGTGGCGACGAAATAGTCAGCAGGAACCGGTGCTCGACGCGCAGGGACATCCTGTGATGGTCGGCAACCCACCCCATCCCAAGAAGAAATATTACGCGACGCAGCATACGATCACGTCGTCCCTTGAATTGCAGAAACCATAACTTCGGATGCTTATGAAATCATTATTTGCCGTTGCGCTTCTCGCTCTGCCTTTGGCTGCCCATGCGGAAGTGACGAGTGAAACGTTTTGCTTCAGTTCCGGCGGTGCCAAATCGATCAACTTCGAGATGCGCACGTATTACGATTCGTCCAGCAAATTCTCGGCCGGATTCGTCAGATACCAGAACGCGAAGCAGCCGATCCCGCTTGTGCTCGCCAATGCGGCAAGCGAAACGTTCGACAAGAATGCACCAGATCAGGAAGCCACGACGTGGATCGAGGTATTCAGCGGACAAGTGTCCGGCGAGTACGAAATGATCACTCAAGGAACGGGCGTGTCCTCCATGGTCTACACCAGCAAGAAGAAAAATCAAAAGATTGGATTCCTGCTTAATACCGGTGTGATGGCGCAGGGTAGTTGCAAATGGTAACTGGTCTAATACGCAGACTAGGCATGAGCCGGCGAAAAACGGATTCGCTGCCATGAAGCGTTACATGATTCTGAACGGCGACAGGACCACGGCCAATGGTACGGTGCTCGCCAGCTCGACCACGCCCGGACTGAATGGCCGGAGCATCGCATATGAGAACGATGACGTATCGCGCCAGGCGTGCAGTTCGACAGGCAAGATTCAATGCGATGGTCCGCGACTCCCGATGACGGGGCCGGACAGACGCCGCGTGGCACTAAGCGATGACCTCTGCATCTGCAAATGTAATCCATCGCCGAAACTAGTTGCCTCGCAGCAGGCGATGTCGGTCGATGTCTGATCATCGCAGACGCTCGGATCACCGCATGCCATTTATGACAGGAGCCTGCTCGTCGTTATCTTGAACCGCATTCTCGCAAAGGATGAATGGGAATATCTCCGTTGTGGGGTGACATGGAGATTCGGACTCGCATCAAGTTTGTCGATCGCGGCGCGGCTGTCGGTGCCGACATGCACTGGTAACCGACACATGCGTGGACAGCGGTGATCTGAAAACTGGATGCGCTCAGAAGTTACATTGAAGACACCTTTCCCACCCGTTCAAGCCCAGCCGCCCGAATAAACCCAAGCTCCCGGAGCTTGCCGACGCGATTCACATTTTCGCCAACTCGGCTACTCCGGTCGACCAAGCACATCCGTACCGGTATCAGAGCATGCAGATTTATTCGCAATCTAATACCAAACGGCACAACACCGTGCAATCTTCCGCCGACCCCGGTTCCGTATGCTTAGTCTGCTGCGACTAACCCTCGCTGGCACACCAAGTCAGGACCGGGCGTAACCGTTTGTCCATACCCTGCGCACGAGCATTAGCCCGGTCGTTACGTCTTCAAGATCGCTGCTCCCTGTTAAAAACGTTGGAGAAATCGCATGGCCGATTACAAAACCACCACTCTCGTCGCCGGTGCATTCGCAGCCGCCCTTGCTGCCATTTCGGTCACCCCTGCGAGCGCGCAGGAGTTCACCGATGCACAGAAGAAGATTCAGGCGGAGCACACCGCCCTCGTCAAATCCGGCAAGGTCGAACCCTGTTTCGGCACCGCGCTGAAAGGCAAGAACGACTGCTATGCAGGCGCTGGCACCACCTGCGCCGGCACGAGCAGCGTCGACTATCAGGGCAACGCCTTCAGGCTGGTGCCCAAGGGAACCTGCACAACCATCTCTACGCCGAACGGAGCCGGCAGTCTGACGCCCAAGGCCTAAGATCGCTCAGTGGCCGGGCACCGTCGTGTCCGGCCACGCTGTACTAACCGCAGCAACGGCCGGCGATGTCAGAGTCACTCCTGCTAGATGCCCGACGCCGCTTTGCGCCCCCGCGTCAGGATGGCGCGAGGACGCAGCCTTGCTGCGGCGGTGAGGCATCAGGAGCTCGTCGGGACCACGTTCAAATCGAACGAGGCCCCGATCCGAGCGTAACTTTTGACATTGGAGTGATTGCATGCCGGTTTCGAGAAGGCAAAGCACTGTACGCGCGACCAGCACCGCTGCCCTCGCTGGTTGGCTAGCGACAGGGTGCGTGCAGTCGCCGTCGGTCAACGTGCTCGGCGCCTACTTTCCGGACTGGCTGTTCTGTATCGTCGCGGGCGTTGTGCTGACTGTTGTGATCTATCTGGTTCTGACAGGATTGCCCGGCAGCCGCCGTTTCGGGCCCGCCGCGGTGGTCTATCCCACGCTCGTCATCCTCCTGTCACTGGTTGTCTGGTTGATCTTCTTCCAGCAACGCGCCTGAGTACAGATACACCATGACGACGCCGGCAACCAACCCAGCCCCGTACAAAAAATATCTGGTCATCGCGCTGGTCGCGGTGACCCTACTGGTGCTTCTCTTCGTGATCCACCTCGTCGATCGCGAGCCGCGCACCGACGACGCGTACGTCTATGCGGACACAATCGACGTGGTGCCTGAAGTCAACGGGCGCATCGCCGAACTGGCCGTCCGCGACAACCAGGCGGTCAAGCAAGGCGACCTGCTGTTCCAGATCGACCCGCGTCCCTACGAGGACGCACTGGCGCGCGCCAAGGCGAGCCTCGTCGCGCTCGACAAGCAGATCGCGCTGACCCAACGCACCGTCAACGCGCAGCAATACAACGCGCAGTCCGCGAGTGCCGCGGTCGAGCGTGCGCGGGCCGCCGCGGCCCAGGCGGCGGACACATTGCATCGCACCGCGCCGCTGTTATCGCAAGGGTATGTGTCGGCGCAAGACGTCGATCTTGCCCGCACGGCGCAACGAGCGACGCAGGCCGAACTCGCCGCCGCCGAACTGCAGGCGCGGCAGGCCGCGGCGGCGGTCAGCGGTGTCGATGCGCTGGTCGCTCAGCGAGCGATAGTCGAGGCCGAGATCGCGATTGCCACACTGAATCTGGAATTCGCAACGGTGCGTGCGCCGTTCGACGGCCGGGTGGTGTCGCTCAAGACGTCGACCGGGCAATTCGCGTCCGCGCTCAAACCCGTGTTCACCCTGATCAATACCCGCCAATGGTATGTCGTGGCCAATTTCCGCGAGACCGAGTTGAGGGGTATCCACGTCGGGACGCCGGCCACCGTCTACTTGTTGAGCGACTCGGGCCAACGCTTTCGCGGCACGGTCGATTCGATCAGTTACGGCGTACTGCCAAACGAAGGCGGCATCGCGTTGCCGGGTGGTCTGCCGCATATTGAGCGCACGCTCAACTGGGTTCATGTCGCGCAGCGCTTTCCGGTCAAAATCCGGGTTGAAAACCCGGACCCGGAATTGTTCCGCATCGGCACTTCCGCGGTCGCCGTGCTGTATCCCGGGCGCGGCAGCGATGCCGGCCGGCATTGAGGCGCGGACATGAGATTCACGGAAGCCTTGTTCGACATGCCACGCGATGTGGGCGACTTTCTGCGCGCCGAGTTCGCGCCGTTTCCGGGCCGTGTCAACGTGATGCTGCGCGCGCTGCTGACCAGCGCGATTGTGATCGTCACGTCGTTGACGCTCGAAGTTCCCGAACTGCCTTTGTCGCTGCTGGTGGTGTTCTACGTCACGCAATCGAATGTGGTGATCACGCGGCTCGTCGGTCTGATGTTCATCGTCGGATCGACGCTTGCAATCGGCAGCTCCATCCTGCTGCTGAAATTCACGTTCGACTATCCGTTGGTCCGCATCGTGGTTGCCAGTGTGCTGTTCTTCGGCAGTGTCTATCTGATGCGTGTGCTGAAGATCGGCGTTGTGTTCTTCATCGTCGCGATCGTGATCATCTACGTGCAAACCTTCGTCGACCAGACGGACCAGGCCGAGTTGCTGATCCGCGCCGTGCTGTGGGTGTGGGTCGCGGTGAACTATCCGATTGCATTGACGCTCGTGATCAATTCGCTGCTTTTGCCGGCTGAGCCGGCACGCCAGTTGAAGGAAGAGATCGAACGGCAACTGACGGTCGTCGATGCCTGTCTGACACACGTGATCGACGGCGGCCCGGCGCCTGCGCCGATTACGCTGCAGGATGTCCAGAGAGGCGCACTGACGCTGCAAAAGCTGCTCAAATTCGCCACGATGCGCGATACCCACTACCGTGACACACAGGCGTGGCACCTTGCGTCGATCGCCACGGTGACGCGTCTCTATCTGGGGGCGAAGGAGCTGTCGGCCAACGTCCCGCAGTTGACGGCCGCGCAACGGCCGATGCTGTACGAGCTGCGCGAGAACTGCCGCATGCTCGCCACCGCGCTTGCCGCCGACGTGCCTTACCGCATCGGCATCGAGCGCGTGGCATCGCCGGACGCTGCGGGTACGGTGGTCGACATGCAGCGCGCGCTCTATGCCCTGAACGATTTCGGCGCGCGCGGGGCGTCGTCCGGCAAGCCGTCTGCGGAGGAGCCGCTACTCGCGCAGGACGCGTGGACCAACCCCGCCTATGCACGCTTTTCGCTGAAAACCTTGCTCGCGGTGCTCATCTCGTATGTCTTCTACAACGCGACCGATTGGCAAGGCATCCATACGATCATGCTGACCTGCCTGATTGTCGCGCTGCCGAGCCTCGGCGCGTCGACGCAGCGTGCGTTGCTGCGCATAGCCGGTGCGCTCGGCGGCACCATGCTTGCGCTCTTCGTGGTGGTGTTCGTGATTCCTCAACTCGACAGTGTGGTCGGGCTGCTGTTGATGGCGTTGCCGATCGCCGCGCTCGCTGCGTGGATTGCGGCCGGATCGGAGCGCATCAGCTATGCCGGCGTGCAGTTGTTATTCACTTTCTCGCTGGCGGTGCTAGGTCAATTCGGCCCCACGACCAATCTCACCGAAATCCGTGACCGTATGGTCGGGATTCTGCTGGGCGTGGGTGTCGCGACCCTCATCCAGTTGGCGTTCTGGCGGGAAGGCGAGGGCGACGCGCTGCGCCTGAAGCTGGCGTCGATGCTGCGGCCTGTGTCCGCTCTGTTGCGCGCCGATCGAGACGGCACGGCCGCGAGCGGGCCAGTGTCCTACGCTCAGCAACAGTTGCGGACCTGGGCCGCCCTGGACGAGTGCGAGGCGATACTCGCGCGTGTCGCCCTCGAGCCGAACTGGCAGGAAGGCGAGCAGGCGCACTTGACGATGCGCGCACAAACGGTTCTTGCCCAAGGCCGCGAGATCATGCTGGCCGGCGATGCGCTTCACCAGGCGCTCGATGCGTACGACGCCCGGGTGACCCGGGAGACCGTCGACGCGGTACGCGCCGTCCAGGAACAGATTGCCGCGTGTCTCGACCACTACGCCGACAACCTGTCGGTCAACCCACCCGCGGCCGACCGCCCGCGTCGCATCGAGGTCCCCGTGAGGCCGTACGACGCGCCCGAGGCATCGCTTTGGGCCGGCGCGCGCCGACTCGCGGACGAGGTGGCCGGTTTGCCGGCCTGGAATCTTGCGGCGCCGCGCGTCGGCGTCCTGCGTACGTTGCCCGAACATGATTAAACCGGATCGTTCGCGTTGGCGTTCGTTGTGGCGCGACGGCGTGCTTCTGGCCGGCCTCGTCGGCGTACTGGCCGGCTGCGCGTTGATCCACCACGATAGCGCGCCCTATGTGCCGATTGCGCCTGATGAGATCCGCCTCGCCAACGACATTCACCTCGCGCGCGACGGCTGGCCGTCGGCACGCTGGTGGAGCGGTTACGGCGACGCACAGCTCGACGCGCTGATTGATCGCGCGCTCGCCAATGCGCCAACGATGGTGATCGCGCGCACGCGCGTAGCGCAGGCGAAGTCGGACGTCGAACTCGTCAAGGCGGGCTCCAACCTGCAGGTCGTCGCGCTTGGCCTGATCGACCGCGAGCATGTATCGGCCAATGGTTTCCTTGGGCCGTACGCCATGAACGACCCGGCGTTGGGTTTCTCCGGCCCGTGGTACACCGAGGGCATCGTCGGGGTTGGCGCAAGCCTGAACATCGACATCTGGGGCAAACAGCGCGCGCAGGTCGCGGCCTCGCTCGGCGTGCAGAACGCGCGGCTCGCGGAAACATCGGCGGTCGAGCTCGAGATCTCGACCGATGTCGCGCAGATTTACTATGGAATCCAGACCACTTACCAGCTGATCGATCTTCTCGAACAGTCACAGCAGGTGGCGGCGTTTGCCATCGATGCACACGAGGCACGCGCGTCGCGTGGCCTCGAGTCGCGCACCTTCGTCGAAGACGCGCGGGCGCAGCAGCTAGCCGTGCAGCGGCGCATCGTCAACGCGCGGGCGCAGATCAAGCAGTTCCGCGAGTCGCTGCGCGCGCTGATCGGCGCAGGCGCGGACAACCTGCCCGATATCGAGCCCGTACCCCTGCCGGCGTCGCGCGCCGCATTGCCGTCGACGCTGTCGTACGAGTTGCTCGCGCGCCGGCCCGATCTGCAGGCAATGCGCTGGTACGTGCAGGCCTCGTTCGACCGGATCGACGCCGCGAAAGCCGCGTTTTATCCGAGCTTCGACATCAAGGCGTTTTTCGGCGTCGACGCGCTGCATCTCGCCGAGCTGTTTACTCACGCCAGTCAGCAGTTCAATCTTCTCCCGGGTGTCTACCTGCCGATTTTCGACGGCGGCCGCCTGAACGCGAACCTGAACGGAGCCCGCACGGCGAGTAACCTGCTGATCGAGCAATACGACCAGGCGGTACTCAACGCGGTACGCGACGTCGCGAAAACCGGCAGCCGCCTGCAGGATTTGAATACCGAAGCGCAACTGCAAACGCAGAAGGTGCAGGCGGTCTCGTTTGCGCGCGACAGCGCCGAAGCACACTACCGGCGCGGACTCGCTGACAGGCTGAAGGCCATGGAGGCGCGCGAGCCGGTGATCGCCGAGCAGGTTGCACTGCTCGAGATCGACGGACAGCGTCTTAGCGGAGATATCGCGCTGGTGAAGGCGCTCGGCGGTGGTTATCGGGCCGATCCGCCGGTCGATTTCAAGCCGCGTTGACGCCCAACGGCGGCGAAAGCTCGCGCGTGGTAGCCTCATTGTCCGGAGTCTGTAATTTGTGACACAATAAAACAGCAGGATAGCTGCCGGAAACCGGAGTTCGGTGTGTTGACACGGGAGGCACGGATGGTCAGCAGCTTCGCATCAAACACGGCCGCAAGGCGGCAGTCCCAAGGAGTACGAGCGACCGCCATGGAAGGTCTTCTGCGACCGCGCGAGGGCATGGGCGGTCTATCGCCAGTGGGTAGCACCATCGCAGAGAACATCCTGCAATCGCCAGGCCGTCCGAAATTGATATCGATCGACGAAATCCTGACCGCACGACCCCAGCAGCCGATTGCGACCACCCGCGCACGCGGTTGGAACGGCGTGACGGTCGATCTTCATCGACCCTACTTCGGGTGTGCCGAAAGCTACGCGGGCCTCGATCATCACCTGATTTGTTATTGCCCCTCGGGAAGCGCAAAGCTGGTTCAGAGTCGCGCCGGAGTCGTGCATAAGAGCGTGATCACGGCGGGCACCTCCTATATCATGCCCGCTGGTTATCCCTCGACGTGGGAGGGGGATTCAGGATTGTCCGCGCGGCTGCGCATGCCGATATCGCTTGTCGCTTCAGCGGCAGAGCAGCTGGGTCGCGGCAACGGTCAGGTGGAAATCCGCAACGTGTTTCAGGTGCTCGATCCCATGATCGAGCGTCTTGCGCAAACACTGCTCGTAGAGATTGAGAAGAAAGCGCATCCCGTTCAGGTGTTGATCGTCGATGCTGTATCAACGGCCCTGGCCGCCCACATGCTCCGAAGCTACAACGCGTTCGAGATGGTGGAGTGTTCACATGAGCGTTCACTCGGCAAGCTCGAAATTGCTCGATTAACCGAATTTATCGAAGACAATCTCGATCGAACGATCAGCCTTGAAGACCTGGCGTCGATAGTGAACGTGAGCCGGTTTCATTTTAGCCGCCTGTTTAAGCGCAGCATCGGCAGCACGGCCATCAGCTTCGTGGAGCAGTGTCGAATCCGCCGGGCTCAAGCGCTGATTACCGACACTGACTTGCCGCTCGCGGAAATTGCATTGACGGTGGGCTTTGTCGATCAAAGCCATTTCACACGGCGATTTCACCGTCATGTCGGGTGCACCCCGGCGGTCTACGCGCGAGAGCAGGGGCGGCGGCGGTCAGGGCTGCGATCCGCCCAGCCCGACGGGAAGAGCGAGCCCTAGTCGTTTACGCGAATTTCAGAGGGAACGGCTTTACCGCGCTTGCTGAGTACCACTGTCAGAGATCTGACGCCCTGCGCGCCGTGGATCAGCACGCCTTCGATATCAGCCGTTGCAGAGGGTCCGGTGTGGAAACTCGCATAACGGTGTTTCTGGAATTCCTCCCGGCGATAGGCTTCCTGAAGCGTCGGCAGAATATCGGCTCGAGAGAGCAGAACGACCAGATGTTGCGCGAGATAGGCCACCGCATTCGTTATCAGTGCATCGTCGGTCAGCAGCACGGAACCGGTCTCTGCCACGCCAAACCTTGCGCGTACGATTGCCACATCGACATCGGCAAGGTCGCGTGGATGGGCAATGGAGGTGAGATCGCGATTGCCGCGGTATTCAGGAACCGCGGAGGCGATGGTGGTCGCGGCGGGAAAGCGCTCCCGCAGGAGATCGGCAATGTCGCCGCTCTCGAGGCCATTGCCGCCCATGGCTTCGAGGTTTCGGAGGAAGCACGCGGTGAGTGCGCCGCCGTCATCGAACGGGAAGGCCGGTAAGTCGGGC
The DNA here is from genome assembly GCF_046030355.1 of Paraburkholderia caffeinilytica. GTDB lineage: Bacteria > Pseudomonadota > Gammaproteobacteria > Burkholderiales > Burkholderiaceae > Paraburkholderia > Paraburkholderia caffeinilytica_B. The sequence goes on from NZ_JAQQCQ010000033.1 coordinate 52,921, forward strand.
AGCGCATGTTCGCCCTGCGGCCGGTTGGCTCGTACCGCTGCCAGGATTTCGTCTCGTGCGCTCATTGCTCGTCCTCGCGTCCGCCGTTGGTCCGCTCGTACCATTGGTGGAAGGTTTCCTTCGGTGGTTCGGGCATGTCGCGCCCCGGCGCGGTCCAGGTGTTGAAGGGATTGGCGACCGCGAAGCTCGGCAGCACCTTCAGTGCGCTGTCGGCGGCCGAAATGGCCGCGCGATACAGCGTGGGATGCGCAAGGACCGTCCCCGCCGCCTTCATCAACGCCTGCTTGCCCAGTCCGATGTCATGGCTTTCCGCCAGCACCTTGCGCCACGCGAAGATCTGCTCGTGAATGTTGATCTTCACCGGGCAGACATTGGTGCAGGAACCGTTGAGCGTCGATGCGAAGGGCAGCGTGGAATAGCGGCGCCGGTCGAACGTCGGATCGAGAACGAGTCCGATCGGCCCTGAATAGGTGGCGCCATAGGACAGTCCGCCGGATCGGCGGTAGACCGGGCAGGTATTCATGCACGCGCCGCAGCGAATGCATTTCAGGCTTTGCCAGAATTCGGGTTCGCCAAGCCGCGCCGAACGGCCGTTGTCGACCAGCACGATGTGCATTTCGCCGCCGTCCCGAGGTCCGCGGAAATGCGAAGTGTATTGCGTGATGGGCGAGCCCAGCGCGGAGCGCGATAGCAGGCGGATAAACACACCCAGATCGGCAACGCGCGGGATCAGCTTCTCGATCCCGATCGACGCGATGTGCAGCGGCGGCACATTCGCGGAAAGGTCGGCATTGCCCTCGTTGGTGCACACCACGAAGGTGCCGGTTTCGGCCACCGCGAAGTTGGCGCCGGTCATTCCCGCATCGGCATCGAGAATCAGCGGGCGGGTCTTCTCGCGCTGCTGCTCCGCAAGATAGTGGACATCGTCGTTGGCCGGATCGGTGCCCAGCGTTCTCGCAAACACTTCCGCCACGTCGGTCCGCAGCTTGTGCACAGCGGGCACGACGATATGGCTGGGCGGTTCGTCGTCGAGTTGCTGGATGCGCTCGCCGAGATCGGTCTCCACCACCTCGATACCGACACCCGCCATGTAGTGGCGCAAGCCCGTCTCTTCGGTCAACATCGACTTGGATTTGATCAACCGCTTCGCGCCATGGTCGGCCAGGATGCCGTGGACGATGCGGTTGTGCTCGGCGCCGTCGCGTGCCCAGTGAACGTGGATGCCGTTGGCAAGCGCCTGCGTCTCGAACTGTTCGAGATAGTCGCCGAGATGGGCAAGCGTGTGCTGCTTGATGGTGGAGGCGAGTTCACGCAATGCCTCCCATTCGGGAATGGCGTGCATCTGCTGATCGCGTTTCTGGCGCAGATCCCAGAGGCGCTCGTCGTGCATTTTTTCGTGGCGCGGCGCGTCGATGAAGCGCTGCGCCGCCTCGTTGTGATCGATGGGCCGGCGATGGTAGAGCACGGCGCCGCGCGGCTGCGGCTCGTGCGGAGGCGGCTGAAGCGGGCGCGACGTCCCCTCGGCATGACTCAGGCGTTCGCCGGCCGGACTTCTTGCGCCGTGATCGTCCCCGGTTCGCAGTTCCTCGTGAAGGAGGGCCGGCGAACCGTCTTCCGCGCGACGCGGTGTTTCCTGAGCGCTCATGTCCGGTCTCCGTTCAACACCTGCGCGATGTGCCGGAACTTGAGCGGCAGCCCGAGCCGGTCAGCACATCCTTTCTGATGCAGCATGCACGAACTGTCTGCGGAGACCACATAGTCGGCGCCGGCAGCCGTGTGGTCGCGCACCTTGTCCTGGCCCATTTTCACCGAGACAGCCGGCTCGAATACGCTGAATGTCCCGCCGAAGCCGCAGCATTCGTCGGGGCGCGCCTTCTCGACGAGTTCCAGTCCTTTCACCATGCGCAGCAGATCGAGCGGCTTGGAGTGCGCCGGCTCGCGCCGTTCGGACATGCTGCCGTGGAAGATGCCGCGCAGCGCGTTGCAGTTGTTGTGGTAGCTGACCTTGTGCGGAAATTCGGCCCACGGAAAGCCGTCGACCTCGAGCACGTCATGCAGGAATTCGACGAGTTCATAGGTCCGTTCCCGCAGGTGCCGTACTTCTTCCGTCTGCTCCACTGCGGTCATGTGACAGCGTATCTGGTGCGTGCAGCTTCCCGAGGGCACGACGACATAGTCGAAGCCCGCGAAGTTGCGCACGAACAGTTCCTCGGTCGCCTTGGCTTCCGCGTGGCACCCTGAATTGACCATGGGTTGTCCACAGCAGGTCTGATCGAACGGATAGTCTGGATCGATGCCGAAACGGCGCAACAGGTTCAGGGTTGCGATGCCGACCTGCGGTTCGAAAGCATCGATGTAGCACGGCACGAACAGGGCAACGCGCATCATGGGCCTCTCAGTGGAAAAGGTTGGTGCTGGCCAGTTCGATGATTTCGTCGCCGCGTCCGGACAGCAGCGCGCGCAGCATATAGAGGCTGAAGCCTTTGGCCTGCTCGACCTTGATCGTGGGCGGTATCGAGACTTCGTGACGTGCGGTGACGACATCGACGAGCGCCGGCCCGTCGTGCGCCAAGGCTTCGCGCAGGGCAGGTTCCAGCTCCGCGGAGTTCTCGACACGCACGCCGTGCAGCCCGATCGTTCGCGCGACGGCGGCAAAGTCGGGATTGTCGAGCGAGACATTGGTGCCGGGGTAGCCGGACGCCTTCATCTCCATTTCCACGAAGCCGAGGGTGCCGTTGTTGATGACCACGATCTTGATGGGCAACTTGAGTTGAACCGCGGTCAGCAGTTCGCCCATCAGCATGGCGAGGCCGCCGTCTCCGGACAAGGAGACCACCTGGCGGCCGGGGAATGCCGCCTGTGCGCCGAGCGCCTGCGGCATCGCGTTCGCCATCGAGCCGTGATTGAACGAGCCGAGCAGGCGCCGCTTTCCGTTCATGTGGAGATAGCGCGCGGCCCAGATGACCGGCGTGCCGACGTCGGCGGCAAAGATCGTGTCGTCCGCCGCGACTTTGTCCAGCGTGGCCGCGACGAATTGCGGGTGGAGCGGCTCGCCGGCTTTGCGCGGCTGGGCGAGCTCGTCCAGCCCGCGCCGGGCGCTCGTGTAGTGCTCGCGGGCCTTGTCGAGGAAGGCCCGGTTGCGGCCCTCGTCGATCAACGGCGCGAGTTCGGCCACAAACTTGCCGACGTCGGCGGTGACTGCAAGACTGAGCGGCACACGCCGCCCAAGCGCGCCCGGCTCGCGATCGACCTGAATCACCTTCGCGTGTTTAGGGTAGAAGTTGCGATAGGGGAAGTCGGTGCCGAGCATCAACAGCGCGTCGCATTCCATGAGTGCGTGATAGCCCGAGGAAAAGCCGATCAGCCCGGTCATGCCGACGTCGAACGGATTGGTCCATTCGACATGCTCCTTGCCGCGAAAGGCGTGGACGATCGGCGCGGCCAGCCGGTCGGCCAGCGCCACGAGCGCGTCATGCGCGCCGGCGCAGCCCGATCCCGCGAGAATGGCGACACGCTTCGCAGTCGAGAGAATCTGCGCGGCATGCGCGAGATCGTCGGCGGCGGGCGCGAGTGCCGCGGTGGTAGGCGGGACGAATGCAGGGATGTCCCCTGTGACTTCAAGCAGGGAGACATCGCCCGGCAGCACCAATACGGCGACGCCACGCTGCCCGAGCGCGGCGCGCATTGCGCGATGGAGCAGTTCGGGCATTTGCAGCGGGTTGGTCACCATCTCGCAGAAGTGGCTGCATTCGCGGAACAGCTCCGTCGGATGCGTCTCCTGGAAATAGCCGAGCCCAATCTCGCTCGACGGAATGTGGCTGGCAATGGCAAGGACGGGCACCCGGTTGCGATGGCAATCGAACAGGCCGTTGATGAGGTGAAGACTGCCCGGCCCGCAGCTTCCCGCGCAGACACCGAGCTTGCCGGTCACGGCCGCATCGGCGCCGGCCGCGAACGCGCCCGCTTCCTCGTGACGGACATGCATGAAGGCGATGCGGCCATCCTCGCTGAGTTCCCAGTTCACCGCATTGAGGCTATCGCCTGTCACGCCCCAGATGCGTTCGACACCGGCATCCGCCAGGGTGCGCACAATCAGTTTTGCTATGGTGGTCGGCATGGTGTTCATTCCAGTCTTGAGTTGCTTTCGATAGACGAGCGATCAGTTCCAACCCTCGACGACGATCTTGCCGCGCGCGCTTCCTTTTTCGACGGAGGCGTGCGCTTGCCGCAGCGTCGCGGCGCAGATCGGCGATAACCGTTCGCCCAGCGTGCTGACGATGCGGCCGGCGTCGACGAGGTCGGCAACCTGGTTGAGCAGCTTGTGCTGCTCGATCATGTCGACGGTCTGGAACATCGATCGTCCGAACATGAATTCCCAATGGGCCGATAGCATCTTCGACTTGAGTGCGACGATATCGAGGGATGCGGGGTCGTCAATGAAGGCAATCCGCCCCTGTGGGGCAATCAGCTTCACGATCTCCTGAAGGTGCTCGTCGGTATGCGTGGTCGAGAAGACAAAACCGGGCGCGTCGATGCCGAGCGCGGCGAAGCCCTCGTCCAGCGGCTGGCGGTAGTCGATCAGATGATCCGCGCCGAGTGCACGCACGGCGTCACCGGCTTCGGGGAGCGCGGCGGTGCCGATCACGGTCAGGCCGGTCAGCTTCTTTGCCAGCTGGATCGCGATCGAGCCCACGCCGCCGCTTCCCACGATGAGGATGCTGTTGGCGCCCGGCACCGGCCGGCGGATCTCCAGCCGGTCGAACAGCGCCTCCCACGCGGTGATCGACGTCAAGGGCAGGGCCGCAGCGCTTGCCCAATCGAGAGACTGCGGCTTGCGGCCGACAAGACGTTCATCCACCGCATGCAGTTCCGAATTGGTGCCCGCCCGCGTGATGTCGCCCGCGTAGAACACCTCATCGCCCGGCTTGAACAGGGTGACGTTCTGGCCAGTCGATTCCACGACACCCGCCGCGTCGAATCCGAGCACGCGAGCGGTTCCGCCAGCAGGATTGGCGGCCGCGCGCACCTTGGTGTCGACCGGATTGACCGAGACGGCACGCACGCGAACGATGAGATCGTGCGGACCGGCAACGGGCGCGGGGAGTGACAGATCGACCAGCGAATCGTGCGCGTCGATCGGTCCTGCGGAATAATATCCAACTGCTTTCATAACTATCTCCTGTCGATCAGGCAAGTCGCGCTCGACCAGCGTTAGCGCGTCATCGCGTTACGCCGGTCTCGCGCAAGATGCCTGCTACCCAATCCTGAATCCGTCTTGACCGGCGCAACGGATCAGGGCTGCATGTTCATGAGTTTCGACATCGGCATCATCATGTGATTGAGGTTTGCCATGATCCATAGCGACCCCGCCACAACGAGGAAAACGATGACGATGCCGAAGACCAGCGCGAGGACATTGTTGGAATTGTCCGGACCGGTGGTGATGTGAAGAAAGAAGACGAGGTGCACGCCCATCTGTGCGACCGCCAGCACGGCCAGCCCGACCGGAATACCCGGCCCCCACAGCAGATGCGAGCGCGCGACCCAGAAAGCGGCGGCGGTGAGGGCGAGCGCCAGAATCAGGCCGATCGCATAGGTGGTGATGCCGGCCAGAAAGCTGTCGCTCTCGTCGCCTGGCGCGAGGTTGCCGCTGTGCGGCAGGGAAGGGTCGCTCATGGCAGTGTCCCAAACAGATAGACGATGGTGAAGACGGCCACCCAGACGATGTCGAGTGCGTGCCAGAACAGGCTGAAGCACATCAGGCGACGCTGGACGCCGGGCTGGAATCCTCGCGAGCGGATCTGGGCCATCATCGCGCCCAGCCACAGGAGCCCAGCCGTGACATGAAGACCATGGCAGCCGACCAGCGCGAAGAAGGACGACAGAAAGGCTGACTGATCCGGACCGGCGCCGCGGCCGATCAGGCCGGCGAATTCGTGGAGTTCGATGCCGAGGAACGCGGCGCCGAGCAGGCCGGTCACGCCGAGGAAGACGTTTGTCAGAGCCGCATTGCGGGCGCGCGCGGCAATCGTTGCCAGTCCGCATGTGAAGCTCGACAGCAGCAGACACACCGTTTCGATCGCGACCGTGCTGGTGTTGAACAACTGCGCGGCGCCTGGACCGCCCGCTGTCTCCTTGCCCAATACCGCATAGGTCGCGAACAGGGCGGAGAACATCACGATGTCGGACAGCAGGAAGATCCAGAAACCGAAACTGGCGACGACGCGCTTGTCCGCAGGCCCAGTCTCGCTGGGCGACAACGGGATGTCGGACACATCGCGATGTCCGAGCCGATGAGGGTCGGCGCCATCCGGCAGCACCGCCACGGCGGCGCGGGCATCCGTGACCCGCTCCTGATCGAGGGCGGCCAGCGCCGCGGCGCGTGCCTGCCTGCGTGCGCCGTCGAGCTGCGCCACCTCGGCCGCGGGGATCGCATATTCATCGTCGCGGCGCCACGCGAAGACGATGAAGGCCGCAAAGGCGCCGATGATCCCCAGCACCACCAGCCACCAGATGTCCCAGACGAGTGCGAAACCGGTGAAGCTGGCGAAGAATGCCGTGATGAAACCGATGGGGGTATTTTTCGGCAGCTCGATCGCCTGATAGTCGGGTACGGCGGCGAGCCGTTGCTGGGCGATCGCGCGCTGCTTGATGTCCCAATAGGCCTCCCCGCCTCGCACGTTCGGCAGCACCGCGAAGTTGAAGGCCGGCGGCGGCGAGGTTGTCGCCCATTCGAGCGAGCGTCCGTCCCAGGGATCGCCCGCTGTATCGCGCAGACTTTCGCGGTTGCGGATCGAGACGATCAGTTGGGTGGCCTGCAGGAGAATGCCGCAGAAGATCAGCAGCGCGCCGGCCAGCGCAACCTGCATATACGGTTGCCAGCTCAGGTCGTCATAGTGCTGCATCCGGCGTGTGGCGCCCATGAGGCCGAGCGCATAGAGCGGCACGAAGGCGAGGTAGAAGCCGATGATCCAGCACCAGAACGCGGCCTTGCCCAGCCCTTCGTGCAGGCGGAAGCCGAAGGCTTTGGGGAACCAGTACGTGTAACCGGCGAAGATGCCAAACACGACGCCGCCGATGATCACGTTGTGGAAGTGCGCGACGAGGAACAGCGAGTTGTGGAGCTGGAAGTCCACGGGCGGCACGGCCAGCAGCACGCCCGTCATGCCGCCGATCACGAAGGTGACCATGAAGCCGATCGACCACAGCATCGGCACCGAAAAGCGCACGCGCCCGCCGTACATCGTGAACAGCCAGTTGAAGATCTTGGCGCCCGTCGGGACCGCAATGATCATCGTCATAATGCCGAAGAAGCCGTTCACATTGGCGTTGGCGCCCATGGTGAAGAAGTGGTGCAGCCAGACCATGCAGGACAGCACGCAGATCACCATCGTGGCGATCACCATGGTGCGATAGCCGAACAGCGGCTTGCTCGAGAATGTCGAGACGACTTCGGAATAGATGCCGAAGCAGGGCAGCACGAGGATATAGACCTCGGGATGTCCCCAGATCCAGATCAGGTTCACGAACATCATGGCGTTGCCGCCGCCGTCGTTCGTGAAGAAATGGAAGCCGAGATAGCGATCGAGGGTCAACATCGCCAGCGTCGCCGTCAACACGGGGAAGGCCGCCAGAATGCTGAGGTTGGCCGCAAGCGCCGTCCAGCAGAACACCGGCATGCGGCCATAGCTCATGCCGGGCGCGCGCAGCTTGAGGATCGTCGTCACGAGATTGACGGCGGCCAGCAAGGTGCCGATGCCGGCGATCTGGATCGACCAGAGATAGTAGTCGACCCCGACGCCTGGTGAGAACTGCAGTTCGCTGAGCGGCGGATAAACCAGCCAGCCCGTGCGGGCGAAATCGCCGACGAAGAGGCTCAGGTTGATGAGCAGCACCCCCGAGGCCGACAGCCAGAAGCTCACCGAATTGAGCGTCGGGAAGGCGACGTCCCGCACACCTAACTGCAGCGGAACCACGAAGTTCATCAGGCCCACCACCAGCGGCATGGCCACGAAGAAGATCATGATCGCGCCGTGGGCGGAGAAGATCTGGTCGTAGTGGTCCGGTGGCAGATAGCCCTGACCCGCGCCGGCTGCGAAGGCGAGGTGAGAGCGCATCAGCAGCGCATCCGAGAAGCCGCGCAGCAGCATCACGAGCCCCAGTATGGAGTACATGATGCCGATGCGCTTATGGTCCACCGAGGTGATCCATTCGCGCCAGAGATACGGCCAATAACCCTTGACCGTAATCCATGCGAGGATCGAGGCGATAACCAGAATCACCACCAGCGACGTAAAGAGCGGGATCGGTTCGTTGAAGGGAACTGCAGCCCAGGTCAGTTTGCCGAGCATAGGTTAGAAGCCTTTGCTGATTGTGCGAGGAGCGGCGGCATGACTGCCGCGTTGCTCGACTGGGTGAATTTTTCCGTCGTCTCTTTCATTGACGTGATCCGTTCGAAAAGCGCTGGATCGATGGCGCGATAGGTGAAGGGGGCAACATAGGCGCTCGGCTTGAAAAGCGCGGCATAGCCGGGGCTGTCGAGCACGGGGCCTTGCGTTCGCGTCGTGGCAACCCATGCCGTGAACTGGTCCGGCGGCACGGCATCCACGGTGAAGCGCATCCCTGAAAAACCGTCGCCGCTGAATTGCGCGGAAAGGCCGGGATAGCGCCCCGGATGGTCCGCCAGCAGATTCAACTGTGTCGTCATGCCGGCCATGGTGTAGATCTGGCCGGCAAGCTGAGGCACGAAGAAGCTGTTCATCACCGTCGCTGAGGTGAGCTTCAGCGACACGGGCGTATTTGCCGGCACCACGAGCTGATTCACACTGGCTACGCCTTGCTGCGGATAGATGAACAGCCACTTCCAGTCGAGCGCCACGACCTGTACTTCGAGCGCAGGTTTCGACGAGTCCAGCGGCTTCGCGGGATCGAGGTCATGGCTGCCGATCCACGCAATGCCGCCAAGCAACAGGATGATCATCATCGGGATTGCCCAGATGACGATCTCGACCTTGCCCGAATAGGCCCAGGTAGGCCGATAGCGGGCACGCCGGTTCGACGCGCGATACCACCAGGCAACACCCAGCGTCGCGACGATCACGGGCAGCACGATCGTGAGCATGATGCTGACCGAATTGAGCAGCAGCGTCTTTTCGGCCGCCGTGATGGGGCCCTGCGGGTCAAGGACACCTTGTTTGCAACCCGTGGCCAGCAGCGGCAATGACGCGGCGACGAGATACCGGATGAAAGATAGCCGTGCGCTGAATAGTGGCCGACGGCGTGCATGAGTGCCCCGGCGAGCGGTCCAACTCATGTCGACATCCTTTGTCGAGCATGTCTCGACGTGACGGGTTCGATAAAACGCGGCAAGAATCACCCCTGCGCGGGACCGCAAACCTCTGCGGTCCGCTTTGTTGGAAGAGGACATCTGAATGACATGCGATACCAGGGGGTGACGATACTTGCGTTAGGGCGCGGACGATTGCACTTTCTTGCTCGAAATTGTTGATCGATGCTCTTTGCGGGAGAAAATCGATTCGTGCTCCGCGTGACGTTGTCAGCTTACCGCGACGATCACCCAGCCGTTGTCAGCAATTGCGTACACGCCGGTTGTTATGGCCTATGATTGGGATTCCTTTTTTCTTGACGAGCATGCGGGCTGACTGGACGCAGCGCACAAATCCGTGGTCAGGCGACGGCGGTTTGGCGAGGTTGACTGTTAGGCAATGCGTGGGACGAATCCTTGGGGACTGAGTTTGGAAACGATAACGATCACTCTCATCCTGCTTGCGTGCGTGATCGCTAGCAGTATCGTTAAACGTGCTGCCAGGCTTCCGGTTCCGCTTGCCCTCGTGCAGATTGCGCTAGGCGCCCTGGTGGCCCGGGTGTTCGGATTCCAGGTTTCGCTTCCCCCTGACGTTTTTCTGCTGTTGTTCGTTGCGCCGTTACTGTTCCTTGATGGTTGGCGCATTTCAAAGGAAGGGCTTCTTCGCGACAAGTGGACGATCGGCGCGTTTGCCCTTGGCCTCGTGCTGCTCACGGTCGTGGGAGCGGGTTATTTCATTCATTGGCTCATTCCGGCCATGCCGCTGCCCGTCGCCTTTGCGTTAGCGGCGACGCTGTCTCCCACCGATGCGGTCGCGGTATCGGCCATTGCTGAGCGGGTACCTATTCCGAAGCGGCTAATGCACGTGCTGGAAGGGGAGGCCTTGCTGAACGATGCATCGGGTCTCGTCTGCCTTCGTTTCGCCATCGCGGCTGCCATAACCGGCTCATTCTCAATCGTCGACGCGGGTGGGACGTTCGTGTGGCTGGTGATCGGCGGCGTTGCCGCCGGCGCCGGCGTGACCCTGCTGGCGAACGCGGCGAAGGACTGGACGGCGCGACTTTTCGGCGAGGAAACCGGCACGCAGATTCTGATCAGCTTGCTCCTGCCGTTCGGTGCGTATGTCGTTGCCGACCGGCTCGCAGCGTCGGGCATTCTTGCGGCAGTGACGGCGGGCATCGTGATGAGCTACGAGGAGCTGTCAGGACGGGCGTTGGCCGGCACGCGTATTCGCCGTGCGGCTGTTTGGGATGCGCTGCAATTTGCCGGCAACGGCGTGATTTTTGTTCTGCTCGGCCACCAGCTCACCGGCGTGGTGGCACGGGCAGGGCAAGCGATCAGCCAAACCGGGAGGCAGCAGGAAGGATGGTTGCTCGTCTACATCGCCGCAATCAGTGGTGCGCTGTTTGTCATCCGTTCGCTATGGACGTGGGCCGCCTTGCGCGTGATTCTGTTTCGCTCCGGTCGCAGCGATCAGACGATCAATTCGTCAGGCGGCCGCCTGATCGCGGCTACGTCGTTAGCGGGCGTACGTGGCGCGGTTTCGCTCTCCGGCGTGATGACGCTGCCCTTGTTCCTTGCAGACGGGTCATCGTTTCCCGCGCGAGACCTCGCTATTTTGCTCGCCGCCGGCGTGATTGTCGTGACGCTGGTCGTTGCAAACGTGGGGCTGCCCTATGTTTTAAGTGGTATCAAGGTCCCGGCCGGCACGCTGGAGCAGCGGCAAGAAGACGAAGCGCGATGCGCTGCGGCTCGGGCTGCGATCGTGGCTATTGAGCGTGTGCTTGGCGAAACGGGCAAGGCGACGGAAGATGCCGACCTTTTCTCGCAGGCCGGCGCGCGGCTCATTGCGCACTACCGCGAGCAGATCGAGTTGCGCCTGCATACCGGGGCCGGCGCGAGGCGCGGCTTGCAGATCGACGAAATCGAACGCAAGTTGCGCCTCCTTGCCCTCGGCGCCGAGCGGGAAGAACTGTATCGCATCGCACAGTCGGGCAAGGTGACGGACGAACTGGTTCGAGATCTGGTTAGGGAGGTCGATCTGCAGGAATCGCGGTTCAGTGTCCGCGGTTCACAAGGCTGAAGTCGGCGTCTTGATACCCAGCACTTCAAGCAGTTTGATATCCGGCGGTGTAGCAAGCAGTTCTCCGGCGTGCTTCATCAGCGCCTGTCCGATCGGACCGCTCAGGTGTGCCTGCCGATCGGCTTCGCTGGCGAAAGCATCGAATATGCCAAATGTAGAGGGCGCAATGCGCAAGGCGAACCATATCGGCGTGGTCGTTTCCTGATTCGCCATATCGAGGGCTGTCGCAAGAAACGCCGCTACGTCCTCTTCCTTTCCCGGCTTGGCCTCGAGTCGTGCATAGAGTGCATATTGAATCATCTTCCTTCTCCTGGGTTCGCGTGGAGGCTTCCACGATGTTCACCGCTGTGAAGCGGGATGCATTAATTTAATGCCGTTACGGTTTGCATGGCGGGCGCATGACCGGCGCATGGATGTCAGGTGCTACGCATGCATCATCCACCCACCTGCGGCCATTGCTGCCTGACGCAGCGCTTCTGACCAGACGGGGTGAGGATGACAAATTCGGGCAAAGTCTTCGCAAATCATGGACGCCTCCATCGCAACGGCAACCTGCGAGATCAGATCGGCTGCCCCCGGGCCCACGAGATGCGCTCCCACAAAAAGATTCGTATGAGCGTCGACCAGCAGTTTCACAAATCCCTCGGAGGCGCTGCCGATTACGGCGCGCGCATTAACGGCGAGCGGACAGTAGCCGACTCGGTACGCTGCGCCGGTTCTCCTGAGTTCGTCCTCGGTTTTTCCGATCATGGCAACTTCGGGATTTGAGTAGAGCGCATAGGGAATGGCCGAATAATTGACGAATCCGGGAAGGCCCGCGATCCGTTCAGCGCACGCTATCGCTTCTTCTTCGGCCTTGGACATCAGCATCGGGCCTGTTGCGGCGTCACCGACCACCCATATTCCGGCACCTTTTATCACGGGTCCCTGCTGAGGCAATGCGCCGTCCGGACCGGCGTGCATGCCGACGCTCGCCAGGTTCAATCCAGCCGTGGATGGTCGACGGCCGATGGCGACGAGGGCCATGTCCGCGTCGAGTGTGCTGATTTCGTTGGATTCCGCGGTGCGGAGGCGGATGGAAACGCTTCCGGAATGCTTATCGAGGCCAATCACATCGGTCGATAATTTGATGTCAATGCCTTGTCGCTTGAGCGACCGCTCCAGCGTGGCCGTAACGTCGCGGTCGAGCCAGTGGCATAGTCGATCACGGCGCTCGATGAGGGTGACGCGCGAGCCAAGGCGATGCCAGATCGAGCCAAGTTCGACACCCACCGCACCGCCGCCGATGATCGCCAGATGCCGTGGTACTCGCTCGAGCGACAATGCATCAGCCGAATCGAGAATTTGCGTGTGATCGAACGCGGCAAAGGGGAGTGGGACGGGCTCGGAGCCGGTGGCAATCACGATGGCCGTGCCGGACAGCGTTTGGTGCACGCCGCCTGCTTGCTTTACGACGACCTGTCCTCCAGCGGCAAGCTGCGCGTTTCCATAGATGAGTGTGACGCCCTGCTTATGCAGCAGTTTGTGAACCCCTTTCGACATTTTTTCAACGGTCGCCGCCTTATGAGCCATCATCTGAGCCAGATTAAGCGTGGGTGCGCTATTGATCCCCAGTGCGGCGTTTTCCCCCTTGCTGGCCAGGTCATATAGTTCGGAGGTGTGGAGCAGTAATCGGGACGGAATGCAACCCGTTCGGATTCCTGTTCCACCGACATTCGATGCTCGTTCGACACAGGCAACGGAAAGGCCAAGCTGGCCCGCTCGAATGGCGGTGTTGTAACCACCCGCGCCGCACCCAATGACGATCACATCGTAATGGTTCATCAACCTTGCGCCTTGAGCTCCCCCTAACGAGGAGAATTTTGGACGGGATTAAGCATTCGCCCTCGTAGCCATTCGAATCTAGCCGCGATAGGGAAAAGACGAATCGAGCGTATCAGAACAGCCAACCGATGAATTGAACAGTTGTGCGCACTTTGGTCGATGCTTGACGAGAAAACCCGGGGCACTTCTATCGAACTCAGGATGGCGTCCACCTCTATTGATGTTGTGTCTCATTCCTGTCTCGTTGGGAATATTCTCGTGATAGCATTTCTGTTCGAATCTGGCACTACGACATGTCAACACTTTCCCAAACGGACCGTAAGCCGGTAACTATCGATGAGATCGTGCGTGTTTTATCGCATCGTCCCATCGCAACGACACGTGAGCGTGAATGGCCAGGTGTCATCGTGGACATGTACGCTCCGCTCCCCAATATATCCGAGCGGTATCCTGCCCTTGATCATCATCTGATCTGTTACTGCCCCTCAGGAAGCGCACGCCTTGTTCAGGGGCGAGATGGGACGGTCCATGAAAGTCTCGTCTCCACAGGTGTTTCGATGCTCATGCCGGCCGGGTACGACTCGCTTTGGGAGGGGAGCGCCTCCGCAACCGCGAGGCTGCGCATTCCGACGGCGCTGATTGCGTCTGCAGGCGAGCAGATCGGACAACGTAGTACTTCGCAGATCGAGATTCGGAATGTGTTCGATACGCGAGATTCCGTCATCGAGCGCATGGCGCTGATCCTCATGGCGGAGCTCGACCACAAGCCTCACCCTGCGCAAACGCTGATCGTCGACCAAATCTCATGTGCGCTCGCAGCGCATCTGCTTCGAAGTTACAACGTGTTCGAGCCGGTGGTGCCACGCGCCCTGCCGGCACTCAGCAAAGTCGAAGTGGCTCGCCTCACCGCCTATATCGAAGACAATCTGGACGGTCCGATCGGACTCGCCGAACTTGCCAGCATAGTGAATGTGAGCCGTTTTCACTTTACGCGCCTGTTCAAGCGGAGCACGGGCATGACCGCGATCGGCTTCGTCGAGCAATGCCGGATTCGTCGTGCTCAAACGCTCATCCTCGAAACGGCGATTCCACTTTCAGAAATTGCCCTGATGACCGGTTTCGCGGATCAGAGCCACTTTACAAGGCGTTTCCACCGTCATGTTGGCTGCACGCCGGCTACGTTTGCACGGAACAACGGCCAGCGACGCGCGATGAAAGGAGCGGGGCACTGACCGGCAATGCCCGCAACGATCACGCTCACCGCACGAGTAAATCGTTTTCACCATCGCGTATCTTTGCTTCCACTGCGGAAGCGAGGATCATCGAATCACCATTAGCGGGCTTACGTCCACGCGCCGCAGGTCGAAAGACCGCATCGCCGCGACGAATCTGCAAGCCGCTTAACGCACACGTCGAACCCGCCCGCGCCGTTACCACTCTCCACAGTTGTTCGCCGTAGCACCCGGCCGTTGCATCGCACCAGTAGACCGCGATCGTTGAATTCGAGTATTGCTCGACGATGTGGAGATGGGCTATCCGCTCGCGGCCAACGCGGCTGCGTTGCTTGGCAGCGGCAGTGGCAGCGAATTCGGTGCGCTTGCAACTCTTGTGCGCTTGCACGCCGGCAGCACAGGACGGATTTGACAACTGCATCAGCATCAGCAAGTCGACTGTGTATTTCCATGCATCGGCGGATTCCGGGTTGTCCATCGTTTTCCTCTAGAAAGAGTCTGAATGCGAATGCCCAATTGGGTAACTGACCTTGCAGGTGGGCAAACGCAATGACGTCGACGCTATGTTCAAATATCCCGTGGACCTAACTCGCGGTCTATCAGGCGATCTAGCGACAGACGTCCCGGACCGAGCGCCATGATGCCAACGGCGAGCGACGCCCAATAGAGATGGAAATTCGCCCAGCCGTCAGGGAATACCAATTGGATCACCCCTGTCATGAGTAGTAGAGCGAGTGCCGCGAAGCGGGTCGCGAGCCCTGCCACAAGCAGAATCGGAAGCGTTATTTCCGCTATGGCGACGAGAAATGCGACCGTGTCAGGCGCCGGGAAACCGTAGGCGCCGCCGAAGATATGAAGTTTGAATTGATTCTCGAACAGGAAGAGCGTTGCCGGCGAAATAGACAGGACACCATCCCATCGAGTGAGACCGGATCGAAAGAACGGAAGAGCGAGAGCAATCCGCAGCATGGGCGGCGCGAGAACCCACCCCAGTGCCTGGATTTTCGCCAGAACCGTGCGAATCAGCAGGTCGAAGCGGCCGCTCGCCGGGGCGCTGAACTGACTCATACGTACCTCGATGTAAGTGTGGAACCAGAGCTGTCGTGCCTATGCCAGGCGACGATCGCATCGATCGAAAACAGATCGCATAGCGCGCCGGCCAGGTCGAAACCCGCCTCTTCGCCGAGTGCAAGCGTCGTCGCATCCGCAACCGACGCTCCGGCGGCGAGGCTCGTGATGAAAGTCGCGGCGCCGGCAGGCACCTGGCGAACCTCGACCTCAGCAACGGGGCGCACGACAAGGGCATTCTCGCCCCCGCTGAAGATGTCGACTGCGACAGGCACACCGCCGTCGCTATTCATCAGCCATATCTGAACAGCAGGAAAAGATGACCGTACTACGCGTACTGACGGATGCAGCGTAAAGCTAATATTCGGAAGGCTCTGGGGATCGATCGTCCCTAGCAGAGCCGGATCGATCGGCAGCGCCTCTGCGGCGTGATAGGCCTCGACCCACGCGCGCTCGAGTCGGGCGACGTCAGGCAAATACGGCACGTGCTGCACCGGCTCAAATGTTGCAATGAAATCCGGGAACGTTTCACCGTAGTCGAGCATGACGGGTGACTTCGGCGGTTCGAGCGCGACGTAGATGCGGGCCATCGCGGCGAAGAATTCATCGCCTACGATGCGGCATACAGCGGGGAAGGCTGCCTTCAGCGCATCGACGAGGCCCACTACGACGTTGTTCCGATAGACGTTGAAGCGGGTTTCGCTCGGCATCCGATCGGGGCCGACAAGGCCGCGAGGCACAGGCATCTCCGGATCCACTAGCGCCGCAGCGAAGTTCCTCTGGCGCTCGGCCAGACGATCAGCGTTCAAAGCGGGGCGGTAGGCTGTACCACCCAGTTGACCGGCGGACGCTCGAGATGAGTTTGCGCGTGTCATGGCGCCCTCACGACCGGTGCGGGCGTTGAACGACATTCGTCCACAGCTCGCGAAGGCTGTCGACACCGCCGGCGGTCGAACTCCAGAGCGTGGTATCGCTAACGAGCAGGGTGCCGGCAAACGTGTCCGGTCGAGACTGCAGCAGGGCATCGAATGTCGAATGATCACGTGTGAAAGGATGCGGCGGGGCGGCGGGGTCGATTCGCTGACGGGCGAGGACGTCGAGTTTGTCGACAGCGTCGCCGAGACGTTCAAGCTGCGGCAGATGCGGATGCAGATTGAACGTGCTGACGCTCTGAAGCAAACCTAATCGATCACGCGTTCTATCGGCCTCGATCGGCACTGGGGATCCGTCTGCTTCGGGCGCTGGCCGGAGTCCAAAGCGGTTTTCCACCGGGACGCCGAGCCCCGCGAGGAGCGAACGCGCGAAGCCGCCAAACTGCTGCCGGGGCGGAATCGTCTTGTCGCCGTGATGTTGGAATTCTGCAATCTGACGTGGCAACTGCTCGCTTTCAGCGAGGTCCGCTACATCGCCGATGTCGTGGTGCGGGCAGATAAAGGCCAGATGGTCGGGTTGTCCAAGGAACGCCTGGAGTGCTTCGACTTCCCCGCTTTCCGCCGTTTGAACCGTCCTGAGCGAATCGAAACTGATGACGATCAGCGTGTCGACGCCGTTGAGAAGGCGCGCATCCAGTGGCGTGAGCTTTCCCTCGTCCGTGACACGCTCGACCTCCGTTACGCTCTGACCCGTCAGCGCCGCTGCCAGATCGACGAAGGCGGTGAAGTTGCGCTTCATGATGTGGTCGAGGAAACCCGCGATGCTCTGGTCAAAGTCATGCGGATTTGAGAACTCATTGAATCTCGGGAAACCCATCCTGCGACTCTCAAAGAGCGCGGGAAATCGGTCTTCGATCACGTGGAGAGGCGCACCGTTCTCGCCGGGTCGACTCCACGCGTAATAGACGAGTACTTGCCGCTTAATCATATTCTCTGTACCTCTGTGATCTGATGCTGCGTAACGATGGACTGAGGCCGCCTGGCGATGACGTCGACACGTGCCGGTTGCGTGGCTGCCCGCATGATGGCGTCGGCCTGCCCGGCTTCCGCTTTGAGCGTTGGCAAGTCGGGTATGTCGGCGTCCCATTCAATCAACGTGGGAAGGGGGCCTGTCCTGCGAATCGTGTGTGCGAACAGCTCCCATACGATGTCTGCGACGTGACGGTCGTGCGTATCGATAAGAAGCGGACGACCTCTTTCATCGGCCTCCTGCGTGTGACCGGCCAGATGGATCTGTTGCACGGCCGCGAGCGGGTACGCGTCGATATAGGACACGGGGTCCCACTGTTGATTGATCGAGGCAACGTACACGTTGTTGACGTCGAGCAGAAGACCACATCCCGTCCGTTGAACGATGGCGGCGATGAAATCGGTCTCCGAATAGGTGCTTTCCTCGAAGGCCAGATAAGTCGAGGGGTTTTCCAGCAGCATTTGCCGGCCGAGGACTTCCTGCACCTGGTCAATGTGGTCCACGACGCGGGCGAGGCTGTGTGTCGTGTAGGGGAGCGGCAGCAGGTCGTTGAGAAAGCCGCAGTCGTGGCTGGACCAGGCGAGGTGCTCGGAAAACATCCCCGGTGCATACCGGGCGATCAGTTCCTTCAGCCGTCGGAGGTGCTCCGCATCCAGCGGACTGTCTGCGCCAATCGACAGGCCGACACCATGAAGGGACAGCGGGTAGGACTCGCGTATGGCCGACAAAAAGCGATGTGGCGGGCCGCCCGCGCCCATATAGTTTTCGGCGTGAACCTCGAAGAAGCCGATGTCGGGCCTCGATTCGAGGATCGTGCGGTAATGTTCAGCTTTAAGCCCAACCCCGGCGCGCTGAGGCAGGTGCCGTTGGGTATCGTGGAGTAATGACTCTGACATAGCGGGCTATTGTTGCGGTTAGAACAGCCTGGCCGGGCGTGACAGTGCCCGGCCACTGAGCGATCTTAGGCCTTGGGCGTCAGGCTGCCGGCTCCGTTCGGCGTAGAGATGGTTGTGCAGGTTCCCTTGGGCACCAGCCTGAAGGCGTTGCCCTGATAGTCGACGCTGCTCGTGCCGGCGCAGGTGGTGCCAGCGCCGGCATAGCAGTCGTTCTTGCCTTTCAGCGCGGTGCCGAAACAGGGTTCGACCTTGCCGGATTTGACGAGGGCGGTGTGCTCCGCCTGAATCTTCTTCTGTGCATCGGTGAACTCCTGCGCGCTCGCAGGGGTGACCGAAATGGCAGCAAGGGCGGCTGCGAATGCGCCGGCGACGAGAGTGGTGGTTTTATAATCGGCCATACGATTTCTCCAACGTTGAAAGAGAGCAGCGAGCTGTGCCAGCGGTGGTTAGTCGCTGCATAGCCAGCATACGGAATCGGAGTCGGCGGAAGATTGCATGGTCTTGTGCCGTTTGGTATGGGATTGCGATTAGTACGGGCAAGGGGTGGGCCGTTGTTCTATCCAGTGTTCCCGCGGTCCCGCAGCCTTACAAAAAGAAAGCGCCGCGGAAGCGTAAAAACCAAATAAACAAACTTGCTCTACACTACCTGCCGCCCAAGCCCGCTTAGTAGAGAGCAAGAAACCAATGCCCCCAGCCCCAGCCGATCCCAGCGGCGGCCCAGCCTTCAGTTTGCCGAAACACCCCGCCTTCCAACGTTTCTGGTGTACCCGTATCCTCTCATCGCTGTCATTCCAGATGCTCGCCGTGGCAATGGGCTGGCACATCTACGCACTGACGCATAGCGCCTTCGCACTGGGCCTCGTCGGTCTCGCCCAATTTCTGCCGATGTTCGTGCTGACGCTCGTGGTCGGCCATGTCGCCGATCGCTACGACCGTCGCCGGATCGCGGCCATCTGTCAAAGCCTCGAAAGCGTCGCTGCATTGCTCTTCGCCTTCGGCACCTTCGGCGGCTGGATTAGCGCACCGGTCATCTATGTGCTGGCCGCATGCGTGGGCGCGGCGCGGGCCTTCGAGTCGCCTGCGGTTGCGTCGCTGTTGCCGGGCGTCGTGCCACGCGATCAATTGCCCAAAGCGACGGCGTGGGCCACCTCCGCGAATCAGTCGGCCCAGATCGCGGGTCCGGCATTGGGCGGCCTGCTGTACGGCGTCGGTCCGGGCGTGGCTTACCTCGCCTGCACGCTGTCGTTCGCGGCCGCCGCTGCCACCGTGTGGGCCATCCCGTTGCAGGCCAGACTGGCGAGCCGCGCACCGGTGACGCTCGAATCGGTGTTCTCAGGGATCGCTTTCATTCGCAAGGAGCCGGTGATACTCGGCGCGCTATCGCTCGATCTGTTCGCGGTGCTGTTCGGCGGCGCGACTGCGCTGTTGCCGGTTTTTGCACGCGACATCCTGCACACGGGGCCACTCGGTCTCGGCCTGTTGCGCTCGGGCACCGCTATTGGCGCACTCGCGGGCACCATCTGGCTCGCGCATTTCCCACTGCGCAATCGGCCCGGCGCTGCGATGTTCGGCGGCGTGATTGCGTTTGGCGCAGCCACGGTGGTGTTCGGCCTGTCGCATCAATTTTTTGTATCGCTCTTTGCGCTCGTGGTGCTGGGCGCCTCGGACACCATTAGCGTGGTGGTGCGCCTGTCGCTCGTGCAACTCCGTACACCGGACGAAATGTTGGGGCGCGTCAGCGCCGTCAATTCGCTTTTCATCGGGACGTCGAATCAACTGGGCGAATTTGAATCCGGTGTGACGGCAGGATGGTGGGGCGCGCAACCGGCCGTACTGGTAGGCGGCATCGCGACGATTGCCGTTGCCGTGCTGTGGATGCGGTTTTTTCCGGAACTCAAGCGAACGCGCTCGCTGGAGCGGGAAGAGGCGCTGGCGCCGAGTCATTGATGGAGGCGCTGGCGGCCGGAATCGAGCAGTTGCGAGCGACATCGCACGCATGATTTGACGTGTGCCTCGACCCGCTATGATGGTGGCAAGCTCACTTGGTCACCCTCATCATGCGGATCGCCCCTTTACCGCCGCTTCAATGCCTGATCGCATTCGAGTCGGCCGTGCGCCATGCCAGCTTCACTAAAGCGGCCGTAGAACTGCACCTGACGCAAAGCGCGATCAGCCGCCAGATTGCGCAGCTCGAAGACTTCCTCGGCCGCGCGCTCTTCGTGCGCGAGCATCGCGCCCTGCGGTTGACGATCGCCGGTGAACGATATGCCAAGCACGTGCAGTGGCTGCTCGCCAATTGCTCTGAAGCCACGCTCGACGTGATGAAGCGATACGGCGATCTGGAGTTGACGATCGCGTGTTCGTCGGGTGTGGCGGTGTTGTGGCTCACGCCGCGCCTGGGTGCATTTCGCGCCGCCCATCCTAACGTGAAGATCCGGATGATCGTGCGCGACGGGTTAGCCTCGCTGTCGCCTGCCGAATTCGACGTGGGTCTGTACTACATCCGCCAGCGCGCCGAGCCGCATTTCACCGCCCGCCGTCTTTTCGACGAAGACGTGTACCCGGTCTGTTCACCCGGATATCTCGCCGGCCGTGTGCTGGAGCCCGCCGATCTCGCTCACGAAACATTGCTGATGCAGGAAGACGGTCAGCGGCAATGGATGTCGTGGCCCGAATGGTTCCGTCTCAACAATGTGCAGATGCCCGGCTCCCCGCAGTCGGTCGTCATCAATCATTATCCGCAACTCGTGCAGATGGCGATTCTCGGTCAAGGTGTCGTGCTCGGCTGGCGTCACATGATCGATGCGTGTCTGAACGAGGGGCTGTTGGTGCGCGCCACGCGCGCGTCGGCTAGCCACGGCGGCGGTTACTACGTCGTATCGCCGAACGACCGCGCGGAGAATCAGGCGGCGCGTCTTTTTACGCGCTGGCTTTTCGAGCAGGCAGAGGCGCAGACAGGCGGACAGGCGGGCGGCCAAACGCTCGCGGCGGCGAGCAACGCGCCCGTCGCCTGATGGCGTTTCGCATGCGCCACGCGCATGCAAGCATGCGAATCTTTCGTTTCGAAAACAAATCAGGTCTCTCTACGATCGGCTTTATGCATGCAAAGGCGCCGCTCGATTCCGACGCACCGCCTTGCTGACAGAAGCTCGCCGGACCCATAGCCCCGTAGCGGCCGCATGCGTAGCCGCACAAGCAGCCTGATGAGGAAAGAGACCATGCAAGGAACGCTTTCATCCAATGTCGCGATGTCCGTGGATGCGCTCGCGCAGCAGCGGCGCCGCGCCATTATCGCCACCGTGCTCGGCAATGGGCTGGAGTGGTTCGACTTTACTGTTTATAGTTTTTTCGCGGTGATCATTGCCAAGCTGTTCTTTCCGACCGGCAATGAACTGACTTCGCTGCTGCTTGCCGTCGCGACGTTCGGCGTGGGTTTTTTCATGCGACCGGTGGGCGGCATCGTGCTCGGCGTGTACGCGGATAAAGTCGGTCGAAAAGCGGCGCTCTCGCTGACCATTCTGCTGATGGCGGCCGGCACCGCGCTCATCGGCCTCGCGCCGACCTATGATCGGATCGGCCTGTGGGCGCCGGTGCTGATCGTGGTCGCGCGCTTGCTGCAAGGTTTTTCGGCCGGCGGCGAGATAGGTACCGCCACCGCGTTCCTGACCGAATATGCGCCGGCAGGCAAGCGCGCCTTCTATTCGAGCTGGATTCAGTCGAGCATCGGCTTTGCCGTGCTGCTGGGGGCTGGAGTCGGCACTTTCGTAACGTCGAGTCTGAGCGCCGAGGCGTTGCATTCATGGGGCTGGAGAATGCCGTTCCTGATCGGCATTCTGATCGGACCGGTCGGCTATTTCATTCGTAGCCGCATGGACGAAACACCGGCGTTCAGCGCGGTGGCGGAAGAGGCCAAAAGCGATTCGCCGTTAGCCGAAGTGTTCCGCCGCTTTCCGCGTGAGACGTTCGCGAGCTTTTCGATGGTGATTCTGTGGACGGTGTGCACCTACGTGCTGCTGTTCTATATGCCGACGTATTCGGTGCGCACGTTGCATCTGCCGCAATCAACGGGCTTTTTTGCCGGAATGTTCGGCGGTCTGATGATTATGTGTTTCTCGCCGGTAGTCGGCACACTCGCTGACCGCTTCGGGCGCCGCCGTTTTCTGTCCGGCGCAGCCGCGTTGATTCTGTTGCTTGCATGGCCGATGTTCACTTACATCAACCGCGCGCCAGGGCTCGCTTCGCTGACGGTGTTTCAGGGCGTGTTCGGCCTCTTGATCGCCGCCTACACCGGTCCGATTCTCGCGGCTTTCTCCGAACTGTTTCCCACCAAGGTGCTGTCGACAGGTCTCTCCGTCGCATACAACTTTGCGGTGACGATTTTCGGTGGCTTCGCGCCGTTCTTCATCACGTGGCTAATCGCGTCGACCGGTAGCAATATGGCGCCCGCGATCTACGTGATGATCGCCGCGGCCATCAGCCTCGTCGGCACGTTCTATGTGCGCGATCCGCGCCGTAGCCACGCCTGAGGCAGTGCGTCCGGCGAACGAAAGCCGGATGGAGTCCTTCATCCAGTCAGGAAGATATCAATGAGCATTACGGTAATCAGCGGCGGCAACGTACTCGATCTGTCCCAGGGCGTGTTGCTCGAACATCACCACGTCGTGATCGAAAACGGCCATATCGTCGAAGTCACCGATCGTCCTGTCGATCTGCCGAATGCGCGTGTGATCGACGCGCGCGGCAAGACGGTGATGCCCGGCCTGATCGATTGTCACGTGCACGTGCTGGCTTCGCGCGCGAACCTCGGTGTGAATGCGACGCAGCCGAATATTCTGACCGCGATTCGCGCGCTGCCGATTCTGAAAGCGATGCTGGGCCGCGGCTTTACGACAGTGCGTGATGCGGGCGGCGCGGATTGGGGGTTGACGCAAGCGCTGGAGAGCGGCTTGATTCCGGGGCCGCGTATTTTCCCGTCGGGCAAGGCGTTGTCGCAAACCGGCGGCCACGGCGATTTCCGTCCGCGGGGCGACGTGCTGGAACCTTGCTCATGCGCTTTTCGTGCCGGGGCAATTGCGCGGGTGGTCGATGGGGTCGATGCAGTGCGGCTCGCCGTGCGCGAAGAGATTCAGAAGGGCGCCACGCAGATCAAGATCATGGCATCCGGCGGTGTCGCTTCGCCGACCGATCCGATCAGCAACACGCAGTACGCCGAGGACGAGATCCGGGCGATCGTCGCCGAAGCGGAAGCGGCCAATACGTACGTGATGGCGCATGCCTACACCGGCCGCGCGATTTCGCGTGCGATTCGCTGTGGCGTGCGCACGATCGAGCACGGCAACCTGGTCGACGAAGCCGCCGCGAAACTGATGCGCGAGCACGGTGCATTCGTCGTGCCCACCCTGGTCACCTACGATGCGCTGGCCAGACACGGCGTCGATTACGGCTTGCCTGCCGAGTCGATTGCCAAGATCGAGACTGTGCGGCAAGCGGGGCGCGATTCGCTGCAGATCTATGCGAATGCCGGTGTGCCGATGGGATTCGGTTCGGACCTGCTAGGCGAGATGCAGACATTCCAGAGCGACGAATTGCGCATTCGCGCCGAGGTGCTCGGCAATCTCGAAGCGTTGCGTTCGGCGACCACGATCGCGGCGGAGATCGTCGAACGGAGCGGCAAGCTCGGCGTTATCAAAGCTGGTGCAATTGCCGACGTGTTGGTGGTCGACGGCGATCCGCTCAAGGATATCGGTGTGTTGACCGGGCAGGGCGAGCGCCTCGCGTATGTCTTGCAGCATGGCGAGGTCGTGAGCGAGCGGGGCACGGTCGCGTCGCGCTAGTCGTGCCGGTGCGTGTGGAGCGGCCGGCGTGGGCTCCGGAAATTCCCTAAGCCTCCGCCGCACTCACACGCAACGCGGTCCATCGCACCGTCGCGAGAATCGATGCTGCAACGATCAACGCGCCACCGATCCAGGCCGCCGTTGAAATCCGTTCACCTAACCAGAGGCAGGCGAACAGTGCGCCGAAAGCCGGTTCGCTGCCCATCAACAACGACACGCGCGTTGGACTGCTCCGTTTGATCGCGAAGTTTTGCGCGAAGAAAGCGAACAACGTACACGCGATCACCAGGTAGCCGATGTAACCCCAGAACATGGCATGCCCGGCGAGTGACGGCAGCGGCTGCCACTGCTGCGGCGCCCACAGTACCGCCACCGCCGCGCTGCCGAATGCCACCACGCCCGACTGAACCGCCGTCACCGACAAAGCCGGCAACGCGGAGTCGCGCATCACGCGTTTAGTCACGCACACATTCAGCGCGCGCAGCAGCGCGGCGAGCAGAATCAGCGCGTCGCCGGGATTGAAACTTAGCGCGCCATCTCCCGCCAGCAGCCACGCGCCGAACAGCGAAAGCGCAACCGCCGCCCATTCGATGCGACTCGGCCGGCGCTTGAGGAGCCACCATTCGACGAGCGGCGTCAATACCACGCACAGGCTGATCAGAAATGCCGCATTGGCCGCGCGCGTCAGCAGAATGCCGAAGGTTTCGCAGAGAAAGATGCCGAGCAACAGGGCGCCTGCGATCAGCACACCGCGCAGCGTGCGGGCATCGGTAGCGCGCAAATGGCGCAAGGCGGGCGACAGGATCACAAAGGTGAGGCCGAAGCGGATCGCCAGCAAACCGAGAACCGGATAGAACACCAGGGCGCTTTTGACGACACCGTAACTGGTGCCCCACACCACGGCGACCGCGAGCAGCATCAGATCGGAGAGCAACAAAAGGCGTTCTTGTTTCGACATGGCGGGCCTCGAGCAGATGAGCGCGTATTGTCGAACTTTGCTTGGAGGGCGATAATCGGGTCGCCGTGCATAGCATTTATGTCGGAAATGCATCAATTGGCTCAAACCCCGCGGGCGCCTCACAATGAACCCAACCGACCTTTTTGCGTTGCTGCCGGACATGGCGGTTTTCGCGCGCGTCGTCGATGCCGGCAATTTTTCCGTGGCCGCACGTCAGCTCGGCAGTACGCCGTCCACGGTCAGCCGTCAGATCAAACGGCTCGAGGACGCATTGGCGACGCGGCTGCTCGAACGGTCCACGCGCACGGTGCGGGTCACGGAATCCGGTGCCCAGGTGGCGCGTTTTTGCCGCGACATGCTGAGCGCCGCATCGGGCGCGGTTGACGCAGCCGGGCAACTGGCCGCGCGGCCACAAGGCAAAGTGAGCGTGAGCGCGCCCACGGCGTTCGCGAAGACCGTGATTCATCCACTGATTCCAGGCTTTCTGCGCACCTACGATGAAGTCGACCTGCAACTGCTGTTCACCGATCACGACGTCGACCCGCTCGCCGACGATGTCGACCTCGTGATCCGCCTGACCGAGCACCCTCCGCAAGGCCTCGCGGGACGCCGGCTGGGGACCGTGCGCTGGCTGCTGGTTGCATCGCCGGCATATTTGCGTGAGCGCGGCACGCCGGCGCAGCCGCGCGATCTTCTCAAGCACGATTGCATCTATCTCGGCGAAACTGCCGACGACAACCGCTGGCGCTTTCGCCGCGGCACGGAAACGCAAAGCGTCGACGTGAAAGGGCGTTACATCGCCAATCATGCGGGCGCGCGGCTCGAAGCCGCGCAGCAGGATTTCGGCATCGCGAACCTGCCTGAATTTGCCGCCACCGATGCATTGCTTCGCGGCGAACTCGTGCAGGTGCTGCCGGACTGGAATCTCGAAGCGCGCGCTTACGTAGGGTCGGTGTGGCTGCTGTATCCGCCGAACCGCTTCTTGCCGCCGAAGGTGAGGGCGCTGATCGATTATCTTGTCGAGCATATTCACGAAGCGGCTTGAGCAGCGGTCCAGCGGTTCAGCGGGCCATGCCAATCGCGCGCATACCGTGGCCGGCCAGCGGCGATTTGGATTGCGCGAAAGACGAACGTAGAATCGCTCGCGTCACCATGACGGATAGCGATCGCGACGAGCCACGCGATAAGGAGAAGAACGACCATGAGCTTGCATGAAACCGGGCCGATTGCGGCGACTGTCTATCGCGGCGAAGCGATCGAGAACACCCATATTGCCCACGTCGCGGTGGTGCAGGCCGATGGCCGTCTGCTGTATTCATTTGGCGATCCGTCGCGCATCACGCTGGCGCGCTCCGCCGCGAAGCCCGCGCAGGCCTTGGCGGTAATCGAGACTGGCGCGCTCGAGCGTTTCGGCTTCGACGAAACCGATCTCGCACTCATGTGCGCCTCGCACAGCAGCGAGCCGCGCCACATCGAACGCACTAGGCACATGCTGGCGAAGGCGCAGGTCAGTGAAGCCGATCTGCGTTGCGGCGGCCATCCACCGTTGTCCGACGCGGTCTATGTCGACTGGCTGAAGCGGGATTTCAAACCGGACGCCGTGTGCAGCAATTGCTCGGGCAAGCACGCCGGCATGCTGGCCGGGGCGCGTTCGATCGGCGCAACGGTAAAGGGTTATGAACTGCCGGAGCATCCGCTACAGGTGCGCGTGAAGCATACCGTCGCCGAGGTATGCGACTTGCCGGACGACGCGGTGCAATGGTCGATCGACGGTTGCAATCTGCCGACGCCGGCGTTCGCCCTCGACCGGCTCGCCCGACTGTTCGCGAAGCTCGCTGCCGCGGCGGACGCGACATTGTCTTCTTCTGCAGGCTCTTCATCCATTCCTTCTTCCCTTTCGCCACGCACTATTGCGCTGGCACGCATCTATCGTGCGATGACGGCGCATCCGGAGTGGGTGGCAGGCGAGGGACGTTTCTGTACCGCGTTGATGCGGGCTTTCGATGGCGCGCTGGTCGGCAAGGTCGGCGCGGATGGCAGCTACGCAATCGGCGTGCGCGCGTCCCGGCAGACTGCGCAGTTCGGCGCGGATGGCGCACTCGGCATTGCGGTGAAGGTGGAGGACGGCAACATCGGCGTGCTGTACGCGATCGTTGCCGAACTGCTCGCGCGGCTTGATATCGGCAGCCCTGAGCAACGCGCGCAACTGGAAGCCTTCCGTGCGCCGCCGATGATCAACACCATGGGTATCGAAATCGGCCATCTGGCCTTTTCGTTTACCCCCGAGGCGCATCCACGCCGCGAGGCGTGAAGATAGGCAGGGCACAGCAGCCGGTTATGCGTCGTCTTTCTTGAAGCGATCCTGTATGGCCACCAGTTGATCGTCGGTGGTGGCCACGATCCACAGACGGGCGCGCTCGGCCATCAGGCGATTGTGATCCTTTAGCACGCCCATCGACACGGCGGTTTTCCACGCGACGGGTGCGGCGCGGCTGGTTCTTCCTGACGGCGTGCCGACCAGCAGTGCATAGGGTCCGAGCGGCAGCGAGACGAACGGCATGGCCGGCTTGACGCGCACGCGCCAGTCGATGAAGGGTGAATCGCTGAAGAGAAGCGGCGTGGGCAGACCATGCAGCACGGTGAAGTCGTAGAGCGCGAGTTGTTCGCGCATGGGCCCATAGACCCGGCGAATATCGCTAACGAGCGCTGCGCGGATTTCGTCGTCGAACATCGCTTCCTGCGTGTAGTGGTCGACGGCCTCGTGCGCATCGTGCTGATAGGCGCTGAAGATTGCCAGGTCGAGGCAATCGTGAACGGCGCGTTGGACTTCCGCGGCGGAACCGGCTTCTTCGGGTTTGCCGAGTTGCGCGGCGCGGAGGAAGCGGGCGAGAGCGGCATCCTGGGTTGAGGGGCCGGTGGCCAGTGGGTCGTCGGTGGCGTCTTTGTCTAGCGGGATGTAGAGGTATTTTTCTGCCGCGAAACGGGATTTTTTGCCGTCGTCGAAGGCGAGTTCGCCGGTGACGCAGTTGATGTAGCGAGTGCCGATGTGGCCGTGTTCCCACACGAAGTTTTTCAGGAAGGGACGCAGAGGGTGGAGTGGGTCGGGTTGTTGCATTTTTTTATTTGCACTCCGTGCGGGTTGGGGTGAGGGTATGGTCACATAGAATTTGGGTTTTTTTATGGGGTTTTTTGTTTGTGTAGGGTTTTTCTGGTTGCTTGTGGTGTTGGGTTTTGCTTGGTTTTGTTTGCCTGTGCGGTGTTTGTTCGGCTGTTTGCCTGCGGCGTTGGCCTTTCCTTGAATTGCTATTGGTCTATTAGCGTTCGCCCCTGTGCGGGGCAGGCACTTACTTTCTTTGCCGCCGCAAAGAAAGATAAGCAAAGAAAGCGGCTCAAACCGCTAATGCTAAGTGGGCATCGTGGTCCGCCGCGGGTAGTGGTGCATCTGGAATCCGTGCTCTCGCACATTCGGCACTGGTGACAAAGGACTCGTCAGCTCCCACTCCGCACTGCGTGCGTCGCGGATGGGTCTGCATGGGAAACAAGGGGCTTTGGTTCAATCCGTGGGGGCCATCGGCTGCGCCT
>NZ_JAQQCQ010000034.1:0-76964 GCF_046030355.1 Paraburkholderia caffeinilytica
TGCGCCTCGGCGCCGCGCCTCTGCACTTCCCCGGAAGTCATGGTTCGACGGTGAGACGCGAGCGCGGAAACGCAGCAGTCGGTCTTAAGAAATACGCTTCGGCGCGCGCAGCGCCGCCGGAAGTATGACGCCTTTGTCACTAGCGCCGAATGTGCGAGAACACGGATTCCAGATGCACCACTACCGTAACTGCGCGGGGGACCCGCTTATGAGCTAGCGGTTTGAGCTGCTTTCTTTTGCCTACTTTTCTTTGCAGCAGGCAAAGAAAAGTAGGTGCCTGCCCCGCACAGGGGCGACACTAATAGACCAATAAGAAAACAAGGAAAGGCCAACCCCACAAGCACACAGACAAACAAGCGCCGCGCAGGCAAACAGACAACCCCCTCAAACAACCCCTTCCACCAAAGCCACTCCCCCCAACGCGCCACGAATAGCACTAGCCAGCTCAGCGGCTGCAAACTTAGCCACATACCCATTCGCCCCAGCATTCTTCACATGCGCCTCATTAGCCGCCCCAGTCAAAGAAGAATGAATAATCACCGGAATATCCCGGGTCCGTTCGTCAGCCTTGATCTGACGGGTCAACATAAACCCGTCCATCTCCGGCATCTCGAGATCGGTCAACACCAGCGCAATACGGTCCTTCACCCGTGTACCATTAGCCTGCGCTTCACGCGCGACCTGCTGCAACGTACTCCACGCCTCCTCGCCGGTCTTGGTCATCACATAGTCCGCACCAATCGCACTCAACGCCTGCTCAATCAACTTGCGCGCAAAACCGGAATCGTCAGCGGCGAGAATCTTCGCGCCATGGCGGATGCCAAGCGCTTCGCCCACTGAGGTGGGGTCGACGCTCGGATGCTGTGACGGAAACACGTCGCGCAACACCTGCTCCACATCGATCACCTGGGCGAGCCGCGAGTCGCCCGTGTTGCCGTCGATACGCGCAATGCTCGTCACCAGATTGCCACCGGCCGCGCCTTCGGCGGAAAGCACCTGATTCCACTCGAGCCGCACAATGTCGTCCACTTCCTCGACCGCAAACGCCTGCGTCGAACGCGCGAATTCCGTCACCAGCAAAATGTTCAAGCCGCGCGTCGGCTCGCAACCCATCAGGCGCGGCAAGTCGATCACGGGAATAATCTGGCCGCGAATGTCCACCGCACCCATCACGAACGGCGAAGAACCCGCAATCGGCGTCACCGGCGGCATCGTCGAAATTTCACGCACCTTGAAGACGTTGATGCCGTAAAGCTCATGCGCGTCGCTGCCAGGAACCGAACCCAGCCGATACAGCAATAACTCGAATTTATTGGAACTCGTCAAATTGCTGCGCTCGTCGTTCGCGCGGTGATCTACTGCCATCGAATCTCTCCAGGGAATGCGGTGCGAGTGGTGCGCCATGCATACCGTTCGTGTGGCCCTGGCGCGTGCCCCATCTTTTTGTTATCGGCGCGGCAGCAGGAAAGTTCAGCGAATTCAGGCGTTTTACCGATGCTTTCTGGTTAACACCCAGTCTCCATTCGAGGCATGAAGAGGCCGCTGGCCTTACGGCAAAGGCAAGTCTTTCGTATGAAGGTTACCTAACGTTACAGAAGCGACAGCACGGTTTCACATGCGGGATAACGTGCCTCCTAGAATGCACAGCGATAAGAGCGGGGCGCTGTAGGTCAGTCGCAAGCGACTTGCAAGGTGTCAACGCAATCGCATGCAGTGGCCAGGACGCACCCGCATCGCCGTCGTTTCGCTTCCACTCCAAGGAGAACGTATGATCCGTTTGCCTCTCGCCGCCATCACCGGTGCCTGCATGGCCAGCCTTATGGTTGTCGCTAGCGCGGCCAGTGCTCAAAACGCGCCGTCAGCGGCCGCGCCGGATGCCGCACGCATTCATGCCACCGATCAAGCCTTCATCGCCGACGCCACCAAAGCTGTCGCCACGCAACGCGATGCCGCCCGCATCGCCACTTCGCGCTCCACGGATCGGGACGTGAAGGCATTCGCAGAACGCGTGTCGAGCGACAACGCGAAAATCTCCGACGCGCTGCGCGCCGCGAGTCCGCGTGGCGTCGACGTGCCGAAGAACGATCCGGACGCAGCGGTGCTCGCGAGCATCAACAACCTGCGTGGTGCCGACTTCGACAAGACCTACATCGAACAGGTCGCGCTCACCGGCGAACAGAAAGCGCTGTCGGCGTTCCAGGCGGAAATCGCCTCAGGTCGCGACGAACAACTGAAGGACGCGGCGAAGAAGGCACTCCCGACCATCCAGGAGCACTACGCGATGGCTCAGGATCTCGCGAGACGTAAGCATCTGACTGCGCAGTAAGCCGAACACCAGATACAGTTTGGCGCAGTCTGAGCAACAAGCGCGCATCACGTTGCAACGTGACGCGCGTCTCCAGGCGGCATAAAGCGCCCTTAAAAGGCACTCTCAAAGAGCGCCTCCGAAACCAGCCGCAACTTTCCCGCTCGCGGACAATCAATGCCGCTTGCAAACAGCAGACCGAATGCGTTCTTTTCGGCGATAATCGGCTTCGTTCTTTCAGGCGTGACCTGCGCGGCTTCCGCGCGCGACTCAGGCGGCTTGAAAGCGGTTTCCCGATTCCACTCGCATTCAATCAAAGCTCACCTCATGAGCAAGCCTGCCAATCTTCCGCAACAGTTGGACGCTATGCTTCGGCAAGCCGTCGCGCTTCAGCAGAACGGCGCACTCGCCGAGGCCGAAGAGCTTTACCGTGAGATTCTCGAACTCAAGCCACGCCATTTCGATGCGCTGCAATTGCTGGGCTCACTCGCGCTGCAGGCGGGTCGTGTGCAAGAGGGCATCGAACTCCTTAGAAAGGCGCTCGCCATCAATGCGAAACAGGCACCGCTTCATTCGAATCTCGCTTATGCGCTCAATGCCTTGCAACGTTTCGACGAAGCGCTCGCAAGCGCTAATCGTGCGCTCGCATTGCAATCAAAATTCCCTGACGCACTGAACAATCGCGGCAACGCGCAAGCCGGCCTGAACGTGCCGCTCGAGGCGCTCAGCAGCTTTGATCGCGCGATCGCCCTGCAGCCGGAATTCGCGCAGGCCTGGAATAATCGCGCCTGCGTGCTGCGCGATCTGGGCCGTCCCGCCGATGCTCTGGCAAGTTGCGATCACGCGTTGGCGTTGCAGCCGAACTATCCCGACGCGTGGAGCAATCGCGGCAATGCGCTCAGCGATCTGAACCAGCCGGGCGAGGCGCGGCAAAGCTATCAGCGTGCGCTCGAACTCGCTCCTGCGTTTGCCGATGCCTGGAACAACCTTGGCCTGACCCAGATCGATCTCGGTGAATACGCGCATGCGTTGCAGAGCTATGAGCGCGCACTGGCGGTCAATCCCACCGCGGCCGAGACGCATTGGAACCAGTCGTTGTGTCTGCTGCAACTGGGGCAACTGGAAGCGGGATGGAAGGAATACGAATGGCGCTGGGAGCGTAGCCGTATCAAGGCAGGCAGGCGCACCTTTGCCCAGCCGCTCTGGCTGGGCGATTTTTCCATCGAAGGCAAAACGATTCTGCTGCATGCTGAACAGGGTCTCGGCGATACGCTGCAGTTCTGCCGCTACGCCGACAGGGTGTCGAAGCTCGGCGCAAAAGTCGTGCTGGAAGTACCGGGTGAGTTGATGCGGCTCATGTCCACGCTAGGCGGTGTGGATCAATTGATCGAAGCGGGCCACGCGCTGCCGCCGTTCGATTGTCATTGCCCCTTGCTGAGTCTGCCGCTCGCGTTCAAGACCGATCTCGCGAGCATTCCGTCAAAGACGCCTTATCTGTTCGCCGATCCGCAAGCCACGCGTGAATGGCGTGAGCGTATCGCTGCACAAGAGGCACCGCGCCTTAAAGTCGGACTGGTCTGGGCCGGCGGAAACCGGCCGCATGTCGCCGAGCTCCGCAAGAACGACGCACGTCGTTCGATTACGTTCGAGCAGCTCACACCGCTTCTCGATGTGCCGAACGTGCAGTTCTTCAGTCTGCAAAAAGGACACGCTGCGCTTCAGCCGCTGCACCGCGATTCTCATCCCAACGTCGTGGACTACACCGAGGAACTCGATGACTTCGCCGACACGGCAGCGCTGGTGGCCAACCTCGATCTGGTGATATCGGTGGATACGTCCACCGCGCATCTGGCCGGTGCGCTGGATAAGCCGGTATGGATTCTGAACCGCTTCGACACCTGCTGGCGCTGGATGCTGGAGCGTGCCGATACGCCCTGGTATGCGCAAGCGAGGCTGTTCCGGCAGCCGGCATTGGGCGATTGGGACAGCGTGATTCAACGTGCACGTGACGCGCTGGCTACGTTTGCCGACGCGTTTACCCGGACGCGCGTAGACTAAAGGTCCGTTTATCGACGGCTAGGCCACGGAGAATCATCAATGGAATACAGACATCTGGGTGCATCGGGTTTCAAGGTGCCGGTACTGAGTTTCGGCACGGGCACATTCGGCGGCAAGGGCGAATTTTTCCAGGCGTGGGGCGCCACGGACGTCGCCGAAGCGCGTCGCCTGATCGACATCTGTTTCGATGCGGGCGTCACGATGTTCGACAGCGCGGACATCTATTCGAGCGGTGCTTCCGAGTCGGTGCTCGGTGAAGCACTCAAGGGCAAGCGCGACAAAGCGATCATCTCCACCAAAGCGACTTTCCGTTTCGACGACGGCCCGAATAACGTCGGCTCGTCGCGCTTTCATCTGATTCAGGCAGTGGACGCGGCGCTCAAACGTCTGCAAACCGATTACATCGACCTGTTCCAGTTGCACGGTTTCGACGCCAGGACGCCTATCGCCGAAGTCATGTCCACACTCGACGATCTCGTGCGCGCCGGCAAGATCCGCTACACCGGCGTGTCGAATTTCTCCGGCTGGCATCTGATGAAATCGCAGGACACCGCGGATCGTTACGGCTATCCGCGCTACGTCGCGAATCAGACTTACTACTCGCTGATCGGCCGCGATTATGAATGGGAGTTGATGCCGCTCGGTATCGATCAAGGCGTGGGTGCGGTGGTGTGGAGTCCGCTCGGCTGGGGGCGTCTCACCGGCAAGATCAAGCGCGGTCAGCCGTTGCCGGAAACGAGCCGTCTGCATAAGACCTCTGACATGGGGCCACCGGTGCCGGACGAGTATCTGTTCCGCGTGCTCGATGCAATCGACGAGGTCGCGGCCGAAACCGGCAAGACCGTGCCGCAGATCGCGCTGAACTGGTTGCTGCAACGGCCTACGGTATCGACGGTGCTGATCGGTGCGCGTAACGAAGAGCAGTTGCGGCAGAACCTCGGCGCGGTGGGCTGGAATCTGACGCCTGAACAGGTGGCGAAACTCGACGCGGCCAGCGCTGTACGTCCCGCGTATCCGTACTGGCATCAGGAAGGATTTGCGGAGCGCAATCCGACGGCGGTTTAAGGGCGCCTGTTTGGTGTTTTCATAGAGTAATGACCGCTCCGGCTCGACCGCTATTTGACGAGTCCGGCCGGAGCGGCGAACAGTTCGCTGTAATAGCGTCGGCCCGCGTCGAGATGTGAGTCGAATGCGAAACCTTGTTCGAGCATCGCGTCAAAGTCGGCGCGTTCGATCTTCATCACATAGCTGTGTTCGGTCGTGACAAGGCTGCACGGCCGCTCGGTCACAGCCGCGCTAAACCATTTCCCCGCACTCGCATGGCCCGCCGGATACGATTGTTGGCCGTATTCGATTTGCCAGCCACCGTCCAGAAGAATCCACGTGCTCCGATCGCTCGCGGTGCCGCCGCATTGCGCGATCACGGTGCCGGGTTGTGCTTCCCATTCATGCGAATGGCCGATCACCCAACGCAATTGTTCGGTCGTCAGGCTCGTGAAGAAGGGCGTGTGCTTCAATAAATGAAGATATGTCACTGAGGGTTTCATGGCGGTACTCCGCGTGGCGGCGGATGCGTCCGGCGACTGCGCTTGTTGTCGTGCATCACACGCGGCGATCAGAAAGGACAGCAGCACGGCGCAGGCGATCAGGATGGCGGATTTCATCAACGGGTGTGCTCAAAACGAAAAAGGAACTGCGGGACGCCGGGGTTCATCAATCACAGTGGGCGTCCCTCACGGTCATGCTTGATTAACGCTTGACCTTCGCTTCGAGCAGGTCGCCCATGCCGATCCGGTTGGCGAACTCGATGCGCACGCGCTCTGAAACGTCGAGCACTTCACGCGCGCCATCACCGACGAAATCGATCACTGAGCGCATCGGCCGCTCGCCCGAAGGCAGCGCGACGATCCGCACGATTTCATCGGCAACGGCTTGCGGATCTGCGTCGGCCGGTGTGAGTTCGGACAGGCGCTCGCCGATCCGATCCATCACGCCGTCATAGCGTGCATAAGCGGCGGCGCGTTCGGCATCGGCGGGTTTGCCGGCGCTCGGAAAGTGTGCGGTGCCGCGAGTGAACGCGCCCGGCACCACGATCGAGGTTTCGATGCCGAAGCGCGCGATTTCGTAGGCAAGGGTGACGGCCAGGGAATCCATCGCGGCTTTTGCCGCACCGTACGGACCGAGGAAGGGCGGAAAACCGCCCTTGGTCGTCGTGCTGCTGATCCACAGCATCAAGCCCGCTTCCTGCCGGCGCAGATACGGCAGCACCGCACGGTTCACACGCTGCGCGCCGAACAGGTTGGTGTCGAACACCTTCACCATTTCTTCGGGCGTGAAT
This sequence comes from Paraburkholderia caffeinilytica, assembly GCF_046030355.1. Taxonomy (GTDB): domain Bacteria; phylum Pseudomonadota; class Gammaproteobacteria; order Burkholderiales; family Burkholderiaceae; genus Paraburkholderia; species Paraburkholderia caffeinilytica_B. Next base: position 6,702 of record NZ_JAQQCQ010000034.1, read on the forward strand.
GCTTCGCTCGGACCGACCACCAGATGTCCGGCGTTCTGCATCACCACGTCGAGCCGTCCTTGCTCGCGGATGATCGTCGCGGCGGCGGCATCGGCGGATTCCTGCGACAGCACGTCGAGTTCGAGCGGATGCAACCGGATGTCCTTCGCTTTGGCGAACGCTCGCATTTCGTCGGCACGCGGCTTGTTGCGTCCTTCGACATCGCGCATCGTCGCGTAGACGATATGACCTGCTTCGGCAAGCGATTGCGCGCTGAGCTTGCCGATGCCTGTACCCGCGCCCGTCACCAGGATGACGTTCTTCTGCATTTGTCTTCTCCGATTCGATGAAAACGATACGACGTTTGAAACTGCGATGAGAAAGACGCTTTAAGCGTTTTCAGGCAGGGTTAAGCCAGGCCGCCGTTGGCGCGCAGGATCTGGCCATTGACCCAGCCTGCATCCGGGCCGGCGAGGAACGACACGACCGAGGCGATGTCGTCCGGCTGGCCGAGGCGTTGCAGCGGCGGCATCTTCGCGAAGGTCTGGATCTGTTCTTCGGTCTTGCCGTCGAGGAACAGCGAGGTCGCGATCGGGCCCGGCGCCACCGCGTTGACGGTGATGTTGCGGCCGCGCAATTCCTTGGCGAACACATGCGTGAAGGCTTCGACGGCGGCCTTGGTGCCGTTGTAGATCGCGTAGCCCGGCATGTTCAGCGCGAGCGTGGTGCTCGAGAAGTTGACGATGCGTCCGCCGTCGCTCATCCGTGCGGCTGCTTCGCGCAGGGTATTGAAGGTGCCGCGCACGTTGATGTCGAAAGTCTGGTCGTACAGCGCGTCGCTGGTGTCGGCGAGCGGCAGCGTCTTGAGCACGCCGGCGTTATTGACCAGCACATCCACTTTGCCGAGCTGCTGTTCGGTGGTCTCGAACATGCGACGCACGTCGTCGGCCTTCGAAACGTCGGCCTTCACTGCGATGGCCCTGGTGCCTCCCGCCGTGAGTTCCGCGACCAGCGCATCGGCTTCCGTCGAACGCGACGCGTAGTTGACGGTCACCGCGAAGCCGTCCTTGGCGAGGCGTCGCGCAACCGCTGCGCCGATGCCTCGCGATGCGCCGGTGACGATGACGACTCGCGCATTTTTGATCGTGTTCATGATTTATTTCCTTCTGTGTGATGGGCTAGTGAGATGAATCTTGATCGCTTTCGTCTCTGAGATAATCGGGTTAGGATGGTTATCTTCATTCCATTTGCTTTAATAATTGACCGGTAAGCCGCTGGCCCGGCACCAAGGCCCCAACTATGGATCGCTTCGAGGAAATGCGGGTGTTCGTGCGGATCGCCGAGCGGCAAAGCTTCACGCGCGCCTCGGACGACTTGCAGATTCCGCGCGCCACCGTCACCAACCTGATGAAGCGCATGGAGCAGCGGCTCGGCGCGCGGCTTCTCGAGCGCACCACGCGCTCGGTGCGCCTCACGCACGACGGCGAGGCGTATTACCGCCGCTGCGTGCGGCTGATCGCCGACATGGAGGAGGCGGAGGGTTCGTTTTCCAACCTCGCGCCGAAGGGTCTGTTGCGTGTGAATCTGCAGGGCACCCTGGCACGCTACTTCGTCGTGCCGGCGCTACCGGCTTTTCTCGCGCGGTTTCCCGACATCGAACTGACGATCGGCGAGGACGACCGGCTGGTCGATCTGGTGCGGGAGGGGATCGATTGCGTGTTGCGGGCGGGCAATCTGCAGGATTCGTCGATGGTGGGGCGGCGCGTGGCGCAACTGCCGCAAGTGACGGTGGCGAGTCCGGCTTATCTGGAGACGTGTGGCGAGCCGTCCGATCCGGCGGCTTTGTCCACGCATCGGGCGGTGAATTATCTGTCCAGCGCGACTGGCAAGCCGGTGCCGCTCGAGTTCAGAATCGACGGCCGCGATACGGCCATGCACCTGCCATCGTCGGTATCGGTGACCGGCGCGGATCTCTACACGGGCTCAGCGGTGGCCGGGCTCGGCATCGTGCAAGTGCCGCAATACCGCGTGGCGGGAGAGCTGGCGTCGGGGCGGCTGAAGATCATTCTCGCGGATTTCCCACCGCCACCCATGCCGGTTTCGGTCCTTTATCCGCAGAATCGCCAGTTGTCGTCGCGCGTGCGGGTGTTTGCGCAGTGGCTGCGCGATATTTTCGAGGCGGCCGGGGGGCAGACGGGTTCGCGGTGAACGCGTGGGTCCGTGCTTTTGCGTAAGCCGCGCTGCGGATCGTGGGATCATACGGGCCGTGCTGGGCAATACTGCTTTTTGCACGGTACGGAATAACAGGAGCAGGACGATGATCGATGGACTGGTGGGCGGACGCTTGTACGGCGAGGCGCAGATCCGCACGGGGCAGAATGGTAAGCGCTTTGTGACCTGCAAGGTCCGGGCGACCACCAATGATGGCGATACGATTTTCGTCAACGTGATTGCGTTTGATGATGAGGTGCAGACTGCATTGCTTGCTCTCACGGATGCAGATAGTGTCGCGCTGAGCGGGGCGTTAACGCCCAAGGTTTGGACCGACAAGAATGGGTTGATTAAGCCTGCTATGGATATGGTTGCGCACAGGGTGCTGGTGGGGTATCGGGGGGAGGCGTAAGCGGGTTTTTGCTTGCTCGGCACGCATGCGCACCCGTCGTATCTCGACCTACACCGCGCCGCGCTAGCCTACTGGACCGCGTCCTGATCGGCGGCTACGTTGCAAGCGTGCAGGGCTGGTGCGATAGGCATGTTCTTTACGAACTGGCGGCAGCTGCCGTTCCCGTTGCCAAGCGCATCACCTTCGACAATTGCATAAAAATGCTCATTGCGATTCCTCTCCGGATCGGCTTTGAGGCGCGGGTATTTGAGCGCCCTGTAATTTCGGGCGCCGATCCGAATACGTCGGCTCACCGCTACCTTTGCCGCCTTCGTATCGGTAAATAATGTATCGCTTGCGGGACTCGTTTCGCGTGCTATTAGATATTAGAACCGCCATACCGTTGGCATCTAAATAGACGGCCGTTGGGCGCGTTCGCTCTGCGAAATCGACACGCTCCCATCGCTTCGCCTTGGCGTTATAGCGAACTGCAACGCCCTGTAGATAGTTCGAAGTGAATTCCCCGGATATGACGAAAGCACGTTCTTTCGTGCCTACACAAGCGACCTGTATATCATCGCCGCGTGACTGATCTTCGTCACCTTGATAGAGGCGCATGGGCGCGGCACCGTCTCTGCTCAGGTAGTAAACCGCTGTGCTATCTATTAGATGAGCGCGCAGCAATGCGAGCGTATGGCTTCGATCGCTTCCGAGTGTGCAACTCGTGACCGCCTCCATACCGATAGCAGATTGCGAAGCGGCGGCGTAACCAAGACACAGGATCGGTATAAAGGCGGCTATTCTCATTGGACCATATTGCGTAATGGTTGCATTGAGTCAGGATCGGCGCGCAGCTTGTCCGCACATGCCTTGATCTTCTGATAGTAAATTCCGTTGGATAGGCCGCGATAGAGTTTGTAAGCTCCATCGACGGAATGCGCCTTGTTTAGCCAGTATTGCATGTACTCGGTTCCTAATCCGATGTTTGTGGCATCGTCGGTAAGTTGAGAGGAAGCATGCGCCGCCGCCGCTTCGGCAAATAGCTGGTGTGTTTGCGCATCGCCTGGCATATGGCCTAACATTTCTCACGCCCAAGATACTCGACGAACCGATCCGCGACAGGCTCCATGTCGCCACCCCTTCGCAATAGCAAAACCTGCGACTGAAGCGTCTCGCCCTGCAAGGGCAAAAAGCACACTCGTGGGTCCTGCACCTGCCGCAACGTAAAGGGCACCAACGCCACCCCCATCCCAAACCCGACCATCGTCACCACGGTTTGCCACAACCGCGCCTCATGGCGAATCAGCGGACTAAAACCGGCCCCCACGCACTGCGCAATGATCAGATCGTGATAATGCGGCGACACCGTGCGTGGAAACAGGATGAACGGTTCCTGCGCCAACGCCCGCAGATCGACCTTGCGCTTTCGCGCCAACGGATGACCCACCGGCAGGCAACACAAAAACGGTTCGGAAAAAATCGGCGTTGAAGTCACATCCGACGGGAAATTGCCCCAATGCGCGCAGCCCATGTCGATCTGCATCCGCTGGATCGCATGCACCTGCTCGCTGGTATTCATCTCCTTCAGCACGATTTCGACGCCCGGGTAGTCAGCCTCGAAGCGGCTCACCGCCTGCGGCATACCGCGGTACAACATCGAATTCACAAAGCCGATCCGCAGACGGCCGGCCAGCCCATGCGCCGATCGAACGGTGATGCGTTCGGCCTCGGCCGCCTGCAGCAGCAAGCGGCGCGCTTCGCCAAGCAGCACCTGCCCCGCGTTCGTCAGCGCGACCGTCTTGTTGGTGCGCGCGAGCAGTTGCACCCCTAGCTGCTCCTCGAACTTGCGGATGTCGAAACTGAGCGCCGGCTGCGAAATGAACAGCCGCTTGGCCGCGCGGCCGAAATGCAATTCCTCGGCGACCGCCACGAAATAGCGCAATTGTTTCAGGTCCACGGCAGCCTCCGGCTCTTTTTAACGATAAGCTGTGTCTATCGTACCGGATATAAGTTGTATTAGACGATTATCGAAGCCGCTTCTATGCTCCTTTCACAAAGGAGACACGCATGAGCGACATCACCGCGCAGCCGGCACACGGCTCGTCCAATATTCCCGACAGCCGGGGCATCAACTTCTTCAGCAGCGACCCTGACTTTGCCCGTCTGCTCAAACTGCATCTCGGCGACGCGCTGTATCAGGAACTCGAAAGCCAACTCGTTTCGTTAGGCCAGCGGGCGTCCGATGAACTCGACGTCTGGGCGCTGTCCGCCGACAAAAATCCGCCGCAATTGCGGCATCGCACGCGGCGCGGTGAAGCGCTGCAAAGCATCGACAAGCATCCCGATTACATCGCGCTCGAACGCGTGGCCTACGCGGAATTGGGGCTTGCCTCGATGAGCCATGACACTCGCGATGGCAAGAAAGCGCCGCCGCCGCTGGTCAAATACGCGCTGACGTTTCTGTTCGTGCAGGCGGAGTTCGGTCTGTGCTGCCCTGTCAGCATGACCGATTCGCTCACGCGTACGCTGCGCAAATTCGGCGCGCCCGAACTGGTCGCACGCTTTCTGCCGATGCTGGCGTCGCGTGATTTCGACACGCTTTTTCAGGGCGCGATGTTCATGACCGAACAGACGGCGGGCTCGGATGTCGCCCGTATCGCGACGCGGGCCGCGCGCGAAACCAGCGTGAACGGTGAAGACGCGTGGCGTCTGTATGGCGACAAATGGTTCTGCTCGAACGCCGACGCCGATCTCGCGATGGTGCTCGCGCACGTCGACAATGCGCCCGCCGGTATCCACGGCCTTGGGCTTTTCCTGCTGCCGAAGACCTTGCCGGACGGCTCGCGCAACAGCTATCGGATCGTGCGTCTGAAGGACAAGCTCGGCAGCCGGTCGATGGCGAGCGGCGAGATCGTGCTGGAAGGAGCCGTGGCGCACCTGATCGGCGAAGTGGGGCGTGGCTTTCATCAGATGGCCGACATGATCAACATGTCGCGTCTGTCGAACGGCGTGCGGGCGGCGGGCTTGATGCGCCGCGCGTTGACTGAGGCGCTGCACATTGCGCGCAATCGCGAAGCGTTCGGCCGCAAGCTGATCGATATGCCGCTGATGCAGCGGCAATTGCTCAAGATGATGCTGCCCGCGGAGCAGGCCCGTTCGATGTTCATGCAGATCGCCTTGCTGCTGGAGAAAGCCGACGCCGGTGATCGGCAGGCGGCGAAATGCGTGCGCATCCTGACGCCGTTGATCAAATTCCGGGCGTGCCGCGATGCCCGCCGGGTAACGGGCGACGCGATGGAAGTGCGCGGCGGCACGGGCTACATCGAAGAGTGGAGCGACGCGCGTCTGGTGCGCGACGCCCACCTCGGTTCTATCTGGGAAGGCACCAGCAATATCGTGGCGCTCGACGTCGCGCGCGCGGCGAAACGGGATGGCGCGCTTGAACCACTGCGCGCGTATCTGCTGGATAGGCTCGGCGCGGCAGCATTGCCCGCGGAGAGCCTCAAGCTGCTTCGTTCGACCTTGACGCGCGCTTGCGACGCCCTTGAGAGCGTCGCCGAGTGCGGACGCGATGAGTCGGTCCGGCAGGCGGCCACCGCCTTGTATCACGCGAGCACAGCGGTGCTCATGGCTTGCGAAGGCGTACGCCTCGCGCCGGATTTCCGGCGGCTCGCGCTGAGCCATCTGGTGTTGCGGCACAAGCTGTTGCCGGTCGATCCGCTCGACGTGCAGACGTCTTCGGATGACGGCGAGGTCATCGCTGCGCTGGTCAATGCCCGTGACATCACGCTCGACCAGGCGCTGAAACTGCTGCCTGCACGGAGCGAGCCATGACCGAACATGTGAACGATATCGCGCGGCACACGCAGGCTACGCAACACACACAAGGCGCGTTGCAAGGCATCAAGGTCATCGACCTCAGCCGCGTACTCGGCGGCCCTTACTGCACGCAAGCGCTGGCCGATCACGGCGCCCAGGTCATCAAACTGGAGCCGCCCGGCGGCGACGAAACGCGCGGCTGGGGGCCGCCGTTTTACGGTGACACCGCGTGGTATTTCGCCGGCGTGAACCGCAACAAGCAGGGCATCGCGGTCGACCTGTCGTGCGACGAAGGCCGCGACATTCTGTGGAAGCTGCTCGAAGATGCCGACGTGCTGGTCGAAAACTTCAAGCCCGGCACGCTCGCGCGCTGGGGCATGGACTACGAGCGCGATCTGCGCGAGCGTTTTCCCAAGCTGATTCATTGCGCGGTATCGGGCTTCGGTCCCGACGGCCCGCTTGGTGGTCTGCCTGGCTACGACGCCGCGATTCAGGCGATGACCGGCTTGATGAGCGTGAACGGCGAACGCGACGGGCCGGCGACGCGCGTTGGCTTGCCGGTCGTCGACATGGTGACGGGTTTGAACGCGCTGGCCGGCATTCTGCTGGCGCTCGCCGAGCGCACGAAAAGCGGCCATGGCCAATCGATCGATATCGCGTTGTACGACTGTGGCGTATCACTGCTGCATCCGCATCTGCCGAACTATTTCGGTTCCGGCCGCACACCCGAACGCAGCGGCAACGCGCATCCGAACATCACGCCTTACGACAGCTATCGCACCGCGACTGCGCCGATCTTTCTCGCCGTCGGCAACGACCGGCAGTTCGCGCGCCTGTGCGCGCATCTCGGCGCGCCGGAACTCGCGTACGATCCGCGCTACGTGGATAACCGCAGCCGCTGCGCGCATCGCGAGCCGCTCAAGGCCGCGCTGGAAGCACTGCTCGCCACCCATGACTGCGAACCGCTCGCGCAGGCATTGATCAAGGCAGGCGTGCCGTGCGGACCGGTGCAAACCGTCGACGTCGTCGCGCGCCATCCGCATACGCTGCATCGCGGCATGGTGATCGAGATGGGCGAGTATCGCGGCACGGCGTCGCCGATCAAGTTGTCGCGCACGCCCGCCACGTATCGCAGTGCGCCGCCGACGCTGGGCGGCGATACCCGCGAGGTACTCGACGCATTGGGCATCGATACGGCAACCCAGCAGCGCTTGCTCGAGGCGGGTGTGCTCAAAGCCTGAGCGCAAGCCAGCAGTTTTCCGGTGACGGCACGCAGAAACCGCGCCATCCAGAAGAATGACCTTGGAGACGAAAGACATGAATCGCGAGTCAGACGACCACGCCGCCGGCCGGCAACCCACGCGCGCCGCGGCAGCGGCATTTGTGGGCACCACGATCGAGTGGTACGACTTTTACATCTACGCCACTGCATCCGCGCTGATTTTCGGCAAGCTGTTCTTTCCGGGTAGCGATCCGTTTTTCGCTACGCTGGCCTCGTTCGGCACCTTCGCGGTGGGGTTCTTCGCGCGGCCGTTCGGGGGACTCGTGTTCGGCCACCTCGGCGACCGCATTGGCCGCAAGAAGGCGCTTGTGGCGACGCTGGCGATCATGGGCGTCGGCACGGTCGGCATCGGCTTCCTGCCGACGTACGCGAGTGCCGGCGTGTGGGCGCCGGTGCTGCTGGTGCTGCTGCGCGTCGCGCAGGGCATCGCGATCGGCGGCGAGTGGGGCGGCGCGGTACTGATGGCAAGCGAACATGCGCCGCAGGGACGGCGTACTTTCTTCGCCTCGTTCGCACAGCTTGGCAGCCCCGCGGGGTTGATCCTGTCGTTGCTCGCGTTTCGCGCGGTGGCGTCGATGGATAAGGAGGCGTTTTTCAGCTGGGGCTGGCGCCTGCCGTTTCTCGCTAGTGCAGTGTTGCTGGTGGTCGGTTTGCTGATCCGCGCGGGTGTCGACGAATCGCCTGAATTCAAGGCGCTGAAAGCGCAGCGGCGCGTTGCGGCGCTGCCGGTCGCCGAAGTGGTGCGCGACGCGTGGCGCACGCTGTTGCTGTGCCTTGGCGCGAATGTGATCGGCGTGGCCGGCGCATGGTTCGTCAATACGTTCATGCTGAATTACACGACGCAAACACTGGGCCTCGATCGTTCGCTGATTCTCGATTGCCTGTTCGTGGTGGCGTTCATTCAGTTGTTCACGCAACTGGGTTCCGGATGGTTCGCGCAACGGATCGGTACCGGAAGATTTTTGAAAGGCGCGGCGGCGTTGGCGATGCTTTCGCCTTATCCGATGTTCGCGCTGGTATCGACCGGGAGGCCGGTGGCGATTGTGATCGGCATCGCGCTGGCGGTGATGTGCATGTCGAGTTCTTATGCGGTGATGGCCGGTTTTATGTCGACCGCGTTCGCGGTGAGAGTCCGGTACTCGGCTATTTCTTTGTCTTATCAGGTGTGCGCCGCGTTGGCGGGCGGCTTGACGCCTTTAATCGGCACGTTGCTCGCGCATCGATATCCGGGAGCATGGTGGCCGCTGGCCGTTTTTTATAGTTGCCTCGCCGGGGTGTCGCTGGTGTGTATCAGTACGTTGGAGCGCCGCAAGGGCGGCGCGGCGAGCGGTGTCGTCGAGGCGGCTTAGGTCCGGATTTCCAGGTGTGGCGCTTGTTTGTCTGTATGCCTCGAGCGAGGGCCACGCCAATAAACCGTTAACACAGCGAGAAAGGCGTCGCTACAGGAAAACAAATGGTAAGCACTTAGCCAGGCATAAACCCGCTATTTCGTGGTGAATAGCATCCTGAACCCCTCAAAGCATCCTAATATCAAGGCAAACTGAAAAACGAGGGGGGAAGCCATCATGTATCGTCATCGTTCGCTGGGGGTCGTGACAGGCGCGTCGCCGCTCGCAAGCGTCGACGTGTTGAGCCGGATGACCATGGCCTGGCGCCGGCCCGGCGCGGCCAGGCCATTCGATATCGTCCTCGAGCAGCAACCGTGGCAAGGACCGGCTTCGCTAAGCGCGGCGAGCGCGCCGTTCAAGATCCACGTGTTCGACACGATTCGCGCCTTCGAGAAACGCGGTGTCGATGCAATCGTCTTGCCGTGCTTCCTCAGTCACACCTTCATCGACGAACTCTCGGCGAACGTGACGCTACCGATCGCCGATCTCATGGCTGCGCTCCGCGCGCATGTGCGGCAAGCGTTTCCGTCGGTTCGCCGTATCGGTGTGCTGACTTCCGGCACGATCCGCAGTAACGGTCTCTTCGAGCGTTATTTCGACAGCGCGCAGTTCGACGTGCTGCATCCGCATAACGATGAGGGCGGCGATCGCGTAACGCGTGCCGTGTTCGGTGACGACGGCATCAAAAGCGGCCAGCTATACGGCCAGCCGGTCGAGTTGCTGCGCGCGGCTTGTGCGGACCTCATTGCGCAAGGCGCCGAGATCATCGTGCCCGGGCTCGCCGAAATCGCCATGGTGGCGCGCGCGCTCGGCATGCAGGAAGTGCCGTTCGTCGATAGCAGCCTGGTCTACGCGCGCTACGTCGCGGCGGCGCAATATGCGCAGCCGGCGCGGCGTTTCAAGGTCGGTGTGCTGGGCGGCGTCGGCCCGGCGGCGACTGTCGATTTCATGGCGAAACTGGTGCGCAATACACCGGCCGCACGCGACCAGGATCACATCAAGGTGATGGTCGAGCAGAATCCGCAGATTCCGGATCGCACTGACGCGCTGCTCGGCAACGGCGACGATCCGACGCTCGCGCTGTATGCCGCCTGCAAAACGCTCGAAGAGGGCGGCGCCGATCTCATCGCGATTCCGTGCAATACGGCGCATGCGTTCGTCGAACGGATTCAGCCGTCGTTGACCATTCCGATCATCAATATGCTGACCTGTACCGCTGATTATCTGCGCGAGACGTTTCCGGGCCTGCGCGGAGTCGGTGTGCTGGCGACCTCAGGCACGCTGGCGAGCGGCGTCTATGAAAAGGCGCTTGCAGCGTGCGGTTTCGCCCAGATCGCGCCGGCCGAGGCCGCCCAGGCCCGGCTCATGAACGCGATATACGGGGCCCGCGGCGCCAAGGCGGGCTATACGTCGGGTGAGTGCTGTGACGACGTCGCCGCGGCGGTGGATGATCTGGTCGCGCAAGGCGTGCAGGTCATCGTGCTGGGCTGCACCGAATTGCCGCTGCTGTTGCGCGGTTCGACGCTGGCGCGGCCGGGCGAGCGGGCAGTGCAGCTTGTCGATCCCACCGAGGTGTTGGCAAAACGTTGCGTGGCATATGCGCTGGGCGAAAGCGGCGCGGTGAGTCTGGGCAGTGCGCGAAGCGCGTCCGGCCGCGTATTTCCTGCGCGCGCCAGCGCGATCTGAACGATCGATCTGGCTGCTGCCGCCGGCGATCCAGCAGATGTTGCCCCGCGACTATCGGCAAGCTGGTTACATTAGCGACCGCCTTGCAAAACCTGTATAAATATACAGTACAATATCCCCCTGCAACCTGGGCCTTTGGCGCGTCTTCCCGTTGGCTCGGGCACACTGAACTTGCGCGGTCGCGAGGCGTCCGTGAGCGGTGGTCAACTCATTCAGACGGTCGGGAAAATTGGCATCTAACGGAATTATTCGCATTCGCGGCGCGCGCCAGCACAACCTGAAGAACGTCGATCTCGATGTAAAAACCGGCGAAATGACGGTTGTCACCGGGCCGTCCGGTTCCGGCAAATCGAGCCTCGTGTTCGACACGCTGTACGCGGAAGGGCAGCGGCGCTACGTCGAAACCTTCAGTGCCTACGCGCGGCAGTTTCTGGACCGCATGGACCGGCCGCAAGTCGACCGGGTCGACGGCGTACCGCCCGCCATCGCGATCGACCAGACCAACCCGGTGCGCAGTTCGCGCTCCACCGTCGGCACCATGACGGAACTCAACGATCACCTGAAGCTGCTCTATGCGCGAGCGGCCGAACTGTTCGATCGCAAGACCGCCCTGCAGGTGCGCCACGACACACCCGAAACGATTTACGCCGAGCTGGTCGCGCGCGCCGCGGAGCATGATCCGCGGCTGGCCGTCACGTTTCCGGTCGAGTTGCCGGAAACCGCGTCCGAGCAGGAAGTGGAGCAATGGCTCTCCGCGAGCGGTTACACGCGTGTGCAGGCGCAGCGCGAAGTCGACTCGCCCACCGGCAAGCGCAAGCTGCTCGACGTGGTGGCCGACCGCTTCCGTTTGAGCTCGGTCGACAAGCAGCGGGCGGTCGAAGCGATTGAGGCGTCGCTCAAGCGCGGCGGCGGCCGCGTCAATATTTACGTGCTGCCGGCAGCGCCCGATGCGCCCGAAGCGAATCCTCCCGAGCCCCAAATCTGGCGTTTCTCCACCGGCCTGCACAGCCCCGAGAGCGACCTGCGCTATGCGGATCCCCAGCCGGCGCTGTTCTCGTTCAATTCGGCCTACGGCGCGTGTGAAGTCTGCCGCGGTTTCGGCCGCGTGATCGGCGTCGACCTCGGTCTGGTGATTCCCGACGCGCGCAAGACACTGCGCGACGGCGCGATCAAGCCGATGCAAACGCCGGCCTGGAAAGAGTGCCAGGACGACCTGATGCGCTATGCGGCGAAGGCCGATATCCGTCGCGGCACGCCCTGGGGCGAGTTGACGGACGCCGAGCGCGACTGGGTCATCAATGGCTCGCCGGACTGGAACGGCAAGTGGCAGAGCCATTGGTACGGCGTCAAACGCTTCTTCGAATATCTGGAATCGAAAGCGTACAAGATGCACATTCGCGTGTTGCTGTCGAAATACCGCAGCTATACGCCGTGCGAAACCTGCGGCGGCGCGCGTCTAAAAACGGAATCGCTGCTGTGGCGTCTCGGCAGCAAGCAGAATGCGGACGAGGTGCTGGCGCCGGAGAAACGCTTCATGCCGCGCGGCGTCGAGTGGACGCGTGCGCAACTCGAGTCCTTGCCGGGTCTGACCGTGCACGACCTGATGCTGATGCCGATCGAGCGCATCCGGCGGTTCTTCGACGAGATCAGCCTGCCTAGCGCCTTGCTCGACGACGCACTCAAGCTGTTGCTCGCCGAAGTGCGCACGCGCCTCAAGTATCTGTGCGATGTCGGCCTCGGGTATCTGACGCTCGATCGGCAAAGCCGCACGCTGTCGGGCGGCGAGGTGCAGCGGATCAACCTGACCACGGCGCTCGGCACGTCGCTGACCAAAACCCTGTTCGTGCTCGACGAACCGAGCATCGGGCTGCATCCGCGCGATCTGAACCGGATCGTCGAGGCAATGCATCGGCTGCGCGACGCGGGCAATACGCTGGTGGTGGTCGAGCACGATCCCTCGGTGATGCTTGCGGCGGATCGCCTGATCGACATGGGCCCGGGGCCCGGTGAACGTGGCGGCTCGATCATTTACGACGGCGCGCCGGAGGCAATCCGCTCGTCCGGCACGCTGACCGGCGAGTACCTGGGTGGCCGCCGGCATGTGGCGGACGCGGCGCACTGGTCGCAACGTCCGGTGGACGCGAGTACGCCGCGCATCGTGCTCGAGGGCGCGACCGAACACAATCTGCGCGACGTTACCGTCGAGATTCCGCTGCAGCGGCTCGTTTGTGTGACGGGTGTATCAGGCTCCGGCAAGTCCACCCTGCTGCAGGATGTTTTGTATCCGGCCATGGCGCGCCACTTCGGTCTCGCCACCGAATCGCCCGGTGCATTCAGGAGCCTGACGGGCGCCGACCAGGTCACAGACGTCGTGTTTGTCGACCAGTCGCCGATCGGCAAGACCGCGCGCTCGAATCCCGCCAGCTACGTGGGCGCTTTCGACGAAATCCGCAAGCTTTTTGCCAAGGCGCCGCTTGCGCAGCAACGCGGTTACGGCCCCGGCATGTTCAGCTTCAACTCCGGAGACGGGCGCTGCCCGACCTGCGGTGGTTCGGGCTTCGAGCACATTGAAATGCAGTTCCTGAGCGACGTCTATCTGCGCTGCCCGGACTGCGATGGGCGCCGCTATCGCGCAGAACTGCTCGAAGTCAAAATCGAGCGTGGCGAGCCGGCGCGTGCTTTGAGCATTGCCGACGTGCTGGAGTTGACGGTGAGCGAAGCCACCGCCTACTTCGCCAAGGATGCCGAAGTACTGCGCGTGCTGCAGCCAATCGTCGACGTGGGTCTCGAATACGTGAAACTCGGCCAGCCGGTGCCGACGCTGTCCGGCGGTGAAGCGCAGCGCCTCAAGCTGGCCGGGTTCCTCGCGGAATCGGCGCAGGCGCGCACCGCGCGCAGCGCGAAGCAGCCGGTTGCAAAACGCCTGTTCATGTTCGACGAGCCGACCACCGGCCTGCATTTCGACGACATCGCCAAGCTGATGCAGGCGTTCGGCAAACTGCTGGCGAGCGGCCATTCGCTGATCGTGATCGAACACAATCTCGACGTGATCCGTGCGGCCGACTGGCTGATCGATCTCGGCCCAGAAGGTGGCGACGGCGGTGGCCGGGTGCTATGCGCGGGCACGCCGGAAGACGTCAAGCTTTGTCCCGAATCGCATACCGGTGAGGCACTGCTGCAATACGACCGTGCCATGAACGCAGCGGCCGAACCGGCGTCGCAGGGCATTCCGCTGCAAAAGGCGCTGAGCGCGGCGCGTGCGCGGCGGGTGATCGAAGGCGAAGACGTGGTGCGTATCGTCAATGCACGCGAGCACAATCTGAAATCGCTGGATGTGGATATTCCGCACGGCAAATTCAACGTGATTACCGGTGTATCCGGTTCGGGCAAGTCCACGCTGGCCTTCGACATTCTGTTCCACGAAGGGCAGCGCCGTTACCTCGAATCGCTGAACGCGTATGCGCGGTCCATCGTGCAACCGGCCGGTCGGCCCGAGGTCGACGCGGTGTATGGCATTCCGCCTACGGTTGCGATCGAGCAGCGTTTGTCGCGTGGCGGTCGCAAGAGTACCGTGGCGACCACGTCGGAAGTGTGGCACTTTCTGCGTCTGCTGTATGTGAAGCTCGGTCTGCAGCATTGCATTCACGACGGCACACCGGTCACGTCGCAGAGTGTCGAATCGATCGCGGCGCAATTGCTGCGCGATCACAAAGGGCAACACGTCGGTTTCCTCGCACCGCTCGTCGTGAACCGCAAGGGCGTCTACACCGATCTCGCCAAGTGGGCGAAAGCACGCGGCAATACGCATCTGCGTGTGGACGGCGAGTTCGTGCCGGTGGACCCATGGCCGAAACTCGATCGTTTCCGCGAGCACACCATCGAGCTGCCGGTGACCGACCTCGTCGTATCGCCTGATAAGGAGGCGGAACTGCGCCAGGCGCTCGACCAGACGCTGGAAATCGGCAAGGGCGTCATGCATCTTCTGGCGCCGCTCGACGGTTTGCACGACGCGATCAGCGGCGGCCGGCCCACGGCGAAACTCGGCGCGGTGAAGGTACTGTCCACCAAACGTGCCTGCCCGGTATGCGGCACGAGTTATCCCGAACTCGACCCGCGCATGTTTTCGTACAACAGCAAGCATGGCTGGTGCACTACGTGCGTCGGCACGGGCCTCGCGCTGACGCGCGAACAACGCGCGGCGTATGACGACACAGTGGTCGTGGACGACAACCGTGGCCGCGAGCAGAGCTTGCCTTCCGAGGAGCAGGAGCCGGAAGGTCTCGTCGACGAACCATGTGCGGATTGCGGCGGCACGCGTCTGAACCCAACCGCACGCGCGGTCACGTTCGGCGAGCAGGCTATCGTCGACGTCGCGCAATGGACCGTGTCCGATACGCGCGCGTGGATCGACACGCTGGAGATGAGCGGTCGGGACGCGGAAATCGCGCGCGACGTGGTCAGCGAAATCGGCAGCCGCCTGCAATTTCTTGAAGAAGTCGGGCTCGGTTATTTGAGTCTCGATCGGGCAGCGCCGAGCCTGTCGGGCGGCGAAGCGCAGCGCATCCGGCTCGCCGCGCAACTGGGCAGCAATTTGCAAGGCGTGTGCTACGTGCTCGACGAGCCGACCATCGGCCTGCATCCGCGCGACAACCAGATTCTGCTCAACGCCCTGCGCAAGCTAGGCGAAAAGGGCAATACGCTGGTGGTGGTCGAGCATGACGAGGACACGATTCGGCGTGCCGATCACATCATCGATATCGGACCGGGCGCGGGCAAGCGCGGCGGCACGCTGGTTGCGCAGGGCAGTGTGGCCGATCTGTCGGCGCAACCCGATTCGCTGACCGGGCAGTTTCTGGCCCATCCTATCGTGCATCCGCTGCAGCCGCGTCGCAAGGTGGTTGC
Organism: Paraburkholderia caffeinilytica; assembly: GCF_046030355.1. Classification (GTDB taxonomy): domain Bacteria; phylum Pseudomonadota; class Gammaproteobacteria; order Burkholderiales; family Burkholderiaceae; genus Paraburkholderia; species Paraburkholderia caffeinilytica_B. Next base: position 22,360 of record NZ_JAQQCQ010000034.1, read on the forward strand.
GCCGACCAAACGCGCGACCGCGGTGCCGGAGAACTGGTTGACGGTGCACGGCGGCAAGCTGCATAACCTGCAGAACGTCACCGTCGGCATTCCGCTTTCACGATTGGTGGCGGTGACGGGCGTGAGCGGCTCGGGCAAATCGACGCTCGCGCGCGACGTGCTGATGGCTAATTTGCTGGATGCGGTGGGGCGCTCGGTATTGTCGTCGCCGGCCACGCGGCGCGCGCGTGCGGCGGCCGAGACCCAGCCGGCGGCGAACCGGCGTTCGAGCGTGTTGGCGCGCACGGCGCCGCGTGCGCCGCTGAACGTCACCCATGCGTGGCAAGGGTGCGATGCAATCACGGGCTGGGAAACCATCGACCGTGTGCTGGAAGTCGATCAGACCCCGATCGGAAAAACACCGCGGTCGTGTCCGGCAACCTACATCGGCGTGTGGGATGCGATCCGCAAGCTGTTTGCCGGCACGCTCGAAGCGCGCGCGCGTGGCTATACGGCATCGCGTTTCTCGTTCAACACCGGCGAAGGACGTTGCCCCGCGTGCGAAGGGCAGGGCGTGCGTACCATTGGCATGAGCTTCCTGCCCGACGTGAAGGTGCCGTGCGACGTTTGCCACGGGCAGCGCTTCAACCCGGAGACGCTGGCGGTTACATGGCGCGGCAAGAATATCGGCGACGTGCTGACCATGGAAATCGACGAAGCCGTCGAGTTCTTCGCGCCGATTTCGAACATCGCACATCCGTTGCAATTGATGAAAGATGTCGGGCTCGGTTACCTGACGCTTGGGCAGCCGTCGCCAACGTTGTCGGGCGGCGAAGCGCAGCGCATCAAGCTCGTCACCGAACTCAGCAAGGTGCGTGACGACGTCACGCGCCGTGGTCAGAAGCCGCCACACACGCTGTATGTGCTGGACGAACCGACTGTCGGCCTGCATATGGCCGACGTCGCGAAGTTGATTCGCGTGCTGCATCGTCTTGCGGACGGCGGTCATAGCGTCGTCGTTATCGAGCACGATCTCGATGTGATTGCCGAAGCGGACTGGATCATCGATCTCGGCCCGGAAGGCGGTGTGGGGGGCGGCACCATTGTCGCTGCCACCGATCCGGAAGGATTGGCTCGCGTTGCCGCCAGTCACACCGGCGCGGCGTTGCGTCCTGTGCTCGCACGTACCCGGAACGACATGCCGGTTGTCGCGAGCGAGGGAACGAACGGGTGAGGCAGCGGGCGCAATGGGTTTTTGCGCCCGCTGCTCCGCTTTGCTCGTTGGCTCCGGAGGGTCTCGTTGCGCGGAATTGCGCGCATGCCAACCGCGCGTGGGTTCTCGTGGGCTCTGAAAGTCTCTTCGGCATCTTCGATGCGGATCGCATCGGGCATTATCGACGTCGTTAGCTATATGTAATTATTTGGAATAATTTTGTAATTATGAAAATGGCGTAATTGAAATGTGTATTTAGAGTGTCGTAAATACCGCTAAAAAGATTTTCAAACGCTGTTTTCCTTCTGCTATCTTCTCGCCTTCGACGCTGGCCTTCCGCCGACGCTCGACCAACACGTTAGACGACCTGTTCTCGATCTGTTCCGGTTGCGTGCAGTCATCGCAAAGGCCCGTCAGGCGGGCCTTTGCGCCGCGCACCGTTCATGATCCGTCGGCAGTTTGTGACGTGATATGGAAGCCCACAATCGCGGCTGCATCCCAATTAGCGAGCCGCCAAAGGCGCGCTCGCATCTGTTCGACACACGCTTATTCTTTTAAAGCGACGCCAATACGGCATTAGTTAGAGTGCTCTCTCTAAACTTAGTATGCTCCCATCAAAAAAAGTTTGACCCGACATTTTTTGTCCTGCTATTGTTGCCTCCCATGAAACGCAGGTGACAAACGCGCAAAAAGTTCAGAAACGCCAGCGCGCTTCGATCAACTTGTCTTCAGCATGTTCATGCCAGACGGAAATGAGCGGCTCGAATTTAATCTATTAGTAGTTCTACTTAGATGCTTGTTCGGCTGATCTGACGTGCCGTCGCGGCGTCTCATTGCTATACCCGCGCCAGCGCCACAGAGTTGGGCCCTGCGGCATAAATTTTGGATTGCGAATCAAAGATCAGGGCGATGAATGAGATTGCCTGAAGTGAACGTTGTTTGCGATATGTAAGCGCACTGCAGTTACAGAAATGGACGGTTCACGCCGGAGGAGTAAAGGTGGGTACGAAAGTCGAAGGGCAATTTCCGGCAGCGACGGCCCGTATGGAGAGGCCAGGACGCCCGCGTGAGTTTGGGCGCAAGCAGCAAAACCCAGTACGCCGCTTTGGCGGTATCGCAGTTGTTCTGCTCCTGCACATTGTGCTGATCTATGCACTTATCAATGGCCTTGCCACCAAGGTCGTGCAGGTCATCCAGCATCCTATCGAAACCAAGATCATCGAGCCGGTGAAGCCGCCTCCGCCGCCGCCGTTGCCCACCGTGCAATTGCCGCCGCCGAAGTTCGCACCGCCGCCGCCGCCGTTCGTGCCGCCGCCGGAAGTGCAGGTGCAAACGCCGCCGCAGCCGACCATCACGCACCAGGCTGCACCGGTCGTGTCGGCACCCGCCGTGGCGCCCCCCGCACCGCCGGCGCCTCCTGCGCCGAGCAAGCCCGTGAGCGCGGAAGTAGGGGTGGTGTGCCCGAACTCGGATCAGATCCGTTCGTCGATTCGCTACCCGAAGGAAGCGCAGGAGAACAACGTGACGGGTGATGTGCTGATTGAATTTGTAGTCGACCCGCAGGGCCATATTACGAATGAACGTGTTGCCAAGTCGTCGGACGATTCCTCGCTGGATCGCGCGGCCTTCAACGCGGTCAAGCAGTTCACGTGCGTTTCCCAAGGCCAGGCTGTCCGTGTGCAAGTTCCGTTCTCGTTTAACCTGAACTGAAACCCACGGCTGTTCGGTACCGGTAGCGATTTATCAGTCTTGGTTTAGAAGTTGTACTAATGAACTTGGAGCAGGCATGAAGAAGCGTACTCTCGCCGCATTGGCGGCAACCATGTTGTTCGCCGTAACCACGGTGGATACCTTTGTGGCACCGCAAATGGCCCACGCGCAAGCGAGCGACGCAACCGCGTCGGCTGCGGCGCCGGCTACCGCCGCACCGCAAACGGCCGCCCCGGCCGCAGACGAAGCAACCCCGCCGCCGGCGCCTGCCACGTCCGAAACCGTCAATAACCCGTACGGTCTCGGCGCGCTCTGGAAGAACGGCGACTTCGTTGCACGCTTCGTGCTGATTCTGCTGGTGCTCATGTCGATGGGCAGCTGGTACATCATGATCACCAAGTTCTTCGAGCAGTTCCGTGCGAACCGTCGCGCGAAGAGCGCCGACGAACAGTTGTGGACTGCGCCCTCGCTGGTCGAAGGCACGAAGCTGCTCGACGAAGCATCGCCGTTCCGCTTCATCGCCGAAACGGCCATCGAGGCAGGCGAGCATCACGACGAAGCATTGCTCGAAGCCGTCGACCGCAATACGTGGATCGATACCTCGGTCGAGCGTGCGATCACCAATGTGTCGAACCGTCTGCAAGATGGTCTGGCTTTCCTGGGTACGGTTGGTTCAACCGCGCCGTTCGTCGGTCTGTTCGGTACGGTGTGGGGGATTTATCACGCACTGACGGCAATCGGTATCGCCGGCCAGGCTTCGATCGACAAGGTCGCGGGCCCGGTGGGCGAGGCGCTGATCATGACCGCGATCGGCCTTGCCGTCGCCGTGCCGGCGGTGCTGGGCTACAACTTCCTGGTTCGCCGCAACAAGTCGGTGATGGAGCGTGTTCGTGCGTTCGGCGCACAACTGCACACTGTTCTGCTCGCCGGCAGCCGGCGTTCGGCACGCGCTTCGGCTCGTGAAGCAGCGCTGGTCCAATAAGCGGAGTCTGTCATGGCTATGAGCGTTGGGCAGGATGATAACGACGAGGTCATCTCCAGTATCAACACCACGCCGCTTGTCGATGTGATGCTGGTTCTGCTGATCATCTTTCTGATCACGATTCCGGTGGTGACACATACGGTGCCGGTGCAACTGCCGAAGGAGACGATCCAGCCGCTGCAGACCACGCCCAAAAGTATCGTCATTGCGGTCAACCACGACGGCGATTTCTTCTGGAACGAGAAGCAGGTGGATGCGCCTACGCTGTTGGCACGCCTGAAAACCGTCTCGGTCATGACGCCGCAGCCGGAAGTGCACGTTCGCGGTGACCAGAGCGCGCGTTATGAATTCATCGGCCGGGTCATTACCGAGTGCGAGCGCGCCGGTATTGCCAAGGTTTCGTTTATTACTGAGCCGCCTGCGCGCGGCGGCTAGCTTTGCATGGGATCGGACTAAGAGCTTTGCATGGGGCCGGAGTAAGAGCTTTGCATGGGGCCGGAGTAAGAGCTTTGCATGGGGCCGGAGTAAGCGCTAAAGCGCCAACTCCGGCCGACAGCTAAAGCGCCAACTCCGGCCGACAGCTAAAGCCCCAAGTCCGATCGACAGCTTTGCATGGGATCAGACTAAGTGCTAAAGCACCAAGTCTGATCGACAGGAGATGATGATGGGGATGAACGTATCTTCGGGCGGTGGCAGTTCTGAACCGGATGTGATGGTCGATATCAACACCACGCCACTGATCGACGTGATGCTGGTGCTGCTGATCATGTTGATCATCACGATTCCGATTCAGACGCACGCCATCAAGATGAACTTGCCGGTCGGCAATCCGCCGCCGCCGATCACGCAGCCGGAAGTGGTGCAGATCGATATCGACTTCGACGGCACCACGACCTGGAACGGTCAGCCGGTGCCGAACCGCGCGGCGCTCGAATCCAGGCTTGCGCAGGTGGCGGCCGAACCGGTCCAGGCGGAAATCCATCTGCGGCCCAACAAGCTGGTGCCGTACAAGGATGTCGCAGCGGTGATGGCATCCGCGCAACGACTGGGCGCGACGAAAATCGGCCTGATCGGCAACGAGCAATACATGCAATAGGGAAGTGGAATGCTAACGATCCATCAACGGTTCAAGCGCGCCGTCATTGCGGGCGCTATCGCAGGGCTGTCCGCGCTCGTCGTGCTGCCGGTCACGTCTCATGCTGCCGACACCTTGCGGCCGGATGTGGCGAAGCCGCTGAACGCCGCGCAGGATCTGTATCGCGCGCACAAGTATAAGGACGCGTTGACGAAGATCGATCAGGCCGACGCCGTGCCGGGCAAAACGCCCTACGAAAGCTACATGATTCAGGAGATGCGCGGCGCGGCTGCTGCGGCGGCCGGTGAATCGGGTGTGGCGGCCCAGGCCTACGAAACCTTGCTGGCTTCAGGGCACCTGACCGGTGCTGACGAGCAGCGCACCAGCGCGGCGCTCGCAGGCATCTACTTTCAGCAGAAAAACTACGCCCAGGCCGCGAAGGTCGCGCAGCGTTATCTGAAGTCGGGCGGCAGCGATCCCGACATGCGCACTTTGCTTGTGCAGTCTTATTACCTGTCAAACGATTGCGGCAGTGTGGTGAGCCTGCTCAAACCAGGTATCGATGCGCAAGTGCATGCGGGTCATGTACCTGACGAGTCGCAACTGCAATTGCTCGGCACGTGCGCGCAACGCGTGAAAGATGACGCGACGTACCGCAGCACGCTCGAAAAGCTGGTTGCCTATCATCCGAAGCAATCGTACTGGGACGATCTGTTCAACGCGATTCGCAGCAAGCCCGGCTATTCGTCGGCGTTGGATATCGACACGTTCCGCCTGCGTCGTGCGACCGGTTCGCTCAGCACCGCTGACGACTACATGGAGATGACGCAGTTGGCGATTGTGGCTGGCACCACAGCCGAAGGTAAGCAGGTCATCGATCAAGGTTTCGCGTCAGGCGTTCTGGGTCACGATGCGCAGGCAGATCGCGAGAAGCGTCTGCAGGCACTCGCCGCGAAACGGGCGCAAGCGCCGGCCGATCCTGCAAACCCCGTTGCGCCAGTCGACGCCGGCTTCAATCAGGTCTTTGCGGGCCAGGCCAAACAAGGCCTGACAGCCATGGACGCTGCAATCGCGAAGGGCGGAATCGATCACCCGGACCAGGCGCAATTGCATCTGGGCGAGGCGTACTACATGGCGGGTGATAAAGCACGTGCAGTGCAAACCTTCCGTGCCGTGAAGGGTACTGACGGTTCGGCCGACCTCGCCCGTTTGTGGGTGCTGGTGGCGTCGAAGTAACGGTACGCCGGTTCTGACATGTTTCTTTCTGCGAAGTGCCTTCCAGATATCCGCGCATCGAACCGGGAGGCACATTCTCACTGTATGACGCTCAGGCCGTCGTCAATAGACGGGTGTGGTTGCGCGCGCAACCAGCGCCCGGTTCGCCGCACGGTCGAAAGTGTCCCGGGAATCGCAATGATTGAGTCATTCATCGCGGCAACTCGCCCGGCATATGGCGCATGTCGTAGGGAGGATGTTGCACTCAATGAAACATAATTTGGTTATATCAAACTAATTTTGACTACGGGATTCTGTCTTGCTATGGTTTTGCCACTCGATAACAAGGCACAGGTCGCAGTTTCTATAGGAAGTAAAGTCCGCGCGCTTCGCCAACGACTCAAGCGCACGCTGGATGAAGTGGCAACCACAGCGGGAATTTCCAAGCCCTTTCTGTCGCAGGTGGAACGAGGTCATGCAACGCCTTCGATTACATCGCTGGTGGGCATTGCCCGGGCTTTAGGTGTGACGGTGCAGTATTTCGTCGACACGCCAACCGAAGACAGGTCGGTGCGCAGAGGGAACGAGCTGAAGTACTTCGGGTTCGACGGAACCGCGAATCGATTTGGACGGCTGACGAACCTGTCGGTCGGCAGCAAGCTGGAAGTGATTCTCGTCAGGATGCCCGTTGGACAGAACCCGTCGGAAGTCACGACGCATGCGGGGGAAGAGTTCTTGTATGTAATGAGCGGCCAGATATCGCTCACATTAGAAGGTACAACGTTCGTATTGCAGGCCGGTGACACCGCGCATTACGAGTCCACTGTGCCTCATGCCTGGTGCAATACCGCCCGCGAAGAAGCGGTGGTCGTCTGGGTTGGTACGCCAAGATTGTTCTAGATGCCGTTGCTCCATGCTTTCGTCGAAAGCGGTCACGGCGTATTTGTAAGCATGACTTAAGGTTTAGTCGGAAATTGATCTGGTTGGAAGTGCATTGCCTCAATAACCAGAATCCGAAGCATTAGAAGTGAAAACATTTAGAAAGCGCTGCGCATTTCGTTTGTAATAAATAAGTAGTCCGATGTTGAAGTATCTGAAGTGTCCCGTCTCCCTCTGTACTTGCAATCCGGTGTGCTGTAGACCGGATTGCAAGGCAATGGGAGCGGGTCAGCTTTAACGGAGCGCGGCGCACGATCGCCGTATATCGAGTGGGGAGGTTCACAAGACCTCTCTTCACACACACAGCTGTGGCCTTAATTGACGAGCGGGAAGGGGAAAAATGAAACAAAGGGCATTGGCGCTGGCCGTCAAAAGAATAATCTGGGCTGAACTGGCATTGTCAGCCGCAATCGTCGTACCGGCGTTTGCGCAGAGCCAGCCGGCCACCACCGGAACCGCGGCAGGTGCGACGACGGAGAGCGCGCCCGCTGTGGCGGCAGCGCCGGCATCGGGCACTGCCGCAACACCGTCTGCGGATAACAACACGGCGACGCCGGGTGGCAAAAACGTTCAGCAGCTGAAGAAATTCGAAGTGACCGGGTCGCTGATTCGCAGTTCCGACAAGGTTGGCTTCAACCAGGTTCAGACGGTTACGCAGAAAGACATTCAGAATAGCGGCGCCACAACCGTCGCCGATTTTCTGCGTACGACGTCGGCCAACTCTGCGAATAGCTGGAGCGAAGGTCAGTCCGGCAACTTCGCCGCAGGCGCCGCGGGTATCGCCCTGCGCGGTCTCAGCGAGAAATACACGCTTGTGCTGGTGGATGGACAGCGCGTTGCGCCGTTCGCGTTCTTCTCGAACAGCGTCGACTCCTTTTTCGACCTGAACACGCTGCCGTTGAACTCCATCGACCGCATCGAAATCGTGAAGACCGGCGCCGTGTCGCAATACGGCTCGGACGCGATTGCGGGCGTGGTCAACATCATCACGAAGCACGACTTCCAGGGGCTGCAACTCGACGGCAGCTATGGCAGTGCCATCAACGGCGGCGGCGGTGCCGGTACGACCAAGTTCGGCGTGCTGGGCGGCTTCGGTGATCTCAACTCAGATCGCTTCAACGTAACGGCTGCGGCGAGCTACTACAAGTCGAATGGCTTTACGCTCGCAGACCGCGATTCGACACGCAACCAGGATTTCACGAATCAGGCGGGCGGCCTGTCGTTGCTCGCGCCGTCGTACTGGAATATGCCTGACGGCAGCGTGCAGGCATTGAGCGGTTGTCCGTCCGGCGGTTCGGTGCGTCCTGCAGCCACCAACTCGTTGACTGCTGGTTCGGCGGGTACGGTGTGTGGCTTCAACACCGCCGAAGGCACGTCCATCGCGCCGATGACCGAGCGTCTGAACGCGAAGCTTCACGCTGACTTCAAGATCAACGATACGACGACGGCATTCGGCGACTTCCTGATCAGCAGCAACTCCACCACCACCAACGACGGTCTGTGGGGCAACGTGGTCGGCAATCCGCAGAACCCGACGCTGGTGCTGAATCCGCAGACGAAGCTGCTTACGCCGTTTAGCACGGTGGTGCCGGCGAGCAACCCGTACAACCCGTTCGGCGTGGCCACCCCGCTCACGTATGCTTTCCCGAACTCGGTATCGGAAATGACGGATTCCGTCTACTGGCGCGCGTCCACGGGCGTCAAGGGCTCGTTCGCCCTGCCGAATGGTGAGTGGGATTGGGCAACGTCCATCAGCCACTCGCAAAGCACGGTTTCGAACACCTACACGAACCAGCTGGACCCGACTGTACTGACCAACATCTATCAGAACGGGACACTGAATTTCGCAAATCCGTCGGCTACGCCCAACGCGTTCAGCGGCTTGTACAGGGATGCGAACAACCTGGGTGTCTCGAAGCTCGATACCGTTGACGCGACGCTGTCCACACCGGAGCTCTTCCATCTGCCGGCAGGCGACGTGGGTCTCGGGTTCGGTGCACAGTTCACGCACCAGAGCGAAACGCTCACGCCGGGTGGGCCATTCGAAGACGGCCTGGTGATCAACCCGAATCTCCAGACGGTGAACGGCCAACGCAACGTTGCAGCCGTGTACTACCAGGTGGACATTCCGATTGTGCGCAACCTGACGTTCAGCCAGTCGGGCCGTTACGACCACTACAGCGATGTTGGTGGTGCATTCTCGCCGCGCTTTGCGCTTCGTTATCAGCCGGTTCAGGCACTCACGATGTACACCTCGTACAACCGTGGCTTCCGTGCGCCGACGTTCGTTGAAAACAGCAAGTCGCAAACGCTGGGTATCCAGGTGGACCCGAATACCGGTCTGAACTACACCTCGATCACGGAAGGCAATCCGGACCTGCAGGCGGAACGCACGCGTAACCTCAACATCGGCTTTGAGTTGTCGCCGACGCGTACGACCGATGTCGGCTTCGACTGGTACAAGATTCGCGTCGATCACGTGATCGGCCAGGGGGCACCTTCGTCGATTGTCACCGACCCCACATCGGGCGACGTGCTGTACAAGGTCATCCCGTACCAGAACCTCGGCTACCTCGACACGAACGGCTTCGAAGGCACGTTCCGCCAGGCGCTGCCGACGAAGGCCGGTACCTTCACCCTGTCGGGTGACTGGGCTTACGTGAACAGTTTCAAACTCGGCTTCCCGGGTGCTTCGCCGGTGAACGGTGCGGGTAACAACTTCACCCTCACGCAACCGTTCGGCGGCAGCTTCCCGCGCTGGAAGGGCAACACCACCCTGGACTGGACGTACCACAAGTTTGACGCAGCGTTGACGTGGCAGTTCACGGGGCCGTACGCGCAGAATCTGGCGGCTCAGCCCAACAAAGTGGGATCGTATAGCCAGTTCAACCTGATGATGACGTACACGGGGTTCAAGAACTGGACGATCTACGGCGGCATCGACAACATCTTCAATCGTACGCCGCCGTACGATCCGATCTTCGCGAACGGCACGTTGGATCAGAATGGCTACGACCAGTCGATCTACACGTATATTGGGCGTTTCGCGCAGATCGGCGCAACGTACAAGTTCTGAGGTCCCGGCAGTTGATCTGATGGAAACACCGCTCCGGTTCCGTTCGTGCGAGGAACCGGAGCGGTGTGCTTTGAGCGGCGACTCATCGTAGGGCGGCGCAGGCCGCCTGTCGCTGCAATGGGCCAGCGTGCGCGGGTAAAGCCAACCGGCTGTGCTCGTGACGCAGGACGAATCGCGCGCAGGTCACGAGCCGGTGCGCACTGTATGGACTGACGAAAAGAATGATGAATTCCGGACAGCTGCGCCTCTCCGACGCGATGGGATGTTTGCTCGGCGCAGTGCGCCGCGCCGCGCGCATCGGGTTCGCCGTTGCCGCTGCGCCTGGCCTGTTGGCGGTGTGCGGAGCGATCCCGATGGCGGTCGAGGCGAAGCCATCGATTTCACAGTACGACCAGCCGAAATATCCCGCGGATTTCACGCACTTCGACTATGCGAATCCCGACGCGCCCGCTAACGGTTCGCTCAGCTTCGAAAACTATAACGAACTGCAGACTTACGATTCGCTGAATCCGTTTCTGGTGCGTGGCGCGCCCGCGCCCGACATCCTCAATCTGATGTTCGATACGCTGATGCAGCGTAGCTGGGACGAACTGGCCTCCGAATATCCGCTGATCGCCGACGATGTCGACGTCGCCCCGGATCTGACGTCGGCGACGTTCCATATCAATCCCGCCGCACGCTTTTCGAACGGCGACCCGATCACCGCCGCCGACGTCAAATATTCGTACGACACCTTGACGAGTCCCCAGGCATCCCCGCTTTTCAATGCGCAGTTCTCGATCATTAAAAGCGCAACCGTGATCGACAGGAACACGATCCGCTTCGATTTCAAGCATCCGGAGCGCGATGCGCCGTTGATTGCCGGCGATCTGCCGATCTTCTCGCCGAAGTGGGGGATGCAGCCCAGCGGCAAACGGCCGTCATTCGATCAGATCTCTTCCACGCCACCGATCAGCAGCGGCGCCTATCTGATCGAGGCACGCAAAAACGACAAGCAGATCACGTATCGCCGCAATCCTGACTACTGGGCGGCGAATCTGCCGTCGCGGCGTGGCATGTTCCGCTTCGCGCGTATTACCTTCAATCTGTACCGCGACCACTACACGCAACTCGAAGCGTTCAAGGCGGGTGATGCGGACGTTATCGTCGAATACAGCGCGACACAGTGGGCGCGCAAATATGTCGGCAAGAACTTCGACAACGGGCTATTGAAGAAAGGCGAGTTCGCCGACGGTCCCGCGCAGATGCAAGGCATGTTGATGAACATGCGCAAGCCGATGTTCCAGGACCCACGCGTACGCCATGCCTTGACGCTGGCATTCGACTACGACTGGATGAACCGGATGATGTTTTACGGTCAATACCGGCGCACCAGCAGCTATTTCGAAGCAAGTCCATTTGGCGCAACCGGCATGCCGGGCGAGAAGGAACTGGCGCTGCTCGAACCGCTGCGCGGCAGTGTGCCGCCGGAAGTGTTCGGCCCGATGCTCAAGCAGCCCGACACGATTTCGCCGAATTCCTTGCGCGGCAATTTGCGCGTTGCACGCGATCTGCTGGCGCAGGCCGGGTGGCACTATCGTGATGGGGCATTGCGCGATGCCAACGGCACGCCGATGACGATCGAAATCATGGACGATCAACCCGGCATGGATCGTCTGATTCTGCCTTATATGCAGGCGCTCGAGATGCTTGGGATTCAGGCCCATATGCGCGAAATCGACAGCGCGTTGTACGAGAAGCGGCTGGATAATTTCGAGTACGACATGACCACCTTCATCTATCCGCCCGTCACCATTCCGGGGGCTGAACTGACGCGCCGTTTCGGCAGCGCGGCCGCGTCCGAAGTCGGCTCCGAAAACTATATGGGCATTCGTTCGAAGGCGATAGACTCGCTGATTCACTCCGCGCTGTCGGCGACCAATCTCGACGATCTGGAGGCCGCGACCCGCGCGCTGGATCGCGTGTTGATCTACTCGTTCTATCTGGTGCCGGAGTACTACGCGCCGGGCGCGCGCATCGGCTACAAGACCACCCTTGGCTTTCCGAAAACCGTGCCGAATTCCTACCTGTACGAAGACTGGGTCGTTGACTACTGGTACGCGAAAGCGCCAGGCGCCCCCGCTACGCAGCTAACGCCAGTGGCGCAATCCACACCTGCCACAACGGCGGCAGCCCATTAAGGAACCGCATGCTTGCCTACATTCTCAGACGATTGCTGTTGATGGTGCCGACCTTGCTCGGCGTGGTCACGCTAACCTTTGTCGTCACGCAGTTCGTACCGGGTGGGCCGGTCGAACAGGTGATGACGCAACTCCGCCACGGCGCCGGCCGTGGCGGAGAGGCGGGGTCGGGTGGCGGCGGCTATCACGGCAGCCAGGGTGTCGATCCGCAGCAGATCGAGCAGATCAAGAAGCAGTTCGGTTTCGACAAGCCGCCGCTCGAACGTTACGTGCTGATGCTCAAGCGTTACGCGACCTTCGATCTCGGCCAGTCCTACTATCAGCATGACAGCGTGTGGGACGTCATCAAATCGAAGCTGCCGGTGTCGATCACGCTCGGCTTATGGACGGTGATGCTCACGTATCTGATATCGGTGCCGTTGGGTATTGCGAAAGCGGTGCGCAACGGTTCGCGCTTCGACACCGTCACGAGTGTGCTGGTGCTCGCCGGCTATGCGATTCCTGGTTTCGTGCTGGGCGTGCTGCTGCTGATGCTGTTCGGTGGCGGCACGTTCTGGCAGGTGTTTCCAATGCGCGGCCTGACCTCGGACAATTTCAACGACCTCAGCCTGTTCGGCAAGCTGCTGGATTACCTGTGGCACATCGTGCTGCCGGTCACCGCTTCGGTAGTGGGCAACTTTGCCATCGTCACGATTCTCACCAAGAACACCTTCCTCGAGGAGATTGGACGTCAATACGTATTGACCGCACGCGCCAAAGGCGCGCCGGAACGCGACGTGCTATGGAAACACGTGCTGCGCAATGCCGCGATTCCGTTGCTGACCGGCTTGCCGGCGGCTTTCGTCGGCGCCTTCCTGAACGGCAATCTGCTGATTGAAACCCTGTTCTCGCTCGACGGCATGGGTCAACTTTCGTATGACTCGGTGATTCGCCGTGATTATCCGGTCGTGCTCGGCTCGCTGTTTCTGTTCACGCTGATCGCCCTCGTAACCAAACTCATTGCTGACGTCTGCTATGTCCTCGTCGACCCCCGCATCCAATTCAACCGCCTGGACCGCTGATCAGTCCGGCGCGGCGCACGTGGCGTCGCCGTCTCCCTGGCGGCGCACCTGGCTGCGCTTCAGGCAGCAGCGGCTCGGTTACTGGAGCCTCGTGATCTTCGTATCGCTGTTCGTCATCAGCCTGCTCGGCGAGGTGCTGTCCAACGATCGTCCGTTGATCGTCCGTTACGAAGGGCACTATTACTTTCCGATCGTCAAAGACTATTCGGAGAAGATTTTCGGCGGCGATTTTCCGGCGCGCGCGAATTACCTCGATCCGTATATTCGTTCACGGCTCGAATCGAACGGCAACTTTGCGATCTATCCGCCGAATCATTTCCATTACGACACGATCGACTATTTCGCCGCGCATCCGTACCCGGCGCCGCCTACCCGAAGCAACTGGCTCGGCACGGATCAATACGGCCGCGACGTGCTGGCGCGGCTGCTGTACGGTTTCCGGCTCTCGGTGCTGATGGCGCTCGCGCTTACGGTATCCGGCGTGCTGATCGGCGTATTGACCGGCGCGGTGCAAGGCTTCTACGGCGGACGCACCGACCTGATCGGTCAGCGTCTGATCGAGATCTGGAGCTCGATGCCGGACCTGTACCTGCTGATCATCTTCGCGTCGATCTTCGAGCCCACGCTATGGCTGCTCTTCATTCTTCTGTCGATGTTCGGCTGGCTCGTGCTTTCCGATTACGTACGTGCCGAATTCCTGCGTAACCGTTCGCTGGATTACGTGAAGGCGGCGCGCACCATGGGCCTCTCGAACTGGCAGATCATGTGGCGCCATGTGCTGCCGAATAGCCTGACGCCGGTGATCACGTTTCTGCCGTTCCGCATGAGCGCGGCAATTCTGTCGCTGACCAGTCTCGACTTTCTCGGGCTGGGTGTGCCGCCGCCCACGCCGAGCCTTGGCGAATTGCTTCAGGAAGGCAAGAACAACCTCGATGCCTGGTGGATTTCGATTTCGGCTTTTGCCGCGCTGGTGATCACGTTGCTGCTGTTGACCTTCATGGGCGATGCACTACGCAATGCGCTCGATACGCGCAAACGCGGGTCGGCGTTCGGTGGAGGTCCGCGATGAGCGAAGCCAAACCGAACCGTCCGTTGCTCGAGATCGACCGCTTCTCCGTGCGTTTCGGCGACAAGATCGCGGTGCATGAACTCAGCCTCTCGATCGCGCGCGGCGAGCGCGTTGCGCTCGTCGGTGAATCGGGCTCCGGCAAGAGCGTGACCGCGTTGTCGATTCTGCGTCTCGTCGAACATGCCGATCTGAGCGGACGCATGCTGCTCGACGGCGAAGATCTGCTGCAGAAAACCGAGCAGCAGATGCGCGGTCTGCGCGGCGCCGACGTGGCCATGGTGTTTCAGGAACCGATGACGGCGCTCAATCCGCTCTTTACGATCGGCAAGCAGATCGCCGAGAGTTTGCGCCTGCACGAAGGCTTGCGGCCGAATGCTGCGCGCCAGCGCGGTATCGAGTTGCTCAGGCGTACCGGCATTCCCGAGCCGGAACGGCGCATCGACAGTTTTCCGCATCAACTGTCCGGCGGCCAGCGACAGCGCGCCATGATCGCGATGGCGCTCGCGTGCCGCCCACGCCTGCTGCTTGCCGATGAACCGACGACGGCGCTCGACGTTACCGTGCGTCAGCAGATCGTCGATCTGTTGATCGCGTTGCAGGAGCAGGAAGCGGCCGAGCGTGGCATGGCCGTCCTGCTGATCACGCATGACCTGAACCTGGTGAAGCGTTTCGCGCAGCGTGTCGCGGTAATGGAGAAGGGCGTATTGGTCGAAACCAATACGACCGAAGCGTTGTTCTCCAATCCACAGCATCCCTACACCCGGCGCCTGCTGGACAGTGAGCCGCAGCGCGCGGTGGAGCCGGTCGAGCCAGGTGCGCGGCGTTTGCTCGACGTGCAGGGACTCGCCGTCGACTACAGTACTTCCGCAAAAGGCTTGCGTTCCCTGTTCGGCCGTTCCACGTTCCGCGCGGTGCACGACGTCGACCTGAGCGTGCGGCGCGGTGAGACGCTTGGCATCGTGGGTGAATCGGGGTCGGGCAAATCGACGCTGGCGGCCACCGTGCTCGGCCTGCAGCAACCGGCCGCCGGCCATATCCATATCGACGGTTTGCCGCTTTCCACGCTGAAAACCGCGCGCTCGCGGCGGGCGTTGTATTCGCGCATGCAAGTCGTGTTTCA
Organism: Paraburkholderia caffeinilytica; assembly: GCF_046030355.1. GTDB lineage: Bacteria > Pseudomonadota > Gammaproteobacteria > Burkholderiales > Burkholderiaceae > Paraburkholderia > Paraburkholderia caffeinilytica_B. The sequence continues at coordinate 37,979 of NZ_JAQQCQ010000034.1, forward strand.
GGACCCCTTTGGTTCGTTGTCGCCACGCATGACCGTGGAGCAAATCATCGGCGAAGGGCTGACCATGCATCAGCCCGACATGGACGCACGGGCGCGGCGCGCTCGCATAGGCAGTCTGCTGGAAGAAGTGGGCATGCCCGCGGACGCCATGCTGCGCTATCCTCACGAGTTTTCCGGCGGGCAGCGCCAGCGTATTGCGATTGCGCGTGCGCTCGCGGTCGAGCCGGAATTGCTGGTACTCGATGAGCCGACCAGTGCGCTCGATGTATCCATCCAGAAACAGGTGCTGAATCTGCTGACAAATCTGCAGAAAAAGTACAAGCTAAGCTATTTGTTCATTACGCACGATCTGGCGGTGATGCGAGCCATGGCGCATCGCGTGATCGTGATGAAGTCGGGGCGCATCGTTGAAGCAGGCGACACACTCGATGTGTTGCACGCGCCGTCGCATCCTTATACCCAGTCGCTGCTCGCGTCGTCGCTGATCGTATCGCCGGCGGGGGCAGCGCAGACTCCTACGGGAATCGCCAATGATTGACGAACGTTGGGCGCAAGCCGCCCGGTCGCTTACAAGCCGTGCGGCGTTCTGGTCGCTGCGCATTGTCGATGAACAGATCGACGATCACGAGATCCGCAACGACATCGCGCAACCCATGCGCACAGTGCGCGATCGCGGTGCGATGCTGATCGCCTGGGTGGGCGCGGGCGCAGGCTATGCGGCCACCGCGAATCTGACCGCGGCCGGCTTGCAGGACGCGCTGGATCTCGCCACGGCCCGCGCGGAAGCGAGTGCGGCCTTGTCGCTGATCGACCATCGCGAAGTGGCGCACCCTGCGGTGAGCGGCCACTATGTATCGCCGAACGCGCAGTATGCGTTGCCGGGCCGCGCCGAATGGTTGGACCGCCTGAGCGTGGAATGCGCGGCTGCGAATCTCGATGCGCGCATTGTCGAACGCGTTGCGGCGGTGCAGATCACGCATACCGATCAGCTTTACATCACCAGCGACGGCGTGCGAATCGATCAGCAGTTCCAGTTCGTGATGCCGCAATTGAGCGTGGCCGCGCATGCGGACGGCGATACGCAGGTGCGGACCCTCGGCGGCAACTACGGCACCTTGGGGCAGGGCGGCATGGAAGTGCTGACGCGCTTCGGCTTCGACGGCTCGGGGGCGCGTGTCGCCAATGAAGCGCTGCAATTGCTGGCCGCGCCGAATTGCCCGTCAGGCAAGCGCGATCTGCTGCTGATGCCCGACCAGATGATGCTGCAGATTCATGAGTCGATCGGCCATCCACTCGAACTCGACCGGATCCTCGGCGACGAGCGCAACTTCGCCGGCTGGAGCTTCGTCAAGAAAGAAATGTTCGGCTCGTATCGCTACGGGTCGGAACTGCTGAACGTGACCTTCGACCCTGAACTGCGCGAGGAAGCCGCCGCGTACGCTTTCGACGACGACGGCACCGAAGCGAAAAAGCAATATCTGATCCGCGACGGCGTGCTTGAACGTCCGCTCGGCGGCGCGCTTTCGCAGCAACGCGCGCATATGGCGGGCGTGGCGAATTCGCGCGCGTCGAACTGGAACCGCCCGCCGATCGACCGGATGGCGAATCTGAACATCGAACCCGGCGAGCATTCGCTGGAGCAGATGATCGGCAACATCGAACACGGCATTCTGATGCGCACCAACACCTCCTGGTCGATCGACGACCATCGCAACAAATTCCAGTTCGGCTGCGAGTTCGGTCAACTGATCGAAAACGGCAAGCTCACCCAGGTCGTCAAACAGCCGAACTATCGCGGCATCTCGGCGAATTTCTGGCGCAGCCTGAGCGCGGTGGGGAATGCGGAGACGCGCGAGGTGTACGGCACGTCCATGTGCGGCAAGGGCGAACCGGCCCAGATCATTCGCGTCGGCCATGCCTCGCCGGCCTGCGTGTTCAGCAACATCGACGTGTTCGGAGGCGCTTGATGAGCCAATTCATCCCCTCGCGTTCCGCGCCGTCGATCGACTGGCAGCAGCATTTCACGTCGCTGGCCGATGCTATCGAACGCCTGCAGCAAGGCGCGGAAACCACGCTGAGTTCATTTGCCGGCGAGCAGTCCGACTTTATCCGCTTCAACCTGGGCCGGGTGCGGCAGATCGGCAGCGTGTCGCAAGGCAAGCTGACTTTGCGGCTGATCGACGGCGCCCGGCAGGCCTACTCGACGCTGACCGTTTGCGGCGATCTGCAACAGGACCTGGACGACGTGAGCGCGGCGCTCGCCACCTTGCGGGAAAGCCTGCGCGGGGCGGCGGACGATCCGCATCTGTTGTTCGACACGTCGCAATGGGCGCGCACCACGCAACGTTCAGGCAAGCTGCCGGAGCCGGACAGCTTGTTGCGCACCGTTGCCGAATGCGCGCAAGGGCTGGATTTCGTGGGCTTTTATGCGGGCGGCACGATCGTGCGCGGTTTCGCGTCCACGAGCGGCAGCCGCGGCTGGTACGAAGTCGATAACTTCAATTTCAGCTGGTCGCTCTACGACCCGAGCGGCCGCGCGATCAAAACCACTTACGCCGGCGACGACTGGAGCGACGCTGTTTTCGCGCGCAAGGTCGAGCTGGCCGCCGCGCGTTTGTCCGTGCTCGCGCGCACGCCGCGCACCTTGGCGCCGGGGCGTTATCGCTCGTATCTGGCGCCCGAGGCGCTCGCGGAACTGCTGGGCGTGACGGCATGGAGTGGTTTCTCCGCACGCGCCCAGGCCACGTCGCGCAGCGAGTTGTACAAGCTGCATGTGGGAGAAATCGTAGTCGACCCGCGCGTCACCATCAGCGAAGATCTGAACCTCGGCATTACACCCGGCTTCAACGACGACGGCTATTTGCGCGAAAGCGTCCCGTTGATCCAGGCCGGCCGCAGTGCCGGGCGCCTGACCAATGCACGCAGCGCGCGCGAGTACGGGTTGACGCCCAACGGTGCGCTGGCGAACGAGTCGCCGGCAGCGCTCTCCATGCAGGCGGGCGATCTGCTGGAAGAAGACGTGCTGGCGAAGCTCGATACAGGTCTCTACATCGGCAATCTCTGGTACGTGAATTTCTCGGACCGGATGAATTGCCGCCTGACCGGCATGACGCGCTTCGCGACCTTCTGGGTCGAGAACGGGCAGATCGTCGCGCCGCTGGAAGCCATGCGTTTCGACGACAGCCTGTACCGTCTGCTCGGCAGCGAACTCGAGCAACTCGGCGCACAAGCGGAATTGCTATTGAGCGACTCGACATGGGGCGAGCGTGCCACGGGCGGCATGCAATTGCCCGGCATTCTCGCGAGGTCGTTCGAATTGACGTTATGAGCCTATGAATCAAAACGTAGGAACACAATCTGAATCTGGGCGCTTGCCCGAGGGCCTGACGCTGCGCGCCTTGCGCGTGGCCGACGTGGAGCAATACCACGCGATGCTGCAGTTGCCGGCGGTGGTGAACGGCAATCCGCACGTGCCGTTTCAGACAATTGCCAGTACGCGCGAATATCTTGAGGAGCTCGCGGCCCCCGAAATCGCGATCGCGGCGATGGTGGGCGACACGCTAGTCGGTGAAGCGGAGCTCACGCCTTTTAAAGGGCGCCGCGCGCACGCCGCGTCGCTCGGCATTGGTGTACACGACGCATGGCACCGGCGCGGCATCGGCAACGCGTTGATGACCGAACTGCTCGATCTGGCCGATAACTGGCTCGGTCTGCGCCGCCTCGAGTTGCTCGTCTTCGCCGACAATCACGCGGCGCTCGCGCTTTACCGCAAGTTTGGCTTCGAGATCGAAGCGCATCAGCGTGGCGCCGTGTTGCGCCGTGGCATGCTGATCGATTGTTATTTCATGGCGCGGCTGCGTGAGGCGGCGCCGTGGATGTCGACCGCTGAGTAGCCAGCATCGGCCGCTATCGGCCACCCTCGCAACGGAACCCGATCATGAAAGAAGAAACGTTGCAGAGCGACGCCGCGCTCGACAACCGCATTACGGTTCGAGCGCTCGAATCGTCCGACATGGACGCGTTCGCCGATATCATGAGCCTGCCCGGCGTGCGGCGCGGCACGCTGTCGGTCGGCTACCGCAGCCCTGAACAGCTCAAGGCGTGGTACGAACGGCGCCTCAAAAGCGGCGTGAACGTGTGCGCGACCATTGGGGGGCAGGTGGTCGGCCACGCCGGATTGGACATTCACCGGCCCAGCCGCGCGCATTGCGCGCATTTAGGCGTGGCCGTCCACGACAGGTATCATGGGCGCGGTGTCGGCTCAGCGCTGCTGCAAGGGCTGGTCGACTGCGCGGACGCGTCGCTCGGTTTGCGCCGCATCGACCTCACGGTGTTTTGCGACAACGCGCCGGCAATCGCGCTGTATCGCAAGTTCGGCTTTGTCGAAGAAGGCCGCTCGCGCGGTTTTGGCCTGCGCGACGGCGTACTGGCCGACGTGCTGCATATGGCCCGCCTCGTTGACGCGCCGCGTCTCCAGACAATCTGAACGGATTTTTTGCGTGCCATTTTTTTTCATCGACCGTCCGGTCTTCGCATGGATCGTTGCGCTCGCCATTGTCGTGGCGGGCGCGCTGGCCATTCCGCAACTGCCGGTGGCGCAGTATCCACGTCTTGCGCCGCCGCGCATTGTGATCAGCGCCACCTATCCGGGGGCGGCCACTGAAGTGGTCGATGCCAACGTCGGCAGCATCATCGAGGAGAGCCTCGATGGCGCCGACAACATGCTGTACTACGAAACGACCAGCGACAACCTCGGCAATCTGGAGATCGACGCGACCTTTGCGCCGGGCACCAATCCGGATCTCGCGCTGGTCGATATCCAGAACCGTCTCAAGCAGGTCGAGCCGCGCTTGCCGCAACAGGTCGTGCAACAGGGCATCAGCGTGTTCAAGGCGGCCAATACGTTTTTGATGCTGGTCGCGCTGACCTCCACGGACGGCTCGCGTGATTCCGTGCAATTGAGCGACTATCTGAGCCGTTACGTGTTGCGCGAATTGAAGCGCGCCCCGGGCGTGGGCGCGGCTGAGCTGTGGGACGCGGACGAGGCGCTGCGCATCTGGCTCGATCCGATGAAGCTGCGTGAGTACAACCTCGGCGCCGCCGAAGTGAACGCCGCGGTCGCCGCGCAGAACGCCACCGTAACGGCCGGCACGCTGGGCGACGCGCCGTTCGTTCCAGGACAGCAATTGACGGCCTCGGTGAGCGTGAAAGGACAACTGATCTCGCCCGCCGAATTCGGGCAGATCGTGCTCAAGGCGCTGCCCGACGGCTCGGCGGTGCGCCTGCGGGACGTCGCGCGGGTTGAACTGGGGCGCGACAATTACTCGTACTACTCGCGCCTGAACGGCAAGGCCGCGGCGACTGTCGGTATCCAACTCGGGCCGCGCGGCAATGCGCTCGAGACGTCCAACGCGATCCGCGCGCGGCTTGCCGAACTATCGAAAGGTTTGCCGCCGGGCGTCGCCGTCGAGATTCCGTTCGACAACGCGCATTTCGTGAAGATCGCGATTCGCGAGGTGCTCGTCACGCTGGCGGAAGCGGTGGTGCTGGTGTTCTTCGTGATGTGGCTGTTCCTGCGCGATCTGCGCTACACGCTGGTGCCGACGGTGGTGATTCCGGTCACGCTGATGGGCGCGTTTCTTGCAATGTACGCCTGCGGCCTGTCGATCAATGTGTTCACGATGTTCGGCCTCGTGCTGGCCATCGGGATTCTCGTCGACGATGCGATCGTGGTGGTGGAGAGCGTGCATCGCGTGATGGAAGAAGAAGGTTTGCCGCCGCGTGAGGCCACGCGCAAAGCGATGTCGCAGATCGGCAGCGCGATCGTCGGCGTGACCGCGGTGCTGACGGCCGTGTTCGTGCCAATGGCGTTCTTCCCGGGCGGTGTCGGCGGTATTTACCGGCAATTCGCGGTGTCGATGATCGCGTCGATGCTGGTGTCGTCGTTCATGGCTTTATCGTTGACGCCCGCGCTGTGCGCGAACCTGCTGAAAGCGCACAAGCACCCGGTGAGTCAACGCGACGCCCGGCGCGGCCTGCTCGGTTTCGCGGCGCGAGCCGCCAGCCGTTTCACGTCCGGTTTCGATCGGGCCGCGCGTGGCTATCGCGGGTTGACCGCGCGTACGCTGCGCCGAATCGGCCCGATGCTGGCAATCTATGCGGTGCTGGTCGGCGCGTGCGCCGCGCTCTACTGGCAAATGCCCGGTGGTTTTTTGCCGAGCGAAGACGAAGGCCAACTGCAGGTGATGGTGCAACTGCCGGCCGGCGCGACACAGGCGCGTACGCTCGCGGTGGTCCAGCGAATGGAAAAAATCCTCCACGCCGAGCCCGCGGTCGCGCACGTCACCAGTGTGATTGGCTGGAGTTTCAGCGGCAGCGGCCAGAACGTGGCGATGGGTTTCGTCGAACTGAAAGACTGGGGCAAGCGCGACACGGATGCGATGGTGTTGCGCGACCGGCTCAACGAGAAGTTCGACAAGATTCTCGACGGTAGTGTGGAGGCGCAATTGCCGCCTTCCGTGCCGGGGCTCGGGCATTCGGACGGCTTTGTGTTCCGGCTCGAAGATCGCGGCGGAGTCGGGCTGGACGCGCTGAAGGCAGCGCGCGAGCAACTGTTCGCGCAGGCCAAGGCGAGCCCGGTGCTGGCTTCGGTGCGTTCGGAGGATCTGCCGGATGCGCCGCGCGTCGAGCTCATCATCGATCGTGCGAAAGCGTACGCGCTCGGCGTGCCGTTCGACCGCATTGCCGACGTGCTGGGCAGCACCTTCGGATCGCTGTATATCGACGACTTTCCTGCCGGTGGCCGGATGCGCCGCGTGATGATCTCCGCCGACGCCGCCACGCGGATGACCGAGGACGATCTGATGACGCTCGGCGTGCCGAACTCGACCGGCGGCATGGTGCCGTTGTCCGCGATTGCGTCACGCCATTGGAGCATCGGCCCGGTGATGCTGACCCGTTACAACGGCTATCCGTCGCTCGACGTGAGCGGCCACGCGGCGCCCGGCTACAGTTCGGGCGCGGCGATGGCGGAGATGGAGCGGCTTGCTGCTTCGTTGCCGCTCGGGGTCTCGTATGACTGGGTCGACGCGGCGCGTGAAGAAACCGCGGCGGCGCAGCTCACGCCGTTGCTGATCGGCTTGTCGCTGCTGGCCGTGTTCATGGCGCTGGCTGCGTTGTACGAAAGCTGGACGATCCCGCTTGCCGTGCTGATGGTTGTGCCGCTCGGCGTGATCGGCGCAGTCGCCGCAATGTTGCTGCGGGGCATGCCAAACGACGTGTACTTCAAGGTCGGCATGATTACGGTCATCGGCCTCGCGGCGAAAAACGCGATTCTGATCGTGCAGTTCGCCCGTGATCTGTATCGCCGGGGCTTGCCGTTGACGCGTGCGGTGACCGAAGCAGCCGCCGCGCGCTTCCGGCCGATCGTGATGACCTCGGCAGCGTTTCTGCTGGGTGTCGTGCCGTTGGTCGTGTCGAGCGGCGCGGGCGCCGAAAGCCGTCGTTCGATCGGCACCGGCGTGTTCGGCGGGGTGCTGGCGGCCACGCTGTTCGGCCTCGTGTTCGCGCCGGTCGCGTTTCATGCGGTTGCCTCGTTCACTTATGGGAGACGGCGGCTCGCCGAACTGAAGCGCAAGCGGCGTGAGCGGAGTTCGGCGACGGACGCGCAGGCGCTTGCCGAGCGAAGCATGGAGTCGCCGTAAACCACGGAGGAGTGGGACAACGGGAACGTTGCGTGGCGACGTTCCCGTTTCCAGAAGTCCAGACACGACGTTTTTCCACAACAAAAAACGGCGTCGCAAACTCGATGTTGCCGGTTGAGCCGGCAAACACCTTCTCTCTTCGTGCACGGGTCTGTTGTTGGCCCAGGCAGCGCCGGCGGCTAGAAATTACCTGGCACGATTTGCGCTGCAGCACGGAATTATCTGATGTTTTGTCGGCATAGCGGCCGGCAACAAACGCATTTGATCATATTAAAAGAAGCCGGATGTTTCAATATAGAAACATTTTCGGACCAGTGAAAATAGAGTCTCGGAATGCTTAATTCTGAATATTTCGATAAATGGGCGGTACACCACATTGGCACTGTGGATAAATTTCCGATTTGCGAATAAAAGCCTGATTGAGTGTTCATTATTTGCGAGGTTTGGATTTCATGTTTGAAACAATTCTGTCTGTGATTGTGGCGAATCACCGTCGTGAATCAGGCCAGTCACGGCAAGCCGGTGGGCCGGAGGGAAAGGCTATAGAGCGAGTGCGTATATGCTTTGCTGTCTTCGTGCGGTGGGCAGGCCGCCATGGCCTGTCGCTATTCCGGGTCAAATGAAGACAGTTATATGAAACAAAAAATAATAGTTTTCTTCATACATTGAATTTCTTGATGTGGATTTATTTTTGAAATTTACTGTAGCGCGGCATTCGGCTAACATCACGCTTAATCCGTTAAGTGGCGTTGCCGGCGGCTTTGCCCGCCGGGATTAAATTCGACCATATCAGCCGGACGACGGGACAGCGGGGTCCACAACGTACGACAGTTTGGGGAAAGATCATGCCGCACATGCACATGGATACTGCGAGGGTTACCTGGTTACACACGCCGATGCTGAACGTGCGCAGTGCAGCACGGCGAATCGGCGTGTTGCTGTTCGACGGCTTCTGGCTGCTCGGGCCCGGCACGGTGGTTGAAATGTTCCAGACCGCCAACGAACTCTCGGGTTCGCGGGCCGGCGAGGAGCCGCCTTATGAAGTGCAGTTTCTGTCGATGGGCGGCGGCAGCGTCGCGAGTTCTTCATCGGCCCGGATCTGGACCGACCGTATCGACACACGGTATGGCAGCGGTTTCGACGTGCTGTTCATCGCAGGCGGCTACGGCGCACACGAAGCCGCCCTCGACGAACGGTTGCTGGGCTGGTTGCGCTCGGTGCAAACGCGAACCCGTGCGATCGAGACGATCGGCGAGGGCCGTCTCGTGCTGGAAGCAGCGGGTCCCGCGGAGCATGACGGCCTGCAGGTGAACCGCTATCTCGGCAGCGCCGCGACGGATGCAGCGCGCAGCGCCGCCAACGACCGTAACGACTGCGCGCGCAGCGCGCTGATGTTCATCAAGCGCGATCTTGGCGCGGAACTCGCGCGCAGCGTCGCCGACCGGGTGATGCCGGGCATGGCTGCGACCTGGGTGCCGCTGCCGGCGGAAGGCGGCACGCTCAGTGTCGCGGAGAAAATCCGTGCCGCCGCGCGCTGGATGGAGGCGAATTGCGATCGTCCGGTGTCGGTTGCCGACGCGGCGCAGGTAGCGGCGATGAGCGAGCGCAATTTTCTGCGGCGCTTCAAGCATGAAATGCAGGTCACGCCTTCTGACTATCTGTTGCAGGTGCGGTTACGTATCGCCTGCAACTTCCTGACCGAAACCGAATTGCCGGTCGACAAGATCGCGCGCCGCAGCGGCACCGGCAACGGCGATCGCCTCGCGAAGATATTCCGCAAGCGTATGGCGCTGTCGCCCACCGAATATCGCGCGCGCAGCAGGGTGGCGACCGAGGCGTAACAACCGGGCCGTAAGTCCGGGCAGGCGCCGTGCAGACGGTGCAACCCGGCACGGAAGGGCGCATGCGCAACGGTGAGCGCAGCGGCGGTGTTTTCTCCTGGCAGGCTTCTTACGAGCACAGTAGCGATGGGCAACAAGGTAATGGCGACAGCATTGCCGGAGGTAAAACTCATCGAGCCTGAGGTGTTTTGCGACGAATTCGGCTTCTGCTTCGAGAGCTTCAGCGCGGATGAGTTTACCGACGACGTCTCGCACGGTTTCAATTTCGTGCAAGACCGTCATTTGCGGGCGGTGCGGGGCGTGTTGCGCGGCTTGCACTATCAGGTGCAGCGGCCGCAAGGCCGGCTTGTGCGCGTGGCGGTGGGGGAAGTATTCGACGTCGCCGTGGACGTGCGGCTCAACTCGCCGAACTTCGGTAAGTGGACCGGCACACACCTGAGCGCGGACAATCATCGGCAGGTGTGGGTGCCGCCGGGCTTCGCGCACGGGTTCGTCGTGCTGTCCGACGTCGCCGAATGCCTGTGGAAGACCACCGAATACTGGTTCCCCGAACTCGAACGCTGCATCTTGTGGAACGATCCCGATATCGGCATCGAGTGGCCGATCGAAATCGAGCCGATCCTCGGCCCGAAGGACGCGGCGGGCCGGCGTCTTTACGAAGCGGAAAACATTTCCTGAGCGCTGCGCGCGCAGGGGTTTAGCGCCATTCAGCGCCATTCAGCGTGCCGCCACCACGGCGCCCACGCTCGCGGCGACCACCAGCAGCGTGCCGGCGATCTGCAAAACGCCCATCGGTTGATGCAGAACCACGAAGCCGGCCAGTGCGCCGATTGCGGGTTCGACACTCATCAGGATCCCAAACGATGCGGCCGGCATGTGCCGTAACGCCACCATTTCCAGCGCGTAGGGCAGCAACGGAACCAGCAGCGCGAGGCCCGCGGTTGCGGCGATCTGTCCTGCGGCGAGGTGCAGGCCGCTTTGCGCAAAGCCAAACGGCGTGGCAACCAGCGCCGCAGCGATCAACGACACCGACAATCCTTCCAGGCCGGCGAACACCGTGCCGGTCTTTTTCATCAGCACGATATAGCTACCCCAGCCGAGCGCGGCGCCGAACGCGAGCAGCACGCCGAACGGTTCGCCGATCCAGCCCGCGCGATCGCGCGAAAGCAGCAGCACGCCGGCAATCGCCAGGGCCGGCCACAGTAAGGCGCGCGCGCGGCGTACCGCGAAGGTCGCCACAGCGAGTGGTCCGAGGAAATCGATCGCGACGGCGAGCCCCAATGGAATCCGCTGAAGCGCCGCGAAGAAGCACAGCGTCATGCCGGCCATCGCCGAGCCCAACGCACCGGCCGCGAGCCAATGCGAGCGCGAGTAGGAGAAGAAACGCGGGCGCACCAGCAACGCAAGCACCACGGCCGCCCAGCAAAGACGCAACCAGGTGGTGCTGAGCGAACCGTACTCAGCCATCGTCGGCGCGGAAAGTGCGGCCCCGAATTGCACGCTCGACATCGACAGCACGCACAGCAGCGCTGCGCCGGCCGCCGCACTGGCGGGCTTCACGGGGGTTGGCGCGGGCTTCAGCGCTGATTTGATGGTGGTGTCCTGCATCTTGGCCTTATTGCCGTTCTTCGGATGGAGTGGAAGCTATCTTATCGGTGCGAGCGGTATTAAGATAAGTTGATATTTCTTATGGCTACTTCAGAAAACGTGATGACCCGGGATCTCGACAGCAGTCTCCTGCGCGCATTCGTCACCGTTGCGGAAACCGGCGCCGTGGGTGTGGCGGCGGCCCGCCTCGCGCGCACTCAGGCGGCGGTGAGCATGCAATTGCGCCGGCTCGAAGAAGAACTGGGGCAGCGTTTGCTCGACCGCTCGCCGCGTGGCGTGCAACTCACCGAGGCAGGGCATTTGCTGCTGCCGTTCGCGCATACGATCCTCGGCGCGGGCGCCGATGCGCGGCGGGCGTTGAGTGCGGGGCAGGTGTCCGGCACGGTACGGCTCGGCATGCTGGAAGACATCGCGGTGGGCCGGTTGCCGCGCGCGCTGCGGCGCTTTTCGATCGCTTATCCGCAGGTGGCGCTGGAGATCGTCGTCGATACCAGTCCCGCGTTGTCGAACCGCCTTGCTGACGGTGGCCTCGACGTGGTGGTGGGCGACCCCGCACTGGTCGAGGCGGCGCCGCTGTTGACCTGGACGCAGCCGCTGTTCTGGGTCGGCGCGCGCGGATTTAGCCGTGACGGTGACGTGGCGTTGCCGGTGGTGGCGTTCGGCGGCGCGTGTCTGTGGCAGCAGCAGGTATTGACGGCGCTGCGGCGCGCGGGGATTGCGTGGCGCATCGTGTGCACCAGCACCAGCTTGCCGGCGGTGCAGTCGGCCGTGGAAGCGGGGCTCGGTGTGTCGGTTTTGCTCGACGGCAATATCCGCTCGGAGTCGATGCGCGTACTCGGCCAGGCCGATGGTTTGCCGGATGCGCCGACCGCCGATTTCGGTCTTTTCATGCGCCCGGTCTCCGGTGCGCAGGCGGCCGCCGTGCAGACCTTGCAGACGTTCCTCTGCGAGGAGTTGCACCTGGGCTTGCGGGAAAACGAGCCGCTTGGGGTACCGGCGAGTTAGCGTGCGTGCGAGCCACCGGTTTGCACGTGTGGGGATTAAACGGTGGAGACGACACATTTACGCGCAATGCGCGAGGCGGCGGGCTGGCGATAAAACCCCGGTGCGGGCAGCAACTATTGCAATACCGTGCGGCAAGTATTGCAATGAACTGCGGATCCTCGCACCGGGGCGGGTGTTGCTTCGCTTACTGGGTCGATGGGGAGGTCAGCGTCGCATCACGCCCATCAGCAGGGTGACGAGGAAGATCACCACGAAGATGAAGAACAGGACCTTGGCGATTTCCGTTGCGCCTGCGGCAATGCCGCCGAAGCCGAATACCGCGGCGATGATCGCGATGATGAAGAAGATTACAGCGTATCGAAGCATGGGGCCTCCCACCGATGGATTGCTGGATCGAAGTTAAAAACGGCTAATCGTCGTGGGCACTGCGTGCTTTGACGAGTCTTTTGCCGGCTAGCGATGTGGAGCAATAGGTGTGCCCAGCGGAGGTCCAACACGGGGTGCCCCTAATCGGCCAGTCGATTGGGTGCTGGTACCATCGCGGATCGTCGATTTCCGGTCACGCCTGCCATGCAACACAATCCTCTTAGCGAGATTTCCCTGATCCGCAAGCTGAAACTCAATCAGCTGATGATCTTCGAACGCGTGCTGGAAACGCGTTCCGTCGTGCGGGCAGCCAACGAAATGCGCTTGACGCAACCGGCCGTCACCAAGGTCATCCACGAACTCGAATCGTGTTTCGACGGCGCACTGTTTGCGCGCTCGAATCGCGGCGTCGTGCCGACTGAGCTGGGCCTGATGCTGGGGCGGCGGGTCAAGTCGTTGATGGCGGAGTTGCGCTATATGACTGACGAACTCAACGACTTCCGCCTCGGCACCAGCGGCCATGTGATCGTCGGCACACTCATTTCCGCGTCGGCGCGGCTGTTGCCGGCCGCGATCGCTATGTTGAAAGCGCGTACGCCAAACGTCCTGGTGACCGTGCGCGAGGGCACCACAGCGCATCTGTTTCCGGCGCTCGCCACGGGCGACCTCGATATCGTCGTCGGGCGTTTGCCTGAGCGTGAGTTGCCGATTGCGAGTGCTTTCCCGTTGACGCACGAGGCGTTGTTCGACGAGTCGTTGTGCGTGGTGGTCGGCAAAGGCTATGGGCCTGCGCCGGCCGGCGTGACGCATCTGTCGGAGCTGGTCGGTTCGCCATGGATTCTGCCGACACCTGATTCGCCGGCGCGGCTTTCGGCGGAGCATCTGTTTCGGGCCGCGGGGTTGCCGTTGCCGACGGATATCGTGGAGTCGTTGTCGCTATTGACGAACATTGGGTTGCTGCTCGATACGCCGCGAATCGCGTTGATGCCGCGGGTGGCGGCGCAGCAGTTCGAAGATGCGGGGCTGTTGCGGATTCTGGATTTGCCCGAGAGCGGGGCGTTCGGGACGGTTGGATTTTCAGTGCGCTCGCATAAGGAGTTGAGTGCGGCGTGCCAGGCTTTTGTCGAGTGTTTGCGGGAGGCGGTTGCGGTGCAAAACACGTCCAACCCTTCTGGTATTCCCCTTTAGCATACCCACCGCCCAATCTTTGATTATCGCCTCGTGAGGCCCCCCTTTAGACTCCTGCCAACACCTCAATCGAGCAGGAGACGTCGTGACTTTCACCTCGGCCGCCGCGCAACGCGCTCAGCCATTACTTCGCCATTACATCAACGGCGAATTCATTGCGACCGCGACCACCTTCCCTAACATCAGCCCTGTCGACGGCCGCGAACTCGCGCAAGTCTGCGAAGCGGACGCGGCCACCGTCGACGCCGCCGTCCGCGCTGCAAGCGCCGCGCAACGCGCCGGCTGGCGCACGACCAAACCGGCTGAACGTGCCGACTGGCTCCATAAGATCGCTGACGGCATCGAAGCCCGGTTCGACGATTTCGTCGCGGCGGAAGTGGCCGACACCGGCCGCCCACTCGAGCAGGCTCGCAAGCTCGACATCGCCCGCGGCATCGCGAACTTCCGCACCTTCGCGGACCTCATCCGTACCGCGAATAGCGAGTTCTTCGAAACGCATGCAGCCGATGGCAGCGAACTGATCAACTACGTCACGCGCAAGCCGCTCGGCGTGGTCGGCATCATCTCGCCGTGGAATCTGCCGCTGCTGCTATTCACGTGGAAAGTCGCGCCGGCCCTCGCAATGGGTAACTGCGTCGTCGCCAAGCCGTCGGAAGAAACGCCCAGCTCAGCCACGCTGCTCGCCGAAGTCATGCACGACATCGGCCTGCCGCCCGGCGTCTTCAATCTGATCCACGGTCATGGGCCGAATGCGGCCGGCGAATTCCTCACGCGTCATCCGGACATCAGCGCGATCACGTTCACCGGCGAATCGCGTACCGGCAGCACGATCATGAAGACCGTTGCCGACGGCGTGAAGGAAATCTCGTTCGAACTCGGCGGCAAGAACGCCGCGGTGGTGTTCGCCGATGCGGACTTCGACGCGGCCGTCGCCGGCGTGCTGAAGTCGAGCTTCACGAACGCCGGGCAGGTTTGTCTGTGCAGCGAACGCGTGTATGTCGAGCGGCCGATCTTCGAACGCTTCGTTGCCGCGTTGAAGGAAAAGACCGAGGCACTCCAGGTCGGCGCGCCTCACGATCCCGCTACCACGATGGGTCCGCTGATCTCGCGCGGTCATCGTGAGAAGGTGCTGTCGTATTTCCGCCTGGCGGTGGAAGAGGGCGCCACCGTCGTGACCGGCGGCAACGTTCCGCAATTCGGCGACGAGCGCGACCAGGGCGCATTCGTGATGCCGACGATCTGGACCGGCCTGACCGACTCGGCACGCTGCGTCAAGGAAGAAATCTTCGGACCTGTCTGCCACATTGCACCGTTCGATAGCGAAGATGAAGTGATCGGCCGTGTAAATGACAGCGCCTACGGCCTCGCCGCGAGCATCTGGACGACACAACTCTCGCGTGGCCATCGCGTGGCGCGGCAGATCGAAACCGGCATCGTTTGGGTCAACGCCTGGTTCGTGCGCGATCTGCGTACACCGTTCGGCGGCACCAAGCTCTCGGGCATCGGTCGTGAAGGCGGGCGTCATTCGCTCGATTTCTATTCGGAGTTGACTAACGTTTGCGTGAGGATCGCATGAGCGGAATCGACCTGAATGCCGCGCGGCAAATCGCCGACACGCTCTGGCAGGCACAACAGAACGGCACGCCGGCCGTGCCGGTGCGCGCAGCCATCGCGGAGCTTGGCCGCGATGCGCTCGAGGCCGCTTACGCGGTGCAGCGTCTGAACACCGAACGCAAGCTGGCGGCGGGCCGCCGGCTGGTGGGCCGCAAGATCGGCCTCACGTCGAAAGCGGTGCAGGCGCAACTCGGCGTCGATCAACCGGATTTCGGCATGTTGTTCGACGATATGTCGATTGCCGACGGTGAAGAGATCGCGATGTCGCGCACGCAGCAAGCCAAAGTGGAAGCGGAAATCGCCCTGGTGCTCGCTCGCGATCTGCCGCACGAACGCCATACCATTGCCGATCTGATCGGCGCAACAGCGTATGCGTTGCCCGCTATCGAGATTGTCGGCAGCCGGATTGCCAACTGGGATATCCGCTTGACGGACACCGTGGCCGACAACGCGTCGAGCGGTCTGTTCGTGCTCGGCAATCGTCCCGTCAAACTCGACGCTTTCGACGCCATCCACTGCGGCATGGTGATGGAGCGGCGCGGCGATCAGGTGAGTGTCGGCGCGGGCGCGGCGTGTCTCGGCAATCCGCTCCATGCGGCCGTATGGCTCGCCAATACGATGACGCGTGTCGGTGCGCCGCTGAAGGCGGGCGACATTGTGCTCACCGGCGCGCTCGGGCCGATGGTCAGCGTAAATGCGGGCGACGTCTTCACCGCCCATATCGAAGGACTCGGCTCCGTGAGCGCGAGTTTTGCGCATCTTTCTGAATTCGTATCATGACCGGGAACGCCATGCACGATAAGCAAGACAAGCAGGCCGTCGCCATCATCGGCTCCGGCAACATCGGCACCGATCTGATGATCAAGGTGCTGCGTAATGCGAAGCACCTGGAAATGGGCGCGATGGTCGGCATCGATCCGGCTTCGGATGGTTTGGCGCGCGCCGAACGGCTCGGTGTGCCGACTACGGCAGAGGGGATCGATGGCCTCGTGAACATGCCGAACTTCGGCGATATCCGCATTGCGTTCGACGCGACCTCCGCCGGCGCGCATCATCGCCATGCGGCGGTATTGCGCGAACATGGTGTCACGGTGATCGATCTGACGCCGGCCGCGATCGGGCCGTTCGTGGTGCCGGTGGTGAATCTGTTTGCACATCTCGACGCGCCCAACCTGAACATGGTCACGTGCGGCGGTCAGGCGACCATTCCGATCGTCCATGCCGTGTCGCGCGTGGCGCCGGTGCGTTACGCCGAAATCGTCGCGTCGATCGCGAGCCGTTCGGCGGGTCCGGGCACGCGCGCCAATATCGACGAATTTACCGAGACCACGTCGAAGGCGATCGAAACCGTCGGCGGGGCGGCGCGCGGCAAGGCGATTATCGTGCTGAATCCGGCCGAGCCGCCGCTGATGATGCGTGACACCGTCTACTGCCTGACCGAAGAAGACGCCGATACCGACGAAATCGAAAGCTCGATTCACGCGATGGTCGCCGCGGTCGCGAGCTATGTGCCCGGTTATCGTTTGAAGCAGGCCGTGCAGTTCGACCGCTATACCTCGGCAAATCCGCTTGCCTTGCATGCGAATGAGCGTCGCGCCGGCCTGAAGGTGAGCGTGTTCCTCGAAGTGGAGGGCGCCGCGCACTACTTGCCTTCGTATGCGGGGAATCTGGACATCATGACCTCGGCGGCGCTCGCCGCGGCCGAGCAGATCGCGGCAAGCCGCGTGGCAGCGTGAGAGGAAAGACGCAATGACCGATAGCAACAAGAAAATCTATGTGTCGGACGTCACGCTGCGCGACGGCATGCACGCGATCCGCCATCAGTACTCGTTGGACAACGCCGTGGCCATCGCGCGAGCGCTGGATGAAGCCGGCGTCGACAGTATCGAGGTGGCCCACGGCGACGGTCTGTCGGGGTCGAGCTTCAACTATGGTTTCGGCGCGCACACCGATCTCGAATGGATCGAAGCGGTGGCGGGCACGGTAACGCGCGCACAAGTCGCCACGCTGTTGCTGCCCGGCATCGGCACCGTCCACGATTTGCGGGCGGCTTATGATGCCGGCGCGCGCGTCGTGCGGATCGCTACGCACTGCACCGAAGCGGATATTTCGAAGCAGCACATCGAATACGCGCGCTCGCTTGGCATGGATACGGTCGGCTTCCTGATGATGTCGCACATGACCACGCCGGATGCGCTGGCGAAGCAGGCCAAGCTGATGGAAAGCTACGGCGCGCAATGCGTGTATGTGGTCGATTCCGGCGGCGCGCTGAATATGCGTGACGTCGCCGAGCGTTTCGATGCATTCAAGGCGGTGCTCGATCCCGCGACGCAAACGGGGATGCACGCGCATCACAATCTGTCGCTGGGTGTGGCGAATTCCGTGGTCGCGCTCGAACATGGTTGCGATCGTATCGATGCATCGCTGACCGGCATGGGCGCGGGCGCGGGCAATGCGCCGCTCGAAGTGTTCATTGCCGCGGTGGACCGCATGCGGCTCAATCACGGTTGCGACGTGAAGAAACTGATCGATGCCGCGGAAGATATCGTGCGTCCGTTGCAGGAGCGCCCGGTGCGCGTGGATCGTGAAACGCTTGCGCTCGGCTATGCCGGCGTGTATTCGAGCTTTCTGCGTCATACGGAAGCGGCCGCGGCCAAATACGGCTTGTCGGCGTTCGACATTATGGTCGAGCTCGGCAAGCGCCGCATGGTCGGCGGCCAGGAAGACATGATCGTGGATGTCGCGCTGGATATGCTCAAGGCGCGCGAACTCGCGCAGAAGGAGGCCGCATGATCGACCTCGACGCTATGGCGGAACGTCTCGACGACGCCGCGCGCCACGCCGAGCCGATCGCGCAACTCACCACGTCCACGCCGTTTTCGCTGGACGATGCCTACGAGATTCAGCGCGCCTCGATCGAGCGGCGCATTCATCGCGGCGAGAGCATGGTCGGCGTGAAGCTCGGCTTTACGAGCCGCGCGAAGATGATCCAGATGGGTGTCGACAGCCTGATCTGGGGCTGGCTGACCGATGCGATGCTCGATGAAGACGGCGGCCGCGTCGCGCTCGATCGCTTTATCCACCCGCGGGTCGAGCCGGAAGTCTGCTTTCTCACGAGCCGTGAGATCGACCGGCCGTTGACGATGCTGGAGGCGTCGCGCTATCTGGAAGCGGTGGCGCCGGCGATGGAAATCATCGATTCGCGCTACCGCGATTTCAAATTCACCCTCGAGGACGTGGTTGCCGATAACTGTTCGTCGGCCGGGCTCGTGATCGGTCCGTGGACCAGAAGCTTCGACGGCCTGCGCAACGCGGGTGTGACGATGCGAATAAACGGCCGTATCGTGCAGGCCGGGTCAACGGCCGCGATTCTCGGCGATCCGTTGCGCTCGATCGTGCAGGCTTCACGTCTGGTTTCGCAAAGCGGCCTGATATTGCCGGCCGGCTCGCTGATCATGGCGGGCGCCGCCACCGCTGCTCATCCGTTGCCTGTCGATGCGCACGTACATTGCGTCGTCAACGGCCTCGGCAGCACCGAATTCACTACTTATCGACTCTCATGACCAACGAACCGACCGTTCAAGGGCGCGTCGTGCCCGGCAAGGCCAAACCGCGTGGCCGTTTTCCGCATGTGACGCGTGCGGGAGACTTTCTGTTCGTCTCCGGCACCAGTTCGCGCCGTCCGGACAATACGATTGCGGGCGCCTTCGCCGATGAGCTTGGCACCGTGCAACTCGACATTCGCGAGCAAACGCGTGTAGTGATCGAGAACATTCGCGATATTCTTCAGAGTGAAGGCGCGGACCTGTCGAACCTCGTCGAGATCTCGTCGTTTCTCGTCAACATGAACGACTTCGGCGGCTACAACGCCGTGTACGGCGAGTATTTCGATGAAACCGGTCCGACGCGCACGACGGTTGCCGTCCATCAATTGCCCCATCCGCATCTGCTGATCGAGATGAAAGCGATTGCGTACGCACCGAAAAAATAGACACGCGTAGAAAACCAACGATAGAGACAGCCATGCTTACGTACGGCAAACCGTTCAATTTCCAGCGCTGGATCGACGATCACGCGCATCTGCTGAAACCGCCGGTCGGCAATCAACAGGTGTGGCAGGACAGCGATTTCATTGTCACGGTGGTGGGTGGCCCGAACCACCGTACCGATTATCACGACGATCCGCTCGAGGAATTTTTCTACCAGCTGCGCGGCAATGCGTATTTGAATCTGTGGATCGACGGCAAGCGTGAGCGCGTCGATCTGAAGGAAGGCGATGTGTTCTTGCTACCGCCGCATGTGCGCCATTCGCCGCAGCGGCCGGAAGCAGGCAGCGTCTGCCTCGTGATCGAGCGGCAACGTCCACAAGGGGTGGTGGACGGCTTCGAGTGGTACTGCGACGACTGCGGCCATCTTGTCTACCGCGTCGAGGTACAGCTGAAAAGCATCGTCAGCGATTTGCCGCCGCTTTTCAATGCGTTCTATGCCTCTGAAGACAAGCGTCGCTGCGCGCATTGCGGACATGTCCATCCCGGCAAGGCCGTCTAAACAAACCGAATCACAATGACACTTCGAATCGACATGCATTCCCACTTCTTCCCGCCCATTGCGCGGGAAGAGGCCGCGCGCCTCGACGCGGAACACGCGCCCTGGCTCAGGATCGACGCGGACGGCGAGCACGGCATGATCATGACCGGCGAGAAGAACTTTCGCCCGGTGTATCGCGCGCTGTGGGATCCGGCCACACGTATTGCAGAAATGGATGCGCTGGGCGTCGACATCCAGTTGATGTGCGCGACCCCCGTGATGTTCGGCTATCGCAACGACGCGGCCGCCGCACATGACTGGGCAGTGCGGATGAATGACCGCGCCCTCGACCTTTGCGCGTATGCGCCGGATCGCTTGATGGCGCTGGCGCAAGTGCCGCTGCAGGACATCGACCTCGCATGCCGCGAGGCGACGCGTGCCCATCGCGCGGGGCATCGCGGCGTGCAGATCGGCAATCACCTTGGCCCACGCGATCTCGACGACGAACACCTTGTCACGTTTCTCACGCATTGCGCGAACGACGGCATTCCGGTGCTCGTCCATCCGTGGGACATGATGACCGATGGCCGCATGAAGAAATGGATGCTGCCGTGGCTCGTCGCGATGCCGGCGGAAACGCAATTGAGCATGGTGTCGTTGATTTTGTCAGGCGCGTTCGAGCGGATTCCGAAGTCGCTGAAACTGTGCTTCGCGCATGGCGGCGGCAGCTTCGCCTTCCTGCTCGGCCGCGTGCAGAACGCGTGGGAGCAACGCGACATCGTGCGCGAGGATTGCCCCAATCCGCCAGCGTCGTATCTCGACCGCTTCTACGTGGATAGTGCGGTGTTCGACCAGGGCGCGTTGCGCCTGCTGGTCGACACGATGGGCGAGGACCACGTGCTGCTCGGTTCCGACTATCCGTTCCCGCTCGGCGAGCAAAAGATCGGCGGCCTGGTCGCCCATCATCCGCAACTGAGCGATACGGCCAAGGCGAAGATCCTCGGCGCGAACGCTCAGCGCTTCTTCGATTTGCCCACGACAATGGCGCACGCCGCTTAAGCAATACACGTCACAGATTTTGCATTTGCAATCAGAACAAACAGGGAATGAACCAGATGATCACCCGGGAACACTGCGCCGCGCTCGACGCTGCCGACACCTTGGCCCACTGCCGCGCGCGCTTCGATCTGCCTGCCGACACGATTTACCTCGACGGCAACTCGCTGGGTGCGATGCCTGCCAATGTGCCCACGCGTATTGAACGGGCGCTGAAGCAGGAATGGGCGCACGGTTTGATCCGTTCATGGAATGACGCTGACTGGTATCCGGCGCCGCAGCGCACCGGCAACAAGATTGCCAGGTTGATCGGAGCGGGTCAGGACGAAGTGATCGTTGCCGACTCGACCTCGGTGAATCTTTTCAAGGTGCTGGTGGCGGCCACGCGTATGCGCCCGGGCCGCAACGTGATTCTTGCCGAACGAACCAATTTTCCGACTGACGTGTATATCGCCTCGAGCGTTGCCGAGATGACCGGTTGCGAGTTGCGCTGTGTCGATCCGGACGACATTGTCGCGGCGATCGACGATACGGTGGCGATCGTATCGCTCACACACGTCAACTACAAAACCGGCAAACGCTACGACATGGAAGCGGTGACGCGCCAGGCGCATGAAGCCGGCGCATTGATCGTGTGGGATCTGTGTCACTCGGCGGGCGCGATGCCGGTGAGTCTGAATCACTGCGACGCCGACTTTGCGGTGGGTTGCGGCTACAAGTATCTGAACGGCGGCCCGGGCGCACCGGCTTTCGTGTTCGTCGCGTCGCGCCATATCGAAGCGGTGCGTCAACCGCTGACGGGTTGGCACGGCCACTCCAAGCCGTTCGAATTTACCCACGACTACGCACCGCACCCGGGCATCGACCGCATGTTGACCGGCACCGCGCCGCAACTCGGCGTGATCGCCCTGGAGAGTGCGCTGGAAGCATTCGACGGTGTCGATCTCGACGTGCTGCGTGACAAGAGCGTGGCGCTCGGCAATCTGTTTATCGAGCTGACCGATCAGGAACTGAAGGGCCTCGGTTGCACGCTCGCGTCGCCGCGCGACGCCGCGCAGCGCGGCAGTCAGGTGTCGCTGGGTCATGCGGAAGGCTACGCGATCATGCAGGCGCTGATTGCACGCAACGTGATCGGCGACTTCCGCGCGCCGGATATTCTGCGTTTCGGTTTTGCGCCCCTGTATGTGCGCTACGTGGATATCTGGGACACCATCGCCCAGCTCAAGGACATCATCGCGACGGATGCATGGAATACCGACGAGTTCAAGGCGCGAAAATCGGTGACGTGAGCACGTCGACACGATGATCACGCAGTAAAAAGACACGTGCCGCGATTCGAGCAATACAGGTAATACGACAGCATGGTATTGGCGGTTGCGTCCACGCACGCAACCGCATTCCAGGAGGAGACGCAAAGATGACGCAAGAGCAGCGAGGCTTCGACACGATTGTCGAACGCGAGAAGGGATTGCACCGTGGCTTATCGACGGGGCAATTATCGATGATTGCGATTGGCGGCGCGATCGGCACCGGCCTTTTTCTCGGCAGCGGATTCGCCATCGGCTTTGCCGGCCCGAGCGTGCTGGTGAGTTACGCGATTGGCGCGTTGATCGCGCTGCTGTTGATGGGCTGTCTCGCCGAGATGACCGTGGCGCATCCGACGTCGGGATCGTTCGGCGCCTATGCCGAGCACTACATTGCGCCGTGGGCGGGATTTCTGGTGCGCTATGCGTACTGGTCGTCGATTGTGTTTGCGGTTGGCACCGAGGTGACGGCGATTGCCGTGTACATGAAGTATTGGTTTCCCGCGGTGCCTGGGTGGTACTGGATCGTCGGTTTTTCTGCGGCGCTGATCGGCGTTAACTCGGTGAGCGTGAAGGTATTCGGCGCCGTCGAGTATGTGTTCTCGATGTTGAAGATCGTGGCGATTGTCGGTTTCATCCTGCTCGGCGCCTATGTGGTGTTCGGTGCGCCCGCGAACTCGGGAATTGGTTTTGCCAATTACACGTCACATGGTGGCTTTTTTCCGAAGGGCGTGTGGGGTATGTGGGTTGCGGTGATCGTATCGATTTTCAGTTATTTGAGCATTGAGATGATTGCGGTGGCGGCGGGCGAGGCACGCGATCCGCAGAAGGCGATTACGCAGGCATTTCGCGCGACGATGTTCCGGCTGGTGTTCTTTTATCTGCTGACGTTGGCATTGATGCTGGCGATCGTGCCGTGGAACGCCG
Organism: Paraburkholderia caffeinilytica; assembly: GCF_046030355.1. Taxonomy (GTDB): domain Bacteria; phylum Pseudomonadota; class Gammaproteobacteria; order Burkholderiales; family Burkholderiaceae; genus Paraburkholderia; species Paraburkholderia caffeinilytica_B. The sequence goes on from NZ_JAQQCQ010000034.1 coordinate 61,118, forward strand.
CGGGTACGGATGAGAGTCCGTTTGTGCGGGTGATGGCGGCGACGCATGTGCCGGGGGCCGCCGGCGTGATTAATTTTGTGATTCTGGTGGCGGCGTTGTCGGCGATGAATAGCCAGCTCTATATCACGACGCGGATGATGTTCAGTTTGTCTCGTGCGGGGTATGCGCCGCGGCGCCTTGGGGCTTTGAACCGGAAGGGCGTGCCGGTTGCTGCGCTGTGGCTTTCGACGATTGGCATTGCGTTGGCTACTGTGCTGAATGTGGTTTATCCGGATGCTTCGTTTGTGTTGATGATGTCGGTTTCCATGTTTGGGGCCATGTTCACGTGGCTGATGATTTTTGTTACGCACTTCTTTTTTCGCCATAGGCATAAGGGGTTGCCGCTGGCGTTCAGGATGTGGGGGTTTCCGGGTACTTCTCTGCTTGGCGCAGGGCTGATGGTGGGTGCGCTTGTTACTACGTGGTTTACCCGGGAGTTTCGGATGACGCTGGTGATTGGGGTGCCGTTTGTTGTTTTGTTGCTGGGTGTTTATTTTGTTTGGTATAGGGGGAGGGGTGGGGAAGTGGCTCGGGTTGAGATGGTGTGATGGTTTTTTGCCTTTGGCGTTGTTTGGTTGGTTGCTTGGGGTGTTGGCCTTTCCTTGAATTGTTAGTGGTTTATTAGCGTCGCCCCTGTGCGGGGCGGGCACTTACTTCTCTTTGCCGCCGCAAAGAGAAGTAAGCAAGAGAAAGCGGCTCACACCGCTAGCGCATAAGCGGGTCCCCCGCGCAGTTACGGTAGTGGTGCATCTGGAATCCGTGCTCTCGCACATTCGGCGCTAGTGACAAAGGCGTCATACTTCCGGCGACGCTGCGCGCGCCGAAGCGTACTTCATAAAACCAATCACCGCGTTTCCGCGCTCACATCTCGCCACCGAACCGTGGCCCGTTATTGCACGGCAGCCACGATTGCAACTGCAACTGCAACTGCAACTGCAACTGTGGCTGTGGCTGGGACTGGGACTGGGACTGGGACTGGGACTGGGACTGGGACTTGAATCGGAACTTGAACCAAGACCCGCACCCGCACCCGCACCCGCACCCGCACCCGCACCCGCACCCGCACCCGCACCCGCACCCGCACCCGCACCCGGATCAGGATCAAGGCCAAGGCCAAGGCCAAGGCCAAGGCCAAGGCCAAGGCCAAGGCCAAGGCCAAGGCCAAAATCGTGGCCGGGGTTCTAGTCTTAGACGGTGATTGGAGTACACCGGTGTATCGTTTGAATTGGGATTTCCAGGGGAGTGCAGAAGTGCGTCGCCGAGGCGAAGCCGACGGCTCCCACGAACTGAACCGAAGCCCCATGGTTTCCCATGCAGACCCCTCCGCGACGCACGCAGTGCGGAGTGGGAGCTGACGAGTCCTTTGTCACCAGTGCCGAATGTGCGAGAGCACGGATTCCAGATGCACCACTACCCGCAGCGGACCACTGTTCCCGCTTAGCATTAGCGGTGTGAGCTGCTTTCTTTTGCCTACTTTTCTTTGCAGCAGGCAAAGAAAAGTAGGTGCCTGCCCCGCACAGGGGCGACGCTAATAGACCAATAAGAAAACAAGGAAAGGCCAACGCCCTAGGCAAACAACCAGCAAGCGGCCACGCAGGCAAACAAAATCAGACATACTAACCAAACCTAACACCGCCGCCAAAAGGCAAAAACCGCCCTTATTTAATCCCCAAAATCCACCCAGCAAACCTCTCCGCGTCAGCGGCCGAAATCGCATTAGGCGGCATCTGAGCCCCGGTATTCCACTTCCCCGAACTCCCCTCCAACATACTCTTCTTAAGCTTCGCAACCGCATCCGAATCCCCTCGATACCGCTCGGCGATAGCCCGAAAAGGCGGCCCGACCTTGGTCGTATCAATCGAATGACAAGCGCGGCAAGTCTGCTCGCTAGCACTAATAGACCCCCCACCAGCAGCAACGCCATCCCCCGGCGCCGCAGCAAAAGAATGCCCACACAAACTCCCAGCCAGCACAGCAACCAAAACCATCCTTCTCACAATTTCACCCCGGTAAAAAACAAAAAACCCCGCCGACGAAAACCGCCGGCAGGGCAAAGCGCTCAACAAATCAACATGAAAAATGAAGAAACCAAACTACCTCACCGCGGCGGCCACGGCTTGGCCGGTGCGCCAATCACCGGCTTGCCCAACAGCGGCGTCGACAACGCATACGCCCCATTCTCCGTAAAGGCCCAAATGATGTTGCGGTCGTACTCGGTGTAAATCGCCAGCACACCCTTGCCGAGCGTATAACTCGGCAACTCGCTTTCGTCCGCCAGCGCCGGCACGAAGTACCCGGCAATCGTCGGCTTCTCAGGATTGCGAACGTCGAAAATCTGCACGCCGGCGTTATAGAACGAATACGGAATCACACCCTGACGCGAGCCGCCCGGCTGGCCGATCGCATTCGAACGCTTCGGTCCGAAGTTGCCGCCACGTTGGCAGAAGCTCGTGAACGGTGCGCCTTCAGGCGGCGTCGGCTGCGGCAGTTTGCCCGCGACCTTCAGATGCGATGGATCGCGCGCGTCGACGACAAAGATATCCTTGTAGGGCTCGTAGCAATCGCGGTTCATCGGATACCCGCTGGTCAGTACGAATCCCGTGCGTTCGTACTGGCTGACGTCGGCATTGTCGTATTCGGTGCCCGCAAAACTCGGCGCGGTATTCACATTGCCGAGTACTTTCGGCTTCGCCGGGTTGGACAGGTCGAACGAATAGAGACCGAGACCGCCCATCGCACCGAAGCCGATCTTGCCGCCTTGTTCCAACGGTTTCGGCAGGAAGATTGGAATTCGCGAACCCATCCATGACGTGCGATTGCCGGCGCGTGGGTTCGTCAGATAAGCCTGTTCGTCGGCTTCATTGCCGAGTTTCTGTCCCGGCACCGAGATCTGCGAGACGAACTTCGGATCAGCGGGATCCGACATGTCCCAGACCTGGTAGCCCGGTGAATACAGATAGTTCGGGTACTCGGTCAAACCGTAGCTGTCGTCCGGTGCAGCCGACAGGATCATGTACTTGCCGCCGTAATATTCAGGCGCATCGAGCGAACCCGAACCTTGCTGCTGACCGATCGGCGCATCGGGATGCTTGTAGTCGGTCGTACGCGTGGCGATCAGCTTCCATTGGCTCGGCAGCGGGCCGTCCATTTCAAAGACCTTGAAGCCCTTGAGCGAGTTGTAGTGGCGCTGTGCTTCGACCTTGTCAGGCTGCTCGCTCTTGTCGGTCATCAGGCCGTAGCGGCCGATTTCGAACGAGGCGACGAGCACCGGCTTGCCGAGCTTCTTGCTCCACACAATGGTGGCGCCGCCCAGGTAGTCATGCACGTTGTTCGGATCGAACTTCTCGGTCGGTCCCTTGGGCCCCCACGTGCCGCCTTCCGAAAACACGACCTTGCCGTTGGCGGGATCGGTGACGTCCATGATTCGCAAATAGTCGCGATCGTGGATGTACAGGTAACGGCGTCCGTCGAAGTCGGCAATATTGTTCCAGGCGTGGAAGGGCGAATCGACGAGCGGATAGAAGGCCAGAACCTTGACGTCCTTGGCATAGCTCTTCTTGTCCCACGTGGTCATTTCACCGGGGAAATGCTGGCCCTGGTGGACTTCGGGGGTGGCCTTCGGCCACACGAACTGGCCCGTTGCCGGGTCCATGCCGTAGTCGACACCCGGCTTAAGCGGGGCAGGACGGCGGTCGGGTGTGAGGCGCAGCCACTGAGCGAGATAGGGGTCCTTGACATTCGGCGTCCCAGGCGTCGCTTGCGCGGCGGAGGCCGCGCTGTCCGATGCTGCTGCAGCTGGCGCGTTTTCGGTGGCTGCACACGCCGCTGCGGACATGAACGTCAACAGGACGCTTGTTGCGAGAGTGGATTGCAGATTGCGTTTGCGAAGCATGGGCTTCCTCCTTTTTCTATTAGAACGCGTGACGTATCCCGAACTGGAAGCCGCTCGGATTCTGTCCGCCGTTTGGATATTCCTGGAACGTCACAGGGTAGGCGACCGGCACATCGTGCTGGCTCTTCACGTGAGCGAAAGTGGCATACAGGTCGGTCCGTTTCGACAAACCATAGATGTAGCCGATCACGCCGCCGGTGGCGCTGGAAATGCTCGTGTTGTTGTCGTCGTGACGATGCACGATGCTGGCATACACGCGATTGCGTCCGTCGATATTCCAGCGCGCGCCGATCTGTGCATCCCAACCCTGCGAATTGAACGCGACATACGGCGGATACGCGTAGTAGCCGTTGTACGTGTGATAGATCAGCGTCGGTTCGAAGCCGCCGAACTTATAGACGGCGGCGAAATAGTTGTCGCGCGACGAGTGGATCTGCGACGACTTGAAGATATCGCGCGTGTACTGCAACTCGCTCACGGCGCCGAGGAAAATCGGCCCATGCCGGTAGTCGATGCTGGTGCTCAGGAAGCGCCCCGCACGGGTGCTGTCGCCCACGCCGGTCGTCGCCATGATCCGGCCGGTGAAGCCGTAGAACGTCGGCGTCTTGTACTGGATCGCGTTATCCACGCGATACGATGCGTAGAAGAATTCCATGTTGTTGACCATACTGAAGTCGGCGGCCCAGCTCGGATCGGCGTAGCCGGCAATCCAGTACGACGGCGTGAATTGCCGTCCCATCGTCACTTCACCCCAGTTGCCTTTCAGGCCCACGAACGACTGGCGAAATTGCGTCGACTGCACGCCGGTGTTCGCGGAGAACATCGGCTCGACCGTGAACACGGCCTTGTTGCCACCGCCCAGATCTTCCACGCCGCTCAAGTTGAAGCGCGAGTTGTTCAGGCCGCCGCTCGACATGCGGGTCATGTTTCCGCCGGAGCCGGAAGAAATCAGATGTTCGATGTTCAGGTCGACATAACCCGACAGCCAAACGCTCGACTGAGCGTGTGCCCCGGCACATGCGAGCATGATGGCGCCTGACATGAGTGCTTTCTTTTTCATTCAATCTCCAAACAGGTCGTTGTTCTTTTCGTGTGGTGAGAGTGCTGTCGTCGCGCGCGACAGCCGCGGTTACGTCCTTTTCTGTCGTGTATACACAAACTGGTAAAAATTATACCCACGGCAAAATTTGGATTCAGAGCTTTATTTTTTTATACAAAACAGCGATTTAGTTATAGCGGGTTGACCCTGATGGCATCGCGCGTCAAAACAGATGCCGGATTCCGGCTGCATAGGTCATGGCGGTGCCATAGCCGGAGAGCCTGTCGTAGACGGTAAGCAGGTACAGATCGGTGCGTTTCGACAGGAAGTAGTCGAGGCCTGCAGAGCCGGTATTGCGGCCGGTGACGGCGTTTTTCGGGGCGCTGCGGCGCGTGTATGCCCATTCCGCCAGCGCCGTGAGTTGCGAGGTCAGCGGTACCGAGAGACCGGCTTCGTAGGTGTGCGCACCGATATGGGTCGAATCGGTGCGCAGGCCTTGCAGCGCGCCATACAGTTTGAAGAGCGAAAAATCATAGGCGGCGCCGACGATATATGCGTTCTGTGTCGGCGACGCCACACCCGCGACTACCCGTGTGCGTTGTACGGTCGCGACAGCGGTGAGCGAACCTCCTGCATAGAGCGTGGATAGCGCGGCGTTGTACGTGCCGTCCGAGCCCGCGAAACCGCCGGGCGCATACACCGCGGTGGTGGTGAGTCCGTTGAGATTGGGGCTGGTGTACTGGATGCCGTTGTTCCAGACGGTATCGCCCGCGATGCTGCCGCCGTAGGGCGCGGTGAACGTCTGCATGACGAGCGGCGAGAACAGGATCGACGCCTGAAACGGATTGACCGCCTGTTCGGCGAGGTAGAGCAGGTTGGTGTGCCGCCCGAGGGTCACGCGTCCGAACGGTCCGGCGATGCCGACGTACGAATTGCGTCCCCAGAACGGATCGGCGGCGGTGCGGCCGACGCCGCCGTTAGTCGGCTGGAAGAAGCTTTCGAGCACGGCGATCGCGCGATAGCCGGCGCCGAGATCTTCGTTGACGCGAATGCCCCAGTAAGGCGCCGTCAGTCCCGGGCTCTGTTCGGCGATGGCGGCGGGCGGTCCATTGCTTCGTTTGGTGCTGGCGATATCGAGTCCGACGAGCCCATACAGCGCGACAGACGTTTGCGCTTTGACAGCGTGGGACGCGAGTCCCCATGCGGCGGCGCAACTGAGCGCGAGCGCGCCCAACGATCGAACGTTCATGGCGGATCCTCTTGTGCAGTGGGAACAACGAGAAAACAGCAAGACATCGGCGAGAAAACAGCAAAGCAGCGGCGAGACAGCAATGAAGCGCCAGATGGCGGCGCGACGCTGCGCCGCCACGTTTCAGGCGGTGCGCACCGCGAATTCGATGGGTGCGTGCGCGAAGTGCTGGGACAGACTGGCGAGCAACGCGTCTCGTTGCGCGATCAGGGAAGCAGGCGAGCGACCCGCGATGTGCGGTGTGATGAGCACGTCGGGATGATCGAGCAGGGCGCGCGGCACTTCGGGTTCGTCTTCGATCACGTCGAGTCCCGCGCCGGCGATCGCGGCGTGAGCGAGGGCGTCGATCAGCGCTTGCGTGTCGAGCACGGAGCCGCGCGAGACATTCACTACGTAGCCGTTTGGCCCCAGGGCTTGCAGCACCTTGCCGTCGACCAGATGCTTCGTCGCCGCGCCGCCGTTGCAGGCGATCACGAGAAAATCGCTGGCGGCGGCAAGCTCGATGAGGTCCGCGTAATACCGGCCCGGCGCGTCGGCATGCGGTTGCCGTCCGTGATAGCCGAGCGTCAGGTCGAAGCCCTGCGCGCGGGTCGCGATCAGTCTGCCGATGCGTCCCATCCCGACGATCCCCAGGCGGGCACCCGTCAGCGTGGGCCGCTCGGCGCGCGAAGTGCGCCAACGGCCGGCGCGCACCGCTTCGGTAAGCGGCGCGTAGCCGCGTGCGAGCGCGAGCAGCAGGCCCATGGCGTGATCGGCGACGGTCGCTGCGTTCGCACCGGGCGCATGCGTTACCACGATGCCTCGTCGCGCGGCGGCGGCCACGTCGACGTTCTCATAGCCTGCTCCGAACGCGCTAATGATCTCCAGCGCGGGCAGCGCGGCCATCTGCGGCTCGGAAAGACCGGTCGAGCCGTTGGTCAGCACCGCGCGCACGTTCGCCAGATCGACGCTGGCCGGCAAGGCCTCGCCCCAGCCGTCGGGATGATAGTGAAGCGTGTAGTCGTGCCGCAGCGCATCGAGTGTTGCGTCGGGCAGGGCGATCAGCGCCAGCACATGCTTGCCGTTCAGCGCCGTGCTCATGATTGCGGATCGGCGGTTTGAGCGGCTGGCGCCACGTCTTTCACCGCGCCTTTCCAGCCGTTTTCGGTGATGTCGAACACGGTGCCGTCGGGCATCCGGTACTTCACTTCGTAGAACACGTTGGGATCTTTCTCGTGACGTCCCGTCAGATACGTGCCGCCCGCCGCGACCACGCGCGCCGCGGTGTCTTCGACGCTGTCCACCCACATGCCGAAATGGATCACGCCACGCACGTCCTTCAGGCCCGCGTAACCGGGGACGGTCTCGTCCTTGAAGTTGAGGAGCGCCACGTTCATTGTGCCGTCCGTCATGTAGATGCCGCGCATCGCGTTGCCCGCGCGGCGCATGCCGAATGCCTGTTCGAAGAATTGCGCGGCGGCCTCGGGATCGTCGACCGAGAGCGCGATGTGGCGGAGCTTGTCCATGAGATGTCCTTGGGGTGTCCCCGGGTTGTCATGCGGGTAAATCGCCTGTCGGCGAAGGGAGGGTTGTCGTGACTGTGAATCAAGTGTGTCCGCAACTTCACCAGGTATACTACGTATAACAAATGTATACACAAAAACAAATTGATATACCAGAATGGTTCTCATAGGCCGGGCGCTGTCGGAAGCGACGGCTCGGCGCACTGTATGAGGACCATCGATGCATACCTTGCAGGACCCGTTGGGCAGTCTTTCCGCCGCGCTCAGGCAGCGTTTTGCGCAGATCGGACCGGTGTGGGGGCGCGATATCAATACGCATCGCGATCTGGTGATCGACGCGTATTCGCCGTTGGTGGCTGCTGCGCGGGATGCGGGGGAGCCGTTGGAGGTCGTGCGCGATAGGGCCTATGGCAGCCATGAGCGGCAGCGTCTGGATGTGTTTGCGTCCGCGGAAACGAGAGAGAAGGGCAATGCCGACGTCGTGCTGTTCGTCCATGGCGGTGCGTTTTTGCGCGGCAGCAAAAGTTTCAACGGACTCATTTACGACAACGTGTCGCGCTGGTTTGCGAGGCAGGGCTGCGTCGCGCTGAATGTCGAATACCGGCTTGCGCCCGAAGCGCCGTATCCCGCCGGTGCAGACGACGTCGCTGCCGCTCTGGCATGGGCACGGAAACATGTGGCCGAATTCGGCGGCAATCCGCAAAGGATTTTTCTGGTCGGTCATTCGGCGGGCGGCGCGCATGTTGCCACTTACCTGTGCGATCCGTTGCTGGCCGGTGTGCGCGACAGCGCGCCGGCGGTTGCCGGTGCGGTCCTGATCAGTGCACGGCTCGCGGCCGACGTGCTTCCCGACAACCCGAACGCAGCAGGTGTGCGCGCCTATTTCGGCGCGGACGAAACAACCTATGCCGCGCGCTCGCCATTGACCCACGCGGCACATTTCGACACGCCGCTAATGGTGGTTGTCGCCGAATACGAGAACCCCTATCTGGACGCCTACGGTGCGGCTTTCTTCGAGCGCGTGCTGCAAGCACGTCAACGCGCCGGTGACGCCGCGCCCAAACGCGCACCGCGCTTCATGCAGATGCTGCGGCACAACCACACATCAGTCGTCGCGCATTTCGATTCGGGTGAGACGTTGTTAGGCGACGCGATGCTCGATTTTTTCAGCGCGTGATCGTCCACGTTTATCCGTTCAGTCAATCAGGAGATCCGCATGTCCGTTAGCCGTCCGTCTACTTTTTCCAGGCCGCGCGTATTCGCGCCGGTCGTTACGCCATTTACCGCCGGGCTGGATGTCGATGCCGCGCGGTTCGTCGCGTTCTGTCGGTGGCTGGTCGGGCAGGGCGCCGGACTTGCGCTGTTCGGCACGAATAGCGAAGCCAACTCGCTAAGCCTTGCCGAACGTCACGCGTTGCTGGACCACGTGATCGAAGCCGGTATCGATCCCACGCAGATGTTGCCGGGCACGGGCGCATGCGCGCTGCCCGACGCGATCGCATTGACACGTCACGCCACCGAGGCCGGTTGCGCCGGCGCGTTGATGCTGCCGCCGTTTTTCTACCAGGGCGTCAGCGATGACGGTCTGTTCGCCTACTACTCCGACGTGATCCAGGCCGTCGGCTCGGATCAGTTGCGTGTGCTGCTGTATCACATCCCGCAGTTCACCGGCGTGCCGATCACGCACACGCTGATCGAGCGGCTGATCGCGGCGTATCCGCAAACGGTGGTGGGCATCAAGGACAGTTCAGGCGATTGGGCCAACACCGCGGCGATGCTGGAGAAGTTTCCCGGCTTCGCGGTGTTCCCCGCTTCCGAGGCTTTGCTCGGTAAAGCGCTGCCGCTGGGCGCGGCCGGTTGCATTTCGGCGACAGCGAATATTCAGCCGCATGCCATTGCCAGTCTGCTGAATGCGGCGACGCAGGAGGAGCGGGGCGTGTGGGAAGGCAAGGTCGCGACGGTTCGCCTCGCCGTGCAGGCGCAACCGATGATCCCCGCGTTGAAAAGCATCGTCGCGCACTTCGCTAAAGATGGCGAATGGGCGCGCGTGCGGCCGCCGCTTACGCCGATGAATCCGGCACAGTCCGGCGCGCTGTTACAGCAGCTTCAGGCATTGGATTTTTCGATGCCGTCGATGGCATCGCTTGCGACGGTGGCCGCGTGAGCGTGCAGCGACTGCAGCCGCTGCGGCGTATGCGCCCAGCGCGGCGCATGCAACTGCCGGCCGGCCCACAGCCGACGTCGCGCCCGCATCGACACGTGCGGCTCAAAGGCTCAGGCGTTTTCGCGCTCGGTGCGCTGGCGCTTGAGCCGGCCGAGCACGACGATCGAGAGCCGGGCCGTGTGGTCGCGCATCGCGTTGTACGCACGTTCCGGTTCGGAATTGAGGATCGCGGAGACGATCTCGCGATGCTCGTCGGTGGCCGCTTCGAAGCGCGACGGCGAAGCCGGCTGCGCGGCGCGAAAGCCTGCCAGACGCTGCCGCTGGACGGACATGATCGACGCCAGCGATTTGCTTTGCGCGCCCTTGCAGATCAGTTCGTGGAATTCGCGATTGAGCTGGAAGTACTCCGTTTCATCGCCGCGCGCGATCGCGGCGTTCATTTCGGTCTGGAGCTCTTCGAGCTGTTTCTTCTCGACGAGGCTCATACGCTGCGCGCTCAACCGGCAGCACAGCGCTTCGAGCTCGCACATCGCTTCGAGCATGTCGGCGAGTTCGTCGATGCTGAATTGCGCGACCACCACGCCCTTGCGTGGCGTCAGCTCGACGAGGCCGCGCGCGGCGAGTTCGCGCAGCGCCTCGCGGATCGGCGTGCGCGAGGCGTTGAAGCGTTCGGCGAGTACCGCTTCTTCGAGCTTTTGGCCCGGTTCGAGCGTGCCGTCGATGATCTCGTCGCACAGCAGGCGGTAGATCTTGGAGGAGAGCGTCGTCATCGTGATGGTCATGGGTTGAGCGAAACCGTGAGCAAGTGGCCCCATTATGCGCCAGCGACCCAACCGCCTCAATCGCCACCGCGCATATTTGGCCTCTGCAGGCCCATGCAGTGTACGCGCGAACGTGTTCATACCCCGATTAGTGTATACGAGAATGTTAATAAAAATACATGGATGACTGAATGTATACGAATTATTGAACCCTCGACAGCAGCTAACTAACACCCTACAAACACAAAAAGCGAGGCATTACGTGACCTGGTTTGGTATCGCAACTTACGAATTGAATGGCCGCACGGCCACCGGCCTGGCGGTCGGCGACAGGCTGTACGACGCACAAGCGGTGTTGAAGCAAACCGCTTCAACGGCGCCTCTCGCCGACGTCGGTACGCTGATCGCCGGTTGGGAGGCTAATGGCGCGGCGACCGTCGAACGGCTCGAAGCCGCGGCGCGGGCGATCGAGGCGGGCACGCTCGACGTCGCACCGCTCTCCGGCTACACACTGGGTGTGCCGTACCAGCCGCGGCGCATTTTCGCGGCAGCGTCGAACTATTACGAGCATGCGCAGGAGATGGGCACTGAGTTGGCGCCCCGTGAGGAAAGCACGCCGTACATGTTCATGAAAGCCGAAACGAGCGTGGTGCCGACGCTTGCCAACGTGGTGATTCCGCCGCACGCGGAACGGGTGGACTGGGAAGTGGAACTGGCCGTGGTGATCGGTAAAACCGGCCGCCACATCGCCAAAGAAGACGCCTTTGACTACATCGCCGGCTACACGATTCTCAACGACGTCAGCGCGCGCGACCTGAATCGCCGCACCGACTATCCGTTCAAACACGACTGGTTTCGCGGCAAGAGTTTCGATACCTTTGGCCCACTCGGCCCCTGGTTCGTGCCGCGCGCCTGCATTGCCGAGCCGCAGAATCTGCGCATGCGCCTCGCGGTGAATGGCGAAATGATGCAGGACGGCAATACGTCCGGGATGATTTTCAACATCGCCGAGCAGATCGAATATTTATCGACGATCCTCACGCTGCAGCCCGGCGATCTGATCGCGACGGGCACGCCGACCGGCGTCGGCATGGGGCGCGGCATTTATCTGAAGGCGGGCGACGTGATGGTCGCATCGATCGAGGGGATCGGCTCGATCGAGAATCCGCTGGTCGCCGGCTGAGCGTCAGCGCGCTCGCCGCGCCATCCATTCACTCCACTCATAGACGGGGAACACGACATGTTGCAGCGGGTACGGCGCGCGGTAAGACGGCTGGTTCAGCCATTGAGGCAGCAGGCTGCGTTGAGCGCGGTTGCATGGGCCGCCACGGCGCTTTTCACGAGCGCCCACGCGGCCGATGCGGTGCGCGTCAATCTGGCGTGGCTGCCGCAGGGCAGCACCGGTGGCATCCTGCTCGCGCAGGCGAAGGGATATTACCGCGACGCCGGACTCGACGTTAGCGTGATGCGCGGATATGGCGGTCAGCGCACCGTCAATGAAGTGGACGAGGGCCTGTTCGAGTTCGGCTACGGCGATCCGGTGAGCGTGATGCTGAATCGCGCGCACGGCGGCCATGCGGTGATGGTCGGTGCGATCAACACGCGCTGGCCCGGGGCGATGTGCTATCTCGAGCGTCCCGGCTTCAAGGTGAACACGCTTAAGGATCTTTCGGGGATGACACTCGGCGGCGGTGGCGCCTCGCCGGTGCAGAACATCATGCCCGCGTGGCTCAAGCAGAACGGCATGGCGCCCGATGCGATCAAGACCGTGCGGCTCGATCCCGCTGTGATCAATACCGCGCTGCTGCAAAAGCGTATCGACTTGTCGGAGTGCTGGGAAGGCGCGAGCCTGCCCGTGCAGGCGGCGTTGGCGAAGCGGGCGGGGCAGCAGCTCGGCAAGGTTTATTACCGGGATTTTGGGCTGGATATGATGGGTAACGGCATCGTCACCACCGATACTTTCGTGGCGCAGCATCCCGATGTGGTCAAGCGGTTTGTCGCCGCGACGTATCGCGGTTATGCGCTGATGCGCGAGCATCCGCAGGAAGCCGCCGATGCGATTGGTGGACTCTATCCGGTGCTCGACAAGACGATCCTGTTGCAGCAGATCGTCGAGACTAACGGCCTGATCGCCGACGATCCTGCCCAGCACAAGACCGGCTGGCTGCGTCCGGCGCGCATGGAGGCAACCGCAGCGTTTGTTTCGCGTGCGTTCGGCACCGGCACGAAGGTGAAAGCGGCCGATCTCTATACGAATCGGTTCGTCGAATAAATCCGTTCGGGAGCGGCGCGTCGTGTGGACGATGCGTTCGCTCCAACCCGCCCGCGCGAGGCGCGGGCACATTGGAGACAAGGCAATGAACAGTTTGCGTCCGAAGCGGCTTGGACACATGGTGCTGATGGTGCGCGACATCCAGAAGTCCGCGCAGTTTTATACCGACGTGCTGGGCCTCAAAGTATCGGACTGGATCGGCGACCAGATGGTGTTTCTGCGCGCCGGCAGCGATCACCACGATCTCGCGCTCGCGCAACTGCCGAAAGATTCCGCCGACTTCAACGATCTGCCGCGTTATTCGCGCCCAGGCCTCGAGCACTTTTCGTATCTGATCGACAGCTACGAGGAGATGGAGCGTTCGGTGAAGGTATTGCAGGAGCATGGTGTCGAGATCGTGCGTGGTATCGGCCGGCATGGTCCGGGTAATAACCTGTTCCTCGTCTTCAAGGATCCGGATGGCAACAACGTCGAGGTGTACTGCGAGATGACGCAGATCGGCGAGCGCGACGCGCATGAACCGCAGGTGTGGGAACGCACGATCGAATCGTTCGACCAATACCGCTTTGAACGCTTCGTCGTGCCACCGCCGCCGCACCTGGTGGCGCAAAAATCGGCGCAGGGAGAGGGGCAAGGAACAGCGCAAGGAACGGTTCAGGAAACTGCACAGTCCACGGCTCGGGTTTCAGCGAAAGCCGATCCGTCCGATCACGAATAATTCGGAACCCTCATGAAGCGATTGATCGAAACTGTCTCGTTCTGGATCGTGATTGGTCTGATCTGGGAATTCGGCGTGCGTTGGACGGGCACGCGCGAATATGTGTTGCCGGCGCTGTCGCAGGTCTTCGCGGCCGGTTGGGAAATGCGTGGACAGTTGCTGTCCGATACGTTGGCGACCGCGTGGGAAGTGTTCGCCGGGTTCGCACTGGCGCTGATCGGCGGTTTGACGATCGGCTTGCTCGCGAGCATGTCGAGTATTGCGCGGCGCACGCTGTTTCCGCTTGTCACCGCATTGCAGAGCATGCCGAAGATCGCGCTCGCGCCCTTGCTGATCGTGTGGTTCGGGTATGGGTTTGCATCGAAGCTGGCGGCCGCCGTGCTGTTCGCTTTCTTCCCGATCGTGATCGCGACGATGGGCGGCCTGGCCGGTGTGCCGCGCAATCTGGACGAGCATTTTCGGGCGCTCGGCGCTTCGCAGGCCAAGACCTTCTGGTATTTGCGTTTGCCTGCTGCGTTGCCCGCGCTGATCGACGGTTTGAAGATCGCCATGCCGTTGGCGGTGATTGGCGCGATTGTCGGCGAGTTCATTGGATCAGAGTCAGGACTGGGGCATCTGATCGTGTTTGCGACATCGAATGCGCAGACGTCGTTGTCGTTCGCTGCGATCCTGATGGTGACCGTGCTGGCGATGCTGTTTTACTGGGCCGTCGAACTGGTTTCGCGCGGCGTGTGGTGGAGAGGAGTGACGGTCTGATGGCATTGGTCGACAAGTTGCGTATCGTGCAGCGCGCCGCGGCAACCGGCGCACAGGTTCATTCTTTGCATCGCGACGAAGCGGCGCCCGCGCTGATTTCCGTCGAGAAGGTCGGCAAGCGATTTGCCGCGCGAGGCGGGGCAGGGGCGTTTAGCGCGCTCGACGATGTGTCGATGCAGATTCGCCAGGGCGAGTTCGTCTCGATCCTCGGGCCGAGCGGTTGTGGCAAGAGCACCTTGCTGCGGATGGTGGCGGGTCTGGTGCCCTGCGATGGTGGGCGGATTCTGCTGGGCGCCGAGTCGATTTCCGCGCCGGTGCCGGATATTGGCGTGGTGTTTCAGACGAGCAATATGCTGCCCTGGCTGACGGTCGGGGCGAACATCCGCTTAGGCGCGAAGTTGAGGAATGTACCGCGGGCGCAGGTGGAGGAGCGGCTTCCAGCGTTGCTGGAGACTTTGGGATTGACGGCGTTCGCCGACCGGTATCCGCATGAATTGTCCGGTGGGATGAGGCAGCGTGCCGCGATTGGTCAGATTCTGTTGCTGGAGCCGCGGGTGATGCTGATGGATGAGCCGTTCGGGGCGTTGGATGCGTTGACGCGGGACCGGTTGAATGTTGAGCTTTTGCGGATCTGGCAGCAGAGCACGCTGACTGTTTTGCTGGTTACTCATAGCATTCATGAGGCGGTGTTTTTGTCGGATCGGGTGTTGGTGATGTCGGAGCGGCCAGGGAGGGTTGTGCATGATCTGAAGATCGATTTGCCGCGGCCGCGGGAGCCTGAGCAGGTTAAGAGTGATCCGCTTTATGGGGAGTGTGTTTCGGAGCTTTCCAGGCTTATGGGGGTGTTTTAGGTTTTTTTTTGCCTTTGGCGTCTGTTTGGTTGTTTGCCTCGGGCGTTGGCCTTTCCTTGTTTTGTTATTGGTCTATTAGTGTCGCCCCTGTGCGGGGCGGGCACTTACTTCTCTTTGCCGCCGCAAAGAGAAGTAAGCAAGAGAAAGCGGCTCACACCGCTAATTCTTAAGTGGGTCCCCCGCGCAGCCACGGTAGTGGTGCATCTGGAATCCGTGCCCTCGCACATTCGGCGGTAGTGACCAGGCTGTCATCAGCTCCCACTCCGCACTGCGTGCGTCGCGGATGGGTTTGCATGGGAAACCAGCGGCTTCGGTTGAGGTCTGTGAGAGCCATCGGCTTCGCCTCGGCGGCGCGCCTCTGCACTTCCCCGGAAGTCACGGTTCGACGGTGAGACGTAAGCACGGAAACGCAGCAGTCGGTTTTAAGAAATACGCTTCGGCGCGCGCAGCGCCGCCGGAAGTATGACGCCTTTGTCACTCGCGCCGAATGCGCGAGAGCACGGATTCCAGATGCGCCACTACCGTGACTGTGCGAGGGACCCGCTTATAAGCTAGCGGTGTGAGCCGCTTTCTCTTGCTTACTTCTCTTTGCGGCGGCAAAGAG
>NZ_JAQQCQ010000035.1:0-76613 GCF_046030355.1 Paraburkholderia caffeinilytica
CGAGCCGTGTGGCTCACCGCCCGGTGCGTAGAATGCGCACCCGATTACTCCGCCGTACTTCGTGGGGTTCATCTGTGATTCGCTCCTTGCAGCATGGGGAGGCTCATACGCTGTGTGCGACAGGCGTTAAAAATGATTGACCTCATCTTTGAGACTGCCCCAGATGCGTGAATGAATGTCCTGGTACTCTGGCGCCGCTGCCAGTTCCGCGGGCGGCAGCCGCGGCCTTGGCAAGTCGACCGGAATGATCGACTTCACGCGGCCCGGCCGGTTCGTGAATACGACGACGATGTCGGACAGGAAAATAGCCTCATGCAGATCGTGCGTGACGAATAGCACGGTCTTGCGTGAGCTCTCCCAGACCGACAGGAAAAGCTCCTGCAACTTGAGCCGTGTCTGGCTGTCGAGTGCACCGAACGGCTCGTCCATCAGCAGGATGTCCGGATCGGTCGCAAAGGTGCGCGCCACCGCAACCCGCTGGCGCATTCCGTGCGACAACTCGTGGCGATAGTGATTCTCGAACTGTGCCAGGCCCACCCGGCGCAGCCATTCGCGCGCCACCTCGGAATGATTTGGCACGCGGCGTATTTCAAGCCCGAATTCGACATTCCGGATGGCCGTGCGCCACGGCATCATGCCGTCCCGGGCGAACATGTAGCCCACGTCGTGCCGAACGCCGGAGACCTGCTCGCCGCCAACGTTGACCACGCCGGCGGACGGCTTGAGCAAACCGGATACCGCATTGAGAATCGTCGACTTGCCGCAACCGGAGGGGCCGACAATCGTGACGATTGCGCCGTGCGGTACGTCGAGTGTGACGCCTTGCGCTGCGGTGACGACATCCCGGCCTTCGGGAGAGAAGCGGATATCCACATTGCGTAGTTCGATCTGTGGCGTGCGGGAGACGCTGCTCATTGTGTGTGTTCCTCCGCGGGCGGCAGGCACCGCGAGCGTCATGGGTGGGAAAGGGCGGGCGAGGTAAGAGGCCGTCCGGATCCGTCAGGCGCTCGTGGTAGATGGTTTCCACGCGAGAAGCCGCGCTTCGACAATACGCATGACGATCGCAAAAAACCACGCGACCAGCGATAGCGCGATCAGCCCCGCAAATACGCCTGCGGTGTTGAAATTGCCGGCGCTGTGGGCAATCACGAAACCCAGCCCTTCGTTCGAGGACAGGATCTCCGCGACGATCACGCCCAATAGCGAGTAGGTCAGCCCGAGATTGAGCCCCGCAAAAATCCATGGCAGAGCGGACGGCAGGGTGACCTTGAGCAGCATGTCGCGGCGTGACGCGCCCATCAGTAACGCAATCGTCCGGATATCGTTGTCGACGTTCTTTGCGCCACTCAGCGTATTGATCAGCAAAATGAAGTACACCAGCGTGAACGCCGTAATCACCTTCGCGGCAAGTCCGATGCCGAACCACAAGATAATGAGCGGTGCGATTGCCACGCGCGGCATGCTATTCAGCATCACGATCAGCGGCGCGAGCACCGTATCCCAGAACGGCGAACGAGCGAGCATCAGCCCGCTGGCGATGCCGAGCACCGATGAAATCACAAACGCGATCAGTGCTTCGAATACGGTCACGCCGATATCCGTCAGCAGCGTGCCGCCGACCGTCTGGGCCCAAAGTTCTTTCGCCACCAGCAAGGGGCTGCTGATCCAGAACGGATCGACCCAGCCGATGCTCACAACACCTTGCCAAAGCGCCAGCACGCAGATGATAAGTAGTGTGCGCGCCACCATGACCTTCAGCTTCATGCGATCACGACCGCGCGCCGGCGTGCCGTATCCGGGCGTTGCGAGCACCGCGCGGTGAGTGATTTTTCGGCTCGTCATCGTCATTTCCTGTTTGATCCGATCTCTTTAGAACTTGACGCGAAAGCCCGCGCGAACCACGGCGGCGTGATTGCCCGACGCCGCTGTCTCAGTGGGAATACTGGCTACGGCCTGCTGGCCGGTTGAGTCCACGCCGCTTGCCTTCTGATAGACACCGACGAGGTAGACGTCGGTGCGTTTGGACAGGTTGTAATCAGCGCCGAGCGTAAATTGATGGTATTTGACACCGGTGTTTTGCACCGTTGCCTGGGTGCTCGATACGCTATTGCCTTTCGTGAAGTTATAAGCGAAACCCACCAGGAAGGAGGGCGTAAAGTGATAATCGGCATTGACTTCCACGTCGTTAAACGTTGCGGTGCCGGTATAGTGCTGCGGATTCGGCCCGGACCCGGCTGTATCACCGAGCGCCATGAATTTGACATTGGAATACACGACACCGAATTGAGCACCGCCCAGCGTGTAGCCCACGCCTCCGGTGATAATCTGGAAAGTATGCGCGGAGGCATAGCCGGAAAAGACTGGATTGGTCGAGGCGGCAATATTGTTGGTGGTGGGGCCGCCGCTGTTCGGATTATTGCCGAAGTACGAAACATTGGCGTTTCGCGCATTGACGTAACCGGCCGCTACAGTGACCGAACCGGTTGCGTAACGGGCGCCAACCGAATATATCTGGTTCTGCGTGAATTGCCCGGCTTGTCCGCCGAAACTATAAAGACCGCCAAAGGTAAATCCGCCGTAATTGTTGCTGGCAAATTTGACGGAGTTATTGCTCCGGTATGAATTGGTTTCGTTATCGAGATCTCCTGGGTGGGCTGCCCGATGGCTTCCCCATTGCGCAGCTGCCGTCAGGGTTTCAACATAATCGACGACGCTGTCATATTGGCGGCCCAAAGTAACCGTTCCCCACTGCGTGCCGGACAGTCCCACAAATGCCTGCCGTCCAAACATGGCGCCACCCTGATTGAGTTTTCCGTTATTTACCTCGAATCCGTTTTCGAGTTGGAAAATCGCTTTGAGGCCATTGCCGAGGTCCTCCGAACCCTTCAGCCCCCAGCGTGAACCTTGTTCGCCGCTCGACGAATCAAGCCAGATAAGCGGTTTACCCTGGCCTGGACCCGTCTTGACATTGCTGACGTATTCAAGCCCCTCGTCGATGACGCCGTATAGCGTCACGCTGCTTTGAGCATGCGCGACGCAGGCCGATGCGCCAAGCGCAGCCACTAAATATGATGACTTTTTCACCCGATGTCTCCGTTTGATTGTTATCAGAATGTGATTGGTACAACAAACATCACGGATGCCACTACCTGTGCCGCTTTGAGCCCGTCGCTCATCAATGGTGACGATCTGGCCGGTGAACTCTGTTTATGGCGTTCGCGCACTTCAATTTAAAAAAATGCCGACGACAGAACAATGCGCAAATCGACTGCTGATTGACGTCATTGAATAAGCCGTCCATCCAGAACTTTTCCTGTTCAGGAATTCATTCAGCAGCAGAATGCCTTTTTCAACGGCGATTTTTCCGCGCAGGCATACCCCGCGAATCCGGGTGGGGATTCGCGGTACCGCATCCAGTGGGGCGCCTTATGTGATGAGCTTGTCGAACGATATGACACGGCGATAGACTGGGCAAACGAATTTATTTAATCGCGACCCATAAATAAATGACGCGTGCGTCTTCCAATGAAACGAGCATGTCGAGGTTAGGGTTCGTCAAGAACGGTGTGAAAGTCGCCTTTGTGCCGAAGCAGAGCAACGACCTCTACGAAGTGATCGCCGATGGCGGCGATCAAGGCAAAAGTGGCACTCACTGTCCGTAAGTCGAATTGGGACACACATCGGTGCTGCGGCTTGCCGGGTAACACCCATACAGGTATCGCCACTACCACCCAACTCCCTGTTTTTTATCGGTTTTCTCGGTGATTGAGAGGCCCAAAGCGGCATTCTGCGTGGCATAATCGACCGACACAGTCAGCCCGCAGTCAATACTACCCCGCATACCATGGCACAGACTCTCTACGACAAATTGTGGAACACACACGTGGTCCACACGGAAGAAGACGGTACGACGATTCTCTATATCGACCGTCACCTGCTGCACGAAGTCACCAGCCCTCAGGCGTTCGAAGGCCTGAAGCTGGCTGAGCGCCCCGTGTGGCGTATCAGCGCGAATCTGGCGGTGTCGGACCACAACGTCCCCACCACGGATCGCAGTCACGGCATCGCTGATCCAGTTTCCAAGCTGCAAGTGGATACGCTCGACACGAATTGCGACGCCTACGGCATCACGCAGTTCAAGATGAACGACCTGCGCCAGGGCATCGTGCACATCATCGGGCCGGAACAGGGCGCTACGCTGCCGGGCATGACCATCGTCTGCGGCGATTCGCACACGTCCACGCACGGCGCGTTCGGCGCGCTGGCGCACGGCATCGGCACGTCGGAAGTCGAGCACGTGCTGGCCACGCAAACGCTCTTGCAGAAGAAGAGCAAGAACATGCTGGTGAAGGTCGAAGGCCCGCTGCCGCGCGGCTGTACCGCGAAAGACATCGTGCTCGCGATCATCGGCAAGATCGGCACGGCAGGCGGCACCGGCTACGCAATCGAATTCGGTGGTTCGACGATTCGCGCGTTGTCCATGGAAGGCCGCATGACGGTCTGCAACATGGCGATCGAAGCAGGCGCACGCGCCGGTATGGTCGCCGTGGACGACACCACCATCGAATACCTGAAGGGTCGTCCGTTCTCGCCGGCAGGCGTCGAGTGGGATCACGCGGTCGAGTACTGGAAGCAGTTCAAGTCGGATGAAGGCGCGCAATTCGATCGCGTGGTCGAGTTGAACGCCGCGGAAATCGTGCCGCAAGTCACGTGGGGCACGTCGCCGGAAATGGTCACCGCCGTGGACGGCCGCGTGCCGGATCCGGAGCGCGAAAAAGACCCGGGCAAGCGCGACGCAATGGAACGCGCGCTGAAATACATGGCGCTCGAACCGAATGCGCCGATCGAATCCATCAAGCCGGATAAAATCTTCATCGGGTCGTGCACCAACGCGCGCATTGAAGACATTCGCGCCGCGGCCTACGTCGTGAAGAAGCTCGGCCGCCGCGTCGCACCGAACATCCGTCTGGCCATGGTCGTGCCGGGTTCGGGTCTGGTAAAGGCGCAAGCGGAACGCGAAGGCCTGGACAAGGTCTTTACGGATGCCGGATTCGAATGGCGTGAGCCCGGTTGCTCGATGTGTCTCGCGATGAACGCCGACCGGCTGGATCCGGGCGAGCGTTGCGCGTCCACGTCGAATCGTAATTTCGAAGGTCGTCAGGGCGCCGGTGGCCGTACCCACCTCGTGAGCCCCGCGATGGCTGCCGCTGCGGCTATCGAAGGGCATTTCGTCGATATTCGCAAGCTTGGATAAACACGCATGATGAAGAACATGAATCGCACCACTCTATTGCGCCGCTTCGCACTCGGTACGCTGGCGGGGCTATTGCTCGGTTTGGCCGGCTGCAACACGGTGCACGGATTTGGCGAGGACATGTCGCACCTCGGCAATTCGATCAGCAATCACGCTGACAAATAAGCGGTTTTTGATTTTTGCCGGCAATGCGGCGAGCGGCTTTCCGGCCGCCACGCGCATCGCCCGGTCTTGAAACAGGTGCCAAGCGTCATGGATAAATTCATCGTACACACCGGCGTCGTGGCGCCGCTCGATCGCGAGAACGTCGATACGGACGCGATCATCCCGAAGCAGTTCCTGAAGTCGATCAAGCGCACGGGCTTCGGTCCGAATGCGTTCGACGAATGGCGTTACCTTGACCACGGCGAGCCGGGTCAGGACAACTCGAAGCGTCCGCTGAATCCGGATTTCGTGCTGAATCAGCCGCGTTATCAGGGCGCATCGGTGCTGTTGACACGCAAGAATTTCGGTTGTGGCAGTTCGCGCGAGCACGCGCCGTGGGCGCTGGAGCAGTATGGTTTCCGTGCGATCATCGCGCCGAGCTTCGCCGATATTTTCTACAACAACTGTTTCAAGAACGGCCTGCTGCCGATCGTGCTGACCGAACAGCAAGTCGATCATCTGTTCAACGAAACGTATGCATTCAACGGCTTCAAGCTAACCGTCGACCTGGAAGCGCAGGTCGTGCGCACGTCGGATGGTAGCGCCGAATATCCGTTCGAAGTGGCAGCGTTCCGCAAGTACTGCCTGCTGAATGGCTTCGACGATATCGGCCTCACGCTGCGTCACGCTGACAAGATTCGCCAGTTCGAAGCCGAACGGATCGCGAAGCAGCCGTGGCTGAATCACCGCATCGTCGGATAAGGGCTTATAGACCCGAGGTCCAGTGGTTCGCGTGATTCACGCTTAGAAAAGTCTCGAAGAAAATCATCAAGGAAACTCGCATGAAGATCGCAGTCTTGCCGGGCGACGGCATCGGTCCCGAAATCGTCAAGGAAGCCGTGAAGGTCCTGAACGTGCTCGGCGAAAAGTTCGAACTCGAAGAAGCGCCGGTCGGCGGTGCGGGCTACGAAGCGAAGGGTCATCCGCTGCCCGATTCGACGCTGGCGCTGGCGAAGGAAGCCGATGCGATTCTGTTCGGCGCCGTCGGCGACTGGAAGTACGACTCGCTCGAACGCGCGCTGCGCCCGGAGCAGGCGATTCTCGGTCTGCGCAAGCACCTGCAATTGTTCGCGAACTTCCGTCCGGCAATCTGCTATCCGCAACTCACGGGCGCGTCGTCATTGAAAGAGGAGATCGTTTCGGGGCTCGACATCCTGATCGTGCGCGAACTGAACGGCGACATCTACTTCGGCGCGCCGCGCGGTGTGCGTTCGTCGCCGGATGGGCTGTTCGAAGGCGCGAAGGAAGGCTTCGACACGATGCGTTATTCGGAACCCGAAGTGCGCCGCATTGCGCACGTCGCGTTTCAGGCGGCCCAAAAGCGCCAGAAGAAGCTGACGAGCGTGGACAAGGCCAACGTGCTCGAAACCTCGCAGTTCTGGCGCGACGTGATGATCGACGTCTCGAAGGAATACGCGGACGTCGAGCTGTCGCACATGTATGTCGACAACGCGGCAATGCAGCTGGTTAAGGCGCCGAAGGCGTTTGACGTGGTCGTCACCGGCAACATGTTCGGCGACATCCTGTCGGATGAAGCCGCCATGCTGACGGGTTCGATCGGCATGCTGCCGTCGGCCTCGCTGGACAAGAACAATAAGGGCTTGTACGAGCCGTCGCACGGTTCCGCGCCGGATATCGCCGGCAAGGGCGTGGCGAATCCGCTGGCAACGATCCTGTCGGCCGCGATGATGCTGCGTTATTCGCTGAACAAGGCGGAACAGGCGGATCGTATTGAAACCGCGGTTAAGAAGGTGCTGGAACAGGGCTTCCGCACGGGCGACATTCTGACGCCGGGTTGCAAGCAGGTCGGTACCGTGGCGATGGGCGACGCAGTGGTCGCTGCGCTGTAAGCTTCTTTGAAGCAGGCGGTGTTCAGTTTGCTGAACCCTCGTCAAAGCGGCCTTTAAAACGCGAATCGGCCTTGAAACAGGCCGATTCGCGCGTATTACGGGCGATAGCGGCGGACATTGACGTCGCCAGATTCCGGTTTTCGTGTATATTGTAGCGATGGCGCACATAGCTCAAATCTCCTCGATTTCGAAACTGCACGGCAAAACGGCCCGTGCGGTTGAGCTCGCCTTTACCACCACAAAAGCGCTCATTAAAGCGCTCATTAAAGCGATTACCCCGAAAACGATCACGAAACGCTGATCGTCCGTCGTGCCCGCTCATCTTCCCCGCGCGGTCACTGCGGGCAAAGATGCGGGGAAGTTTCCATTCGAAGGGTATGAAGTCATGAACGTAGGTCTCGTAGGTTGGCGCGGTATGGTCGGCAGCGTCCTGATGCAACGTATGCAACAGGAAGGCGATTTCGACTTGATCGAACCGGTGTTTTTCAGCACCAGCAACGCGGGCGGCAACGCGCCGTCGTTCGCCAAAAACGAGACCAAGCTCAAAGATGCGACAAGCATCGACGACCTGAAGAAGTGCGAAGCGATCATCTCCTGCCAGGGCGGCGATTACACGAATGAGGTGTTCCCGAAGCTGCGCGCAGCGGGCTGGAACGGCTACTGGATCGACGCGGCTTCGTCGCTGCGCATGAAGGATGACGCCGTCATCATTCTCGATCCGGTCAACCTCGACGTGATCAAGAACGCGCTGGTCAAGGGCCAGAAGAATTTCATCGGCGGCAACTGCACGGTCAGCCTGATGCTGATGGCGCTGGGCGGCCTGTTCCGCGAAAACCTCGTCGACTGGATGACGGCCATGACGTATCAGGCTGCTTCGGGCGCGGGTGCGCAAAACATGCGCGAACTGCTGCAGCAAATGGGCACGCTGTATGGCGCGGCCAAGGAGGACCTGGCGGATCCGTCGTCGGCGATTCTCGACATCGACCGTCGAGTGCTCTCCGCAATGAACAGCGACCGTATGCCGACCGACAACTTCGGCGTGCCGCTCGCGGGCTCGCTGATTCCGTGGATCGACAAGGATCTCGGCAACGGCATGTCGAAGGAAGAGTGGAAGGGCGGTGCGGAAACCAACAAGATCCTCGGCAAGCCGGCCATGGGCACGCCGGGTTCGATCCCGGTAGATGGCCTGTGCGTGCGGATCGGCGCAATGCGCTGCCACTCGCAGGCGCTGACCATCAAGCTGAACAAGGACGTGCCGCTGGACGAAGTGAACAGCATCCTCGCGTCCGGCAACGACTGGGTCAAGGTCGTGCCGAACGAACGCGAAGCATCGATGCGCGATCTGTCCCCGGCTGTGGTCACGGGTACGCTGACGGTGCCGGTCGGCCGTGTGCGCAAACTGGCGATGGGCGGTGAATATCTGTCGGCCTTCACGGTTGGCGATCAGCTGCTGTGGGGCGCGGCGGAACCGTTGCGTCGCATGCTTCGCATTGTGCTCGACAAGTAAAGTAAACTACGCGCTCACGACGCGTAGAAAACTCAAGAAGCGTCGCGCTTGCGCGGCGCTTTTTTCATTGTGTGCTCCGATTATCTTGTCTCTTTCCAACCGCAAACAAGGGCTGCGCGCTGACGCGCCTGGCGTCCCGATGAACCTTCGACTCTCTTCCCTTCGGGCTATGTTTATGCATCAAGGTACGAGCCGGCTGACGGCCGCGGCCGCTTTGGCGCTCGCGCTGACGGGCGCCGGCGTGGGCCGCGCAGTGGCAGCGCCGGGCGATGCCGCGAGCGCGCCCGAGGGCGCTTCCGTTTCTTACGCCGCCGGGAGTCAATATACGGTGCGGCCTGGGCAGTCGTTGAACGACGTGGCGATTGCCGTCACGCAATCGCACGACAAGGGGACGCTCGCACGCGCTTCGCGCGCGCTGTTCGATGCGAATCCGAATGCCTTCATGAGTCATGACCCGAGCCGGATGCGCGTAGGCGCGCTGTTGACGGTCCCGGCGCTGGATGCGTCCGGCGCTTTGGCGGCTTCCGCGCCGGTTGCAGGGGCTGCGTCCGCCACGCCATCGGCCGCTACGGCTGCGCCTGCTTCCGTGCCGAACGCAGCGGCGGCCGGTGCGGCGGTCGGCACCGCGAGCGGGGTGGCGCAGCAGATCAACGCCGCCGCAGCGAGCGCAGCAAGCGCCGCCGCTCGTGCTGCAGCATCAGCGGTTTCAGGGACGGCGAGCTCGACGGCTGAAGCAAGCCCGGCGGCTCCGGCCAGCTCGGCAGCGGGCGGTGCGGTTTCGGCGGCCCCCGTAGCGGGTTCACAGGCTGTAGGCGCGTTGCCCGCCAGCGGTGCACATGTTTGGTCGGGCGCGATTCAGCCCTCGGCCAGTGAGGCGGCAGAAGGTGCGTCGGCGGCTGCCACAGCAACCGCTACGGCCAATGGGCAGCCGGCATCGCAACCGCGCGCGCAGGTGTCCAGCTTGCAGCAACTGCTGGCGCTGAAAAACCGTGTGCTGATGGAGTTGCAGAAACATGGCATCGGTGGGTCGCCGGCCGCGAAGGTCGCGCCTGCGACGAACGGTGCTCAGCCCGCCACCGGCGTTTCTTCTGCGGCGGTCGCTTCAGGTCATGCCAGCGCGACGATGCCCCCGTCGAACGACGCCGGCATCTCGCAGACGAATTTGAGCGTGGCGGCGGCAATCGGCGCGGCGTTGGTCGTGTTGCTGGCGGCCTTGCGTCTGGGCCGGCGTAAGCGCGCCGCCGTTGCCGCGACCGAAAGCTCGCTGGCGGCGGACGCAGCGGCGGCTTCTGCGCGAGCGGCTGAGTCGCAGGATGTCGTTTCGACGCGCGACGCGGTGGAGGTGAACGACGAAGCGGCAGCAGGGCATGCGCCGGCACTGGCGCTGGCTGACCACGGGGCCGCAGCGGATGAAGCGGCAGCACGGGACGTGGCGGAGCGCGTGGCAGCGGAGCGCGAAGCGGAAATTCGCGCGGCGGCTGCGCGCGAAGCGGCGATGCGCGAGGCAGCAGAGCGCGAAAGTGCAGAGCGCGCGGCGACCGAACGGCTGGCGGCGGAGCGTGCAGAAGCGGACCGCGCTGCGGTAGAAAAGGCAGAAGCCGAACGCACAGCCGCGTCACATGCTGCTGCGGAGCGTGCAGAAGCCGAACGCGCGAAGACCGACCAAGCTGCAACTGAGCGTGCGGCAGAAGATCACGACGCGGCACAACATGCCGCAGCGGAACACGAAGCCACTGCCCACCCATCGCACACAGGCTTGGCCACGCAAGACCACGATGCGTTCCAACCTGCGTCGCAGGAAATTCACCCGACGCCCGCGCCGTTCGAAGCTGCGCAACCGAGCCCGGACACTGAATCGATTGGCCAAGGCGGTCCCACGTCCGAGCCTCTTCCCGCTACCCATCACGAAAATCTCGACGGGGCGACCGCAGCTGCGAGTCTCGCAGCTGCCGCAGAGCTCGGTGCTGAAGCATTGCCACTGACCTCGCTCGAACCGGTCAACGAGACTTTCCAGCAAGAGGCGCCTCCGCACCGTCTGCAATGGGACGACGAACCCGCATCGAGCGCGCCGGCCACGCCGTTGGCCGAGCCGACGAATGAGTCGCTTGCAGAGCCGCAGAGCCATCAGGACATCCCGGCGCCTGTCATCGACTTCACGCAGCAGCGGGTCGAGCCGCACGCGACTGAGCCGCTCAGTCAGCCGTACAGCGAGACGACGACGCATCCGGCGCCCGCCGACACATCCTTGCCGGCAACGCCCACGGCCCAACAGGACGCGGCTCACGTCGAACCGACGTATCAGCCGTCCCATGAGGCGCAACCGCAGTCACATCAACACGCCGAAACGGCGGAGCCCGATGGCGCACCGAACGTCGAGCCGGCACCCATCGCGCAAATTCAGCCGACGCCGACCGTGCCGACTGAGTTCCCGCGCGATGCCGTCGACGCATTCAGCAGCCTGAACATGCCGTTGCCGCCGCGCGTCGAATCGACCGACGACGCAGCCGCGAGCGCCCCCGGATTGCCGACGACACAACCGGTCGCATCTCCGGAAACCACCGCACAGCAAGCCGTGGCGCCGCACGACCCCGACGATGCCCCGCATATCGCCGACGAAATCGGCGCCGGCACCGCGGGCCATGCAGCCGTCGCGGGCCTGGGCGCGGCCGGCTTCGGCGCGCTGAAGCTCGATTTCGACCTGGAGTTGCCGCCGAGTCCCGCTCAGCCGTTGCCCGCCTTCACGCGGGCCGATCTCAGCCGCATCGCCCGCAACAAGCTCGATCTGGCCGCCGAATATATCGACCTCGGCGATTTGTCCGGCGCGCGCCTGCTCATCAATGAAGTGATCGAAGCGAACGATCCGGCCACGCGCACCGAGGCTCGCGCGCTGCTCTCGACGCTCGCGCCGTTGTCGTGAAGCGTATTGCGTTAGGCGTCCAGTACGACGGCTCGGCATTCTGCGGCTGGCAGTCACAGCCGCATGGCAAGACCGTGCAGGATGAGCTCGAACGGGCGTTGCGCGAGTTTGCACAAACACCAGTGCAAACCGTTGTAGCGGGCCGCACGGATACCGGCGTACACGGCCTTGGTCAGGTCGTGCACTTCGACACAGAGCTCGATCGCACGGATTTTTCGTGGATTCGCGGCACCAACGCCTTCCTGCCGAAGACGATCGCCGTGCAATGGGCCAAGCCGATGCCCGACGAATTCCACGCGCGCTTTTCGGCGTTCGAGCGAACCTATTACTACGTCCTGTACGTCCATCCGTTCCGCTCGCCGATGCAGGATACGCGGGCCGGATGGGTGCACACGCGGCTCGACGTCGATTCCATGCGGGCCGCCGCGGCCCACCTGATCGGCGAGCACGATTTTTCGGCGTTCCGTTCCTCGCAATGCCAGGCGAAAACGCCGGTCAAGCATCTGTATCAGATCGACATGCGGCAACAAGGCGACTTCGTTCATTTTCGCTTTCGGGCGAACGCATTCTTGCATCACATGGTGCGTAACCTGATGGGCTGTCTCGTCGATATCGGCCGGGGACGCCATCCGGCCGAATGGATGGCCGAGGTTCTCGCCAGCCGCAATCGCGACTGTGCAGCGCCGACCTTCATGCCTGACGGCCTGTACCTGGCGCAGGTGGGCTATCCTGAACAATTCGCCGTGCCTGCGCCGCAGACCGGTAGCGTGCCGTGGAGTACCGTATGGACCGAGCAAGCGCAAACATGAAATCAACTGAAAATCTGGCAACCGAAGCAAACGCCGGCGCGCAACAGCACGCCGCACCACATCGCACGCGGATCAAGTTGTGCGGGCTGTCGAAACCGGAAGACGTCTCGCTGGCGATCGACCTCGGCGCCGACGCGATCGGCCTCGTGTTCTATCCCCCGAGCCCACGTTCGGTGAGCGTCGCGCAGGCTGTCGAGCTGGTGCACGACGTGCCGCCGTTCGTGTCGGTAGTCGGCTTGTTCGTGAACGCAACGCAGGACTGGATCCGCGAAGTCGCTAGCAATGTCGGGCTCACACTGCTGCAGTTCCACGGCGACGAGACTGCTGAGCAGTGTGAATCCCTCGCCAGCTTTGCGGGTTTGCCTTGGTTGCGCGCGTTGCGGGTCGCGGCGGATACTCAACCGGCAGATTTGGTAAAATCGGCGCTTAACTATTCAGCAGCCAGCGGCCTCCTGTTCGACACCCATGTCGAAGGCTATGGCGGCGGCGGGAAGGTTTTCGATTGGTCACTTATTCCAGCAGAGCTCGCGCGTCGGGCCGTTTTGAGTGGTGGGTTGAACGCGCAAAACGTCAGTGATGCGATCCATCGCGTGCGCCCGTACGCGGTCGATGTCTCGAGCGGCATCGAAGTACCGGGCGCCAAGGGCGTGAAAGATCACGCCCGGATGGCGGCGTTCGTACGCGCAGTGCGCGCGGCAGACGCTGAATGATTCAGGCGGCGCGGTTTTCTCCTATGAAAGCCGTGCGCCACACTGAGAAGAGTGATCACCATGTATAACTTGCCTGACGAAAGAGGCCATTTCGGCCCATATGGCGGCGTGTTCGTCGCTGAAACGCTGGTCCACGCACTCAGCGAGCTGCGTGCGGCGTACGAGAAATATCAGAAAGACCCGGAATTCGTCGCCGAATACGAGCGCGAACTGAAGTATTTCGTGGGTCGTCCGTCCCCGATTTATCACGCACAGCGCTGGAGCGAAATGCTCGGCGGCGCGCAGGTTTTCCTCAAGCGCGAAGACCTGAATCACACCGGCGCCCACAAGATCAATAACGTGATCGGCCAGGCGCTCCTCGCGAAGCGCATGGGCAAGCCGCGCGTGATCGCGGAAACCGGCGCGGGCCAGCACGGCGTGGCGACAGCGACCATCGCGGCGCGTTTCGGTATGGAATGCGTGGTCTACATGGGCGAGGAAGACGTGCGCCGCCAGGCCGCCAACGTCTACCGGATGAAACTGCTCGGCGCGACCG
This sequence comes from Paraburkholderia caffeinilytica, assembly GCF_046030355.1. GTDB lineage: Bacteria > Pseudomonadota > Gammaproteobacteria > Burkholderiales > Burkholderiaceae > Paraburkholderia > Paraburkholderia caffeinilytica_B. The sequence continues at coordinate 13,787 of NZ_JAQQCQ010000035.1, forward strand.
TCGTCCCGGTGCAGTCCGGTTCGCGCACGCTGAAGGACGCGCTCAATGAAGCGATGCGCGACTGGGTGACCAACGTCGAAAACACGTTCTACATCATCGGCACGGTGGCGGGGCCGCATCCCTATCCGATGATGGTGCGCGACTTTCAGCGCGTGATCGGCGACGAGTGCAAGGTGCAGATGCCCGAGTTAGTGGGTCGCCAGCCGGACGCCGTGATTGCGTGCGTTGGCGGTGGTTCGAATGCAATGGGTATCTTTTACCCGTACATTGACGACACTTCAGTGCAACTGATCGGCGTCGAGCCGGCCGGCGATGGGATCGAAACCGGCCGGCACGCGGCTTCGCTGCTCGGCGGCACGCCGGGCGTGCTGCACGGCAATCGCACCTATCTTCTGCAGGATGAAAACGGTCAGATCATGGAAACCCATTCGATCTCGGCCGGTCTGGACTACCCGGGCGTGGGTCCTGAGCATGCGTGGCTAAAAGACAGCAATCGCGCGCAATATGTCAGCATCACCGACGAAGAAGCGCTCAAGGCGTTCCACGATTGTTGTCGCATCGAAGGCATTATTCCGGCGCTGGAATCCAGCCATGCGCTCGCCTATGCCGCGAAGCTCGCGCCGACGCTGCCCAAGGACAAAGTCCTCCTGGTCAATCTGTCGGGCCGCGGCGACAAGGACATGCATACGGTCGCTGAGCGATCGGGTATCCAGTTCTGAGCGCCGCGACGATGCGCGACGAGTTCGACGAGCCGCAACCGGCGCTAGAAGCCACCCCGGTCGCCGACGTTCTGGCGGCCGAGGCGCCTGCACCCTTGTTACCGCAGGTGCCCGCCGGCATCCGGCTGTTGAACCGCGATTTTTTGACCGATGTAGCGAACATCCCCGACGGGTCGATCGACCTGATCCTGTGCGATCCGCCTTATGGGCTCGGCAAGGACTACGGCAACGACTCCGACATGCGCTCCGGTGAGGATTTCCTCACCTGGACGCGTGGCTGGCTCGAGCTGGCTATTCCGAAGCTCAAGCCGTCGGGTTCGCTGTATATCTTCTGCACCTGGCAGTACGCGCCGGAAATCTTCAGCTTCCTGAAGACAAAACTCACGATGATCAACGAAATCATCTGGGATCGACGTGTGCCGAGCATGGGTGGAACCGTGCGCCGCTTTACTTCGGTGCACGACAACATCGGCTTTTTCGCGGTGTCGAAGGACTATTTCTTCGATCTCGATCCCGTCCGCATCCCGTACGATGCCGTCACGAAGAAGGCGCGTTCGCGTAAATTGTTCGAAGGCAGTAAGTGGCTCGAGCTTGGCTATAATCCGAAGGACGTCTGGTCGGTATCGAGATTGCATCGGCAACACGCCGAACGCGTCGATCATCCGACCCAGAAGCCTCTGGAAATTGTCGAGCGGATGGTGCTGGCAAGTTGTCCGAAGGGCGGGCGCGTGCTCGACCCGTTCATGGGCAGCGGCACCACCGCAGTCGCTTGCGCCCGGCAGCAGCGCGAATTCGTCGGCTATGAGATCAATGAAAGTTACTGCGCGATAGCGCGCGAACGCGTTAGCGCGGCCGCGTCGGCGCCCACTGCTGCTCGCAAAACCCGCAAGAATGCGGCCAAACCCGAGCAGCAAACCGAGGCGCAATAAGCGCGCAGTAGCTTAAAAATCCGAGAATATTCCATGTCCCGTATCAAGAACACGTTTGCTGCGTTGTCCGCCCAGGGTAAGAAAGGCCTGATTCCGTTCATGACCGCTGGCGATCCGGATCCGGCGCGCACGGTCGAATTCATGCACGCGCTCGCCGCCGGCGGCGCCGATGTGATCGAACTCGGCGTGCCGTTTTCCGACCCGATGGCCGACGGCCCGGTGATCCAGCAATCGTCCGGGCGTGCATTGGCCCATGGCGTGTCGCTGCGTCACGTGCTGGCCGATGTGAAGCGCTTCCGCGAAACCAACGACAAGACGCCCGTGGTACTGATGGGTTACGCCAACCCGATCGAGCGCATGGGTACCGAAGCGTTCGCCAAGGCGGCCCAGGAAGCCGGGGTAGATGGCGTGCTGGTTGTCGACTATCCGCCGGAAGAGTGTGCTAACTTCGCTGAACAGATGCGATCTGCCGGTATCGATCCTATCTTTTTGCTGGCGCCCACTTCCACGGACGAGCGCATCGCGGAAGTCGGTAAAATCGCCAGCGGCTACGTCTATTATGTGTCGTTGAAAGGCGTGACCGGCGCGGCAAATCTGGACGTTTCCAGCATCGCGAGTAAAATCCCGGCCATCAAGTCGCGCGTCCCCCTGCCGGTGGGCGTCGGTTTTGGCATCCGCGACGCGCAAACAGCGCGTCTGGTGGCCGAAGTCTCCGATGCCGTCGTGATCGGCAGCCGTATCGTGCAGTTGCTCGAACAAGCGGCGCCCGAAACCGCCGCCGAGACGCTCACGCGCTTCATCGCCGAAGTGCGCGAGGCGATCGATAGCGTCGCGACTGCCCGATAACAGTTATTTTTTGTCTTCTGTAGTGTGAGCGGCGGGTTCGTCCCGCCGTTTGCGCAACCGCTGACCCCAGAAGGATTCAATATGAGCTGGCTCGATAAGCTGCTGCCGCCGAAAATCAAACAAACCGACCCGAAGAACCGCAAGGGGATTCCGGAAGGCCTGTGGATCAAGTGCCCGTCGTGCGAAGCCGTGCTGTATCGCAATGACGTCGAGGCCAATCTGCACGTTTGCCCGAAGTGCGACCATCACATGCGCATCGGCGCGCGTGAGCGGCTCGACGGCCTGCTCGATCCGGAAGGCCGCTACGAAATCGGCCAGGAAATCGTCCCGGTCGACGCGCTCAAGTTCAAAGATAGCCGCAAGTACCCGGATCGCCTGAAAGAGGCGATGGACGACACCGACGAAACCGACGCAATGGTCGTGATGGGCGGCGCCATCCACACGCTGCCGGTGGTGGTCGCGTGCTTTGAGTTCTCGTTTATGGGCGGCTCTATGGGGTCGGTGGTCGGGGAGCGTTTCGTGCGCGGCGCACAGAATGCACTCGAACAGAAAGTACCGTTTATTTGCTTCACCGCTTCCGGCGGCGCGCGGATGCAGGAAAGCTTGCTCTCGCTGATGCAAATGGCGAAGACCACGGCCATGCTGACCAGGCTCGCCGAGGCCAAGCTGCCGTTCATTTCCGTGCTGACCGATCCGACCATGGGCGGCGTGTCGGCGAGTTTTGCATTCCTGGGCGACGTGGTGATCGCGGAGCCGAAGGCGCTGATCGGCTTTGCCGGCCCGCGCGTGATCGAACAAACCGTGCGCGAAAAACTGCCGGAAGGCTTCCAGCGCGCCGAGTTCCTTTTGACGAAGGGCGCGGTCGACATGATCGTCGACCGTCGCAAGCTGCGCGAAGAGATCGCGCAATTAATGGCGTTGTTGAGCCATCAGCCGGCGGACGCGGTTGCGTAAGCACTCGCTTCGATCCAGCCGCGCCAAGCCTTTTCAGGCGCGGCTGCAGTCAGAAAAGCAGTAAAAAATAGCGCGCCGCGAGAGTCATCAAGCGGCGCGCTGTCATTTCCGGGATAATCACGATCTCGCAACGCAGCACAGATTCATTCGATGACCACATTCCCCTCCCTCGACGCGTGGCTCACGCACCTTGAATCCGCGCATCCGGTCGGCATCGACATGGGTTTGGGCCGTATCACGCAGGTACGTGATGCGATGCAGTTGTCGTTTGAGTGCCCGATCATTACGGTCGGCGGCACCAACGGCAAGGGTTCGACCTGCGCGATCCTCGAATCGATTTTGCTGCGCGCGGGCTTTACGGTGGGCTGCCACACGTCGCCGCATCTGCTGTCGTTCAACGAACGGGCGCGCGTGAACGGCGAAATGGCGAGCGATGCAGACTTGCTGCCGCATTTCGAAGCCGTCGAAGCCGCGCGTCTGAGCCTCGCCGAACCAGTCACGCTGACTTATTTCGAATTCACGACGCTGGCGATCATGAGCCTGTTCGCCTCGCGCGGACTGGACGCGGTAATTTTCGAAGTCGGCCTGGGCGGCCGCCTTGACGCGGTCAACATCCTCGACGCGGACTGCGCGATCATCACCAGCATCGATATCGATCACACCGAGTATCTCGGCGACACGCGCGAGAAAATCGCCTTCGAAAAAGCCGGCATTTTCCGCCCGGGCAAACCGGCGATCTGCGCTGATCCGGTGCCGCCGCAAACCCTGATCGACCATGCGGAGAAGATCGGCGCCGAACTGTGGCTATTCGGCCGCGATTTCCGTTACGAAGGGCAGGCGGGCAGCGAGCGCCAGCAATGGAGTTACGTAGGCCCGACAATGCGCCGTTCCGCGCTCGCCTATCCGGCATTGCGCGGCGCGAATCAGCTGATCAACACGTCGGCGGCACTGGCCGGTCTGGAAGCGCTGCGCGGCCGTTTGCCGGTCTCGGCGCAGGACATCCGGCTCGGCCTTGCCAACGTCGAACTGCCGGGGCGCTTTCAGGTGCTGCCCGGCAAGCCGGCCATCGTGCTCGACGTCGGCCACAATCCGCACGCCGCGGCTGTGTTGACACAAAACCTCGGCAATATGGGCTTTTTCCCGTACACCTATGCCGTGTTCGGCGCGATGCGCGACAAGGACATTGCCGGCGTGCTGGCGCACCTGAAGGGCGAAATCGACCACTGGTGCGTGACCGATCTGCCGACTCCGCGTGCGGCTTCGGCGGAAGAACTGGAAGCGGCTTTGCGCGAACAGGGCGTGAGCGACGGCAACGACAGCAGCGTGACGCGCTACCCAACACCGGCAGAGGCTTTCCAAGACGCGCTAAAACGAGCGTCAGAGAATGATAGAATTGTGGTTTTCGGCAGTTTCTATACGGTAGCAGGCGTCATGGCCTACCGTAAATCGCAGCAACACTGAACGGGCGCCAGGCTCGAACCAAGCGATTCATGGGAATTTTCTCGTTCGGCAAGAAAGACGACGCGTCCACCCGGCGCGGCGCAAACACCAGTTCCACTCGGGCCGCCCGTGGCGAGCGCGTGGAGCGGCGAACCCGCCGCACGGAGCGCACCGTGGATGCCGATGCGATGCTGCTCGACCCTACGTTGCCTGAAAAGCAGCGTGCGCGGCGCAGACTCGTCGGCGCGATTGCGCTGGTTGTCGCAGCGGTGGTGATCCTGCCTATGGTGCTGGATTCGCATCCCAAGCCCGTTACTGACGATATCTCCATCGATATTCCAAGCCGCCCCGCGCCGAAGGTCGCCAAGACCGACGAGGACACGCAGGCCGGCGTAGCACCGGATAACCCAACGCCTGACGCGGCACTCGCCGCTTCCGGCCTTGCGCCGACAACGGCAGCCACGCAAGGCCAGTCCGGCGCAGCCAGACAGCAGAGCGCGGCGACGAACGCAGCGTCCGCAACCAGGCCGGCTGTGAAATCGCAGGCGCCCGCAGCGACACCCGCAGCGCCCGTCGCGCAAACGCCTGCCAAGCCGGCCAAAACACCCGCCACGCAAAGCGCGGCGAAAGTCCAGACGCCGAGCGAAGACAGCCCGAACACCGCCGCAGCCAGCGCGGACGCCAATTCCGGTACGCCGGCATCGCCGCCGGGCAGCCGTTTCGCCGTCCAGCTGGGCGCATTTGCGAACGACACCAACGCGCGTAATTGGGCCGCCAAGTTGAAAGCGGCGGGAGTGCCCGCATATACCGAACATCGGAAGCAGGCTGACGGCTCCACGCTCACGTTATTGCGCGCTGGCCCGTTCGCCGACCGTGCAGCGGCGAGCGCCGCGATTGCGAAGGTTCGTGAGGCCGGCTTGACGTCGGGCGCGAACAGCGGCACTGCACAGTAAGCGAGCGATGTTCACTGCCTTCGACTACGCTGTAATGGCGGTGATCGGTTTGTCGGCCTTGCGCGGCACATGGCGCGGCTTTTTGTCTGAGATATTCGGGCTGATCGGCTGGATCGCGGCGTTTTTCATTGCTTGCCGCTTTGTGGGTTATGTCGTGCCATTTATCCCTGCCACGTGGCCGGGCGGCGCGCTGACCCAGTGGCTTCTGGCGTTCACGCTGGTGGCGATCGGCGTGGTGCTGGTCGCAAGCGTGCTGAACGCGCTGCTGAGCCGCATCGTGCAGGCAAGCGGCTTGAGCGGCGTGGACCGCTCGCTCGGTTTGATGTTCGGCCTCGTGCGCGGGGTCGCTCTGGTGCTGGTTCTGGTCGCCCTTGCAGGCTTGACCGAACTGCCCCAACAGGAATTCTGGCGCAACGCCTTGCTTCGGCCCTATGCGGTCGAGGGCGTGCACGTAATGAAACCGCTGCTTCCCGAGACGCTCGCTGCCTACGTCCGCGTGTGACGATCAGGTGAACGGTTAAGGGAACGCGGCAGGACTCCGGCGCAATCCGGTTGCCTCCACGTAGTCGCGTACCCTCGCGCAGCATCGCAGGCACCGGCCGCCGTTACGAATTTCGTACCTTTGAAGGACATGCCATGTGCGGCATCGTAGGCGTAGTTTCCCATTCTCCGGTCAATCAGCTGATCTATGACAGCCTGCTGCTTCTGCAGCACCGCGGTCAGGACGCCGCCGGCATCGCGACAGCGAACGGCAGCAACTTCCACATGCACAAGGCGAACGGCATGGTGCGCGACGTGTTCCGCACGCGCAACATGCGCAGCCTGCCCGGCACCACCGGTATCGGCCAGGTCCGTTACCCGACGGCCGGTTCTGCATCGAGCGAAGAAGAAGCCCAGCCGTTCTACGTGAACGCGCCGTTCGGCATCATCCTCGCGCACAACGGCAATCTGACCAACTGGCAGCAACTGAAAGATGAGATGTTCCGCATCGATCGCCGCCATATCAACACCAACTCCGACACCGAAGTGATGCTCAACGTGCTCGCGCACGAATTGCAGCTGTCCAGTTCGAGCCTGCAACTCGATCCGGCCGCGCTGTTCAAGGCGGTGTCGGGCGTGCATCGCCGGGTGCGCGGTTCGTACGCGATCGTGTCGCTGATTGCCGGCTACGGTTTGCTCGGTTTCCGCGACCCGTTCGGCATTCGCCCGCTGTGCCTCGGCAAGCAGGAAACGCCGGAAGGCGTCGAGTGGATCCTGGCGTCGGAATCGGTTGCGATCGAAGGTATCGGTTTCGAATTTGTGCGTGACATTGCGCCGGGCGAAGCGATTTTCATCGACCTCGAAGGCAATTTGCACTCGCAGCAATGCGCGACGAATCCGAGCCTGAACCCGTGCATTTTCGAACTCGTGTATCTCGCGCGTCCGGACTCGGTGCTCGACGGCGTGCCGGTCTACAACGTGCGTCTGCGCATGGGCGATTACCTCGCCGAGAAGATCAAGCGCGAATTGCCCGATGTTCCAATCGACGTCGTGATGCCGATTCCCGATTCGTCCCGTCCGGCCGCGATGCAGGTCGCGAAGAAGCTGGGTGTGGAATATCGCGAAGGTTTCTTCAAGAACCGCTACGTAGGCCGCACCTTTATCATGCCGGGCCAGGCGATGCGCAAGAAGTCCGTGCGCCAGAAGCTGAACGCCATGGGCATCGAGTTCAAGGGCAAGAATGTGCTGATCGTCGACGATTCGATCGTGCGCGGCACCACCTCGCACGAAATCGTGCAGATGGCGCGCGACGCCGGCGCGAACAAGGTGATCTTCGCTTCGGCGGCGCCGCCGGTGAAGTACCCGAACGTCTACGGTATCGACATGCCTACGCGCGGTGAACTCGTCGCACACGGCCGCACGGACGACGAAGTCGCGCGCATGATCGGCGCTGACTATCTCGTTTATCAGGACGTTGACGCCCTGAAGCAGGCGGTGCGCGACATCAACCCGGCGCTGAAGGAATTCGAAGCTTCGTGCTTTGACGGCAACTACGTCACGGGTGATGTCACCACCGAATACCTCGACCGCATCGAAACCGCGCGTCTCGCACCGTCTTCGCAATCGGACCGCGACGCCGCGAGCGAAGCGGCCGAAGGCGGCCCGGCGCGTTCGCAACTGCATCTGCAATTGTCGGTGGGCTGAGCAAACCCGCGTGCGGTGTGCCATGTCAGTGGCGCGCTGCACGCCACGCCGCGAGCGTGTTAGCATGAGGGCTTGCGTCGATTTGATCTCAGCTTGCGGACGCGGGGCAACCCAAAACAGCTAAAGCGAATGGTGGAAAAGCCGCAGTCATCCGCCTCCGCTCCAGCTTTTCCCCGCACATGAAGCCCGCTTATGCCGACGCAAAAGCGGGCTTTTTTGTTGCTGCCGTTTGGCGTCGTGGCGCTCGTTTCACGTGAGCCGTAGACGCCGAACCCAGCCATGGAACATTGGAAACCAGAACCAACATGGACGACTCCCTGAACTTCGATACGCTGGCAATCCGCTCGGGCACAGCGCGCAGCGACTTCAATGAACATTCGGAAGCGATTTTCCTGACCTCGAGCTTCGTGTTCGCGAGTGCCGCGGACGCAGCCGAAAAATTCAAGAATTCCGAAGACAATTACACCTACTCGCGCTTCACGAATCCGACCGTCTCGATGTTCCAGGACCGTCTGGCCGCGCTCGAAGGCGGCGAAGCGTGCATGGCCACGGCCTCGGGGATGGCCGCGATCATGTCGGTGGTGATGTCGGCGCTGCAGGCCGGCGACCATCTGGTCAGCTCGCAGGCGCTGTTCGGTTCGACGCTCGGCATGTTCTCGCAGATCTTCAGCAAGTTCGGCATTACGACGACCTTCGTCGATCCGACCGACCTGGATGCTTGGAAAAACGCCGTGCGCCCGGAAACGAAGATGTTCTTCCTCGAAACGCCGTCGAATCCGCTGACCGAAGTCGCCGATATCGAAGCGATCAGCAAGATCGCGAAGGCGGCCAATGCGATCTTCGTGGTCGACAATTGCTTCTGCAGCCCGGCTTTGCAACAGCCGCTGAAGCTTGGCGCGGACGTCGTGATGCACTCCGCCACCAAGTTCCTCGACGGTCAGGGCCGCGTTCTCGGCGGCGCGTTGGTGGGCTCGAAGCAGTTCATCATGGAGAAAGTGTTCCCGTTCGTGCGCAGCGCCGGGCCGACGCTGTCCGCGTTCAACGCATGGGTGCTGCTCAAGGGCATGGAAACGCTGTCGCTGCGCGTCGAAAAGCAGTCGGCGAATGCGCTTGAAATTGCGCGCTGGCTGGAGACGCATCCGGCTGTGAACCGCGTGTTCTACCCGGGGCTCGAATCGCATCCGCAGCATGCGCTGGCCATGCGTCAGCAGAAAGCGGGCGGTGCGATCCTCTCGTTCGAACTGAAGGGCGAGACGCCTGAGCAAATGCGCGCGAACGCCTGGCGCGTGATCGACAACACGAAGATCTGCTCGATCACCGGCAACCTCGGCGATACGCGTACCACCATTACGCATCCGGCGACGACAACGCACGGTCGCGTGACCCCTGAGGCGCGTGCGGCTGCAGGTATTAGCGAAGGGTTGATCCGTTTAGCCGTGGGTCTGGAAAACGCCGGCGATATCCGCGGCGATCTGGAGCGCGGTCTGGCGGGCTGATCACGCTACGCAATTGCAGGAGGCGAACGGTAAGAAGCGCGGGCTGCCTGTTCAGGCGGCTCGCACGTTGTTCAAACTCAATGGCGCAACGCGCGCCATTGACCGGGCGCCAGCCCAAAACGCCGCGTGAAGGCGTGCGTATAAGCGCTCTGATCGCTGAAGCCGATTTCCAGTGCGATGTCGCTGAGCGACAGGCGTGGGTCGGACAACAGGCCAAGCGACGTGTCGAGCCGCAGACGCTGCAAATAGCGATGCGGCGTTGCGCCGAAGGCGTCGATAAAAAGCTGATGAAAGCGCCGCATGCCGAAGCCGCAGTGCGCGGCCAGGTCGGCGATACGCAGTGGCTCTGACAAATGCGCGCGCAGCCAGCGGTCGATGCGCGCGAAATCAAGACCCGGTGCCTGGGCGCCGGTCACGGTGCCGGTGTCCGCCACCAACGCCGCGCCCAATCGTGCTGCGGCATTCCACTGAAACCGCCGGCTATCCAGATGGTCGCCTTGCGCGCCGCCTGTGGCGTGCGCCGCAATCCGATGCACGAGCTGCGTAAGCGAGGCATCCACGGTCACGGCCCGCGCGCGATCGAACAGACGTTCCGGCACGGCCAGCGAGGTGGCAGGCAGATCCAGCACCAATTGCCGGTTCTCGCCGATGCCTGCGTAATCGTGCCGCGCACCGGCCGGAATGAGCCAGGCGGAGCCGGCGTTGATCTGGTGCCCGACGCCGTTCACCGCCATCACCATCGCGCCGTCGAGTCCGAGCACGACCTGATGAAAGTCGTGCACGTCCGACGCCTCGATCGCGCCGTAACGGCGCAGCGAAACGCTAGGTGCGGTGATGGCGGGATGACTCATTGGCGAAGCCTGAATACACAATACAAAACAGCGCAGCGAAAAACTTAGACGTCGAGCAGTTCGACTTCGAACACCAGCGTTGCATTCGGCGGAATCACGCCGCCTGCGCCACGCACGCCGTAGCCGAGTTGCGGCGGAATCGTCAGCTTGCGCGTGCCGCCGACCTTCATGCCTTGCACGCCTTCGTCCCAACCCTTGATGACCATGCCGCCGCCCAGCACGAACGCGAACGGATCGTTGCGGTCCTTGCTCGAGTCGAACTTCTGGCCGTCGGTCAGCCAGCCCGTGTAGTGCACGCTAACGGTCTTGCCGGCTACTGCTTCGGCACCAGTGCCTTCAACGATGTCTTCGTATTTCAGGCCGGATTCGGTAGTCACAGTCGACATGTGTCGCTCCTTAGGTCAAATTGTAAAAACCGACATTGTAGGCGTGTTGGCGTCACGTCGCCGAGGATTGCCGCGTGGCACGCGGTTTGCGTTCACGTTAGCCATCCGGCCAGGCTGGTTGCGCTGGGCGGCATGCCTATAATGGGGTTTCTTTTAACATTTCATGCACCGCCTGAGAGGGCTCGATCGTGACAACGTCTCCCACCGGGATCACCGGCGCGCTGCCGATTCCTTCCGGCTTCGCCGTATCCGAACGCACCGCGCACCTGCGCGCCGAGACTGCCCTGTTTATGCGCGACCACGTGTTGTCGCTGGTGTCGCATGACCTGCGTGGCCCGCTGAACGCTATCCATAGCTGGGCGTACGTGCTCGAGCGCAAGCTCGATGCTAACGACGCCAATTCGCAGCGCGCCATCACCGGAATTCGTAACGGCGTCGACCAGCAGGTGAAGTTGCTGGAGACGATTGTCGACGCCACGCGCGCCGAGACCAAATCGCTGGCGCTGGTCGTCGCCCCGTTTCCGCTGCATCCGCTACTCGATGAAACCGTTGAAGAAGTCCGTTCCGGATTGGCGCGCGCGCGGGGTGTCGAGGTCACGGTCGAGTCGCACCTCGCTACCGAGCAACTCAACGGCGACCGCGAGCGCCTGGCCGCCGCGCTGTGGCTGATGCTCACGTTTGCCGTCGAAGCGGGCACGGAGGGCGCCGTGGTCACGCTGGCCGCGCGCGCGGACGCCAGCCGGTGGTACGCCACCGTCACTTTCAAGCAGAGCGCCGCTGCACTGGGCGATCCTGCGGTACCGCATCTGCTGGAAGCCTTTGCCCGCAAACAGGCGCTCGAACCGCGCGAAGCCAAGCGGATGGCGTGGGTATTCGCGCTGTGCAAGCGCGTTGCGGAAGCGCACGGCGGCAGTTTCGAGCAAAGCGACGCACCTGAGAGCGAAGCGGTGGTGCTCTCGCTGCATGTGCCGCTGAGTGCAACTACAGCAACGTGAGCAACGGCTGTCGGCGCGCCGCGCTTTACCCGATTAACTTTCGGCTTGCTTGCACCCTCTATACTGACAACTTTTGTTGCCGGAGCCCTTCGCTTTGATCCAGGTTGTCGCCCTTATCGGTGCATTGTTTCTCGTTGCCCTCAACGGTTTTTTCGTCGCTGCCGAGTTTGGTCTGGTGAAGCTGCGGCAGACGCGCGTGCAGAGCCTCGCGGCCAGACATGGCATGCGCGGGCGTTTGCTGGCGAAGGTGCATGGACGGCTCGACGCGTATCTGTCCGCCTGCCAGCTCGGCATTACGCTGGCGTCGCTCGGCCTCGGCTGGATCGGCGAGCCGGCGTTCGCGGAACTGCTCACGCCGGTTTTTAGCCTGCTTGGGGTGGAGTCGGAGAAACTGATTCACGGCATCTCGCTGTTCTTCGCGTTTTCGTGTATTTCGTTCCTGCACATCGTGGTGGGCGAGCTGGCGCCGAAGTCGCTGGCGATTCGCGAATCGGAAAAGGTTTCGTTGTGGGCCGCCACGCCGCTGTACGGTTTCTACTGGGCGATGTATCCGGCGATCTGGGTCCTCAACACGAGCGCCAACGCGGTATTGAGGCTGGCGGGCCTCAATGGGGAGCACGGCCACGATTCGCATTACTCGACCGAAGAGCTCAAGCTGATCCTGCGTGGCCGCCACGCCAACGTCGCGACTGAACTCGGTTCGCCGGATGGCGCATACAGCCAGGACGAATGGAACACGATTGCGCATTCGCTGGATTTCTCGCGCATGACCGTCTCGGATCTGATGCGCCCGTCCTATGAAATGGTTGGCCTGCGGCGCGATTTGCCGTTGCGCGAAAACATGCAGGTGGTGGCGCAGCACCGCTTCAGCCGCTATCCATTGTTCGAAGATGCGTCCGGCGAGCGCGTGGCCGGCATGATCCACTTGAAGGATTTGCTGCTGGCACGGCACGCGGGCAGCACGCTCGACGACCTCTCCAAATATGCGCGGCCCGTTCAGTATGTGAAGCCGGACATGCCTGCGCTGGAACTGTTTCGCCGCTTCCGCAAGGGCGCACCGCACTTCGCACTGGTTGGCCATAAGAATTCGAAGCCAATCGGCTTTCTGACGCTGGACAATCTGCTCGGCGCACTGGTTGGGCAGATCCACGACGAATTCCGTCAGGGCGACGCCGACTGGACGCGCATGGACGACGGCACGTTGATGGGCAAGGGTAGTTTGCCGGTGGTGTCGTTGGAACGCGCGCTGGGGATCGACATCGACGAAGGCAAGGCCGAGTCGGTCGGTGGCCTCGTGATTCAGGCGCTCAACGATCTGCCTGCTGAAGGGCAACGCGTCGAGTTCGATCGCTTCGACGTGGTGGTCAAGAAGATGAAAGGGCCGCGGATCGTACTCGTGCGCGTCTATCCGAGGACCTACGACGATGAAGGCGGTTGAACGGCTTCTGCGCTGAGGCCGTCTGAGGCCCGCATGAACTGAGGCCTGCTTGACCCGAGCCCCGCATAAACATGGCTCGAGTAAAATCCTCGTCCATATCATCGGGGACGACATGGGATATTTACTGGTGCTGTGCGTCGGTTTGCTGGCAGGCACGTTGAGCGGCGTGATCGGCACGGGCTCGTCGATGATGCTGATGCCCGTTCTCGTGATGCTGTTCGGGCCGCAGCAGGCGGTGCCGATCATGGCGATTGCCGCGATCATGGGCAACTTCGGCAAGATCCTCGCGTGGTGGCGCGAGATCGACTGGCGGGCTTGCGGCGCTTATTGCCTGACTGCGGTTCCGGGGGCGGCGCTGGGTGTGCGGACACTTCTTGCATTGCCGCCTCATGCCGTTGAACTCGCGTTGGGATTGTTTTTTGTCGCGATGGTGCCGACCCGGCGCTGGTTGGCGCGGCGCGCTATCAAGTTTTCTTTGTGGCAGCTTTCACTGATCGGCGGCGTGGTGGGTTTTCTCACCGGCATCGTCGTTTCTACCGGACCGATCACGGTGCCCGTGTTTATGTCGTATGGTCTCGTCAAAGGCGCCTTTCTTGCGACTGAAGCGGCTGGATCATTGGCTGTCTACGGCACCAAGGTCGCGGTTTTCAATCATTTCGGCGCATTGCCCTTGCATGTGGTGATCGACGGTCTGATCACCGGCTCGGCGCTCATGATCGGGTCTTTTTCCGCGCGGCTGATTGTGGTCCGGATGAGTCCTGCGGTTTTCAAACTTGTCGTTGACGGGTTGATGTTGTCGTCAGGGGTTTCATTGCTGTGGGCGGCCGGGCGATAAGTTTTTTGCGAAAGGCGTGAAACGTTACCCCACCGACGCCTGAAATACCCGCCGGTAGTTCCCTCCAAGAATCGCCCCGACTTCCGCTTGCGAGAATCCGGCCAGCAACAAGGCACTGGCCAGATCCGGCAACTGCTCGTAGCTCCTGAACACCGGGGGTGAAATGAATCCGAGCATGTCCGTCCCCAGGCCGACATGTTCCACCCCGACCACATCCGCCATGCGTTTGACACCTTCCGCCATCGCATGCAAATCGTGAAACGTCCCTGAGCTCGGCCACACGCCAATCACGCCGCCTGTGCCGGCGATCACCCGCGCATGGTCCGGCGTGATGAGCCGGCTGCGCGCGCCCGGATGCGTGGCCAATGCCGAATGCGAGAGTACCAGCGGTTTGGTCGATGTATCGGCCGCGCGTTTCACCAGATCATAGGTGCCGTGCGCCACATCCACGACAATGCCCAGGGCGTTGCAGCGCTGCACCACCTGGACGCCGATGTCCGTGAGGCCGCCATGCACTGGCGGCTCGGTCTGGATATCGCCGAGTTCATTCACGCGATAGTGCGTCAGTTGCAGATGCCGCAATTGATGCTTCGTGTACGCCTCATCGACCCGATCCACCTGGCCTTCGAGAAAATCCGCGCCTTCAGCGGCGATGATCGCGCACGGCCCCTGCGGCGCCAATGCCGTCAACGACGCCGTGTCCGTCACCACCCGGATCTGCTCACGCTCGACTAGTTGATGCGCGCGCTGGAATTCGGTCTGGCCGAGTGCATAGAGCTCGCCTGACTGCGGCTCGCGCCATGCTTCGAAACGCTTGCGGTTATCCGCCACCCGCGTGACCGTCGTATCGGTGACAATCGCAAGGCAGATGACGTTCATGCCGCCGGCGCGCATGGGCGCGGCCAGCGGGATGAAGGGGCGGTGTGCGCCGATTGCCGGATTGCGCGACACGATCACGCGGCCGCCGTGGCTATGCATGTCGATGGTGAACGTGTCGGCGGGCGCTTGCCATGCCGGCGCGGTGTCGGATTGAGCGGATTGTGCTGTTTGCGCCGCCTGCGCCGTTTCCTCGTGCGCCTCGGTATAGCCGGCAAAGTGCCCGGGCGCACACGCTGCCAACCCCAGCGCCGCGCCCGACGCCAAAAATGCGCGCCGGCTAAATCGACGCTGTGGCGCGTGTGGGCGATCGAGGGCCACCGCATCGACTAACCGATACCGCCAGCCCGCAGGATCGTCGACGAGGCGCAACAGTCGGCCGCGCAAGGCGAGAACCTCCGACTGTGGCGCGAGCGGCGCGGCCATCTGCACTTCGAGCGATGTAAGCGGATTGCGCGGCACACAGCCCCCGCAGCACGGCTCGTCGGCGCTCAGCAAGAAGTAATCGACCGTGTCGGCTTGCGGGTCCAGCGGAATCATCCAGCCCGATATGTCGGCAGTCGTGCCGTGCAAGGTGTCGGCACTCCCGCTTTGGATGCTCGGCCAGTCGATCTGCATCGGTGCTCCTCTCGAGTACGGCTTATTTGCGGGCTGCTGTTGCCCGGCCTTTATCAGTGGTCAGCGCGCCGACCATGCTTTCAACGAGCTTCAGCGTTTCGGCCTTCAGGGCGACGGGGTCGTCCGCGTCATCGAGCAGTTGCGCTGCTTCGCACAGCATGCTGCCGATCATGCGCGCGGCGAGGTACGCCTTGGCTTTTTCCTTGCCGGTGGTCTGGTTCGCCAGCGCGCCGATGAGCAGACCGTAGACGTGCGCTTCTTCGATCTCGCGGCACCGCGCCGGGCCGAGCACGGCGGGCGCGGTTTCAATGACGAGTTGCCGGTAGGCAGGTTCGGTACAGACCTCGAGGAATTCGCGTATGCCCGCGCTCATTCGCCGGGCTTCCGGCGCGGCCGTGGCGGCGGATCTGACCTTGGATGCGGCGGCGGCCTGGAGCGACTCGACCAGGGCGTCGAACAATTCGGCCTTGTCAGCGAAGTGATGATAGAAGGCGCCACGGGTCACACGGGCGCTACGTGCGATGGCTTCGATCCCGACTTGCTGGTAGCCCTCTGAGGTAAATAACTCGCCCGCAGCGGCGATGAGCGCCTGACGGGTCGCGTCCGCATATTCCTCGCGACGGGATTTGGGTGATGGACCTGCGGTCGGCATAGGGTGCGTTTTTATCTCTTGATTTTTCACATTCTGATTGTAGTATACATACACGGTGTATGTGAAAATCTCGTTGTATGTTAAATCGGAATTTGGCTGCGGCCTGGATACACGGGCAAACAACACCGTAGGTAAGCAACCCATTCAGGAGCAAACCCACATGACGTCAGCAGAAAAATACCTTCCCCCGACTGCGGAGCAGTTAGCCAACGCCCGGATCGCAGTGCAACGCTTTGCCTCGGAGTGGCAACACCCGGTCGCCGATAACCTGGAAGCGCTCATGCACGAGGACACGCGAAACCTGATTCCACCCATGACCGAACCGGCCGACAGGAAAGGCGTGATCGAACATTTCCGGCAGGTCCTCACCCAACTTCCGGACCTGAAAGTCGACGTCCTTCAATGGGCACCCACCGGCGACGCCGTCATGATCGAATGGCAGGCGTCCGCCACGGTAGCCGGGCAGCCGCTGAAGTGGCTGGGTGTCGATCGCTTCAACCTGCGCGGCGACCGGATGTACAAAGGGCAGGTGTATTGGGACACGCGGCGAGTGGCGGAACAGGTGGCCGAAGCTGTCAAACGCGCGCAGCAGGGCGGCTCAGCGGGTTGATGCTTCGCCTTGAATGAGTCGATAAAAAAGCGGTTAAAGCATGCGTGCTTTAACCGCCTATGATCTTTCAAAATTGGTGATCAACTGCGTGGCACGCCGTCCTCTACCAGCACGGCGATCGGCATTGCGCCTAACGCGTCGCGGAGATACAGCAAGCCGTTTTCATCGACCTTGGGCGCGGCCGGACTCAGCCAGTCGAACAATGCTCGCGCGACCAGATCCGCGGGCATTTCGATCGCCGTATCGCCCCATTGGGCCGGATCGACCATCGGCAAATCGCCGCCATCACTTTCTGCGCCGAGCAACCCGGCAGCAAGCCGGCTCGCCACCACCACCGCCCACGCATTCCCATGCCGCCGTGCAAACGCGATCACATTCGACGCATGCGCACCGCGCACGGCAAGCGGTAGATACGCACTTTGACTCAGCAGCTCCGGCAAATGCGCGCGCAACGCCAGCACGCGCTGCACTACGGCGAGTTTCACCCGGCCATCGTGCCAACTCGCCAGAAACTCTGAGGGCGGTGTTTGTGCGAGCCACGCCTTACGCCTCGCAAAATCGACGGGTCGGCGATTGTCTGGATCGACCAGACTGAAGTCCCACAACTCAGTACCCTGATAAAGATCGGGAATCCCAGGCGACGTCAACCGCAACACGGTCTGCTGCAAACTGTTGAGCGCACCCGCGCGCCCAATCCGCGCCACGAACGCGGACAACTCGCGCAAGAACCCGTCGCGCCGCTGCGGCGCCAGGATATCGAACAGAAAATCGCGGCAGCCGGCCTCGTACGCTTCGTCGGGTGCGAGCCAGTTGGTTTGCAGCTTCGCCTCCCGCAGCGCCTTCAGTTGCCATTGCGCGACGCGCTCAGCCAGTTCCTTGACGCCCGCTTCATCGTCCGGCTTCAGATCCGGTGGCCAGCAGCCCACCAAGGTCTGATAGAGCATCGCTTCGGCGGCGGGGCCTGGCGCCCAGTCGTAGCGTGTATCGTGGCTCACGCTGCTGACCGGCTTACCGTCGAGCGCACGCCGATGCGGCGCGTTCAAGGTCGACCACGCGCGCAACGTCGAACTCCAGTCATGAGAGATCTCGCTCAATACCGCAAGCCGCGCACGCACGTCTTCGCCCCGCTTGTGGTCGTGCGTGGCCGTGGCGAGCATGGCGTGAGGAAAGCGCTGCGAACGCTCGAGATTCGCCGCATGAAATTGCTCGACCGACAAAGCAAACTCGCCCGGGTCCGAACCGACCTCGTTGCGCGAGAGCAAACGTCCATAGCGATAGCACGCCGTATCTTCAACCGCCTTTGCGGCGACGGGTGCGGTCAATTGCGAAAACAGCGTTTGCGCGGTGCGGCGCGCCGAACCTGCGTGACTTGGCGGGGCGCCATTTGGGCCCTGCTGTTGCGATGGCGCATTACCGCGTGCATTCGGCACTTCTTCGGCACTGCCGCCAAGCCACGCGTTTACACGGTCGAGCACCCCGTAGTCCGCGCGCGAAAGCGTCTCTCTCGCGCCTGCCAGCGCCTGCTCGAAGTACACGTTATCGGCGGCGCTGCGCAGTCCGTTCTGGGGATAGATCCGATACACCGGAAAATGCACGACCAGTTCGGTCAGCAAGCGCCGCAGCGCGGTGAAGGTGAAATCGCGCGTGGTCAATGAATCGCGGGCAATGCGATGCAATGCCCGCGCCGCGCGGTCCAGTTCCGCCGAGAGGTTCTCCGCGAGAATCTTGCGGCGCGCGGCCAAGGCTTCATCGGCAAAGCGCGGGCTGCGGCCGGTGAGTTCGGCCCACGTTTGCGCGAGCGGCTCGGCGCCGGCCGGATCGTGCAGCAGCGCACCCACGTCGTTCATGAAATCGTAGCCGGTCGTGCCGTCCACGGGCCAATCGTCGCGCAGTGGCTCGCCACGGCCGAGAATCTTTTCGACGACTACATACGGCGCGGTGTCACGCAATTCGGTGAGGCGCTGCCGCAGACGCTGACAGTACTCACGCGGTTCAGCGAGCCCGTCCACGTGGTCGACCCGCAAACCATCCACCACGCCTTCCTGGTACAGACGAAAAATCAGCGCGTGCACTGCGTCGAACACTTCGGGCCGCTCCACACGGACGCCGGCCAATGTCGAAATATCGAAGAAACGCCGCCAGTTCACTTCATCCGACGCGGTGCGCCACCACGCGAGCCGGAAATGTTGACGTTCGATCAATCGATGCAAACGGTCACGCGTCACCGGGTCCGCGGGTGAATACGACTCCAGCACTAATTCGATCGCCGAGCCGCCGTTTTGCGCGACGAACTCGCGCAGCATGTCGCGCCCTTCGGCGGCGCGCGGCTGATCGGCCGGCTGCGTCGTCAGGCCCTGGAAACGTTCGGCCAGTGCGGCGAGATCGGCGCGGTCGGCGCTTTGCAGAATCGCCGCGTAGTCGGTTGGGCACACTGGAAACACATGTGGCCCGTAGCCGATATAAAAGCGCCCACTGTCGGCCGCAAAATGCAGTGCAATTTGGCCTGCCGCAAGTTCCTCGCCGTACGGGGCGCCGAGTGTCGGCGCCAGCACCTTACCGCGCAATGCCGGATCGGGCGAATGCCAGTCGACATCGAAATGCCGAGCGTACGTGCTGTGCCGGCCCCATTCGAGGATGTCGAGCCACCACGCATTGCTCGAGCCGCCAACGCCCATATGATTCGGCACCACGTCGACGATCAACCCCATGTCGTGCGCGCGCAGTTTATCGGCGAGGCGTTTCAAGCCTGCCTCGCCTCCGCATTCGGCGCTGACCTGCGTGTAGTCGACGGTATCGTAGCCATGCATCGAGCCCGGCTCGGCGGTGGTGATGGGCGACGCGTACACGTGGCTGATGCCGAGCGCGGCGAAGTAGTCGACATGCTTCGCCGCGTCGTCGAAGGTAAAGCCCCGGTGGAACTGGAGGCGAAGCGTGGAGCGCGGGACGGTCATGGCGTATCAGGCTCCGAAGAAGCGTTGGAAGAAGCAGGAACGATGGCGCCACGGCGCGCACGATCGACGGCCAGCAGGCGATCGCTGAACGTGTCGTCCTCGAACAATGCGTCGATGGGCAAGGTTACGCGGCGGCGCCAGTTCGGATGCTCGTCGATCGAGCCGGGCAGATTCGGCTGCTCGACCAGCGCGAGCAAATCTTCGAGCGGGAAAGTGACGAGCGGGCCGGGCGTCGCGGCGACGAAGGCGAGGGCTTCATCCACGGGCGCCTTGTCGGGCGGCGGCGCGTCCACGTCTGGCGCGGCGACGCCGGCTTGCTGGAACGCGCGCCACAACAGCGCGCGATCGGCGGCGCGTTCTTCCTGGGCGACTTCTTCCGCGTCGCGGCCGTCGGCGCGCGCCAATGTCTGACCGATCCGGTTGCGCCATGTGATGTCGCTGCCGCGCCACCAGCCTGCCACGGTCGGCAGATCATGGGTCGTGGTGGTGCCCACTGCGTTGCGGTCCCACGCCTGCGGCGGCTTGAAACCCCGGCCGCCTTCCGCGCCTTCGAACCACAGCACACGAATGCCGGCCAGACCGTGCTCGTCGAGCCGCTCGCGAAAACCGGGCGGCACGGTGCCGAGATCTTCGCCGATCACGATTGCCCGATGCCGCCACGATTCGAGCGCAATCAGCCGCAGCAGATCTTCGAGTGGATAGCGCAGATACGCGCCGTTACGCGCGCTCTCGCCCTCGGGCACGAGCCATAGGCGTCGCAAGCCGAGAATGTGGTCGATGCGGATACCGCCCGCATGCGCGAACGCCGCGCGCAGCATGTCGATGAATGCGGAGAAGCCCTGCGTGCGCATCGCGCGCGGCGAGAAGGTGGTCAGCCCCCAAGCCTGTCCGGCCTGATTGAACAGATCGGGCGGCGCACCCACTGAAACGCCTTGCAGCATGTCGTCGCGGTACGACCATGCATGGCTGCCGGCACTATCGCAGCCGACGGCGAGGTCGGCGATCAGGCCGATGGCCATGCCGGCGTCGCTCGCTGCATGTTGTGCGTGCGACAAGCCCTTGGCGGCGAGCCATTGCAGAAACAGATGGAAATCGACTTCATGCCGATGCGCTTCAGCAAAGGCTTCGACTTCCGGGCTGCGCGGATCGCGCAATGCCTCAGGCCAGTTGCGCCAGTGACCGTTGCCACCCTCCTGGGCTAATTGTTCCGCCTGCAGCGCTTCGAAGCGCGCATGGTCTTCGAGCGCACGGCCGGCACGTTCGCAGAAACCATGAAATTCGAGCGCGCGCGGCGTGTCGTGCGCGCGTTCCTGCGTGCAGAAATTCTCGTACAGCGCGCGCAAAACCTTCAACTTCAGCACGACCGCGTTCGGCCAGTCGATCAGCGGCAAGTCTTCGAGCGCCGACCACGCGTTTGCGGCCTGCGCGGCTTCGAACGCGGCGCGTGCGGCGTCGGCGCCGAACACCGCGGCAGGGTCGATATGCGTGACGTTCAACCACAAGCGCGACGACGGCGAATACGGACTGAAGCGATTCGGCTCGGCGCTGAACATCGCGTGCGTCGGACTGACGGCGAGTGCATGCGCGCCACGCTGCGCGCTTTCAATGGCCATTTGCGCGAGGGCCGTATAGTCGCCGATGCCGCCATCGCCCGTGCGGCGCAAGCCGTATAACTGCGCGGCGATGCCCCACAACGGCGGCGTTTGCGCCGTGGCGCCGTCGTGCAGCGTGCGCCATGCATCGGCGGCGGTATAGCAGCGCGACGGCGCCACGGCCAACGTCACGCGTTGCTCGTTGATCACCAGCGTGTGATAGCCGGGTTCGTCGATCGGTGCGAGCAACGCTTCCTCGCCTTTAGGCGCCGTGAAACGGCCGTCGATGATCGAGCCGCTTTCGAGTTCGATCCGGTAGTGACTGCCGGATTTGATCGCCGCGAGCGGCAGTGCGATGCCGCGTTCGACCTCCGCGGTCATCAGCGGCGGCAGCTTGCGGCCGGACAGTTCCGCCTCGAGCGCGGCCGCGCTGTGCCGGATCTGCGTGGCGTTGCCGCATGGCAAGCCCATCCGGTCGAGCAGCACGGCGAGCGTGCTCTCGGGTACGTGTTGCGTCGTGTGGTGCGCGTCCCGCCACTCGACTTCGAAGCCGGCGCGCGCCGCAAGGGTCACGATCGTATCGTTTGAACGGCGGGTGGCACTCACGCGTGGTGCTCCTGTTGGCCCGCGATGCGGGCGTCGTGGCCGATGGCATAGTCGCTGACGTCGCCGGTCACCCACGCGACGAACGCGTACGACGGCAACACCTTGACGTCAATCTGCTCGCGCGCGCGCGGCGGCGTTTCGAAAATCACTTTGCCGGCTGGCAGATCGGGAAACGCCACGTTCTCTTTCGAGAGATTCAATGCAATCGACAAGGTTTCGCCGTCGCCGAGTTTCCAGCGGGCGATTAGTGCATGGGCGTCGCCGCCATTTGCGGCGGTCAACACGGTCGAGCCGCACGCTCTGGAATGTTTCAGGCGCGGCGTGATCAGCTTCGCCCGCACGGCGAGCGCGGATTTGTAGAAGTGCATCCAGTCGAGACGGTCTTTTGCGGTGTCGTCCGTGGCCGGGCTTTGAACCGGTTCAGGTGGTGACGAGGCCACAAAGGTCTGCACGTCGTTCGGATCGGGAATCTGCGCGCGACGCTTTTCATCGCTGAAGGCCGAAAAGCGTGCGAATTCGCGGCGGCGCCCTTCGCGCACGGCGTCGGCGAGATCGCCGCTGTAGTCGGTGAAAAACAGGAACGGCTGGGTCGAGCCGTATTCCTCGTCCATGAACAGCAGGGGGATATGCGGCGACAGCAACAGCAAACCGGTGGCGGCGCGCAAGGCATCGTCCGAGGTCAGCTTGCGCAGGCGCTCGCCGAATGCGCGATTGCCGATCTGATCGTGATTCTGCAGGAACATCACGAACGAAGTGGGCGGCAGATGCCGGCTCGCTTCGCCGCGCGGCGCGCCGTCGTGAATCGGCGACGAATCACCCTGATATGCGAAACCTTCCGATAACACGCGCGCGAGGCGGCGAATCGGCTGATCCTCGTAGGCGTAGTAGTAGCCCTCCGTTTCGCCCGTCAGCAGAACGTGCAGCGTGTTGTGCGCGTCGTCGTTCCACTGCGCGTCGAAATGCGTGTCCAGCAGGCTCGCGCTGTTGTGCTCGTTTTCCAGCACCAGATGCACGTGGCGGCCGTGCTGCACTTTCGCGCGGATATGGTCGGACAATTCGCGCAGCCACGTGTGATTGCCGATGGCATGCACCGCGTCGAAACGCAGGCCGTCGAGACGGTATTCGTTGATCCAGTAGACAGCGTTGTCGATGAAGAAATCGCTCACTTCACTGCGGGCGAAATCGATCGCGGGGCCCCACGGCGTGTGCGTGCCTTCGTGAAAAAACGAGCGGGCGTATTCGTGCAGATAATTCCCGTCCGGGCCGAAGTGGTTGTAGACCACGTCGAGAAATACCATCAGGCCGAGACCATGGGCGGCGTCGATCAGCGCTTTCAGTTCTTCGGGGCGGCCGTACGCGGAATCGGGCGCATAGGGCAGCACGCCGTCGTAGCCCCAATTGTGCCGGCCGGGAAAGTCGTTCAGCGGCATCAGTTCGATCGCGGTCACGCCGAGCGCAACCAGCGCGGGCAGACGTTTCTGCACGCCCGCATAGCCGCCCATCGTGCCGACGTGTAACTCGTACAACACCGTTTCTTCCCACGGGCGACCATGCCAGCTCGTATGCTCCCAGTGGTACGCGCGCGGGTCGATCACTTCGCTCGGGCCGTGCACGTCTTGCGGCTGGAACCGTGACGCGGGGTCGGGCACCGCATGTTCGCCATCGAGCCGGAAGCGATACAGCGTGCCCGCGCCGCTGTCGACGGTGGTCTCGAACCAGCCGTTGCCGGCAGGCGTCATGTCGTGCGCGCCTTGGGCCGGTCCGTTTTCGATCTCCACCTGGACCGTCTTGCACGAAGGCGCCCAGAAACGGAACCGCGTGCGCGGCTTCGCGCCCGTCGCGCCTAGCAACTGGGCGCTGAACGGCAGGCAATGCGCGTGATGGTGCGCGTGAGGATCGATCGGACTTTCGGACATGATTCATCACCATTCGATGTTACTTTCGCCTACGTGCTCGGCGACGTATCGCTGCTCGGCGGATGCGCGCCCGGATCGGGCGGCAGGGCGGTCAACAGCCGCGGCCCGTGCTGCGCGCCGGCCTTCCAGCCCGCCTGCCAATCCGCTTCGCCGATGGGTTGCGCCGCCAGTATCACGAGGCCATGCGCGGCCACTTCGACTTCCGGCACCGCCAGCCGGTGCGGCGCGCTTTCCGGCTCAGCCGTGTCTAGCAGCACATGCCATTCCAGGTGGGGCGCAGGCGGCACGAAACGCCGTGTTTCGTCCGCAGCATTGAGCATCATCAACAATACTTCCGTTTCGTCATTCAAACCTGGACCCGCGCGCCGCAGCGTGAACGCGCGGCCTTCGGGGTCCTGCCAGGCTTCGATGGTGAGCGGATCGCCGTGTTCATCGAACCACCCGACGTCGAACAAGCCCGGCAACACTTCGCGGTCGCCGAACAGAAAGCGCGTCTCGCGCAGCAGCGGATGCTGTTTGCGTAGCGCGATCACGCGTGCGACGAACGCGGTCATCTGGCGGCCATCGGGCGACTCTGCGTGCGCCCAATCGAGCCATGATAGTTCGTTATCCTGGCAGTACGCATTGTTGTTGCCATTCTGTGTGCGCAGCGATTCGTCACCGGCCAGCACCATCGGCGTGCCGAGCGCCATCAGCAGCGTGGCGATCAGCGAGCGTGCCACGCGTTTGCGGGTGTCGAGGAGGACCGGATCGTCGGTCGAGCCTTCCACGCCCCAATTGCGACTGCAGTTTTCGTTATGGCCGTCGTTGTTGTCTTCGCGATTGGCCTCGTTGTGCTTGTGCTCGTACGCGGTGACATCGGCGAGCGTAAAGCCGTCATGCGACGTGACAAAGTTGACCGATGCCCATGGTTTCCTGAAACGCCGGTTGAACAGATCGGCGGAGCCGGTGAGACGGGCGGCGAGATCGGGGCGCAGGCCCGCGTCACCGCGCCAGAAGCGGCGCACCGTGTCGCGGAAACGGTCGTTCCATTCGGCGAAGCCCGGTGGATGGTTGCCGAGTTGATAACCGCCCGGGCCGATGTCCCATGGCTCGGAAATCAGCTTGCGTTGCGACAGGATCGGGTCCTGGCGCAAGGCGTCGAAGAAACCGGAGCCGGGATCGAAACCGTGCTGCTCGCGGCCGAGCGTCACGCCGAGATCGAAACGGAAGCCGTCGATGTTGAACTTGGTCGACCAGTAGCGCAGCGAATCCATCACCATCTGCAGCACGCGCGGATGCGCCAGGTTCACGGTATTGCCGCAGCCGGTGTCGTTGATATGGTGGCGTTCGTCGCCGGGAATCAGGCGGTAGTAGCTTGCGTTGTCGAGGCCGCGCCATGAGACGGTGGGCCCCATCGCGTTGCCTTCGCAGGTGTGGTTGTAGACCACGTCGAGAATCACTTCGATGCCCGCTGCGTGCAATTGACGCACGGCGATGCGCATTTCATCGAGCCGGTGTGAACTCAGATACGAGGGCTCCGGCGCAAAAAACGCCGCGGTGTTGTAACCCCAGTAGTTACGCAGGCCGCGTTCCACCAGAAAGCGGTCGTTCAGAAACGCATGCACGGGCAGCAATTCGATAGCGGTCACGCCAAGCTTCAGCAAATGCTCGATGAATTCCGGCGAGGCCAGCGCGGCGAAGGTGCCGCGTTCGTGCTGACGCAAATCGGGACGCAACATCGACACGCCGCGCACATGCGCCTCGTAGATGATGGTTTCGCCCCACGGCACATTCGGGCGCGTGTCGTGCGACCAGTCGAAGGCTTCGTCGATCACGACGCACTTCGGCATGGCGGGCGCCGAGTCGCGCCGGTCGATGGAGAGGTCGGCGCGATTCGAATGCACACGGTAGCCGAACAACGCGTCAGACCAGCGAAACTGCCCAACCAGTTTGCGTGCATACGGATCGAGCAATAGTTTGTGCGGATTGAAGCGATGTCCATGCTGCGGCTGATACGGCCCATGTGCACGAAAGCCGTACGCCGTGCCGGGGTGCGCATTGGGCAGGTAGCCGTGCCAGATTTCGTCGGTGCATTCGGGCAGCGTGAAACGTCTGATTTCCTTGCGGCCGGTGGGATCGAATAGGCAAAGCTCGATTTTCTGCGCATTCGCCGAGAACACCGCAAAATTGACGCCGAGGCCATCCCAACTGGCGCCGAGCGGATAGGGCGAGCCGGGCAGAAGCCGGTCGGGCATTGCATGCGACATGATTCCCCTTCCTTGTTCTGTTTTATGAACGCTATCGTGGGACTTCATGCAACGAGCGCGCGACCTGGCCGCCGCGCGCTCGCCTTACAACATTTCCGTCAATCCGCGCGCAAAACGATCGTTGCCAAAGGTGGCAGCGTCAGCGCAGCGGAATGCGGCCAGCCGTGGCTCGAAACTTCGTCGGTGTGAATCAGGCCGCCGTTGCCCATGTTCGAGCCGCCGTACACGCCGGCATCCGTATTCAGCACTTCTGCCCAGCGGCCGCTGCGGGGCATGCCGATCCGGTAACCGAGCCGCGGCACCGGCGTCATATTGCAGACCACCACCAGTTCGCGGCCCGCGCCGTCGGTACGGCGATAGGCGTACACGCTGTTGGCGCTGTCGTCGCCGATCAGCCACTCGAAACCGCCTGGCTCGCTGTCGAGCAAATGCAACGCGGGCTCCTGCAGGTACAGATGGTTCAGATCGCGCACCAGCTTCTGTACGCCGTGATGGTTCGGATCGTCGAGCAGATGCCAGTGGGGCGACGTGTCGTGGTTGAATTCCGCTAACTGGCCGAATTCGCCGCCCATGAACAGCAGCTTCTTGCCCGGATGCGTCCACATGAAGCCGAAGTACGCGCGCAGGTTAGCGAATTTCTGCCATCGGTCGCCAGGCATCTTGCCGAGCAACGATCCTTTGCCGTGCACCACTTCGTCGTGCGAAAGCGGCAGCACGAAGCGCTCGGAATACGCGTACACCATCCCGAAGGTCATCATGTGATGATGGTATTGGCGGTAGACCGGATCCTCTTCCATGTAGTGCAGCGTGTCGTGCATCCAGCCCATGTTCCACTTGAACTGGAAACCGAGGCCGCCGTCTTCGACGCGCGCCGTCACGCCAGGCCACGCGGTCGATTCTTCGGCGATCGTGATTGCGCCGGGTACGCCCGGCACGTAGCCGACTTCATGATTCAGCCGCTTCAGAAACGCAATCGACTCGAGGTTTTCGCGCCCGCCGTAGATGTTCGGCACCCACTCGCCGGCGGCGCGCGAATAGTCGCGGTACAGCATCGAGGCGACCGCATCTACGCGCAGGCCGTCGACGTGATAGCGCTTCAACCACGCGAGGCCCGACGCCACCAGGAACGCGCTCACCTCGTTGCGGCCGAGGTTGTAGATCATCGTGTTCCAGTCCTGGTGATAGCCTTCGCGCGGATCGGCGTGCTCGTAGAGCGGCGTGCCGTCGAAGTCGATCAGGCCGTGCGCGTCGTTCGGAAAGTGCGCCGGCACCCAGTCGAGAATCACGCCGAGGCCGGCCGCGTGCGCCTTGTCGACGAACAGGGCGAACTGCTCGGGCTTGCCGAAGCGTGCCGACGGCGCGAATTGTCCCAGCGGCTGATAGCCCCACGAACCGCCGAACGGGTGCTCGGCAATCGGCATGAATTCGACATGCGTGAAGCCCATGCTCTTCACGTACGGAATCAACCGTTCGGCGAGTTCTTCCCACGTGAGGCCGCGCTGGCCTTCTTCGGCGACGCGCAGCCACGACTCGGCATGCACTTCGTAGATCGAGATCGGCGCGCGCGGGGTTTGCCTGGCGGCGCGCGATTGAATCCAGTCGTGGTCGGTCCATTCAAACTGCTCGATCTCGCCGACATGCGCGACCACCGACGCAGTGCCTGGCGGCAATTCCGTCTGCATCGCGCACGGGTCGGCCTTGAGCGGCAGCGGATGACCGTCACGGGCGAGCAATTCGTACTTGTAGCGCGTGCCTGGGCCGACGCGCGGCACAAACAATTCCCACACGCCTGCCTGATGACGCAGCCGCATCGGATGACGGCGCCCGTCCCACGAATTGAAGTCGCCGACCACCGAGACGCGCCGCGCATTCGGCGCCCAGACGGCGAAGCGCACGCCCGGCACGCCGTCCACTTCCATCGGACGCGAGCCGAGGCATTCGAGCACCGCGTACGGGTCGCCGCCGGCGAGACGGCCCAATGGTTCGTCGCCGAGAACGGGTCCGAACGAATACGTGTCCTCGATTTCCTGCACGGTGCCATGCCAGTCGATGCGCAGGCGATAGGGCGCGGCAGACGTGATGCGGCCGGCGAACAGCCCGGGCCGGAGTTGCTCGAGTTCGCCGAGCGTCGCGCCGTTGGCGCGTGAAATCACGGTGACGTGCCTGGCGTTAGGCAACAGTGCGCGCACCACCGGACCCGCGTCCGTCTGATGCATGCCGAGTTGCGAGAAAGGATCGGGGTGACGTGCTTCAACGAGCGCGTCGATATCGAGTGGTTGGAGGCCTGCGGCCGGATCGTGCTCACTCATAGTCGCCCTCGGCCGGATTAGGCGATGCGGCGGCGCCTGGCGCCTGGGTTGACGGATCATGCTGCGGGTTGCCGGTGTCGCCGAGCAACCGGCTGGTGAGCGCGGCGAGGCCGCGTACCGGCAAACCGAGCCACGTCGGACGGTTAGCTGCTTCGTAACGGATTTCGTAAGCGGCTTTCTCGATCAGGAACAGATCGAGCAAGGCCTGTTCGGCTTCGGGCGCTACCAGCGGCGTCGGCGAATCCGCGAGGGCGGCGCGGTATTCCTTCAGGAACGTCTCGGCAGCATGCGCACGGAAACGCTCGAAGAGCGCGCGCTTGCGATCGGCGGTTTGCTGGGGCGCGCTTTCCATGGTGGACTGCGCCGCGGCGCTCGCATACGACAGCGAGCGCAACAAGCCGGCCACGTCGCGCAACGGACTCGACTTCTGACGCCGTTCCTCCAGCGTACGCGCGGGTTCGCCTTCGAAGTCGATCAGATACGCGTCGCCCTGCGCGACCAGCACCTGACCCAGATGGAAGTCGCCGTGAATGCGGGTACGCAGCGCGCCCGCATCGCCCGACACCAGCTTGCTCACGGCGTCGACCAGCGCGGCGCGGCGGTCGATCAGGCTTTGCGCCAATGCCTGGGTATCCGGATCGCTCATCTGCGCGATGCGCGGAGCGAGCAGATCGAGCGCGCCGGCGAGCATGGACTGCGTGCCGGCGACCCACGCCTTCACCTGCTCGACGCTGGCGAGTTCCGGGGCGAATGCCGGGTCGTCGGACGGCGACGCGAGCGCCATATGCAGTTCGCCGAGCCGCTTGCCGATGGTGCCGGCCAACGAACTGTAGCCTTCCATGAGAATCGTTTCGTTGTCGCGGTCCGGCGACTGTCCGTCCGTATCGACGGCGATCGCGAGTTCGTCCACCGAGCGGCGCAGATAGTCCAGCGACCAGTTCCAGGCGTCGCCCTGATTGTCGATATAGCCTTGCAGGATAGCGAGTGTATGCGGCACGCCTTCGGGATCGACGCGCACCACTTCACCATACAGCGGCGCGGTGTTCGCGTAGCCGAGTTGGGTCAGATAGCGGCTGATTTCCGCTTCCGGATGAATGCCGCTTACCAGACGCCGCACCAGTTTCAGCACCGCGGCATCGGCGATGATCAGCGAGCTGTTGCTTTGCTCGGCTGCCAGCCAGCGGATCTCGGGCCGTTCGCCGAGGTCGTTGAGTTCGGCGAAACGCTCGGTGGGGAGAAACTTGATCTCGCTCTTCTGCACCGTCGGCACGACCGCGCGTTCGCGCAGCTTGCGCATCACGCCATGAGCGAAGATGGGCAGCGCGAACGCGTCCGTCAGATGCCCGACGTTGCGGCCGCGGCGCACGCGCGCGAGCGCCAGTTGCATGAACAGCGGCGTCGTGGTTTCGCCGCCCCATGTGATTGCGATTGGCACGACGTAGCGTTCGGTGTGGTCGCCCACGTCCGCTTCGATTTCGGTGAAGGCGAAGCCGCCGTTGGGGATGGTCGTCAACGCGGCGAGGCGCACCGCGTGCATCTTCTGATCCTTCGATGCAAACCAGCGGCGCCGGCTCAGCCATGACGGCAGCACTTCGGATTCGAGCAGCCGGACGTTTTCCGGTGTCGGACCGACCTGACCTTCGCGGATCACGATCGTGACGAATTCGGGCAGCGGTTCGGAATGCGCTTGCGCCCAGGTTGGACGCTGGCCACTATCGCACAGCATGAACCACAGGAAACCGTACGGCGGGAAGGTCAGCAGATAGGTGAGCTGGCCGATTGCCGGGAACACGGAATCGGCCGTCATTTCGATCGGCACCGAACCGTTGAATTCGGATAGATCGAGTTCGACCGCCTGCGGGGCGCGCGACAGGTTGGCGACGCACAAGATGGGCGGCTCGCCTGGCAATTCGCGCAGATACGCAAGGATCTTGCGGTTTTCCGGCTTCAGGAAGCGGATGGTGCCGCGTCCGAAGGTTTGTTTCGCGCGGCGCGTGGCGAGCATGCGCCGGGTCCAGTTCAACAGCGAATGCGGATCGCGGCTTTGCGCCTCGACATTGACGGCGTCGAAGCCGTACAACGAACCCATTACCGGCGGCAGCACCAGTTGCTCTGGATCGGCGCGCGAGAATCCGCCATTGCGATCCGACGACCATTGCATCGGCGTGCGCACGCCGTCACGATCGCCGAGGTGGATGTTGTCGCCCATGCCGAGTTCGTCGCCGTAATAGATCACGGGCGTGCCAGGCATTGAGAGCAGCAGCGAATTGATCAACTCGATGCGGCGGCGGTCGCGCTCCATGAGCGGCGCGAGGCGGCGGCGAATGCCGAGGTTCAGGCGCGCGCGGCGATCGCTTGCATAGGTGTTCCACAGGTAATCGCGCTCGGAATCCGTGACCATTTCGAGCGTCAGTTCATCGTGATTGCGCAGGAAAATCGCCCACTGGTTCGTTGCCGCGAGGTCCGGCGTCTGCCGCATGATGTCGGTGATCGGGAAGCGATCCTCGCTCGCGATCGACATATAAATGCGCGGCATCAGCGGGAAGTGGAACGCCATGTGGCATTCGTCTTCGTCACCGAAATATTCCTTCACGTCTTCCGGCCACTGGTTCGCTTCGGCGAGCAGCATCCGGTTCGGATACTCGGCGTCGATGGTCGCGCGGATCTTCTTCAGCACCGCGTGCGTTTCCGGCAGGTTCTCGTTGTTGGTGCCCTCGCGTTCGACCAGATACGGCACCGCGTCGAGCCGCAGCCCGTCGATGCCCATATCGAGCCAGAAGCGCATCACCTGCAGCACTTCCTTCAGCACGGCCGGATTGTCGAAGTTCAGATCGGGCTGGTGGGAGTAGAAACGATGCCAGTAGTAAGCGCCCGCGACCGGATCATGAGTCCAGTTCGACGGCTCCGAATCGATAAAGATGATCCGCGTTTCCGTGTACTTCTGATCGGTCTCGGACCACACGTAGTAGTTGCGATGATTCGACCCTGGCTTTGCGCGGCGGGCGCGCTGGAACCACGGGTGTTGATCCGACGTATGGTTGATGACGAGTTCCGTAATGACACGAATGCCGCGTGCATGCGCCTCCTGAATGAAACGCTTCACGTCGGAAAGCTGGCCGTAGTCCGGATGCACATTGCGGTAATCGGCGATATCGTAGCCGTCGTCGCGACGCGGCGACGGATAGAACGGCAGCAGCCAGATCGCATTCACGCCGAGTTCGGCGATGTAGTCGAGCTTCGCGATCAAGCCCGGAAAATCGCCGACACCATCATTGTTCGCGTCGAAGAACGACTTGATGTGCACCTGATAAATGATCGCGTCTTTGTACCAGAGCGGGTCGTCGCTCAGGGCCGCGGGCTTGCCGCGCCGATGCGAGCGTGCTTTGGCGACGCTGCCCGTGGCTGCGCTCGTATGGACCTGCGACGTGCTTTGGGCTGGATCGTCACGCTTCATGTCGCACCTTCCGTAGGGGTTGGGTTGCCAGCGTCGTCTGCGTGATAGTCGCTGTCGGCATCATCCGGGCGTTCGGCGGGCAGGCCGCCGAGCGGCGCGATGCGCCAGATCGAAAACGGCTGGCCCGAACCGAGCTGGACGTGCTGCCAGCGGCCGTGCCATTCGAAGCGCGCGCCGGTCATCTGATCGGTCACTTCCAGCGCGCCATGGTCGTGCAAATTCCATTGGTTGAAAGTGTCCCATGACAATTCGATATCCGCGCCCTGTTCGTTGAACGGGTCGAGATTGATCGCCACCAGGATCACGTTGTCGCGTGCTTCGGTTGCTTTTTCGAAGAACAGGATGTTGTCGTTGTGCGCGGTGAGGAACGTGAGGCCGAGATGCGTTTGCAGCGCCGGGTTCGCGCGACGAATCCGGTTCAGCGCTGTGATCTCGCCGACGATGTTGCCGGGCCGGTTCCAGTCCCACGCGCGCAGTTGATACTTCTCGGAGTCGAGATACTCCTCGCTGTTCGGCAACGCGGCGGCCTCGCACAATTCGAAACCGCTATATACACCCCACAAACCGGCGAGCGTGGACGCGAGCGCCGCCCGAATCAGAAAGCCCGACCGCCCCGACGACTGCAAATGCCGTGGATTGATGTCCGGTGTATTGACGAAGAAATTCGGCCGGTAGAAATCGCGCGCGCCGGTTTGCGTGAGTTCGGTCATGTACTCGATGAAGTCGCGCTTCGACTCGCGCCACGTGAAATACGTGTACGACTGCGAGAAGCCGATCTTGCCGAGCCGGTTCATCATACGCGGCCGGGTGAAGGCTTCGGCGAGGAAGATCGTGTCGGGATAGCGCGAGCGCACGTCGTTGATCACCCATTCCCAGAACGGCAGCGGCTTGGTGTGCGGATTGTCCACCCGGAAAATATGTACGCCGGCTTCGATCCAGAACAGGAACACGTCGCGCAGCGCGAGCCACAAATCGGGTTTGGCGTCGTGCGCATAGAAGTCGGGATTGACGATGTCCTGATACTTCTTCGGCGGATTTTCCGCGTAGCGCAGCGTGCCGTCGGGGCGCCAGGCGAACCACGTCGGATGCTCTTTCAGCCATGGGTGATCCGGCGAGCACTGGATCGCGAAGTCGAGCGCGATTTCGAGGCCGTGCGCGTGCGCGGCGGCCAGCATCTGCTTGAAGTCGTCGAGCGTGCCGAGTTCGGGATGCACGGCGGTGTGGCCGCCCTCGGCTCCGCCGATCGCGTACGGGCTGCCGACGTCGCCCGGCTGTGCGGTCAGCGTATTGTTGCGGCCTTTGCGGTTCGCGACGCCGATCGGGTGGATCGGCGGGAAGTACAGCACGTCGAAACCCATGTCGCGGATACGCGGCAGTTTCGTGACAACGTCAGCGAAGGTGCCGTGACGCGATTCGTCGTCGCTCATCGAACGCGGGAAGATTTCGTACCAGCTGGC
This sequence comes from Paraburkholderia caffeinilytica, assembly GCF_046030355.1. Lineage (GTDB taxonomy): Bacteria > Pseudomonadota > Gammaproteobacteria > Burkholderiales > Burkholderiaceae > Paraburkholderia > Paraburkholderia caffeinilytica_B. The sequence goes on from NZ_JAQQCQ010000035.1 coordinate 47,103, forward strand.
AAAGGCTGCCGCGGTGCGGTCGGCGTCGATCTTGTAGACGATCGGATCGCGGCTCAGGAACGGGCGGTGGCGCGCGGCGGTCATTGCCTTTGCGGTGGTCGGCGCGAGCAGCAGCGCCAGCTTCGTTTCGGCGTCTCCCTTCGTGAAGAGCTTGACGATATGTTCGAGCGGTTCGGTCACCGCGCCTTCTACGGTTTCCACTTCGGCGAGCACGAGGGCGAACAGATGCGTGGCTTCGTCGAGTTCGAGCTCGACGGTTTGGCCCGCCTTCAGTTTCTTCTGGATATGCTCGACCAGCGACGCAAAATCGTCGCGCCATGCGATGACCGTGAATTCATGACGGCCGAGGCGCTCCAGCGGGATGCGCGCTTTCCAGATATCGAGGCCGGCCGGCTGTGCGGGGCTCATCGGCACTTCGTGCCAGGCGGTCTCGTCGGCGGCGCGCCAGACGACGGCGGCGGCGATCTTGTCGTGACCTTCCGCGAAGATCGCAGCGGTGATTTCGGCGCGCTCGCCCACCGTGCGCTTGGCGGGGAAACGTCCGTTATCGACCGACGGTGTCACGCTCTCGATCGCCACGCGCGGCGCGCTGATCGCTTCGAGCACGGTCTTGCGGCCGCTGCGCTTGCTGTTCGCCTTGTCGATCGGCGGCGCGAGTCGGATCGGTTGGTCGGCGGCTGCGCGGAACAGGCGCACGGCGCCGGGTGCGAGCGTGAAGGGAGCGAATGCAGCGGGCGTGGCGTTGGCAGGTGCGTCGAGCGGAGCGAAGCGGGTGAAGTTGCCCGGTACGCCCGCGAGGAAGCGGGCTGGATCGACGCGGACTGGCGCACCGAGTTCGGGATTGATGGCGATCAGGATCGCTTCGCCGGCATCGCGCAGATCGGATGTGTCGGCGCGCAGCAAGACGGCCGCGGGTGCGCCGGGCCCGCTTAGCGGGCGCAATTCGCCGTTCGCGTGCAGCGTTTTCGTATTGCGCACCACGTCGTTCGCATGGCTGATCCGCTCGGAGAGGTCGAATCGCTTCGCCTGGCAGGCCAGCGCGAACTGCGCAGCGTCGCCGCGTGTCTGCGACATCGGTTCGGTGACGCCGTATTCGAAGCCCATCGGCATCATCCAGCCGGTGCCGGTCGAGGCCGACGCGAACAGCGCACGCCGGTAGGCACGTTCGACGATGGCGGCGTCGTGCGCGTCGCTGAGATCGGCGGCGAGGCGGGTGCCGTAAGGCGCTTCGGGAAAGGCGATGGGGGCGGCAATACGGGCGAGCGCGGCATGCTCTTCCACCATCCAGCTGGCGCGGAAGTCCCACCAGCGCACCGACGAGAACACGCTGTCGAAGCCCGCGCCTGCGAGGCCGAGCAGATCGCCCCGCGCGAGCCCCGGCGTCGCGGCGAGGAAACGCACCTCAGGATGCTTCGCGCGAACCGCGTCGCCGAGTTGCCGCCAAACCGCGGCCGGCACGCGATGCGGCGAATCGAACCGGAAGCCGCCGACACCGGCGTCGGCCAGCGCCAGCAGTTGCTGGGTCCACCAGTCGACTAGCGCGGCGCTGCTGGCGGCGTCGTTGAAGTTCGCATACGCGACGTTGTCTTCGCGATGCACATGGCGCGGATCGAGCCGCGCCTCTTCCGACTCGAATGGGTGGAACCAGCCAGTATGCTCGGCGTACAACGCGCCATCGGCCGCCATCCGGTCGATCACCAGATCGACCAGCAAGGCCAGACCGTTCTGGCGGGCGGCCTGCGCAAGCGTGCGGACCGCCTCGGTGGCAGGTTGTTGAGTCTCGAACACCGGATGCAGCCGGCCATGATTGCCGACCACCTGGGCGTGGCCCGCACGGCCCGGCTCGAAGAGGCCGCCGATCAGCGCGTGATCGAAACCCAGTCCGGCTGCGTGAGCGAACTGCGCGGGCCATGCATCGAGCGGCCCAACGAGAAGTGAATGAAAAAAGTAAATCCGCGGCGCGTACCCGTTTGGGAATTCCATCGGTCGTTTCCAGATTCGTCCTGCTGCGGTGTGGATGCAATTGACATGCGATCACAGCGCTCATTGGGCTTCCAGACTGCCAGAGCCGGATACCGCGCGATGCGTGAAGCGAGGGCGCGTACTGGTCAATGTAGTGCAAAGATCGTCACGCCGCTGGCCAGTAGCGGGTGCTTTGACGCCAGGCGTCGATAGCGCGCGGCCGGCCAGACTATTCGCAAGACGCAGCAAACGTTGTGCCAGTATGGGCTGGACTCACGCGGAAGGGTGAGGAAGCGCGCGCCCTAGGGGAGGCGCGGCGAATAGCCGGAAGCGGCAGGGGCCTGGTAACGGCCGGCCGGCGTGTAAAACGGACGGATGTCGCCCGGTTTTACACGGGGAAACGACGCGGCTGCCGGCGCCGCGAAAGGTGAAGTGGTGGCCGGCGGGACAAGCGTCGTGAGGGAGAGACCTTTAGTGAAGCAGGGACCGGTCAGGAGCCGACCAGGCCCGCCGCGATGTTCACGCACAAGCCGAGCACGGCGACGTTGAAGTAGAACGACAGGATCGACTGTGCGAGCACGGCGCGGCGAATCGTGCGGGAGCGCAGCACGACGTCCGAAGTTTGCGAGGCCACGGCAATGGTGAACGAGAAGTACAGGAAGTCCCAATAGTCCGGCTGCAACTTGTGGTCGGGGAACAGCAGCGCGGTCTCGGCGGCATTCGTGTCGTAATAGAGCCGGGCGTAGTGCTGCGTGAAAATCGTCGGGATCAGGAACCATGCGCCGACCATCGTGAGGCCGGTCAGCAGGTAGTGCCAGGCAGTCGAAGCACCGGCTGTACCCTTCGCCGAGGCCAGTTCGAGCACGATCGCAGCAATGCTGGCGACTGTCGCGACACAGATCACCAACAGCACCACACCAGCGTTTTCGTCGTCGCGCCGTGCGAAGTCACGGACCAGGCCTTCGTTGGCGAAGGCCATGTGCAGCCAGATCAGCACGAGATAGGTCCACACGGCGACGTCCCAGCCGGCTAGAACGCGCACCATGGGGCGTGTGTGTTCGGGGAGCAACAGCGCGGCCACGAGGCCAACGGCGAGGCCGATCAGCATGCGGGGGCGATTGCGGAGAACCTGCGGAAAATAGTTGATGAGCATGGAATCAAGGGTGAAGGGCCGTCTGTGTCGCGGATTCTACCCGCGCTTCGGGCACCATTTGTCGAATGGGTGAGTCGCAGGCCATAGTCTTTCGCAACGGCCTTGCGCACCGCTTTCAGTTGAAAGGGGATTGGCAGGCGGCGCGTATCTCCCGCGTTCGGCACCCAACTCACCGACGATCAGGTGGCGGCTATCACCCATTACGTGACCAGACAGTTCGGCAATCCGCAGTCCACGATGACGGCGGATCAGGATGCCAAACTGCGAACACAGCAATAGCGACCGCGCCTATGCGGATTTCTCCGGCAACTTATGCCGGAGATACGCAAATTTTGCGTCGTTTCTACGTCATTTCGGTGAGGCGGGACATCAGGAAAAGATCGGGAACGCGCATACGTACTTGCACGTACCGATCTATCATGAGCGAATGGCTTCCGTACTCGTCAACTTCGTCCAGCATCATCCGGCCAATGGGAACGGTCGCGACTTTGTCGTCGGCGATTTGCATGGCTGTGTCGATGCGCTGCGCTATCTGTTGCGCGACATCGCGTTCGACCCGGCGCGCGACCGGCTCTTTTCGGTCGGCGATCTGGTGGACCGCGGCGAACATTCCGAGCAGGCTTTGGCCCTGCTCGACAAGCCGTGGTTTCACGCGGTGCTCGGCAATCATGAAGACACCTTGTGCGCCGTCGCCGATGGGCGTTTGCGGCGGCAATGGTGGTATGGAATCGGCGGCATATGGGCGGCGACTTTGTCTGACGAACGTTTGCAGCACTACGCTGAACGTCTGCGGACGCTGCCGCTTGTGCGGGTGGTCGGCAGCGGCAAAGAGCGCTTCAATATTCTGCATGCCGAATTCTTCGGCACGGACGCCGAACTCGACGCCGGGAATTTTTCCGCCGAAACGCGTCAGCAATTGCTGTGGGGGCGCGATCTTGCGTTGGGTAACGGCGATCCGCAGCGGCAACACGGCCTTTCACTGACCTACTGCGGCCATACGCCGATGCGCGACATCCAGCAGATCGGCTCACAGATTTTTATCGACACTGGCGCATTCGGGCCGGGTGGCAAGCTGACCATCGTGGAGCCTCGGGCGCTGCGGCGCTGGTCGATCTCGGTTGAGGCGGCACGGGAGAGCGGGGCGGCGGCGCTGGCTTTGCCGTGATTGTTTCGAGTCTCTTAGCCCACCTGATTGAGTTCGAACACGATATCGATGCTTGAGCCGTTCCAGTTGTATTCCAGATATGCCGCGTGATGGCAGTCGCGCAGCAGCGTGGTTCTGAACGCGGCGAGGCACTCGCCTTCGTCATCCCGCACCGACGGATACACGATGCCCGGCGCACCGCCCTCGCGTACGGCACGGCCGAGCGATTGTCCGGCGACATAGTCGTCGGGCGACAGCACCGCTAGATCGAGCGATGCGTCGTCGCGGATGTCGACCACATTACCTTGCGCTACCACGGTGTAGAGCCGCATCTGCTGTCGCATGGGGGGCTCGGCGGTTGCCTCCAGAAATTTCCCCGTGTGATAGCGCGTCTCCGCGATCGCAGTGGCACGCGAACGGGCGCAATAGAACACGCCGTACGTGCCGTCCGAGAAGCGGCTGCCGAGCGGATTCAGGTGTGTCAACGCGGCCATGATCGGCCCATAGCCCGGACCGAACCGGCGCTCCTCGCGCGGCACGAGATCGAGTTCGCCGACTTCGGTGCGCAGGCGGTCGTTGGTCATGCCCTCGAGCGCGTACAGGGCGTCGAAATCTTCCGGCGATGCGACCCGGTCGAATAGATTGACGGCCGGAAAGCGTGTCGGAATCACGCGATACGCGGGCGACCAGTCGAGCGGCGCGCTGCGCCAGCGGTGCTGCCAATGCGGTTCTGTCACGCCCAGCCGCCTCGCATCGCGTCGAGATACTGGCGCACGGCCACGAGATCGCTGATATTGCCGGCCAGCATACGGTCTAGCGCGCGGCGGCCGCCGAACGGCGGCGCGCTATTGGGGCGTTTGATCCAGGTGTCGGCGGCGCTGGGTTGCGGCAGCAGGATTTGCAGCGCTTTATAGATGCCTAGCAGCAGCGACAGGCGTTCCAGCGTGTCGCGCCCCAGACGCGCTGTTGCCGGCGCGGATTTCCATTTGAAGTAGGTGGAGCGGCCGGGCGAGCCGAGCAACACGATCTGCTCTTCGGCGCTCAGGTCCCAGTCTCGCGCGATGTTGAAGAATGCGCGCAGGCCTGCCGCCGACATTTCCGTGAGCGTGGGTTCCGAAACCGGCCGGCGGATCGGCGGTTCGGGTTGGGTGGCGCGGGCAGCGTGAGCCATGAGCGGGTAAGTCCTTATCTGTACTTGTTATTGATATTAGTCTAAAAATGGATTTTTGCAAGAGAATATAATCCCGGCTCGTTATGAAGCCGAAGATCAGGAGAAGCAGGAGATGTGGGTTCGAGCAGTAGCAACGGCAGTTGCCGTATGGTGTGTATCGGGTGCGGCAATGGCCGCCGGTTACGCGGAGGTGTGGAATCCGCCCGAGTCGACCGGGCACGCGGCGAAGCACGCAAAGAAAACGACGGGCGCCGGCAAGGTCAAGTCTACCGCCGCGGCGAAGGCGGGTTCGAAGCACGCGGCGAACGGTCAACATGGGGCGCAACGAGTTGCGTCGGCGTCGAAGAGTGGTGCCAGGCCGGCAGTGCACGGTAGCGTGAAGAAGGTCTCGGCCAAGAGTGCTGGCCACAGTGGTGTGGTAAAGGGCGCAGGCAAACTCAAGCCCAAGCCGAAGGCAGCCGTGGTGGCGCAGGGTAAAAAGCCGCACGCACAACTCGCTCAGGCGAAATCGGGGCAAGGCAGGATCATGCACGCCAACCTGGTTCAAGGCCATGCAGCGCACGCCAAAGCGGTCAAGGTGACGGCGAAAACCAGCACGGCCAAACCGGCCGCTGTCCACACGAACGCGCCTGCCGGGGCCGCAAACGTAACGGCGAGTCCCGCGGCCGTTAATCCGGCTACCGCCAGCAGCAGTTCGTTGCCGCCGATCCTCCACTGATCTTCGGTTCAGGCGGTGCGCTTTTTGCGGTGAAAAGCCTCACGCGGCCTTTCGCGGACGGCCGCCTTTCTTGCCGTTCTCGCGCGCAGCCGCCGATTTCGCCTCGGATTTCACGCTACCGCCGCTGCGGCCGATATCACGCATCCATGCTTTCGAGCCGAATACACCATCGATAAGGCCATGCACCGACACCACGACGTCGAGTGCCGGAAAAACGAGCGCTGAACCGAGGCCGAAAATCTCAATCGAGCGCAAGTGCGCGGCCGACGCGTTGTGCAAACCCTCGATATAAGCGATGGGCACCAGCAGCGAGATGTCATTGGTCAGCGTGATTTCGAGCCGTTTGGTGCGCGGTTTATAGCAAGCGCCACGCGCGGCGGGACGTTTGGCGGTTTCAGCGCCGCGTTCCCGAGCGAGCCGCCATTCTTCGCTGCTGTTCATGAGTGGATTCCTTTCCATGCGGAGCACAGGGCTTGGGTTTTTATGGCAAAGCGGCCAGATGTCTCAAGCGCTTGCCAACCCATTCGTCACCAACCGCAGCGTCTCCATCGACCGCTTGTCCCTCACGCGCGAATGCAAGGTCACGCGTGACTCCGGCAGCGGCGGCAAACCCAGCCGCCCGCCGACATCGACCAATCCACGCGGCGCAACTCTACGCGCCAGCGGCGACACAGCCAAACCCGCCGCAACCGCAGCGCCGACTGCCGCCACACCGCCACCGACGAACACTTCCTGCCACGCAACCGCAGCCTTATTCAGCGTATGCAACGCGACGTCGCGCACATTGCACGGCGGACTGAGCAGCGCCAGCGCCAACGGCTCGCCGACGCGCGGCAGCCATTCCGGTGTCGCGAGCCAGCCGAGCGGCTCGCTGAACAGCACTTGCGAGTCGTCACGCGGCGGTTCATCGGCGCCATAGCGGATGATCACCGCGTCGAGACGCCGCTCGTCGAATTGCGCGAGCAGCGCCGCAGATGTGCCCAGATGCAATTCGACCACCAGACCCGGATCGTGCGCGTTGAGCCGCGCAAGCAACTGCGGCAAGTTCGTTCCCGCGACGTGCTCGCTCAGCCCGAGCGTGAGCCGCCGACGCTCCACTGACAGCGAACCCAGCGCCCGCTCATGCGCGCCCAGCAGATCGCGGGCCGCGCCGAGGAACGCAGTGCCGTCCGCGGAAAGCCGTACGACACGCGGCGTACGTTCCACTAACTGCTTGCCGAGGTGCGCCTCCAGCCGCTTGAGCTTCAGGCTGACGGCCGATTGCGTGGTATCGAGCGCGTCCGCAGCCCGCGTGAAACTGTGCAGATCGGCGACCAGCACGAAGGCGCGTACCGCGTCGAGATCGAGAACTTTCATTTCAGTTGAATATGGATGAAATAGCCGATGATGTCTGTTCATTATGACTGAGTGCGCCTAAGCTGTGTTTACCCAATCACTGCAACCAAGGAGTTTCATCATGCCGCTCACACGAATCGCATTGCGCGCCGGCAAGCCGGTGGAATACCGGAAGGCGCTGACGGACAGCATCCAGCGTTCGCTGGTGGAAACGTGCAATGTGCCGAAAGACGACATCTTCATGCTTATCACCGAGCACGAGGCCGGCAATTTTGTGTATGACAAGCAGTATCTGAACATCGAACGCAGCGACGATCTCGTGGTGATTCAGATCACGTTTAACAATACGCGCACGCTCGAACAGAAGAAGGCGCTGTACAAGCGCATGGCGGATGAACTGGCGGAGTCGCCGGGACTGCGACGAGAAGATGTGTTCATCAATCTCGTCGAAGTGCTCAAGGAGAACTGGTCGTTCGGGAATGGGATCGCGCAGTACGCGGTTTGAATGACTGACGAACCCGGCGGCCTGCGCTCCTTTGCGGCGAGGGATGGATGCAGCGGGGCTGCGTCAAGTGGCTCCGAAATCCGTAACGCGCCGTACATGCAGCCGTTAAGGAGCGCTGCGTCGCTATAATGATTCGCTCTCCTTTCCTCGCATATCGCCCCCGCCGCCATGACATCCGACCGCACCGATTCGTCCCACGAAGCTCTTGAACTTGGCGGCTCCGTCTGGTTTCAGGCGGGCGCGCAAACGCTCGGCGGCGCGTCGCGGATCGCGCTGCTCGCGGCGATCGGCGAGACCGGTTCGATCACCAGCGCGGCGAAAGCCGTCGGCATGAGCTACAAAGGCGCGTGGGACGCCGTCGACACGATGAACAATCTCGCCGGCGAGCCACTCGTCGTGCGCTCGACCGGTGGCAAAGGCGGTGGCGGCACGACGCTCACGTCGCGCGCCGTGAAGCTGATCGACACGTTTCGGGCAGTCGAACGCGAGCACCGGCGTTTTCTGGAACGCGCGGGCGCGGCGATCGAAGGTTTTGCGACGGATTGGGATCTGATCGGACGCATCGGCGTGAAAACGAGCGCGCGCAATCAGCTTTACGGCGCGGTGTCGGCAATCACGCGCGGCACAGTCAACGACGAAGTGTCGCTGGCGTTGCCGGGCGGCCATACGATCGTCGCGGTCGTCACGCATGAAAGTACCGAGACGTTGGGGCTCGCGGTGGGCGCGGCGGCGTTCGCGTTGATCAAGGCGTCATGGGTGGTGCTGCTCGTGGAGAACGAAAGCGGTGCGCCGCTGAAGCTCTCAGCGCGCAATCAGTTGCGCGGCAAGGTGCAGAGCGTGAAGCGCGGGGCAGTCAACGCGGAGGTGTCGTTGCTGTTGGACGGCGGTGCGGTGATTACCGCGGTGGTCACGAATCAAAGCGTCGATACGCTTGGGCTTGCGGAAGGCGGGACCGCAGTTGCGGTGTTCAAGGCGTCGAGCGTGATTCTTGGCGTGAAGGATTGAGTGAGGCAAGGGCGTTGGAGGGCACAGCCTCTGGCGATTCTGAGGATTTCCGGATTACGTATTGCGCGTGGCGTTGAACCATCCGGCAGCGCGCGCTGACGTTACGGCATGCTGCGCTCGTACCCGGCAAACGGATGATTCTCGCGTACACAACCGTCACTGACCTGCACAACCTGATCGCCGAAGGCGGCGACGTCGTCGGGATCGTGCGTGATCAACACCATCGGAATATCGAGCCTCGTTTGCAGGTCCGATAACTCGCGCCGCATACGCTGGCGCAACGCGCTATCGAGTGCGGAAAACGGCTCGTCGAGCAACAGCAAACGAGGCTCGGCGACCAGTGCCCGCGCGAGCGCCACGCGCTGTTTCTGTCCTCCCGAAAGCTGCGCCGGATGATTGCCCGCCACGCTTTTCAACTCGAGCGCATCGAGCCAGTAATCGACGTGTGGGTGCGCGATACGCGCGCGCGGATTGAGCCAACCCTGTTGTAACCCGAAGCCGATGTTCTGCCGCACGTTCAGATGCGGAAACAGCGCATAGTCCTGAAACAGATACGCAATCTTGCGCGCCTGCGGTTTCTGATCGATACCGCGCGCACTGTCGAATAAAGTGTCGCCGTGCAGCGTGATCGCCCCTTCGTCGGGGCGCAGCAAGCCGGCGATCGCCTGTAGCGTTAAGCTCTTGCCTGCACCGGACGGCCCGAACAGCACGACGCGCTGCGTGATCGCCTTGAACGAGACGTCAAGCGTAAAACGGCGCTCGGCGCTCGCGAAGGTCTTGCGGATGTCGACGGCGAGCGGCATATCAGCGGGACGACAAAAGCGTGTGCTGCGGCACCAGACGGCCCGCGAGCAACAGGATCACGACGCACGTCACGGAGGTCACGAGTACGAGGAAATTGGCGGTGCTGTCGTCGCCGGCCTGCACGGCTGAATAGACCGCAACCGAAAGCGTCTGCGTGCGCCCTGGCAAGTTGCCCGCGATCATCAGCGTCGCGCCGAATTCGCCGAGCGCCCGCGCAAACGCGAGCAGACCGCCGGCGAGAATGCCGCGGGCGGCGAGCGGCAGCGTCACGCGAAAGAAGATCGCTGTTTCGCTGATGCCGAGCGTGCGCGCGGCCCGCTCGAGCTGCGGATCGACGGCTTCGAAAGCGGCGCGCGCCGACTTCAGCACGAGCGGAAACGCCACCACTGTCGACGCGATCACCGCGCCCTGCCAGGTGAACACCAACTGGATGTCGAAGCGGTCGAGCCATGCACCGATCACGCCGCGCCGTCCGAGCAACACGAGCAGGTAGTAACCGAGCACGGTGGGCGGCATTACCAGCGGCAGCATCAGCATCGAATCGATTACATCGCGCGCGCCCGAGCGCCAGCGCGACAAACCAAAGCCCGCGGCGACGCCGAACACCAGATTGAGCGCGGTGGCCCAGCCCGCCACTTTCAGTGACAGCAGGAGCGGAATCCAGGCCTGTTGCATGGGCTTGCCGTACCTGGGTTAATGCGCGGGCTTGAAGCCGTACTTCGCGAGCACGGCCTGGCCGGCTGGCGAGAGCACGAAATTCATGAAGGCCTGCGCGTCGGCAGCGTGACGGCTGCCTTCGACCTGCGCGATCGGATAGGTGATCGGCGTTTGCGTCGGCACGGTCATCGCGACCTTGACCTTGTCCGGCATGATCGCGGCATCGGTGCTGAAGACGAAACCGGCGTCGACTTCGCCACGCGATACGTAGTCCAGGCTCTGGCGTACGTTCGACGCCAATACGGCCTTCGCGCTGACCGCGTCCCACGCGCCTGCGGCCTGCAGCGCGCCCTGCGCATAGCGGCCGATCGGCACGGAAGCCGGATCGCCGTAAGCCACACGCTTCACATTCGCCGACGTCAGATCGTTCAGCGAAGCCGGCGCGAAATGGCTGTCGGCCGGCACGATCAGCACGAGCGAATTGGCGGCGAAATCCTTGCGCGTAGCCGGAACGATCACTTTTTCCGCGACGGCCTTGTCCATCGCTTTCTGATCCGCAGAGGCGAACACATCGGCGGGTGCACCCTTGGCGATTTGCTGCATCAGCACGTCGGACGCGCCAAAGTTCAGCAATACCTTGGTGCCGGGATGTTGCTGTTCGAAGACCTCGCTCACCGCTTTGAACGCGTTAGTCAGGCTGGCGGCGGCGGAAACCACCAGTTCGTCGGCACGTGCGTTGGCGCTGACGGCAACGGAGAGGGCGCTGGCAATGAACAGCGCATGTTTCACAAGGCGGCGGGACAGTGTCATGAGGGCTTGGATGTCCGGTGCGTGCCGGAACGGCGGGTTAAAACGCTATCGTAATATATGAAAGGTTATAGCGGTACTCATGACGATCATTCGATTGCGCGCATAACGTGGCGCGCGGCGTGCGGATCGGCGAATGTGGGCGCCAGCCGCCGGACAGACAATCGGTTGAGCGTGCTTCAGACGTCTGACGAGTGCGGCGGCGTAAGCGTATTGAGCGTCTGCGACAAGGGTGCAGTGGCGGGGCGTACGTCACGTACGGCTCGCCACTTGGCGCGAATGAACGGCCGGTCGTGACCGGACACCTTCAGCGCGATATGCGTGACCCAGCGTTGCGTCGGCACGTGCACACCGTGCATCAACAGCGCGAGGATCATCAGACTGGCAGTGACGGGCAGCGCCGAAAGCCGGCCCGGTTCGGCATTCCACGCCATGCGCACGAAGAACAGCGCCGCCAGCGCGCCGACCACGCAGCCGGTAACGGCTTCAGACGGCGAGTGAGCGCTCAGTGCGACACGCGACAAGCCGACCGCAATGCCCGCGGCCAGGCCCAGGATGACGCCGAGCAGGCGAATCGCCGGACGCGTCGGCAGCAGCATCAGAAACAGCGCAACGGGATAGACAGCGGTGGAGAGCATGGCGTGTCCGCTGACGCCGGTGAAATCCAGTTCGCGCACGCCGACGCCCCAGCCGAGGAAGGCCAGCTTGGTCACGGTCACAATGCCGATGGCCCCGCCAAGCAGCAGCAACCAGCCGGCAGCCATGCGCCACGTGTAGCCGACCGCCAGCCAGAGCGCGATGGCGAACGCGAGTGGCAGCGTCATGCCGGCGCCGCCGAGGCTGGTGATCGAGTACCACAGATGGACAGGTAAGTCGGGCATGGCAAAAGCGCGACCAAGGCCGCGTAGAATCGGGTTGGTAATGGTTTAACGCGCGAACGGCGCGAATCGCCGACGCAGCAAAGGCGTCTACCGACATTATTTACCCGCCAGTATAGACGGGTGCCCCGGGCCGAATTCGCTACGCGTCAGGCTTTTTGTGACGGGGCGTTGGCTAGCGGACAAGTAAAGCGGACAAGCTTTGCCATGGTTGGACGCAGGTGTGGCTGCAAGGTTCGCTGCGCGGAAAATTCGCGGCCCGGCAGAGGCTCAGACTGCCAGCATCGCATGAGGATTGGTGTTATTGTGCATTGCACAACAAAGCGTCGTTCTATCGAACGACACCTGTCCCTTTTTGCGAGGTTACCCGCCGATGGCAAAAAGTCTATCGAAAATCTGGCTGCGCGGTCTCAAGCGACTGCTCGCGATTCAAACCGAGCACGCTCACGCTACGACCAAGCGCACCACCACGCGGCCGACCCGTGCAGCCACCACCAAGCCTTCGGCCAAGGTCCGCCCGGTCAAGCCGGCGGCCGTGCTGCGCGCTTCCGCGAAACGCGAGGCGCCGCGCGCCGCTCCACGGGAATCGCGGGTTCGTCCGCGGGCCTCGGCATGGGCGAGCGGTTCATGGACGCGCTCGTTCCATTCGGCTCCTGCCGCCCCCGGGCGGCTCGTCAACCACCTGCAGTACGGGCTGTACATCCCGTCTGGCCATGCGCACGAGGCGATGCCGCTGGTGGTGATGCTGCACGGCTGTACCCAGTCGATTGACGAATTCGCCGAAGGCACGCGGATGAACGTGCTCGCCGACCGGTTTGGCTTTGCCGTGGTTTATCCGGAACAATCGAAACACGTGCATTCGCATCGCTGTTGGCATTGGTACGACGCCAGCGACAGCGCCGGCGGCGCTGAGGCGCGGGCGATCGTTTCGCTGGTGGATTCGCTGGTGGCCCAGCATGGCTTTGACAGCGAGCGTGTGTATGTCGCTGGAATCTCTGCTGGAGCCGGCCTGACGGCGCTTCTGGCTGTCAACTATCCGGAACATTTCGCGGCGGTCGCGCTGCATTCCGGCCCCGCTTTCGGCGAGGCTCGCTCCGGCATTGCGGCGATGGACGTGATGCGGCGCGGCGCACGCCGCGAACCTGCTGAGCTAGTCGACGAACTCGTCAATGTGGCTGAATACCCCGGAATGCCGGCCATCATCCTCCACGGCGACAGCGACCATGTGGTTGCGCCGGTCAATGCGGACCAGTTGGCGGTGCAGTTTCTCCGTCTGAACCGGATCGTCGACGAGAAAGGCGCGCGTAAATCAGGCGAAGTCAAAGAGGAGCGCAAGGGCGGCGTGGTGATGCGCGACTACCTGCGCGGCGGGCGTCGCGTGGTGCGGTTGTGCCGCGTGCAGGGACTCGCGCATGCCTGGAGCGGTGGCGACGAAGCCGTACCGTTCCATTCCGCCAAAGGTCCGGACGCAAGCGCCATGGTGTGGGAATTCTTCAAGCACCAACGCCGTACGGGCGCTGGCCGTACCGCTGAAAGCCCCGTGGCAGAAGCCTCGGCGAGCTCCCGGTGACGCTGAAGCAACACGTCGAAATGAGTGTTGGCGCAATCCTAGGGTTTTCCCTATAATACGGGTTATCCCTTAGGTATTGATGCCTAAATTCATTGTCGAGGTTGACCATGTATCTGCTTAGCCGCCTGTTTCTGTTCCTGACCAAATCGCCCGATCAACTCGCGAAAGAACGCGCTGACGCCTTCCTCGCAGAAGCAACCGATCTGTACGATCTGGAATTCCGTATGCGCAAGCTGGACCGTGAGGCCACCACCCGTCAGCCGTCGTGGATGAGCCAGCACTAAGCTGCGCGAGTTTGAAGCATCGGCGCGTAATGAATAACGCCGGTGTTTGAGGTGGGCGTCCAAGCGGAATAGCCACTTCACGCTACGTTGAAAAGCAGTTGAACTGCCCTTCGACGATTGCAGCATTCTGGCCGTCGCGTTTCCATGCGCGCCATGCGGCAATCGCCATCTGCACGTAAAGCACCGACCACGCCGGCGGGAATACCCAGTTCGGCAGATTAAACGCACACTTGTACCGTGCTGCGTAGTGGGCCACAGGCGGGCGCCAGGCCAAAAACCGGCTCGCGATAAACGCTGCAACCCGCATTAAACCCAAAAACGCGAGCAGCGCCGGTAAGGGCGTCCTTCAGTCTCTTCAATACGCTCGTGATCCTCAAGACGTTCGTGACCAAGATAATGTGAGCGGGCACTCACTTGCCGAAACGGGCAAGCGTACGCTGCCGTGCTTCGGCATGGTCGACGATCGGGGCCGGATAATCCTTGCCCAATATCACTTCAAATTCCGCGAGCCGCTCCGCTCCCGCCAGCCACGGCGCGTGAATCCATTTGGGCGGCAGTTTCGCAAGCTGGGGCAGGTAGCGTTTGATAAAGCGCCCTTCGGCATCGAACTTTTCGGATTGCGTGATCGGGTTGAAGATCCGGAAATACGGTTGCGCGTCGCATCCCGTCGATGCCGCCCATTGCCAGCCGCCGTTATTTGCCGAGAAGTCGAAATCGTTCAGTTGTTCGGCGAAGTAGCGCTCGCCGCGCCGCCAGTCGATGCCCAGATCCTTCACCAGAAAACTCGCCGTTACCATCCGCAGACGGTTGTGCATGTAGCCCGTGCGGTTCAACTGCAGCATGGCAGCGTCGACCAGCGGATATCCCGTGCGGCCTTCGCACCATGCGGCGAACGCCTCATCCGCTTCTGGGCCTTGCTCCCAGCGCAGCCGGTCGTATTCTTCCTTGAACGAAGCGCCGCCCGCGAGCCGGGGATGATGCGAGAGGATCATGAAGTAAAAATCCCGCCAGATCAGCTCCGACAGCCACGTGGCCGAGCCTTGCCCGTCCGGCTGAAGTGCCATCTCGTGCGCAAGCCGCGCGAGCGTGCGGATCGAGACAGTACCGAAGCGCAGATGCATCGACAGGTAGCTTGGGCCTTTGACGGCGGGAAAGTCGCGCCGGTCCTTATAGCTGTCGATGCGGGTCATGAAGTCGTCGAGCAGACGTTGCGCGCCGCTCATGCCGGTGGGCAGGCTGAGCTCCGCAAGATTGCTCGCCGCGAAGCCGAGTTGATCGAGTGTCGGAAACTGGCGGTCCAGCTTGGGCGGCAGTGCTGCCAGATGCTTCGCGTAGGTCTCGACGGGATAGGGTTTCAGATCGAAGGCTGTCAACTGCTTGAGCCATGCGTTCTTATATGGGGTGAACACCGTGAACGGCTTGTTCTGGCCTGTCAGCACCTCATCACGCTCGAAAATCACCTGGTCTTTAAACGTCAGCCATTGACGTCCGGCTTCGACAAGCCGCTCGCGCACCCTCTCGTCACGCTCGATCGCGACCGGTTCGTAATCGTGATTCGTGAATAGCGCATCCACGCCGAGTTCATCGGCGAGCCTTGGCACGAGATCGACGGGATCGCCGTACAGCACGATGAGGCCGCCCCCTTTGGCGCGCAACGCCTCGTCCAACTCCCCCAACGCAGCAAGAATGAACTCGATGCGGCGGTCTTGCGCTCGTGTGTCCGGATGCCGAGTTTGCCAGGCGTCGATCAGCGGCTGCAGGATCGTCGTGTCGAATACGAACACGCACCAGACGCGCTCGCAATGCTTGAGCGCGTAGTAAAGCGCGGCGTTGTCCGTGCTGCGCAGGTCGCGGCGAAACCAGACCAGACCGGTATCGAAGGTGTCGTTCAGGCGCCGGGCGAGTGTCATTGGAATGGTGGATCGGGTTAAAGGCTGTGCGGCGAAGCATCGACCGGCGCAATGATCAGCTGTCAGGCGACGATATCACTGAGCTGCGTGTTTATTCATGGAGCCAGGGGTGAAGTCCCATGACGGCAGATGATAGGTCCGACTGATGCCGCACATTGCGTGCCGCGTCCGCGAATGCCTATCGCGAACGGCACAACGCCCGCGGCTGGTTTGCAGGGCGCGGGCGTTGTTCATGACGGCGCGGTTGTGCCGCGCGCGTCAGCGATTCATTGGCAATGCATTGAAGCCGCTGCAGTTTACGCGACTTGCAGGCGCACCGCGACGTTGTTGCGCGTGGCGTTCGAGTACGGGCAGACCTGATGCGCTGCGTCGACCAGTTCCTTGGCTGCATCCGCAGCGAGGCCTGGCAACGAGACGCGCAGATCGATGTCCAGCGCGAAACCGCCCTGGTCGTTCGGGCCGATCCCCACTTCTGCCGTGACCTGCGTGTCAGCCGGCAAAGCCTGCTTGCGCTGGCCGGCGACGAACTTCATCGCGCTCAGGAAACACGCCGAGTAGCCGGCGGCAAAGAGTTGTTCCGGATTGGTGCCCGCTGCGCCCGTGCCGCCCAGTTCGCGCGGTGCCGCCAGCTTCACGTCCAATGCGTTGTCCGACGATACTGCACGGCCGTCACGGCCACCGGTGCTCGTTGCGCTTGCCTTGTAGAGGATGTTCACGGTGCTGCTCCTTTGTCTGGGTTGTCAGAATGTGCCTGCTTGCCGCTGTTTGCCCGCCCTTCTGGCAGGGCGCTATCGAAGCGGCATGTGATAAATGTAGTGTACAAATCATTTGTGTGCAAATGAATTTTTGCATCGTATCGATAGCGTGCTTTTTGAAACAGGCCGGCTAGTGGTCCATGTAATCGTTGAGCGTGCTGCGCAGACGCGTCAGATCGTCTCGCAGACGGAGCAGGAATTCCGGCGACTGCTGGGTCGCGCAGAAGATTTCCGCCGGCACTTCGCGTGCCTGACGCTTCAGTGCGGTGCCCGCTTTGGTGAGCCGGATGTAGACGAGCCGCTCATCTTCGACACCGCGAACCCGTTCCAGGTAGCCCTGCGCCTCGAGCCGCTTGAGCAGTGGCGTGACCGTCGCCGAGTCGAGATTCAGGCGTGCGGCCATGTCTTTCACCGTGACGTCGTCGGCCTCCCAGAGCACCAGCATCGTCAGATATTGCGGGTACGTCAGGCCGAGCTTGTCGAGCAGCGGTTTGTACGCTTTCGTCATTGCAAGCGAGGTCGAATAGAGTGCGAAGCAGAGTTGCTCGTCGAGCGTAAAGGGCAAAGCGGGGCGCTGGGTCATGTTGCATCTCGCATAAAAAGAGCGTGCAAATCGATTGCGTGCAAACCATTGTGCCGCAAATCGAGGCAGGCTGACGAGTGAGAAGGGGAATCAGGGAAGCGGCGGTGGTGGGCGCCGCGCCCTGCAGTCGGCGTGCCAGGGGCGCTAAGGCTGGCATGCGGTTACCAGGGTACCGTGGCATGGTCACCAAGGCTGGCGTGCATGGCTATCAAGGTACCGTAGCATGGCCGCCAAGGCTGGTGTGCATGGCTATCAAGGTACCGTAGCATGGCCACCAAGGCTGGCGTGCATGACTACCGAGGCGTGGCGTGCGGGCGGGGTTAGCGCGGAACTGCGCAGAGTACAAAGGCGCAAGCGGCCATTGTTCCGAAGCGAGACCGCTCGGGTGTCGAAAATACGCCCGCCCCTGAACAGCAGCCTTAGCCGGCGCTCACGCTGCCGGCGTGGTCGGCAGGTCCGGCGCTTCAGGCGTTTGCACGCCGAAACAGCCGCGATAGGTCGCGTAGAACGAGCAGTACAGCATGGTCGTGACGATCATCGTGGCGGGCATCAGGATCGCGAACGCGAAGTCGCCCGCGCCCAGCGCCTGCATCAGCGCGGACAAGCCGAACGAGACCGTGGTCGCCACCGCGAACCATAATGCGCCGAACACGATGAATGCGCCGCGATTGCGCCAGCAACTGACGACGCTGAAGAACATCGCCTTGACAGGCGGCACGTCGTGCCATGCGGTCAGGATCGGCGAGAACCAGAAAATCATCGCGACCGGAATGTAGAACGCGAACGCGGCGATCACCGCCAGCGGAATATTGCTGTTGGCGATCGCGTCCTGATCCATCGTGGCCATGCCGAGCATGACTTTCAGCAGCATGCCGCCGTCTGCGAGTGCCGAGCCGGCGAGAACTAGCGCCATTGCCGCAACGTACAGCACGCCCAGCACCAGCAGACGTTTGGCGACCGCAGGGCCGTACGAGTGAAAGCCGTCCACCAGAATGGTCGGGAACACCGGCTTGCCCGCGATGGTATTGCGGCACGCCGCCATGAAACCGACCGCAACGCCTGGAATGAAAACGAGCGGCAGCACGCCGCCGATGACCGGAATCTGCGCCGCCAGCGTCATGACCAGCAGATAGGTGAAGAACAGCGTCAGAAACGCGAGCGGGTTCTTGCGGAACAGCCAGATACCCTGCCGGAACCAGACATAGCCGGTTTTCGCGGGGACTTCGATCAGTTGCATGAGGTATGAATGCCTGGAAGTGCAACGCCGGACAGGCGTTCGCGCAAAATGCGCTCGAAATGACCGGGGTCGTGCGGTTTGAGTAACTCGGCCGCGCGTGGCAAATGAAAATCATACAGGCGCGAGACCCAGAAGCGGTAAGCGCCCGCGCGCAGCATGTCGCCCCAGTGGCGGTTTTCTTCGACGGTGAACGGGCGCACGGTCTGGTAAGCGCGCAGCATGGCTTCGGTGCGGGTCTCGTCGAGCTTGCCGGTGGCGAGGTCGACGCACCAGTCATTGACTGTTACCGCCACGTCGAACAGCCACTTGTCGCAGCCGGCGAAATAGAAGTCGAAGAAGCCGCCGAGGCGCACCTCGTGGCCGGTTTCCGGAGCGGCATGCGCGAACAGCGCATTGTCGCGGAACAGGTCGGCGTGGCAGGGGCCTTCGGGCAACGCCGCGTAATCCGCCGAGGCGAAGAAAGCTTCCTGATGCGCCAGTTCGGACGACAGCAAGTCGCGTTGCGCGCCCGCGAGGAACGGCAGGATGGTCGGCACGGTTTCCTTCCACCACGACAGGCTGCGCAGATTCGGCTGATGGCGCGGATAATCTCGCCCCGCCAGATGCATGCGCGCAAGCATTTGCCCGACCTCGATACAGTGCTCGACTTGCGGCGCCAACTCCGGCGCGCCTTCGAGTTTGGTCACGATGGCGGCAGGCTTGCCGTGCAGCGTGCCGAACAGCGTGCCGTCTTCGCGCGGCATGGGATCCGGCACCGGCACGCGGTGCGCGGCCAGATGCTGCATCAGATCGAGGTAGAACGGCAGTTGCCCGGCCGTCAGCTTTTCGAAAATCGTGAGGACGTATTCGCCGCGCGTCGTCGTCAGAAAGAAGTTGCTGTTCTCAATACCGGACGGGATGCCGCGAAACTCGACGACTTCGCCGAGATCGTAATGACGCATCCATTCTGCTAGTTGGGGTTCGGTGACAGCGGTGAAGACAGCCATGCGGGAAACGTCGGATCAGGTTAGTCGGGCTGGCGCGATGCGACCAGTGCGAGGTGTGGCAAATGCATTGCGAAATGCGCAATCAAGGTCAATCAGGCCGCGAATCCCGGCCGCCAATCTTCGCTGCAAGTCAGGCCCGCAAAGCGCTGGGACAATTCAACGCGGTATCGCCGTGCGGCAGGCGGTGCTGAAAATCGGCAAACAGGCTGAAAACCCGGGGCGACGCCCGCGGGCCGCGCAGAATCCAAGGGTGCGGCTCACCCCGCGCCGCCGCCCCGGCATGCCTCAATAAGTCAGATTCACCGACGGCAAACGCGTGCTCGCGCGGCCGTTATCGCGCACGGTGGGTGACGTGTCGAGCGGCGCGCTCATCTGATAGCGCGTGCCGAGATTCGAATGCACGTTGATTTCAACGGGCTTGCCTTTATCGCGATATTCGGTGATTTCGGTGCCGTTAGCGCTGCGTTCGTGGAAGCTCGGCGTGCGCGGGACGTTGATTTCGACCTTCGAGCTGACCTCGGCGGCCGGACGATTGATCTTCTCCAGGTCAGGCAGGCCGGCCCGTTCATTGGCGGACTGGGGTGCGTCGGCGGGCGGAGTGTCATCGACAGGCTGGGCAGCCATCGCGGCGTTGCCAAAGGCGAGGGCCAGTGCAACGGCGACGGGAAGGAGCGGCTTCATGGTGATTCTCCAATATGGTGCCCCGATTCTAGCAAATCCAGCCTTGCCTACGGGCGCGATCGCCTTATTTTGCGCCGCTTTCGCACGCCGTGCGCGCAATCTTGCGACCGCTGTTGCGGCAGGTGTGGTAGGCGCCGCGCGGTCATTTGGCGATCGCGGGTTCCGTGGTAATGTCGTCTCATCAATTGAGGCGAATGAAGATGAACAACGATACCAATCAACGCGCGGTGCAGACGCCCGCCAACAGCTTCCCAACCGAATCCTTCGAAGACGCGACCGAGGCCGTCACGCGTTTGTCGGCGATTTACGAAGCGAACACTTCGTTCCTGCGCGACGCCTTCGCGCGTTATCGCCGCAACGAACTGTTCGAACAGCGGGTGCGCGCCTGCTACCCGTTCGTCAGAGTCCGCACCGAAGTCAACACGCATATCGACTCGCGCCGCTCGTACGGTTTTGTGGCGGGCCCGGGCGTGTTCGAGACCACGGTCACGCGGCCGGATCTGTTCGGCGACTACTATCGCGAGCAGTTGCGCCTGCTGGCGAAGAACCATCACGTGAAGATCGAAGTCGGTGTCTCCGACCAGCCGATTCCGATTCACTTTGCCTTCGCTGAAGGCATCCATCTCGAAGGCGATCTGGATCGCGAACGCCTGTTCCTGATGCGCGACGTGTTCGACACGCCGGACCTCGCGCTGCTCGACGACCGCATTGTCAACGGCACGTATGAACCGCTGCCGGGCGAACCGCATCCGCTCGCGCTGTTCACGGCGGCGCGGGTGGATTTTTCGCTGCATCGGCTGAAGCACTACACGGCGACGTCGCCCACGCATTGCCAGAACTACGTGCTGTACACGAACTACCAGTTCTACATCGACGAGTTCGTCAAACTCGGCCGCACGATGATGGCCCATACCGACGACGAAGAGCTGCGCGCCTATCGCAGCGAATACACGTCGTTCGTCGAACCGGGCGACGTGATCACGTACAACGAAAATCTCGGCGAGCAGACGCAGGAAGGTTCGGCGCCGCCGCGTCTGCCGCAGATGCCTGCATATCACCTGAAGCGTGCCGACGGCAGTGGCATCACGATGATCAACATCGGCGTCGGGCCGTCGAACGCGAAGACGATTACCGACCACGTCGCCGTGCTGCGTCCGCATGCGTGGATCATGCTCGGTCATTGCGCGGGGCTGCGTAACACGCAGCGTTTGGGCGATTATGTGCTGGCGCACGGCTATGTGCGCGAAGATCACGTACTCGACGACGATTTGCCGCTGTGGGTGCCGATTCCCGCGCTTGCCGAAGTGCAGGTGGCATTGGAACGCGCGGTCGCGCAGATCACGCAACTGGATGGCGTCGAGTTGAAGCGCGTGATGCGTACGGGCACGGTGGCGAGTGTGGATAACCGCAACTGGGAGCTGCGCGATCATCGTGAGCCGGTGCAGCGGCTGTCACAAAGCCGCGCGGTCGCGCTCGATATGGAAAGCGCGACGATCGCCGCCAACGGGTTCCGCTTCCGCGTGCCTTACGGCACTTTGCTATGCGTCTCGGACAAGCCTTTGCATGGTGAGTTGAAACTGCCCGGCATGGCGGATCAGTTCTATCGCGCGCAGGTCGATCAGCATCTGCAGATCGGTGTGAAGGCGATGGAGTTGTTGCGGATGAATGGGCTGCATCGTTTGCATAGCCGTAAGTTGCGCAGCTTTGCGGAAGTGGCGTTTCAGTAAAGCGATTCGTCGGGCAAGGTGTGCGCTGGTTCCGTTCGCCTTGCCCGCAGTTCGACAAACCCAGAGCCGGATGGGAACCCAGAGCCTTTAAGACTGCAGGTCCGCGCAAGGCTTGTGCAAAAGGCGCCGGCTAGAACTGCCCAAACCCCGTCAACCCGATCAAGCTTCCCGCCGCCAGCAGCCACAGCGGATGAATGCGCGTTTTCAACGCCAGCACAGCGGTAAAAGCGGTGATCGCCCATGCAATCGCCGTCGGGTTCGAGGCTTCGGCGATCAGCGCCGCGCTCGCCGCGACGATGCCGGCCGTCACCGGCACCAGTCCCATTTGCGCGTAACGCCGCCACGGACGATCCTTGAACCGATCCCACGCATGCAGCGCGAGAATCGTCACGAGCGAAGACGGTCCGAACTTCGCCACTGAAGTCACCAGCATCCCCGCCCAACCCGCGACGTGCCAGCCGATCAGCGTGACGATCATCAGATTCGGCCCCGGCGCCGCTTGTGCGAGCGCGAATAGCGCGCTGAATTCGCTGGCCGGCATCCAGTGATGCACCTCCACCACCTGACGCTGCATCTCCGGAAGAATCGTATTGCCGCCACCGAACGCCAGTAGCGAAAGCTGACTGAAAATGATGGCAAGGGAAATGAGCGTGTCGTTCATCGTGCGGCCCTCGACGCGATGTAGATGCTGAGCGGCGTGAGTACCAGCATGGTAGGCAGAAGCGGCAGGCGCATGATGGCGATCGCGATGAAGCCGAGCGCTGCGATGAGCGCGGCCATGGGTTTATTCCGCAGCGGCAGCAGGATTTTCACGGCCATCGAGATCAGCAGACCGGACGCCGCGGCCGCGAGACCCGCAAACAGATGGCGAACGTGCGGGTCGTTTTGCGTGTGTTCGTACAGCACACCCAGGCCGATCACTACCAGCGACGGCCCCGCAATCAACCCGAGCAAACCGGCCAGCGCTCCCGGCACGCCGCGAAAGCGCATCCCGATCGCGACGGAAAGATTGATCACATTGCCGCCCGGCAGGAATTGGCACAGGCCCAGCAGGTCGGTGAATTCCGCGCCGGTCAGCCAGCGCCGTTGTTCGACCAGGGCGCGCCGTGCAAGCGGCAGGGCGCCGCCGAATGAAATCAGCCCGAGGCCGAGAAAGCCGCCAAAAATTTCCCGCAATGTGGGCGTGGGCGCCAGAGCGGCCTCGGTTGAGGTGAGATCGTGATCCATATCGTCAAGCTTCCAGTTCAAGCTTGGGAGGTTAGCGCCGAACCGGCTTTGGGCAAAACGATTTCTGAGCGCGGCTTTGTGACCTGGAATCACAAGCATGACTCGTACTCTTCCCCCTTTTTTTGCGCTCCGCGCCTTCGAAGCGGCCGCGCGGGTACCGCTAGTGGCGCAGTTCTGCGAATGGCTGCAGGCGCAGGGCGATCAGACCGACGTCGTGGAAGCGAGCGACCTGGAGGCCGCTCGTTAGAACTTGCGCGCACTGCTCAATGCGCATGGAGCATCAGCAAGCTGACTTCGCGCACGGGGCGCGAAGTTCCAGCCTCACAGATAGAACATCCGGTCTTCATCCGACTTGGCCGGATGCGGTTCGGCTTCTTCGCGGTCTTCGTAGAACTTCAACACCGCTTCGAGCACCTGGTCGGGATCGTCGATTACCTGCATCAAGTCCATGTCCGTTGGATTGATCAGGCCCATCGGCGTGAGCGAGTTCTTGAACCACGCCAGCAGGCCTTCCCAGAACTCGGCGCCCACCAGAATGATCGGCACGTGGCGCGACTTCTTGGTTTGAATCAGCGTGAGCACTTCGGCGAGTTCGTCCAGCGTGCCGAAGCCGCCCGGCATGACGATCACCGCGTCCGAGTTCTTGACGAAGGTGACCTTGCGCGTGAAGAAATGGCGGAAGCGCAGCGAGATGTCCTGCCACTGATTGCCCGATTGCTCGTGCGGCAGTTCGATGTTCAGGCCGACCGACGGCGCCTTGCCGGCATGAGCGCCCTTGTTGGCCGCTTCCATAATGCCGGGGCCGCCGCCCGAGATGACCGCGAATCCTGCGTCGGACAGCTTGCGTGCGATCTGCGTGGCGAGTTTGTAGTAAGGCGAGTTCGGTTTCAGGCGCGCTGAACCATAGATGCTGACAGCCGGACGAATCTCCGAGAGGTACTCGGTCGCCTCGATAAACTCTGCCATAATCGTGAACATCTGCCACGATGCGCGGGCCTTTTTAGCCGTAGCGCGCTCTTGATCTGCGAGTGATCGCAGACTCGGAATCACTTTTCTCTTAGTCATAATGCCTGAAGAACGAAGCCTTGAAGGTAAGACCCTGCTATTGGTCGACGGTTCGAGTTATCTGTACCGGGCCTACCATGCGATGCCTGATCTGCGCGGACCCGAAGGTGGCCCGACGGGTGCGCTCTATGGAATGATCAACATGCTGCGGCGCATGCGCAAGGAAGTCACAGCAGAGTATAGCGCGTGCGTGTTCGACGCCAAGGGCAAAACGTTCCGCGACGACTGGTATGCCGACTATAAGGCGAACCGCCCGTCGATGCCGGATGATCTTGCTCGCCAGATCGAGCCGATTCACGTCGCCGTGCGCGCGCTCGGCTGGCCGTTGCTGATGATCGAAGGCGTCGAAGCGGACGACGTGATCGGCACGCTCAGCACCGAGGCCGAAAAACGCGGCATGAATGTGATCGTGTCGACGGGGGACAAGGATCTGGCGCAGCTCGTGTCGGATCATGTCACCCTCATCAATACGATGACGAACGAGAAGCTCGACCGCGAAGGCGTGATCGCCAAATTCGGCGTGCCGCCGGAGCGCATCATCGACTACCTGTCGTTGATCGGCGATACCGTCGACAACGTGCCCGGCGTCGAGAAATGCGGGCCGAAAACGGCGATCAAATGGCTCACGCAATACGAGACGCTCGATGGCATCGTCGCACATGCGGACGAGATCAAAGGTGCGGTAGGAGACAATCTGCGACGTGCGCTCGATTTTCTGCCGATGGCGAAGAAACTCGTCACCGTGGAGCGCCAATGCGATCTGACCGGCCATATCGTATCGATTGAAGAAAGTCTGGCAAGCCGGCCGGAATCGCGCGAAGAACTGCGTGACGTGTTCACGCGCAACGGCTTCAAGACGTGGCTGCGCGAAGTGGAAATCGCGGAAGTCGTGGAGGGTCCCGAGACCGATGTGCCGCCGGCGCTCACCGTGGATCACGAACGTCATTACGACACCGTGCAGACCTGGGAGCAATTCGACACGTGGCTTGAGAGGATCAACGCAGCCGGGCTGACGGCATTCGATACCGAAACCACGTCGCTCGATCCGATGACCGCGCAGATCGTGGGGCTGTCCTTGTCGGTCGAGCCGGGCCATGCCGCTTATGTGCCGGTCGCGCATCGCGGTCCGGACGCACCGGTGCAACTGCCGCGCGACGAAGTGCTGGCGAAGCTCAAGCCATGGCTCGAAAGTGCCGACCACAAGAAGGTCGGCCAGCACATGAAATACGACGAACAGGTGCTGGCGAACTACGGCATCGAAATGCGCGGCGTCGAACATGACACGCTGCTGGAATCGTACGTGCTCGAATCGCACCGCACGCACGACATGGACAGCCTCGCGCTGCGCCATCTCGGCATCAAGACGATCAAGTACGAAGAGGTCGCGGGTAAGGGCGCGTCGCAGATCGGTTTCGACGAAGTCGCGCTGGAAACGGCCGCCGAATACGCGGCGGAAGACGCCGACATTACCTTGCGCCTGCATCAAGCTTTGTATCCGCAAATAGCCGCGGAGAAAACGCTCGACTACGTGTATCGCGATATCGAAGTGCCGACCTCACGCGTCTTGCGCAAGATGGAGCGCACCGGCGTGCTGATCGACGCGGACAAGCTGCGCGCGCAAAGCAGCGAAATCGCCACGCGTCTGATTCAACTGGAAAGCGAAGCGTACGTGCTGGCCGGCGGCGAATTCAATCTGGGTTCGCCGAAGCAGATCGGTCAGATTTTCTTTGAGAAGCTCGAATTGCCGGTGGTCAAGAAGACCCCGAGCGGCGCGCCGTCTACCGACGAAGAAGTGCTTCAGAAGCTGGCCGAAGACTATCCGCTGCCGAAGATCCTGCTCGAACACCGTGGCTTGTCGAAGCTGAAATCGACCTACACGGACAAGCTGCCGCGCATGGTCAACGCTCAAACGGGCCGTGTGCATACGAACTATGCACAGGCGGTGGCGGTCACGGGCCGGCTGGCGTCGAACGATCCGAACCTGCAGAACATTCCCGTGCGTACCGTCGAAGGCCGCCGCATTCGCGAGGCGTTCATTGCCCCGCCGGGACACAAGCTCGTCTCCGCCGACTACTCGCAGATCGAATTGCGCATCATGGCGCACATTTCCGGCGATGAATCCCTGCTGCGTGCGTTCTCGCAAGGCGAAGACATTCACCGCGCCACCGCGGCGGAAATTTTCAGCGTGACGCCGCTCGAAGTGTCGAGCGATCAGCGGCGCGTCGCGAAGGTCATCAACTTCGGTCTGATCTATGGCATGAGCGCGTTCGGTCTCGCCGCGAACCTCGGCATTACGCGCGACGCAGCCAAGCTGTATATCGACCGCTACTTCGCCCGCTATCCGGGTGTCGCGCGTTATATGGACGAAACGCGTCTGAGCGCGAAGGCCAAGGGCTACGTGGAAACGGCGTTTGGCCGCCGCCTGTGGCTGCCGGAGATCAATGGCGGCAACGGTCCGCGCCGTCAGGCCGCGGAGCGCGCGGCAATCAACGCGCCGATGCAGGGCACGGCCGCCGACCTGATCAAACTGTCGATGATCGCGGTGCAGAAATGGATCGAAGAGTCGAAGGTCGGCACGCGCATGATCATGCAGGTGCACGATGAACTGATCCTCGAAGTGCCGGACGCGGAATTGTCCGACGTACGTAAGCGCTTGCCGGAATTGATGTGCGGTGTCGCCGCGCTGAAAGTGCCGCTGGTCGCTGAAGTGGGCGCCGGCCTGAACTGGGAGGAAGCGCATTGACGTGCATGTGACGGCGCGCGCGATAGGCGATAACGTCGCGCGCATGTCACATATGCGTATTGATGGCTTGTGACAACCCGTGCCACTCGCGGACAATCGCCAGGACAGACGGCGCGCGTTTGATGCTTCATGCGCGCCGTCGCGACGCATAACCCATCGGCAAATACGGAGAGTTCAATGCATCGTTTTATCGTCGTTGGCGGGGGCGCGGGGGGGCTGGAATTGGCGACACGCTTAGGCGACCGCTATGCGCCCCACAAGAACAAAGGCGGTGTGCGCGCGCAAGTGACGCTCGTCGACCGTAATCCAACCCATATCTGGAAGCCGCTGCTGCATGAAGTGGCAGCCGGCAGCATGGACCCGTTCACCCAGGAACTCGAATATGCGGCGCAGGCGCGTTGGCACAGCTTCGAGTTTCAACAGGGCGATCTGACCGGTCTCGATCGTGCAAACAAGCGTCTCACGCTTGGCACCGTGCTCGACGACGATGGCGCAGAACTGCTGCCCGAACGCCAACTCGACTATGACACGCTGATCATTGCGATCGGCAGCACCACGGCGTTCTTCGGCGTGAAGGGCGCGCCTGAGTTTTCTCTCGCGCTCGATACGGTCAGCCAGGCGGAGCGTTTCCGCAAACGGCTGATCGCGGCCTGTATGCGCGCGGAGCATCAGGTGCACGAACCTGTCGAATCGGGGCCGGGCACGTCGCCTTCGTCTGAGCCGCGCATCCAGGTGGCGATTGTCGGCGGCGGCGCGACGGGCGTCGAACTCTCCGCTGAGTTGCGCAATACGGCCCAGGTGTTGTCCGCGTACGGCTTGCATAAGCTCGATCCGCGGCACGATGTCGGCATCGTGCTGATCGAGGCGGGGCCGCGCATTTTGCCGGCCTTGCAGGAGCGTGTGTCGACGGCCACCGCCGAATTGCTCACCAAACTCGGCGTGAAGCTGATGATTGGCGAGACCGTGGCCGAGGTCGCGCCAGGCATGATCCGCACGGCCAGCGGTAAAACCGTGCGTGCCGATCTGACGGTGTGGGCGGCCGGCATCAAGGCGCCCGCCATCCTGAGTGAACTCGACGGCCTGCCGGTCAACCGTCTGGGTCAACTCATCGTACGCCGCACGCTGCAAACCGAAATCGACGATAACATTTTCGCGCTCGGCGATTGCGCGGCGTGCCCATGGCCGGGCAATGAGCGCAACGTGCCGCCGCGTGCGCAGGCGGCTCACCAGCAGGCGAGTTTCCTGATGAAGGCGCTGGCGGCCCGGCTCGAGAATAAGCCGCTGCCTGAATTTACCTATCGCGACTTTGGCTCGCTGGTGTCGCTCGGGCACTTCAGCGCGGTGGGCAATCTGATGGGTGGCGTGATCGGCGGCAATATGCTGATCGAAGGGCTGTTCGCGCGCTTCATGTATATGTCGCTGTACCGGCTGCATATCGCCGCGCTGCACGGCTACGCGCGGATGGTGCTCGACACCTTCGCGCACTGGTTGCGGCGCACTACCTTGCCGCGGGTCAAGCTGCACTGAAGGCTTAAGGCTGAGCTCGACACTGAACGCTGGGCGCTTGAGAAAGGTGTATGTGCAACAGGATGCGGGTGAAGCGTATCCTGTTGCCTCCAACCTTTCCCGAGGAGCGCCGCATGCTGAAACCCGACATCGACAGCCTGGTCCCGCACGTTCCTTTCAATCGCCGCACCTTCATCAAAGCCGCGCTCGGCACCGGTTTCGCCGCGGCCGTGATGCCGGTGTCGGCGCAAACCATCCATACGGATAGCGATGGTCTCGAAGTCGGCGAGATTGGCGTGCGGTCGGGCGATACGCTCGTGCCGGCCTATCGCGCGCAGCCGAAGGGCAAGACGCATCTGCCGGTGATCATCGTGATTCACGAGGCGTTCGGTGTGCACGAGCATATTGCCGACGTGTGCCGGCGCTTTGCCAAGCTCGGTTATCTGGCAATCGCGCCGGATCTGTTCGTCCGCGAGGGCGATCCGTCGGTGCTGCCGACCATCCAGCAGATCAGCGAGCAGATTCTTAGTAAGGTGCCGGACGAACAGGCGCTGGACGATCTCGACGCCACGGTCGCGTGGGCGGGCGAGCACGGCGGCGATCTGAACCGGCTCGGCGTGAACGGTTTTTGCTGGGGAGGACGTATCGCGTGGCTGTATGCCGAGCACAATCCCCGGCTGAAGGCGGCTGCGGCGTGGTATGGCCGGGTCGGCGGCGATCATAGCGCAACGACGCCGGCGAACCCGCTCGATCGCGTGGCTGATCTGCACGCACCGGTGCTAGGGCTGTATGGATTGCAGGATCAGAGCATTCCTCAAGCTTCGCTCGAGCAGATGAAGCAGGCTATCGCTCAGGGTCCGCAAGTGGGCCGCGGCTCGCAATTCGTCGTGTACGACGACGCGGGCCACGCGTTTTTCGCGGATTACCGGCCGAGTTACAAGAAGGCTGATGCCGAGGATGGCTGGCGACGTGTGCTGGTGTGGTTCAAGCAGCACGGAGTCGCCTGAGGGCGCCAGTTCGATGCCTTCGGTTGACACGCCATAACGGCGTGTCGATCTGCTCGGCTGGAAGAATGCAAAAGGCCCGTGGCCCCGGGAA
>NZ_JAQQCQ010000036.1:0-75171 GCF_046030355.1 Paraburkholderia caffeinilytica
GGAGACGGCGGCCACGGTGGCTCAGGTGGCTCAGGTGGCTCAGGTGGCTCAGGTGGCTCAGGTGGCTCAGGTGGCTCAGGTGGCTCAGGTGGCTCGGGCGGCTCAGGCGGCTCAGGCGGATACGGCGGCGGTTCCGGAAACGGTGGTCACGGCGGTTCCAGCGGCTCCGGCAGTTCCACTGGCGTGGGCTCCAGCAGTGGTAGCCAAACCACGGGTGGCCTCCTTGATCCGATCGTCAACCTGGTCGTCAGCGTCGGCGCAATCAGCGTACCTATCGTGCCGATCACGTTGGGCAACAATAGCGGCAGCGGCAATGGAAACGGCGTAGCCAACGGCACAACTGGTGGTTCACACGGCGTCGCAGGCGGGTCGAGCGGGCATAGCACCGGTGGCCTGCTGGCACCTGTGACCGCGTTGCTCGGCGGACTGTCGGTGGTCCCGGTAAGCGGCGGCTCGCAAGGCAACAGCAGTGGCCCCCTCGCACCAGTCACCACCCTGCTCGGCGGACTGACCGGCGGCTTGGGAGGCGGCACCTCGCAAGGCAGCAGCAGCCCCCTCGCACCGGTCACCACCCTGCTCGGCGGACTAACCGGCGGCCTGGGAGGCGGCACCTCGCAAGGCAGCAGCAGCCCCCTCGCACCGGTCACCGCCCTGCTCGGCGGACTAACCGGCGGATTGGGCGGCGGCACCTCGCACGGATCGTCGACGAACTCCGCGTCCAATCCGGTTGCACCACTGACTAACCTGGTCGGCACACTGACCGGCGTACTCGGCGGCGCAAGCGGCGGCTCGTCTCCGCTCGCACCGTTGACGAACCTGCTCGGCGGCCTCACGGGTGGACTCGGTGGTGGCAGCAGCGCGCAGACGCCGTCCATACCCAAGCATTAGCCCGCAACGCGAGGTGCTCTCCGGGGCACCTCCAGTGCAACCTCGTGGGTGCAACAGAAAGACCAGCCGGACCTGACTGGCATCACAGCATCACGACGTCAGGCCCGGCACACCCCGACATGTCTAGTCGTACGAAACGCCACACGCCACACGCCACACGCCACACGCCACACGCCACACGCCACACGCCACATCCACATCCACATCCACATCCACATCCACATCCACATCCACATCCACATCCACATCCACATCCGCTGACGGCTCACGGCTCACGACAGCAGACTACCCCCATGAAATCGGCTCGGCCTACCTAGCACGATTACGCAAGCGCCACGACACACGACCGACGCGCGCCAAGGCGTCCCCCTGGAATCGTTACAATGCCCGCATGAATCCCCCTTCAACTGAATCGAATGCGAGACATGCTGACCTCCTACTACTGGAGTGACGACGCCATCCGCAGTCGAAGCGTAAGCGACATCGTGCTATCCGGCACGGTCGACGTCCCTATGCCACCCACCCGCCTGCTGGCGGATTGGGAAAGAGAGATAGCGTCGCATCTGGTCCTGGAACCGGGAGACGTCGAGCCCATGCCTTTGCCGCGCGCGCGAGCGCGCTGGCCCGACTACACACGCTGCGTGCAGGCCGTGTCCGACTGGACCTGCATGCTTGGACTGCCCGAGGTGCTTGCCGCCAGTGACGTAGCCCTCATGGCCTGCCGCGGCGCAAGGTATCACCATGACGGCGCACAATATGGCGACGCGGCGTTTTGCAATCTCTTCATGAGCGAGGACAGGGGTCTTGATTTGCACTTCCCCGCTTTAGGCCGGCGTATTCCCCTGACCCGGGGAACGGTGGTGATCTTCGACACAGGCCAGCCTCATGGCGTGATTCAGCGCACCAGCAATGGCTTCAATGCGGCCGACTTCGCACCGGACCAGGATTGCATCCAGATATTCCTGACCTGGGAGCTTCCCATCGAAAATGCCCATGTCGGGCACGCGCTCAAGGTGGCCTTCGACATTGCCCCTTCCACGTCGTCGCAACTGGATACAGAGCAAGTCCAGTTGAACGGTGAACAGGTCGTTGTGTGCCCGGATTCGGGTCGTTGGCGCCGGGCTGACTAATCGCCAGCATTACGTCGCGGTGTTGCCCCGACAGGCACGAGGGTTACCGGCTGGCACCGCTTCGCGCCTGTATGATGGCGGGCTTGCGCAGGACCGAAAGCCCGCGGGCAGTCCGCGCAGATCGCGCGCCGCCCGTTGCCGCTGCACAGCGCGAACGCATCCATTCACGATGACCCAAAGGAAGACCGCCATGACGGCCACAACGCAATTCGATCAGGTTTCCGTTATCAAACGCGCCAACGTCTACTTCGACGGCAAGTGTGTCTCGCATACCGTTCTCTTCGCCGACGGCACGCGCAAGACGCTCGGCGTGATCCTGCCCGGCACACTCAACTTCGGCACCGACGCGCCGGAACTCATGGAAGTGCAGGCCGGCCAATGCCGCATCCGCCTGGAAGGCAGCGACGAGTGGAAAACGTATGGCGCGGGCGAGTCGTTCTCGGTGCCGGGCAAGAGCCGCTTCGATATCGACGTCGTCGAAACGCTCGATTACATCTGCAGCTATCTGTAAAGACGGACGGGCGCCGGGTCATTCCCCGGCGGCCCTTGTAGTCGGCGATCAGAGCGACGTGGACCGAATATCCAACTCTTCGAATCGCTTCCATCGGTAGACAGCCGCGGAAAGCAGCCAACTGACAAGAAACACGCCGATGATCACGTATCCGATCATGCCGAAGTTGTCGTTGAGGCTGCCGATGAAATCCCAGAAGCCCCCCTTCAAGTGAAGTTTGTCGGCCAGCAATCCGAGTCCCTCGATGCTGCCGACCAGCAACGCCACGACCACGGAGATCGTCGTAATGGTGATGTTGTAATAGAGCTTGCGGATCGGCTTGACGAACGCCCAGCCGTAAGCACCCAGCATCAGGATGCTGTCTGTCGTGTCGACGAGTGTCATACCGGCCGTAAACAACACGGGAAATACCAGAATCGACCAGATCGGCAATCCCTGCGCAGCGCTCGCGGCTGAGATGCCCAGCAGCCCTACTTCGGTTGCGGTATCAAAGCCCAGGCCAAACAGAAAGCCCAGAAAGTACATGTGCCAGCTTTTTGTGATCAGGCGGAACATCGGCCGGAAAATGCGTGCGAGAAACCCGCGATCCGCGAGCAGCATATCGAAGTCTTCATCGACGTAAGGCTCGCCCGCACGAACGCGGCGAAACGCGCGAATCACGGAGCGAAGAATCATCAGATTCATTAACGCTATCGCAAACAGGAACAACGTCGACACGAGCGTGCCGACCACGCTTCCAACCTCCTTGAAGCTGTCCATCCTGCTTTGCAACGCCATCGCAGTCGCGGCGATACCGACCGAGGCAAGTACGACGATAGTGGAATGTCCCAGCGAGAACATGAGCCCGACAGTTATTGGCCGCTTGCCGGCCTGCATCATCTTGCGCGTCACGTTATCGATTGCGGCGATATGGTCGGCGTCCACTGCGTGCCGCAACCCGAACGAGTAGGCCAGCAGGCTTGTGCCCATCAACAGCGGATAGGAATGGAAGGCAACGAAAGCCCATGCCCACGCCCCCACGTTGAACACGAGCAGCAGTGCATAGAGCCCCGTAATCTTTTTACGCAGATGGCTGTGCTCGCCGCTCAGCGCTTTCATCAGATTGTTCATTCTTTATCTCCCCTATGCGAGGAGCAGCAGTCGGAAGGTGGCGAGGCCACCGCCATGGTGGGTCGATTGAGCGAGCTAATAATACCTTTTTCAAAAAAAGTCATACCGACGACGTTCGGTTACGATTGACTCGCGACAGGACACTGAGCCAGGAGGGCATGTGCAAAGAATCACGATCACCATTGACGATGACCTGCTTGCCGTAGTTGATTCACTGGTCGAGCAGCGCGGCTATACGAGCCGCTCCGAGGCGTTCCGGGACATCGTGCGGGAGAGTCAGGCGCGTGCGCACGAAGGACAGCCGGACGGTCAGTGCGTGGCGACCCTGACCTATGTGTACGATCACGCAACCCGCGACCTGGCTCGCCGGATCACGCAAGCTCACCACGATCGCCACGATCTGGCGGTGGCGAGCATGAGGGTCCACCTGGATCACCGGAGCTTGCTGGAATCCTCAGTACTGCGAGGTCATGCAAAGGACGTCGCGGCTTTTGCAAACAGCCTGACCAGCCAGCGAGGAGTCCGATATGCGCACCTGCACACGATTCCCGTCACGATCGAGCACGCGCACCATCACCATGGAGACGACACCGCTCAGCACGAACATCTGCACGTCTGATTGAATCTGAACTCAGTGCGACGAAACGTATGTCGCATCGTCGAACGCTGGCGGAATGGCAAAGCTCTCGCGCATACGCTTCGTCTCCGCTGCGGGCGTCAAGCCAAAAAGCCGCTTGAACTCTCTGCTGAACTGGGACGCACTCGTGTAACCCACCGCGTGACTCGCGGCCTCCGCCGTCAAATCCTCGCGGACCATCAAGAGGCGAGCCTGATGCAAACGTGTCGACTTCACGTACTGCATCGGCGAAACGTGTGTGATTGCCTTGAAGTGGCTATGGAAGCTCGGAACACTCATTCCCGCCGCCTCTGCCAGCTGCGTTACGTCCAGCGGATGCGCGTAGCCGGCATGAATGAGGCGTAGCGATCTGCCTATCCGGCCGAACTGCCCTCTCATCGCCAACGCCTCGCGCATCGAACTTCCCTGCTTTCCGGTGAGCACCCGGAAATAGAGTTCGCGCAGCAGGCCCGGGCCCAATACCGCGGCTTCGAGCGGCCGATGCATCGCCTCAAGGAAGCGCAACACGGACGCCTGCATCGCGCCATCCATCGGCGTCGACATCATGCTCTGAGGCGCCCGCATGTGTTCCGTTGCGCCTTCACGATCGATCTGTTCGGCCAGTTCAGCGGCCAATGTGAAATCGAGGTGAAGGTACAGCGCGAGCAGCGGACGCTGCTGAGTGGCCTCGGTTTCCATGCTGAACGGAACAGGCACGGACACAGCCAGGTAGTGATGCTCGTCGTACAGATAGAGCTGGTCGCCGAAATACCCTCGCTTGCGGCCCTGGCAGACGATCACGATGCCGGGATCGTAGAGAACCGGCGTTCGCGACAGGGGCCGGTTTGAACGCAGGATGCGAACGCCCGGCAGCGCGGTGAGGTTATAGCCCTCCTCCGGCGCCAACGCGCGGAGCAACGCAATCATGCGTTGCCGGGTTCCCGGGGAAAGATCCGGATTGTGCGTAGAAGTCCGCTTCGCGTTCATAGTTTTAGGCAAGAAAAATAGCGGAATAGCGCTTAGCCAGCCTCGTCCTTCAGACTAGTATGCATTCTCCAGACACCATTCGGGAGAAGCTTCAGTGGCATCCAGCAAAATTCTGCTTATTACCGGCGTAAGCAGCGGCTTCGGCCGTGCACTCGCCGAAGAGGCGTTAGCGGCGGGACACACAGTCGTCGGTACGGTGAGAAGTGCGCAGGCACAGCATGATTTCGAGTCGCGCTCTGCGAAGGCCGCTTTTGGACGTGTACTCGACGTGACCGACTTCGATGCCATCGACGGCATCGTGGCGGACATTGAGGCGAGCGTCGGACCGGTAGACGTTCTGGTCAACAATGCCGGCTACGGTCACGAAGGCGTCATGGAAGAATCGCCTTTATCCGAGATGCGCAGACAGTTCGACGTGAATGTGTTTGGCGCTATCGCCATGATGAAAGCCGTGCTGCCCTTCATGCGTGAGCGCAGACGTGGCCACATTCTGAATATCACCTCGATGGGCGGCCATATCACCATGCCGGGCATCACCTACTACTGCGGAAGCAAATTCGCGCTGGAGGGCATCTCCGAAGCGCTGGGCAAAGAGGTCAAGCCGTTCGGCATCGCCGTGACAGCCGTCGCGCCAGGTTCGTTTCGCACCGACTGGGCAGGTCGCTCGATGACGCGAACGCCCCGTTCGATCGCGGATTACGACGCGATCTTCGAGCCCATCCGCCAAGCGCGTGAGGAGAAGAACGGCAAGCAATTGGGCGATCCCCGGAAGGCGGCACGCGCAATGCTCGCCGCAATCGCCGCGGACCACCCGCCCACGCATCTTTTGCTCGGCAGCGACGCACTCGGGCTCGTGAGGGACAAGTTGTCCGCGTTGGGAAATGAGATCCGTGACTGGGAGTCTGTTACGGTCTCGACCGACGGCTGAAGACCGCTAACGTAAGGAAAGCATGAGCGCCTGCCTCCGCAGGACGAAGCGCCGCGCTCAACGCTCGAGCAGATCCTGCGGCTCGATGCCGGCCTCGCTGCAGTAGCGTTGATAGTCGGCTAAACGATCGGCTGTTGTGATGCGGTGTTTGATCTCGCCATTGTGACCCAGATACTCGACGGTGCCCATCACCACCACCATCACGACCAGTGGTTCGTCACCCACCGCCTCCCACCAGTCGACGTTACCGGTAGACTCGTGCACGTAGTCGCCGGGTTCGACGATTTCGCCCGTACAGAGGCGACGCTGCCCTTCGAGGTTGAAAGCGTGCACTTCGCCGGTATGACGGTGCAGGCCGAGCTTGACACCCGGCGCCAGACGCATCAGTTCCACCCAGCCGCGGCCCTCTTTCAGAAAGCGCAGCGGCCGCGACCACTTACCCGGACCCTCGGGGATCCACAGTCCGTCTGCGGACAAAGGGCTGGCACGGGTGACGTATGGCGTTCATTGATCATGCGATGGCTCCGAATAGAGGGGGATGTCGTTGTTCGGTTAGCTACGCACCAAGGTGCGTAGAAAAGTCTATCACCCGTAACAGGCAAGCATCTCCGCGAATTTCCGTAGCCGAATTTCCGTAGCCTGGAGATTGAGCAAGAACGGCTAGGCGCGATGTGTCGACCATGAGCGACCATAACGCCAGTCGCACAATCCAGATATCCAGACCATGCAAGCTCACGTTGACGCCACTCATGCTTACACGAAGCGCTTCAATGCCGTACTCGCGTACATCGAAACAAACCTCGATGGCGATCTGTCGGTCGAGGCGCTAAGTCGCATTGCGAACTTCTCGAAGTTCCATTTTCATCGGCAGTTTGCCGCCTATGTGGGGGTGCCGGTCGCACGCTATGTGCAACTGATGCGCTTGCGTCGGGCGGCCCACCGCCTGGCTTCGCGTGAGTTCTGCCCGGTACTCGACGCCGCGTTCGACGCGGGCTTCGACAGTCCTGAAGCCTTCAGCCGCGCATTCAGACGCGCTTTCGGCACCACGCCAAGTTCGTTCCGGCAGCATCCGAACTGGCAGATCTGGAGTGCGACGTTTGTCGTCCCCTATCTTTCGAGGAAACTCACCATGCAAGTACACATTGTCGATTTTTCTGAAACCCGCGTCGCCGCGCTTGAGCACTGCGGACCGACCGGGCTCGTCAACGAGAGCGTGCGCACGTTCGTCGACTGGCGCAAGCAAAGCGGGCAGTCTCCGGTTGCGTCGAGCAGAACTTTTGGCATCCCGCGCAATAACCCGGATACGACACCGGCGGATGCATTTCGCTTCGATATCTGCGGAGAAATCGACGAGCCGGTCGCGCCGAACGTCTACGGTATCCGCGAACTCGTCATTCCGGGCGGCCGATGCGCGGTGGTTCGGCATACCGGATCGACCGACCACGTCGGCGAGACAATCTATCCGATCTTTCGCGACTGGCTTCCTGCAAGCGGAGAGGAACTTCGCGACCATCCCTTGTTCTTTCACTACCTGAGCGTCTTTCCGGAAACACCGCAGGACCAGTGGCAAACCGATATCTACATTCCCCTAGTGTGATCGGACGATCAGACCGCAGCGATCATACGGTCGCTGGACCGTTGCTCCGAACCTGGCGACAATGCGGCATCCACTGTGATGGGCTGGCTACGGAGTTCGATTCATGGATCGTCCGACTAAAGCAGTAATCGGAGTCGCATTGGCGGTCTGCGTAATATGCATTGTCACAGGCTTTTACTACTTCAGGTGGCAGGGTGTCGACACGTCGGTTGTCGACGACCCTGGCTACCCTTCTGCGGGTGGCACGCGCTGACGTTTCCGAGAAAAATCTTCATGTTGACGCTAGCCAATCCCAAGCTTCGCCGGGTATCCGACTCAGTCTGGCGCGTGGCGCTTCGCCTTGGATTCCGGGTCGCTCGCGCCTGGTGGCGCCTTCGGCGGCCTCGCCATGAGGGTGCGCTAGTAGCAATCTACGTCGGGCGGGCGCTGTTGCTCGTGAAGTCGTCGTACCGGGCCGAGTGGAATTTTCCCGGCGGGAGTATCCGGCCCGGCGAGACGCCTGATGCAGCGGCGCAGCGCGAGATGGAAGAGGAAATTGGCCTGTCGTCGTACACATTACGCGCCGCAGGCAGCGTCTATGGCACCTGGGAAGGGCGAAGAGACCGGGTGCATTTCTTTGAATTGCATCTCGATTGCTTACCCGAACTACAGCTTGATAATCGTGAGGTGATCGCCACGCATCTGGCATCGCCGGAGGAATTGCCCAGCATCGCGCTGACAGGGGCGGTTGTTGCGTATCTCCGCAAAGATTTCTGCTGTTAGTGGGTACTTTCCTGACGGCACATCTCGACGGGTCCTGATGCCTTGCCTATCCTCTATGAGACGACGCCGTTCCTGAATGTTCGTGTGTTGTCCCGGTCAGGAGGTGTACCCATGAAGACCATCGTCGTGACGCCACACCTGTCAATGTTTGCGAGGCAGTTCTGCTATGCCGCATTGTTGCTTGGCTGCCTGACAAGATTCGTCTCGGCTCAAGAGCCGGCGAGTACGCAAAGTACGCCCACGGCGGCTGCCCCGGTCTACAAGGTCGGAGACACGTGGACATTTTTATGGGGCAAAACGGACACCAAGCCGGGAGTCGCAGGCGTGCAGACAGTGGTGGCGGTGACTGAAAATCAAACGACACTCAGTGTCTCGACAAGCCGGGGGCCGCTTGAAGTAGATTTCAACAGTCAAGGCGATTTAATCCGAAAGGGCAGCACGACGTGGGAACCCAGTTTGGGATGGCTTAATTTTCCGATGACGGTCGGAAAGAGTTGGGACTCTCGTCATGTCAGCCGGTACGCATCGGGCGCTATTGTCGCCAGCGAGCACATCGAGGTGGTGGCGTTCGAGCGTGTGCAGGTCGCCGCTGGCTCCTTCGATGCCTACAAAATCGTTATCCGCGGCGTGAGCACACCAAGACTCAGTGGCGGGGCCGCGACGTCATTCACTGCAACCTGGTGGTATGCACCCAGTGTAAAAAGAGTCATTAAAGAGAATAACGAATCATACGTCTATCACCATATAAACATCGAGACTGGCGAATTGGCTGCATTTTCACTTGCGCCTTGATAAACCTGAACGCTCACGAACACCGGGACGAATAGCCTCCGCTCGACGACAGCCATCGCCGAAACCGCCCACTCTCCTTTCAACGACGCTAGTCCACCCTCCTCAGCCCGTATTCAATCGTCTGTCAGGAAGTTCGGATGCCTCGTGCGGATCTGATCGACCTGGTTCAGCGTACCCGAGAGATGCTTGCGCAGCGCCGCCTGCGCGGCCTCGGCATCGCCCTTTTCGATCGCATCGACGATCTCAGTGTGATCGCGCACCACCGCCATCGTCTTGCCCTCCACTGGCAAATGCAGGCGACGCAGCCGGTCGATATGGCCGCTCAGTCTGCGCACCAGATCCCAAAGTTGCGGCACGCCCGCCGCCTCGTACATCTGGCGATGAAAGGCCTGGTCGAGCAGCGAAAACTGCTCGTAGTTCTTCAGGTCGCGCACGGCCATCTGCCCGGCAATCGTGGCGCGCAACTGGCCGATCAGCGCGGCATCGCGCTGTTCCGCGAGCGTGCGCACCACTTCCAGTTCGATCGAGCGGCGCAGGAAGTGCGCCTGCAGCGCGGAAGTCACGTTGATCTGACTGACGACCGTGGCGTGCTGCGGAAAAATGTCGACGAGGCCTTCCTCGCCGAGCTTCATCAGCGCGTCGCGCACGGGCGTCTGGCTCAGACCGTACTGGGTTGCCAGATCGGCGCGCGAGAGCACCGTGCCGGGCGCCAGTTCGAGAGACAGGATCATTTCGCGCAGACGCTCGAATACTTGCGGCGCGGCATGGCGAGACCGGTCGAGCCGGGTCGCCCCCGACGAAGCAGCATTGATTTTCATAGCAGGACTAGAAGCGTGGGCGCAGACGGAGACCGCAGTTTCCATCCGCTGAAATATTAATACTATAGCCGACGCCCGCACGCTTCCCGCGATCGTGCACCTGTTTTCGGGCCCAAAGACGTTGGTGTTTTCCCCACTGACACACTAATACATTAGTGCTTTACCATGCGTCCATCGATTTCAATCCCCTCCTTTACCGGACTGCCGCCATGACTCGCGACATCACCGTCACCCAGGTGCGAATTACGCCGATCGCCTTCCGCGACGGCCCTCTTCTTAACGCTGCCGGCATCCATGAGCCGTGGGCACTGCGCGCCATCGTCGAACTGGAGACGAGCGACGGCCGCGTAGGCATCTCGGAGACGTATGGCGACGAACCGATGCTGCGCGTGCTCGAGCAGGCCAAGGCGCTGGTGATCGGCCTGTCGCCGTTCGATCTCAACCGGATGGAAGAACGCGTGCGTGCTGCGATCAAGCCGGCGCCCGGCGCGATCGAATTCGAACTCGCGCCCGGCTCGCACTCGGCCAAGAACGCGCCGAAAGTCATCAGCACGCTCGAAGTCGCGATGCTCGACTTGCAGGGGCAAATCGTCGGCGCGCCGATCGTCGATCTGCTAGGCGGCAAGGTTCGCGACGCCGTACCGTACAGCGCCTACCTCTTCTTCAAGTACGCGGAGCACATCGACCAACCCTATGCGCCCGACGCCTGGGGCGAGGGCCTGAGCGCGGAGCAGATCGTCGCGCAGGCGCGTCGCATGATCGACCTGTACGGTTTCCAGAGCATCAAGCTGAAGGGCGGCGTGTTCGAGCCGGCGCACGAGATCGCGTGCATGCGTGCGCTGCATCAGGCTTTCCCCGGCATGCCGCTGCGCCTCGATCCGAACGCCAACTGGACGCTCGAAACGAGCATCGCTGCCGCCCCCGAACTCGACGAACTGCTCGAGTACTACGAAGACCCGTGTCCGGGGCTCGCAGGCATGGCCAAACTGGCGAAGCACACCCGCCTGCCTCTCGCGACCAACATGGTGATCACCACCATGGAAGATTTCCGCCGTGGCGCCGAGATGGGTTCGGTCAAGGTATTGCTGTCGGATCACCACTACTGGGGTGGTCTGCGCGCGACCCAGACACTCGCGCGCATGTGCAAGCTGTGGGACCTGGGTATGTCGATGCACTCCAACTCGCACCTCGGTATCAGCCTGATGGCGATGACGCACGTCGCGGCAAGCATCCCCAACCTGACCTACGCGTGCGACACCCATTACCCGTGGCAGGAAGAAGAAGTCATCAAGGGCGGCCGCGTGACCTTCGACAACGGCGCGGTACGCGTGCCCACCACGCCGGGCCTCGGCGTCGAACTCGACCGCGGCCGCCTCGCCGAACTGCATGCGCAGTATCTGTCGTGCGGCGTACGCAATCGCGACGACCTGAAGCAGATGCAGAAGTACGACCCGGGTTTCAACGGCAAGAACCCGCGCTTCTGACCTGGCCAGACGTCCCGCGCGCGAAGCGCATCATCACCTAGCAACCCTATTGCACGGAACCCGAGTCGATGCCAAAGCACCGGCTCCGGTCGACAAAGGAGACAAGCCAATGAGCAGATCCATCCCGGATGCGGCCCGACCGGACCGAGCGGATGCGCTGGCAAGCGCCGTGCACAAGATCAAGTGGCATGTGCTGCCGCTCTTCGTCGTGATGTTCATCATCAACTACATCGACCGGGTGAACATCGGCTTCGTCCGTCAGCATCTGAGCGCCGATCTGGGCATCGGCGCCGCGGCCTACGGACTCGGCGCGGGACTCTTCTTCATCAGCTACGCGGTCTTCGAAGTGCCGTCGAATATCCTGCTGCAGCGCTTCGGCGCGAAGGCGTGGCTCACGCGCATCATGTTCACGTGGGGTCTGGCCGCGGTCGGCATGGCGTTCGTTCGGGGCGAGATGTCGTTCTATGCGATGCGGCTGCTGCTCGGCGTCGCCGAGGCCGGCTTCTTTCCGGGCGTCATCTTCTATTTCACCCAATGGCTGCCGCGCGACGAGCGAGGCAAGGCGATGGCGATCTTTCTCAGCGGCTCGGCGCTCGCCTCGATACTTTCCGGGCCGATCTCCGGCGCGCTGATGCTGATCAGCGGCTGGGGCCTGCACGGCTGGCAGTGGATGTTCATGATCGAAGGCACGGCCTCGGTGGTATTGGCGGGCTTCATCTGGCTCTGGCTCGACTCGAAGCCGCGCGACGCCCGATGGCTGAGCCGCGCCGAGCAGGACGCGGTCGTCGCCGAGATCGAGGATGAGCAGCGTGAGCGCGATGCGGCGCACGTGGTCAAGCCGTCCGTCTGGACGCTGCTGCGCGACCCGCAGATCCTGATCTTCTGCGTGATCTATTTCTCGGTTTCGCTGACGATCTACGGCGCGACGTTCTGGCTGCCCAGCATCATCCGCAAGATGGGCCATTTCAACGATTTCCAGGTCGGGCTCTTCAATTCGATCCCGTGGCTGATCTCGATCGTGGCGATGTACTTCTTCGCGATGCTGGCTGCCCGCTTCAAGTTTCAGCAGGCATGGGTTGCGTGCGTGCTGCTGATCGCCGCGCTCGGCATGTATGCGGCCGGCAAGGGCAGTCCGATGTTCTCGTTCGTCGCGATCTGCTTTGCGGCGATCGGTTTTAAAGCCGCGTCGGCGTTGTTCTGGCCCATTCCGCAGGGCTACCTGGATGCGCGGATTTCCGCGGCGGTACTGGCGTTGATCAATTCGATCGGCAATCTCGGCGGTTTCGTGGCGCCGGCGGCCTTCGGCTTGCTTGAGCAGAAAACCGGCTCGATCGAAGGCGGACTCACCGGGCTGGCCGTGATGTCGGTGGTGGCAGCCGGTGTCGTCTTCTTTTCCCGGATGAAGCCTCGCGAGGGGCGCTCCGCCCTCGCGCTGTAGGCGACGCGCGGAGCCGTTTTCCCGGCGTTTCCGCGTCGCCCGTCAGCGATCAATCGATTTGAAACGGTATCGCTACAACCGATCACATACTTTGCGGAGACACGATGAAAATAATAGAAACCCGTTCCGTCGCCGATCAAACGGCCGTCGGACGGTATAGATGGACCATCTGCGCGCTTATCTTTTTTGCAACGACGATCAACTACATGGATCGCCAGATGCTCGGGCTGCTCGCGCCGCTGCTGCAAAAAGACATCGGCTGGACTCAGATCCAGTATGCGCAGACCGTGATGGTGTTCACGGTCGCCTATGCGGTGGGCCTCGCGACGTTTGGTCGAATCGCGGACAAGATCAGCACCAAAGTGGTCTACGGCAGTGCCATGGCGATGTGGAGCCTGGCCGCGATGTTGCACGCGTTGGCGGCGACCGTTCCCGGTTTCGCGGCGGTGCGCGGTTTGCTCGGCTTCGGCGAAGCGGCCAATTTCCCTGTCGCCATCCGCACCACGGCCACGTGGTTTCCGAAGAAGGAGCGTGCGCTGGCCACGGGCCTATGGAACATGGGCGCAACCGTCGGCGGGATCGTTGCGCCCGCATTCGTACCGATCGCCGCGGTCACGTGGGGCTGGCGTGCGACATTCGTGGCAGGCGGGGCGGCCGGTTTCGTGTGGCTGGCGGTGTGGCTGCTGGTGTACCGTCCTCCTGCGGAGCATTCGTCGGTATCGAAGCGCGAACTGGATTACATCAATTCGGACCGGGACAAAAGCGTTGAGCAATCGGTGAGCTGGCTTTCAGTGCTGAAGTACCGCGAAACGTGGGCGTTCATTGCCGGCAAACTGCTGACCGATCCGGTGTGGTGGTTCTATCTGTTCTGGCTGCCCAAATGGCTCAACGAGTCGCGGCATATCGACATCGGCAATCTGGGCCTGCCGCTGATTGTCATTTACACGATGGCGTCGATCGGCAGCGTGGCCGGAGGATGGCTATCGTCCCGCCTGATGCAGCGCTCCAATAAACCCAATGTCGCGCGCAAGATCGCGATGGGTGTCTGCGCCCTGTGCGTCCTTCCGATTGCCACGCTCTCGCAATTTCAGAGCCTCTGGTACGCCGTCTTCGCGGTCGGCCTTGCCGCGGCGGCTCACCAGGGGTGGTCGGCAAATCTCGTCACCACCGTCGGCGACGTGTTTCCGCGCCGGATGGTTGGCACGGTGGTCGGAATCGGCGGCGTGGCGGGAATGATCGGCTCGTTCCTCTACTCGGGCGTCATCGGTGAGACGCTGCAGCGCACCGGTCAATATTGGGTGCTCTTCGCGGTCGGCGCGTCAGCGTATCTGGTCGCGCTTGGCATCATTCATCTGCTCATGCCACGCATGACGCCAGTGAATCTGCGCTAGCGACAGTAAGAGGCGTCCATCCGGCCAGGTCTGTCAGCGTTACAGGGACCTGGCCGCCATGATGCCGGGCTGGCAACCGTCAACTCATTCCTCCGGCACCCTCACCCATCCTTCCATCAGCACCCGCGCGCTCCGGCTCATGATCGCCTTGGTGACCGTCCATTCCCCGCCTTCCTCCCGCGCCTCGGCTCCCACTCGCAACGTCCCCGACGGATGCCCGAACCGCACCGCATCCCGCGCGCCGCCACCGGCAGCAAGATTCACCAAGGTCCCTGAAATCGCCGCAGCCGTCCCGATCGCCACCGCCGCCGTCCCCATCATCGCGTGATGCAGCTTGCCCATCGACATGGCCCGCACCAGCAGATCGACGTCACTCGCGGCAATACGCTTGCCGCTCGAAGCGACGTAGTCAGC
Source organism: Paraburkholderia caffeinilytica (assembly GCF_046030355.1). Lineage (GTDB taxonomy): Bacteria > Pseudomonadota > Gammaproteobacteria > Burkholderiales > Burkholderiaceae > Paraburkholderia > Paraburkholderia caffeinilytica_B. The sequence continues at coordinate 14,867 of NZ_JAQQCQ010000036.1, forward strand.
AGGCTTCGCGACAAAAGCGACCTTCGGCGTATGCTGCCGCGTCGCGATCTCATCGATATTCTTGATGAGCCCCATCCGCACCGCGCCATGCGCGCGAATGGTCTCGAACTTCGCCAGCGCCTTCTCGTCGCTATTGATGGCGTCCTGGAGTTCGGTGCCCTTATAGCCGATCGCTTCGGCGTCCACGAAGATGGTCGGGATACCGGCATTGATCATCGTCGCCTTCAGCGTGCCGACGCCTGGCACGTCGAGGTCGTCGACCAGATTCCCGGTCGGGAACATCGCGCCGCCCGCACCCTCTTCTTCCGCGGCCGGGTCCATGAACTCGAGCTGCACTTCAGCCGCCGGAAACGTCACGCCGTCGAGTTCAAAGTCACCCGTTTCCTGCACCGCGCCGTCGGTAATAGGCACATGCCCGATGATCGTCTTGCCGATATTCGCCTGCCAGATGCGTATGACAGCCACGCCGTTCTGCGGAATCCGGCTCGCGTCGACCAGACCCGCACTGATCGAAAACGGCCCCACTGCAGCAGAGAGATTCCCGCAATTGCCGCTCCAATCGACAAACGCCTTATCGATAGAAACCTGGCCGAACAGATAGTCCACGTCATGATCCGGCTTGCTGCTCTTCGCGATGATGACCGTCTTGCTCGTGCTCGACGTCGCGCCGCCCATACCGTCGATCTGCTTGCCATACGGGTCCGGGCTGCCGATCACACGCATCAGCAGCGCATCGCGCGCGGCGCCCGGCACTTGCGCCGCCTCCGGCAAATCCTGCAGCCGGAAAAACACGCCTTTGCTGGTGCCCCCGCGCATGTAAGTTGCCGGAATCTTGATCTGAGGTTTGTGGGCCATGAAAGTAATGTCCTGATGAGGGTGGGTGGCATGGCATGACATGTTGAGCCACGACACCCAAACCTGAGTTACATACGCCGCTGAACCGATCAGGCCGACCAGGTCGGCATAGACAGTTCAAGCGGCTGAATCAACATGAGAAGCTCAAGAGCAGCCTTAAGCCGCAGCCTTCGTCGATTCAAGAAAGTCCTGTGCAAAGCGTTGCAACACGCCGCCGGCTTCGTAGATCGACACCTCTTCTGCTGTGTCCAGGCGGCATGTTACCGGCACCTCCACCCGCTCACCGCTCTTGCGATGAATCACCAGCGTGAGATCGGTGCGCGGCTTGCGTTCGCCGATCACGTCGAAGGTCTCAGTGCCGTCGATAGCGAGCGTGAGGCGATTCACGCCCGGTTTGAATTCGAGCGGCAACACACCCATGCCCACCAGATTCGTGCGGTGAATCCGCTCGAACCCTTCCGCAACGATCGCTTCCGCGCCGGCAAGCCGCACGCCCTTCGCGGCCCAGTCACGCGATGAACCCTGGCCGTAGTCGGCCCCGGCAATCACGATCAATGGCTGCTTGCGCTCCATGTAGGTTTCGATCGCTTCCCACATGCGCGTCACCTTGCCCTCAGGCTCGATACGCGCCAGCGAACCGGCCTTCACCTTGCCGTCTTCCAGCACCATCTCGTTCTTCAGCGTCGGGTTCGCGAAGGTGGCGCGCTGCGCGGTCAGGTGATCGCCGCGGTGGGTCGCGTACGAATTGAAGTCCTCTTCCGGCAAGCCCATTTTGGCGAGGTACTCGCCCGATGCACTGTCCGCCATAATCGCATTCGACGGCGACAGGTGGTCGGTCGTGATGTTGTCGCCCAGCACAGCCAGCGGACGCATGCCCTTCAGCGTGCGCTCACCGGCAAGCGCGCCTTCCCAATACGGCGGACGGCGGATATACGTGCTCATGGGACGCCAGTCGTACAGCGGATCAGCCTTCTCACCGGTATCGACGGAGACGGCGAACATCGGCTCATACACTTTGCGGAACTGTTCCGGCTTCACGCTCGAAGCGACAATCGCGTCAATCTCTTCATCGGACGGCCAGATGTCCTTCAGCCTGATCGCCTTGCCGTCGGCATCGACGCCGAGCACATCCTTCTCGATATCGAAGCGGATCGTGCCCGCAATCGCGTAGGCCACCACCAGCGGCGGCGACGCCAGGAAGGCCTGCTTCGCGTACGGATGGATACGGCCGTCGAAGTTACGGTTGCCCGACAGCACAGCCGTCGCATACAGATCGCGATCGACGATTTCCTTCTGGATCACCGGGTCCAACGCACCCGACATGCCGTTGCACGACGTGCATGCATACGCGACCACGCCGAAGCCCAGTTGCTCCAGTTCCGGCAACAGGCCCGCTTCTTCCAGATACAGCGTGACCGCCTTCGATCCCGGTGCGAGCGAGGTCTTCGCCCAAGGCTTGCGCGTCAGTCCGCGTTGATTGGCGTTACGCGCCAGCAAACCGGCGGCGATCATGTTGCGCGGATTGTTGGTGTTCGTGCAGCTCGTAATCGCCGCGATGATCACCGCGCCGTCCGGCATCAGGCCCGGCTCGTTCTCCACCTTGCCGCTGATGCCGCGAGCGGCCAGATCGGAAACCGGTAAACGGCGATGCGGATTCGACGGACCCGCCAGCGTGCGCACCACGGTGGACAGATCGAACTTCAACACGCGCTCGTACTCGGCGTGCTTCAGCGTATCGCCCCACAGGCCGGTTTCCTTTGCGTAGGTCTCGACCAGCTTGACGAGTTCATCATCGCGGCCGGTGAGCTTGAGGTATTTGACGGTCTGCTCGTCGATATAGAACATCGCCGCCGTCGCACCGAATTCGGGCGCCATGTTGGCAATGGTCGCGCGATCGCCGAGCGTCAGGTTGGCCGTGCCTTCTCCGTAGAACTCGAGATACGCGCCGACCACTTTTTCCTTGCGCAAAAATTCGGTCAGCGAAAGCACGACATCGGTCGCCGTAATGCCTTCAGCCGGCTTGCCCGTGAGCTCCACGCCGACAATATCCGGCAGCCGCATATAAGACGCACGGCCCAGCATCACGCTCTCGGCTTCAAGACCGCCCACGCCGATCGCGATCACGCCAAGCGCATCCACCATCGGCGTATGCGAGTCGGTACCGACCAGCGTATCGGGGAAGGCCACGCCGTCTTTCACCTGCACCACCGGGCTCATCCGCTCCAGGTTGATCTGATGCAGGATGCCGTTGCCCGGCGGAATCACGTCGACGTTCTTGAACGCGCGCTTGGTCCAGTTGATGAAGTCGAAGCGGTCTTCATTGCGGCGATCTTCGATCGCGCGATTCTTCGCGAACGCATCCGGATCGAACCCACCGCACTCGACGGCGAGCGAATGATCCACCACCAACTGCGTCGGCACGACCGGATTCACCAGCGCGGGATCGCCGCCTTGCGCGGCAATCGCGTCGCGCAAACCCGCGAGGTCGACCAGCGCGGTCTGGCCGAGAATGTCATGACACACCACGCGCGCCGGGAACCACGGAAAATCCAGCTCGCGCTTGCGTTCGATGATCTGCTTGAGCGACGCCGTCAGTGTCACCGGATCGCAGCGGCGCACGAGGTTTTCGGCCAGCACGCGCGAGGTGTAGGGCAGCTTGTCATAAGCGCCGGGCTGGATCGCCTCGACGGCAGCACGCGTGTCGAAGAAATCCAGCTGGGTGCCGGGAAGGCGTTTGCGGTTGGCAGTATTCATGGCGTAGGGGACAAAACAATAATGATCCGGGGACGATAGCGGCAGCCGTACTTCACGCTCCACTGCCCCTCTTTAAAGCGGCGCAACGCTTGCGCGTCAATCGGACAGCCTCTGTAGTTTAGCTTGCGGTGGCGGGTCGGCTTGCAGTGTGTTTCGTTGATGCGCCGCACAACGTCCGGCATAACCAACTGCAATAACCAACAACAATAAGCACCGCAATAAGCACCGCACCCCATGTTGCAAAAAAACAGCCTTGGCTCGGGGTTCCAGCGAGCCAAGGCCCAAACTTCATTACGTCGCGCTCATGAGACGCAATGGAGGAGAAACGCTGACGGCTTGGCGCTTACACGGTCAAAGGCCGTCGATGGATTTCAAACTTCCTTCGACGCCCTGCAAGACCTTGGACATCTTTAGACACGCTTGGCGAGCGGCACGAACGGCAGGTCGTCAGGACCGGTGTAATTCGCGCTCGGCCGAATGATCTTGTTGTCGATCCGTTGCTCGATGATGTGCGCGCTCCAGCCTGCCGTGCGGGCGATCACGAACAGCGGCGTGAACATCGCCGTCGGCACGCCCATCATGTGATACGAGACCGCACTGAACCAGTCGAGATTCGGGAACATCTTCTTCGCGTCCGCCATCACTGTTTCAAGACGTTCGGCGATATTGAACAGCTTGCTGTTACCCGCTTCCTTCGAGAGCTTCTTCGCGACTTCCTTGATGACCTTGTTGCGCGGGTCCGAAATCGTGTACACCGGGTGACCGAAACCGATCACCACTTCCTTGTTCTCGACGCGGCGGCGGATATCGGCTTCGGCCTCATCCGGCGTCTGGTAGCGCGACTGGATCTCGAACGCGACTTCATTGGCGCCGCCGTGCTTCGGACCGCGCAATGCGCCGATCGCGCCGGTAATCGCCGAGTAGATATCCGATCCCGTGCCCGCGATCACGCGGCCGGTGAACGTCGACGCGTTGAATTCATGCTCGGCGTACAGGTTCAGCGACACATGCATCGCGTCGACCCATGCTTTGGACGGTTCCACACCGTGCAGCAGATGCAGGAAGTGGCCGCCGATCGAATCGTCATCGGTTTCGACTTCGATGCGCTTGCCGTTGTGCGAATAGTGGTACCAGTACAGCAGCATCGAACCGAGCGAAGCCATCAGCTTGTCGGCGATGTCGCGTGCGCCCGGCAGGTTGTGGTCGTCTTTCTCCGGCAGCACGGTGCCGAGCACCGACACGCCGGTGCGCATCACGTCCATCGGGTGCGCGGCGGCCGGAATCCATTCCAGCGCGGCTTTCACGTTCGCGGGCAAGCCGCGCAGCGCCTTGAGCTTCGTCTTGTAGGCGGTCAGTTCGGCTTGCGTGGGCAGTTTTTCATGCACCAGCAGATAGGCGATTTCCTCGAATTCGCAGGCACCGGCGATGTCGAGAATGTCGTAGCCGCGGTAATGCAGATCGTTGCCGGTCTTGCCGACCGTGCACAGCGCCGTGTTGCCGGCGGTCACGCCGGACAGGGCCACGGATTTCTTCGGTTTGAAGGCGCCTGCGTTCGGCGTGCTGTTATCGGCTTCACTCATCATTTCGTCTCCAACTGCGGGGTTGCGTTCGTGCGGCATTCAGCGCGCCGAGCTTGTCTTTCAGGGTTTCAATGCGGTAACCGGTGAAAACGGAAGCTAATAACGCAAAGAACGGGCCATGCTGGATAGAAGTCGCTAAGTGCCTGATTTAACAAAAAATCACCTCCCGGCCACATCGCCGTTCGATTTCATAAGTGAAATCGTTAATTTCAAGTTCGAAAGCGGGCGGTGCATAATAGGCGGACTTTTTCAGCCTTTCCGACAACGAGCCCCGCCGTGAGCACGCCCCCCTTCGATCCCGCGCAGCGCCCCCGCATCTGGGCCGTCAGTATCAGCCGTCTGCGTGATCTGTTCTTCGATATTGCCGGTGAATACGTCGAGCGCGCCGATCTGCGCATCGTCTCGCATGGCTTTGAAGACGCCGTGCACGAAATCGACGTGGTCGGCGCCGGGCGTCCGGACGTGGTCGGCGCCGGGCGTCCGGACGTGGTCATCGCCGGCGGCTCCAACGGCGCGTATCTGAAAACGCGCGTCGGCGTGCCGGTCGTGCTGATCAATCCAACCGGTTTCGACGTCATGCACGCGCTCGCGCGCGCGCGGCGCGATGGCGCGAAAGTCGCGCTCGTCACCCACGGCGACACGCCCGACGAAGTGCGCCGCTTCGCCACCGCCTACGGCATCGACGTGACATTCGCTTCGTATCAGTCGGCGCAGGACGCGGAGAGCGTCGTGCTCGATCTGCGCGACCGGGGCATCGACGTCGTGGTCGGTCCAGGGCTTGTCACCGATCTTGCGGCGAATGCCGGCATGGGCGCGGTGTTTCTCTATTCACGCGCATCCGTGCGTGCCGCGTTCGATACGGCGCTCGAAGTCGCGCAGGCCACCCGCCGCGAAACGGTTCGCCGTCAGCGGCTCGACAATCTGCTGCAGCATCTGCGCGACGGCGTCGTCGCACTCGATGCGCAAGGGCGGGTCGAAGCGATGAACCAGCGCCTCGCCAGCGTGCTCGGCATCGACGCGGCCCATGCAGTCGGCCGCGCGCTGCTCGATCTCGCGCCGGATCTCGCAGGCAGCTTGCCGGACGCAGACGGCGACACGTTCTGCACGGTACGTGGCGCGAGCTACGTCGTGCATCGCGGGCCACTCGCCAGCAGCGGCTCGGCGGCGGGCACCGTGCTGACGTTTCAGGAATCGCGCGCGGTCGAACGGCTCGACCGCACCTTGCGCTCACGGCAGCGCGCGCAGCAGTTCAGCGCGCGTTACCGGCTCGACGATATCGTCGGCTCAGCCGATTCGATCGAACGGGTCCGCACACTCGTGCAGCGCTACGCAAAATCGGACGCCACGGTGCTGATTCTCGGCGAGAGCGGCACCGGCAAGGAGATGGTTGCGCAGAGCATGCATCAGCTGAGCGCGCGGCGCGACTTCGCCTTCGTCGCCATCAATTGCGGCGCGTTTCCTGAGGCATTGCTCGAAAGCGAATTGTTCGGCTATGAGGAAGGCGCGTTTACCGGCGCACGCAAAGGCGGCAAGGCCGGGCTGATCGAAGTCGCGCACCGCGGCACACTGTTTCTCGATGAAATTGCCGAGATGCCCTTGTCTTTGCAGAGCCGGTTATTGCGCGTGCTGCAGGAACGTGAAGTCGTGCGGCTTGGTTCGACAGAGCCGACGCGCGTGGACATCCGGGTCGTCGCGGCAACGCATCGTGCGTTGACCGAAGGCATCGAGGCGGGCAGCTTCCGCGCGGACCTGTACTACCGGCTCAACATTCTGAGCATCGCGCTGCCGCCGCTGCGCGAGCGGCCAACCGATCTGCTCCCGCTCGCAGTCGAACTGCTGTTACAGGCGGCGTCGCGTGAACCGAGACTGGCGGTTCACCTGCCCGATGCGGAGGCGGCGAGGCACATCCTCGCTCATCTCAGTGAGCCGTTAAAACGTTACACGTGGCCCGGCAACGTGCGTGAACTCCAGAACGTGATCGAACGGATTGCCGTTGAACTGGCGGATGCGGACGTGGGCATGGATTCGAACGGCGCAACAGAAACCCTCTTTACACGCGAGGTACTGCGCACCGTCGCACCTGAAATCTTCGAGCAACCCCACGCGCGCACGAAGAAAGCAGCACTAACGTTACGCGAGCGCAGCCGTCACGTGGAAGCAGACGAAATCCGCGCCGCCCTCGCTGCCTGCGACGGCGATCGCGATGCGGTTTGCCAGGCGCTCGGCATCAGCAAGACGACGTTATGGCGGAAGCTGAACGCGGCGCAGTAGCCTGGGCGCCGCAAGCTGCAGGAATAAAATAACCGTTATCGAAGCATCGAAAGTCCCAACGGAGGAGCAGGAGCATGTCGAAGACCTATCGGATTGCGGTCATACCCGGCGACGGCATCGGTGTCGAAGTGATGCCGGAAGCCATTCGCGTGCTGGAGACGGTGAAAAAGCGCTTCGGCATCGAACTGGCGTATCAGCACATCGAATGGGCGAGCTGCGATTACTACACGAGGCACGGCAAGATGATGCCGGACGACTGGAAAGCCCAACTGCAATCCGCCGACGCGATTCTGTTCGGCGCGGTCGGCTGGCCCGACACGGTGCCCGACCATATCTCGCTGTGGGGCTCGCTGCTGAAGTTCCGGCGCGAATTCGATCAATACATCAACCTGCGCCCTGCCCGGCTCTTCGCCGGCGTGCCTTCGCCGCTCGCGGGCCGCAAGGCAGGCGACATCGATTTCTGGATCGTGCGCGAGAATACCGAGGGCGAATATTCGTCAGTGGGCGGCGTGATGTTCGAAGGCACCGAGCGCGAGTTCGTGCTGCAGGAATCCGTATTCACGCGGCACGGCAGCGAACGCGTGCTGAAGTTCGCGTTCGATCTCGCGCAACGCCGCGAACGCAAGAAGATCACCGTGGCGACCAAGAGCAACGGTATCGCGATCAGCATGCCGTGGTGGGACAAGTGCGCGGCCGGCATCGCGGCGCAGTACCCGGACGTCGCGTGGGACAAGCAACATATCGACATTCTCTGCGCGCGCTTCGTGCTGAACCCGGATCGCTTCGACGTCGTGGTCGCGACCAATCTGTTCGGCGACATCCTCTCCGATCTCGGCCCTGCCTGCACGGGTACGATCGGCCTCGCGCCGTCGGGCAATCTGAATCCGGACCGCAAGTTTCCGTCGCTGTTCGAACCGGTACACGGTTCCGCGCCTGACATCGCCGGCAAAAATATCGCCAATCCGATTGCGATGATCTGGTCAGCCGCCATGATGCTCGACTTCCTCGGCAATCACGAGGGCAAGGAACGCGAGGCGCACGACGCGATTCTCGCGGCGATCGAAGCGACACTGCTCGAAGGCCCGCATACCGGCGACCTCGGCGGCAAGGCGAACACCACCGAAGTCGGCCAGGCGATCGCGGCGAAACTCGCCTGAACCTCCCGCTCCCAACCCTCTGCGAGGACACGTTCGAATGAGCATGGAAGCCTATCCCATCGAAGTCGAATTCCCCGATATCTCGGTTCACGAGCAGTCGTCGTCCGGCATCGCCTACGTTCATACGTTCGACTCGGGCGTGCCGGGGCCGCATGTGATGATCAACGCGCTCACGCACGGCAATGAAGTGTGCGGCGCGATCGTCGTCGACGACCTGCTGCGCCGCGCGTTGAAACCGCGTCGCGGGCGCCTCACGCTGGCCTTTGCGAACGTTGCTGCGTATCAGCGGTTTGATTCAGCGAAGCCCGACGCCGCCCGCTTCGTCGATCAGGATTTCAATCGCGTATGGACCGCCGCGGTGCTCGACGACACGTCACGCACGTCGAGCGAATTGGCCCGCGCACGCGACATGCGCCCGGTGATCGACACGGTCGACGCGCTGCTCGATCTGCATTCGATGCATGAGAAAAGCAAGCCGCTGATCGTGGCGGGACCGCTGCAGAAAGGCATCGACCTTGCGGTGCGTCTCGGCACACCCGCCACGGTGATCTGCGACGAGGGCCACCCCGAAGGCCGCCGTATGCGCGATTACGAAGGCTTCGGCACGGCGGATAGCGCGAAACACGCGTTGCTGATCGAATGCGGACAACACTGGGAACAGAGCGCGGTCGCCGTGGCGCGCGACACGACGGCGCGCTTCCTGCTGCTGGCAAGCGTGATCGACGAAGCCGATCTGCCGGACGGCTGGCTGGCGCCGCTGCCGCCCGCTCAGCACATCGTCCGCGTCACGCAGCCGGTGGTCGCGACCAGCATGGATTTTCGTTTCGCGGCGCCTTATACCGGCCTGGAGATTTTTCCGCATGCCGGCGCGGTCATCGGCTGGTCGAACGGCGAAGCGGTCGTCACGCCTTACGATAACTGCATGCTCGTGATGCCGTCGCTCCGGCAGTTGCGTCCCGGCGTCACCGTCGTACGACTCGGCAAGATCGAACAAACCGTGCAGTCAGGAGACACATCACCATGAGCCGCACCCACGCTGTGGACGTTCAAACGTTTATCAACGACCACCCCTTCTCGCCGTTCCAATGGCTCATCTTTTTCATGTGTTTCGTCATCGTCCTGCTGGACGGTTTTGACACCGCCGCGATCGGTTTCATTGCACCCTCGCTGATCGCCGAATGGGGGATCACCCGGCCGGCGCTCGCGCCGGTGCTCAGCGCGGCGCTGTTCGGCCTCGCGTGCGGCGCGCTTGGTTCGGGACCGCTGTCCGACCGGCTCGGGCGGCGCTCGATGCTGTTCGGCTCGGTGCTGCTATTCGGTGTGGCCTGCTTCGCTTCCGCGTTCTCTAACAGCATCGAACACCTGACGATATTGCGCTTCATCACCGGCGTCGGCCTCGGCGCGGCCATGCCGAACGCCGTAACGATGATGGGCGAGTACTGCCCGGATCGCCGCCGCGCGACCGTGATCAATCTGATGTTCTGTGGCTTTCCGCTGGGCGCGGCCTTCGGCGGTTTTCTCGCTGCATGGATGATCCCGCACTTCGGCTGGCGCAGCGTGCTGCTGCTCGGCGGCATTACGCCGCTGTTGCTGCTGATCCTGCTGGTGCTGAAGATGCCGGAATCGGTCCGCTACATGGTGGCCAACAACAAGCCCGTCGAACGGATTCGTGCAGCACTGGCGCGCATTTCGAGCGAAGCGGCGCAGGGCGGCAGCTTCGTCATGACCGAAACGGCGCCGCAGACTGGCGGCAAAGGGATGGGCGTGGTGCTGTCGCGCTCGTACATCGTCGGTTCGGTGATGCTGTGGATTGCCTACTTCATGGGCCTCGTGATTTTCTACGCGTCGATCAACTGGATGCCGATCCTGCTGAAGGACGCCGGACTCACCCCGCAACGCGCCACGCTCATTTCCGCGCTGTTCCCGCTCGGCGGCGTGGGCGCGGTGCTGTGCGGCGTGCTGATGGACCGCTTCAACGCGAACCGTATTATTGCGGCCTGCTATGCGCTAACCGCGATGAGCGTGTACTTCATCGGCCAGGCGGTGGGCAATGTCGGCGCGCTGGTGTTTATCGTGTTCGTTGCAGGTGTGCTGATGAATACCGCGCAATCGTCGATGCCGGCGCTCGCCGCCGCGTTTTATCCGACTCAGGGTCGCGGCACGGGTGTGGCGTGGATGTTGGGGATCGGCCGGTTCGGCGGGATCGCGGGCTCGTTCCTCGTGGCCGAACTGACGCGCCGCCACTTCACGTTCGCGGGCATCTTCGCGATGGTCGCGGTGGCGGGCCTGATTTCGTGCGTGGCGTTGCTGCTCAAGCAGGCGGCGCGGCCACATGTCGCGGTAGAGGCTGGCGCGAAAGCGGAGTCGTTTGGGCATTGAGTGAGCGAGAGGCGCAAGTGAAAAGCACCGCGCCTCACTTCCCGATACACTACGCCGCTATTTGATTCGTTCGGTTGCCGCGATGGTCAATACCACCGCTTTTGCACCGTCGCCCATCTCACGACAGGATTCTGGTAATGAAACGCGTAGTTGTATCGGCCGTGCTCGCACTGTGCCTCGTGCAGCCGGCCATTGAAGCCGTTGCACAGACGGTCAGCAATCAATGTTTTGCGATCGGCGACATTGCCGGTCAGGTCGCGTCCTGGCGTGCGCACAAAAAGACGAAAGCGCAAGCGCTCGATCAGGCGGCAAAGTACTACGAGAACGAGTCCGATCGGCAAGCGGTCTTCGGCATCATCGAGAAGATCTATCGTCCCGATGCGCCGCATATGACGCCCGATCAGGCCAGCATGACCTTCACATCGGACTGCGCAAAGCAGCAGAAGGCACAGGCATCCACGCAGTAGTGCCTGCTGTTCGAGATGGAAATTTCACTGCGCTACCGCTGCCGCCTGGCTTTGCTTGCAAGACGTGCGACGCATCGATCGCGTCGCGCGGCAACGGACCTAGTGCCCAGGCTTCAGCGCCGCATAGGTCCCCGGCGTGATCCCATAGGCCCGTTTGAAAAGCCGGTTGAGATGGCTTTGATCGTAAAACCCGACGGCCGCGGCAGCGTTCGCCGCACTATGCCCCGCCGCGAGCATACGTTTGGCCGCGAGTAGCCGCACCTGCGTCGCATAGGCGTGCGGTGGCAGGCCGAACTCTTTGCAGAAAGCCCGCGTCAGGTAGTAGCGGCTCAGCCCTACCAGGTCCGCCAATTCGTCGACAGGAATATCGCGCGCATAGTTGGCGGCGACGTACTCACGCACCTGCGCCATCTTGTGGGCTTCGCGCCGTGCTTCGCCGAGCTCGTGCCGCGATTGCCCATATCGCCCCACCAGCATTCCCATTGCCGCCCACCAATTCGCCTGCCGCTCCATCAGCGAGACCGAGCCGTGTTGGTCGAGGCTCGCATGCGCCTTGACCAGCAGGCCGGCCAGATGCGCATCCTGATAGAGCCCCGGCGGGATCAGCAGCGGTTTGTCTGGGCGCGAGTCGGGCGAAAACACCGCACCCAGCGCGCCCAGTCCCTCCATGTCGAGATAGATGGCGCGGTAATTCCATTCGCGGCCTTCCCACACCTCGCCGCTGTGATATTCGCCGGGTCCGAACACGAGCACGCTGCCAGGTCCGGCAACCTCGCTGCCGGTGCGCGTGTGGCACTGCCCGGCACCGGATTCCGTCATGACAATGACGAGTTCGTCGTGCAGATGGCGGTCGAATTTATGCTCGCCATAGCGGGCGGTCGCGAGACAGGCGCCGTCGAGCGCGCCGTCTCGCCAGCACACCACTTCCGGCTCGCTTTTATCCGATGTGTCCATGAATCGCTCTCCCGGGATGCCCGTCAAACCAGCTCTATTCTGACCCGGCGATTGCGGCGCCCCTTGTTTTCTATCTTCACGATGCGGATCGGTCTCGATTGCGCCGTGTTGGTCAAATGCGTGCCGCCGCAAGCCTGCCGGTCCAGGTCGCCGATTTCGACGATCCGCACCGTGCCGTCGGCGGTCGGCGGCGGCGCCACTGAAAGGCTGCGGATCAGGCCCTGCGTCGATTTCGCCTCGGTTGCGCTGACGTAGTAGGTCCGCACGTCCATGGCGCTGCGGATCACCTCGTTGGCGGGCTCTTCGAGCAGGCGCAGGGCGTCGTTGTCCGCCTCGGGCAGATCGAAGTCCATGCGGGCGGTGCCGTCGGCATTGATCTGCGCGCCGGTCACGAGCGCGCCGGCGAAGCGTTGATACACGAGGGCGTTCAGAATATGCGTGGCCGTATGAAGCTGGGCGACGGTGGCGCGCCGGGCCGCGTCGACGGCCACGTGGACGTCGCCGTTCAGTTCGAGCGGTTCGTCGAGCAAATGCCAGAGCATACCGCCTTCCGGCGCGACGCCGGTAATGCGGACGGCGCCGTGCGCGTGCGTCAGGGTCGCGGCATCCGAGACCTGGCCGCCACCGCCCGGGTGCAAGGCCGTGCGGCCCAGCACGACGGCGCCGGGCCGCGAAGCGATCACGCTCGTGTCAAATTCGAGTAAGTCCGGCTCCTCATGGCAAAGATAGTGCGCCACCTTGATGTCCCCGCATGAAATGACTGATTACGCCTAGCATACTCAGTCTCCGGGGCGGTCGTCTTGGTCAAAAATGCCCTGGGCGGTTGAGGGCCGGACCATGGCCGCTCCCTCGCCCCCGGATCAGGCGGCTTGCTGTAGCCAGCCATGACCAACGTTTGATCCCTGATCCTGAGTCCCTTGCGACCGTCAGTGTAAAAGCGTCCAGAAACACGCTGGTTGATATAATTTTCCCGTCGCCTATGACCGGGCACGCTCACCGTGAGCAAATATTTCGCCCCTCATACGTCAATCTGACTGGAAGATTCGATGTCCCAACAAATTGCCAACGCGAGTCGACCGCCCACCCTCACCGGGCTTTTCATGATATTCAGCCGTATCGGGCTCACCAGCTTCGGTGGCGGCCTGAGCGGCTGGCTCCTGCGCGAATTCGTCCAGGATCGCGACTGGATCAGTGAAGAAGACTTTCTGAACGGCCTGGCCATTTCCCAGGCGCTGCCGGGCATCAACGTCAAAAACATGGCGATCTGGATCGGCCACCGTCTGCTCGGCTGGCGCGGCGCCCTGCTGGCGGTTGCCGGCATCATCGTCCCGCCCGCCATCTTCATCATTGTGCTCGGTACGGTTCTCAGCCATCTGCTGCAGTTCCCGCTCGCTCACATCCTGCTTGCAGGCGCGGCAGCAGCGGCCACCGGCCTGTCCTTGTCGATGGGCGTGACGACCGCACGCCGGGTGCCGCGCAGACTCCTTCCGCTGCTGTTCCTCGCGGGCACCTTCGTCGCGGTCGGCATATTGCGCCTGCCGCTGGTGTGGGTCGTGATCGGTGCGGGAAGCTTGAGCGTGCTGGTCGAATACATCAAACTACGCAAAGCCTGACCATGTCGAATCGTATTCTTCTACAGCTTGCGGCCGTTTTCGCGCCCCTGTCATTGGTAACGATAGGCGGCGGCCAGGCCATCATCGCCGATATCCAGCGGCAGGTCGTCGACGTGCACGGATGGATGACGCATGCCCAGTTCGGTGTCGACTTCGCCATCTCGCGCATGGCGCCCGGCCCCGGTTCGCTCCTGGCCACCTTGATCGGCTGGCAGATTGCCGGATTCTGGGGCGCCGTGGTGGCCACGCTGGCATTACTCGCGCCGACCGGCATTCTGATCTACGGCGTGACCCACATCTGGACACGCTATAAAGGTGCGCCATGGCAACTGGCGCTCGAGCGTGGGTTGCGCCCCGTCGCCTCCGGCATGATCCTCGCCGCGGGATGGGTCCTGCTGAAATCGCTCGATGGTGGGCTTCCGGCCCAGGCAATTGCCCTTATGTCGGTGGGAACGCTGCTCAGCACGCGGATCAATCCGCTGCTTCTGTTGCTATGTGGCGCGTTGCTGTTGTTCGGCGTGTCTGAGTTCGGCGCCAGTCTCCCGTCCATCCTTCAAGTGCATATAGCAGGCTAATACCATCACGGTGTCGGCAGCGTGCCGCCCTCTACGCGGTCGCCACCGGCTTCATTACGCCTGCATTCCCAACCCGGGTCCGATACGCCGGCATTTCGATCGCCTGTCAACCGTGCGCCTCGGTACGATAGACGGCGCATTTATCGCGCTGAAACTGAGCGTCGATAGTCGCTTCATCCATCACCGGGATCGCCGATAAGTGACATAATCCCTTCGCCGTTGCTTGTAACGCAACCATCACTTTCCGCCCCAGAACAAGGAGATTCACATGAGCAAGGGATATTGGGTGACCTCATACCGCGCGACGAAAGACCCGTCGAAGCTCGCAGCGTACGCACAACTGGCAGCGCCCGCTGTGGCAGCCGCGAACGGCAAATTCATCGTGCGCGGACTAGCCGACGAGGCGCGTGAGCAGGGCTTGAAGGAACGGACCGTCGTGATCGAGTTTCCGACCTACGAGCAAGCCGTTGCCGCCTATGAAAGCGACGCCTACAAGAAAGCGCTTGAAGCCCTGGGCGACGGCGTCGAGCGCGATCTGCGCATCGTACGCGGCGTGGAATAACAAGGCGTACGCTCAGCCGGCTGCGGCGGCCTGCACCAGCGCGCCGATGCCGTCGATCGCTTTCATCAACTCCGCGGGCGCGCCATGCCGCGCCTGCAGATAGCTCGTTGCGTTATACGAGAGCCACACCCGGCCGTCGCCGTCCTGCCACACCAGCACCTTGAGCGGCAGATCGAGCGCTGCGCCCGGCACGGCCTGCATCAGCGGTGTCCCCGCGCGCGGATTGCCGAACACCAGCAACTGAGACGGCGGCATTGCAAGTCCCGCGCGCCGCGCATCCGCCGCGAAATCGATGCGCGCGAACAAGATGATATTTTTCGCTGCGATCAGCGCGGCAAATGCATCGGCGGCCTCATCGACCGTGCGTTGCGTGGATACGGTGACGACGCCGTTATCGGCTGCGAGACTGGACATGGATTTCTCCCGGCGCTGACGATTGTTGACAATAGACAAGCTGTCACGCTATGGTCAGAGAAGCAGACGGTCTATTACCCCTTCCTTTGTTCTAATCGCCGATCATGACCACGTCAACCACGTCTAGCGCCATCGAACTGCTGCAGCGGCATTCTCTTGCGACGCTCGTGCAGGAAATGCTCGAACGCAGCATCGTCTCGGGGGAATTCGCCCCGGGAGAAAAATTGAACGAAGTTGAAGTCTCCACGCGGCTGAATGTGTCTCGCGGGCCACTACGCGAGGCGTTCCGCGCATTGGAACAGGCCGGTTTGCTGAAGACGGAAAAAAACCGCGGCGTCACGGTGCGCGCACTATCGCTGCGCGAGGCCGAGGAGATTTACGAAGTCCGCGCCATGCTGGACGAGTCAGTCGCCCGCGCACTCGCCAATCGGATGACGCCCGAAACGCTCGCCACGCTCAAAGGCATCATCACGTCGATGAAAGCCGCGAAGAAAGATCATGATCTCACGCGCTACACAGCGTTGAACGTCCAGTTGCACGATGCGATGGTAACGGGCGTCGGCAACCAGCATCTGATCGAAACCTATCGGCATCTCGTTCGCCAACTGGGTTTGCTGCGTCAGGCGGCGATCGAATCGGAAAAGAGCGCGCTGGCGACATCCGTGACGGAACACGAGAAAATCGTCAACGCACTCGCCAAGGGCGATGCGGAGAGCGCCGTCACGCTCGTGCGCGAACACGTCGCACATGGCCTCGCGAGAATGCGGCGAGCCCACGAGCACTGGGCAGCGTCTGCCGGTAATGGCGGCGCAGGCAACGCCTGAAACAGGGCTTGACGGCTGCGCACACGGCCCCGCGTTCGGCGCTGCAGGTTCGGCTCCGTGTGCGGGCCCGCAGCCGCGTCCTACGCTTTATCCGATTTCCCTGCAGCGTTGGCGAGCTTGCTGAGCAAGCGGTCAACCAGCCACGGCTGCCGATCCTCATCTTCCGCGCGCTCCTTGCGCCGAATTGCGTCGCGCACGGTAATCGAACCAACAAACCGGATCGGCTCCGGCGGGAAATAGCCCAACGGTCCCTTCGTCAATGGACTGCGCGTCCATTCGTTGTCGAGTTCGAGCAACAGTGAAGACAGGATCTGCCCGCCCATATAGGTCGGCCCAACGCCATTACCGGAATAGCCAAATCCATAGAGCACGTTCGGCGCGTCATCGAGCCTGCCGAAAAACGGAAAACCCGTGACCGAGCGATCCGACGGGCCGTTCCAGCTCGCCGTCACCGGCACGTCGCGCAACGCCGGGAAGAAATCGTACAAGCTGCGCGTCAGATCGGCTTCATACGGCGAACGTTGATCGAACACCGGTGCGATCCGGCCGCGCCAGGCAAAGGTATTGCCGCCCTTGCCGAGCATCAGCCGTCCGTCTGCCGTGCTGCGGTAGTAGTAAACGAAGATGCGCGAGTCGAGCACCGATACGCCATCTTTCAAGCCGATCTGCTGCAGCAACTCCGGGCATTTCTCGGTGACGATCATGTCACTGGAGACGACTGCGAGCGTGCGTTCGAACTGCGGGAAACGGCTCGCCATCCATGCATTGATCGCGAGCACCAGTTTGGGCGCCGTGACATTCCCAGCCGGCGTGCGCACGGTCACGCGCTCGCCGGAGGTGAAGTCGAGCATCGGCGTGCGCTCGTAAATACGAATGCCCATTTCGAGCGCGACACGCCGCAACCCGCGCACTAGCTTGCCGGGATGAACCGTTGCCGCGACCGGCGAATACACGCCGCCGAGATTGCGCGCCGAACCGGAACGGCGCGCCACTTCGTCCGCCGCGAGATGTTGATACGAATTGATGCCATGCTCACTCAGTGCGGCGATCACCGGATCGAGCAAGCCGATTTGCGCGCGCGACGTCGCCGTGTAGAGCGTGCCGTCGAGCCGAAGCTCAGCATCGATAGCATGCTCGACACAGAAGTCTCGAATCCGCCCCACAGCAGCTTCAGACGCTTTCACCAGCCGGATCGCTTCGGCCTCGCCAAACAGACGCCGCAGCGTGAAGAATTTCGTCGACCACGTCAGCAGGCAGCCACCGTTGCGGCCACTGGCGCCCGCGCCGCACAGATCGCTCTCGATGATCACGATGTCGAGATCGGGTTTCTTCTGCTTCGCCTGGATGGCAGTCCACAACCCGGTGAAACCACCGCCGACAATGCAGACATCGGCAGTGATCGCGCCTTGCAATGCCGGCGCCAGTGAACCATCGGCGAAAAGTGCTTGTTCAATCCAGAACGGACGCATGAATTGCTCTCGTTAGTAGAACGGTTTAACTCGATTCAGCAGAAAGAAAGACTTCTTCCCGTTTCAACGGAAAGAAGCCTTTTTACATGGGCATAGTCAAGCAAACTCAGGCCAACGCTTTCGCCGATACGCGCGTGATCCCCATGGCCTGCAAGGTGTCGGCAATCGCGGCGACCGCGCCAGGAATACCGGATTCGCCGAAGTGGCCGATACAGCCGACACGGAACGTCTCCAACTGAGTCAGCTTGCCCGGATAAAGGATGTAGCCGCGCTTTTTCACTTCCGTATAGAACGTTTTGAAATCGTAGTTGGGATCGTCAGGCGCATGGAACGTGACGATGATCGGCGCCTGGATCGCCGGGTCGAGAAAGGTTCGAAAGCCGAGTGCGGCCATGCCGTCTATCAAGACGCGGCAGTTGCCGGCATAGCGTGCGCCACGCGCTTCGAGACCGCCCTCTTCCACGTATTGCGCGATGGCCTGATCGAGCGCCGCGACAACGTGCGTGGGCGGCGTGAAGCGCCACTGCGTGGTGCGGTTCATGTAGGCCCACTGATCGTACAGATCCATCGCGAGTGACGGACTGTTGCCCTCGCATTGCTCCAGCGTGCTGCGGCGAATGATCACAAAGCCCATGCCGGGTACCCCTTCCAGACATTTCCCGGACGCCGCCACGACAGCGTCGAATGGCGTTTCGCGCGCATCGATGTCGATAGCGCCGAATGAGCTCATCGCGTCGATGATCAGACTGCGTCCGTGTTTGGCGACCACCACGGCAATCTCGTGCAGCGGATTGAGCACCCCCGCACCGGTTTCGCAATGAACCAGCGCGACATGCGTGATGCTCACATCCGCCGCCAGTGCGCGATCGACGTCGGCCGCTTTGACCTGCGTGTCTTCCGGATAATCGAGGGTCTGGTGGCGGCGGCCCAGTGCCCGGCAAATCTTGGCGATACGCTGGCAATACGCACCGTTGTTCGGTATCAGCACATGTCCATCACGCGGCACCAGCGTGCCGATCGCGGCCTCAACCGAGAACGTGCCGCTGCCTTGCAAGGGCACGCATTCATGCGTGTCTTCGCCATGCACGATACGCAGCGTCTGCTGGCGGATACGGGCGGTAATCTGATTGAAGTCGCCGTCCCACGATCCCCAGTCGCGCAGCATCGCCTGACGCGTGCGGTCTGAGGTCGTGAGCGGACCGGGAGTAAGCAGAATGGGCTGAGCGGGCAGATTCACAGTAGCTCCTTGTCGATCTTGAAGAAGATTTGTTTCAGCCACGACGCGCAGTGCGCCATGCCTGGGTTCTGCGCAAGACGCCGTGCGACACGCAGGCAAACAGTACGCAAGCGAATGCCGCCGTCACGAGCACCAGCGTGGCCATCGCCGCGGCCGGTCCAATCTGGCCGGCGTCGTCGAGATTGAGAATGGCAACGGAGGCGGGTTGCGTGTCGGGTGAATAGAGAAACGCGACGGCCGATACCGTCGTCATGCCGTTGACGAACAGATAACGCGCGATCTGCAGGATCGATGGCAGGCATACCGGCACGGTGACGCGCAAAAACGTCTTGTAGAAAGGCACTTTCAGCGAAGCCGAGACGGCTTCGAACTCATTGTCGATCTGGCGAAGCGCGGTGACCGCGGTCAGGTGGCTCGACGAGTAGTAGTGCACTACCGTGACGATCGCGAGCAGCGCGAGCGTGCCGTAAAGACCGTTCAAAGGATTGGCGGGCGAGTTGAACAGAAAGATGTAGCTGATGCCGAGCACAAGACCCGGCACGCCCATCGGCAGGATCGCGCACAGATTGATAAACCCGCGTAACCAGCGCGGCCCGCGTGTCTTCTCGACGAGATACGCGCCGCCGAACACGATGACGGTGCCGCCGATCGCCACGCACGCGGCCATTTTCAGGCTGTTCTTATACGCATCGAAAATTCCGGCGCCGATCAGCCCCATCTTGTAGTGCTGCAAGCCGAGACTCATCTGATACGGCCAGAACTTCACGAACGAAGCGAACACCGAAATGCCGACCACCGCCAGCAGCAGCGCGCAGACGAAGCTGCAGTACCCGAGCATCGCCATGTCGAAACCCCGCGCGGGTTTCGGCTGATACGGCGTCGAGCGCGCGCCGAGTTGCGATTGCTGTTTGCGGCGAATGAAGAAATCGACGGCGAACGCAACGAGCGCCGGACAGAGCAGCAGCAAGCTGACCACCGCACTCCGGTTGAAGTCCTGCAAACCGATGATGAGCTTATAGATGTCGGTGGAAAGCACCGAATAAGGTCCGCCGATCACCACCGGCACGCCGAAGTCGTTGATGCAGATCGTGAACGACACCATCGTCGCGCTGATCAGGCCGTACTTCGCGCCCGGCAGCGTGATCGTGAAGAATTTGCGCGCGCGGCGTGTGCCCATTGCTTCGGCAGCTTCGTATAAGCGCCCGTCGGACAGCGACAGCGCCGTCACGAGAATCATCAGCACGTGCGGAAAGGCGGCGTACACCAGACTGCATACAATGCCCGGCAGCCCATAAATCGAATGCCCGTTAAGCCAGGGCTTCAGGATGCCCGAATTGCCGAACCAGTAAATGAACGACACCGCGGACAGCAGCGTCGGTGCGAGCAGCGGAAGCAGCGCGACCGTGCGGACGGCGTTCTTCATCGGCATGCATGAGCGGGTCAGCGCATACGCGAACGTGAACGCCATCGGTATCACAATCGCCGTCACCAGGCAGGCCACCGTGACCGAATGCAGAGTCGAGGTCCACACGCCGGAATCCAGCAGATAGCCGGTGAAATTGGCAAGTCCGACAAAATGGCCATCCGCATCGACGAAGCATTTGCCGATCACCAAGGCCAACGGCACCAGCAGAAACATGCCCAGAAACGCGGACATCAGCACGAGAGCCAGTTGCGCGATGCGGTCGTGCCAATGGCTCTTCTGGCGCACCTCGGCGTGAGCTTCGTCGCCGCTGCGGCGCTCGATCAGAACGGCGCTCATTGGAGTCGCTCCTTTGCGGCGGAGAAGACGCATACGTGTTCGCGATTGATCGCCAGATTGAAGCGCGACCCCGGTTGCAGGCGGGTGCGATGCATTTCATGAAACGACAGGTCGGCGACGATCTCCTGTTCGCCGAGTCCATCCACCTTGAAGCTGACCCGGCAGAACGCGCCGAGAAATTCCAGCTTTTCGACGGAGGCAGGCAGCAGGTTGTCCGCCTCGCTGCCCGGCGCGCTGAGGTGAATGTCTTCGGGGCGCACGAACGCCGACACTTTCGAGCCCAGCGCCGCACGCTCCGATCCGCACCCGTAGCGCAGCGCGATGGCACCCGCCTTGAGACTGCCGTCGCGCGCCACCTCGGCCGGAATCAGATTGACCTTGCCGATGAAGTCGGCAACGAACGGCGACGCCGGCTCGCGATAGATTTCGTGTGGCGTGCCGATCTGCTCGATGACGCCCTGATTCATCACGACGATCCGGTCGGCCATCGAAAGCGCCTCTTCCTGGTCGTGCGTCACCATGATCGTGGTCACGCCGAGGCGCTGCTGCAACTGGCGGATTTCCTGGCGCAGCCGCACACGCACGCGCGCGTCCAGCGCCGAGAGCGGCTCGTCGAGCAACAGCAGACCCGGCGACGTAGCGAGCGCACGCGCCAGCGCGATACGCTGCTGCTGGCCGCCCGACAACTGGTTCGGATGCTTCTTCTGCGCATCCGGCAAACCAACCAGGGCGAGCAGTTCGTTCACGCGGTCGGCAATCGCCGCGCGTTTCATCTTGCGATTGACGAGACCATAGGCCACGTTGTCGAAGATGGTCAGATTCGGAAATAGTGCGTACGACTGAAAGACGATGCCGTAGTCGCGCAACTGAGGCGGCAGCCGCGAAATATCCCGGCCGTCCTGCGTAATCTGGCCGGCGCTCTGAGTTTCCAGTCCGGCAATGATGCGTAGCAACGTGGTCTTGCCACATCCCGACGGCCCGAGGAAGCAGAGCATTTCTCCCTTCTTCACGCCAAGATTGATGTCCTCCAGAACCGGCGTGTCGTTGAATCGCTTATAGACCCGCTCGACGCTCAAATACGTTGTCATCTGCTCCTCCGCTTGCATGTCGACCCGGCGGCGGCGCACTGCCGTGCGCTGCATCGCCGTATCGTTCGGGGGTCACGCAGTGCGTGCCCCGGCGCTCGTCAAGACCTCGCTGAACGCGGCCTTACTTTTGTTCCTTGTTGCCGTAGCGCTTTTGCCAGTCTTCGAGAATTGCATCGCGGTTCTTTGCGGACCATGCGAAATCGTTCTTCACGAGCAGTTCCGAATAGTTGTCGGGAATCCCGGAGAGTTTCTTCGCGACGCCGGGGTACGCAACAATCGCCCACCACTGCGCGGTGATTTCATTGGCCTCCTTGCTGGCCATAAAGTCCGCCAGTTTTTTGGCCGCTTCCGGCTGCCTGGTCGTCTTCATGATGCCGGTGGCTTCCATGTCCCAGCCGAGCCCTTCTTTCGGGAAGATCAGGTCGATGGGTGCGCCTTGCGCCTGCAACTCGTGGCCGCGGAATTCGAATGAGATACCGATCGGAAACTCGCCGGTGCCCGCCAGCGTGCAGGGCTTCGAGCCCGAGTGCACGTATTGCGCGACGTTCTTGTCCAACGCGTCCATGTACTGCCAGCCCTTGTCCTTGCCGAAGGTTTGCAGCCAGGACGTCACATCCAGATAGCCGGTGCCGGACGACACTGGACTCGGCATCACGATCATGCCCTTGTAGACCGGCTTGGCGAGGTCTTCCCATGAGGTCGGCTTAGGCAAGTGGCGCTTCTCTGCTTCGACGCGGTTGTAGCAGACCGTCGCACCCCACACGTCCATGCCTACCCAGTGCGGCGGCGTGTTCGCGTCGCTGTACTTGCGCGTCAGGCTGTCGAAACCCTTCGGCGCGTAGGGCATCAGCATGCCCTGCAGATCGAGCAGCGTCAGGCTGGATGCGGCGAGCCCAAGCACCACGTCGGCACGCGGATTGTTCTTTTCGGCGAGCAGCTTGGCCGTGACCGCGCCCGTCGAATCGCGCACCCAGCGGATTTCGATATCCGGGTTGGACTTTTCGAACGCGTCTTTATAGGGCTTCATCGCCTCGTCTTCGAGCGCCGTATAGACGAGCAACTGCGTTTTTGCATGCGCGAACTGGACGGCGCCGAGTGTGACGGTAGCGGCGACCAGACAACGCAGCGCCAGATTCAGACGACCTCTACAAGCTTTAAACCCCGACTGTTCCTTCATTTCCAGACCCCTTGAGAAAGTGGCGTCGCGGCCAGCGACGAAAACGACCGGTATTACGGGACGACTGTGTGTTGCAACCCTCTTAAGCAACTGCTGATGACTGCGCTTGATGATTTGCGATTTGTTGTCTGTTGTTGACAATCTACAAAGCATCAATTTTAATGTCAAGTATTGCCTCACTTTGCCACACAACGCCACATTGTCATCACCCGACTTACCCTAGCCAAGAGGACATGTCATGAGCGAAGCACCGATTTCCATTGAAGTGAACGGCCGCAGCTACAACTGGATGCGCAGACCCGTCGTCGTGGTCTGCGTGGACGGCTGCGCGTATGAATATCTGGAGATGGCGGCCGCGGCAGGGGTCGCGCCCTTTTTGGCCACGCTGCTGCGCCCTGGCACCTCGCTCAAGGGCGAATGCGTCGTGCCGAGCTTCACGAACCCGAACAACCTGTCGATCGTGACCGGCGTGCCACCCGCTGTGCATGGCATTAGCGGCAACTACTTTTTCGATCGCGACAGCGGCACCGAGGTGCTGATGAACGATCCGAAGTACCTGGTCGCCCCTACCGTGCTCGCCGGTTTCGCCGAACAGGGGGCGCACGTCGCGGTGGTCACGGCAAAGGACAAACTGCGCCGGCTGCTCGGCAAAGGCCTGAAAGGCATCTGCTTCTCGGCGGAGAAAGCCGACGAAGCAACGCTCGAGGAAAACGGCATCGACAACCTGCTCGAACTGGTCGGCCAGCCTGTGCCGAGCGTCTACAGCGCGGAACTGTCCGAGTTCGTATTCGCCGCCGGCGTGCGGCTGCTCGAAACGCGCGACATCGACCTGATGTACCTGTCGACCACCGATTACGTACAGCACAAGTGCGCCCCGGGCACCCCCGGCGCGAACGCGTTCTATCAGATGATGGACGGCTATCTGCAGCGGCTCGACGAACTGGGCGCGATCGTCGCGCTCACCGCCGACCATGGGATGAACGCGAAGCACAACGAAGACGGCGAGCCCAACGTGATCTATCTGCAGGAGCGCTTCGACGAGTGGCTCGGCGAGGACGCTGCTCGCGTGATCCTGCCGATCACGGACCCCTACGTCGTGCATCACGGCGCGCTCGGATCGTTCGCGACGGTCTATCTGCCTGCCTCAGCCGATCTCGAAGCGATGCGCCGCCGGCTCGCCGCGGAACCCGGCATCGAACTGGTGCTGACGGGCGCCGAAGGCTGCGCGCGCTTCGAACTCCCGCCTGCGCGCATGGGCGACCTCATCGTGATTTCAACGCAAGACGTGGTGCTCGGCACGCGGCGCATCAAGCACGATCTGTCCGGCCTCGACGTGCCGCTGCGCTCGCATGGCGGCCTTGCCGAACAGATCGTGCCGTTGCTGTTCAACCAGCCGGTCGCGAAATCGGTCGGCGAGCGGGCACGGTTGCGCAACTTCGACATCATCGATATCGCACTCAACCATCTTCAATGATCGGGGATCAGACATGAACGCTGTAGCTGAAATCAAGGCTCAATGGCAGGTGCGTCATGAAGCGCTGCGCATTGGCGGCGAAAAAATCTTTCGCGACGAAGTGATCGAAGTACACAACCCTTACGACGGCACGCTCGTCGGCACCGTGCCGAAGGCGACGCTTGAGGACGTGCGCCGCGCATTCGAATTCGCGCGCGCGTATCGTCCGGCGCTGACCCGCTATGAGCGCGCCGCAATCCTGCGGCGCGCGGCCGATGCCGTGCGGGCGCGCACCGAAGAAATCGCCGCC
This sequence comes from Paraburkholderia caffeinilytica, assembly GCF_046030355.1. GTDB lineage: Bacteria > Pseudomonadota > Gammaproteobacteria > Burkholderiales > Burkholderiaceae > Paraburkholderia > Paraburkholderia caffeinilytica_B. Next base: position 39,768 of record NZ_JAQQCQ010000036.1, read on the forward strand.
GTCATCACGGCGGAAGCCGGCTTGTGCAAGAAGGATTCGATTTATGAAGCCGGCCGCGTCGCGGACGTGCTGGTGTTCGGCGCCGGCGAGGTACTGAAAGACGATGGCCAGATTTTCTCGTGCGATCTCACGCCTCACGGCAAGAAGCGGCGCGTCTACACGCAACGCGATCCGCTGCTGGGCGTGATCTCCGCCATTACGCCGTTCAACCACCCGATGAATCAGGTCGCGCACAAGATCGTGCCGGCGATTGCCACGAACAATCGCATCGTCGTGAAACCGTCGGAGAAAGTGCCGCTGTCATGCTATCTGCTGGCCGACATTCTCTATGAAGCGGGCTTGCCGGTGCAGATGCTCCAGGTGCTGACGGGCGACCCGAGCGTGATTGCCGACGAGCTGATCACGAACCCCGCGATCGACCTCATCACCTTCACCGGCGGTGTCGCGATCGGCAAATCGATCGCCTCGCGAATGGGCTATCGGCGCGCCGTGCTCGAACTGGGCGGGAACGACCCGATCATCGTGATGGAAGATGCCGATCTCGACGAGGCCAGTTCGCTCGCAGTGTCGGGCTCGTACAAGAATTCGGGCCAGCGCTGCACCGCCATCAAGCGCATGCTGGTGCACGAAGCGGTCGCCGACCGCTTCACGGATCTCGTCGTGGAGAAGACACGCGCCTGGAAGTATGGCAATCCGGCGGATAGTTCGGTCGATATGGGAACCGTGATCGACGAAGCGGCCGCGCAGTTCTGCGAACGCCAGGTCAACGACGCCCTGTCACGCGGCGCCCGTCTGCTTGCGGGCAATCTGCGCGACGGTGCGCTTTACTCGCCGACAGTGGTGGACCGCGTCACGCCCGACATGCCGCTCGTCAAGTACGAAACGTTCGGACCGGTGTCGCCGATCCTGCGCTTTGCCAACATCGACGAAGCGATCCGCATGTCGAACTGCACGGACTACGCGTTGTCATCGTCGGTCTGCACGAACCGCCTCGACTACATCACGCGGTTCATTACCGAACTGGAAGTGGGCAGCGTGAATGTGCGCGAAGTACCGGGGTATCGGCTCGAACTTACGCCGTTTGGCGGCGTGAAGGACTCGGGACTCGGCTACAAGGAAGGGGTGCAGGAGGCCATGAAGAGCTTTACCAATACGAAGACTTACTCGCTGCCGTGGTGAGTGCGATCTAAATGCGATGAGAGTGCGGTGCATGACAAAAAGCGCTGATGCGCTTCCCGTCATGCACCCGTACTGCGCAGCGGATTGCCCGGCATCATGCCGGCGGGCTGGCGCCGCCGGAAACGTTCGGCTGCGCAGCCGTTGATATTTCCTTTGACGTCACCGCGCGATGGATCGCCTCCGTCAGCGCATTGTTGATCTCGATGAGCCGGTGCATTTCATCCTGGATCTTCAGGAGCGCCTCCGCGTCCTTGTAGGTTTGTAGCGCCTGCTTGTCCGAAGCCGCGGCCGCCACTTTTTGGCCCACCATGATCACGGACAGCAGCACCAACTGCAAGAATGTCTGCGCAATCCAGGCGATCAGCGTCGACACGCCGCTCTGAATAGCAGATGGCAAGCTGATAAGAGCGATCACCGCAAAGACATAGGCACACCACATTGTGCCGACCGCGTCGGTGATGATGAGGGCAATTCGCCCGTTCAGGCCTAAATGCTCCTGCGTGGTAAGGTGCGGTCCGTTTTTTTCGCGTTCATGGATGCGCGGATTGGGAAGATGGTCGACTGTCATCACTGAATCCCCGTTGGAGAGTGAACAGGTTGCGGCACGACGAGTGCCTCACCGCCCCGGTCTCGATTAACTCGCGCAGCGCGTCATCAAAGGCCACCGGCTCACGTGTGTCAAGTAAGCGTGCATCACGCCGGCAGGTTCGGCCAGCGGGTCCAGAAGTGGGTCCTGGACCCGTTGATTATAGTCAGCCTGATCGTCTTCCATGGCGATCGAAATGTCGACGTGCTTGTCAATGCGCCCAATATTTACTATCGCCTTTGGCGCTATTGATGTGGGCAGCCAGTCACGCCGGACAGTGCGCCGGGGGTCGGCGATCACTGCCAGCCTGCGAGGGTCAACCTGTGTCTCCGCCGGCTACGGGCAACACGGTGCCGGTGATATAGCCGGCCTCGTCCGAGGCGAGGAACAGAATCGGCGCGACCTGTTCGTCGATGCTGCCGTAGCGCTTGAGAAAGGTGGATTCGGTAACCTGCTTCACCGCGTCGCCCATCCAGGTTTTTTCCTGCTCGCTGTCACCGGCAGCATTGCGAGGGACACGTCGCGGCGGTGCGTCGGTCCCGCCCGGCGCAGTGGCGACCACACGGATGTTGTGCTCCGCGTACTCCATCGCAAGCGACTGCGTAATCGCGTTGACACCGCCCTTGGCCGCGGAATACGGTACGCGGCGGATACCGCGCGTAGCATTCGAGGAGACGTTGACGATCGTTCCGCCGCCACGCTTGAGCAGGTACGGCAACACAGCATGGCAGGCGTACAGCGTAGGCATCAGGGAGCGGCGAATTTCCGCATCGATCTGCGCAGGCTCGAATTCGGCGAACGGACGCATGCGAATCGCACCGCCGACACCATTCACCAGAATATCGATGCCGCCAAACTTGCGCGCGGCAAACGCCATTGCCGACGCAGCACCTTCGTACGTCTCAAGGTCGGCGACAAATCCAACGGTCTCCTCGCCGTCCGCTTCGGCTGCGACTTCCGCAACGAAGTCGGCGCGGTCGACAAAGAGCACCTTGCCGCCCTCAGCGGCCGCGCGAAGCGCGACAGCGCGACCGATACCCTGGGCGGCGCCGGTGACCACCATGACCTTGCCGGCAAATCGTTGAGTGCTCATGGGGTCCTCGGTGCGGCGTTGGGCGTGAACTTCTCATAGTGGAAGCTGCGGGGCTTCACACCGTTGTCGTCGAAATGTTTGCGCACTGCATCGACCATGGGCGGCGGCCCGCACAGATACACGTCGACGTCACCCTCATTGACGGCCTCCGCCGGGATATGCTGCGTCACCCAGCCTTTGCGGGGATGGGCCGAATCCGCGTCGGCCACAACAGTGCTGTAAGTGAAATTCGGCAATCTCGCCACGTACGCGTCGATCGCATCGACCTGCACGAGGTCGAGGTCTCGCGTTACGCCATAAATCAGATGAACCTTCTGCTGCGAATTCGCGCGAGCCAGCACTTCGAGCATCGCCAGGAACGGCGCGAGACCCGTGCCGCCGGCAAGGAACAGCAACGGCCTCTCCACCGCACGCAGATAGAAGCTGCCGAGCGGCCCGGTGAGCTCCACTTTGTTGCCTGCCTGTGCGGATTCGAGCCACGTGCTCATCACGCCACCGGGAATCTTCTTGATCAGAAAGCTGATTGTCGACTCACCCGGCGCCGACGAAAAAGAATACGAACGGTGCTGGCCGCTGCCTGGAACATCGATGTTGACGTACTGACCCGGCAAGAATACCGGCGCGCTTGCCTCCACCTCCAGTTCGAGCACGATGGCCGCATCGTTGTGCGGCTCCACTCTGGATACGGTCGCGGCGAACCGGCTTTGCTCAGTCTTGCACGCAGTGGACGATGCCGGCACGGCAATCACACAGTCGCTTTCCGGCGTCATCTGGCAGGTGAGTACGAGGCCACTTTCTTTCTCGTCCTCGGTCAGCGCATCATCGATGTAATCGTCACCCAGGTCGTAGCTCCCACTCTCGGCGCGGCACTTGCAGGTCCCGCATACGCCATCGGAGCAATCCATCGGCAGGTTGATTTTTGCGCGAAAGGCAGCATCGAGTACCTTTTCGCCCGCCTTGCATGTCACGAAGCGGGTCACGCCGTCTTCAAAATTGAGTGCAATGGTGTAGCTGGACATGTTGTCTCCTGTACGTCTCATTTCCGCGGATGTTTGCGCTCAAACGTGATAAACGTCGAGTACCTGGCGGATGTAGTCGTCCTTCAACACGATGCGCTTGTAGCAGATCAACAGTTCATCGTTGACCTGGCGCAGCGTGACGAACATCGTGCCGAAAAACTGGTCGGTGGTTTTGTAACGGTGGCTGAGCGTGTTGAAGTTGTAGCGCACGTCCACTTCGTTCTCGCGCTCGGCGAGCACTTCCACATTGGTGACGTTGTGACTGGTTCGCGGTTCAGGCATTGAGGCACTGCTGCGCTCGGTCTTGATGCGAAACACACGGTCTTCCAGGCCGCCACGGTCCGGGTAGTACATCAGCGAAATCTGGCTCTCGTGGTCGTCGGTGAGCCGGTCGTCGTCATCCCATGCCGGCATCCAGTACGTGACGTCCTCGGTATAGCAGGCAAGCCAGTCGTCCCATTGACGGTCGTCGAGCAGGCGCGCTTCGCGGAACAGCACGGCGCAGATTTTCTGGTAATCGAAGTTCATGCCGCGGCCTCCCCTTGTTCCTTTTTGAGCGCGTCGCGCATCACATGAACCCAGTACTCGTGCTGACAGACAAACAGGCCTTCGTCTTCGCTGCGCTCGCCTGAAATGCGCGGCTTCAGACCCATATTTTTTGCATTCGTGTCGGCCCCTTCGACCCACAACGGCGCGCCGCGCGAGAGGTCGTTCCACATTGCCGTGGTGCCGGCATAACCCGCCTGGCAGGCACGGAACTCTTCGAGGTCGTCCGCGGTGCCCATGCCGGAGACGTTGAAGAAGTCTTCGTACTGGCGGATGCGAGTCGTCCGGTCGGCTGCGCTCTCACCCTTCGGCGCGAAACAGAAGATGCTCACTTCGGTCTTGTCCACGCTGATCGGACGCACGACGCGAATCTGCGTGCTGAACTGGTCCATCAGGAACACGTTCGGATACAGACAAAGATTCCGCGTCTGGTTGACGATGAAGTCCGCCTTCACCTCGCCCACGCGCGCCTTGATTTCGTCGCGGTATTGATAGACCGGCCGCACTTCCGGGTTCATCGTCTTGGTCCACAGCAGGATGTGGCCATGGTCGAAACCGTACACACCGGCTACGGACTTGCTCCAGCTATTCGCATCCACGGCCTTGGTGCCTTCGACCTTGCGACGGTCCATCGTCGCCGCGTAGTTCCAGTGCACGGTGCTGACGTGGTAGCCGTCGCAGCCGTTCTCCATCTGCATCTTCCAGTTACCGTCGTAGATGTACGATGAATTGCCGCGCACTACTTCCAGCCCGTCCGGCGCCTGGTCAACGATCTGGTCGATGATGACCCGGGTCTCGCCAAGGTAGTCCTCCAGAGGAATCGCATCTGCGTTAAGGCTGCCAAACAGAAAGCCGCGGTAACTCTGGAAGCGCGCCACTTTCTTCAGATCGTGCGAGCCGTTGGTATTGAATTGCACCGGATATTCGGTGGTCTTCACGTCCTTCACTTTCAGCAGCTTGCCGGTGTTGGCGAAGCTCCAGCCGTGGAACGGACAGGTGAAAGTACCTCTATTGCCATGCTTTTTCCGGCAAAGCATGGCGCCCTTGTGCGCGCAGGCATTGATGACCGCGTGCAGCTCGCCGCTCTTGTCGCGCGTGACGACCACGGGCTGACGGCCAATCCAGGTGGTGTAGTAATCGTTATTGTCGGGAATCTGGCTTTCATGCGCGAGATAGACCCAATTGCTCTCGAAAATGTGCTTCATCTCGAGTTCGAACAGATCGGTGTTCGTGAAGATGTCGCGGCGGCAACGGAATACGCCGTTTTGTTTGTCATCCTGAACGGCGGTGTGCAGCAGTTCATCCAGTTGCGCGGCTTTGTCGATAATTGCAGACATGAGTGCTCCCCTACGCGTACTCCGATAAGGGAGCGCGCGCATCGGTGTCGAAAGATTCTTGCGAAGAACTGAGCGGCAGCGGTGGTACGACGCAGCCGCTGCGGTCAGCGGTTAGGCGGCAGCAGAGGCACGCAGGCGATGGACGAGCTGGTTATCCTTGCCTTGAACCAGCGGAGTCAACTCGATGTTGAACTCGATTTCCTTATACGCATCGGCCTTCATGCCGAGCGCCGTGCCGCCGGTCTTTTCGACCACGTGCGGAATCAGTTCCTCGCGCGTGGCATAGGCAAAGTCGTCCCAGATCAACGGGTCGCCTTCGATATTGATTTGCGTCGTCAGCTTCCGGCATTGATCGGCGGTGGCAAAGAAATGGACATGCGCCGGACGGTTGCCATGACGGGCGAGCACGTTCAACAGGTGTTGGGTCGCGCCATTCGGCGGACAGCCGTAGCCGACCGGCATGAGCGTGCGGAATTCGTATGTGCCGTCGGCACCCGTGCTAACCGCGCCGCGTAGATTGAACTCGCTCTGCGCGCCGGTCGGGTCGAAGTGTGAATAGAAGCCCTTCGAGTTGGCATGCCAGCATTCGACAACCGCGCCCTCGACGGGCTTGCCGTCTGGACCGGTGACCGTGCCGCGAATCACCAGCGGGCCTGCATCCTCGTCCGGATTGAGATCGATCTTCGATACGCTATCGCACACTGGGGCACCAGCGACGTAGAGAGGCCCTTCGATTGTGCGCGGCGTGCCACCGTCGATGTCAGCCGCCTTGTCCTCAGCATCCATCCGGATGTCGAGGAATTTCTCCAGACCGAGACCGGCAGCCAGGAGCGCCGCTTCGCCATCCTGGCCGAGCTTGTTGACGTAGTGAACGCCAGCCCAGATTTCGTCGGGCGTCATGTCAAGGTCATCGATGGCCTTGAAAAGATCGCTCAGCAGGCGGTGGACAATCTGCCTGGCGCGAGCATTGCCCTCCTGGCTGCCGATGTTGGCGGCCGCCTTCAGCAGGTCCTGCACTTCCGTCGTATCGAACACTTTAACGCTCATGTCTGCTCCTGAATCGCTCTATTTTCTGTGGGGTTAACCCTCGGCTTGACACTCGTTCTAATATGCCCAGGAGGTATAATCCGGTACTGAAACAGCGTATGAATGCAGAATAAACGACGCCGGAAACGCTCGTCCAACACTGATTTAGTATTGGTCTATATCCTGGAGGTATTGAAATGGAACTGCGGCATCTTCGCTATTTTGTCGCGGTAGCCGAAGAACGCAATTTCACGCGCGCGGCCCAGCGATTGAACATGGCGCAACCACCGTTGAGCCGTCAGATACAGCAACTGGAAGAGACGCTTGGGGTGCAGCTATTCCAGCGCGACTCGCGCCCATTGAAGCTGACTGAGACCGGCAAGTTCTTCTATGCCCATGCGGTGCAATTGCTGGCTCAGACCGCCGAACTCGAATCCATGACAAAGCGCGTAGGCAACATCGAACGCAGCCTCTCCATCGGCTTCGTGGGTTCGACGTTGTACGGCATGCTGCCCAAAATCATCCGGCGCTTCCGCGACGAGAACACGACGGTCGAACTCAGCCTCCACGAGATGTCCACAATGGACCAGATCAGGGCGCTGAAAGACGGGCAGATCGATGTCGGCTTCGGTCGTATTCGACACGAGGACGCGAACATTCGCCGGGTGATTCTTCGCGAGGAGAAGATGATCGTCGCTCTCCCGGAGGGCCATGCGCTCTCGCGCGCCAAACCCTTGCTCGCCCTCAGCGACCTCGTCAATGAGACGCTGATTGTCTTTCCGAAAGCGCCACGCCCCAGTTACGCGGACCAGGTGCTTTCTGCTTTCCAGGATCGAGCGCTCAAGCCTCGCCGGATATATGAAGTACGCGAGTTGCAGATCGCGCTAGGTCTCGTGGCAGCGGGGGAAGGAATCTCTGTCGTACCAAGCAGCGTGTACGGCATGAAGCGGGACGATGTGAGCTACAAAGAACTGGACGACCCGACTCTGGTTTCCCCAATCATCATGAGCATGCGTGCGCTCGACGAATCGCGGGACCTGCGGGAGATGCTTGAGCTTGTCTATCGGCTGTACGAGGAAGAACAGATACCCTACGTACCCCGTACCGAATGGGGACGATGATGCCCGTTGTACCTGGCCGGTACGGCACTGGATCTCGAAGGTCCCGGACTGTCAGTTTTTGCGGGGCTTGACGAGCTTTTCCACGGCGTCGGCGGTAACGTCCCTGAAAAGTGCAGCGTCGCCATAGGCTCGCGCCGCCAGCATCGCACCATAGACCAGCGATACGAATTTCCTCGCCTCAGTCGATACCGAAGCACTCAATTTGAATTGCTTGTCCCTCACGCCCGACTCGAGCACCTGCTCGAGCCACAGAGCGAGGTTATCGAAGTACCCTTTGACCTCTTGCGCCACTTCGGCGGGCAAAGCCGGCATTTCCGCGCCGAGCATGCCCGCTACGCAGAACGGCTCGCTATCGTCGGTAATGCAGCGTTCCCAGTGACCCAGATAGGCGCCTAGCTGCGTCATCGCATCGGCGCCGCCTGCCTGTAGCGAAGCCATGTCGGTGTCGAACGCCTCGCGCGATTGTTGCACCGCGGCGATTGCCAGATCCGCCTTGGTCGGAAAGTGGTGGTGAATGCTTGCCTTGCGAATCTCGATCGCATCGGCCACGTCGGCATAGCTAAACCCGCTGTAGCCGCGCCGCATAATGAGCTGACGCCCGGCCTCGACGATTCGTGCCGCGGTCATGTCGCCTGTTACTGTCATTTTGCCTACCATCTAGTCGGTCGAATTTAATAAGTCTACATGCAAATCGCGAACATTTCTGTTGCAAAAATCGCGCTTGCCGCCTTCCCATCCAACTAGTAGGATGACTACATCGACGAGCCAAACAGCAGTCGGTCATTCCTACCTAACCTTCTGGAGCATGAAAATGAAAGCAGCCTCGCGTATTACCCGGATTGCCGCCGCCCTCGCCTTGTCCTTCGCCGCCTTGGGTTCGCACGCCGCGACGCCCGCCCCGGCCGCGCCGGTCAAGAATATCGTGCTGGTCCATGGTTTCTTCGCGGACGGCTCGGGCTGGCAGGCAGTATCGAAGATCCTGACCGCAGACGGCTATAACGTATCCGTCGTGCAGGAGCCGGAAACCTCCTTCGCGGATGACGTCAAGGCAACGACGCGCGTGGTGGACGCACAAGACGGCCCGAGCATTCTGGTCGGCCACAGCTATGGCGGTGCAGTGGTGACCGAAGCCGGTAACGATGCGAAGGTCGCGGGCCTTGTCTATGTGGCCGCCTTCCAGCCCGATGCCGGCGAAAGCCCCATGGATCTGACCAAAAAGACGCCCCCTGCCACCACCGCGATCAAGGCGACGGCAGACGGCTATCTGTATCTCGATCAGGCCAAGTTCCACGCCGACTTCGCCGCCGACGTGCCCGCAGCCGAAGCGAAGTTCATGGCGATCTCGCAGGTGATGCCGGCAGCCCAGTCGTTCGGCGTGCCCATCTCCAGCCCGGCGTGGAAAACAAAGCCGAGCTGGGCCGTGGTCGCAACGGCGGACCGCGCCATCAACCCCGACCTCGAACGCTTCATGACAAAGCGCGCCGGCAGCAAGACGATCGAGATCAACTCGAGCCATGTTGCCTATATCTCGCATCCCCGCGAGGTCGCGAAGCTGATCGAACAGGCTGCCGCCGGCTCCGCGCGGTGAGTTGGCAGAGGCGATCGGGACGGGTTCACCCGCCGCCGATCCCTTCCGCCGTACGGGACCGGCGCCGTGACGGCGGCCACTTGCAAAGCCCAGTAGCGAAAGCTCGCCGGTCAATCACCCTCGAAGTCCCTTACCGCTTCAAGCAGGTCACAGAGGCGATCACTGATTTCGAAATTCAGATTGCGCATCAGTTTCGCGTCCAGTTCCGGCATCGTGGTGCGCAGATAGTCGAGCGTGTCCTGCGATAGCGCCAGCAAGACAGCGGGCGTATCGGCGACGAGCTTTAACAGGTGCTGCCGGTCCAACATCAACGGTATTTCTCCTAGCGTCATGCCCGCCCGGTAACTGGCAGTGCGCAACGCCTTGCCGTCCTTGTCCCAGAGAACGCTCAGCCGCCCTCGCGTCAGCAGTAACAGGCCGCCATGCGGGTCTCCGCGTCCGAGCACAACCTCGCCGGCGGCAAATGATCTACGCGCCGCCAGACTCGTCAGCAGCGCTCGCTCGCTATCGCTCATGTTCTGCGTCAACGGAAAGGCGGCAAGGTCGAGTTCCTCATCGCTGTCCTGGGCGGCCAACTTGTCGAGCAGTTCGTCTTCGGCTTGCGATAGCGCGGCGTCCGTGCTTTCGAATACGCGCAACTCCGCTTCCGGCTTCGTCAGTCCCCATTCCTCCAGAAACTTGCGACGGCGTCCGCCAGCGAGAAGCGGTGCAAGAAACAGACGCCGTCCGGACCTGACCAGCAGTTCATCGAGGCGCTTCAACATCAACACGCCGCTACTGTCGAAATGGCTGATGCGCTTCAGGTCGAGCAACACCCAATCGCTACCGGATAATTCATCTCCGACCACCCGCTCCACTCTTTCCGCCGAGCCGAAAAAGAGCGGACCATCAAGTTCGACGATAGCAATCCGGCGACCGTGCTGGCCAAGCGCCTCAAGCGCCGCATCCGATCTTTCCGTTCGGGAGCGAAGCTGCGTTGCGTGTTGGATGCGGCGAATCATCTGCGCATTCGAGCGATAGATGAAGGCGATCAACGCAGCGGCGAAACCCACCCCGAGCGCAACCAGGACGCTGGTGAAAACGACCAGCGCGGTCACCACGAACACCAGCGCCAGGTTGAGGAAAATCTCCCAGCGGGTCGAAGAATGGCCGCCATAACCGACACCGAGCAGCAGTTGATGCGTCCACTTGTCCATCGCCTCCGCGCTGGTCACGATCACGACACCGGCCATGACCGAGAGTGGAATCTGGCCGACCAGCCGGTTCAGCCCATACGACAACACCAGAAGCATGCACGCATAGGCGAAGTTGGCAAATTGCGTACGGCCGCCGCTCGCATGAACAATTCGTGTGATGTTCGGCGATCCGCCGCTGGGCGCGCCGCCAAACAGCGCCGACACGATGTTGGAGACGCCCTGCACCACCAGTTCGCGATTGCTGTGGTGACGAGCGCCGAAGAGTTGTTCGGTGCTCGAGATGCTCAGCAGGGATTGAATTGACGACACCAGTGCAATCGTGACGCCGGTTGCCAGTATCACGGCGGCATGATTGCGAAAATCCGCGGAGGTGGCGAAGCCAACGATATCCGTGAGACGCAAGTTCAGCGGAATGCCTGGCGGCAGCGCGCCAATCGAGGCGCCAAGATCCTCGTGCGGAACAAGACGCAGGCACAGCATCTGGAGTGCTGTTCCGCCAAAAAGGCCGATCAGCGCCGCTGGAATAGGCCCGCTTCTCTTTTTCGCCAGGATCACCAATCCGCCCGACCCGAGTGCAAATCCCACAGCCCACCAATTGACCGGCACCGTGCCGTTCAAAGCCCGCAGGAGTTCTTGTGGTCCATCGATCGCCAGGGCTCGGGGCAACTGATTCAGGATGATCTGGATCGCAAAGCCATTGATGAAGCCCGCGAGAACCGGATACGGAACGAACTTGACGAGCAAACCGAGACGTGACGCACCCAGAATCGACTGAACAATGCCGGAAACGAGCAATGCGGTGGACGCTACGACGATGAGGGCTGCACTCCCGCTGCTGCTTCCGGCGCCGAATGACGGATCCGTTGCCACGCTTGCAATCAGGCCAGACAAAATGGCGGCATGCGTGGTTTTCGGTGAATTCATGTGCAACGGCTTGCCGCCCAGCAGCGCCGTGACGATGGCAGCCGCCACCGCCGCCACAAAGGCGGCGGATATGCCCGCAGTCACCCACGCAGCGCCCATGCTTTCGTATAGCACGGCGCCGCAACTGAGGATGATGGGAACGACGGTCAATGCACCAGCAAGGGCACCGGTGGCATCGCGGGCTACCGATCGGAGACGAGCTGATTTCATATTCGCCGACCCTCGTGGCCAATTGAAGTCCATTTCCGCCTTTTCGAACCGCTGATCTGTGGGACGCCTGATAACACGTTCAGGCGTCGACCATCCGTGCAGTCAATGCGAAGCATTTCCGGCTCGGTACAACCGGCAGCGGACTGAATGACTCGTGGATATTACGCAGACCTTTCTAACGATCGAAACGCAGTTTTCGTCTTAAGCGTAGTCCGCTTTCGCGGCGTCTCGACGGCAACCATCATGCATGGTTCATGTTCGCAATTGTCGGCGATTCAGACGGCAATGCGAAGGACGAAAACGGGTCAGTTGCGAGGAGTGGGTTGCAGGGTTCTGAGGCCGTTTCGCTTTCGCGCTAGCGCCGCTTCCCGCTCGCCCATTGCGAGTTGAAGTCATCAGTCTTCAGGTTGAATTGACGGCGCCGCTCATGGCATAAATCCGAGTAACTGCCCATTGACGAGCTTCACCGCGCGCCAAAGACCTAACTCAGCGGAAAACAGCAACTTGTAGCCACCCTGACTCGGCGCGTCGGCCAAACAGTACAACTTTGCGTTGCGAATCGGCCGCCCCTGATGATGGGTCGGCCATTCGATGTAAAGGTCCTGATCTTTACCCGGACGTCGTGCCAGAGGAATTTCGACCTGCCCTCCGTCCCATGTCACGCTCAATTTCCGATACCAGTGCGTATCCATATCCGTCGTGACCCTCACCCAGGCACGACATTTGGCCCCAAGTTCCCAATAGATTTCCCCCGGATGTTCCGGCGTTCCGAATCGAGCAACCAGGTTTCCGTCATCCTTCACCTGAGCAAAGAATCCCGTACCCGGATGCGATGACGGCTTGCCCGATTCCCAGAGCGTCCGGTCCTTTCCTTTAACCCTCAGCGCGCCGTCATTTTCCAGTACGAGCTTATAGGTGATCGGTAAAACGCCGCCCTTTCCCGCTAGCTGGAGCGCTGATCCGCTCCTGCTTCGAAACAGCGGTACATAAGCGTCAGGAAGGCCGCCAGAAAATACGACGATGGCGCCATCCACATCAATAAAAAGACCATGTGAACCGTTGCCAGATACCAGGGACGAACCCACCATTTCCGGTTCTTTGGGTTTCAGGTATCCCGTTGCATAGAATTCAAAGTCCGGGGAAAGGAACTCGCCCGAGCGAAGATATTGAACTGAGTTAGATTCAATCATTGACGGTTTGATATTTCACACAAAAGAACAAACATCCGACACGCGCTTTCATGCGCCAGGTCAGCCAGTTTTATGCTTCAATCGTTCAGCATCATGATCTGGAACGACGGCGTTCTCTTGCCCGCTGGATTTCCATGGCACCCACTTGATTAAACAATGCCTGATCGATGTACAATTCCGCATCCGGTTTAAACCCGACGACTATGCAGTCCGCGGAATTGTAGCGGCTATCTTTATCTACTCCCGAGATGTAAATACTCGACAATTTCATCTTCTCCGGTTTGATAACATGACTGCCTCCGCCTGACCCGCCCAGCTTGGATGTCAGGCCATTATTCACGTAGGTAAACTGAACGGCGTCAACAACTGTGCCGCTCCAGACTTCTGCGCCAGTAATCGTATCGGCGAAGTTAACCGTAGTTGCTCCTCCACCGCCTCCTCCCATGCGTGGAGTCGTCGTCACCCCGTCCGGTCCCTCTCCCGCTGCATAGGTCAATTGCGCAGAATCGAGGCGTGCGCCCGAATAGATGAGCATGGACTTCGGAAATGATTGCGGCTGCCGTGGAAGTTGAATTGCCCCGCTATCTCTGGCATTTCCATATGGGCCGTAGCAGATCTCCGCATTAGGTGCAATAGTTTTACGATCGTTTTGGGGATACTTTATGTAGTCGTAGTAAGGCCATTGTTCAACAAGATCCACCGCCTTATTCCGTGCATTTGTTCTGTACTCATTCGCCGAGGCGAATGGTTGGCATGATTCATAGTGACATAGACTGTTCAGTCGTCGAGCATAGGAGTATCGATATACCTTATTCGCGTAGGGAAGCGCGAAGGAAAGGAATGTTTCAATTTCCTTAACTTCTCGAGATGTATCTTGCAAGCCCCAATCCTTAGCATTAGTCTGGGCATCCCTTAAAAATCCAAGATACGCAGTTCCATACAGCGCATAAAGGGGTAGTAGCGGCTCCTCATATCCCGAGGTTTGAAAAAATTAATCCTTGTTGCGGATGTTTTGCTGACAGTCTCGCCAGGCTTCAAGTTTTTCACTATGAGATGCATTGCTTGTCACGATATCGATGTAAAGATCTATCTCCGATCTAACGTAGTTCAGGTGATCGGTCGCTTGCGCGAGGACGGTTTCCGAAACAATGTCCTTGATCTGCCTGGAGATATCTTCGATGGCGCTCTCCTGCCCGCAATCTGCTGCTGGCCAAAAGGCTCCTAGCAATCCGGCGACGAGTCCTCCCAATGGATGCACAGCCGAGAGCGCAGTTGTCACCACCACCATTGCGACCATATTCCAGGCCTGGCCCGGACACTGCAGCACGACGGATTGAGCTTTCATGGAGGTTGCGGACGCCGCACTGCCGTTGCCTCCCTGACCGTCGTCGCCTCCGCCGCCAGAGCACGCTGAAAGCGAAAACACCGTGGGCGCGAACGTCAACGCGACAGCACTCTGGATGAATTTTCGTCGAGCAAGGCAGTTCGTCGCAGGAAGGTTTTCATGATCGAATTTGAATTGCGCCATTTCAGTAATCAAAAATGAATTTCAAAACACCGGATCGACTCAGACCGGCGCGGCCAGATCCTCGACGCGGCGAGCCTTTACGCACGTCCGTTCGAGACCGATAACCGTGTGACGCCCGGCCACTGGGAAGGTGAATTCATTAAAGATGCAAAAAATGCACCTTCCGTCGGTGTGCTGATCGGCCCCTATTCAACTGGAGGCGGCGTTGAAATTCATAGTTGCATGGCAGAAGGAAGATTTCATCTTCAGTTCTGAAGATGAACCGCAGGGCGCGCGCCGTTCAATACTGGGCGCCTTCGGAAAACTCGGCGTGGTTCAGGTTCGGCGGGAACAAGACGCTCAATCCCGCCGCAATCTGCTCGACGTGGCGCAGATTGCGGGCATTCATTTTGTCCAGTACTACTCGGATTTGCGTGCGGATGGTTCCCAGAGAGACGCCGCGTGAGCGGGCGACATCTTCTGCTGTCGCGCCGCCCAAAAGCGCCACGGCGACTGCGGCCTCTGCAAACGTCAAGCCGAAAAAATCGCACAACATTTCGCCACGCGGGACCAATGGGGCAGCCAAGGGTTTCGCCAGGACCATCGCCGCTCCTGATGCCAATCCACGCCGCGCGTTCTCCTCCATAACGATGCGCGTTGGAATTGGGGAAACGACCAATGCCATCGACGTATCGTTTTCAACCGAATGGACACCGTGCGCCCGAACACGCATGGTGCCGCCCGCTCCACCGACAACGGCCGACGAAACCAGTTTCTTGAGTACTTCATGGTCTTCTCGCCGGGACGCACGCAGATGTGATGCCCGGCTATCGGGCATTCCGGAAAATGCAAAAGACAATCCGGCATTCGGCGCTTTCGTCATACGAACGCCGGCCGCGTTAGCGAATTTAACGCGCAGATCGGCATCGACAATCGCCACAAAGAACGGTAACGCGGCTAGAGCAGCAAAACCCGAGTCCGCATTGCTCGCTTTTATTTTAAGGTCCCTGTAAACCCGGAGACCTCGTTCGAGATGTTTCAGCAACATCGTAATCCGCTCGCGGCTTTCCGTGTCGAAAGGTCCCGCCTGCAAGTCGCGATAGAAGGCAATAGGGGCGCCTTCGTCGACCGCGAGCACGCCGCCGAACGCATGGTGCTGTCCATTGTGACGTGCAAAGTCGTTATAGTATTCGGTGCGGATCAGTGCATTGCGACGGATGAGGGCCTGCTCGTCGAAGGCCACCGACTCCTTCACTAACGAGTTCGAAAATAGAGTGTGGCTGCGAATGCGAAGCGGATCGATTGCATAGAAGTGCTCGTGATAGATCTTCCATGCAACATCGAACGGCATTAAGGCGTTTTCTCCGTCTTCGTCAATTCGCAGTGCAACGCTTCCAGCGTCGGCATAACTCCGCAGTCTGTCGCCTAACTCGGTCCAGCCGAGGCCGCCGGTCGCCGCTTCGTAAATCGCGGCCACGATCGAAGAACTATCTGATCTCATCATCGTCGCTCTCCATGCGGCGAAAGCGCCTAACCCGGGCGACGCAGGTCGTCGTAGAGCTAAGGACCAACGAACTTAAAAAGTCTACGCCCTTTATCGGATCAGTCGAGTGGGCAATGTCACCGCGCCGAAAGACCAAAATCGCCTGCTTTACAGAACAGCCAGCGCAACCTCTCAAAAGCGATGCGTGATCCCCAGCGCCATCACACTCTGCGACGATCCCAATTCCGTCACTGAGACCGCAGGCCAGCTCATCATCGAAGTGCCATGATTCTTGATGTACCCAGCGCGAGCATAAATCTGAGTACGCTTCGAGATGTTGTGATCGATGCCGATCTCGATCCCTTTTGCGCTATCGTCCACGCCGCGCGCATCGCGCGCGACGCCGGCGATTTCGACCGTGTCCGCCGACGTCGCCTGAATCGTCGCGCCGATCTCTGCGAAGCTGTATGAATGCGCAGCGCCCAGGCGGGCGGCCAGCGATCCGGCGGGCGCGTTGTTTGAGCGGTTATACGTGTAGTTCGCCTGCAGGTTCACTATGCCGATCCGGTAAGCAAGGGAGCCGGTAAAGCGCTCGGTTCCAAGCAGGTTCAATGCGGCAGGCAAGCCGGGCACGTTCTCCGATCCCGCGTGCTGATTCTGATACGCGAGTCCGGCGAATAGCCCATATCCGCTGTACGTCAGCGCAATATCGAATAGATTGCCGACGGTCTGCACAACGGGCAGCGTCGTCGTCGAGCTGAACGCATACATCGTGTAGAGCTTCAGCCCGCCCACAACCGGCGACTGATATTCGATCGAATTACTGGTTCGGCCGGATGCGGCCTGCGTGGCGAGGGTGTTGCGATCGAGCGCGACCGCTGCGGCCGCCACCGGCGACAGCACTTCGTCGCCGCGGAACGGGTCGGTGTAATAGATGGCCCAGAAAGTCGGCTGATACTGGCGGCCGAACGTCAGCGAACCATAGTCGATGTGCGTCAGCCCAACCCAGGCCTGACGATAGAACAGCGTCGAACTGTCGACAAAGAACGCACCGTTGTTGACGGTGTAGCCGCTTTCGAGCACGAATTTGGCCTTGAAACCGTCGCCCAGATCCTCCTCGCCTTTTATGCCCAGATTCGATCCGGTATTGCCGCCGCTGCGCTCGGAGAATGAGTGCGTCGAACCGTTGCCAAGGTATTGCACGAAGCTGTCGACGACACCGTATAACGTCAGCGTCGACTGTGCCCACGCGCCCTGCGCGGCCAGCAGCAGCGCTGCGCCGGCAATACCCTGCTTGATGATACACATGCGAACTCCTCAGATACGTCTCGTGTTTTATCGCTTTTTCAATAACGGCCCTGCTCGCCTTCAATGCGTTTCTTTGTACCTCCTCATCGCCGTGCGCCACGACGTCATATAAAAAAGCGGTCTCCGCAACGCGAAGAGCCGGACATGCACGCGCATCAATCGAATGCCGCAACACCGGTCAATGCGCGCGCAATGGCGAGTTGCTGGATCTCCGGGGTGCCGCCCAGAATTGGGACAGCCATGGCCTCGCGCAACAACCGTTCGACGTCGAGTTCGCGCGTCACGCCGTTCGCGCCGTGCAACTGCACGGCGTCACGGCATACCTGCACCGCGGCTTCGGCCGCGAACGCCATGGCGATCGACGCCTGCACGTCGCAGCGCAAGCCCGCATCCATCATGCCGAGCATGCGTTGCAAGAGCAGCCGGCCCGCGTCCGTCCTGATCGCCATGTCTGCGATCTTCGCCGCAATCAACTGCCGCGCGGCGATGACCTTGCCGAACTGGGCGTGCTGTGTGACGTAGGCAATCGATTCGTCGAGCGCGGCACGCATGAGCCCGACCGACAGCACACCGAGATGGGTGCGCGCGTGCTCGCCGAACTCCTTCATCGTGTTTAAACCTTCACCCTCTTCGCCGATGAGATGCGTCGCCGGGACGCGTGCATCGGCGATGACAATCTGCGCCGTCGATTGCGCATTGAGCGCAATCTTGCCGACGTTGCGCGTCTCGTAGCCGTGCGCCTCGCGGTCGATCAACAAGTGCGACAAGCCCTTTTCGGTACGCACTGCGCAGACGAATACGTCTGAATAGACGCCATGGGTGATCCCGGTCTTCGTCCCGTTCACCATGAAGTGATCGCCGTCGCGCACAGCACGCGTCGTGATCTCCGTGACGTTCGAGCCGATTTCCAGTTCGCGGATGCCGATTGTGCCGAAGATCCGGCCCGCCAGCATCTCGGGCAAATACCGCTCGCGCAACTCGGGGGCCGCGCCGGGCAACATCGCCGCGAGTCCCATGTTCAGCATCACGCATAGCGCAACGTCGCACGAGCATGCGGCCAGTTCCTCGAACAGCATGCCCTGTGTCGTGTACGACCAGCCCATGCCGCCGTGCTCGACTGGCACCGTGCAGCCAGGCAGGCCGAATTCGGCGATGCGCTGGGTCAACTCGCGCATCGTCGCCTTTGGAATGAAGCGGTCGCGATACGTGTGCGTAACCGGCCTGACTTCCGCCAACAGGAACTTGCGGAAACTCTCGACCGCCAGCGTTTGCTCTTCCGTGGGAACTCGATAGGTCATGGATCACACTTGCGCGTCGCCGCGTCTCGATATGGCGTTTAACACCGGTTGCATTCCTGCGTGCCCCCAGAGTTACGCTCCGGCTCGGGAATACCCTGAACTTCACTGCTCCGCGCAACGCCATCGGCCTGCGCCGGCAAGCGAACTGTCCCGCATGGCTCGCGCGCTTGCTTGACGCTGCACTTGTGTTAAGTTAGTTTCCGCGCATTCTTTTATCACCCCTCGTACGGAGGGGGGCAGCGAGGGCCCGAGACGCATGGCTTCGATTAGGTGAGAACTTGACAACGCCTTTCATCAAACACGTGGCTGCCACGCGTTTCGCCCCACCGCGCATCGGTGCCAGGCATGTCCCTCGCACTGATCTTCTCGCGCAGTTGCATCAGATGCAGCACGCCACGCTCGCCCTCGTCACGGGCAGCGCCGGCTACGGCAAGACCACCCTACTCGCCCAGTGGCGCCAGACGTGCGTCAAGGGCGGCGCGGATGTCGCATGGCTCACACTCACTGCCGACGAGAAGGGTTACGCCGACTTCTGCTCTGCCCTGGTTGCCGCAATACAGCGCATCGGTCTGTGCACGGAAGCCGACTTCCGCATCGACGATGCGAGTCCTGGCGCCATGGACGCGGCCATCGCCGCGCTCGTCGAAAGCACGCTCGACTGGCCGAAAGAGCTGTACGTCTTCGTCGACGATTACCACTACGTGGAGGCGCCGCTCGCGCACCGCTTCATGCAGAAGCTGCTCGAACATGCGCCGGGCAACCTGCATTTCGTGATCGCCTCGCGCGTCGCGCCGCCCTTGAGCCTGAGCCGGCTGCGCATGATGAACCAGATCGTCGAGCTCGACAGCGCGGAGCTGCCGTTCAACCTGGCCGAAACGCGCGCGTTCATCGACGAGAATCTTGGCGCCGGCAAGCTCGACGCCGATGCGCCAGGCCTGATCCACGAGCTGACCCGGGGCTGGCCTTCGTGCATCCAGCTCATTGTCATCATGCTGAAAAACCGGCCGGACACGCTCGCGACGCTGAGAGATCTGGTCTGGCGTTCGAGCGACCTGCAAACCTGGCTTAGCGAAGAGGTCATGGCCGACCTGCCCACGCACCTTGCGTCCTTCGCCGAGGTGCTGTCGATCTTCCGCCGCTTCAACGCGCCGCTCGCGCGCGCCGTCACCGGCGACGCGCAGGCGGCCGATCTTCTCAAGCGAATGGAGGACGAGAACCTGCTGGTGAGCCGCGTCGATTCGGACGACCGCCTCGCGTGGTATCGCTTTCATCCACTGTTCGGCGAGTATCTCGCCACCCGGCTCGCGGCAAGGGACGACGCGACGGTCAAGGCGCTGCAACTGCGCGCCAGCCATTGGTTCGCTGATCACGGCTACCTCGCCGAAGCGGTCCGGCACGCAAGCATCGCCGGCGACGTGGAATTCGCGGCGACGGTCATCGAACGCGCCGAGCCTGCAACGTGGAGCCTCGAATATCTGAGCCCGATGCTGCATCTGCTCGAACAGCTGCCCGAGGCGACGCTGTTCCGGCATCAGCGTCTGCTCTTCATTGCCTGCCTCACGATTGCGCTAACCACACGCCCCGACAAGGCGAGCGCATGGCTGCCGCATCTGCAGTCGAGTGCGCTCTCCGACGACCCCGAACTGGCAAACTGCGTGCCGATGATCCACGCGGCCATCGCATTTCAGCACGACGATACGCAGCGCATGATCGAACTGCTGGAGCCGTTACGCGACGCCGTCATCCAGAACCGCTTCCTGCGTTATTTCCTCGTTGCCGAACTGTGCGTCGCTTATGCGGGCGCCGGGCGCTACGCGGAGGTGACGCGCCAGCTCGACCGGCGCCCGATCCCGCCCGCCGACCGCGACAACGAGATGGCGCTCGTGGCCGAAGCGGCGCGCGTCGCCGCCATCCTGCACGAGGGCGGCGTGCGCGAGGCCGAGCGCCTCGGCACGCCGTTGCTCGCGCACTCGGTCAAGGCCGTGGGCCGTCACTCGATCAGCGCGAACATCTGCGCGAGCGTGCTGGTGGACGCCTACTACGAACTCGACCGCATCGACGACGCCCGCGAAACCATTGCGAACCGCCGAGGCCTGCTGCAATCGTCGGGGCCGGACCTGACCATCCGCGCATCGCTGTGCCGCGCGCGGCTCGACTGCCTCCAGGTGAGTGCCGACGTCGCGCTCGCATTCCTTGAACAACAAACTGCGCATCTGCGCGATCATCAGCACCCGCGCGCCGTCGCATACATGCTGGCCGAGCAGATCAGGATCCTCCTGCAGAAGGTCCGCCATGCGCGCGCCGCCCAGCTCGACATCCTTCTCGACGAACTGGCTCAGGCCCATCGGGAAGACAGCGGTATTCGCGGCGAAGTCGCGACCATCGCGGCGTTGGCGCATGCTCGCGTGCTGCGCACGGAGCAGCCGGAGGCCGCACTGGCAGCGCTACGCGATGCACACGCGCGTGCCACAGCATTGGGGCGAGGCCGGATAGCCGCGCTGGCGGATTTTCTCCTCGCGGCCACGCTCGCTGATCTCGACCGCATTGAGGACGCGCAGGCTTCGTTCAGGCACGCCATCGAAGCGGGCGCGCAGTTCGGCCTCGTACGCACCTTCATCGACGAAGGTGCGGTTGCCGCGACGCTGCTCAATCGGGCGGTACAGGAGGCATGGATCGATGGCCCTGCGAGAGACTATGCCATCGGCCTGCTCGAGCGATTTCCCGGCGAGTTGAATGCGCTCGGGCAGGCAGGTGTCTCGCAGCCCGCAAACGGCCGCAAGGGGGACTCGGCGCTCACCCCACGCGAGCTGGAAATTCTCGCGCTGGTCGCGCAGGCCATGTCGAACAAACGCATCGCGCTCGCGCTGAACATCACGCTCGAAACAGTGAAGTGGAACCTGCGCAACGTCTTCTCGAAGCTCGGCGTATCGAGCCGCTACGACGCCATGCTGTGGGCCCGCAAGAACGGGCTGATCGAATAGACGAGCGCGGACGCGGACGCGCAGCATGGCGAACGAACGCGAGCATCGCGCCCCGCCCGTCCGCCACGGGCACTTCAATGCACGGACAGAAGCGGTATCAAGGAAAGAGACGCATGATCGATTCGGCGATGCAGGCCGGCTTGCCCGCGCCCTCGCATTCGACGGTCATCTCAAACTTGACCTGGGCGCCGCCGTTATCGAGCGCGTCGAAGGCGGCGAGCCGGAACTGTGCTCGAACGCGGCGGCCCACCGGAACAGGGGCGATGAAGCGCACCTTGTCGAGGCCGTAGTTCAGGCCGCTGCGCACGTCGTTGATCTTGAACGCCGTGGCGAAGAACGCGGGCAACAGGCTGAGCGTCAGGAAGCCATGCGCGATCGTGCCGCCGAACGGACCTTCCTTCGCGCGTTCCACATCGACGTGAATCCACTGATGGTCGCCGGTGGCGTCCGCGAACTGGTTGACGCGGGCCTGGTCGACCAGCAGCCAGTCGCTCGTGCCGATCTGTTCACCGACCAGCGGCTCGAGATTGGCGATCGTGTCGAACTCTCTCATTGCGGTGTGTCTCCCTGATTCAGTGTCCGCCGCACATAGTCGGCGCAACGGGTGTCGTGACGGTCGCTGCCGCCGAGCAAGGCGTCCGCGACAATCGCACGTTTGAAGTAGTGGCCAATCTGATATTCCTCGGTCATGCCGATGCCGCCGTGCAGCTGGATCGCTTGCCCGCAGACGAACTTCGCCGCACGGCCGATCAGTGACTTCGCTTGCGAGACGACATAGTCGCGCCGTCCGGCTTCGTCGTTCATGATCGACGCGAGCAGTGCATACAACATCGAACGCGCGATTTCCAGTTCCGCCGCCATGTCCGCGAGACGGTGCTGCAATACCTGGAAGCTGCCGATCGGCACGCCGAACTGCTTGCGCATCTTCAGGTAGTCCGCCGTGATCTCGATGGCGCGCTCCATGCCGCCGACCAGTTCCGCGCACAGCGTGGCCGTGCCGTGCCCAAGCACCTGCTGCAACGCGGGTAGTCCCTGTCCCGGCTCGCCGAGCACGGCTTGCGCAGGCAGCGTCACGCCCTCCAGCGTCAGCTCGGCCGCCCAGCTCCCGTCGTGCAGCGGCAGCACCGTGCGCGTCAGACCCGGCGTGCCGGCGTCGACGAGAAAGAGCGTCACGCCGCCATCCGGCGTCACGGCCGACACGACGAACGCATCGGCAGCGGCGCCGCCTGCCACGAGCGTCTTGCGGCCACTGAGCCGGTAGTTGTCGCCCACGTGTTCCGCGCGCATCTGCAAACTCTCGGGCAGACCGCGCGAGTGCGCCTCGCCGTAGGCCAAGGCGATGCGCCGTGTGCCATCCGCGAGTGTGGGCAGAAGTCGTTCGCACTGCTCGGGCGTGCCGGCTGCCGCGATCGCCTGCGCACCGAGCACGGCGCAGCCCATATACGGTTCGGTCACGAGACCGCGCCCGAATGCCTGCGCGATCAGCACCGTGTCAATCACCGTGCCGCCGAGGCCGCCATATGCTTCGGGCAGCGCCGCAGCGAGCCAGCCGTTCTCCGCGAACGTATTCCAGTGTGCCGTGTTATGCGTCGAGCCCGACACGAGCAACGCGCGACGCGCCTCGAAGCCGTAATCCCGCTCGACGAAACGCCGCACGCTGTCCTGCAGCATCTGCTGCTCTGAGTTGAGGTTGAAGTTCATGATCGGTTCGGCGACTCAGAGTTGAAACAGCATCTTTGCGATGATGCCGCGCTGCACTTCGCTCGTGCCACCATAAATGGTCGAGGCACGACGGAAGAACATTTCCGTGGCAACGCCGCGTCCCACTTCCTCGCGAGGCAAACCGCCTTCGCGTGTGGGAGCGTGAGGCTCGGGATAGGCCACCGCGCCATAGTCGCCGAGCGCTTCCACCATGCACTCGGTGAGTGTCTGCTGCAATTCGGTGCCGCGGACCTTGAGAATCGATCCCATGGCGTGCGCGGCGGAGCTGTGATCCTGCTCCAACGCCGCCACACGCTTGACCATCATCGCCATGGCGTCGATCTCGGCCTCCAGACGTGCGAGCCTCAGCATGAAGCCGCGCTCCTCGACGAGCAGCGCGCCGTCCACCTGCTCGCTCAACGCAATCTGCTTGAGTCTCGCCAGACACCTGCGCAGGAACGGCAGATCAGCGGCACCGGCATGTTCGTTGTTGAGCAGGAACTTGGTGATCTTCCAGCCATCGCCCTCCCCGCCGATCCGATTGCTCACCGGTACGCGGACGTTGTCGAAGAACGTCTCGTTGAGGTGATGGCAGTCGTCGATGCTACGGATCGGCCGCACCGCGATGCCCGGCGTCTTCATGTCCACCAGCAGGAAGGTGATGCCCGCCTGCTTCTTCGCCTCGGTGTCCGTGCGAACGAGCAGGAAGATCCAGTCGGCTTCATGCGCATAGCTCGTCCAGATCTTCTGGCCGTTCACGACGTAGTGGTCGCCGTCCAGCTCGGCGCGCATGCGCAACGAGGCGAGATCAGAACCGGAGCCGGGCTCCGAGAAACCCTGGCACCACAGCCGCTCGCCATTCAGAATGCGTGGGATGTGCTCGGCCTTTTGCTCAGGCGTGCCGAATGCATTGAGCACCGGCGCCAGCAGCTTTTGCCCGAGAAAATCCTGCGTCGGCGTGCCCGCCGCCACGCATTCCTCATCGAAGGCGAGCCGCTGCAGCACCGTCCAGCCGGTTCCGCCATGCTCCTTCGCCCAGTACGGCGCGCCCCAACCCCGCTCGTTGAGGATACGCTGCCAACGCACGAGATCCTCGCGCGCCGAGCGCACGCTGCCCACGGGATTGCCGGGCAGATCGGCGGGGAAGCACTCGCGCAGGAACGCGCGCACTTCCTCGCGAAATGCGTCCAGCCCCGGATCAGGTTGGAAATCCATCGACCCTCCGCCTCAGATGCGGTACATCGTCACGACGCACGCACCGCCGAGGCCCACGTTGTGCTGCAACGCCACGCGCGCGCCTTCCACCTGGCGCTTGTCCGCATTGCCGCGCAGTTGCTGGACCAGCTCCGTGCATTGCGCCAGACCCGTCGCGCCAATCGGATGGCCCTTCGAAAGCAAACCGCCCGACGGGTTGACGACGTAGCGGCCGCCGTAGGTATTGTTGCCGTCGTCGATGAACTTCGCCGCCTCACCTTCCGGGCACAAACCGAGCGCCTCGTACATGATCAGTTCGTTGTGCGCGAAGCAGTCGTGCAGTTCGACCACGTCCACGTCCTCCACACCTACGCCCGCCTGCTCGTACACCTTGTCCGCCGCTTCCTTCGCCAGACCGTAGCCGGCGGTGTAGCGCAGATCGTCGCCCTCGAGCGCGATGGGGCGGTCGGTTGTCAGCGCCTGCGCGGCGATCCACACGCGCGAGTCCAGTCCATGCTTCCTCGCGTAGTCTTCGCTGCACAGCACGGCGGCGGCCGCGCCGCAGGTGGGCGGGCAAGCCATCAGGCGCGTCATCACGCCAGGCCACATCACCTTGTCGGCCAGCACTTCTTCAGGACTCACGACCTGGCGAAACACGGCAAGCGGGTTGTTCGCTGCATGACGGCTCGCCTTCGCGCGGACCTTTGCGAACGACTCGATCGTCGTGCCGAAGCGCTTCATGTGCTCGAGGCCCGCGCCGCCGAAAATGCGCAGCGCCGGCGCCACTTCGGGCGGCACGCCAAGGCGGTCGCATTGCGCAAAAAACAGGTCGAGCGGCAGCGGACGGTCGGTGAAGTAGCTGCCGAGCGCACCCGCGTTCATCTGCTCGAAACCGACTACCAGCGCGACGTCGAGCGCACCTGTCTCGATTGCCTGACGCGCGAGGTAAAGAGCGGTCGAGCCCGTCGAGCAGTTGTTGTTGACGTTGATGATCGGCAGACCCGTCATGCCGACGTGATACAGCGCGCGCTGGCCCGCCGTGGAGTCGCCATAGACGAAGCCCGCATAGGCCTGCTGGATCGCCTGATACTCGACGCCTGCGTCCGCGAGCGCGAGACGCGCCGCTTGTGCGCCCATCAGATCGTAGGTCTCGCTGGCCCCCGGCTTGGTGAACGGGACCATACCCACGCCGGCCACCACTACTTTGCGCGTCATACTTGCTCCTTTTTCCGTTGTCTACGCCGTCATGGCGAACTGATTACGCTTCATGATATGGGCCGCCTAGTGGCACCCGCCCCCTCCTTTTTTGGGGGTCCGCACGCGGCCGGCAACGCCTCATTTCAGCCGTTTAGCGAGCCCGGCTCGCCCCCTGGCGACGACGGCTCCACGGCAATACAAGGGACTACTGCGGGGACTACTGCGAGGACTACTGCGGGGATTACCACGGGAACTACTGCGGCACCAGCAGCGCGTGAATCATCCTCGCGATCAGGACGGCGGTGTCGGGCTCGCCGAGATAAGCGGGCCGCACGAGCAACATGGCACGCGCCAGCGTGATCAGCGTTTGCACGACGAGGAACTGGACGTGCTCGACGTCGTCCACGCGAATCACATCGGCAAAGCGCGCGAACAGCACCGGAACGATGCTCGCCTGCGCCATTTCCGTGGGCTTCACGAAGTCGAGGCGAACCATTTCGTCATAACGGGTCATGCGCTGGCAGACACCGGGGTCCAGCTCGATACGCTCCGCGTAGATGCCAAGCCCTGCCCTGACAATGAGCAGGATGCCGTCTAGCAGGGTGGCCTGCGCGGCCAACGCCTCGATCCGCGCGCGCAGCGTCTCGTAGACGTCGGCGCGAAACGCGTCGAAGATCGCCGCGACCAGCGCGTCCATCGTCGGGTAGTACTCGTAGATCGAACTGGACGCCACGCCCGATACATCCGCGAGGTGCAGGACGGTCAGCGCCTCGCGCCCTTCTTCATCGAGTATCTGCCGCGCCGCCTGCATCAGCGCGTCGATGAGCGCGACCGAACGGGCCTGGCGCGGCGACTTGCGCGGCGCCGGCGGTATTTCCAGCTCGATGAGGAAGTCGGTCGGGTCGTTCTGGTCCAACGCGCCATGCGCGCCCCACAGCCTTTGCACGGGCGGCGCCGAGGTCGGCGATCTGCGTGTGTCCATATCCGTTCTCCCTCGCCCCAAGGCACGGCGACATGCTTTCAGGGGACGTATGAGTCGATGATCGTTGGGTCGTCGGCACGAAGACCCCAGTTCAATCTAACCGGCGTTGCCGCGCGCGTCCCCCCTCTTCCGGATAGCAGCCCACGAACGGCGGGCCTGCGCGGCCGTTGACGAACAAACGCAAACTGCACCGGCAAAGGCCACGCAAATTGAACAATTTTCCATTTGTTTTCAGTGCGTTACAGCAGCCCCGGGGGAGCGCGAATCCGGAGCGGACGCCAGGTTTGGCAGACCTATACTGGCCTCGTTCGATCGACAGCACGCTCTCTAACAGGACACATCAACTTCATGAACAAGCCCATTGCACCGATGATCATTCGCGGCGAGATCATCACGGACAACCTGATCGAAGTCGGCGGCCGAGGCGGCGATCTCGTCTTTCTCACGCCCGACGCCCATCGCTATCTCGATGTGCTGCCGCTCGGCAACCCCGCGAAACTGGCCGATCTTTACGAGTTGTCTTTCGACGACATCCTCGAGTTCGCCGTCGAGCTCGGCGCGCGCCTCGATCTCGCGACCAACGCGCATGTGCAACAGGCCTGCGAACTCTCGTACCTGACCGCGCCCACCACGCCCAGTCTCGTCAAGTCGAGCTATCTCGGCTTGCGCACCATGCTCACGCGCGAGGCCATCGTCGAGGCGGTGGACAGCACGGTCGGCATCAAGTATCTCGAGGGATGGGTCAAGCAGCGCCTGATCGACGGCACCGAGCTTGAAATCCGCTGCTTCGGCTCACGCGCGCTGCACATCGTCGCCGGCAACTCGCCGGCGGTTTCGCTGCTGACCATCCTGCGCAACATGGTGCTGCGCAGCGACGCGATCATCAAGGCGCCGTCGAACGACCCCTTTACGGCGCTCGCCATCGCACGCACGATGGTCGACATGGCGTCGGACCACCCGCTCACGCGGCACCTGAGCGTCGCCTACTGGAAGGGCGGCGACGAAGCCTTCGAAGAGCGCCTGTATCAGCCGCACAACCTCGAAAAGATCGTCGCTTGGGGCGGCTTTGCTTCGATGAAGCACGTGAGCCGCTATATCCAACCCGGTCTCGAACTGATCTCGCTCGATCCCAAACGCAGCGCGAGCATCATCGGCGCGGACACCTTCGCGAGCGAAACGGGCGTGAGCGAGGCCGCCACGCGTCTTGCAAGCGACATCGGCGCGCTCAACCAGAAGGGCTGCGTGAATGCACGGGTCGTCTACGTGCAGTGCGGCACCGACGCAGCAGGACTGAAAAAACTCGACGGCTTCGGACGCGCGGTCTACGAAGCACTGCAAAACCTCCCCAACAGCCTCAGCACGCCGGCGAAGCGTTATGACCCGGGACTGAAGGCACACGTCGACGCGCTGCGCCTGGACGACGAGTGGTACCACGTGATCGGCGGTAAGGACGGCGAAGGCGCGGTCATCGTGTCGCAGATCCCCGAGCCCGTGCCGTTCTCGACGCTGCTCGACGACCGCACCGTCAGTCTGGTCCCGGTCGATTCGCTCGACGAGGTGATGGACGCCGTCGACGCCTACACGCAGACCGTCGGCATCTACCCTGAAGCGCTCAAGGACACGCTCAAGAACCGGCTGCCGCTGCACGGCGCGCAGCGCATCGTCTCGCTCGGCTATGCGGTAGCGATGAAATGGGCCGCGCCGCAGGATGCCATCGAGCCGCTGCGCCGCATGGGCAAGTGGATCTCCAATCAGATCAACACGCCGGAAGTGACACCTGGACCGTGGCAACGGCCACCGATCGCCTGATCTCTTTTCCCGACTCTCACGAGAACACGACATGACAACCTGTTTCGGCTATGGCGCCCACGAGGCATACGGCGCGCTGGCCCCCATACATTTCGAGCGGCGCGCCCTGCGCGCCGACGACGTGGCGATCGACATCGCCTTTTGCGGTGTCTGCCACTCGGACGCCCACCAGATCAACAACGACTGGAGCAACACCGTCTACCCCTGCGTCCCCGGCCACGAAATCGTCGGCCGCGTGACGGCGATCGGCCCGGAGGTTACGCGCTTCAAGGTCGGCGACCGCGTTGCAGTGGGCTGCCTCGTCGACAGTTGCCTGCAATGCAGCCCTTGCGCGGACGGCGCAGAGCAACTGTGCGCGCAAGGACCGACGGCGACCTACAACGGCCGCGATCGCCAGACAGGCGAACTCACGCTCGGCGGCTACGCGGATCACATTGTCGTGCGCGAACACTTCGTGCTGCGCGTGCCGGATACGCTCGATCCCCTGCTCGCCGCCCCGCTGCTGTGCGCGGGGATCACCGTCTGGAGCCCTCTGCGCAAGTACGGCGTGGGCGCGGGTACGAAGATGGCCGTGGTGGGACTCGGCGGACTGGGCCACCTTGCCGTGAAGCTAGGTGTCGCGCTCGGCGCGGAAATAACCGTCATCACGAGTTCGCCGGGCAAGGTCGACGATGCGATCAAGCTCGGCGCGCACCGCGTGTTGCTGTCGAGCGGGGCGCAGGCCATGCAGGCCGCCGCCAACAGCTTCGACTTCATCCTCGACACGATTCCACAGCGTCACAACACGAATCCGTATCTGATGCTGCTCGGGCGCGACGGCAAGCTCGTCGTGGTCGGTGCGATCGACCTGCTGGAGCCGGTCCACGGCGGCCTTCTGATCCGCAACAACCGCACCCTGGCCGGCTCGCTGATCGGCGGCATTCGCGCCACGCAGGAACTGCTCGACTTCTGCGCTGAACATCAGGTGCTGCCCGAATGCGAGCGAATCGAGGCGGGCGAGATCAACGAGGCCTTCAGCCGGATGCTGAAGAACGACGTGAAGTATCGCTTCGTCATCGACATGGCGACGCTGCACGAGCGGCCGCACCGCCCATCCCCCTCCAAATGAGGGGAGATTCAGGCAGCCGGTTCGCCCTATAGTCGCCGCAGGCCGGATAAGCGCGCGCCAACGCGCCGATCCACGCCCTTGCCTGGTGCCATCTATTGGGGGCGATGCTGCAAACGATGCAATTCACGAGACTGCTGATCGAGACCCGGTTCGCGCCGCCGCGCATTGGCGCGCAGCACGTCGCGCGCACTGAACTGCTCAACGCGCTTGCGCAGGTGCGCCAGCGTGCGCTCGCGCTCATCACCGGAAGCGCCGGCTACGGCAAGACGACATTGCTCGCCCAGTGGCGTCAGCGCTGCCTTCAGGATCACGCCAAAGTGGCGTGGCTTTCGCTCACGAGCGACGACAAGGGCTTCGCGGACTTCTGCCTCGTCTTCTTTGCGGCGCTCCAGAAACTCGGCATTGCTGTCAATCTGGATCTGCCGGGCGACCGCGCGAACACCGCCTCGGTCGACGAAGCGGTCTCGGCCCTCCTCGACGCGTTCGCGCAGCAAACCGACGAGCTGTATCTGATTCTCGACGACTATCACCACGTCGAGGACCCCGGTGCGCACCGTCTCGTTCAGCGCCTGCTGGAACGCTGCCCTTCGAACCTGCATCTGCTGATCGCCTCGCGCGTCACGCCGCCGCTCAGTCTCGGCCGCCTGCGCGTGATGGACCAGGTCGTGGAAGTCGGGGGCGCACGGTTGCCGTTCAGCTCCGCCGAAACGCGCAGCTTCCTCGAAGGCAATCTCGGCGCCGGCAAGGCGAGCGCCGACGACACGAGCTTCGTCCACGAACTGACCGGCGGCTGGCCGTCCTGCCTGCAGCTCATCGCCATCATGTTGCGCAACCGGCCCGGCGCGCGCACACGGCTGCGCGACCTCGTGTGGCGCTCGAACGATCTGCAGACCTGGTTGAGCGAGGAAGTGATCGCGGCGTTGCCGCCGGATCTCGTCGCGCTGGCCGAGACCGTGTCGATCTTCCGGCGTTTCAACGCACCGCTCGCGGCATTCGTCAGCGGCAACCCGGCCGCGCCGGAACTGCTCGCACGCATGGAGCAGGAGAATCTCCCGCTTCAGCACGTCGAGCTCGACGAGCACGTCTCATGGTTCCGCTTTCATCGCCTCTTTGCGGAGTTCCTTATCACGCGGGTCGAGCGGCGCGGCGCTGCCGCACTGGCCGAGCTGCACCGGCGCGCGAGCCATTGGTTCGCCGACAACGATCTGCTGGCCGAGGCCGTGCGCCACGCGAATCTCGCGGGCGACGTGGCGCTGGCGGCCCGGTTCATCGAACGCGCGGCGCCGGCCACGTGGACACTCGCCTATCTCGCGCCCGCGCTCACCCTGCTCGAACGGCTGCCGCGCGAGACGCTGTTCGAGCACCCGCGCCTCGCGCAACTGGCCTGCCTCGCGATCGCCCTCACGCTGCATCCGGCACGCGCCGAGGCACGGCTCGCCCAGTTAGGGGTCGATGAAACAAAGGCCGGCACGTCGCTTATGCGCAGTCTGCCGCTCGTTCGCGCGGTCATCGCATTGCAGCGCGACGATACCCAGCGGACGATCGATCTGCTCGAATCGCATGATGCGGACACCGTCAGCAACCCGTTCCTGCGCTATCTGAAGCTCTCCGCGCTCACGATGGCGTACGCGGGAGCCGGGCGCCATGCCGATGCGCGCAAGCTGCTGGAAAGCGAGCCCATTCCGGAAACGGACCGCAACAACGACATGATGCTCGTCGCGCAGAGCACGCTCGCGCTCTCAATGCTGCTCGAAGGCGACGCGCGTGAAGCAGCGCTGCTCGCGTCGAGCCTGCATGCGCGCGTGCTCCACACGTTCGGCGAGCGCTCGGTGTGCGCCAATGTCTGCTCGGCCTTTCTCGCGGACGCGCAGTACGAACTGAACCAGATCGACGACGCACGCGAAATGCTGGCAAACCGTCATGGTCTGCTGGAATCGTCGGGGATCGAGGTCAGCGTGCTCGCGTCGCTGTGCCGCGCGCGGCTCGATGCGTTGCAGGAAGGCGCGGAAACCGCGCTCGCGTTCCTGCGTCAGCAGGCGGCGCGTTTTCGCAGTCTCGGTTACGAACGGCCCCTCGCGCTCATGCTCGCGGAGCAAGTACGCATCCACGTGCGCCACGGCAATAGCGCGGCGGCCGAAGCCCTGCTGCAATCGCTCGACGCGTTGGCGAAACCTCATGCCGACAGCCGCGGCTTCCTGGCCGAGATCCCGATCGCGGCCGCACTTGCCCATGCCCGCGTGAATCTGGGCAACGATCCCGCCCGCGCGCTTCTGGCGCTGGAAGAGGCACGCCGGCGCGCGCTCTCGATCGGCCGTGGCCGGCTGCTGACGCTCATCGATCTGCTCGCCGCGCGCGCGCTCGCAAGCCTCGGACGCGCCGACGACGCGATGGCATCGCGCAGCCGCGCGGTCCAGTATGGGTGCCGCTACGGGCTCGTGCGGACGTTCCTCGACGAAGGCACGCTGGCACGCGACGAACTCGCCCGGCTGGTGCAGGCGCAGCCGCTGCAAGGCCCCGCGCTCGCGTTCGCCCAGGACCTGCTCTCGACCTGGCCGCCCGTGGCTCCCGTCAGCAGCGCGGCGGTCCCACGCCAGAGCGCCGGCCCGCGCAGTGGACAAACGGCGGCGCTCACGCAACGCGAGATCGACATCCTGAGCCTCGTCGCCCAGGCGATGTCGAACAAACGCATCGCGCTTGCCCTCAGCATCACCGTCGAAACGGTGAAGTGGAACCTGCGCAATATTTTCGCCAAGCTCGGCGTTTCGCGCCGCTACGACGCGATGGTCTGGGCGCGCACCCAAAAGCTGATCGACTGATTCAACGCAGCTCGCCATCCTGTGCCGCGCCGGTCAGAAGCGCGCACAGCATCCGCGCGACCCTGTAGGGCGTCTGCGGATCGGCCAGACTGGCCGGCCTTTCGAGGACCATCGCCCGCGGCAACGCCATCAGCGTCTGAAAAACGAGAAACTGCGCCTTTTTCGGGTCCTGCACGCAAATTTCGTGTGCGAAACGCGCGAGCAGCGCAGGCGTGATTTCGAGCGTCCAGAACGCGTCGGGCTTGATGAGGTTGAGGCGCACCAGTTCGTCGTAGTGCGCGGCCTTCACATTGAAGACGGGGTCGATGCAGGACCATTTCCGCAAGAGCTCGATGCCGGTTTCCAGCACGAGCACGAGCCCGTCATGAAGCGTGCTTTCAGGCGGCAATGCGGCGATGCTGTCCAGCAGGCGTTGCCGGTACTCCGCGCGATGGTCGTCGAAGATCGCGGCGATCAGGTCGTCCATGGTCGGGAAGTATTTGTAGATCGAACTCGGCGCGATGCCTGCGCGTTGCGCGAGCGCGGTTACGGAGAGCGCCGCGCGGCCGTCCTGCTCCAGTATTTCGCGGGCCGCGCGCTTGAGCGTTCCCACCAGTTTGAGCGAGCGCGCCTGTCGCGGAAGCTTGCGCAGTCCTGACGGTATCGCCAGCCGGATCACCCGCGGGTCTGCCGCGCCGACGTCGTCCTGTTTGCTCATATCGTTGCACTCCTGCCAAACGTCGGGCCGCAATGCGCCCTGTCCTTGTCCGCCGCGCCGCTTCAACGGGCATGCAGGTATGGAGAATCTGCGCGCAGCACGGTTGCTCCACCGGCGGATTTCCTCTTCCAATCAATGGGTTGCGCTTAGCTACGACCAGACGAAACGCGGAGCGCAAAGCCCAGGCCCCGTTCCTATACTGAGTCTTCCGTCCACTACGCATTCGCGGGAGACGGGAAACCGCTCATTGAACGGTGAAAGCTGCCCGCGCGTCCCCATTCAGTCAGGATACCTTATGTCAACGACAACACCGCTGTCCATGGACGAACAGACCCGTCTTCTGCTCGGCGATCCCACCGCGCTTGCGAACCACTCGTGGCGCCGCTGGCAACATCT
Source organism: Paraburkholderia caffeinilytica (assembly GCF_046030355.1). Lineage (GTDB taxonomy): Bacteria > Pseudomonadota > Gammaproteobacteria > Burkholderiales > Burkholderiaceae > Paraburkholderia > Paraburkholderia caffeinilytica_B. The sequence goes on from NZ_JAQQCQ010000036.1 coordinate 73,260, forward strand.
GCCGCGAACCGACGTCGATGCGATGCAACTGGCCGGTCTGAAAGCGCGCTTCGCCGCGTTGCGCGATCGCATCCCCTTGCTCAAGAAGCTCGCGGACGCAGAAGGCATCGAACACATCGACGAACTGGACGACGTCGTGCCACTCCTGTTCGAACACACGGTCTACAAGTCGTATCCGCCCTCGCTGCTCGACAAATGCAACTTCACGCAGATCAACCGATGGGTCGCGAGGCTCGTCACGCCCGAGATCGCGGAAGCCGTTCTCGCCGCCGACGTCAGTCGTTGCCGGGGCCTCGACGACTGGTTCGCCACGATGGACGAAATCGTGCCGCAACTGTGCATCAGCCACACCTCGGGGACGTCCGGCACATTTTCGTTTCTGCCGCAAGGCACGCGCGAATGGGAGAAGCTACTGCAAATCCGCCGCATGGCCGTCTGGAACATGGACGGCCCCGACACGCCCCAGCCCGAGTTGCACGCGGTGTACCCGTATTTCCGCGCCGGCTTTTACAGCTACCTGCGATCCAACCGCCACCTCATCAACACGCTGCTGCCGGACGAAAAGCATTTTCATGCGGCCTACCCGGAGACGCTCAGCTCCGACGTGGTGCACCTCGCCGCCAAGGCGCGCGTCGCGCATGCCAAAGGCACGCTGGACCGCTTCGAAATCCGCCCGGAAATGCTCGCCAGGAAGCAGGCATTCGATCAGTTGCAAGGCGACATGCCGCGCCATCTGGCCGCTTTCTTCGAGCACATGGCAAGCGAACTCAAAGGCAAGCGCGTGTATATGTCCGCAACCTGGAACCTCCTCCACAACATGGCGAAGGCCGGCCTCTCAAAGGGTCTCGAAGGCGTGTTCGATGCGGGCTCGTTCCTGAGCACGTCCGGCGGCGCCAAGGGCATTGTCCAACCCGACGGCTGGCGCGAGGATGTCCTGCGCTTTACCGGAGCGAAGCGTCTGAACGAAACCTATTCGATGTCCGAAGTGGTCGCTTCCCATCCGCGCTGCGAGCACGGCCACTACCACTTCAGCCCCACCGCCATCCCGTTCGTGCTCGATCCGGAAACGAGCCGTCCGCTGCCGCGCACCGGACGCGTCACGGGCCGCGCCGCGTTCTTCGACCTCGGCGCCGATTCGCGCTGGGGCGGCTTCATCACCGGCGACGAGATCACCGTGCAATGGGATGAGCCGTGCCCCTGCGGCCAACCAAGCGCGTATGTCGTGGGCCCGATCCAGCGCTATAGCGAGAAGCATGGCGGCGATGACAAGATCACCTGCGCGGCGTCCGAAAGCTCGCATCGCGAAGCGATGGACTTCCTCAACCAGGTGCAAAGCTGAGGCCATGAGCCCGACAGCGCCGCGTCACAAAGCGGCGCTGTCGGGCGCCGTGTGCGGTGATCTTGTCGAGACGATAGCGTGAACTTACTCGACAAAGTAGCCGGAACTGCCGTTAGTCGGAGTACGAGCAAGGTCGAATGTCGAAGCGACAAAACCACCGGCAATCAAAGGCTCATGCTACATGTTCGGGTAGTTCGGCCCGCCGCCGCCCTCAGGCGTGACCCACACGATGTTCTGCGTCGGATCCTTGATGTCGCAAGTCTTGCAGTGCACGCAGTTCTGCGCGTTGATTTGCAGACGATCCTCGTCCTGTTCGTCCTTCACGAATTCATACACGCCCGCCGGACAAAAGCGTGCTTCGGGTCCTGCGTACGTCTTGAGGTTGATGCCGATCGGCACGCTCGCATCCTTCAACGTTAGATGCGCGGGTTGGTTCTCCTCGTGGTTGGTGTTCGAAATGAATACCGAAGACAACCGGTCGAACGTCAGCTTGCCATCCGGCTTCGGATACACGATCGGCTTGCACTGCGAAGCCGGCTTCAGCATCTCGTGATCCGAATGCTGATGATGCAA
>NZ_JAQQCQ010000037.1:0-71972 GCF_046030355.1 Paraburkholderia caffeinilytica
ACGGCTACGGCTACGGCTACGGCTACGGCTACGGCTACGGCTACGGCTACGGCCCGTGGTCGCTGGTCCGCACTGAACCGTTAGAAATTGCCGTTAGCAAAGCGGGCGATCGGATCGTCAGTAGTTTGCGTGGGGGCAGGGATGCCTCGCGACGCCGTCGACGCGCGCATGATCTGCACGCCCGCATTCCCATCGGCTTGCTGCGCCTGTTGGGCCTGGCGCGTCGCGACGGAAGCAGGTGGAGGTGGCTCGAATGCATCGGCAGCGGCGTCGATAGGATCAGGCGCCCGGGCTCCGACCGTTTGCGGTTCAGCGCGCACAGCCGCCGTTCGCTGATTCGTAGCGTCTGCTGCAGCGTCGTACGTACTCGCCTGAGCGGCTGTAGCGGGTACGGGAGCCACCGCGCCCGCCGCGCGCGCCTGCATCTGTGCGGCACTCATACCGGGTGGTGGCTGTTCGAACGGATCTGCTTGTGGCACCACCGGCGCCGCGGCCGTGGCGACCGTCGGTTGTGCGGTTGCAGTCAACGGCGTGCGGATAGTCGCCGCGACACGAGCCGTTTGCTGCGAAGCCGCCGGGTTCACGACATAGCCGGAGTTTTGCTGCGCAACGGGGACCGCCGCATAGCCCGAAGTCCGCGCCGCCGCAGGGTTCGCCGCGTAGCTCGACGCTTGCGTCGTCGCCCCCGCAGCCGCATAAGCCGGCGCTGTCTGAGCCGCCGGCGCGACACGCTCGGGTTGAGGCGCCGCAGCCTGATAGCTCGGTGTATCGAACGGCGCCGGTGTCGCAGCCGGCGCTGCCACCCGACGAATACCGTCGAAGCGCTTGGCCCAATAGGGATTGGTCAGGTAGTCGAGCCGCACGGTGCCGCCCGTCGACGGCGCGTTGACGAAACGCAGCTTGCCCACGTAAATGCCGACATGCGAATGCGGGCGCCCGGTGGTGTTGAAGAAAATCAGGTCGCCCGGCGCGATTTCATCCGGTTCGATCGACTCCCCGCGACCGCTCATATCCGCGGTTGTCCGAGGCAGATTCACGGATGCCGCGCGCGACACCACATAGCGAACCAATCCGCTGCAATCGAACCCGCTATCAGGCGTATTACCACCCCAACGGTATGGAACGCCGACCAGACTCATCGCCTGGATCGAGATTTCCTCGCGGCCGATGCTGTGGTCGACGAAATTCGGGAAGCCCGGCGGCGGCGCATGATAAGCGCCGTTCGTGACCACGACCGATGAACCCGGCCCGCGCGACGTCTTTTGCGGCGCGCCGGCGCAAGCGGCGAGCAGCAAAACGGTCAGCAGCGAAAAGGCGAGTCGGCGCATGAAGACGAAGAGAGCGGTAAACGCTCGTTTAATGGCGGACGATGTCCGGATGGTAGCCCGTCGAACCTGGCTCAGGCAAGAATTCTTGATAACTTACTTGAAGTTTGTGCGCTAAGTGTTGCCCATCGGGAACGCGTGCTCAATAAAAAAAGCCGCGGCCGGAGTAACCCGGGCGCGGCTTTTGGCCGAAGCTAAGACGTTGAAACTTAAAGGATCTCCGACGCGTAATCCGCGAGACGCGAACGCTCGCCGCGCGCCAGCGTCACATGCCCGCTGTGCGCCCAGCCCTTGAAGCGGTCGACCACGTACGTCAGCCCCGAGCTGCCTTCCGTCAGGTAGGGCGTATCGATCTGCGCGATATTGCCCAGACAGATGATCTTCGTGCCCGGACCGGCGCGTGTGACCAGCGTCTTCATCTGCTTCGGCGTCAGGTTTTGCGCCTCGTCGATGATCAGATACTTGTCCACGAACGTACGGCCGCGCATGAAGTTCATGCTCTTGACCTTCAGGCGCGAGCGGATCAGTTCCTGAGTGGCGGCGCGGCCCCATTCGCCGGCGGCGTCGTCGGTTTTCTGCAGGACTTCGAGGTTGTCGTCGAATGCACCCATCCACGGCTGCATTTTTTCCTCTTCCGTACCCGGCAGGAAGCCGATGTCTTCACCGACCGGCACCGTTGCACGCGTCACGATGATCTCGTTGTAGCGCTTGTCGTCGAGCACCTGCGCGAGGCCAGCCGCGAGCGCGACCAGCGTCTTGCCGGTACCGGCCTGACCCAGCAGCGTGACGAAGTCGATATCCGGATTCATCAGCAGGTTCAGCGCGAAATTCTGCTCGCGATTGCGCGCCGTGATGCCCCACACGTTGTTCTTGTGGTGGCCGTAGTCGCGCAACGTTTGCAGCAGCGCCGTCTTGCCGTTCAACTCGCGCACCAGCGCATGAAAGGTCGGCTCGCCGTTCTGCGGCTCCAGATAGACGAATTCATTGACCAGCATGGACGCACAGAGCGGCCCGGTCACGCGGTAATACGTGGTGCCGGTTTTGGTGTCCTGCCAGCTCTCCATGCCTTTCGCGTGCTTGGTCCAGAAATCCTGCGGCAGCGCGCGGATACCCGAATACAGCAGATCGCTGTCCTCGAGCACCTGGTCGTTGAAGTAATCTTCGGCGGGCAGGCCGAGCGCATGCGCCTTGATGCGCATGTTGATGTCTTTCGACACCAGCACCACCTGGCGATCCATCCGGTCGCGTTGCAGCGCGCGCACCACGCCGAGAATCTGGTTGTCGGCCTTGCCTTCCGGCAGACCTTCGACCGGCTCGATGGCGGTGAGCTTGGTCTGGAAATACAGGCGCCCGGACGCCTCGCGGCTGCCGAGACGCGCCAGCGAAATGCCGTCCGACATATTGCCGGCATTCGCCACCAGCGCGTCCAGCGTGCGGCTCACCTGGCGAGCGTTACGCGCGACTTCGGACATGCCTTTCTTGTGGTTGTCGAGTTCTTCCAACGTCATCATCGGCAGATAGACGTCGTGTTCCTCGAAACGGAACAGGCAGCTTGGATCGTGCATCAGCACGTTCGTGTCGAGCACGAAGAGCTTCTGGACTTCGAGCGGGTCGGTGGATGCGCCGCGTTTCTTGCTGGTGCCGCGCGTGCTGGGTGCGGCTGCCGCGGGCGTGCTGGCGGCCGGATCCTTCGCGCTTGGCGCGCGCGCGACGACGGGCTGCGATTTGGCTGCGGGCGTGGGAACAGCCGCCGGCTCGGCTTGCGGTCGGGCAGCAGGAACCGGTTGCAACAATGCGGCGGTCTGCTTCGATTTGCGTCCACGCGCCGGTGCAGCTTGCTCGGCGGATGCAGACGCAGCAGGGGCGGCCGACGATGCCGGCACGGGCCGCAACGTGGTCGCGGCATTGGCGGCGTGCGCCATCGGCGTGGCGACGTTCGCGCGGCCGTAATCGGCCGACTCTGCGGATTCCCCTCCGACTGCCTGTTTCTTCGCGGCGGAGCGCGCCGGCGTGGCGGCTTTGGCCTTGTATTCGTCAGGCGGCAGGAGATTGCCGAGCTTGCTGGGGGGGGTAGGCAAAGGCATGGTTTCCCTCGAATTAATCGGGTCACATTTCGTGCGCCGCCTGTCGCATTCTGCCGGTGCCAGTGAGTGCGCACGCAGTTTGCGCCCGGAGGCGCGCATTCGGTCTAGAGATGCCGGTTCGCCTGGTTTTCGATCGGCTCCTTAACGGAAACGCGTGGCCGACTGAACGAACGGCTGCACGCAATTAAAAAAGCCGCCGCCCCGGCGTACGGGACAAGCGGCTCGCCTTCGGTTATCGCGTTGCGCCTCATGACTCCGACGGCGCCGACAAAACGGCCGTCAAGTCTGGCGCAGCGACGAAAAGTATGGGGTGGACAGGCACTCATTGGAACCCAATATAACGCGCCTCAAAGCGCTTGTACAGCCTCCAGAATGTCATCGACATGCCCTGGCACTTTCACGCCACGCCATTCCTGGCGAAGCACGCCTTCAGCGTCGATCAGGAACGTGGAGCGTTCGATCCCACGTACTTCTTTGCCATACATTTTCTTCAATTTCATGACGCCGAAGAGCGCACACAAGGTTTCTTCGGGGTCCGAGATCAACGGAAACGGCAGTTCGAGCTTTGCCTTGAAGTTGTCATGGGAGCGCAGGCTGTCGCGCGATACGCCGAGAATCTCCGCGCCGGCTTTCCTGAATTTCGGATACAGATCGCGGAATTGCAGACCTTCGGTCGTGCAGCCCGGCGTGTTGTCCTTCGGGTAGAAATACAGCACCACCTTCTTGCCCCGCAGCCTGGACAGCGTGATCTCGCCACCGGTCGCGGGGGCGGTAAAGTCGGGGACGGGTTGGTCGACTGCGATGGGCACGAGGTTCTCCGGTTGTTATGGCCGACGCCGCAGTACGTGCGTATGCAACTGTTTGCGGCGTGGGCCTGGCATCGAGGCTTCTGGGGAGGGCGACTGGCGCGTGATGATCGCTCGCGCGGCGGCCGGCTCGTCAGCGCCGGCTATCGATTGACCCGTCAGGGCTGGACAATCAACTCGCCGGAACGGCCTGGAATTTCGCCCCACGTAACAGGGTACGATGGCAGCGTGCTGCGGTCTAGCGTGGCGTAGTAATCACCCATGGTCGCAAAGGTATGGCCTTGCGCGCGCCAGCCTTCCAGCAGCTGTTCGAAAATCGGCGCGAGCTTTTGTCCTTCGAGTTCGGCGTGCAGCGTGAACACCTGATCGTGCGGATTGTTTTCGGTGCGCTTCAACATCCATGCGGCGACGTTGTGTTCGTCGACACCATCCACGCCCAGCACTTCGTCGAGCGTGGGGAGCGTGGTGGGCATCTGCACGTGCGACAGTTGCCGGCCGTCGACCACCGGCAGGTACGGCGAGTGGCCGCGGCCGTCAGACGCGTAGCGCATGCCCCACGCGTCGATCTGCTCGAACGCATGGCCGTTCATCTGCCAGCCCGCCGCACCGTGCGTGACGGGCGGCGCGCCGAAGATCGCGACGAAGCGGTTGAAGCTCTTCTGCATCTGCTTCCCGGTCCACTCCTGGTCTTGCGAACGCACGTTGTCCTGCCAGTACACGTGGTCCCAGGTATGAATGCCGCATTCGAAACCGGCTTCGTGAATCGCGCGCATTTCCGCGGCGGTTTTCACGCCGATATCCGGCCCCGGCAGCAGCACGCCGTACATCAATTGCTTGATGCCGTAGTGTTCGACCACCGAGGTACGCGACACCTTCTTCAGAAAGCCCGGCCGCAACACGCGGCGCATCGCCCAACCGGTGTGGTCGGGCCCGAGGCTGAAGAGGAAAGTGGCGCGCGCCTTGAAACGGTCGAAGATGCGCGCGAGATTCGGCACGCCTTCGCGGGTGCCGCGCAGCGTGTCGACGTCGATCTTCAGGACGATGCGAGCCAAGGATCAGGCCTTATTGTTGTTCGACGAGGGCGCGAGCTTCGGCGACGTGGCCGCGATACGCTTCGAAAATCTTGCGTAGCGCTTCGTCGAAAGTCGACTTCGGCGCCCAGCCGAGTTCCTGCATCGTGTTGTCGATCTTCGGCACGCGGTTCTGCACGTCCTGATAGCCCGTACCGTAGTAAGCGCCCGAGGACGTTTCGACCAGTTGCACCTTCTTCGCGAGGTCGGCGTATTCCGGGAATTCGGCGGCCAGCGTCAGCATCTTGTGCGCGAGCTCGCGCACCGAGAAGTTGTTGGTCGGGTTGCCGATGTTGTAGATCTTGCCCGTGGCGACGCCGTCCTTGTTCTCGATGATCTTCATCAGCGCGCCGATGCCGTCGTCGATATCCGTGAAGGCGCGCTTTTGTGCGCCGCCGTCCACGAGGCTGATGTTCTCGCCGCGCACGATGTGGCCGAGGAACTGCGTGACCACGCGCGAGCTGCCTTCCTTCGGCGTGTAGATCGAATCGAGGCCCGGGCCGATCCAGTTGAACGGACGGAACAGCGTGAAGTTCAGGCCTTCCATGCCGTAACCCCAGATCACGCGATCCATCAACTGCTTGGAGCACGCGTAGATCCAGCGCGGCTTGTTGATCGGGCCATACGACAGTTGCGACTCTTCCGGATCGAACTGCTCGTCCGTGCACATGCCGTAGACCTCGGAGGTCGACGGGAACACGAGGTGCTTGCCGTACTTGACGGCCGAACGCACGATCGGCAGGTTCGCTTCGAAGTCGAGTTCGAACACGCGCAGCGGCTGCTTCACGTACGTGGCGGGCGTGGCGATCGCGACCAGCGGCAGGATCACATCGCACTTCTTGATGTGATACTCGACCCATTCCTTGTTGATCGTGATGTCGCCTTCGAAGAAGTGCATCCGCTCATGGTTGATCAGGTCACCCAGACGTTCGGTCTGCATGTCCATCCCGAAGACTTCCCAATCGGTCGTTTCGAGAATGCGTTTGGACAGGTGATGGCCGATGAAGCCGTTCACACCCAGAATCAGGACTTTTTTCATGAATGACGGGGAGTTTGAATGAGCTGGGCGAATTCGGCCGGGGTAATGACGGTTTCAGTGCCGTCATGCTGGCGCCGCAATTCGTGGATGGCGATCGCGCGACCGTCGCCGCATATCGCGAAAACGGCATTATCGCTTACGTGCAGGCCCGGCGGCAAATCCGAGCGAAGCGCGCCGGGCGTAGCCAGACGCGCACGGGCAATGATGAAACGGTGGCCTGCGATATCGGTGAATGCGCCGGGATAGGGCGGCGCGACCGCGCGGATCAGGTTGTAGACCTGTTGCGCGGGTTGTGTCCAGTCGATCCGGCCGTCTTCGGGCTTGCGCCCGCCGTAGTAGCTGCCATGCGACAGATCGTTCGGCAGATGCGGCGCTTCGCCCGCCAGCAGTGCCGGGAGCACGCGCCACAGGGTTTGTTCGGCGGCCACCGTGACCTTGTCGAACACTTGTGCGGCGGTGTCGTCGGGCAGGATCGGCACCGGCGTTTGCGCAATGATCGCGCCCGCGTCGGGCTTGGCGGCCATTTCGTGGAGCGTCGCGCCGGTTTCGGTTTCGCCGTGGATCACCGCCCAGTTGGTCGGCACGCGGCCGCGATACTTCGGCAGGAGCGAACCGTGCATGTTGTAAGCGCCCCGTGCGGCGAGCGCCAGCAGGTCGACCGGCAACATGTGGCGGTAGTAGAACGAGAAGATGAAGTCCGGCCGCGCGGCGCTGACCGCGGCACGCAGTTCCGGGCTTTTCGGATCGGCGGGCGTGACGACGGGAATACCGTGGTCGGCCGCCACCGAAGCGACGCTGCCGAACCAGATGTTTTCCGTCGGGCTGTCTTCGTGCGTGACGACCAGCGCCACGTCGACGCCGCGCGCGAGCAGCACCTGCAGGCAGCGTACGCCGACGTTGTGATACGCGAATACGACGGCGCGCGGCTTCATGGATTCGGGCCCTGATCGACCAGCGGCGCCGCTTGCACGGCTTGCACGACGGCCTGGCGCGGCGCTTCGGTCACGGCGGTGCCGTCGCGCTGCTCGAGAATCGTCTGCACCAGATAACGCGGACGCGCGCGCACCTGCTGATAAATCCGGCCGATGTATTCGCCCAGCAAGCCCAGCGCGAAAATGATCACGCCGAGCAGGAAGAAGGTGATGGCGAACAGCGTGAACACACCTTGCACTTCCGCGCCGATGATGAAGCGGCGAATCAGCAGCAGAACGAACAGCGCCGCGGACCCGAGCGACAGGATCACGCCGATGAACGACAGCCATTGCAGCGGCACCACCGAGAAACCGGTGACGAGGTCGAAATTCAGGCGGATCAGCGAATACAGCGAGTACTTCGATTCGCCGGCAAACCGCTCTTCGTGGGCGACTTCGATCTCGACCGGATTCTGCGCGAAGGTGTACGCCAGCGCCGGGATGAACGTGTTGATCTCGCCGCAGCGATTGATCGTGTCGATGATGTGCCGGTTGTACGCGCGCAGCATGCAGCCCTGGTCGGTCATCTTGATGCGGGTGATGCGCTCGCGCAGACGGTTCATCGCGCGCGACGCCTTGCGGCGCCACAAGCTGTCCTGGCGTTGCAGGCGGATCGTGCCGACGTAGTCGTAACCCTCACGCATCTTGTTGACCAGCTTGCCGATTTCTTCCGGCGGATTCTGCAGGTCGGCGTCGAGCGTGATGACGATCTCGCCGCGCGACTGCTCGAAGCCCGCCAGAATCGCCATGTGCTGGCCGTAATTGCCGTTCAGCAGGATCACGCGGGTCGTGTCGGGCCGCGCGCGGAACTGCTCGGCGAGCAGGGCTGCGGATTTGTCGCGGCTGCCGTCGTTGATGAAGATCACTTCATAGCCGGTGCCGAGCGCGTCGAGCGCCGGGTAGAGGCGCGCGAACAGCGCGGCCAGCCCGGCTTCCTCGTTGTACACCGGGATGATGATCGACACTTCCGGTGCGACGGCGCGATGTTCCGAATAACTCATTTCCGCTTATTTTCCGTATTGTTCGCAAATTTCATTGACCGCGCGGCAGACCCGCTCCACATCGCCTTCGTTCATCAGCGTGAACAGCGGCAGTGTGACTGTGGTGGCGCCGAAGCGCTCCGCATGCGGGAACATGCCTTCCTTGAATCCCTTCGCGCGGTACAGCGAGAACAGATGAATTGCCGGATAGTGCATGCCTGAACCGATGCCGCGCTCTTTCAGCTGACCCATGAAACCGGCCCGGTCGATCGACAGTTTTTCGAGCGGCAGCGTGATCTGGAACATGTGCCAGTTGCTGTTCTCAAAGTCAGCAAACGGCAGGCCTATTCCCAGCTTGACCGCCGCGCCGCCTTCGAGACCGGCGAAATAGGCGCGCACGAGTTTTTTGCGCTGCGCGAGGAAACGCTCCAGATGCGGCAGCTGCCCGAGTCCGACGCGCGCGGCGACGTCCGTCAGGTTGTACTTGCCGCCCAGCAGGTCGCAGTCCATGCCGTCGAAGCCCGTGCGGGTGATGCCTTGCAAGCGATATTTCTGCGCGAGGACCGCTTCTTCCTCGTTATTCAATACCAGCGCGCCGCCTTCGATCGAAGTCAGATTCTTGTTCGCGTGGAAGCTGAACGAGACGATATCGCCGAGCTTGCCGATCCGCTCGCCTTTCCACGTCGAGCCGAAGGCCTGGGCGGCGTCTTCGATCACGCGCAGCTTGTGGGCGCGGGCAATGTCGTACAGCCGGTCCATGTCGACCGGCAAACCCGACAGATACACCGGAATGATCGCCTTGGTGCGCGGCGTGATGGCTTTTTCCAGCAGATCCAGGTCGATGTTGCGCGTGACCGGATCGATGTCGACGAACACCGGTGTCGCACCGACTTCGTAGACCACGTTGCTGGTTGCGACCCATGACGCCGGGGTCGTGATGACTTCATCGCCTTCGCCTACGCCGGCAATGCGCAGGCCGATCGCGAGCGTCGCGGTGCCGGAATTGAACGTGCGCACCGGACGGCCGCCGCAGAACTCGGACAGCGCCGCTTCGAACTTCTGGTTCTGCGGACCGGTCGTGATCCAACCGGAGCGGAGTACGTCGGCGACGCCCTGAATCGTTTCTTCATCGATCTCAGGTTTGACAAACGGCAAAAACGGAACTGTTGACTGGCTCATGAATGCTTCGCTCGATTGAAAAGGGCGCAACCCGAAGGGCGCGAAGTAGATCACAAACTACGCGCCAACCCAAGGCCACGACTAAAAAAGGGCGCAACCGCCAAGCTTACCGCGGCCAACCTTACGTTTTTCTTAAGCGGCAGCCGTGCCGGCTTACCGCATTGTTTCGCCGGCATGTTCGTGGCGCGCGCAGCAGCACGGGCAATAAACGGTAATAAATCATGCCCGGCCCAGCACTGCCGGGGACATGGCGCCTAGCTGCGCGCCAGGACGACGACACCGATCAGGATGACGCCGATCCCGACCAGCTTTTGCACTGACATCACTTCGCCGAATAGATACCACGCCGCGAACGCGTTGACGACGTATCCGAGCGACAACATCGGATAGGCGATCGACACGTCCACGCGCGAGAGTCCGATCACCCACACGCCCACGCTGATCACATAGCAGGCCAGCCCGCCGATGATCGGCGGCTGGGTTGCAAGGCGAAAGGCGATGGGCAGGATGTTCGCACGGGTGAATTCGAAGTGTCCAACGGCATTCGTTCCGGCTTTGAGCAGCAACTGCGCGCCGGCGTTCAACGTGACGCCCGCGAGGATACAAAAAAGGGAAATCGGGTTCATCGAACGGTCAGTTCCTGAGATGGGGTCATTGTTGTGGTTTTTCCACTGGCACGGATGCGTCAGGCGTCGGGGCGCCCGGCGACGTCGCGTCGGAGGCGGGCGCGGGCACCGCTACGGGCTTCGCTATGGGCTTCACTACGACCACCCGGCGCGGGTCGCGCGCGATCACCTGCATCGGCAGCCCTTCTTTGAGCAGTCTGTCGTAGGTCGACGGCGGGATCAGCGCGAGCGCATAGCGATCGGCCTTCCAGCGCTCGATCCACGCGTCGACCGACGGCACCCATTTTTGCGGTTCGACGGACACGCCGAACGCCAGCTCGTCAGGGTGTTCGACCATGATCATCGTATGGTCGATGTAGAACGGCAGCGTATGGTCGAGCACGCCGACTGAGTAGAAGGGCGTATCGGCCGGCAACTTTGCGATCTCGGCCTTGATCGCGGGTGCGAGCGGCGCGCCGGAGCTCAGGCGGCCGAACACGTCGTGACCCGTGCCGGCGATCGTGCCGAGCAGCAGCCACGCCGCGCCGAAGCTCGCGACGGCGCCGAGGATGCCGGTGCGGCTGCGACGGTTCAGCCACAGCGCGACCAGCGTGAGCACGAAGGCGACGCCGAGGGCCGCCAGTACCCAGGTGCGGTATTCGATGTACAGCTCGGTCGGGTTGCGCGCGTCGCCGAGGCGCGACATGAACAGCGCGGCAAACGCGGCCACGACGAGAAACAGCGCATAGCCGGCCAGATGGCGGCGCAGCTGGTCACGCGTAACCAGCGGCAGATACATGCCGATGACGAGGGCGATAGGCGGGGCGATCGGCAGCGTGTAGGACAGGAGCTTCGAGTGCGACGCGCTGAAAAACAGGAAGATGAACGCAGTCCACACCAGCATCAGCGTGACCGGCGCGAAACCGTTTGGCTGGCGCGGCAGGCGCCACGCATGGCGCACGCTCTGGAAGGTCACGGACAACCACGGCAGGAAGCCGACCAGCAGCACCGGCACGAAGTAATAGAACGCTCCTGGACGGTTCTGTTCAGGCGTCAGATAGCGTTTGAACTGTTGAACGATGAAGAAGAAGTTCAGGAATTCCGGATTGCGCTGCTGCACCAGGACGAACCAGGGCGTGACGATCGCGAAGAACACGATCAGGCCGCCGATCAGATGCAGACGCTTCCACACGGCCCAGTCGCGGGCGACGAGGGTGTACAGCACCAGCACCGCACCCGGCAGAATGATCCCGACGAGGCCCTTGGACAGCACCGCCAGCGCCATCGCCCCCCAACACACCCACATCCATGCCCGCACGCTGGCGGTCGGCAGATTGGGGCGCTGCGCCAGCAGCAGCGCGCAGAGCGTCAGCTCCATCCAGAACGACAGGCCCATGTCGAGCGTGTTGAAATGGCCCATCAGGTTCCAGTAGGGCGACGTGGCCAGCACGATCGCGGCGAACACGCCGGTCGCCGCATTGAACACGCGCGCGCCGGTGAAGCCGAGCAGCAGCACGCCGGCAAAGCCCGTCAGCGCGGTGTAGAGCCGAGCCTGCCATTCGCCGATGCCGAACCACGCGAACGTGAGCGCGTTCAACCAGGTTTGCAGCGGGGGTTTTTCGAAATACTTGTAGCCGTTATAGCGCGGCGTGACCCAATCGCCCGTGATGAACATTTCGCGGGCCATTTCGGCGTAGCGGCCTTCGTCGCTCGGCAGCAGATGGCGCCAGCCGAGCGGCACGAACCAGATCACGGCGAGGGCCAGCACCAGCAGCAGGATGGTGGTGCGATTGAGCGGTAGCCTCGTCGGCGTATCGTTCATGGATTTCAACCTTTTTGGCGACGCCGCGTGGGCAGCGAGGCAGTGTTATCTGAAAATGGCGATCGCCAGCTTGGCGCCGATGGCGCGCAGTGTACGTTATCGGCCGTGACGCGGCGAGGGCGCGCGGCCGGTCCGGCGGCGCACGCCGCGGCTGGCATGCCTTGCGGTCGGTGCCGGGGCTCAGGCCAACGCCTCAGGCCAACGCCGGCTGCGCGACGCCATCAGGCTTCGATCAGCAATGCGGCCGCGACTTTGCGGCCTTCGGCCATCAGAATGTTGTAGGTGCGGCAGGCGGCCTTGAAGTCCATCGTTTCGACGCCGATGCGTTTGGCGGTGAGCGCGGCGGTCAGGCGCGGATGGGGGAAGCGCAGACGGTCGCCGCTGCCGAAGATGACCACTTCGGGCGCGGCGTCCACCAGCATGGCGAAGTGCTCGGCACTCAACTGGTCGAAAGCGGAGACAGGCCAGGCAACGACGGGCGCTTCCGGCAGCAGGAGAATGCTGCCGGCGTGGCGCACCAGATTGATTTCGACATAACCGGCGCCGTAACCCGTGACGGTGTTGAGGGCGCCGCTGGAATCCTGATGTAGTTTCAAATTCGTTTTCCGAAGTCGTCGTGAGACATCATGCGTGTTGGCGGCCTGACCGGGCAAAGCGGAAGCAGGGCGGTTGACGCGAGTTGGACACGCCCATGGGGTACAAGCGGGGCACAAGCGGGACAGAAGCGGCCGAAAAGGCTTGCCGTTGCGGTTGGTGCATTGCGGAAGTCGGCCAAAATCCGCTAAATTATAACTTTTTAGCCGCTTTGCGGCGCCCCTCGCTCAAGTGCCGCCTCATGTGCTGTCAAAAGCCGCCCTGAGGGCTCGGGCGCGGTCCGTCGGCTACCTGCCCTGGCTTTGCCCGCATTTCGTCTGTATTTCGACTGTTTTTCGCCCGCCTGGGTTGTGCGGGTTTTGCTTTTCGTCAGCTTTTCGCTTGGTCTGGCTGCTGCACCGGCGCAATCCGCCGGACGCGCGGCTCACCGGCCTGGAAAGCCGGCCCACTCCGTGTCTGGCAGCCCGATCCGTGTCGGCGGCCATGCCGCGTCATCATTCCCCGTATCGGCGGACTTGCCTGGGCTTCGTTTTTTCGCCCTCGTTTGTTCGCCTAAGCCCATCAACAGGATGAAGTGCCCGCCGTGAAACCGATTCTCAAATCCAACAAGTTGTTGAATGTCTGCTACGACATTCGCGGGCCCGTCCTCGAACATGCGAAGCGCCTCGAAGAAGAGGGGCATCGCATCATCAAGCTGAACATCGGCAATCTCGCGCCGTTCGGTTTCGACGCGCCGGATGAAATCATCCAGGACATGATCCTGAATCTGCCGGGCTCGTCCGGCTACTCGGATTCCAAGGGGGTGTTCGCCGCGCGCAAGGCGATCATGCATTACACGCAGCAAAAGGGCGTGCACGGCGTCGAGCTGGACGACATTTACATCGGCAATGGCGCCTCCGAGCTGATCGTGATGGCGCTGCAGGGCCTGCTGAACGACGGCGACGAAGTGCTGCTGCCGGCGCCGGACTACCCGCTGTGGACCGCGGGCGTGAGCCTGTCGGGCGGCACGCCGGTGCACTACATCTGCGACGAATCGAATAGCTGGATGCCCGATCTGGACGACATTCGCGCGAAAATCACGCCGAATACGCGTGCGCTCGTCGTCATCAATCCGAACAACCCCACCGGCGCGCTGTACTCGGACGAACTGCTGCTCGGCCTGATCGAGATCGCCCGCCAGCACGGCCTCGTGATCTTTGCCGACGAGGTGTACGACAAGATCGTCTACGACGGCAAGAAGCACACGTCGATGGCTGCGCTCTCCGAAGACGTGCTCACCGTCACGTTCAACAGCCTCTCGAAGAGCTACCGTTCATGCGGCTACCGCGCCGGCTGGATGTTCATCTCGGGCCTGACCGGCGAGAACCGCCGCAGCGCCAAAGATTACTTCGAAGGGCTCGGCATTCTGGCCTCGATGCGCCTGTGCCCGAACGTGCCCGGCCAGTACGCGATCCAGACCGCGCTGGGCGGTTATCAGAGCATCAACGACCTGATCGTGCCGAGCGGACGCCTGTACAAACAGCGCGAACTCGCGTATGACATGCTGACGGCTATTCCCGGCGTGAGTTGCGTGAAGCCCGAGGCCGCGCTGTATATGTTCCCGCGCCTCGATCCGAAGATTTATCCGATCCAGGACGACCAGCAGTTCATCCTCGACCTTCTGCTGGAAGAGCGCGTGCTGCTGGTTCAAGGCACCGGTTTCAACTGGAAGACGCCGGATCACTTCCGCGTCGTGTTCCTGCCGAACGTGGACGACCTCGCGGATTCGATCAACCGGATCGCACGCTTCCTCGACGGCTACCGCAAACGCCACACCGCTTGAGATGGACGGCGCGCGCGGCGCGCCGCTGCCAGCCCCAGTTTCCTTTTAATCCCTTACTCGAAAACACACGCTGCATGGAACCGATCAAAGTTGGACTGCTGGGCTTCGGCACGGTAGGCAGCGGCACCTTCACGGTACTGCGCCGCAATCAGGAAGAAATCAAACGCCGCGCGGGCCGCGGCATCGAGATTGCGCGTATTGCCGTGCGCAATCCTGCCAAGGCGACCGCGGCGCTCGGCAGTGAGGCCGGCAGCGTGGCGCTGACCGATGATTTCAACGCGGTGGTCGACGATCCGTCGATCGATATCGTGGCGGAAATGATCGGCGGCACGGGCGTGGCGCGTGAGCTCGTCCTGCGCGCGATCAAAAACCGCAAGCATGTGGTCACCGCCAACAAGGCGCTGCTCGCCGTGCACGGCACGGAGATTTTCGAAGCGGCGCGCGCCAACGGCGTGATGGTGGCGTTCGAAGCGGCGGTGGCGGGCGGCATTCCGATCATCAAGGCGCTGCGCGAAGGGCTCACGGCCAATCGCATCCAGTACATTGCCGGCATTATCAACGGCACGACGAATTACATCCTGTCGGAGATGCGCGACCGCGGGCTCGATTTCGCCACCGCGCTGAAGGCCGCGCAGGAACTGGGTTACGCCGAAGCCGACCCGACCTTCGACATTGAAGGCGTGGACGCTGCCCACAAGGCAACGATCATGAGCGCGATCGCGTTCGGCGTGCCGGTGCAATTCGACAAGGCGTACGTCGAAGGCATCAGCAAGCTGGCTGCCATCGACATCAAATATGCCGAAGAACTCGGCTATCGCATCAAGCTGCTCGGTATCTCGCGCCGCACGGACAAGGGCATCGAACTGCGTGTGCATCCCACGCTGATTCCGGAAAAGCGCCTGCTGGCGAACGTGGAAGGCGCGATGAACGCGGTCGTGGTGCACGGCGACGCGGTCGGCTCCACGCTGTACTACGGCAAGGGCGCGGGCGCCGAGCCGACGGCCTCCGCCGTGGTGGCCGATCTGGTCGACGTGACGCGTCTGCATACGGCGGACCCGGAACATCGCGTGCCGCATCTGGCGTTCCAGCCGGACAGCCTGTCGAGCACGCCGATCCTGCCGATCGACGAAGTGACGAGCGGCTATTACCTGCGCCTGCGCGTGGCTGACGTGACGGGCGTGCTGGCCGACATCACGCGTATTCTGGCGGATACCGGTATCTCGATCGACGCGCTGCTGCAGAAGGAATCGGAGCAGGTCGACGCGAACGGCAAGGGCGAAACCGACATTATCCTGATTACGCACGAAACGGTTGAAAAAAATGTCAACGCCGCGATCAAAACGATCGAAGCGCTGAAGACCGTTGTCTCGCAAGTCACGAAGTTGCGCATGGAAGCACTGAACTAGGCCGAATATGAACTACCTCTCTACGCGCGGCGCCGGAGCCGGCGAGCGCCATACGTTTTCCGACATTCTGCTGGGCGGTCTCGCCAAAGATGGCGGCCTGTACCTGCCGGCCGAATATCCGCGCGTCACGGCTGACGAACTGACGCGCTGGCGCACGCTGCCGTACGCGGATCTCGCGTTCGAAATCCTGTCCAAATTCAGCGACGACATCCCCGCCGAAGATCTGTGCGCGCTGACGCGCAAAACCTACACGGCCGAAACCTATTGCCATGTGCGCGACGACGAAAGCGCCGCGCAGATCACGCCGTTGAAGACGCTGGGCGTGGAGAACGGCGCGCCGCTGTCGCTGCTGGAGTTGTCAAACGGTCCGACGCTCGCGTTCAAGGACATGGCGATGCAGTTGATCGGCAATCTGTTCGAGTACGCGCTGGCGAGGCACGGCGAGACGCTGAACATTCTGGGCGCAACTTCGGGCGACACCGGCAGCGCGGCGGAATATGCAATGCGCGGCAAGAAGGGCATTCGCGTGTTCATGCTATCGCCGCACAAGAAGATGAGCGCGTTCCAGACCGCGCAGATGTACAGCCTGCAGGACCCGAACATTTTCAACATCGCGGTCGAGGGTGTGTTCGACGACGCCCAGGACATCGTGAAGGCCGTGTCGAACGATCACGCCTTCAAGGCGAAGTACAAGATCGGCACGGTCAACTCGATCAACTGGGCGCGTGTGGTGGCGCAGGTCGTGTACTACTTCAAGGGCTACTTCGCCGCGACGAAGTCGAACGACGAGCGCGTGTCGTTCACGGTGCCGTCGGGCAATTTCGGCAATGTGTGCGCGGGCCACATCGCCCGCATGATGGGTTTGCCGATCGAGAAGCTGGTGGTCGCCACGAACGAAAACGACGTGCTGGACGAATTTTTCCGCACGGGCATTTACCGTGTGCGCAAGGCGGCCGAGACGTACCACACGAGCAGCCCGAGCATGGACATTTCGAAGGCCTCGAACTTCGAGCGTTTCGTGTTCGATCTGCTGGGCCGCGACCCGGCGCGCGTGCTGCAACTGTTCCGCGACGTCGAAGAGAAGGGCGGTTTCGATCTGGCGGCGAGTGGCGATTTTGCGCGCGTGAAGGCGTTCGGTTTCGTGTCGGGCCGCAGCAGCCACGAGGATCGTGTGGACGCGATCCGCGACGTCTTCGAGCGTTACGACACGATGATCGACACGCACACGGCTGACGGTCTGAAGGTGGCGCGCGAGCATCTGCAGGTGGGCATCCCGATGATCGTGCTGGAGACGGCGCAACCGATCAAATTCGGCGAAACGATCCGCGAAGCGCTGTTGCGCGAGCCGGAGCGCCCGGCCGCGTTCTCGGGTCTGGAATCGCTGCCGCAGCGCTTCGAAGTGCTGCCGGCGGATGTTCAGCGCGTGAAGGACTTCATCGTCGCGAATACGGGCGAGTAACACCGTGAGCATCGAGCGCGGCAGCGTCGCGCTCGATGCGACGGCGAGGTTGATTTGACCGCGCCGCGCAGGCTAAAAGCCCACCATAACGCCGGCCGCCCCCGGCCATCATGATCGACCGCTACAATATTCTTTTAACCAGCGGCTTCGAGACCAGAGATGTCCACACCAACGCCCCGCGCTCCGATGCTTTCCACCGCCGAAGCGTTGGCGACCCTGCTCAGCGCGGCGAGTCCCATCGGCGGCACTGAATCGATCCCCACGCTAGACGCGCTCAACCGCGTGCTCTCGGCAGACGTCATGTCGCCGCTGGACGTCCCTCCCATGAACACCAGTGCGATGGACGGCTACGCGATCCGCACGGAAGATCTGTCGACCGACGGCAACCGCCGATTGCCGGTCTCGCAGCGCATTCCAGCCGGTCACGCGCCGGAGCCGTTAAAGCCGGGCACGGCAGCCCGCATCTTCACGGGCGCTACGGTGCCGCCGGGGGCCGACGCCATCGTGATGCAGGAGCAAACCGAGGCCGCCGGCCACGAAGTCACGATCCTTCACAGCCCAGCACCCGGCGAATGGATCACGGCCCAGGGCGCGGACATCCGCAGCGGCTCGATCATTCTCCCGGCGGGGACGCGCCTGACGCCGCAAGCATTGGGGCTCGCCGCCTCGGTCGGCTGCGCCGAACTCCAGGTGCGCCGCCGCGTAAAAGTCGCCGTGTTCTTCACTGGCGACGAGCTGACCATGCCTGGCGAACCGCTGAAACCCGGCGCGATCTACAACTCGAACCGCTTCACACTGCGCGGCCTGCTGGAAAAACTGGGCTGTGAAGTGACCGACTACGGCATCGTCCCCGACAAGCTCGACGCGACCCGCGCGACGCTGCGCGAAGCCGCGCAGGCACACGATCTGATCCTCACCTGCGGTGGTGTGTCGGTCGGCGAAGAGGATCACGTGAAGCCGGCTGTCGAGGCCGAGGGGCGCCTGTCGATGTGGCAGATCGCGATGAAACCCGGCAAGCCGCTCGCCTTCGGCGCGGTGCGCCGTGCCGCGCAGCAGGCAGATTCGGCGACATCAGCCGAAACCTTTTTCATCGGCCTGCCGGGCAATCCGGTCTCCAGTTTCGCGACCTTTTTGCTGTTCGTTCGACCGTTCGTCCTGCGTCTGGCCGGCATGCAGGCGGTGGCGCCGCGCGCGCTGTCGCTGCGCGCCGATTTCACGCAGAAGAAGGCCGATCGCCGCAACGAATTCCTGCGCGCGCGCATCAATCCGGCCGGCGGCCTCGATCTGTTTCCGAATCAGAGTTCGGCCGTGCTGACGTCGACGGTGTGGGGCGACGGCCTGATCGACAATCCGCCGAACCACGCGATCAGCGCCGGCGAGACCGTGCGTTTCATCCCCTTTTCCGAATTGCTGAACTGAGGCCGGCCACAGCCGGCGGTTTCCCGATGAAGATTCAACTCCGATATTTTGCAAGCGTGCGTGAAGCACTCGAAACCGCCGACGAAACGGTTGATCTGCCGGACGGCATCGCGACCGTCGGCGACGTGCGTGCCTGGTTGCGCGTGCGCGGCGGCGCGTGGGCCGACGCCCTCGCCGAAGGCCGTGCGCTGCGCATGGCCTGCAATCACGTCATGACCGATGCCGGCACGCGCATCACTGAAGGTTGCGAGGTCGCGTTCTTTCCGCCTGTCACGGGTGGTTGAATGGCGCCGGGTCGTCGCTAAAAATCACGCCGGATCACGCTAAACCTCGTCCAACCTCGCTAAGCCGCCCCAGGAGCCAGAGATGCCCGTTCGCGTCCAGACGGAAGACTTCGACCTCACCGCCGAGGTCGCCGCGTTGCGCGCGCGCAATCCGAAGATCGGTGCGGTGGCCTGTTTTGTCGGCACCGTGCGCGATCTGAACGACGGCAGCGCCGTCGAAACCATGGAGCTCGAACACTATCCGGGCATGACGGAAAAATCGCTGGAAGCGATCGTCGTGAGCGCGCGCGAGCGCTGGCCGGGGATCGAGGTGCTGATCGTCCACCGGGTCGGCAAGCTCTATCCGCTCGACCAGATCGTGCTGGTGGCGACCACCGCCGCGCATCGGGGCGACGCGTTCGCGTCGTGCGAATTCGTGATGGACTACCTGAAGACCCAAGCGCCGTTCTGGAAAAAAGAGAAAACCGACGAGGGCGAGCGCTGGGTCGATGCCCGCGTCACCGACGACGCGGCGCTGGCCCGCTGGGGCATCGAATCGGGTAATCAGGACGCGGATTAGACAGCTGCCGGGTTCGGACGTGGCTGAGACAGGGGCGCCGGGCTTTGATCTGGCTGGGCTGTGCATCCCCGGAACGATTTAGCGTATTTTCATCGCACCGCGGATACCTTCTTCAGGTATCTCGAGCGCATCATGGCCGTTGTGCGTCCCCAGGACGTCTCGCAGACGCCCACGTCAGTCAGTCTTTGCCTTTGCCAACGATCCTCGTTGGGAACGGCTCACCAGGCCGCCGCACCGACCCGCCGGGAACATGCGGATCGTGCGAGTCATCGTCACGCGGACGCTTCGGCGCGACGCGTTCCAGTAACGCCTGCTGCTCCGCCGGAATCTTGTAATCCCAGCCGAAGCGGCTCAACTGCAAACTCTGCGCGATACGCAGCGCCGGTTCCATGAAACGGACCGCGGCAGCCGGCTGATAGCGCGACTCCACCGTATCCAGAAACAGATATAGCCAGCGGCTGAAATGCTGCGGCTCGACGCCCTCGAGCGGCTGGTGGGCCTGCTGCACATTGCCGCGATAGTGCTTCGCGCCGAGCACGAGGCTGCCCCAGAACGTGCACATCTTGGGCAAATGGTCGTCCCAACGGCCTGCCAGCGTGGCGTCGAAGACAGGGCCAAGCAGTGGATCGGCGCGCACGCGATCGTAAAACGCGTAGACGAGCGCGCGAATATTCGCCTCAGTAGGCTCGGCGGCGCGCTCGACAGCCGGTGCGGCAGGAAAAGACGGGTTCATGCAGATTCCAGATAGCGCAGTTATTCACCATGAATTGCCACACAGTGCCACAGACGGTTAGGAATGGTCTCAAACTGTGTCCAAATGAAAGGAAGTAGGCCACGAACGCCCCGCTTTTCGTATGAATGGCCTATACGGGAAACGTTACCATTACTGCCGAAAGACAAAGCCGATTGTCAGCGCAGAGTAAGAAAACATGCGTAGCGCCTGCATCTTAGGGCGAAGCGACGGCCCCCCGCAACCCTTGCATCGACGCGGTTATCCCCTGGATCGCGGCTTGCGCTTATCGTGGCACCCGCACTTATGAGACTAACCGACTATACGGATTATTCATTACGCGTCTTACTGTACCTCGCCGTCCGCGGCGAAGGTTTATCGACCATTCAGGACATCTCGAGCGCATACGGGATATCCAAGAACCATTTGATGAAGGTGGTGCAGCAACTCGGCGAACTCGGCTGGGTCGAGACGGTGCGCGGGCGTAACGGCGGCCTGCGGCTCGCTGAACAAACCAGCGCGTTGACCGTGGGTGAGATCGTGAGGGCCACCGAGAGCGATTTTGCGCTGGTCGGCTGCTTCCCGGACCAGCAAAGCGAGCGTCGGGCTTGCGTCATAACACCCCAGTGCCGTCTGCGCGGCGCGCTCGAGGCGGCGCGCAACGCGTTCCTCGCCGAACTCGACCGTCACACCATCGGCGAGGTCGCCGAGCCGCACGGTCCGCTGGCTGCGCTGCTTGGTTTAAGCAATGTCATCCCGATCGTGCCGGTCGTATCGGCTGGCGGGAGTTCGGCGCCGGCCTCCTGAAACCCGCCGGCAAGTTCTCGCGCGTCAAATGTTAAATAGTTGGTGCTGGTTGCAAAAAAGCGCTTGAAACCTGCGTAAAACGCCTCAATTTGGTGGTAATCGAAATTGGAGGTCTCTTGATGAGAATCGACAAACTTACCACTAAATTCCAGGAAGCACTGGCCGACGCGCAGAGTCTCGCCGTGGGTCATGACAATCAATACATTGAACCGGTGCATGTCCTGTCGGCGCTCGTCGCCCAGCAGGATGGGTCGGCGCGTTCGCTGCTCTCGCGTGCCGGCGTGCATGTCCAGGCGCTGCAAACCGCGCTGAACGACGCCATTACGCGTCTGCCGCAAGTCCAGGGCACGGACGGCAACGTACAGATCGGCCGCGAACTGACCGGCTTGCTGAACCAGGCGGACAAGGAAGCACAAAAACTCAACGACACGTTCATCGCGAGCGAGATGTTCCTGCTCGCGGTCGCCGACGACAAAGGCGAGGCCGGCCGTCTCGCGCGCCAGCACGGTTTGTCGCGCAAGTCGCTGGAAAGCGCGATCGCGGCGGTGCGCGGCGGTTCGCAGGTGCATAGCCAGGACGCCGAAAGCCAGCGTGAAGCGCTGAAAAAGTACACCGTCGATCTGACCGAGCGCGCGCGGGCCGGCAAGCTCGACCCGGTGATCGGCCGTGACGATGAAATCCGCCGTTCGATCCAGATCCTGCAACGCCGCACCAAGAACAATCCGGTGCTGATCGGCGAGCCGGGCGTGGGCAAGACCGCGATTGTCGAAGGCCTCGCGCAACGTATCGTCAACGGTGAAGTGCCGGAAACGCTGAAGGGCAAGCGCGTGCTGTCGTTGGACATGGCGGCCCTGCTGGCCGGCGCGAAATACCGCGGCGAGTTCGAAGAACGCCTGAAGGCCGTGCTGAGCGACATCGCGAAGGACGAAGGCCAGACCATCGTCTTCATCGACGAAATTCATACGATGGTGGGTGCGGGCAAGGCAGAAGGCGCAATGGACGCCGGCAACATGCTCAAGCCGGCGCTCTCGCGCGGCGAACTGCATTGCGTCGGCGCCACCACGCTCGACGAATACCGCAAGTACATCGAAAAGGATGCCGCACTCGAGCGCCGCTTCCAGAAGGTGCTGGTCGACGAGCCGTCGGTTGAAGCCACCATCGCGATTCTGCGTGGTTTGCAGGAAAAGTATGAGCTGCATCACGGCGTCGACATCACCGATCCGGCAATCGTCGCAGCGGCTGAACTGTCGCATCGCTACATCACAGATCGTTTCCTGCCGGACAAGGCCATCGACCTGATCGACGAAGCCGCTTCGAAGATCAAGATGGAAATCGACTCGAAGCCGGAAGAGATGGATCGACTCGACCGCCGTTTGATCCAGTTGAAGATCGAACGCGAAGCCGTCAAGAAGGAAAAGGACGAAGCGTCGCAAAAGCGTCTGCAACTGATCGAAGAAGAAATCGAGCGGCTGGATCGCGAATATTCGGACCTCGAAGAAATCTGGACCGCGGAAAAGGCGGCGGTGCAGGGCAGCGCGCAACTGAAGGAAGACATCGAAAAAACGCGTGCGGAAATCACGCGCTTGCAGCGTGAAGGCAAGCTCGAGAAGGTCGCCGAGTTGCAGTACGGCAAGCTGCCGGGTCTTGAAGCGCAGTTGAAGGAAGTGACCAAGGCTGAAGCCAATGAGCAGAACAACCCGACCCGGCCGCGTCTGCTGCGCACCCAGGTGGGTGCGGAGGAAATCGCGGAAGTCGTGTCGCGTTCAACGGGTATCCCGGTGTCGCGCATGATGCAGGGCGAGCGCGAAAAGCTGCTGCAGATCGAAGAGAAACTGCACGACCGCGTGGTCGGTCAGGACGAAGCGATCACCGCAGTGGCGGATGCGATCCGGCGTTCGCGTGCGGGTCTGGCGGATCCGAACCGGCCGTATGGCTCGTTCCTGTTCCTTGGACCGACCGGTGTGGGCAAGACGGAACTGTGCAAGGCGCTGGCGTCGTTCCTGTTCGATTCGGAAGATCATCTGATCCGTATCGACATGAGCGAATTCATGGAAAAGCATAGCGTCGCGCGCTTGATCGGCGCGCCGCCGGGCTATGTCGGTTACGAAGAAGGCGGTTACCTGACCGAAGCCGTGCGCCGCAAGCCGTACAGCGTGATCCTGCTGGACGAAATCGAGAAGGCGCATCCGGACGTGTTCAACGTGCTGCTGCAAGTGCTCGACGACGGCCGCATGACCGACGGCCAGGGCCGTACCGTGGACTTCAAGAACACGGTGATCGTGATGACGTCGAACCTCGGTTCGCAGGTGATTCAGGCGATGGTCGGCGAGCCGCAGGACGCGGTGAAGGACGCGGTCTGGGAAGAAGTGAAGCTGCACTTCCGGCCCGAGTTCCTGAACCGGATCGACGACGTGGTGGTGTTCCATGCGCTCGACCGTTCGAACATCCAGTCGATCGCGCGGATTCAGCTGCAACGTCTGCATGAACGGCTTGCCAAGCTCGACATGCAACTGCTGGTGTCGGACGCGGCGCTCGAGCACGTGGGCAAGGTCGGCTACGATCCGCTGTTCGGGGCACGGCCGTTGAAGCGCGCCATCCAGCAGGAGATCGAGAACCCGGTCGCCAAGCTGATTCTGGCCGGCAAGTTTGGTCCGAAGGACGTGATTCCGGTCGAAGTGGAAGACGGCAAGCTGGTGTTCGACCGCGTCGTGCATTAAGCGAAACGCGTTGGGCTGTGCGTGGAACGGCTGTGATGAGGCCGTTCCAGCCAATGTAAAAAAAGCGGCAACGAAGGTGACTTCGTTGCCGCTTTTTTTTCGCCTGCTTGTACCTCTGCTACAGGGCGGAGGCGGGTGACGCTGTTACGCGTTGCCCTTGCCGAACAGTGCCGACAGGCCGCCGAGCGCGCCCAGCACGGTCGTCGAATTCAGTTTGCCTTCGGCGGGGACTTCGCCGTCGGGCGTCGCTGCGTTGACGACGTGCGGCAGAATCTGCGACAGCAGACCGGTGACCTGATCCGGTTGCACGCCGGCCTTCGCCGCGAGGTTGGTGACGACGTCCGAGCCGAGCACGCTGTGCAGGGCGTCGGGCGAGATCGCCTGGTTCTCGCCATTGCTGATCCACGACGACACGACGTCGCCGAGACCCTTTTCCTTGAAGCTGCTGATCAGGCCGTTCAGGCCGCCCGGCTGGTTGTTGACGAATTCCAGCGCGGCGGAAACGAGGGCTTGCTGGCCACCGCCTTCAGGCGATTTGCCAACCAGGGAACCGATAGTGTCGAGTAGGCTCATGACGGTCTCTCTTGAATGCCGACCCGTGTTTGACGAGTCAGCGGGTGAAAACGCCGCGCGGTTGCGCGGCGCCGGTGGAAGGAAGGTAGACGGGAGCGGGGCCGCGCTTATATGTGTGCGTCACGCGCGCATCGTATGTGATGCACACATAGCGCGGCCGCCATGCCGCCGGTACTCAACCCGATTTACGCCCCGCCAGAGGCTGCCGCAGCCGATGCAGCCTTGCTCTTCTTCGCTTTCTTCTTCGAAGCCTTGGTGCCGGATGCATCCGCCGGCGCGCTGGCGGATGCCGCTGTGGCCGGTGCGGAAGCAGCCGCTGCGTCGGCCGCCGCGGCCTTGCTCTTCTTCTTTGACTTCGACGCCTTGGTGCCGGATGCCTCGGCGGGCGCAGCCGGTGTTGCGGGTGCCGTTGTCGCGGCCGCGGTGGTCGCGGCAGGAGCGGCTGCCGGCGCCGCCTTGGTGCTAGCGGTGCTGCTGGACTTCGAGGCAGCCTTGGCGCCCGTGGGCGGCGTGGACGAGCCGTTGATGGTCAGGCCGGCGGCTTCGAGATTGGTCACCGATTTGGTGCCGATGCCCTTGACGCGTGTGGCCAGATCATCGGCATCTTTGAACGGGCCGTTCTTGGTGCGTTCGTCGATGATGGCTTTCGCATGCACCGGGCCGATACCCTTGACCGATTCGAGCGCCGCCTGATCGGCGGAATTCACTTCGACGGCCGCGGCAAATCCGGCCGACAGCGACAAAGCCAAAGCAACGCAAAGCATCAAAAGCTTCTTCAGCATGGCAAGCACTCCATTGAGGGCAAAAAAAGTTAGCCGCAAAGAGAAAACTCGGGACGACGCGTCCTGTCAGCAGACGCTGCGCTTAAGGATAGAACAAATTGCGCGCCCTTATTTGCAAACGCCGACGATTTATACCGATCGATTCATGACAAGTAAATCAGGCCTGACAATATTTGAAGCTTTTGCCTGGCGATTAAGCCGTTATGAGTTTATCGATCAATGCGGTCCGCCGAAAATAATGACACTGCGGACAAATGACAGCGCCTTCCGCTTGACTTAGAGTGCACTCGAAGTCCTAACCTGAGTTCCGTCATGTCGAAAATGTCAAAAGCACTCACCATCGGCGAAGTCGCCGGAACGATCGGCGTCTCCACGCATACGCTGCGGTATTACGAGCAGGCCGGCCTGATTCGGGCGGTCGGGCGCACGCAGGCGGGGCATCGGCTGTATTCGCCGGCCGATCTCGACTGGCTGCAGTTCGTGATGCGTCTGAAAGCGACCGGCATGCCGATCGCGGGGATGCAGGCATTCGCGGCGCTGCGGGCAGAAGGTCAGCCTACGGTAGGTGAGCGCCGCGACATGCTGGTGGCGCATCGGGATGCCGTTTTGGCGCGGATCGCCGGGTTGCAGAGCAATCTCGGCGCGATCATCGACAAAATCGCCTACTACGAGAACGTTGAGCGGACGCCCGCTGGGCCGACGACTACCGCGAACACGCCGGCACGACAGATTGACGAAGCCCAATCACTTTCGCATTCGGACAAGGACTCACCATGGAACACGCACAAAACGACCGCTACACCCGAGGCTGGGACAAACTGAAGGAAATCGACGGTTCGACCGGCGAGCACGTGATCGCCGCGCTTGCGCCGATTGCGCCGGATTTCGGGCGCTTGCTGATCGAATTCGGCTTCGGCGATATTTACAGCCGGCCGCAACTCGACCTGCGCGCGCGGGAAATCGCGACGATTGCCTCGCTGACGACACTGGGCTGCGCGCAACCGCAGTTGAAGGTGCATATCGAGGCAGCGTTGAACGTCGGCTGCACGCGCGAGGAGATCGTCGAGGTGTTCATGCAGATGGCGCTCTATGCAGGCTTCCCGGCGGCGTTGAATGCGCTGTTCGCGGCGCGGGAGATTTTCGAGCGGCGGGATCTGGCGTTGGAGGAAGCCCAGGCGGCTTGAGACAGAAGAGAAGGGCGGCTGCCGATGCAGCCGTTTTTTATGAGATCAAAGATGCAACTAACGGCCTGTTATTGCATGCCACTTCGACCGCGCGCTGCAGGGATGGCCTGGATGAGCCGAACAAGCCCGCTCAAACTGCCGAATCCACCCTGACCGCTGCCTCGGCGCGCAAGTACCGCTTGCTCACGCTGCGCCAATACAACAGCAAACCGATACCGGCAATCGCCAGACTCGCCGTATTGGCGACCCAGAAGCCGCGTGCGCCGGTCAGCCATTCCGGTATGGTCCCCGTGACATTGAAGCCGAGCAGATACCCGCCTCCTAGCCCCACGCCCCACAGCGCAACCGCATAAATGACGGTCGGCACGACTGCCACCTTGTAAGCACGCAGCACGAACGCGGTGGTGATCTGCAGCGCATCGAACAGGTGATAGCACACGACGATCAGCACCAAGGGCATCGCCGCCGCCACGACCTGCGCGTTCGGCGTATAGCCTTCGATGACGTACGGCCGCAGCACCAGCACGATCGCGCCGTAACAGCAGGCGATCGCCACAGCCATCATGATGCCGTGCCGCGACAGCGTGCGCGCCGCTTCCGGGCGATGCGCGCCGAGCGCCTGAGCGACCAGTGTCGACGAAGCAATCCCGATCGACAGCGGCGTCATATAAAGCACCGCACCGACGTTGCCGGCGATCTGGTGGCCGGCGAGCGTCGTCGTGCCGAAGCGCGCAATGAAGAGCGCCATGAACGTGTACGACGTGACTTCGATCAGGTACGACAGACCCATGGGAATGCCGAGGCGCAGCTGCGCCGCCTGCCGGCGCCAGACCGGCCAGCAGAAGTGCGTAAAGATCGCGAACGGCTTGAACACGTGGACACGCGTCAACAGCAGCATCCCAACCACGGCCAATCCCCAGTTGATCGCGGTGCTGGCCAGCGCGCAACCCGGGCCGCCGAGCGCCGGCACGCCGAGTCCACCGAAGATGAACCATGTGTTGAGCGGAAACTTGAGCAGCAGCGCGCCAATCTGCAGGATCATCACGAGCCGCGGTTTGCCGACGGCATTGGTGATCGAGCTGTAGACGCGAAAGACAAGGCCGGCCGGCAAGCCGAACGCCAGAATCCGCAGATAAGCGACCGTGCGCTCATGCAGCGCTTCAGGCACGCGCGCCAGCTTGAGCGCGGGTCCCGGAAAATAGAGAATCAGAAAGCCAATGACGGTCAACGCGAGCGCGAGCCACAAGGCCTGACGCACTTCTTCGCCGATCTCGGCATAGCGGCGCGCGCCGTAGAGTTGCGCGGTGATCGGTTGCAGCGCCGTAAGGATGCCGGTCAGCCCGATGTAGACGGAAATATAGATCGACGAGCCGAGGCCGAGCGCCGCGAGGTCGACGGCCGAATAGCGGCCGACCATCGCCGTGTCGATCACGCCGAACGCGATGATCGCCAGTTGGCCGATCAGCACGGGCCATGCGAGCCCGGCGATTTTCCGTACGTCGGCGAACATGCTCAGTCCGGCTTCTTATGCCAGCTGCGACGCTTGACGACCGGCGGCTTCGGACGGTCGATCCGCACGTACAGACGGAAGCGTTCGTCGCGGTCGGCCACGCGGCGGCCTTCCCACACCAGCTTCCACATGAAGTCCGACATCGCGCTCGGATCGCCGAAGTCCTGAGTGTCCTGACGCAGGATCACGTCGCAATCCTCGTTGAACGAGAAATGCATATCGCCGAAATAGGCGAAGGTCGCGATCTGCGCGTTACCGAGGCGCACCGGCGAGATGCAGGTGTAGTCGTCAGGCAGGTGGCTCGCGATCTGTTCGGCGACGTCCTTATAGGTACGGCTGTAGTTGACGACCGGCAGCCACAGCGTCATCAGCAGCACCCACATCAGCGTCGTGCCGGCGCTCGAGAGCACCACGCTGCGCCATAAAACTTTCGGATGACGGGCGAGACGCCATTGCACCAGGACGAACCAGCAGATCGTCACGGCCACCGCGCACACGAACGACAGGATCTTGAACTGCGGCGCAAAGCCCGGAGCAAGACGTGCGAGGTTGCGCGCGAGCGGATGCGGGAACCCGGTCAGCCCGGCCACATACACCAGCCAGACGAAGCTGCCGAGGATCGTGAAGCTCAACAGCGCGAACCAGTCGATCGCATTGATCGCGCCGCGTTTGAGCGTGGGCAGCGCGAACGTGGCCAGCACCGCGAGCGGCGGCAGCAGCAGCATGTAAAGCCGGTTCGACTGATGGCTCTGCAGCACGACCAGCACGAGCAGCGGCCCGATCACCGACAGCGGCATCGCCACGTGCGGCGCGCGCCGCAGCCCCGACCAGCTGAACCACGCCCAGAGCGCCAGCGGCCAGGCCGGCCACGTGAAGAGCGGCAGATTCTTGAGCGCGTAGGCGGCCACCGAGCCGGGCGGCCCGGCGAACGACGACAGGCTGACGTGCACCCATTGATTCAGATACCAGACGGCGTCATCGGGAAAAGCGGCGAGCGCGGCGATCGGCCACGCGACCGACAGCACGAGCGCCACCGGCAAACCGGCCAGCAGCAGCCAGCGCGAACGCGTCTCGCGCACAATCAGCGCCATCGCGAGGGTGCCGAGCAACAGCGCGCCGACCAGCACCGGGCTGCTTGCCAGCGTGACGAGGCCGAGCGCCAGACCCCAGATCAGCGCGCCTTGAATGGGCTTGTCGACCATCCGCACGAGTCCGTACACGAGCATGGCGATGCCGAAGAACTGCGCCAGCTGCGGCGTGGTTTCATGACCGCGTTCGGCAAGGCCGAAGCAGGCGAGCAGGATCAGCAGCGCGCCGTCGGCGAGGGTGCGGCCGTAGTCGCGCGGCTCGGGCTCGCCGCCGAACGCGTATTTGAATGGCTGCACTTCGGCACGCCGGCCGAGCAGGTAGGCCGCATACCAGACGAACGCGCAGCCCGCGCAAAACAGCAGGCCCGTGAAGACGCGCGACGCGTTGCTCGCATCGACCCACGGCGCGAGCGCGCGGATCGCGCTGGCGCCGAGCCAGTAGCCGAGCGGGCCGTCTTCCGTCATGTATTTGCCGACCAGATTCGGCAGCAGCCAGTCGTGCGCGCTGCCGTTGGCCATCGTCCACATGACGCCGAAGCCGGCTGCGTCCTCGTTCTTCCACGGATCCCGGCCGAACAGGCCGAAAAAAGCGTAGACGATACAGATGGTCAGCAGCAGCCAGCGCGGCAATGCACTGGTCGCAGAGGCAGTGAGGCGAACGGCAGGTCTCATGCGGTGTGTGGATATTGGATAAGCGGTCCAGCCGGCACCGGACGGAATGTCCGGCGGGAATGGCCAATTTGGAGCATCCGGCATTGTAGTCGTGCCGTGCGATGCGCGTCACGACCGGTATTGCCGCGCAACGTCATGATGGGGATGCCTGTTACATTGCGCCGCAATGGCTGGCAGGGCGCACAGGCGGCCGGATAAGGAGACAAGGAAGCGAGGCAAAGAGGCGAAGCAAAGAAGCGAAGCAAAGAAGCGAAGCAAAACGGCGGAGACAAAAAAGGGCAGCTCGCGCTGCCCTTTTTTGCTGCTGCTTCGTTGCTGGCGAAGGCCTGCAACGAGGCGGGTATTACTTCGCTGCTGCCTTGCCGGTAGCGCGCGTGCCGAACTTCTTGTTGAACTTCTCGACGCGGCCTGCCGTGTCCATGATCTTTTGTTGGCCGGTGTAGAACGGATGCGATTCCGACGACACTTCGATCTTGGCGAGCGGGTAGGTCTTGCCGTTGAATTCGGCGGTTTCACGCGTCTGGATGGTCGAGCGCGTGATGAACTTGAAGTCGATCGACATGTCGACGAACAGGACTTCGCGGTAATCCGGGTGAATGCCTTCTTTCATGGTCTTTCCTTTAATCTGGCGGTAGCCAACCCGCGTGCAGCCGCTATGAAGGCGGACAGCATCTAGGCGCGAGCCACTTGCCTATGGTCGAAAAACGGCGATTATGCCAGAAAATCAGGCGCTTGACGACCTTTCTACCAGCTTTTTGGCAGCGGTTTGCCTCGTTTTCGCCACGTTTCTGATGCCGCCGCATCGGTTCGGGTCGAGTAGGTGGGCGAGGCGGCAGCCCTTGTCCGGCGGGCTCGGGCGCGGTAGGTGTCAGATCGGCGTGAATTCCAGCCCGACCCGAGCCGGATCCTGACGGTAATAGTGCGCCAGCAAGCGGTAGAGTTCGGGATACTCGGCCTCGAATGCCTGCGGCTGGACGAACAGCGCCTCGCTGCAAACGGCAAAAAATTCCGACGGATGGTCCGCCGCATACGGATCGATCAGCGAATCGCGTTCGAAACGCGCCCAGCGCCTCTCCGGCACCGCGTCCACTTTGGCGCAGAAGTGGTCGTAGGCATGGTCGAAGATGTCGGCCCATGCCTGTGAATCAAGCGGTGCGTGCCAGCGGCGCATGAGCGGGGGATGGCCGTCCGCCTCGCCGGTCAGCATGTCGATCTTGTGCGCGAATTCGTGGATCACGACGTTATAGGCGTCCGTGCCGCCGGTCATCTGCGCGTCTTCCCACGACAACACCACCGGCCCGCCTTCCCACGCTTCGCCGCTCGCGTCGTGTTCGACCTCGTGCACCACGCCGTCTTCGTCCTCGACCGTCTTGCGGATCACGAACTCGCCCGGATAGACGATCACGCCGACCCAGCCGCGATACAGGTCGAGGCTCAGGTTCAGTACAGGCAGGCACGCTTGCGCGGCGATGGCCACCGTCATCGCGTCGGTCAACTCGAGTTCGTGCGCGGTCGAAAATTCCTTTTGCGCGATGAACAGGCTGGTCAGTTCGCGCAAACGCGCGCGATCCGGCGCTTCGAGGTGGGCGAGGAACGGCAGGCCATCGAGCGTGGCTTGCCAAAGCGCGTCCTCGATCGCGTAGTCGCGCAGCGCGCGGTCGCGGCGGCGCGTGCCGAACCATTGGGTGAGTTTCGAGAGCATGGCCTGATGAAACCCTTAGTCGATCTGTTTTTGCCACGCGGCGAACAGGCCGCCACATATCGCGATGCCGATCAGGAAGTAAAAGCCGTCCAGCGAAGCCAGGAAGCTGGCCTGCTGCGCGACCGTCCGGCTGATTTCCACTATCGCAAGCGAATGCGCTTCGGACGGCGAGCGGCCGGCGGCGCCGAAGCCGCTGGTCAGCGCAGCGAGCGAGTTCTGGAATAACGGATTGTACGGATTCACGAACTCCGCGAGGCGCGCCTGGTGCAGCGCCTGCCGATGTTGTTCGACGATGATCACCGAGGCCGTCGCGAACGAGATCGTCAGTTGCCGCATGATGTTTTTCAGCCGGTAGCCGTGCGTGAATTCTTCAATGGCGAAGATTCTAAACGTCAGATTGGCGACCGGCAGCACGATGAACAGTAACAGCAAGCCGCGCAGTAGCATCGGCACGATCAGCGCGGCTTCACCCACGCCTGGCGACATGCGCGTCATCCAAGCCGCGGCGAACGCGGCCACCGCGAAACCCGGCACGATGATCCACTTCTTGCGCGGCAGGAGTTTTGCGTAGCGCAGGTAGACGAACAGTGCGCTCGCCGAAATCAGCGACGTCACGCCGACCAGCCGCCCGGCATTCTCGACTGGATAGCCGAGGCCGCTTTCGAGAAAGCGCGACGTCAGATAGCTGAACACGGTCGAGATGTAGTAGTAGAACATGTACAGCACGAGGCCGACCTGGAACACCTTTTCACGCAGTGCATGCAGGCGCATCAGTGGCGCCGGATGGTGCCATTGCTGGTACGCGAACCAGCCGAGCGCGACAATGCCCGCGACCGTCAGCAGAATCAGTCCCGGCGAGGCGCTGAACAGCTGGAATCGCACTTGTTGCATCACGATTTGCAGCGCGCCTTGCGCGAACGCAAAGATCACATACGGCCAGAAGTGCGCCGAGCCGCGTTCTTCCGGCAAGCGGTTGCCGGTGTCGGGCAGTGCGAGCAGGGCAAGGATGGCAAACAGCACACCCACCGGCGCAGTGCAGGCAAATAGCGCGCGCCAGTCGAAATGCGCGACCAGTTGACCGCCGATCAGCGGCGCAAGCGCGCTGCTCAACACGATCAGGACCAGAAAAGCACGGGTTGCCGCGGGTCGCTGCTGCGGTGTAAAGCTCATCTGAATCAGGATGCGGCAAGTGCCCATCATCGGGCCGATGAAGTAACCCTGGAAGCCGCGCGCGAAGGCGAGTTCGATCGAGGACTCGCACAAGGTGGCGGCGATCGCGCCCACTGAATAGAGCAGCATGCAGCCGGCGACGTAGCGCCGGTAGCCGAAGCGTTCGACCCACCATTGTTGCTGCAGGATGCCGAGCACGGCCGCTACCGCATAGGCGCTCGACGCCCATACCAGTTCATCCGGCGACGCGTTGATGCCGCCCGCGATGTAGCTCGTGAAAAACGAAAAGATCGAGTTGTCGAAATAGTCGAGGCCGGTGACGACGGCCAGCACCCACGGGAAAAAGTCGCTGCGCAGTTTTGCGGCGCTGAACAGCGGTACGCGAGAAGACGTGACGCTCATGCGGATTGGTCCGGCTCGGAGCCGTCAGAAGCAGCTTCATCCTGCATCTTTCGGCGTTTCGCGGACGGACCCGCCGCCGTGGCGCGCGCGTTGCGCCGTTGCTCGAGCAGGGTGTCGGCGTTTTCTCCCGCGAGGCGGCGTTCGAGATAGTCGAGATCGGGCGCCAACTCCGAGCGCAGTTTCTGCGCTTCCTTGAGTTCGCGGCGCATCGCTTCGATGCGCGCGTCGAGGGCATCGACCTGCTGCGCGAGGGCATCGCGAATCTGCTGCAGCGATTCGTGCGAGTAGCGGTGGCCGCCGTCGACGGCTTCGAGCGGGCGCTTGAGCATCTCCGTGATGCCGTGCAGTGAGAAACCGAGCGAGCGCAAACGCAGAATGCGGCCGAAGCGCTTGAGATCTTCCGCGTCGTACAGCCGGTAGCGGCCTTCGCTGCGGCTGGGCGAGACAAGACCACGCTCTTCGTAGTATTTCAGCGTACGCGGTGTGACGCCGAGGCGCTCGGCGGCGTCCCGCACGGTCAGTAGGGTGGCTGGGTCCTTCGACATAGGGGATGACAGACGGGTCGGATTGCTCGCATTATAGTGCAACGTGTACGTTCACGTTCAGGTTGTCAGGGGCGAGCGCATTTGAATGGGACGGTGGCTGTTTGTCGTCGCCGTTGCTGCGGACGAAAAAAAGCCGCTCGTTGCAGCGAGCGGCTTTCTTGTGCGATGCGGGTAGTTGCTTTGGCGCAGCCTTAGGGTTCAGGCCTTAGCTGCCGCCGCCACGACGCATCATGTCGAAGAACTCAGAGTTGCTCTTCGTCTGGCGAATCTTGTCGAGCAGGAATTCCATCGACTCGACTTCGTCCATGTCGTGAATGAACTTGCGCAGCACCCAGATCTTTTGCAGGACTTCGGGCTTGATCAGCAGTTCTTCGCGGCGCGTGCCGGACTTGTTCAGGTTGATCGACGGATAGACGCGCTTTTCAGCAAGGCGACGCTCCAGGTGCACTTCCATATTGCCGGTGCCCTTGAACTCTTCGTAGATCACGTCGTCCATGCGGCTGCCGGTTTCGATCAGCGCCGTGCCGATAATGGTCAGCGAGCCGCCTTCTTCGATGTTGCGCGCAGCACCGAAGAAGCGCTTCGGACGTTGCAATGCGTTCGCGTCGACACCGCCTGTCAGCACCTTGCCCGAGGCCGGCACGACGGTGTTGTATGCGCGCGCGAGACGCGTGATCGAGTCGAGAAGAATCACCACGTCGTTCTTCATTTCGACGAGGCGCTTGGCTTTTTCGATCACCATTTCGGCGACTTGCACGTGACGCGCGGCCGGTTCGTCGAAGGTGGAGGCGATCACTTCGCCGGCCACCGAACGCTGCATTTCGGTCACTTCTTCCGGGCGTTCGTCGATCAGCAGCACGAACAGCACGACATCCGGGTGGTTTTGCTTGATGGCGTGCGCGATGTGCTGCAGCATCACGGTCTTGCCGGACTTCGGCGACGCCACCAGCAGGCCGCGCTGACCCTTGCCGATCGGCGCGATCATGTCGATGATGCGGCCCGTGACGTTTTCTTCACCACGCATTTCACGTTCGAGCAGCAGCACCTTGTTGGGGTGCAGCGGCGTCAGGTTTTCGAACATGATCTTGTGCTTCGAGGCTTCCGGCGGCTGGCCGTTGACCTTGTCCACCTTGACCAGCGCGAAATAGCGCTCACCGTCTTTCGGCGTACGCACTTCGCCTTCGATCGTGTCGCCCGTGTGCAGGTTGAAGCGGCGGATTTGCGACGGACTGATGTAAATATCGTCCGTGCTGGCGAGATACGAGGTTTCCGGCGAACGCAGGAAGCCGAAGCCATCCGGCAGCACTTCGAGCGTGCCGTCGCCGAAGATCGTGTCGCCTGCTTTGGCTCGTTTTTTTAGAATGGCAAACATCAATTCCTGCTTGCGCAGGCGGTTTGCACTTTCGATCTCGAGGCCATTGGCCATCTCGATCAATTCGGACACGTGCTGAGTCTTAAGCTCGGATAAATGCATACGGAGAACCCGCAGGAGAAGGTGCGACGAAATGAAATCTGGGAGGAGAGTGAGCGGAACCGCTCAAGGACTTACACGTCTTTTCGACGTTTTGCGGATTCTAGCATAGCACACGCCAATTTCCGCCAGTACGACGGCATGGCATCTTTCTTATCAGGCGTGTTGTCGCTGGACAACACGCCTAAGACAGCGCGTCTGCAGGTCTTGAGGGACTTGAGGCGCCGATGCGACCGCTTTACAGGTTGCCGTCGAGGAACGCGGTGAGTTGCGACTTCGACAAGGCGCCGACCTTCTGCGCGGCGACAGCGCCGTTCTTGAAGAGGATCAACGTGGGGATGCCACGCACGCCGAACTTGACCGGCGTCGATTGATGTTCGTCGACGTTGATCTTGGCGATTTGCAGGCGATCGGCGTAATCCTTCGCGACTTCGTCGAGGATCGGCGCGATCATCTTGCACGGACCGCACCATTCAGCCCAGAAATCGAGCAGCACGGGTTTATCGGATTTCACGACGTCCTGTTCGAACGATGCGTCGCTAATATGCTTGATTGATTCGCTCATTGTATGAATACCTCTATCGGTTCGAGGCCCGCCTGAATTGCTCGCCACGATACGTCAAAATCTAGGGAAACTTCCGTTCGCTTTGCCGCACTCGGAGCCTTGCCGCCGTACACCTGAAAAAGTCGAAAGACCATTTCCGGAATGCGCGGAAAGCTCGCAGTTGCGGGTCATCCGAATGGCAGTTTAGCTTAATTCGCTATGCGTTGCCGGTGGTGATAGTACTCATCGAGGGCAGTGGGGCCAATGGCTGCCGGTGAAGTGCCATGACGTTTTGACAACCGCGACGCAACCTATCTGGTGGCTGGCAGCGCAAACTCAAGTACCTCGAAGGCGTACCGCCGGGCGCCGCACTATATGATGCGAAGCGCCTGATTCGGCGCGTCGCTGTCGGTTTGTTCGTATTTACAGTCGCGCGGCGGCCCAAGCGGTGATAGAATGTTTCGTGACGGGCCTCCTCGCATGGAGGGATGGTCAACCTGGTCAGGTCGGGAACGAAGCAGCCACAGCCGTTTTCCACCAGTGCCGAGGGTCAGGCTCGTCACCTTCCTTTTTCTGTTTTCCTCTCTGCTGTACCTCCCACCTCGTGTTTTACCCCCGAGCGCTGTCACGCGGCCGCTGCAGTGGCGTCGCAGTAGCATGCTCCGCACACTTCATCTATTTTTTTCTATCGGTCTGTTAGCCTGTTTCAATGAAGCGGCAACACGCGTTCGCGCGCCGTCTCGATTCGGTTTTGCGCGCCATCGTTACTGATACAATTTCCCGATGACCTATCAAGTTCTCGCACGCAAATGGCGGCCGAAGGATTTCGCTTCGCTCGTCGGACAGGAGCACGTGGTGCGCGCGCTCACGCACGCGCTCGACGGTGGCCGTCTGCATCATGCCTATCTGTTTACCGGCACCCGCGGCGTCGGCAAAACCACGTTGTCGCGCATCTTTGCCAAGGCGCTGAATTGCGAAACCGGTGTGACCTCCACACCGTGTGGCGTGTGCCGCGCGTGCCGCGAGATCGATGAAGGCCGCTTTGTCGATTATGTGGAGATGGACGCGGCGAGTAATCGCGGTGTGGACGAAATGGCGGCGCTGCTGGAGCGCGCGGTTTACGCGCCGGTCGATGCGCGCTTCAAGGTCTACATGATCGACGAAGTGCACATGCTGACCAACCACGCTTTCAACGCGATGTTGAAGACGCTGGAAGAACCGCCTTCGCACGTCAAATTCATTCTCGCCACCACCGATCCGCAGAAGATTCCGGTCACGGTGCTGTCACGCTGTCTGCAGTTCAATCTGAAGCAGATGCCGGCCGGGCACATCGTGTCGCATCTCGAGCACATTCTCGGCGAAGAGAAGGTGCCGTTCGACGCGCAGGCGCTGCGCCTGCTCGCGCGCGCGGCCGACGGCTCGATGCGCGACGCGCTCTCGCTGACCGATCAGGCGATCGCCTATTCGGCCAATCAGGTAAATGAGGAAGCGGTGCGCGGCATGCTCGGTGCGCTCGATCAAAGCTATCTGATCCGCCTGCTCGACGCGCTGGCCGACGGTGACGGCGCAGCCGTGCTGGCGGTCGCGGATGAAATGGCGTTGCGCAGCCTGTCGTTTTCGACGGCGTTGCAGGATCTGGCGAGCTTGTTGCACCGAATCGCGTGGGCGCAGTTTGCGCCTTCGTCGGTATTGGACGAGTGGCCGGAAGCGGCTGATCTGCGTCGTTTTGCCGAGGCGTTGAGCGCTGAGCAGGTGCAGCTGTTCTATCAGATATCGACCATCGGTCGAAGTGAGCTGGGTCTCGCGCCTGACGAATACGCCGGCTTTACGATGACGCTGTTGCGCATGCTGGCGTTCGAGCCGGCGCCCACCGGTGGTGGTGGTGGTGGTGCGGCTGCGGCGCGGGCGGCAGGGCCGGCCGGGGTGGGGGGCGCGAAGCGCGCTGGCTCACCGGCGGTTGCGGCGCAACAGGCGGTGGCGTCGTTGCGCGCGGTTGAAGCTGCCGGCGTCGCGCCGGTGCGCTCCGCGAATCCGGTGGCAGAAGCGAAGCCTACGATGCCGGCTGCACAGCACGTGGCGTCGGCGGAGTCTGTTGAAAATGCTGGTGCGCCGAAATCGGCTAGTGGTGAAGCGGCGGCTGTTGCCAAGTCTATGCCCGCTGCCGGTGCCGCAGCGGCGTCCGCCTCTGGTGCAGCGAGCGCAATGCCTGCGCACACAGCGGCTGACATCAAAGCCGCACCGGCTTTAGCACCGTGGCAGGAAGAAACGTCCGCGGAACCGAAACCGATTCTGAGCGACGCGACGCCTGCACCTACAGACGCGAATGCATCCCATGCAGCC
This sequence comes from Paraburkholderia caffeinilytica, assembly GCF_046030355.1. Classification (GTDB taxonomy): domain Bacteria; phylum Pseudomonadota; class Gammaproteobacteria; order Burkholderiales; family Burkholderiaceae; genus Paraburkholderia; species Paraburkholderia caffeinilytica_B. Next base: position 37,662 of record NZ_JAQQCQ010000037.1, read on the forward strand.
CCGACGTCCGATGCGACCTCACTGGCGCCGGCGACCGAACCCACCGACTCGATCGAGGCAGTAAAAGCAGCGGCTGCGCCGGCCTTGGCGCCGGCAACCGAATCGACCGAGGCAATCGAGGCAATCGAGGCGACCGCATCGGCTGGGGCGACCGAAGCGACCCAGGCAACCGCAGCGACAAAAATAGCGGCGACGCCGACCTTGGGATCGACGGCTGAATCGATCGCAGCAACCAAAGTAGCGGCTGCGCCAACTTTGGCGCCGTGGGACGACGCGCCCACCGAGTCCGCCCCAATCGAAGCATCCGCTGCGACCGCTTCCCCGGACCCAGTTCCCGCGTCTTCGCCCGCTGCCCCAGCCCCAGCCCCGTTCGCCCGGGCAGAAGAGGCCGCACCCGCGAGAGCATTGCAAGAGCCACCCGCAGCCGACATCCCGCCGCGCCGCGCAGGCGGTGCGAGCGACGCGCTCAATGTATTGCGCAGCGCCGGCCTGAAAGTGTCGTCGGATCGCGGTCGTGCCACGGCTGCAGCCGTTGCCGCCAAGCCCGCGGCAACCCCGGCCACGCCGAAGCCTGCCGCACCGCGCGTGGTCGTCAATGTGCCGACGCCGGGAGCCCCGCGCCGCGCGCCGCAGCAAGACGCTGCACCGGCAGCACGTGCGCCGTCGCAACAGGCCCAGCGTGACGGTTCGGAGCAAGGCGGCTCGTCGACCGCACCGTGGGACGACATGCCGCCCGATGAGTACATGCCGCTCACGGCGGCGGACGAGGGCTATTACGGCCTGCCGGACGACAACTACGTGCCGGTGTTCGACAGCGGTCCCGACGACGTCCGCGTGAATGCCGCGCCTGCGTCGCCCCCTGCGCCAGTGGTCGACAAGCGGCCGTTGCCGCCCGCCGTGCCGCTCGATCCGCTGGGTTTCCAGGGCGATTGGCCCGCGCTCGCCGTCGATCTGCCGCTCAAGGGCATTTCGTATCAGCTTGCCTTCAACAGCGAGTTGATGGCGCTCGAAGGCAGCACGCTCAAACTGAACGTGCCGGTGCCGCAGTACGCGGAAGCCTCGCAGGTCGCTAAACTGAAAACCGCGCTCGCTGAAAAGCTCGGCCAGCATGTCGACGTACTGGTCGAAGTCGGCCCGGCGCGCCGCACGGCAGCCGCGCACGACGCCGCCATGCGCGCCCAGCGCCAGCAGGAAGCGGAGCGCGAGATTGGCGCCGACCCATTTGTGCAGTCGCTGATCCGCGAGTTCGGCGCGAGCATCGTGCCCGGTTCGATCCGCCCGATTACGCAGGACGCCGGCCCGAACGGCGCGCCGTCCGCTCACTGATTCGCCGCGCCGCGTGGCGCACCCGATTTTCCGGATTTCACGCTATCAAGAAGGAGCATGTCCATGATGAAAGGTCAACTCGCCGGGCTGATGAAACAGGCCCAGCAGATGCAGGAAAACATGAAGAAGATGCAGGAGCAGCTTGCATTGATCGAAGTCGAAGGGCAGTCGGGCGCCGGTCTCGTCAAGGTGACGATGACCTGCAAGAACGACGTGCGCCGCGTATCGATCGATCCGAGTTTGCTCGCCGACGACAAGGACATGCTGGAAGACCTGGTCGCCGCCGCGTTCAACGACGCCGTGCGCAAAGCCGAAGCCACCGCGCAGGAAAAGATGGGCGGCATGACCTCGGGTCTGCCGCTGCCGCCGGGCTTCAAGCTGCCGTTCTGAGCGACGTCGCTGCAAGAAGAGACTCATGCCGCAGCGTTGAGCGCGGCGTGAGTTGAATACGCGAACCGGGCTCGTTTCAACGCCGCTCAGTTCGCCGTTCCAGATGCGTGCAAGCTTGCATCGGGGCAGTTCAGTTTAGTTCGGTCGCCGGGCAGGCCTGCCCGATAGCATGTCGAACGGATAGCAAACTGATAGCAGTAACCAGAAATAACCGCATCGCCACCCCCATACCGGGCCATACCGGGCAACACCCACTTCGACACCGCCGATCCGCATGAAACAACCTTCCGCCTTGTCGGCGCTCGTCGAAGCGCTGCGCGTGCTGCCCGGGGTCGGGCCCAAATCCGCGCAACGCATGGCGTACCACCTGATGCAGCACGATCGCGACGGCGCCGAAAAACTCGGCCGCTCGTTGCTGTTCGCGACTGAACATCTGCAGCATTGCGAGAAGTGCAATACCTTCACCGAAGCGCAGATCTGCGAGGTTTGCCTCGATGACGAGCGCGATCCCGCGTTGTTGTGCGTCGTCGAAACGCCTGCCGACCAGATCATGCTCGAACAGACCATGACCTATCGCGGCCTCTATTTCGTGCTGATGGGGCGGCTCAGTCCGCTCGACGGCATCGGCCCGAAGGAGATCCATTTCGACCGTCTGGTCAAGCGGGCGTCGGATGGCATCGTCAAGGAAGTCGTGCTCGCAACCAATTTCACGAATGAAGGCGAGGCCACCGCGCATTACCTTGGGCAGACGCTCAAGGCGCGCGGTCTTGCCGTGACGCGCCTCGCGCGCGGCGTGCCGGTGGGCGGCGAACTCGAATATGTCGACGCCGGCACGATCGCCCGCGCAATGCTCGACCGGCGCTCGATGTAGCGCCACGTAGCGTGACGCAGCGCGATATTACCGGCAGCGCCATGTCGCGGCGCCTGCAATTCCCGAGCGCGCCGGGCGGGACCGCTCCGCATCGTTTCCCGACGCGCCGCGCCCAGGCAAGCACAGCACATAGAGGAGACACATGAGCGTCAATCCCGATCCCAACGCCACCGCCACCACTACACCAAAAGGCCCGCTCACCGGCGTCAAGGTGCTCGAGCTCGGCACGCTGATCGCCGGCCCGTTCGCCGCGCGCTTTCTCGGCGAGTTCGGCGCCGACGTCATCAAGATCGAAGACCCCAAAGGCGGCGACCCGTTGCGCAAATGGCGCAAGCTTTATCCGGAAGTCGGCGGCACATCGCTTTGGTGGGCCGTTCAGGCGCGTAACAAGAAATCCGTCACGATCAATCTGAAAGCCGAAGAGGGCAAGGAGATCGTGCGGCGCCTGGCGAAAGAAGCCGATATCGTCGTCGAGAATTTCCGGCCGGGTTTGCTGGAGAAGCTCGGGCTCGGCTACGACGTTTTGTCGGCGGAGAACCCCGGGCTCGTGATGGTGCGTCTGTCCGGCTACGGCCAGACCGGGCCCTATCGCGACCGGCCCGGATTCGGCGCGATTGCCGAATCGATGGGCGGTTTGCGCCACATCACCGGCTATCCGGATTTGCCGCCGCCGCGCATCGGCATTTCAATCGGCGATTCGATTGCCGCGCTGCACGGCGTGATCGGCGCGTTGATGGCGCTGCATCACAAGCAGGTGAATGGCGGCAAAGGGCAGGTCGTCGACGTCGCGCTGTACGAAGCGGTCTTCAACATGATGGAGAGCGTGGTGCCGGAGTACGGCGTATACGGCATGGTGCGCGAGCGTACTGGCGCGTCGCTGCCGGGTATCGTGCCGTCGAACACGTATCCGTGCCGCGACGGCAGCATCGTCATTGGCGGCAATAGCGACCCGATCTTCAAGCGCCTGATGATCGCTATCGAACGCGACGATCTGGCGAACGATCCCGCCCTCGCGCACAACGACGGCCGCGTGCCGCGTACCCAGGAAATCGACGGCGCGATCGCCGCATGGCTCGCCACGCGCACCATCGACGAAGCGCTCGCCGTGCTGAACGCCGCCGACGTGCCGGTCGGCCGGATTTACAGCGTCGCGGACATGTTCACCGATCCGCAATACATGGCGCGCCAGATGATCCAGCGCTTCAAATGGCAGGACGGCCGGGAAATCACGCTGCCGTCGGTGACGCCGAAACTCTCGGAAACCCCCGGCGAGACGCGCTGGTTAGGCCCGGAACTGGGTGAACATACCGATGAAGTCCTTCAATCACTAGGTTATGATTCTGACCACATTGCAAGGTTGCATGCGCAACAGATTGTGTGAGTGAGCGCGCGGCAAAAAGACAACAAAGTTCGGAGACTAGAGACCATGCAACGCAGAACCTTCCTCGCTGGTACCGCAGCCCTTGCGGGCGCCACGTTCGCCGCCACGCCGTTCGCTTTCGCGCAGGGCAAACCCGAAACCACCAAGGTGGCGATCGCCGTCGGCGGCAAGAACCTGTTCTATTACCTGCCGCTCACGATTGCCGAGCGCCGCAATTACTTCAAGGATGAGGGGCTCGAGGTCGAAATTTCGGATTTCGCCGGCGGCTCGCAAGCGCTGAAGGCGGCCGTGGGCGGCAGCGCGGATGTAGTCTCCGGCGCCTTCGAGCACACCTTGCTGTTGCAGGCGCAAAAGCAGTCGTTCCGCGAATTCGTGTTGCAAGGGCGCGCGCCGCAGATCGTGCTCGCGATATCGAAGAAGGCGATACCGAACTACAAATCGATCGCCGATCTGAAGGGCAAGAAAATCGGTGTCACCGCGCCGGGTTCGTCGACCTCGATCATGGCGAGTTTCGTGCTGGCGAAAGCCGGGCTGACTGCCAAAGACGTCTCTTTCATCGGTGTGGGTGCGGGAGCGGGGGCGATCGCGGCATTGCAGTCCGGCCAGATCGACGCCATCGCCAATCTCGACCCGGTGATGACCAAGCTCGAGCGTACCGGTGAGATCCGCGTCGTATCCGATACACGCACGCTCGCCGATACGCGCAGCGTGTTCGGCGGTGATATGCCGGCGGGCTGTATGTATGCGTCGCAGAGTTTCATCACGAAGAATCCGAACACCACGCAGGCGCTGACCAATGCCATGGTGCGCGCGCTCAAGTGGCTGCAAACGGCGACCGGCAGCGAGCTGATCAATACCGTGCCGGAAGGCTACCTGCTCGGCGACCGCGCGGTGTATCTGGACGCGTGGCAGCACGTGAAGGAAGCAATGTCGCCGGATGGTCTGATGCCCGCCGATGGCCCGGCCACGTCGCTTAAAACCCTGCAGGCATTCGACCCGAACGTGCAGGGCAAGCCGATCGATCTGTCGAAGACGTGGACCAACGACTTCGTCAAGAAAGCGTTGGCAACGGTCAAAGCCTGAGCACTGTCAGTGTGAGGTCGGGAGCGGCACGCGCCGGATTCGCCCCGACCACCGCCGCCATCACGGCGTGACGAACCGAAAACCGATCGAAACCGATCTTCGAAGCGAGTCGAACGATGACCGTTGCCGCCCTGGCGCTCGATAACATCACCTGCACCTTTGCTGCGCGGGACAACCGCGCGCAGCGTTATACGGCGGTCAAGGACACCACCTTGCGCATCGCGCCGGGCGAATTCGTCTCGGTGGTCGGTCCGACCGGTTGCGGCAAATCCACTTTGCTGAACGTCGGCGCGGGTTTGCTGGAGCCGTCGTCGGGAACGGTCAGTGTGTTCGGCGAGCCGCTCAAGGGCATCAACCGGCGCGCCGGCTACATGTTCCAGGCCGACGCGCTGATGCCGTGGCGCTCGGCCATCGACAACGTGATGGCCGGCCTCGCATTTCATGGCGTGCCGCCGGCCGAAGCGCGCAGCAAAGCCGACGAGTGGCTGAAGCGCGTCGGTCTCGGCGGCTTTGGCGATCGCTATCCGCATCAATTGTCGGGCGGCATGCGCAAGCGCGTCGCGATGGCGCAGACCTTGATCCTCGATCCGGACATCATCCTGATGGACGAGCCGTTTTCCGCACTCGATATCCAGACGCGTCAGCTGATGGAAAACGAGTTGCTCGACCTGTGGGCGGCCAGGCGCAAAGCGGTACTGTTCATCACGCACGACCTCGACGAAGCGATCTCGATGTCCGACCGTGTCGTGGTGCTGTCAGCGGGGCCGGGCACGCATCCGATCGGCGAATTCACAATCGATCTGCCGCGTCCGCGCGACGTCGCCGAGATTCGCGCGCACCCGCGTTTCGTCGAGTTGCATGCGCAGATCTGGAGCGTGTTGCGCGATGAAGTGCTCAAGGGTTATCAGCAGCAACTCACGGCTGTTTAAGCGGGGCGCGTAGTTGTGTTGCGGAATGGCGTGGCGTGGGCGTGGTCTGGTGGCACGTACGGATATCCGTAGTTGCATCACTGTAGTGAGCCCCGTAGTTAAGTCCTGTTTGTTGCGTCCTGTATTGGCGTCGATCAATCGTCTAAGGCAAACCGAGTCATGTGGAAGACGTTGCGCCCGAACCGGGCGAACCTGGTGATCTGGCAGTGGCTGCTGCTCGTGCTGTGCTTCGTGCTCTGGTACGTGCTGACCAGTCCGACGCTGCTGCCGGCGTTTTATTTCGACGATCCGAACAAGGCCGCGTTCTTCTTCGGCGAGCCGCAGAAGGTGCTGCAGCGCATCTGGGAATGGTTCACGGGCGGCGAAATCTATCTGCATCTGTGGATCACCCTGGTCGAAACGGTGCTCGCGTTCGTGCTCGGTACGGCGTTCGGGCTCGGCGTCGGCCTGTGGCTGGCGCTGTCGCCGCTTGCGAGCGCGCTGTTCGATCCGTATATCAAGGCCGCCAATTCGATGCCGCGCGTGATTCTCGCGCCGATCTTCGGCGTGTGGTTTGGCCTCGGCATCTGGTCGAAGGTGGCGCTGGGCGTCACGCTGGTGTTCTTTATCGTGTTCTTCAACGTCTACCAGGGCGTGAAGGAAGTGAGTCCGGTCGTGCTCGCCAACGCGCGCATGCTCGGCGCGAATCGCAAGCAGTTGTTGCGCTTTGTCTATCTGCCAAGCGCGATGAGCTGGGTGTTTTCGAGCCTCCACACATCGGTTGGCCTGGCGTTCGTCGGCTCCGTGGTGGGGGAATACCTCGGCTCGGCGCGTGGCGTCGGCTATCTGATTCTGCAAGCCGAAGGCACTTTCGATATCAATACTGTGTTCGCCGGAATTCTGGTGTTGACTGCGTTCGCGCTGATTCTCGATGCCATCGTCGGGCTTGGCGAGCGGCGGCTGATGAAGTGGCAGCCGAAGTCGGGCGATACGGAAAAGTTGTAGTTCTGCGATGGGCGAGCGCCGGCTAGCACAAGGCTTCGCAAGCAAACAGTCCCGTAAGGGACTCAACGCGCGGCGAGGTTCAATGCGAGGCACGGTTCGACGAGTCTGGCGCGCAGCGAGCGCGTAGCCCGAGAAACGCATGGCCGGGCAAACGTAAGCTGCATCATCTCAAAGACTCAACAAAAAGCGGCATGAGGTTCTCAACCTCATGCCGCTTTTTTCCGAGCTAAAGGGGCGTGGCGTCGGCGCTCACCGGCTAAGGCGTAATCACCACCTTCCCGATCACTCGCCGCTCCGCCATATCGCGCAATGCGCGGCCGGTGTCTTCAAGCGAATACCGTTCCGACACGTAGGGCTTGAGCTTGCCCTCGCCGATCCAGCCGGTCATCTGCTGGAACGCGGCGTGATTGTGTTGCGGCTCGCGTTTCGCAAAGTCGCCCCAGAACACGCCGACGAGACTTGCGCCTTTGAGCAGCGTCAGGTTGAGCGGCAACTTCGGGATCTCGCCGTTTGCAAAACCGACCACCAGATAACGCCCACGCCAGCCGATGCTGCGAAATGCCGGTTCCGCATACACACCGCCGACCGGGTCGTAGATCACGTCCGGACCCTTGCCGTCGGTCAGCGCCTTGATGCGTTCGCGCAGGTCCTCGGTGCTGTAGTTGATGGTGGCGTCCGCGCCATGCTTTACGCAGATGGCGAGCTTCTCATCGCTCGACGCCGCTGCGATCACACGCGCACCGAGCGCCTTGCCGATCTCGACCGCGGCGAGTCCGACGCCGCCCGCCGCACCTAACACCAGCATCGTCTCACCGGCCTGCAACTGCCCACGATCGACCACCGCATGATGCGAAGTGCCATAGGCGAGCGTGAACGCGGCGGCCAGTTCGAAGTCGACCCCGTCCGCCAGCGGCACGCATGCCGTGACCGGCGCCAGCGCCTGCTCGGCAAACCCGCCCGAGCCGGTGAATGCGACCACGCGCGAGCCCGGCTTGAACTGTGTCACACCAGCGCCCACCGCGCGCACGACGCCCGCGACTTCCGAGCCGGGCGTAAAGGGCAGCGGCGGTTTGAACTGGTATTTGTTCTCGATGATCAGAACATCGGGAAAGTTGACCGCCGCCGCTTTGACGTCGATCACGACGTGGTCTGGCGGCGGCTCGAGGTCAGGCAGATTTTCGACGACCAGGTTCTCCGGCGGCCCATATTGATTACAGCGAATCGCGCGCATCGTGTCTCCATATCGATCAGGGGTTCGCAACCATTCTGAGTGTAAAGTAATCCGCACGATCGTGCGTTTTATTGCTCGCAGCCGATGTTTGCCAAAGGGATCGCCTGCGGCGCGGGGCCCGGCGCGTGCGCTTTGCACGTGAGGCGCGCGTGGTCTGCCGTGTCGTTCGCGTGCCTTCTTTCCTCGGTTACAATCGCCGCATGCGAATCCTACTCAGCAATGACGACGGTTATCTGGCGCCCGGCCTTGCCGCGCTTTACGAAGCGCTCAAGCCGATCGCGGACGTCACCGTGATGGCCCCCGAACAGAACTGCAGCGGCGCGTCCAATTCCTTGACGCTGTCGCGCCCGCTTTCGGTGCTGCGTTCGGCGAACGGGTTCTACTACGTCAACGGCACGCCCACCGACTCGGTGCACATCGCATTGACGGGCATGCTGGACCACACGCCGGACCTTGTCGTCTCGGGCATCAACAACGGCCAGAACATGGGCGAGGACACGCTCTATTCGGGCACCGTCGCCGCCGCTACCGAAGGCATCATGTTCGGCGTGCCGGCCATCGCTTTCTCGCTGGTCGACAAAGACTGGGTGCATCTCGAAGACGCTGCGCGCGTGGCCGCCGAGATCGTCGCGCATTACCTCGAGCAACCGCTGCCGGGGCATCCGCTCCTCAACGTCAATATTCCGAACCTGCCGTACGAGCAACTCAGCGGTTGGCATATCACGCGTCTTGGCAAGCGGCACCCGTCGCAGCCGGTGATCCGCCAGACCAACCCGCGCGGCGAGCCGATTTACTGGATCGGTCCGTCGGGCAGCGCGCGTGACGCGAGCGAAGGCACCGATTTCCACGCTGTCGCCAACGGCCAGGTGTCGATCACGCCGCTGCAGCTCGACCTGACCCACACGCAGATGTTGCCCGCAGCGCGCGACTGGGCGCGCGCCGGCAGCGGCGCTTCATGACCAGCGAGCGCGCAAAGCGCTTTCCGCTCGGCCTCGAAGATCTGGTGCGCGAACCGCGCCGGCCTGAAGGGCGTCCGGGCGAAATGCGCGCGGCGGCACTTGCCGCGAGCGCCGCACTGAACGCACGCCAGCAACCGGCGAAGAACTCGCCGCCCGGCGCTACGGGCAAGACCCAGCCGAAGCCGCCGGCGAGAGCGCAGACGCAACCGCAAGCGTCTGCGCAAGCAAAGCCGCAGGCGAAGGCGCCGATCAAGGCGCCGGTGAGTTCGCCGCTGAACTCGCCTGTTAGCGGCAAGGCGAAGCCGCAAGCCAAACCACACGCTCAGACCGGCGGGCCAGGTTCGGCCGTGCGCGCTGCGCCAAAACCGGCGCCCGTGAACAAACCCGCCGCCAAACTCAATGAGCGCGCAGCCGTGCCGAACGTCGCATTGAACGGCGCTTTGGCACTGACTTCGGAACGGGTTCGCGAACGGATGGTCGAACGCCTGCGTGCGAACGGTGTGACCGATCAGCGCGTGTTGAACGCGATGTCGGTGGTGCCGCGCCACATGTTCGTCGACCCGGGCCTCGCGGCCCAGGCCTACGAAGACGCCGCGCTGCCGATCGGCCATCACCAGACGATTTCCAAGCCCTCCGTGGTCGCGCGGATGATCGAACTGGCGGCCGCCGGCCGCGCGTTGAACAACGTGCTCGAAATCGGCACCGGTTGCGGCTATCAGGCGGCGGTGCTGAGCCAGGTCGCGCGGGACGTTTATTCGATCGAACGCATCAAGCCGCTGTCCGAACGCGCGAAGACAAACTTGCGTCCGCTGCGCATTCCGAACATCCGGCTGCACTACGGCGATGGCCGCCTGGGTTTGCCGTTGGCGGCGCCGTTCGACGCGATCGTGATCGCTGCAGCCGGGCTTGATGTACCGCAGGCATTACTTGAACAACTCGCGATCGGCGGCCGTCTGGTCGCGCCGGTCGGCTCGCAGGAAGGCCAGAACCAGGTGCTGACGCTGGTTGAGCGCCTCGGACCCGCGCAGTGGCGCGAGTCGCGGCTTGATCGCGTTTTCTTTGTACCCTTAAAATCCGGAGTGATTTGACACCGATGAGTATGTTGCGCGCGATGCAAAGAACCAGACTGACTCTCCCTATGACCGTAACCCAGCGTAGCGTGTGCGTGCTCGCCTTGTCCCTGTTGATGTCGGCCTGTGCGAGCCGCCTCGATCAGGCGCCGGTTGTCGACCGCTCCGGCAGCGGTGCGCTCGGCACGCAAGCCGCGCAGCAGCCGGCCGTGCCGCTCGGACCGCCGCCGCCGGGCTACTACCGCGTGAAACCGGGCGATACGCTGTACCGGATCGCGTTGGAGAACGGCCAGAATTACCGCGATATTTCGACGTGGAACAATCTCACCAACCCGAATCAGATCGAAGTCGATCAGTTGCTGCGCGTCGTGCCGCCAGGCGCGAACACCGCCGCGCTGACGCCGGGCGTGTCGACCGCGCCGATCGGCAGCGGTGGCGCGGTGCAGAGCGCGCCGCTTGGCAGTACGCCGTCGTCGGCGGGGGCCGCAGCAGGTGTCGCGGCGCCGCCGATCTATGGTTCGGGTGCGAACAACGCCTCGCTGACGCCGCCGGCCAATCCGGGTGCGGCAGGCGATTCGAGCGCCGGCGCATCCGGTAACGTTGCGTTCGCATGGCCGGTGCGCGGGCCGATGCTCGGCACGTTCAACGATTCGACCAACAAGGGTATTAATATCGGCGGCGCGGCTGGCGATCCCGTCAAGGCTTCGGCGGATGGCCGCGTGGTTTATGCCGGAAATGGGCTGCGGGGTTACGGCAACCTCATTATCATCAAACATGATGCAACTTATCTCACGGCGTATGCACACAACCGCGCTTTGATGGTAAAAGAGGGGGATGCGGTGACCAAAGGGCAGAAGATCGCCGAGATGGGCAACAGCGATTCCGACCGCGTGATGTTGCATTTCGAAGTTCGCCGGCAGGGTAAGCCTGTCGACCCACTGAAGTATTTGCCGCCGCAATAAGCGAAACGACCATGCCGAAATCGAAGCGCCGCCTGCCGCAAGCCGAGTCTGAGACGATTAGCCGCGTCACGTCCGCTTCGGTGGAGGAAAGCGGCGCTCCGGAAGTAGAAGAAGAGATCGCAGAGGAGCGCGATCTCGACGAACGTCAGAGCGGCGCGGAAGAACCTGGCGAGGCCCGTGAGGTTCCGCCCGACGCGGACGATTTCCGTGCGCTGCTGCAGGCCGAGCTGACGGCCGACACGATTCAGCACTATCTGAACCGCATCAGCGTCAAGCCGCTTCTGACCGTCGAGGAAGAGCAGAAGTATTCGCGCCTCGCCAAGGCGGGTGAGTTCGAAGCCCGGCAAGTGATGATCGAGCGCAATTTGCGGCTCGTTGTCAGCATCGCGAAGGGTTACCTGAATCGCGGCGTGCCGCTGCTCGATCTGATCGAAGAGGGCAACCTCGGCTTGATGCATGCCATCGAGAAATTCGATCCCACGCGCGGCTTCCGTTTCTCGACGTATGCCACGTGGTGGATTCGCCAGAGCATCGAGCGCGCGATCATGAATCAGGCGCGCACGGTGCGTTTGCCGGTGCACGTGATCCGTGAGCTCAACCAGGTGCTGCGCGCGAAGCGCCATCTGGAAAAAAATTCGATGAATTCCGGTGAAGCCGCTGAGCGCCGCGACGCCAGCATCGACGACATTGCCTATCTGACCGGCAAGACCACCGACGAAGTCACCGACATTCTCGCGCTGAACGAACACACCGCGTCGCTCGACGCGCCGCTCGATCTCGACCCGGCGAGCAGCCTGCTCGACCTGCTGTCTGACGACCAAAGCCAGTCGCCGGATGCCGAAGTGCAGCACCGCGAACTGGAAACGCTTACGCGTGCCTGGCTCGCGCGGCTGTCGGACAAGCATCGTCATGTGATCGAACGCCGCTTCGGGCTCAACCACATCGAGCCCGCCACGCTCGAAGAGCTGGCCGACGAAATGGGCCTCACGCGCGAGCGTGTGCGCCAGATCCAACAGGAAGCGCTGGTGCGGCTGAAGCGCTTCTTTGCCTCCAACGGTGTTCGGAAGGACGCCGTTCTATAACCTGATGACACCGATTCTTGTTTTCGACATCGAGACGATTCCCGATGTCGCCGGCATTCGCCGCCTCGAAGATCTGCCCGTCACGCTGAGCGACGCCGAAGTCGCCGAGCACGCTTTTGCGGCGCGCCGCGAAAAGACCGGCAGCGATTTCCTGCCGCATCACCTGCAACGAATCGCCGCGATTTCCTGCGTGTTCCGCGACAACAACGGTTTCCGTGTGCGCTCGCTCGGCACGCTGGAAGACGGTGAAGCGGCGCTCGTGCAGTCGTTTTATCGCGTGATCGAAAAGTACACACCGCAGCTCGTGTCGTGGAACGGCGGCGGGTTCGACCTGCCGGTGCTGAACTACCGCGCGCTGGTCAACGGCATTCCCGCATCCCGTTTCTGGGATCTCGGCGAGGACGATCGCGAGTTCAAGTGGAACAACTACATCAGCCGTTATCACGCGCGTCACACGGATCTGATGGACGTGCTGGCCATGTATCAGGCGCGCGCCAATGCGCCGCTCGACGCGCTCGCGAAGATGTGCGGCTTCCCAGGCAAGATGGGCATGGACGGCAGCCAGGTGTGGCACGCTTACCAGGAAGGGCGCATCGAGGAAATCCGTAACTATTGCGAGACCGACGTCGTCAATACGTACCTGCTGTATTGCCGCTTCCAGCTGATCCGCGGCGCATTTTCGGCCGAAGAGTACGCGGACGAGGTCAATCTGGTCAAAAATGCGCTGGCGCTGGAAGCCGCGCCGCAATGGACCGAGTATCTGGCCGCGTTCGATCAGTAAGCCGCTTGTTGGCCCTGCAACGAAACCATTCGCCGCGTACTAACGCTATTAGCGTTTGAGCACCTGACGGCAGCCGCCGCGGTGCGAAATGGTGCGCAAGCGGCACGGTTCGCCTTATGCTAATCGTGGTCGAAGCGATCGGTGTGCGCGGCGCTTCGTCTACAATCTCGCCTTTCCCCCAAGTTTGTCAGGAAGTCGCAGGTGTCCCGAACTGCCCCCCAACGTCGCTCGCCGAAGCGCCAGAAGGCGCCCGCTCCGGCGAAAGCGCACGTCATTACCGGCACTGAGCCGATCATCGAAATCGTTTCGCTCGATATGGAAGCGCGCGGCGTGGGCCGCATCGAGAGTGAAGACGGCACGCCCGGCAAGGTGATTTTCGTCGAAGGCGCGTTGCCCGGCGAGCGTGTCAGCTACACGACGCATCGCAGCAAGCCAAAATTCGAGCAGGCCGAGGTCGTTCAGGTGGTCCGTGAAAGCGTGCTTCGTACCCAGCCGAAATGCACCTACTTCGATATCTGCGGCGGCTGTTCGATGCAGCATCTCGACATCCGCGCCCAGATTGCCGTCAAACAGCGCGTGCTCGAAGATAATTTCCAGCATCTGGCCAAGCTGCGTCCGGAGACGGTGTACCGGCCGATTCACGGGCCGGCGTGGGGATACCGCTACCGCGCGCGTCTGGCGGTGCGCTATCTGCCGGAAAAGGGCGGCATGCGTATCGGCTTCTACGAGAAGAAGAGCAGCTACATCTCGGATATGAAGACCTGCGAGATACTGCCGCCGCACATTTCGGCGATGCTGATGCCGCTGCGTTTCATGGTCCGCAAGCTGTCGATTTACGACCGTATGCCGCAGATCGAGCTCGCGGTCGGCTCCTCGGTTACCGCGCTGGTGCTGCGCAATCTCGCGCCGATCACCGCCGCCGACGAGCAGGTGCTGCGCGATTTCGCCGACGAACACAAGATCCAGTGGTGGTTGCAGCCGGGCGGTCCCGACACGGTGACACCGTTCTATCCGCTCGACATGCAGCTCGACTACACGCTGCCGGAATACAACATCCGGATGCCGTTCAAGCCGACCGACTTCACTCAGGTGAATCACGCGATCAATCGCGTGCTGGTGAGCCGTGCGCTGCGTCTGCTGGCCCCGGCCAGCACGGACCGGGTCCTCGACCTGTTCTGCGGAATCGGCAACTTCACGCTGCCGCTCGCGCGGATTTCGAAGGAAGTGATGGGGATCGAAGGCAGCGAAGTGCTGACTTCGCGTGCGCTCGCGAATGCCGAATTGAATGGTGTGGCGGGCCATACGTCGTTTGCCTGCCGCAACCTGTTCGAAGTCACCGCCGATGATTTGCGCGCGCTCGGTCATTTCGACAAATTCCTGATCGACCCGCCGCGCGAAGGCGCGCTGGCTGTCGCCAAGGCGCTCGCGGAGATTGCGCAGAGCGGCAATGGGCCGTTGCCCAAGCGTATTGTCTACGTGTCGTGCGCGCCGGCCACGCTCGCACGCGATGCGGGCCTACTGGTGCATGAGGCTGGCTACCGGTTGGTGGGCGCGGGTGTGGTGAACATGTTCCCGCACACCTCGCACGTGGAGTCGATTGCGTTGTTCGAGCGGGACTGAGCGCACGAGTCTGGTTGCCGGCCGCTGCCGCATCGGCTGGCGGCGCTGCATAAACAAAAACGCCACGACCGAAGTCGTGGCGTTTTTATTTAAAGCAGCTAATCGAGGCTTAGAACTGCCACCACGACTTTTCCGTACCCGGCCTTGCATGGCCCGTGATATACGGACTGTCGGGGAAAGTGCCAGCCAGAATGCGCTTCGTGTCGTCAGCGAGTTGCGGCTGGTTCAGCTTCTCATACGACAGCATCATGATGTGCAGGGCGTCTTCGATAGCCGGTGCGTTCTTGTATTCCTTCAACGCCAGTTGCGCGCGGTTGATCGCGGCGACATAGGCGCCACGGCGGTAGTAATAATCCGCCGCGTGGACCTCATGCGACGCCAGCGCGTTCACGATATAGCGCATGCGTTGCGCGGCGTCCGGCGCATACTTGCTGTTCGGGTACTTGTCGACCACGACCTTGAACGCGTCATACGACTCGCGCAGCGACTTCGGATCGCGCTCGCTCATGTCCTGGCCGGAGAAGCGGCCGAACAGACCGAGGTCGTCGTTGAAGTGGATCATGCCCTTCAGGTAGTACGCGTAAGCGATGTCCGGGTGATCCGGGTGCAGCTGGATGAAGCGGTCGATCGCCTGGTCGGCGGCGGCGTTTTCGTTATCTTTCCAGTTGCAATACGCGACGTTGATCTGCGCTTGCTGGGCAAAGTGGCCGAACGGATCGCGGCCTTCGAGCATCTCGAAATACTTGGCGCACTTGCCGAAATCACCACCGGTCAGAGCGTCGTTCGCCTCCGTATATAATTTGTTGTTGTTCCACGTAGCCGTCTCGTCGGTCTTTTCCGGCAGGCCGTGGCAGGCCGCAACAACGGCGACGGCTGCGGCGCACGCAATGTATCCGGCCACTTTCCGGGCCATCTTCTTGATGACCGCCAAATTGATCGCCGCTTTAGTGATGGTGTTCAAGGCTCGCATTTTCCAGTCTAGCTTTACGTCCAGGTGACCCAGACTCAATGACCCGCTCAAATACTCCAGGCGCCGCAACCGGTGCCGGGAATAGCAACAAAGATTATAGCGTAAGCGCTGACCCCTCCGACGCGTTGGGCGTCGATTCACTCGACGACGATCTCGGCAGCGACGCGCTTGCCGCTGCCGACCCGCAAAGCCGGGTGCCAACGGTGGCGAGCCCCGTGGCGGACGAGTCGCCGCGCAGCGTCGTCGTGCCCGACGAACTGGCCGGCGAACGCCTCGACAAGGTGCTCGCGCGGATCTTTCCGGAGTTTTCACGTAACCGGCTGCAAAGCTGGATCGAGTCGGAGCGCGTGCGCATCGACGGCAAGCCGGCCAAAATCCGCCAACCCGTGCCGCTTGGGGCGACCATCGAGCTCGTGCCCGATCTGCTGCCGGAGCAACTCGCGTTCACGCCCGAGCCGGTGCCGCTCGAGATCGTCTACGAGGACGACACGCTGGTGGTCATCAACAAGCCGGCCGGCATGGTCGTGCATCCGGCGGCCGGCAACTGGAGCGGCACGGTCCTCAACGGCCTGCTATACCGCTATGGCGACGCCGCGGCGGGCCTGCCGCGCGCGGGTATCGTTCATCGGCTCGACAAGGAAACGTCCGGCCTGATGGTGGTGGCGCGCACGCTCGAGGCGCAGACGGATCTGGTGCGCCAGCTCCAGGCGCGTACGGTGAAGCGCCGTTATCTCGCGCTGGTGTGGGGCAACATGCCGGAGGAAGGCACGATCGACGCGCCGATCGGCCGCGATCCGCGCGAACGCACGCGCATGGCGGTGGTGACGAGCGCATCGGGCAAGGCGGCGCGCACGCATTTCCGGCGCGTGGACACGGCGATCTGGCAGCGTCAGCCGGTCACCGCGATTCATTGCGATCTGGAAACCGGACGCACCCATCAGATTCGCGTGCATTGCGCGCATATCGGTCATCCGCTGCTTGGCGACCCGGTTTATGGGCGCGCGCGCGGCAAGCGTTCGGTGACGCCGTTGCCGGACGGTTTCGCGCGTCAGGCGCTGCACGCATGGCGTCTCGGTCTGATCCACCCGAAAACCGGCCGCACCATGCAATGGCGCGCCGATGCGCCGGAAGACATGCAGGTGCTGTCGGCGGCGCTCGGCCTCGGGCGCGACGATGCGGGCGAGTTCGACGAGACGTACTACGAGGAAGACGACTACGACGCTTCGTTAGACGACGATAGGGACGAAGACGACGCACACGCCGACGGCGCTCACGACGAAGCTCAAGAACACGACGACGACGGCGAGCACGACGAAGATCAGGACGAAGATCAGGACGAAGATCAGGACGAAGATCAGGACGAAGATCAGGACGAAGATCAGGACGACGAACACGACGAGGACGGTCACGCATGAGCTTGCCCGAGCTGAGCTTTGCCGATGTTGTGCAACCCGCATGGAACGTGTCGCCGCGTGTGCGTGCGCTCGTCACCACGCGCAACGGCGGCGTGAGCGAGCCGCCGTTCGGCCGCTGGCAGGACGGCGCTGAGCAGCCCGGCGGCCTGAATCTGGGGATGAAAGCCGGCGACGATCCCGTAGCGGTCGCAACCAACCGCGCACGGCTGCTGAGTCTGGCGGGCGTAGGCGAGGCCGCGTGGCTCGAACAGATTCACGGCGCCGGCATCGTGCGAGCGGAGGATGCACTCGCGCAGACTCGCGCAAGCGGCACGCCGACACGCGCGGACGCCAGCGTCACCGATCGGCCCGGCACGGTGTGTGTCGTGATGGTCGCCGATTGCATGCCGGTGCTGTTGTGCGACGAAGCGGGACGGGCGGTGGGTGCAGCCCATGCCGGCTGGCGCGGTCTGGCCGCGGGTATCGTCGAGCAGACGGCGCAGCGCGTCGCTGCTCTCGCCGGTGTGGAAGCGGCATCGTTGCATGCCTACCTCGGTCCGGCCATCGGACCAGACGCATTCGAGGTCGGTGCAGACGTGCGTGACGCCTTCATGAACGGCGTGGACGGCGCACAACGCGAAGCCACCGCGAACGCATTCATTACGCATCCGCAAAACCCCGGCAAATATCTCGCCGATCTTGCGGCGCTGGCGCGCTTGCGTCTGCAGCGGCTCGGCGTGACGCGCATTGCCGGCGGCGATCTGTGCACGGTCACGCAGCGTGACCATTTCTATTCCTATCGCCGCGATCGCGAGACGGGCCGCATGGCCGCGCTGATCTGGCTGGACGATCAGGCGTAGACCCTCGCGGACCCAGGCTTCGCGTCAAGTCTGGCACTCAATCATCCACGCATGGCTGCATCGAATGGCGCTTCGCTTTGTCAGCGCCATCATGCGGCCGTGCGGCTCGCCCTGGCATCCACCGATGCAACGTCTTCCTGCGAATCTCCGTATGAGGGTTTATTCGGAGGCGCATCACCCGTTTTGCTGCGCTGCCGGAGATCGCCGCGCATGCGTAAATCCGCCGCCAAAAGTGTCTGCAAGCGAACGGATAAATACACATAATCCCATGCAATACGGGAGCTTTTTTTGCTTATGCCGGCACTTGCCAATTCGAGTCCTAAAAGCGCTATCTGCTATACAGGGAAAACGATAATTAAAAAACTATCGCACTGCGGCAAAATCGGGAACAAGCATTGACATGCCTTGCGATGGGGAGCAAGAATGTTCCTCACAGCTCCTCGTACATGGGACAGGGCGTGACGAGGTGCGAGCAATCGCCCGCGTGCGCATGAACCTGCCTCTCAACCCGTCCGTAAGGACTTACCGGTCAAAAGCAGGTATGGCAGCATCACATTCCTCAGCTTCTCCCAGCACGGACTCCTCGACGGAGCATACGCAGCAGGCCGGTACGAGCGGCGCAACGCCGGCCGCAGGCATGCAGCAGTTACTGGACGCCTGGATGAACGCATGGCGTTCGCTCGGCACACCGCCCGGCGGCAACGGCATGCCTTTCCAGATGCCGCCAGTGCCCCAGGTGCCGCCAATCGGCTTGCCGCAGATGCCGTCGTTCCCCGGCATGCCTGACTTCAGCCAACTGGCCGCGGGATCGCTGCCGTCAATGCCGTCACTGGCGGGACTCAATATTCCGAGTGCCGCGATTCCCTCGGAGCGTTTGCAAAAGCTGCAAGCCGATTATTCACGCGAGGCGCTGGAGCTGATCCAGCAGGCGGCCACTTCCACGACGAAAGCGCCCGAACTCAAGGACCGCCGTTTCAGTTCCGACGCGTGGAGCGCGAGCCCGGCCTATGCCTTTACTGCGGCGTGGTATCTGTTGAACGCGCGCTATCTGCAGGAAATGGTCGACGCGCTCGAAACGGAACCGAAGATGCGCGAGCGCGTCCGGTTCGCGGTTCAGCAATGGACCGCAGCCGCGTCGCCGAGCAACTTCTTCGCGTTGAACCCGGAAGCGCAAAAGACCTTGCTCGATAGCAAGGGTGAGAGCTTGCGCCAGGGCGTAATGAATCTGCTGGGCGACATGCAGCGCGGCAAGATTTCGCAGACGGACGAATCGCGTTTTGTGGTCGGCGAAAATCTCGCGAACACCGAAGGCTCGGTGATCTTCGAGAACGACCTCATTCAGTTGATCCAGTACAAGCCACGCACGGCCACCGTGCGTGAGCGGCCGCTGCTGATCGTGCCGCCTTGCATCAACAAGTTCTACATTCTCGATCTGCAACCGGAGAACTCGCTCGTCGCACACGCGCTCGATTCGGGGCATCAGGTGTTTCTGATTTCGTGGCGCAACGCGGATGCATCGATCGCAAGCAAGACGTGGGACGACTACATCAGCGAGGGCGTGCTCAAGGCGATCGAAACGGTCAGCAAGATCAGCGGCCGCGAGCAGATCAACACGCTTGGTTTCTGCGTGGGGGGCACCATGCTCGCTACGGCGCTGTCGGTGGCGGCCGCGCGCGGCGAACATCCGGCCGCGTCGATGACCTTGCTCACCGCGATGCTCGATTTCTCGGACACGGGCGTGCTCGACGTGTTCGTCGACGAGGCGCATGTGCAGATGCGCGAGCAGACTATCGGCGGCAAGCAAGGCAGCGCGCCCGGACTCATGCGCGGCATCGAATTCGCGAATACCTTCTCGTTCCTGCGGCCGAACGATCTGGTGTGGAACTACGTCGTCGACAATTACCTCAAAGGGCGCACGCCGGTGCCGTTCGATCTGCTGTATTGGAACAGCGATTCGACGAGTTTGCCGGGCCCGATGTATGTCTGGTATCTGCGCAACACCTATCTCGAGAATCGTCTGCGCGAGCCGGGTGCGTTGACCACCTGCGGCGAACCCGTCGACCTCTCGAAGGTCGATGTGCCCACCTTCATCTACGGTTCACGCGAAGACCATATCGTGCCGTGGCAAAGCGCCTATGCGTCGGTGCCGCTGCTCTCCGGGCCGCTGAAGTTCGTGCTCGGTGCGTCGGGTCACATCGCGGGCGTGATCAATCCGCCGGCGAAGAAAAAGCGCAACTACTGGACGCTGGAAGGTGATGTCAAGACGTTGCCGGAAAACCCGGACGAATGGTTCGATCAGGCGACCGAAGTGCCTGGCAGCTGGTGGCCCGAATGGACCACGTGGCTCGATCAGTATGGGGGCAAGAAAGTGAAGCCGCGCGCCACAGCCGGCTCAGCCGAATTCCCGGTGATCGAAGCGGCGCCGGGGCGTTATGTGCGGCAACGGGAGTAGGCTTCAGCGCGCCTGATGGCGCGGTGGTTTGGCGGTATGAATGCGCGTCCGGATGGGCAAGGGCGCATGAGCAACAAGATTTTTAACTTGACGGGCTGCGGCGTATTTAGCCGATGTCCCGGAGGATATGGAAATGACTGATGTTGTGATCGTATCGGCCGCCCGTACGGCAGTGGGCAAATTCGGTGGGTCGCTGGCGAAGATCGCCGCGCCCGAACTCGGTGCCACCGTGATTCGCGCCGTGCTCGAACGGTCTGGTCTGAAGCCTGAGCAGGTTAGCGAAGTCATTCTGGGGCAGGTGCTGACGGCAGGCTCGGGCCAGAACCCGGCGCGTCAGGCGGTGATCAAGGCAGGGCTGCCCACGGCCGTGCCCGGCATGACGATCAACGTGGTGTGCGGCTCGGGCCTGAAGTCCGTGATGCTGGCGGCCAACGCAATCATCGCGGGCGACGCGGACATCGTGATCGCCGGCGGTCAGGAAAACATGAGCGCCGCGCCGCACGTGCTGCCGGGCTCACGCGACGGTTTCCGCATGGGCGACGCGAAGCTGATCGACTCGATGATCGTCGATGGCCTGTGGGACGTCTACAACCAGTACCACATGGGCGTGACGGCGGAAAACGTCGCCAAGGAATACGGCATCACGCGCGAGCAGCAGGACGCGTTCGCGGCGCTGTCGCAGAACAAGGCGGAAGCCGCGCAGAAGTCGGGCCGCTTCAACGACGAAATCGTGCCGGTCGAGATTCCGCAACGCAAGGGCGAGCCGCTGCGTTTCGCAACGGACGAGTTCGTGCGTCATGGCGTGACGGCGGAATCGCTGGCCGGTCTCAAGCCGGCTTTCTCGAAGGAAGGCTCGGTCACGGCGGCCAACGCGTCGGGTCTGAACGACGGTGCGGCGGCGGTGCTGGTGATGTCGGCGAAGAAGGCCGAAGCGCTCGGCCTCAAGCCGCTTGCGCGCATCAAGGCTTACGCTACTTCGGGTCTGGATCCGAAGATCATGGGCATGGGCCCGGTGCCCGCGTCGCGCCGTTGCCTCGAGCGCGCGGGCTGGACGCCGGCCGATCTCGACCTGATGGAAATCAACGAAGCGTTTGCCGCACAGGCGTGCGCTGTGAATCAGCAAATGGGCTGGGACACGTCGAAGATCAACGTGAACGGCGGCGCGATTGCGATCGGCCATCCGATCGGAGCGTCCGGCGCCCGGATTCTCGTTACGCTGCTGCACGAAATGCAGAAGCGCGATGCGAAGAAGGGTCTGGCGTCGCTGTGCATCGGCGGTGGGATGGGCGTGGCGCTGGCGCTCGAACGCGCTTGATGGGCCTGGGTCCTGAGGCCGCCAGCTTCCCGGCTTCAGGCCGGCTCAAGCGGGATCAAGCGGGCTCACGTGGTTTTTAGCAGGCGGTAAGCAGGGTTGCCGCGCAGTCACATTGCAGCACGTGGCGCGCGGCGAGCAATGGCCTCGTCGGCCGGTCGCCCGGCGGCAGTGGAGATGAAGCACAGGCGAGGGAAGAGGCAGCCGGTCGGCGCCTCGAAAACGATAACGGAGTGTAGTTTATGACACAGCGAATTGCGTATGTAACGGGCGGGATGGGTGGCATCGGCACAAGCATTTGCCAGCGGCTGCACAAAGAGGGCTTCAAGGTCGTCGCAGGCTGTGGCCCGAACTCGCCGCGCCGCGTGAAGTGGCTCGAAGAGCAGAAGGCGCTCGGCTACGATTTCATTGCGTCCGAAGGCAATGTCGGCGATTGGGAATCGACCAAGGCGGCGTTCGACAAGGTCAAGGCCGAAGTCGGCGAGATCGACGTGCTGGTGAACAACGCCGGTATCACGCGCGACGTCGTGTTCCGCAAGATGACGCACGAAGACTGGACGGCGGTGATCGACACCAACCTGACCAGCCTCTTCAACGTTACCAAGCAGGTGATCGACGGGATGGTCGAGCGCGGCTTCGGGCGAGTCATCAACATCTCGTCGGTGAACGGCCAGAAGGGCCAGTTTGGCCAGACGAACTACTCGACCGCGAAGGCCGGTATTCATGGCTTCACGATGTCGTTGGCGCAGGAAGTGGCCACCAAGGGCGTGACGGTCAACACCGTGTCGCCTGGCTACATCGGCACCGATATGGTCAAGTCGATCCGTCCGGACGTGCTGGAAAAGATCGTTGCGACGATCCCGGTGCGCCGTCTCGGTCAGCCGGACGAAATCGGCTCGATCGTGGCATGGCTCGCGTCGGACGAATCGGGTTTCTCCACGGGCGCGGATTTTTCGCTGAACGGCGGTTTGCATATGGGCTGAGTCACCGGCGCGCCGCTCACAAGGCAGCGTGCTTCGGCTCAGATGGTTCCGGCGGCGTCCCGGCAGCACAATTGCCCGATTGTGCGCCGGCATGACGCCGTTTCCGCGCTCAACTCGCGCTCAAAGGCGTTACATGACTACTACTACAAAGAAAACAGCCGAACGATTGATCAAGAAGTATCCGAATCGCCGGCTCTACGATACCGAGACAAGCACGTACATCACGCTGACGGACGTTAAGCAGCTCGTGCTGGATCAGGAGGATTTCAAGGTCATCGATGCGAAGAGCAACGAGGATCTGACGCGCGCCATCCTGTTGCAGATCATTCTCGAAGAGGAGAGCGGCGGCCTGCCGATGTTCTCGTCGTCGATGCTGTCGCAGATCATCCGCTTCTACGGCCATGCGATGCAGGGCATGATGGGCACGTATCTGGAGAAGAACATTCAGGCCTTCATCGACATTCAGGCGAAGCTCGCCGACCAGTCGAAGAATCTGTACGAAGGCAAGGCGATGAACCCCGAAGTCTGGTCGCAATTCATGAACATGCAGGCGCCTATGATGCAAGGCATGATGACCAGCTACATCGAGCAGTCGAAGAACATGTTCGTGCAGATGCAGGAGCAGATGCAGAACCAGGCCAAATCAATGTTCGCCACCTTCCCGTTCACGCCAGGTGGACCGGCGAATGCGGCCGGAGGACCGGCCACGCCGGCTAATCCGCAAACCAGTCCGGAGCCGGAGAAGAAGTAACGGCGCGACGCTGACGCGGCGAGTGCGTTTTTGCGCGTCGTCGGCTCCACGGCGGCGCAGTGGCTGTACCCGTCGCGCCAAGGGGCGCCGGGTACGAGCGCGGTGGCTCGCGCGCCGGGCGCAAGCGGAAGGGCGCGGTACAATCACGGGTTACGTGCGCTGGCGCTGCCGCGGGTGGGGTCCTGGTGATCCTTATGATCCCGCCGCCCTCGGGCCATGTAGCACGCTCCCCATTTGCCACCATCGCCACCGCTGTATTGCAGCTAGCCCCACCCATGTCGCAGAACCGTTTCCCTACCGCCCCCACGCCTTCGATTCCGAGGGCCGGATTTGTCAGCTTTGGCCGACCGTAAGATTCACACCAGCAGCCTGGACGCCGTTCTTACATGAGCCGGCTGTTTCTTGCGCCCATGGAAGGGCTTGCGGACTACGTGCTGCGTGACGTGCTGACCAGCACGGGCGGATTCGACGGGTGCGTGTCCGAGTTCGTCAGAGTGACAGGCTCGGTGCTTCCCGCGCGCGTCTACGAGCGGGATACGCCTGAAGTCCTCCACGGCGGCCGCACACCCGGCGGCACGCCGATGGTGATCCAGCTGCTCGGCAGCGATCCGGAATGGATGGCGCTGAATGCGGCCCAGGCGGCCAGTTTGTCGCCGCATGGGCTCGATCTGAACTTCGGCTGCCCCGCCAAAGTCGTCAACCGGCACGGTGGCGGCGCGATGTTGCTGGCGCATCCTGAGCAACTGAACCAGATTGTTTCATCCGTTCGCGCCGCGGTGCCCCCCAGCATCGCTGTGACTGCAAAAATGCGGCTCGGCGTGTCCGATACGTCGCTCGCGATCGACTGCGCCACGGCCTTGGTGGAAGGCGGCGCGGCCTCCCTCGTCGTCCATGCCAGAACCCGTGACCATGGCTACCGGCCGCCGGCCCACTGGGAGTGGATCGCACGTATCGACGCTGCCGTGGACGTGCCGGTCATTGCCAACGGAGAAGTCTGGACAGTGGCCGACTGGGAGCGGTGCCGGGCGGTCAGCGGCTGCACGGACGTGATGATCGGGCGGGGCGCCGTGTCGGATCCTTTCCTGGCGTTGCGCATACGCGGACTGATGGACCGGTCGCCTTCCAGCGAGGAGTGGCCGTCCGTGCTGGGTCAGCTCGCCGATTACCTGAGAAAATTGCAGGCCCGTGTCGCCGCCCG
Source organism: Paraburkholderia caffeinilytica (assembly GCF_046030355.1). Lineage (GTDB taxonomy): Bacteria > Pseudomonadota > Gammaproteobacteria > Burkholderiales > Burkholderiaceae > Paraburkholderia > Paraburkholderia caffeinilytica_B. The sequence goes on from NZ_JAQQCQ010000037.1 coordinate 62,251, forward strand.
TCACGAGCACGGCCGCGTCAAAATGTGGCTCAGCTATTTGAAGCGGACGTGGCCGCAGGCGGCCGAGCTGCATGCCGCCATCCGGCGTCTGCATGATTCGCGCGACATTCTTGAGGTGATCGAGCGTGCCCAGGCGTTCAACGGCTTGCCACCGTCACATCGAGACGTGGACCCGGGTCTGCCCGATCCGGCAATACCCCGCCACCTGGCCGACTGCGCGGTCGCGGGCACGGTACAATAAAGGGTTGCGTGCGCGGGACGCTGTCCGGGCCTGGCCTTTATGACCATCGGACCCCTTGAGCTTGCCGCACCGTCCCCATTTGTCGCCATCGTCACCGCTATACGCCGGACCCACCTTATGTCGCAGACCATTTCCCCCGCCGTGCCGACTCCTTCGACGCCGAAGGTCGGTTTCGTCAGCCTCGGCTGTCCTAAAGCGCTTGTCGACTCCGAGCAGATCATCACGCAGCTGCGCGCCGAGGGCTACGAGATCTCCGGCACATACAACGGCGCGGACCTCGTCGTCGTCAACACCTGCGGCTTCATCGACGAAGCGGTGCAGGAAAGCCTCGACGCGATCGGCGAAGCACTCAGCGAAAACGGCAAGGTGATCGTTACCGGCTGCCTCGGCGCCAAGCAGAGTGCGAGTGGCTCAAATCTGATCGAAGAAGTTCACCCGAAGGTGCTGGCCGTGACCGGGCCGCACGCGCTCGGTGAGGTGATGCAGGCGGTGCACAATCATCTGCCGAAGCCGCACGACCCGTTCGTCGATCTGGTGCCGGCCGCCGGTGTGAAGCTCACGCCGCGTCACTACGCGTACCTCAAGATTTCCGAAGGCTGCAACCACCGCTGCACGTTTTGCATCATCCCGTCGATGCGCGGCGATCTCGTGTCGCGCCCGGTCGCCGACGTGATGCTCGAGGCGGAGAACCTGTTCAAGTCCGGCGTGAAGGAACTGCTGGTGATTTCGCAGGACACGAGCGCATACGGCGTCGACGTCAAATACCGTACCGGTTTCTGGAACGGCAAGCCGATCAAGACGCGCATGACCGATCTGGTCGGCGCGCTCGGCGAACTCGCGGCGCAATATGGCGCCTGGGTGCGGCTGCATTACGTGTATCCGTATCCGAGCGTCGATGAAGTCATTCCGATGATGGCTGAAGGCCCGTTCAAGGGCCACGTGCTGCCGTACCTCGACGTGCCGTTCCAGCACGCGCATCCGGAAGTATTGAAGCGTATGAAGCGGCCGGCCAACGCCGAGAAGGTGATGGAGCGCGTGAAGGCGTGGCGCGAAATGTGCCCCGATCTGACGATCCGCAGTACCTTCATCGCGGGCTTCCCCGGCGAGACTGAAGAGCAATTCCAGACGCTGCTCGATTTCATCCGCGAAGCGGAACTGGATCGGGTCGGCTGCTTTGCCTATTCGCCGGTCGAAGGCGCGAGCGCCAATGAACTCGACGGTGCGTTGCCCGACGAAGTGCGTGAAGAGCGCCGCGCGCGTTTCATGGAAGTCGCCGAAGAAGTGTCGGCCAAACGGATCGCGAAGAAGGTCGGCAAGACGCTGAAAGTGCTGGTCGACGAGATCAATGCCGACGGCGGCATCGGCCGCACCGCGGCGGATGCGCCGGAGATCGACGGCGTCGTGTATATCGCGCCCGCCACCAAGGCATCCAAACGTTACAAGGTCGGCGATTTCGTCTCGGTGAAGATCACCGGCGCCGACGGCCACGACCTGTGGGGTGAGGTTTAAGCGATGACGGTGAGCATAGCTGATACGCCGGCAGACCGGTCTCCTGTAAGCAGGCCTTCTGAAATCCTCGCGCTCGGCGAGGCGATGATCGAATTCAACCAGTCGGCCAAAGATCAGCCGAACTATCTGCAAGGCTTCGGCGGCGATACGTCGAACTTCTGCATCGCGGCGGCACGGCAAGGCGCGAAGACGGGTTTCGTTTCGGCCGTCGGCAGCGACCATTTTGGGCGTCTGCTGATCGATCTGTGGGAACGCGAGCAGGTCGAGACGTCGCTCGTGCGCGTCGATCCGCACGCGCCCACCGGCGTCTATTTTGTCTCGCACGGCCCCGCAGGTCACGCGTTCGACTATCTGCGCGCGGGGTCGGCCGCGAGCCGCTACGCGCCACACGATTTACCGCTCGGTGCGATCGCCGCGGCTCAAGTCATTCATCTGTCCGGTATCAGTCTCGCGATTAGCGTGAGCGCCTGCGACGCAGCGTTCGCGGCGATCGAGCATGCGCGCGCAAACGGCGTGCGCGTGAGTTTCGACACCAACCTGCGGTTGAAGCTCTGGCCGCTGGCAAGAGCGCGCGCGGTGATGCTCGAAGCCATTCGTCAAACCGATATTTGCCTGCCGAGCTGGGACGATGTCACTGAACTCACCGGCTTGACCGGCCGCGACGAGATCGTCGATTTTCTGCTGTCGCACGGTCCGCGTGTCGTGGCGCTCAAGCTCGGCAAGGAAGGCTCGTATATCGCCACGCCGGATGAGCGGCGCGTCGTGCCGGGCCACGTCGTCAACGCGGTCGATGCAACCGGCGCGGGGGACTGCTTCGGCGGCGCGTTCATCGCGCGCATCGTCGCGGGTGACGATCCGTTTCAGGCGGCGCGTTATGCGAACGTCGCCGCCGCACTGTCCACGCAAGGTTACGGCGCGGTCGCGCCGATCCCTTCGCGGGCGACGGTCGAGCACATCCTGGCCGGCTGACCGCAACGCGCTGCGAAGTGCGTTCCGCGGGCCGCCAGGACAAGATCATCTTGAGACACTTAAGAGAGGAGCGAGCGATGCAACGAGACGTAGTGGTGGTAAGCGGCATGCGTACGGCAATCGGTGGTTTTGGCGGCAGCCTGAAGGATTTTCCGCCGACCGATCTGGGCGCACGCGTCGTGCGTGAAGCGCTGGCGCGCGCGAACGTGTCGGGTGACGAAGTCGGTCACGTGGTGTTCGGCAACGTTGTGCATACCGAACCGAAAGACATGTATCTGGCCCGCGTGGCCGCGATCAACGGCGGTGTCGCGCAACATGCGCCCGCGTTGACGGTCAACCGGCTGTGCGGTTCGGGCTTGCAGGCCATTGTCTCGGCCGCGCAAAGCGTGCTGCTCGGCGACGCCGACATCGCGATCGGCGGCGGTGCGGAAAACATGAGCCGCGCGCCGTATTCCATGCCGGCTGCGCGCTTCGGTCAGCGCATGGGCGACGCGCGCCTCGTCGACATGATGGTCGGCGCACTGAACGATCCGTTCCAGTCGATCCATATGGGCGTAACCGCCGAGAATGTCGCGCGCAAGTACGACATCTCGCGCGAAACGCAGGACGCGCTCGCACTTGAATCGCATCGCCGCGCGGCCAACGCGATTACGAGCGGTTACTTCAAGGACCAGATCCTGCCGATCACGATTCCGTCGAAGAAGGGCGACGTCGTATTCGATACCGATGAACACGCGCGCTTGAACGCCACGGCGGAAGACTTCTCCAAGTTGAAGCCGGTGTTCGCGAAGGAGAATGGCACGGTGACGGCCGGCAACGCGTCGGGCATCAACGACGCCGCCGCGGCAGTCGTGCTGATGGAACGCAGCGTCGCTGAAAAACGCGGTATCAAGCCGCTGGCACGGCTGGTTTCGTATGCGCATGCGGGCGTCGATCCGGCCTACATGGGCATCGGCCCGGTGCCGGCAACGCGCAAGGCGCTCGAGCGTGCCGGCCTGACCGTCGCCGATCTCGATGTGATCGAAGCGAACGAAGCGTTTGCCGCTCAGGCGTGCGCGGTCAGCAAGGAACTGGGTCTTGATCCGGCCAAGGTCAATCCGAACGGCTCGGGTATTTCGCTTGGCCACCCGATCGGCGCAACCGGTGCGCTGATCACCGTCAAGGCGTTGTATGAGTTGCAGCGGGTGGGCGGCCGCTACGCGCTGGTGACGATGTGCATCGGCGGCGGGCAGGGCATCGCGGCGATCTTCGAACGGATCTGAGGCCGGCGGCGGGGTGAGGAGACGCAACGTGAGGCGTCGACTTTCCCCGCCGGGCGAAGTCCCCGCAGTGAACGGGTAGCAAACTCGGGTAGCACGCGGGTATCGAGCGGATATCGAGCGGATATCGAGCGGTATCAGGCAACAAGGAAAGAACGGATGCAGGAATCGAAAGCGATGAAGGGTGCGATGCGTCGGCACAGATGGGCAATGCCCCAAGGGCACTTCCTTCTGCGTGCAGTGAGCGTGGCCGCATTGCTGTGCGCTGGCGCCGGGGCGGTGCTGCCCGTGCAGGCATGGGCGCAAAGCGACGCGGTGAAGGAGTTGGCGGCGCCTCCGCCGATTCAGCTGCCGCTCAAGCCGAGCCCCGAATTCGCGAAGTTCCCGCGTTATGCCGGCATGCTCGGCGCGCGCCAGATCGTGCTGCGACTCGGTGCGAAAACCGATGATCCGGCCGGCGTGCACGGGGAGTATCAGTACACCGATACCGGCGAAGTGATCCTGATCGCGGGTGACCGCGACGGCGACACGCTCGAGGTCGAGGAATCGAACGACGGCACGCATATCACCGGCAACTGGGTGGGCAAGTTTGCCGCCGACGGATCGGTGGCGGGCGACCGGATGAACGTCGACGATTCCGACCCGCAGCCGTTCGATCTGAAACCGCTGGCCGCGGGGCAGCCTGTGCCGGCGGCTTCAGCCGGTGCTGGCGCAGCGTCGGGCAACAAGGCAGCGGTCGCGCCGCAGTCGTCCGCTAACGGGGCAGCAAGTGCGCCCGCCTCGGCGACAAGCGGTGCTCATGCCGTCGGCGGGGTTAGCAACCTGCAAACCGGCGAGTAAAGTCTACCTACACCATGACCCAATCCAAACTTAAACGAAGTCTGCAAACCACCATCGTGCGTCACGAAGACCAGCTCACGCCGGGCTTCGAGTCGTTCTCGATGCCGGTTACGCGCGCTTCGACCGTCGTGTTCCCCGATCTGGCGACGATGCGCGCGCTCGACTGGAAAAACGACGCGCAATGGCGCTATGGCTTGCACGCCACCCCTATTTCACTCGCACTCGCGCAGCGGCTTGCCATGATCGAAGGCGGCAATCACGCGTTGTTGCAGCCGTCGGGATTGTCGTCGATTTCGAACGTCTATTTCGGCCTCGTGAAGGCCGGCGACGACGTGCTGATTCCCGATAACGTCTACTCGCCGAACCGCGACCACGGCGACTGGCTGGCGCGCGATTTCGGCATCACCGCGCGCTACTACGATCCGATGATCGGCGCGGGGATCGCGGATCTGATCCAGCCGAATACGCGTTTGATCTGGCTGGAAGCCCCGGGTTCGGTCACGATGGAAGTCCCCGACGTGCCTGCTATCACCGCAGTGGCGCGTGCGCGCAACGTCGTCACGGCGATCGACAATACCTGGTCGGCGGGACTCGGTTTCCGGCCGTTCGACCACGGCGTCGATATCTCGGTGCAGGCGTTGACCAAGTACCAGTCGGGCGGCGGCGACGTGCTGATGGGCGCGACGATCACCGTCGATCGCGAGTTGCATCTGAAGCTGAAGTCCGCGCGCATGCACATGGGTATCGGCGTGTCGTCGGACGACTGTTCGCTGATTCTGCGCAGCCTGCCGACCATGCGCTTGCGTTTCGAACAGCATGACCGCGCAGCGCTCGGCCTTGCCACCTGGCTGAAGACGCGCCCGGAAATTGCCGCGGTTCTGCACCCGGCGTTGTCCGACTGTCCGGGGCATGAGTTTTTCAAGCGTGACTTTACGGGGGCGGGCGGACTGTTCTCAGTCGTGTTCGACGCGCGTTATAGCGCGGCGCAAATCGACACGTTCTGCGAATCGCTCGAGCTGTTTTCGCTCGGCTGGAGCTGGGGTGGCGCGCACAGTCTCGCGATGCCGTACGACGTTGCCTCGATGCGTACGGAAGGCCAATGGCCGTATCGCGGTACGCTGGTGCGGTTCTATATCGGTCTGGAAGAAGAAGCCGATTTGCGCGCGGATATCGAGCAGTGTCTGGTGGGGCTGGGTTAAGCGCCTGAGCGCTGATTGTCGATTGCTGAAGGTCGAGAAGGCCCATCGGGATATGTTTCCGATGGGCCTTTTGTTTGTCAAGATAGCCAGTAAGCCTAACCATTCGGCCGAATAGTCGAAGCCGTATCTCGACGCTACGATGGTGCGCACTATGACTAACGATCAACGCGCAATGGTGAACTTCGATGAATCTATTTTTCTGGATATTGCTGAATCTTGGCGTGCCGATTGTCGGCCCGATCTTTACGCTAGTGCTCGTCGCACCCACGCACGGCTGGCGCGTCGCAAAGGCGTTGATCGCCGCGTCAGTGAAAGACGGCCAACTGTTCTGGTGTGCGATCGGGCTGTGCGCGGCCGCGGTTTATGAGGCGATGACCGTGCTGGAGCGAGGGCGTGGCTTAGTCTCCACCCTGGAGTCCGCCATTGCTGGATTTTGCATGCTGGCGTTTTCCTGTTCCATTATCGTGATGTCGGCCCTGGTCTACGCACATCACGACCGGGCGGGCACGTTCGCTCGCAACAAGCCGAAGCGGTTCGTTGCGGGGGCGCTGTCGCGCGTGGCAATCGCGACTTCGGTTCTTGCAAGCTTTCTTGCAGCCACTCTGTTTGCAATCCTACACGTGAAGCTGATTTAGATTTTTCAGATAACGTAGCTCTTATACTGATCTACTTTTGGGAGGCACACATGCATAAAGTATTCACATTTCTGGAATCCGACGAAAATTACGCCCGTGTCCTGAAGTGGGCTAATGTCGTGATGGTGGTCATCGGGATCTACATGTTGGGCGTGCTCACGATTGCCCCTTTCAACAAATAATTCTCGTACCGGCGCTGGCCGCCATTGCGGCGGCCAGCGCAAACTCAAGCTTTAGAACAACCGCAGCAACCCATCCAGCCCAACGTGGTTGAACGCCACGCTGGCTGCTTCGCGCACCACCGGTTTCGCGCGGAATGCGACAGACAGTCCCGCAGCGGCCATCATTTTCAGATCGTTCGAACCATCCCCCATCGCAATCGCGCGGGCCGGCTCGATGCCCAGTTGGGTGCACGTCTCGCGCAACGTGCGGGCCTTTACATCGGCGTTGACGATCTCGCCGATTACATTGCCGGTCAACTTCCCGTCAACGATCTCGAGCGTGTTCGCGTGCGTGAAATCGAGGCCGAGCCGCGCTTTCAGCTTCTCGGTGAAAAACGTGAATCCGCCGGACACCAGCAGCGTTTTCAATCCCGCCGCTTTCGCGCCGGCCAGCATCCGTTCGGCACCTGGCGAGAGTTGCAGCCGTTCTTCATAAACGCGTTCGAGCGCGCCGGCGTCGAGTCCTTTGAGCAATGCCACGCGACGTGTCAGGCTCTCGTTGAAGTCCTTGATTTCGCCGCGCATCGAGGCTTCTGTGATCGCGGCGACTTCTGCTTTCAGCCCGCAGAAGTCGGCGATTTCGTCGATGCATTCGATCGTGATCAACGTCGAGTCCATGTCCATCGCGACGAGGCCGAAGTCGCGCAACTGGCGGCCGGCTTCGACAAACGCATAGTCCAGTTGATGCGTGCCGCAATAGACTTCGAGGTCCGGGCGTTGGGCAATGTTTGCATCGGCAATGCGAATCGCGTTCGCGTCGATGACGGCGGCGTGCGAGCCGCGAGCGAGCGCGACGAGCGTTTTGTGGTGGTCGGCGGAAAGGGGCGCGGTGCTTTGGATAACGAGGTTCATGGACGACCCATTGACGCAGAAAAGGACGGGCGCGCGACGCGCGCGGAAAATTCCGCCATTGTAACGGTTCGATGGCATGAGGCCGCAGGGGCAGCCTGCAATCGGGCGGAAGGCTACCGAACCGGCAATGGGCAATGACCGACTCGCCAGAAAACTTGCCACGCAGCCAGCCGCATACCGCCGCCAGGCAATCCACCGTGCAATCATCAGACGCCCGCGTCATACTGGCGCTTCGAACGACGCCTCGCAGTCATCGACGTAGCCATCGAGCCTATCGAGCCCGCAGCGCCTATGAGGCGCGCAGCACACCGCGCACGATAAGCATTGGCACCCGCGACGAGGCGCACCACTACGGAGACAAGCAATGACCCCCGCGACCGCCAGCGACGCGTCCACCCTTGCGCGCGACTTCGATCTGCGCCAACTGAGCCCCGCGTTCCATGCCGATCCGTATCCGGTCTACCACGCGCTGCGCACCCATGAACCGATCAAGCGCATGCCGGACGGCTCGCTGTTTCTGACGCGTTTTCGCGATGTGCAGGCGGTCTACCGTGACCCGAAAACCTTCAGTTCCGATAAAACCGTCGAATTCAAGCCGAAGTATGGCGACTCGCCGCTCTACACGCATCACACCACCAGTCTGGTCTTCAACGATCCGCCGCGGCACACGCGGGTGCGCAAACTGATCGCCGGCGCGCTGACGGCGCGTGCCATCGCGGCCATGGAGCCCGGGCTGATCCGCCTCGTCGATGGCTTGCTCGATACGGCTGCGGCGCGTGGCCGGATCGATCTGATCGACGAGTTTGCGTCGGCGATTCCGGTCGAGGTCATCGGCAATCTGCTGGATGTGCCGCACGCTGAGCGCGCGCCCTTGCGCGACTGGTCGCTGGCGATACTTGGCGCGCTGGAGCCTTCGCTGAGCGATGCGCAACTCGAACGGGGCAATCGCGCGGTCAGTGAATTCGTCGACTATTTGCGCGATCTGGTGGCGCGACGCCGGCGCGAACCCGGCGATCCGCAGCACGACGTGCTGACGCGCCTGATCCAGGGCGAGCAGGGAGAACAGGGTGGCGAGCAGTTGTCGGAAACGGAACTGCTGCAAAACTGCATTTTCATCCTGAACGCCGGTCATGAGACCACCACGAATCTGATCGGCAATGGTCTCGTTACACTCACTGACTGGCCGGAACAGCGCGCCGCGCTACTCGGCGAACCGTCGCTGATCGAGTCGGCGATCGAAGAGTGTTTGCGGTTCGAGAGTTCGAATCAACTGGGCAACCGCATGGCGACCGTCGACACGGAAATCGGTGGCGTCGCCGTGGCACGCGGTACGCCCGTCACGCTGTGCATCGGCGCGGCCAATCGCGATCCCGAGCAGTTCGCGGAACCGGACCGTTTCGATATCCGCCGGGATCCGAACCGGCATCTCGCGTTCGGCTTCGGCATTCATCAGTGCGCGGGGTTGTCGCTTGCGCGACTCGAGGCGCGCATCGCCATTGGACGCTTTGTGCAGCGTTTTCCGGCGTATCGGCTCGACGGCGAACCGACGCGCGGTGGGCGCGTTCGGTTTCGCGGTTTCGCCGCAGTACCGGTCGAGGTCGGGCCGGTGAGCCGCGGTTGATCGTGGGTGGCCGTGGTTGACCGCAGTTGACGTCAGCGGCCATACAGGGCCCGACAAATCGCAATTGTCTGATGCAATCGTGGTTGATTGAAGCGTTGCACGAGCACGCCATTACGCTGCGAGTCCAGCAGCCTCCTGCGTGGCAAAGACCGCAGTGGCAATGCCGCTGCAAGCCCACCACAAGCCAGTCACAAACCCCCAAAACTCCGTATCTTTTGCCGATGTGAAGCAAGACTTACAGCCGATGCCTGCAGCGCCGGCCCGGCGCCGCGCTAGCCATAGCGCCCGTCATAGCGGCGGTCACGACACCAGCCATAACGCCAGAGCCAACCTCAGGCCCACCGCCCCACCCCCCCCCCCACCCCACCCCCCCGAC
>NZ_JAQQCQ010000038.1:0-63623 GCF_046030355.1 Paraburkholderia caffeinilytica
ATGAAGTAATGCGTTGGCCGGGTGTTGCGCCCGGCTTTGCAGAGCATGAAGCGGGCTTTTCGCGTGAGCGGGAAGCCCGCTTTTTTGTCGATCAATTCGGTCTGCAGGGCCTGCCAGGATGACAAGACAAATTGTAGCCCCAAAGACACAAATTCATCGAAATTCAGAAAAATGTAGCCCATGAGGTACAAAATCATAAGAGAAAATTGTGCCTTATGAGCTACAATATGACTAATATCTGAAAATTTGATGCCTTGGGGCTACAAATGACCACCCTCGCTGACGTATCGGACATGCTGAAGACCGCTCGGCGCGAAAGCCACCTGTCTCAGGAGGAATTGGCGCGTCGCGCAGGCGTCGCTCGTACCACCGTCGCGCGTATGGAAACACTGGCCAAAAACGATATGAGCGTGTCGGTGCTGGTACGCCTGCTCGAAGCGGCCGGCTACGACCTCAAGTTCGTCGCGCACGGTCACGGGCGGACGCTCGAAGATATCCTGGCTGAACAACGCATGCCGGACGCGGACGCATGAGGCTCGACGTTCAGGTACTGGACAAGCACGTCGCTACGCTGTTTCGCGAGCGCGACGACTACGTCCTCAAATACAACCGTGATGCGACGGCGGCCGACTTCGTCAGTCTGACTATGCCGGTACGCGAAGAAGCCTGGCGCTGGCCACGCGACCTGCATCCGTTTTTCCGGCAAAACCTGCCGGAAGGCTACCTGCTGAATCTGATCCGCGAGCAATTCGGCCCCCTGCTCGACGGCACCGATCTGTCGCTGCTTGCCGTAGTCGGCGCCATGGGGATTGGCCGCGTTACCGTGACGCCGGAGGGCGTCGTGCCGGGCACCGAACTGCAAGCGCTAGACGTGCAGGACATACTGCATGGTGACAACACGGCCGAACATTTTGCTTCACTGGTCCGCGAGTACGCGCGCGCGGCCATCTCCGGCGCCGTGCCGAAATTCATCGCGCCGCAGGCGGAAGCATCCGGCGCGTCCGCGCCGATGCCGCTCGGCAAACCAACAATCCGAACGAGCCGCCACATCGTCAAAGGCTCCGACAACAACACGCCGTTTCTCGGCTTTAACGAGTTCTATTCGATGCGCGTGCTCGAACGGCTCGGCGTAGCGCCGGTCGCGCGCACGCAGATGTCGGACGATGGGCGCGCGTTGATCGTCGAACGTTTCGACGTGGATACGCATGGACTACCCGCGTACGGCGTGGAGGACATGTGCGGTTTATTGGGCTTGCCACCGCACGAAAAATACAATTCGACCAGCGAAAAGATGCTCAATGCCGCACGCGCCTACCTGCTCGATCGCAACAGCATGCGGCAGCAACTCGAGCATCTCGGCTGGCACTTGCTGACGAACTACGTCGTGCGCAACGCAGACTGCCATACGAAGAATGTCGCCCTGTTTTACACGTCGGTGGACGACGTCGCGTTTACGCCCGTCTACGACATCGTCACGACGCAGGCTTATCCGCGTTTTGCGGCCAATCCGCCGGGCCTGCCGATCGACGGACGTAAAACCTGGGCGGCCGGCAAAACGCTCGAACGTTTTTTCAATACGCGCATCGGAATCGCGCCGCGGCAATACGCACAGATGGTCGAAACGTTATGCGACTCGGCGGTCGCCGTCGGTCACGAGTTGATTGAAGCAGCGCGCAATGAACCGCAGTGGCACAACGTCGCCAAGCAGATGCTGCATGCGTGGGACGACGGCATGGCGTCGTTGCGCTCGCCGAAGAAGATCTTGCAGTTCAAAGGGCTCAAACCGGCAATCGAAGCGGCGGGATTTTCCGCACCGGAGCCGGCTGAACATGCGCGTGAAGTCATCGGGCGTTCACCGCTTCTCGGCAAACGCAATTGATCAGCGAGGTCGCACCCCACGGCGTGGTGGTCCGTAAATAAAAAAAAGCCCACAGCGTGCGCTGTGGGCTTTTTTATAACCTGCCTGCTCAACGTACTACGCTAAGGCTAGCTAACGCAACGACCTCAAACGGTCACCGCACTCAACGCATCTTCAGTGAGCCAAAGCGACTCGGCCAGATCGTGTTCGTTCAGGTTCAACCCATCGCCACCACGATCGACGACGATAAAGTCGCTCACGTCGCCCAATGCGATCAGCGGATGGTGCCAAACGCCCTTCGCATAGTTCACACCTTGCCAGCCGCTCGTCACAAACGCACGAATCTGCTTCGGATCCAGCTCGCCTGCGGGCGCCACGACGACCAGATACGGCTTGTCGTTCAGCGGCACGAAAGCCTGACTGCCCAGCGGATGACGTTCGAGCATCTTCACCTCGAACGGCAACGTGCGCGGCTGACCGCGAAACAGGTTCACCAGCGCGCGGCCGTTTTCGTCAGTCACGTCCACTTTCGCGAGGTCGTGATAGCGGATGGTGGTGCCGAGGTTGATCGGAATCTGCTTCGCGCCCTCGAGTTCGACCACGTCGCCGAATGCGGCGAACGCTTCCTTCGTCAACGGTTCGATAGCCAGCGTTTTCATGATGCGAGCGTACCCCAGAGACGCAGACGCGACACGCCGCCGTCCGGAATGATGTTGAAGCGCACGTGCGTAACCGGACCCAAGGCCGCGATTTCGCTTTCGAAATAGTGCTGATTGTCCATCTTCAGCTTCTGTTCGCCCAGCAGCACCGGCCAGAACATGGCTTGCGTGATCAGCGAGCTGTCCGTGCCGCCCGTTACATACGCGGCCTGGATCGAGCAACGGTCCGGATAGTTTCCTTTGAAGTGAGCGGTATCGACTTCGATCTTCTTGATCACGCCCGGTTGCGCCAGCGCGACGATCGCCCAGTCATTGCCCGGTTCGCGGCGACGGCGCGTTTCCCAGCCGTCGCCCATGTTCACGCCACGGCCCGGCATCAGAATCGTCGACGCAGCGCCGAAGTGCTGGTTGTTCGCCGCGACCAGATACGCGCCGTTTTCCATCGCGGCCAGATCGAACTGCTCCGTGCGGCTTGCGCCCGCCCAGTCGACTTGCGGCTGGCCATACACGCGCAGACGCGCAATACCGCCGTCCGGGTAAATGTTCACGCGCAAGTGCGTGTAGGCATTTGCGTCGCTAACTTCGTGATAGTGGTGGCTGTTGCCTTGCAGCGTGGTCGACGGGACGATTTCGGTCCATTGCGTGGACTGGTTCGGCACGCCGTCCACAACGCGCGCAGCCTCGACCGAAGCCGCCGGCGGGAAGTTGCCCGTGAAGTGGCTCGTGTCGAGGTCGAGGCCCTTGATCACGCCCGGACGCGCGAGTTTCACGACGCACCAGTCGTAGCCGTTGGCGCGCTTGCGGCGCGTTTCCCAGCCGTCCATCCACTTGCCGTTGTCGTCGTACTTGCCCGGAATGAAGACGGCCGGCTCCGGATTCAGCATGCGTTCCTTCGGTGCGAAGAAATCGTCGCTGGCCTCGAGCGCCTGCGCGCCCAGACGCGGGTCCGCCAGGTTCACATAGCGGCGCGTGAATTCCGGTGCGTTGGGGTCGAGAATCGGGAGTGCCATCTTTGTCTTCCTTAGTGTTTGTCAGTACTGAAAAAACGTTTCGGCTCGAGGTCCGCGACGCGTAGTTAAAGCCTTACGCGTCGATCAGGTCGTCGAGCCGGAAACGTGCGATACGGTAGATCTGATCGAGGCTCGCGCGCAATTCGTCCGCGCGGCTGTTGTTCACGCGCGCCTCGAAGTTCGCGATGATGCCGTGACGGTCGTAACCGCGCACCGCGAGGATGAACGGAAAACCGAACTTCTCACGATAGGCGCTGTTCAACGCCAGCAGCCTGTCGAATTCCTCCTGCGTGCACTGGGCAAGGCCCGCGCCGCTCTGCTCACGCGTGGATTCAGCCGTCAATTCGCCGCGTACCGCAGCTTTGCCGGCGAGCTCCGGGTGGGCATTGATCAACGCCAGTTGCTTCTCTTCGCCGGCCGTCTCGACGATGTTCGACATCTTGCTATGCAGTTCGTCGATGCTGGCGAACGGCCGTTGTCGCGCAGCAATTTCCGCGACCCACGGCGAGTGCTCGAAAATGCCCGACAGCGCTGCGACAAACGCGTCGGTCGAGGTGCTGTTGAGTTGATTCAGAGTGTATTGCATCGCCTTCATGCCGCTGCCCCGCGGTTGTTTTGTTGGTAAGGGTGATGTTCGCGCCAGTGACGCGCGATATCGACGCGCCGCGTCACCCACACGCGATCGTGCTGTTCGATATGGTCGAGAAAACGTTGCAGCGCGCGGAAGCGTCCCGGACGGCCGAGCAGACGGCAGTGCATGCCGACCGACAGCATCTTCGGTGCTTCGTCGCCTTCTTCGTACAGCACGTCGAATGCGTCGCGCAGATACGTGAAGAAATGGTCTGCGGTGTTGAAGCCTTGCGGGCTTGCAAAGCGCATATCGTTGGTGTCGAGCGTGTACGGCAGGATCAGTTGCGGGCTCGTTGCCCCGCCCGTCACTTCGACATCCATCCAGAATGGCAGATCGTCGCCGTAGTAATCCGAGTCGTACAGGAAGCCGCCGTACTCGGCCACCAGACGATGCGTGTTCGGACTGTCGCGGCCGGTGTACCAGCCGAGCGGGCGCTCGCCCGTGATTCGCTCGATCGCTTCCATGCCGAGGCGCATGTGCTCCGCCTCTTTTTCCGGCGTCACGTCCTGGTAGTGAATCCAGCGATAGCCGTGGCAAGCAATCTCATGACCGAGTTCGACGAAGGCGCGCCCCAAGTCGGGATGCCGTTCGATCGCCATGCCGACGCCGAACACCGTGAGCGGCAGCCCGCGTTTTTCGAATTCGCGCAGAATGCGCCACACGCCTGCCCGCGAGCCGTATTCGTAGATCGACTCCATACTCATGTGACGCGCCGGATACGCCGCCGCGCCAACGATTTCCGACAGAAACTGCTCCGATCCCGGATCGCCGTGCAGCACGCAGTTTTCACCGCCTTCTTCGTAATTCAGGACGAATTGCACCGCCACGCGCGCCCGGCCCGGCCAGTTCGCCTGCACCGGGTGGCGGCCGTAGCCGATCAGATCACGTGGGTAGTTCGAGTCGAGTGGCATGGTTTGACGAAAGCGTGGTGACGGACCGTAAAATTCGCGCGGAACTCACGTGACAGGCACGTGGAGTTTGCGTGCGTTCTGCATGCGTGTGCGTTTACCTGCGATTGCCTGCATTTGCCTTGCAAGCAGGCCGACGCGGGCGGAATCAGCCCTGAAAAAGCGGTACCGGAAGCAACAGCAAAATAGCCTTCGGGTACCAGCGCCGAGTGGGACCAGTGTAGCGAAAACGCCCGGGTGCGCCCATACACCCGGGCAGATAGTGCGTGTCAGACTGGATGTATGTGCGAAGCCGGGCCCGCCGGGCGTTCCGTGGTGTTTACCCGCAGCAAACCGGTCGAATTCGCACTTTCCACGGCGCTCGCGGCCGAGCCGCGCGGCGGCTGTGGATTGAGGTCCGCATCCGCCGGACTGAAGGCTTCCAGTGCGCCGTCGTAGCGCTTGGCCAGCGGTCGCGCGTAGTCGCCCCGCTTGGCTGTCGACAGCCGCAGTGCGACCAGCGCCTCGGTCCATTTGACCGCCGCCGTCACACCCTCGATCACCGGCGCGCCCAGCGCATCCTCGATCTCTGCGCACAACTCGGCCATGCCGGCGCAACCGAGCACGATCGCGTCCGAGCCGTCCTCCTCCAGCGCGCGCCGGCATTCGTCGAGGATGATGCGGCGCGCCGCCGAACCGGGCTTGTCGAGATCGAGCACGGCGACGTCGGTCGCGCGCACATTGCGGCAAAAACGCTTCATGCCATAACGTTCGGCGAGGTGCCATGCCATGCCGCAAGTGCGCGCCAGCGTGGTGACCACCGAAAACCCGGGGGCCAGCACGCTGGCGGCGTGCATCGCCGCCTCGGCGATGCCGATCACCGGACCGCGCGCCAGCTCCCGCGCCGCGTATAACCCCGGGTCGCCGAAGCAGGCGATCACGTACCCGTCGCAGCCTTCACGCTCGCCTGCGATAACCTCGGCCAGCAAACCGGGCGTCGCGAGCGCTTCGTCGTAATAGCCTTCAATCGACGGCGGCCCCATCGTCGGATTCACCGCGATCACTTCGGTGCCGGGCGCGGCGACTTCGCGCGCGCAGCGGCCCATCGCGTCGGTCATGCGTTGCGTCGTATTCGGATTGATCAGTTTGATGCGCATATCCACTCCTAATGCAGCACTGGCTCAGCGAGCGAGTACGCGGTAAAACACTGCACCCAAGGCAGCGCCGATAAACCACGAGAAATTGGCCAGTCCATCGAGCGCCGGCACCATCACGCAGATCACCGCGATGACCGCAGCCGGCAACAGTGCGGCCACTGCACGGTAGTTGACACCGTTTCTGTACCAGTACGAGCCGCTCGGAGAAACCGAGTAGAGGTCATCGAGCACGATCTTTTGACGCTTCACGAGGAAGTAGTCGACGATCAGGACACCATACAAGGGCCCAATAAAACTGCCGAGTACGTCGAGCGTGTAGTGAATCACCGCCGGATTGTTGAACAGATTCCACGGCGTGATGAAGATCGACGCCACCGCCGCGAGCATGCCGCCCGCGCGCCAGCTGATCAGACGCGGCGCGACATTCGAGAAGTCGAAAGCCGGTGACACGAAGTTAGCGACGATGTTGATGCCGATCGTTGCAATCGTGAAAGTCAATGCACCGAGAATCACTGCAGTCGGATAGTCGATACGGCCTACCGTTTCGACCGGGTCGGTAATCAGCTGGCCGAACACCGGAAGCGTCGCCGCGGTCGTGACTACCGTCACCAGCGAGAAGGCGAGGAAGTTGACCGGCAAACCCCAGAAGTTACCGCGTTGCACGCTGCGAAAGCTCTTGCCGTAGCGGGAAAAATCGCCGAAATTCAGCATCGGTCCAGAGAAGTACGAGACCACCAGTGAGGTTGCCGTGATCATCACCGGCACCACTTCCATGCCGTGATATTTGACGCCGCCCAGGTTGATGCCGATGTTTCGCCATCCTGCGCGATACACCATGTAGCCCGCAAGAATGAACATCACCACATAGACCGCCGGACCGGCGAAGTCGATGAACTTCTTGATGGTCTCCATGCCGTGCCAGAACACCAGCGCCTGCAGGACCCACAGCAGCATGAAACCGGCCCAGCCCAGCGTCGAGAGGCCCATGAAACCATGGTGATGAACGTCCGCGTACGGCAACAGTTGCGGGACGAACTTCAGCACCACGATCACCAGCGCGCTCGAAGCCAGATAAGTTTGGATTCCGTACCATGCTACCGCGATCAAGCCGCGAATCACGGCCGGAATATTCGCGCCGAGCACGCCGAACGTCGCGCGGCAGGCTACTGGATAAGGGACGCCGTTCGCCTGACTCGGCTTCGCGATCAGGTTGCAGAGCACGTTGACGATCACAATGCCGACCAGCAGCGCGATCAGCACCTGCCAGCTCGTCAGTCCAAGCGCGAACAGACTGCCCGCGAACACATAGCCGCCGACGCTGTGCACGTCCGACATCCAGAACGCGAAGATGTTGTAAGCGCCCCAGGTTTGATGGCGCAGCGGCGCCAGATCTTCGTTGTACAGCCTTTCGCTGTAGCCTGCGGGCAGCGACGGATCGCTGGGCGCGCCGCCGTCTGCGTAGGTGGGAATTGCGGGACTGCCGGGCGCTGCACTGAACTGAGCCATGATTCCTCCTTGGGATAGGGACCCTCGATAGCAAATCGAAGGACGTTGCATCGACCATGCCAGTCGCCTTCCTCTCCACGATCGGAAAAGAGGAGGTTCGAGTCGACTGACTGACCGTGCCGCGGGTGTCTCTGTACTTGCTGTACTTGTGGTTATCGCACCGCCTGTCGCCGCGGATTTCCGACGATGCGTCACTACTCCAGGCCGTCATCCCGTGACGGCCACGCGTGCGCAAGCCGGCAGCGCTCACGCCGAGCCGCCTTGCAACGCCTGATTCGGTTCAGTTCAATTCAGTGCGACGCGCACCAGCAACGAGCGCGCGCCGGCCGCCGGCCTCAGCCTGGCGCGGACTTGATCTTCGGTGCTTCCCTGGATGCGTCCTTCGGTGCGCCATTGAGTGCGCCGAACACTTCGTGCAGATCGGCCGCGCCACGTGCGGGACGGTCCAGCATCTTCAACTCGACGCTTTGCAAATGGCGCGACATCAGTGCCGCGGCCTCTTTTGCGTCGCCGGCGTCGAGCGCGGCGAGAATTGCTTCATGGTCTTCGAACGAGCAAGGGCTGCGTCCGAGTGATTCGTACAGTGCCGAAATCAGCGTGGAGCGCGCCACCAGTCCGTTCAGGCAATCGCACAGCACGGCGTTGCCGGTGAGCCCGGCCAACTCGGTATGAAACTCGCCTGATAGACGAATCCACGCCGGAAAATCACGTGTTTCGAACGCTTTTCGCTCACGACCAATCATGCTGCCAATGCTTTTCAAACGGCGCATGCCGTGTCCGCCGCAAATCTTTTCAACCACGGCCAGTTCGATGATCCGGCGCATTTCGAACACTTCATGCACTTCCTGCAGCGATGGACTGGCAACAAACGCACCGCGATTGGGTTCGAGGTCGACGAGATGGTCGGTTGCCAGTTGCGCGAGCGCCTGCCGGATCGGGCCGCGCTTCACGCCGAATACTTCGCATAACTGTGCTTCTGTCAGCTTGGCGCCAGGCGCTAGCCGATGCTCGAGGATCGCGGCGCGGATGCGCTCGGCGATCGCTTCGGGTTTCGGACCATTCGTGGCGGCGGAATCTGTGTCGGACATGATGTGCGTCTCGGTATGTTGGTCATCATAGGATGGACATTAAAATTGTCAACAATTTTTCCTTTTTATTTCGACAATCTTGGTGGTGGGCTATGCGGCGAGATGGTGCGCAACCCGCACGGGCCTTGTCCTGCTTCAATACCAGTTTAATTAACGTAAGGGATAGCCGTCTATTGAAGACTATTTTTGTCAACAAAGTAAGCGACCCATATGAGGGCTGTTCTGTTGGGAGTCGCTTTGAAAACCAGACCGTTAGTTGCGTTATTGACTCAAAAAGAAGGCAGGCAAGCGCCCGCCTCCCTACCCCACACCTGTCAGGCGAGGGTCGGATAGCCCGACAACGTCAGTTTGAACCCGTGCGCATTGGCGACGAGATGCGCGTCCGCGCCGACCGGTAGCGTCAGCATGTTGGGAATATGGCCGAATTGCAGACCGGTAATGACCGGAATCCCGACCACCGACCTCACCTGCTCGATCATCGCGTGCAGATCGTAGCCATTGTCATACTCGTAAGGCTTGCCGCCGGAAAAATCGCCGAGCACCAGCGCCTGCTGCTGCGCGAGGATGCCCGACAGGTGCAACTGGTAAATCATCCGTTCGAGTCGGAACGGCTGCTCGTTGACGTCTTCGAGGAACAGAATGCCGCCTTGCACCGGCGGCATGTACGGCGTTCCAATCAGCGATGTCACCACCGCCAGATTGCCGCCCCACAACATGCCCGTCACGTCGGCAGTTTGCATCTGCGGCACGTTGCTCGTCACCGTCATGGCCGGCTGGGTCAGCGCGGACCAGAAGTGCTGCATCGTAAATTCGCTCAGATTCTCCGCGCCAAAATCGCTCATCAACATCGGGCCGCCGAAAGTTTTCACGCCGGCGCGCGCCAGCAAAGCCAGCTGCACCGCGGTGAAATCGCTATGCCCCACCAGCGCGACCGGCTGATCGGTCAGCCGCCGTTGCAGCCCTTCGTAGTCAAGCCCGTGCAGAACGCGCACCGCGCCATAGCCACCACGCACGGCCAGCACGATATCGGGCAACGCACGCGAGGGGTCCGCCAGCCGGTTCAGATCGGCTGCACGCTCGCCGTCGGTGCCAGCGAAGCGCTGGTAACGGCGCCTTGTCGCCTCCACACCTTCGACGCGATGCCCCTGCGCATGCAAGCGATGCAACGCACGATGCAATACCTCGGAATCATGCGGATACCCGGACGGCGCGATCAATTCAATGGTGCGATGAACGGTCATTGGCAAGACCTGTTGGAGGTTGTTGTTTTAGAGCGGCTCAGTCGGCCCCGGTTCGCAGTGCGTGTCGACGCAAGCGTCGGAACGGACTTCAGCATCTGCTGCGCCGCGTGCTGTGGCGAGCGCTTCGCTGCGTGCCGCTGGGTGCGCTGCGACGTGCGGTTCGGGGTGCGCCTCGCCGTCTGCTTCGACGTGCGAGTCTCTCCGCGCCGCGGCACGTGCTTCACGGCTTGCGCGCCGCCGTTCGGCAAAAAAAGATTTGAGCGCGGCGCCGCATTCGTTTTCGAGCACGCCGCCGGTCACCGTGGTGTGGTGATTCAACTGCGGATTCGCGAACGCGTCGACAACACTTCCGCACGCTCCAGTTTTCGGATCGCGCGCCCCGAACACAACGCGTGCAATGCGCGCGTGCATGATGGCACCGGCGCACATCAGGCAGGGTTCCAGCGTCACATACAACTCGCAGCCTGGCAGGCGATAGTTTTCGACAGCTTGTGCGGCTGCGCGCAGTGCGATCATTTCCGCATGTGCCGATGGGTCGTGAGCACCGATCGGATGGTTGAACCCTCTGGCGATGACTTCATCGCCCCGCACGAGCACCGCGCCAACCGGTACTTCGCCGGCTGCGCGAGCCTCTTCGGCGGCGGCCTGGGCGAGCGCCATGAAGCGCAGATCACGCTCCGACACAGGCGGTGCGGGCGATTCGTCAGGCGGGGGAATATCGATCAGCATCGTGGCGGCCGCTGTAGGCGCTGGATCACTCGCCGCGGATACCGACACGTGAGGGGCTACTGATCCGGTCCGGGCAGCCGGCAAGGTCGCAGCCTGAGCCGACTCGCCAGACGCGACGGACTCCAGACCTGGCGCGGCGGAGCGGGCAAGCGGCTCGCTCACTGCAAACCCGCGTCGGCCGTATTGAGGTTGCCGGCGCGCTCCGATAGCCGCTCGGCAATGCGGCGGCAGTATTCGCGCGGCAGGACCAGCGGGCCGCCGCGCAACGATTCAAGCGCCATATCGAGCGCCAGCATGCGCGCCTGGAGGCGGCAGCGGGTGCTCTGGTCACTCACGGCATTCAGATCTGCCTGCAGGTCGCGCAAGGCGCGCAGTTGCTCGACAGCCGGCGGCACAAAGCCCGCATTTTTCAAAATCCGGTTGGCGACGCGCACTTCCTCCGGGACCAGTGCATCGTCCTCCAGGGGCAGTGGCGCGCCCGCGCCCGGCAAATCATCGAACTCACCGCGCGCGGCTGCGGCGGCAATACGCTGTTCGACTAACGCATCAAGCAATTTCATCTGCAGTCCACTACGTTGCGGCCCAAGCATTCTATCAGGGAGCGCTCGATGGTTCGGACCGTCCGATCGACGAATCCCTCTGGTTTTCAGATTCTGCGTATTTGAGGGAGGCACGACGGAGATTAGGTTAGAGGATTTCCGGCACCGCCGCTTCGCACCTGCAAAAGCTTACGAATATCTTTCGTCGAGCACCGCGAAAACGGCCGCCACACCGATCCAACTCACGGAGTCCCCTTACGTTATGCAATCCGGAATCACCGATCACTTCGACACTGCACTCCCAACCTCAGCCGCAGATTTCGATCCGTGCCTGACCACATTGACTGCATTGATCCAAAAACCCGCCTTCAAACGATACCTGCGCGCGACATTAGCGGCCGTCACGATGTCCATTGCGTTATCGGGCTGCGGCGTATTCTGCGGCGGCGCCGGCGGAAGCGGCGGCGGCTTTGCCGGTGGTTGCGCAACCGGCATGCGGTTCTAGTCCGCTACATCTCAACGCCTTGGTTTTACGACGGCCGACGCGAACCGGGACAGTCAGCCGGCCACCAATGGCCAACGTGCCAGAACGACGTGCCGGGTACGCCCTAGCAGGCTGTGCACTAATGCAAACTCCCGCACATTCCAACTGACGGCTTCCACAGGGCGTTTTGCGATCCAGGGCATGCCGTAAGCGAGCGTCACGTGCGGGGTGTACGACGCACCGGCCGAGACGGCGCGATCCCCAAATCCAGCGTTTTGCAATGCCGGTCCAAGCGCATCGTGAAGCGCGTGGAGTCCAACGACGCCCTCGCTTCCACTCAACACCAGCGGTCCCGGCCGTGGCTTCAGCGCAAAACTCAAGGCGCTGTCGAAATCGACGCTAAAAGGCGCCATTCTGATCGACGCGGCCGCGTTCATGGCCGCATCCACCCGGGCCGGCGGCAAACCGCCCGCGAAATTCCCGAGGTGAAGCAATGTGACGTGCAGACGGCTGGCCGCAAGCGGCTTGCTCTTCGAGCGCGTCTCCCCGCAAAGCTGTTGCGCCAGCTTCGAGATGTTCGCCGCCGTGTGCGTATCTGGAAAGACCGCAAAGAACAGGCCGTCTGTCGGCACAGGTGGCGCCTCGAGTCCGGGCAGCCAGAGTTGTTCAGGCATGGCGCGCCTGAATGAATGACGCAGACATTTCGAAGAAGCTCCTCTCATCGATGCGGGCTCGCCCGCGCATCTGAAAATTTTCACCACGCGCCGGGGCGAGGTTCAGCGCGCCGCTTTCGCCCCGTTTCAAAGCGTCCGGTCAAATCCAATGAACTTGCGCTCGCCAGCCGTCCACGCACAATACTGTACATTTATACAGTATTAATGGCAACGTGGTACTGCATGGGAAAATTATCCGACCGATTGGAGAGTTCCGCCAAAGTCGCCTGGTTACTTACGTCAATCGCGCCCGCCTGACGGGTTACAGGCATCGGCCAACAAGTGTTTCGTTCGCCGACGCTCCGCGAGGGCCTTTTCCGCCCCTTCGCACTTGCGGACTCGAGACGCCATACCGGCCGTTCGCACCGCTCCTTTAAGCTCTTTTACCAAGCAGCATGAAAAGCCGCAGGCACATCAGCGTGCCGAGGTACAGCCCCCTGCTCACCCCCGCTTGAAATTACGCACACGATGCCATCCGGTGTGCAGCCAGGAAGCCTCGAAGCTCTCCGGATAAGCCGCGAGTTCATCCGACTGACCGCCAGCCTGCCCGGCTGCGAACTCCGCGCCGGCATCCCGGAGAACAAGGTTTTCCCTAGCCTACCTGTTCCGGGTGGTGGCCCGCCCTCCCACACCCTTTACCGTGGCGCCATAAAGTCCGCATTCCGCTCGGGACAGCGAGACCCAACGGAAAAAGGACGACAGGAGACAACCTATGACCGCTTCCCCCGATTTTCAGGCAAAGTCCGCATGGACAATGACCCTCCTGCTGACGGGGCTCGCCCTCATCAATTTCCTGGACAAGATCGTGCTCGGTCTGGTGGCCGTGCCATTGACGATGGAACTGCATCTGTCGCCGGAAAAATTCGGACTTATCGCCGGCAGTTTCTTCTGGCTCTTTTCCATTTCGACTGTCCTGGTGGGATTTCTTTCGAACCGTTTTCCGACTCGCTGGCTACTACTGGCGATGGGTCTGAGCTGGGCCGCACTCCAACTGCCGCAGGCGATGGCGACAAGCGCGGCGGGGCTTCTCATCTGTCGCGTGATCCTTGGCACCGCCGAGGGGCCGGCGTTTCCGGTCTCCGTGCATGCATTGTACAAATGGTTCCCCGACCGGAAACGCAATCTGCCAGTCGCCTTCATCAACCAGGGCGCGGCATTCGGCATGCTGCTCGCGGGCCTGCTGATTCCGCTCGTCACGAGACAGTGGGGATGGCGCATGAACTTCCTGCTGCTCGGGGCGATCGGCGCAATGTGGAGCGCGCTGTGGGCATGCTTTGGGCGCGAGGGAGGACTTGGCAAGCAGCAAGCTGCGCCGATAGCGCGCATCCGCCCATCCCGGCTGCCCTATCGAAGAATCCTCATGGATCGTTCGGTTCTCTCCGTGTTCGCGCTCGGATTCACGGCTTACTGGACGCTGGGCCTGAGCCTCACGTGGATACCCACGTACCTCGAAAAAGGACTCGGATTCAACGGCGTCGAAGCGGGTCGTTGCTTCGCCGTTGTGGTCGCGACTGCTACACCGGTCAACGTAGGCCTGAGCTGGTTATCCCAGCGCATGCTTGGACGCGGCGTGTCCACACGCAAGGCGCGTGTCCATCTGATCTGCCTGTCGGCCGCCGCCGGGGCTCTGCTATACATCGCGCTCATGCTGCTTCACATGCCGCCGTTGCAGAAAGTGGCGCTACTCGCGATCGCCGGCGCACTGCCGACTTTGAGCTTCACGCTCGCTCCCGCGCTACTCGCCGAAATGGTTCCGGACTGCCAGCGTGGATCGCTCGTCGCGATCCACACGGCGCTTGCCAGTCTCGGCGCCGCATTTGCGCCGGCTGTGATGGGTCGGATCGTTCAGGTCTACGGCGGCGGTAACAACCATGCATACGAACTCGGCTTCACGGTCAGCGCCGTACTGTTGATCGCAGCCTCGCTCGCCGCGCTGCGCTGGCTTCATCCAGATCGCTCGCACAAAACACTTAATCGCTTCGCCACGCAAGCCGCGGCTTGATGCGCAGCCGGCCAATACAGCGCTAACAGGATGACTGCCGCTGCGCGTGCGCAAACCCCTTCCCATGAACAGAGGCGCCATGACCGGATCTGTTAACAACACTCGCAGCACAATGATCACAGCAGAGTACGACTATATCGTCGTGGGCGCAGGCTCGGCAGGCTGCGCGGTGGCTGCCAGACTGGCGGAGGACCGTACGGTCACGGTGGCTCTGCTCGAAGCGGGTCCGCATGACCACCACATGAGCGTGTGGGTGCCGATCGGTCTGGCATCGACCGTGCAAAAAGCCGGGCCGCGCAATTACGCGTACCACACAGAATGCCAGGCCGGCCTTGACGGACGCCCCTCCTATCAACCGCGCGGACGCGGACTGGGAGGCAGTTCGTCGATCAACGGCATGGTCTACATTCGCGGACATCGCAACGATTACGACGAATGGGCGGCCCTGGGTTGTACCGGTTGGGGCTATGACGACGTGCTGCCCTATTTCCGCCGCAGCGAATGCAATCAACGCCACGCCGGACGTACTGACGACCCATGGCATGGTGGCGACGGCCCGCTGCACGTCAGCGACCTGCGTACGCCCAACCCCTTCTCTCATCGCTTCGTGAAAGCCGCCCTGCAAGCCGGCTTGCCGCTGAACACGGACTTCAATGGCGCGGAGCAGGAAGGCGCCGGCCTTTATCAGGTCACGCAATTCAACGGTGAACGCTGGAATGCCGCGCGTGCCTACCTGCACAACGGCAATACAAAAGATCCAGATCTGAACGGCGGCCGCCCGAACCTTGATGTCCTCACCGACACGCAGGTATTACGGCTTGTCATCGAGGACAAACGTGCGCGCGGCGTCAACATCGTGCGTGCAGGCGTTGCGCAAACGTTGCACGCCCGCCACGAAGTCGTACTCAGCTGCGGCGCGTTCAATTCACCGCAGTTGCTGATGGCGTCGGGCATCGGTCCGGCCGGGCATCTGCGCAGCCACGGTATCGAGGTCGTACAGGATCTGTGCGGAGTCGGTGAGAATCTGCAGGACCACCTCGACATCATCGTCAACAAACAGGTCAAGTCCAACGACCTCTACGGCTATTCAGCCGGCGGCTTTCTGCGGTTGGCGTCCAGCATATTGCGTTACAGACGCGACCGCAGCGGCATGGTCAGTTCCAACTTCGCGGAGGCGGGTGCCTTTGTGAAGAGCCGTCCCGAACTGGCCATCCCGGACGTACAACTCGCCTTCGTTCTCGCTCTGCTCGGCAATCGCAACATGGCGAAACGTAGCAAGCTTGGGCATGGCTACTCCTGTCACGCCTACATCTTGCGTCCACGGAGCCGCGGTCATGTGCGTCTGCGTAGCGCGGACGTGCGCGACGCACCGTCGATCGACCCGCGCTTCCTGTCGGCAGAAGCAGACATGGACGCACTGGTTGCCGGTGTCAGGATCGTCCGCCGCATCTTCGCGCAACCGGCGCTGGCCGAAGCAGGCGGAAAGGAATTGCTGACGGACGATTTCGGACCGGACGATTCGAATGAGGACGCGATCCGCGCGTTCGTGCGCAGCCAGGCCGACAGCGTCTATCACCCCGTCGGTACGTGCAAGATGGGGATCGACGCGATGGCCGTGGTTGACCCAAGCCTGCGTGTGCGCGGCATTGAAGGTTTGCGCGTGGCCGACGCGTCGATCATGCCGACGCTGATCGGCGGCAACACCAACGCGCCCGCCATCATGATCGGCGAGAAAGCCGCCGATCTGATCCGCGCCGACATCCGATAGACCGTCGCCCTGCCCGCCAAACCGGTCAGTGCATGGCGACGCGTGAAAGAGGAATCCGGCATACGCTAACTGCGTCCGGCCGTGGAACCGCCCTATGCGCCGCGCGCCTCACGCGCGGCGGCATCCGTGGGCCCAAACAACTGGAGACATGACATGCAAGCAACAGAGATCGCGTCCGATTCGACCGTGGCGCAGCCGGATTCCGATGCCTGGCCATTCACCGTCGAGCGCTACACACCGACAATCGGCGCCGAGATTCGCGGTGTCGATCTGCGCGATCCGCTCGATGCCCCGACGTACGCCGCACTGCGCCGCGCACTCTTGAAGTACAAGGTTCTGTTCTTTCGCGACCAGGATATCACGCCGGCGCAGCACGTCGCCGTGGCAAAGCAGTTCGGTGAACTGGAGATTCATCCCGCCTTCCCTCATCATCCCGAGCATCCGGAACTGGTGATACTCGGCCGCAACGATACCAAACGCGGTCGAGAAAATCTGTACCACTCCGACGTGTCGTGGCGCGAAATTCCGTCGATGGGCTCCATGTTGCGATGCGTGCAATGCCCCGAGGTCGGCGGCGACACCCTGTGGATCAACATGGTCGCAGCCTACGACAATCTTCCCGACGATGTGAAGGCGCGAATCTCCGGCCTCAAGGCTGTCCATGACTTCCTCCCGCTCTTCGGCATCGCGGTTCCCGAAGCACAACACGCGGCGATGCGCGAAAAATTTCCGCCCGTCGAGCATCCGGTGGTGCGAGTTCACCCGGAAACCGGCGAAAAGATCCTCTACGTCAACGAAGCGTTCACGACCCATCTGTCGAATTACGGCCATCTGACCGCCAGGGAATATCGCGTCGGCTTCGACTACAAGCTCGCCGAAATGGATTTGCTGCAGTACCTGTTCCGCCAGGCCCAGGCGCCTGAATATCAGGTCCGCCTCAAGTGGCGCCCGAACACGATCGCGTTCTGGGACAACCGCTCGTGCCAGCACTACGCAGTGCAGGACTACTTCCCGGCGCCGCGTCACATGATGCGTGCGACGGTAATCGGCGATCGCCCGGTCGCGGCCTGAGTTCGTCGCATCACGAAGAAGCAGAGGAAACGAAATGAAAACGCTGAATACGTTCTACATCAAGGGCCAATGGGTCGAGCCGTCCGCCGGCAGCACGCAAACGGACATCGTCAATCCGGCCACCGAAACACTGACCGGACGGCTGACGATGGGCACGGCGGAAGATGTGGATCGTGCCGTCGCCGCAGCGCGGGCCGCCTTCCCGGTCTGGTCGGAATCGAGCCGTGCCGAACGGATCGCACTGCTCGAACGGATCATCGAATGCTATCGCGCACGGCTCGACGACATCGCCGACGCGGTCCGCCTCGAGATCGGCGCGCCCATCACGTTGTGCAAGCATCTGCAGGCCGCGATCGGTCTCGCGCAGCTTCAGGCCGCCTTGGAGACGCTACGCCATTTCGAGTTCGAAACGCATCACGACAAGAGCTACGTGCGCCGCGAAGCCGTTGGCGTCGCTGCACTGATTACGCCATGGAACTGGCCGCTGAACCAGATCGCCGCCAAGGTCGCTCCGGCCCTGGCAGCGGGTTGCACCGTCGTGCTGAAGCCATCCGAAATCGCTCCGCTGGACGCGATCATCTTTGCAGAAATCATGCACGAAGCCGGCACGCCGCCCGGCGTCTTCAACATGATCTTCGGCGAGGGACGTGTAGTCGGCACGCGATTGTCGTCGCATCCCGACGTGGACATGGTATCGATCACCGGGTCGACGCGCGCCGGCGTCGAAGTGGCCATGAGCGCCGCGCCCACGGTCAAGCGCGTGGCGCAGGAACTCGGTGGCAAGTCGCCCCTGCTGATTCTCGACGACGCCGACTTGCAGGCAGCGGTAACGAGCGGCGTGGCGCAATGCATGGTCAATTCCGGACAGACCTGCGTCGCACCGACCCGCATGCTGGTGCCGCGCGAGCGATACGACGATGCCATTGTGATCGCAACGGCGGCCGCCAACGGAATCGTTGTCGGCGATCCAGCGGACCCGGCCACCAGAATGGGGCCGATCTCGAACCGCGCGCAATACGAGAAGGTGCAGCACATGATCCGCAACGGTATCGAGGAAGGCGCCCGCTTGATTGCCGGCGGTCCCGGCAGGCCCGAAGGACTTGGTCAGGGCTTCTACGCACGCCCCACTGTCTTCGCGGATGTCCACAACGACATGAAAATCGCGCGCGAGGAAATTTTCGGTCCGGTGCTGGTGATGATTCCGTATGACGGCGAGGAACACGCCATTGCAATGGCCAACGACACCGCATACGGTTTGGCCGGTTATATCGCCACCAGCAATCCTGAACGCGCGCGCCGCATAGCCGCGCGCCTGCGCGTGGGATCGGTGCGAATCAACGGCGCGATGCTGGACATTACGGTTCCCTTCGGCGGCTACAAGACGTCCGGCAATGGGCGTGAGTACGGTCGCGAAGGTCTGGCTGAGTTCCTCGAGTGCAAATCGGTCACGGGCTGAGGCTCCGGACAAAGGGCCTGCTCACAAACCATGAGCAGGCCCTGATGCAATTGCAAGAACGCCTGAAATGCGCTTGTCAGAAACGATGTGTCATGCCGAGCACCGCAAGAACCTGCTTCGAACCGCTGGCAACGCCGGTGACGCCGGGCCAACTCATGTTTGCAGTGCCGTTGTTCTTCAGGTACCCCGCCCGCATGTAAAGACTCGTACGCTTGGACAGACTGTGGTCGACACCGACCTCGATACCCGGCGTATTGTCGTGAACACCACGCACATCCCGTTCGATACCGGCGATTTCGATCACGTCTGCCGGCGTAGCCTGGATCGTTGCACCCAGTTCAACAATGCTGTACGCGTGAACTAGCGAAGCAAGCGGCAACTTGACTGCAGGCGTGATGATGACCAGCGCGCCCGCAGGTGCATCTTTCGGACGGTTATACGAATAGTTGAACTGGAAATTCACGATGCCCAGCCGGTAGGCCAGCGCACCGCTAAAGTGCTCCATGCCCATCAGGTCGAACGTGGTCAGCAGCGTCGGAGCGGTGGGCACCAGCGGCGCGCTCTCCTGCGATCCATGCTGATATTGATAGCCGACACCCGCGTAAAAACCATAGCCCGAATAGTTCGCCGCCACGTCGATCATCGAACCTGACCGAACCGGCACCGGTTGCGTCACCGTGGAAGGCATCCCATACATCGCGTAGACGTGTACTCCCCTCATGTCCGGCGACGTGTAGACGATCGAATTGCTGGTTCGTCCGGACACGTATTGCGTCGCTAGCGTGGACCGGTCGGTTGCGCCGGCCAGGTCGGCCGCTGCCAGCGGCGACATGACTTCGTTGCCGCGGAACGGGTCGGTGAAGTAAACGGCCCAGAAGCTCGGCTGATACTGACGGCCGAAGGTGAGTGAGCCATAAGTGTCGTGTTTCAGTCCCACCCACGACTGCCGGTAGAACATCGCGGTACTGTCGGCAAAAAACGATCCGTTGTTGATGTTGTAGCCGTTCTCGACGTCGAACACCGCCTTCAGCCCGTTACCAAGGTCTTCGGTCCCCTTCAGACCGAACAGCGAACCGGTGGAGCCGCCGCTTCGTTCGGAAAACGAATGATTCCCGCCGTTATCCAGAAACTGGACGAACACGTCGGCTACCCCGTACAGCGTCACGCTCGACTGAGCCACCGCTCCTCCGGCGGCAAGAATCAACGTAGCCCCGCAAATACCCTGACTCATGAAACGCATGCATGTCTCCTCTTTTGTGTTTGCCGCGCCCGACGGACACGGGTCAATCAATCTCATGCAGATGTCCGTCGGGACGACGGCCGGCCATGACCCGGCTGGCCATGGCGAGCCCATAGTGCAGGGCTGTTCAGATTGACGACCTACCCAAACGGAGGGGGCACGGGAATACCCCGAGCGATCAAACAGGCAGCGATACGCATCGAACGCCGCCCCCCCGACGCAGGGGGCGGCCGGCGTTCGATGCTCAAATAGGCTCAGCAATATCGATCACTCAAGGGCCGACATGCGACGCCGGGCCGCTAATAGTCCACACCAAGCGAGATATCTATGTCAGCCATCCCATCGAATCTTTCCGCGCGGCGACTCGTGCATACCCGCCGTGTTGAGTGCATGGGCTTCGAACGCAACGACGGCCTGTTCGACATCGAAGGTCGCATCCGGGACACGAAGACCGACGATTCAGATCTGCTCTTCAAGACCGTACCGGCCGGTTCACCGATTCACGACATGCGTATCGTGGTCACGATCGATTCGAAGCTTCTGATTCATCGTATCGAGGCCCATACCGACTCGGCGCCTAGCCGCTTCTGCACGGAAATCAACGACGCCTATGCCAGCCTCGAAGGCGTGACCATCGGCGCGGGCTTCATGAAGGAGGTCAAACGACGCCTTGCTGGTCCGGAGGGCTGCACGCATCTGACCGAATTGCTCGGCCCCATCGCCACGACCGCTATTCAGACGTTGATGGGTTTGCGCAAGGGCTTTCCCGCCGAGGGCGAGTCTGCCGGCGAGGCAAGCGGCGTTCAGCCTCATCCCATGATCGACACTTGCCACGCGTGGCGCGCGGGCGGCGACGTCGTGCAATTCGTATCGCGGCGCAAACAAGGGATGCCGCCAGAAGAAGCGCGTACCGCCGATGCAAGCCGCCTGCCGCACGAGTGATAATCCGGGAAGACACCACCCCATGCGAGCGTGAAAGCGCTACCTGTGCTGCGCTACAATGTGCCGATTATCATTTCGCCCTTTGGCCCACGCCGACAAGGCGCGACGCCGGAGCACGCAAGGCGCAGGTCACGATGCCGCAGAACTCCCCTCCCGTGGATCCACGCCGCTCACAAGACGGCGCCGCGGAATCCCGAGCTGATCCCCGCTTGATTCCGCCACGCAGCACCATCCGCATCGTCGCGCGCGAACGTCTGCTCGCCCAGTTGCTCGACGCACGGCGCAACCGCTGCGTCGTGCTCCAGGGTCCCGCCGGTTGCGGCAAGACGAGCCTGCTGATCGCCTGGCGCGAGGCATTGCTTTCACTCGGCTTCGATATTGCCTGGCTGACACTCGCGCCGGACGACAACGAACTCACGCACTTCCTCGACTACCTCGTCGCCAGCCTCGCCCACGTCGATCCGGCGATGTGCCATGAAGCGGCCCTGCTAGGCGGTCGCGGCATCGACGACGAAGCGGTCGAACGCACGATCATCGCCCTCGTGCGCGGTATCGCCACCCATTCGAACGACGTCGTGCTGGTGCTGGACGACCTGCATCACATGACCAATGCGCGCAATCACGAAGCATTGCAATGGCTACTCGACTACGCGCCGGCAAATCTCCATCTCGTGCTCGTCTCGCGCGGCACGGTGCCGCTCTCGCTGGGGCGCCCGCGCGACCAAGGCCTGGTCCTGGAACTCGACATACGCGACCTGCGCTTCACGGCTGCGGAATCCGAGGCCTTCCTGAAGGCGCAGTTAGGCGAGATCGGCCAACGCGAAGCGCGTCACATGCACGAGCTGACGGACGGCTGGGTAGCGGGACTGCAACTCTTCGCAATCCATCTGAAACGCAAGAAGCAAAGCACAACGGATTTCGCATCGGCCGACCCGCTCGCGAACGCCCAACTTCTGGACGCCCGCGGGTTCGCGGCCTATTTCGAACGCGAAGTACTGTCGCGCCTCGCGCCTTCCGAGGTGGAACTACTGGTGCGGATGGCGAGCTGCACGCGGGTCTGCACGCCGCTGTGCATCGCACTGATCGGCGACGAACAGTCGCCTGCCGAAGTGCGTGCGCTGCTGACAAGACTGGAAAACGACAACCTGTTCATCGCTCCGATCGAAAGTTCAGGCAACGAGACGTGGTACCGGCTCAACCCGCTCTTTCGCGAAACGTTGCTTGAGCGCTTTCGTGCGCGAAGCGAACTGCACCAACGCGAGGTGCATCTGGCCGCATGGATCTGGTTTCGCGACCACGAGCAACCCGATGACGCCGTGCGGCACGCATTACTCGCGGGCGAGCAGGCAGCGGCAGCCGATCTCGTGTTGCACGTCGGCCGAACCATGCAGATCAAGGGCGATTTGCGCAAGCTGGTCGGGCTGATACGCCTGCTGCCGCTCGCAGAAGTGCAAGGCCGCATCGGCCTGCGCCTGTGGATGGTGCATCTGCAGCTCTATGCGCGCGAGTTCGATGCTTGCGCCGCAGCCATCGCGCGCCTGCAAACCGACATCCCCGCCAGCGATGCGCATTCGCGATACCGCCTCATCCTGTTGCGGGCGGCGCTCGCCGTCCAGCGCGACGACACCGATGAAGCAATGTCGATGTTGCCGCAATTGCAGCAGATCCCTGCCCACGCCGACAGTCTCGCCGTTGGCGGCCGCAATAACCTGGTGTCGTGGATTTACATGCGCCGCGGCGAGTACGATGCGGCGCGGCGCGTGCAAAGCGAGGCGCCGCAACTCCTCGTGGATGGCGCGCCGCTCATGGGCACGTCGTCAGGCGCGCTGAACGGCCGCTGCATGGCAGGATTCAGCTACGCGCTGGAAGGCCGGTTCGTCCAGGTCGAGCGCATCAGCCGCGACGTTCTGTTCGAGGCCGATCAACGCGGCAGCGCCGCCGCTGAAGCGGCATGTTTTGCGGCCGCGCTGCTCGGCGAAGTGCTGTACGAATTCAACGAACTGGATGCGGCCCGCAAGCTTCTGGAGGACCGCGTCGACGTGCTCGAACGCGTATCCATTCCGGACTCCGTACTACGTGTACTGACCGTGCTGTCGGCGGCCCATTGGGTAGCGGGACATCGCCTCGATGCCTTCGCCTATCTCGAGCGCCTCGAAGAATACGCGACGCAATACGGCTTGCAGCGGCTCGTCGCCCATAGCATGGCCGAGCAGGTTCATCGCCATCTGCTAAGCGATCAGTTCGATGCTGCGGAAGCCGGCCTCGCCCGGCTCGACATGATCGCGGCACGAGTTGTCGCCACCCCGGCGGGGACCACCGCGGAAATCCACGTCATGACCGGGAGCGCGCACGTCAACTGGTGTATCGCCCATGGGGATTTCGAGGGCGCGGCGATTCGTCTTCAGGCGCTGATTCCATTTTGCGAGGCACGTGGCTGGCAACGGCACATTGCACACTTCCAGATGCAGGCTGCCGTGGTCGATGCTCGGCGCGGCCGCGCCGACGCCGCGCGCGAAGCCGTGCTCGCCGCGTTACGCCGGGGTCACCGGCTGGGTCTCGTGCGCAGCCTGCTCGACGCCGATCCCGGCGCGCTGGATCTCATTACGGCAGTGATACAAGGCGAGGCGCACGATCCGGTTTTATCCTTCTATGTGGGCCGGCTACAGGCTGCGCAGAAGGCCACCGTGCCCAGCGGCGCGGCGCCCGCCGTCAGACCCGGCAGCCGAAGCACGCCGTCCCCCGGCATCGAGACGCTAAGCGAGCGCGAGACCCGGGTAGTCGGCCTGCTCGCGCAGGCGTTGCCGAACAAGAAAATCGCCCGCACGCTCGGCATATCACCAGAAACCGTCAAGTGGCATCTGAAGAACATCTACGGCAAGCTCGGCGTAACCAGCCGTGACGAAGCGGTAGCACGCGTGCGCGACCTCGAACTGGGCTCTCCGCCCGTTTCCGGCGAAGAGGCCGGCTGACGCGCCCACGTCTTCGCGCTTCACCGGGCGTCGACTTCGCCGTTCTGCGCCCCCTTGCCGCCACCCACCTCGGGTGGTTCGCTCCCGGCCACAAGCCACTATCCTATAGCTCAAGGGGTCGCGCGCAACCGTTGACGGCAGGCGCACCTCATAAAACAAACGCCGGTGCGCGCTATCGCGCGCGCTGAAGCTCAGGAGACAAGCGTAATGACTACGGTCACGGCTAGTGAATACACAGCAGCCCCTTACCGTCCCGTCCGGTTTCCGGAACGGCGTCCGCTGGTCGAACGCCGCCCTGACGGCACGCTGATGCTGAGTTCGGCCAGCCCGCCTCCCGACATTGCACAGAATGGTTTCGCCGATTTCATACCCGAGTGGGCCGAGCGCCGCGGCGACAGCCCGGCATTCTGCGAACGCGATGAAAACGGTGCGTGGCGCTCGATTAGCTGGCGCGAATTATGGCGTCAGCTGCAAACGGTCGCGGCCTGCCTGCTCGAAATGGGCCTGGGTCAGCAGCGACCGCTGGTCCTGCTTTCGGGCAATTCGATCGAACAGGCTGTGCTACTTCTTGCGGCCGAGTACGTGGGGATTCCTGCGGCACCGGTGTCACCTGCCTATTCCACGCTCAGCAATAACTTCGCCCGCCTGAAGGGCGTGCTCGAACTGGTGCCGCCCGCGGCCGTGTTCGTGCAGGACGCAGCGCAATTCGCACGCGCGCTCACGATTGCCGAATTCGCGGCAACACCGGTCATCGCCGTACGGAACGTCCAATCCTCACAACACGCATGGGCCGATCTGCTTGTCGGCGACATGACGCCGGCGCGAGTCGCCGCCGTTGCCGCAGCGCGCACGGCCATTCGCAAGGACGATACCGTCCGTATCCTCTTCACGTCGGGCTCGACCGGAACGCCGAAAGGCGTGCCGCTCGCCTACCGCAACTTCAAGGCGGTTGCCGCCTATTACGCCGACAATCTCGGCTGGCTGCGGGAATCGCCGCCGGTGTTTCTCGACTGGCTGCCATGGCACCACGGCCTCGGTGGCGTTCTGAACATTGGGCGCTCTATACAGTTCGGCGCGACTCACTACATCGACGACGGCCGCCCACTGCCCGGCCTCGTCGAGCGCACCGTGCGCAACCTGCGCGAAATTTCGCCGACGATCTTCACCAGCGTCCCCTCCGCATGGACCGTGCTGGCGGGCGAACTCGAGCGCGACCCCGTGCTTGCCCGCAGCCTGTTCGCCAACGTGCAGTATTTCGGCTACGGCGGAGCAAGCCTGCCGACGGACGTGTGGCATCGTATCCAGCGCGTCGCCGTTGAGACGATCGGCAAGCGCATCGTCTTCTCGACGGGTCTTGCCTGCACCGAGACAAGTGGCATGGGTACCTATTGCGGTTGGCCCACTGCTGATCTCGGCAACATTGGCGGACCCGTGCCGGGCTCGGAAGTGAAACTGTTACCGCTCGAAGGCGGCGATGGCCGCTACGAAATTCGCATGCGCGGCGCGAATGTATTTGCCGGCTACATCGGCAATGCCGCGCTCACCGCCGCCGCTTTTGATGACGAAGGTTATTTCCGGCTGGGCGATGCCGTGCGCCTCGCGAATCCGGAGGATCCGGGCCAGGGCCTGCTCTTCGCCGGGCGGGTGGTCGAGGACTTCAAGCTGACAAACGGCACCTGGGTGCGAACCGGCGCTGTGCGGCTCGGCTTGCTCGACCTATGCGCACCTCTCGTCTCCGACGCCGTGATCTGCGGCCACGACCACGAATTTCTCGCTGCGCTCGCGTGGCCGAATGTGGCCGCCTGCCGGCGCCTTGCGCCTGAGCTCGCCGAACTCGACGCGGCTGCGCTGGTCGGGCATCCGCTGGTCGTCGCCGCGCTGCGCGAACGTCTCGCCAGCCACACGGGCGGTGGCGCCAGCCGGACCATCGAGCGCCTTATGCTGATGGCCGAGCCGCCTTCGATCGACGCCAATGAGATCGCCGAAAAAGGTTACGTGAACCAGGCCGTAACCCGCGCGCGCCGCGCGCATCTGATCGAGCAGCTTTACCAGACCGAACCTGCGGCGCATATCGCCTGCGCGCGATAACGCCATCCACGAACTCACGCCGCACTCATTCTCAGGAATTTAGTCATGCAAATTACCCGCACCGTTTTTCGTGATGATCATGAAATGCTGCGCACCACAGTGCGCCGCTTCCTGGAGCGGGAGTGCACGCCCAGGCAGGCCGAGTGGGACAAGGCCGGCCGGGTCGACCGCGAAACATGGCTGAAGGCAGGCCGCGAAGGTCTGCTGTGCCTCACGTTGCCGACAGAATACGGCGGCGGCGGCGGCGACTTCGGCCACGCGGCGATCCTCAACGAGGAAGTCAACCGTGCCGGCTTGAGCGGTCTCGGTTTTGGTGTGCACTCGGACATCATCGCCCCGTACATCGCTCGCATTGGCAATGAAGAACAGAAGCAGAAATGGCTGCCAAAGACGTGTACCGGCGAGTCGATCCTCGCAATCGGCATGACCGAACCCGGCACCGGCAGCGATTTGAAGGCGATCCGGACCACCGCCGTGCGCGACGGCGACGAGTATGTCATCAATGGCAGCAAGACCTTCATCAGCAACGGTTTGAACGCCGACCTGATCATCCTGGTCTGCAAGACCGATCCCAGTGCGGGCTCCAAAGGCGTCAGCCTGATCGTCGTCGAAGCAACCCGCGAGGGATTCCGCCGGGGCCGCAAGCTCGAAAAAGTCGGCATGCATTCGCAGGACACGGCCGAGCTGTTCTTCGACAACGTGCGCGTGCCCGTGAGCAACCGTCTGGGTGAAGAGGGTAAGGGCTTCGCTTATCTGATGGGCGAACTGCCCCAGGAGCGGCTCTCGATCGCCGTCGGCGCGGCCGCAAGGCTCGAAGCCTGTCTCGAGCACACGATCAACTACGTCAAGGACCGCAGGGCTTTCAATCAGACCGTATGGGACTTCCAGAACACAAAGTTCAAGCTGGCCGACATCAAGGCACAGACAACCGCCGTGCGTGTGCTGGTCGATTACTACCTCGCCGAGCACGTGCGCCGGCGTCTCACGCTGGAAGAAGCCGCTATCGCCAAGCTGTTTGCCACTGAATCGCTCGGCAAGGCGCTCGACGACATGGTGCAACTGCACGGCGGCTACGGCTACATGCTGGAGTACCCGGTGGCCCGGGCGTTCGCCGATGCGCGCGTCAACCGTATTTATGGCGGCACGAGCGAGGTCATGCGCGACCTCATCTCCCGCAAGCTGTAATCCGTAATTCCCATACCAAGGAGCAATGATATGACTCGTAATGTCTTCGTCGCCGGCGTCGGCATGATTCCGTTCAGGAAGCCGGGCACCAGCGATCCCTACGACGTGATGGGCGCAGGCGCCGTGCGCGAGGCGCTGGCCGATGCCGGAATCGATTACGCGGACGTGCAGCAGGCCTACGCCGGCTATGTGTACGGAGATTCGACCTGCGGTCAGAAAGCGCTTTACCACGTCGGCATGACCGGCATTCCCGTCATCAATGTCAACAACAACTGTGCGACGGGATCGTCCGCGCTGTTCCTGGCGCGGCAGGCTGTGCAAAGCGGCGCGGTCGACTGCGCGCTCGCGGTGGGTTTCGAATTCATGCAGCCGGGCGCGCTGTCGTCGAAGTGGAACGACCGTGCGCCGGCGCTCGAACGTGCGCTCAGTCTGGTCAATGAACTGGTCGATCGCACCGATCTGCCGGGCGCGATTCGTCAGTTCAGCGGCGCCGGCCGGGCCCACATGGAAAAGTACGGCACGAAGCTCGAAACGTTCGCGAAGATTCGCGCAAAGGCGAGCCAGCACGCGTCGCGTAATCCGCTGGCCGTGTTCCGCACCGTCGTGACGCCGGAAGAAGTGCTGGCCTCGCCAATGATCTGGGAAGGTGTGCTCACGCGTCTGATGGCCTGTCCGCCGACCTGCGGCGCGGCTGCGGCCATCGTGGTGTCGGAGGAATTCGCCCGCAAACGCGGCCTGCGCACCGACGTGCTGATCGCCGGCCAATCCCTGACTACCGACCAGCCGAGCACGTACGACACGCGCGACATGATCCGCGTGGTCGGATTCGACATGACGCGCGCCGGCGCAAAGCTCGCGTATGAGCAGGCCGGCGTCGGCCCCGAAGACATCGACGTGATCGAACTGCATGACTGCTTCGCGCAGAACGAACTGCTGACCTACGAAGGCCTTGGTTTGTGCGGCGAAGGCGAGGCTGAAAAGCTCGTCAACGACGGCGACAACACCTATGGCGGCAAGTGGGTGGTCAACCCGTCGGGCGGCCTGCTGTCGAAGGGGCACCCGCTCGGCGCGACCGGTCTCGCGCAGTGCTATGAACTGACGCATCAACTGCGAGGTACGGCCGGGCAGCGTCAAGTGGAAGACGCGAAGGTCGCGCTCGCGCACAACCTGGGTCTCGGCGGCGCCTGCGTCACGACCGTGTACAAGGCCGCGTGATGCGCTGCTTCTGACGGAGTGTTCGACATGATCGATAAAAAGCACATCGGCAAGGTTATTCCCGCGTTTCGCACCGTGGCCGAAGCAGGCCGGTTGCGTTTCTTCGCCAAGTCGACCGGCGAAACCAATCCGGTTTACGTCGACGAATCGGCCGCGCGCGACGCGGGCCACCCCACCCTGCCGCTGCCCCCTACCTTCCTGTTTTCGCTGGAACTGGAACAGCCGGACAAGCGCTGGCGTGACGAGATCGGCATCCAGGTCGCGCGCATTCTGCACGGTGAGCAGTCGTTCACCTATCACCGGATGGCCTATGCCGGCGACGTGCTGCTGTTCGAATGCCG
This sequence comes from Paraburkholderia caffeinilytica, assembly GCF_046030355.1. Classification (GTDB taxonomy): domain Bacteria; phylum Pseudomonadota; class Gammaproteobacteria; order Burkholderiales; family Burkholderiaceae; genus Paraburkholderia; species Paraburkholderia caffeinilytica_B. Next base: position 28,780 of record NZ_JAQQCQ010000038.1, read on the forward strand.
CATCGCCGACATCTACGACAAGAAAGGCGGCGCACTCGATTTCGTGGTGCGCGAGACGCGCGTGAGCAACCAGAATGGCGAGCATGTGGCCGATCTGCGCAGCGTACTGGTCCACCGCAACGGCTGAGGAGAAACACGAATGAGCACATTGTTCGATGCCGTCAAGGTTGGCGATACGCTGCCGCCGCTGACGCTCGCCCCCATCGACCGCACGACGCTGGCGCTCTTTGCCGGCGCCTCGGGCGATCACAACGCGGTCCATATCGACCTCGATTTTGCGCGCCGCGCTGGCATGCCTGACGTATTCGCTCACGGCATGCTGTCGATGGCGTACCTGGGACGCCTGCTGACCTGCTGGGCGGACCAGCGGCAACTACGGCAATTCAGCGTGCGCTTCGTCGGCATCACGCATCTCGGCCACCGCATCACGTGCAGTGGCCGGGTAGTCGGCAAGTTCGAGGCCGACGGCGAACGCCGCGTGAAAGTGGAGATTCAAACGGCCAATCAGTACGGCGAATCGCGCGTCCTCGGCGACGCCGTGATCGCCCTGTAACCATCAACCAAGGAGACGAAAACATGGGAAAACTTGACGGCAAGGTGGCGCTCGTCACCGGCTCGGGTCGCGGCATCGGCCGCGCGATCGCCGAGAAACTGGCAAGCGAAGGCGCACGCCTCGTGATCAACGACCTCGACGCCGACCCGGCGCACGAAACGGTCGAAGTATTGAAAAAGATGGGCGTGGAAGCTGTGGCGTGCCCAGGCAACGTGAGCGCACCGGATTTCGCCGAGCGATTCATCAACACGGCAATGAGCACGTATAACGGTATCGACATCCTCGTCAACAATGCCGGCTATACGTGGGACGACGTGGTCCAGAAGATGACCGACGAGCAGTGGTACGCGATCATCGACTGCCATATGACGGCGCCGTTTCGCATCCTGCGTGCGGCTTACCCGCACATCAAGGCGCTGCATGCCGCCGACAAGGAAGCCGGCCGTGACGTGTATCGCAAGATCGTCAACATCTCGTCGACGTCCGCGCTCAACGGTAATGCCGGACAGATGAACTACTCGTCGGCCAAGGCCGGTGTGATCGGCATGACCCGCGCGCTCTCCCGCGAATGGGGACGCTTCAACGTCAACGTAAATTGCGTGGCGTTCGGTCTGATCCACACGCGCATGACGAGGGCCGACGCCCACGCTGGCGCGACCGTCCAGATCGAAGGGCGTGATATCCGGGTGGGCGTCAATCCCGAGGCGCTGAAGACGCATGCGCAGCGCAATCCGCTCGGCCGCGGCGGCACGCCGGAAGAAGCCGCAGGCGGTGTCTACCTGTTCTGCTCGCCCGAGTCGAACTACATCACCGGCCAGACCATCGCGGTTGCGGGCAATCTGCAGTAATCCAAGGAGTCCGGCCAGGCCGCCGGACTTTTTTGCCACCGGCATGCGTCGAAACATTCGACACATGCCGGTTCTTTTTTAGCGGCTATCCGCTCGCTCCATCACGATGCAAGCTGGTTGCCAAACCCAAGTTTCTCTTCTGACGACACTTACGCTTCGGGCTGGTAGCCCAAGCCGTGTTCACGCATGCGTTCGACAGCGGCCGGGTCGAAACCCCAGTCGCGCAAGGCGGCAAGGCCATGTTCGCCGCGCTGCGGCGCCGGTTTCGCAATCGTCGACGGCGTCGCGGAAAAACGCGGCGCAGGCGCAGGCTGGACCACACCGCCCACCTCGACAAAGCTGCCGCGGGCGCGATGCTGGGGATGCGCGGGCGCTTCGGAGAAGCTCAGCACCGGCGCGACACACGCGTCGCTGCCGTCGAACACCGCGCACCATTCGTCGCGCGTACGCGTGAGAAACGCCGCGGCGAATCGCTCGCGCAACACCGGCCAGCCGCTGCGATCGTGTTGCGCCGGCAAGCCCGCCTCAGTGAGACCGAGCTTCGACAGCAGCTCCGCGTAAAAGCGCGATTCGACGGCGCCGACCGCCATGTACCCGCCATCTTTCGTACGATAGCTGTCGTACCAGGGCGTCCCGCCATCGAGCAGATTGCTGGCGCGTTCTTCCCGCCAGTTACCCGAAGCGAGCAGCCCCCAGATCACCGAACCCAACTGCGCGGCGCCTTCGATCATCGCGGCATCCACGACCTGCCCCTCACCGCCGCGCTGGACGTTGAACAGTGCTGCCACCACACCCAACGCCAGCAGCATGCCGCCACCGCCATAGTCGCCCACGAGGTTCAACGGCGGGACGGGCGGCCCGTCGGCGCGGCCGATGCCCGACAGGACGCCGGACAGCGCGATGTAGTTGAGATCGTGGCCGGCCCGCTCCGCGAGCGGCCCCGTTTGGCCCCAACCTGTCATGCGCCCATACACGAGCCGTGGATTGCGAGCCAAAGCGGCTTGCGGTCCAAGGCCGAGACGCTCCATCGTGCCGGGGCGAAAACCCTCGATCACGACATCGGCGCGCGATATCAGATCCAGTGCCGCCTCGACGGCCTGCGGTTGTTTCAGATCGAGCGTGACCGAGCGTCGACCACGCCCCGTGACGTCCGCGCGTTGGCCATTGGTCTTCGGTCCCAGGTCCTGGGGTGGAAGTGGCCGGTCGATACGCAAAACATCTGCGCCCATGTCGGCGAGCAACATGGCGCCAAACGGCCCCGGGCCGATGGCCTCGAATTCCAGCACGCGAATACCGCTCAAAACACCCATCGTTCCTCCACTGTCTTTTTTTGCATGACGGCGTGCGAACACACCGCTATGAGTCGGCACCGGCCTTTAAACCGGGATTGCCCAAGTGGAAGTAAACCAGAACAGTTGCAGGAGCGAACCACCCTGGCCGGGTGGCGAATGGGTCTATTGACCGCGCGGTATTGACGAAGTGGTTGTTGGCGGTCAGAACGCGGGTGTCGCAATCATCCGGGCAAAGCCGGGCAACGCGAGGTTTGCCTCAACCTCGCCGCCCGTCTTGCGACGCTATCGCACAGGCTGCGGTATCGTGCTGTGCACGATCCACGCCCGCACTATCCCTTGAACGACGGCGATCGTTTCTCAATGAACGCGGCGACGGCTTCACGATGATCGGCCGTCTGATGCGAAAGCGCTTGATACGCGGCCGACATTTCGAGCAACGTATCCAGACGGCAATGCATGCCTTCGCGCAGCAATCGCTTGGCGAGCCGCACGGCGTGCGGTGGATTGGCAGCGATCGAGCGCGCGAGACCCTGCGCGGTTGCGAGCAGCGCATCGTGCGGCACGACATGGGAAACCAGATTCCATTCGAGCGCCTGTTGCGCATCGATCATCTGGCCGGTGAAGGTCAACTCCGCAGCGCGCGACAAACCAATGATGCGCGGCAACAACCACGCGCCGCCGTCGCCGGGAATGATGCCCAGCTTGACGAAGCTCTCCGCGAACTTTGCAAGCTCGGACGCAATGCGGATGTCGCACATGCAGGCGAGATCGAGCCCCGCGCCGATCGCCGCGCCGTTCACCGCGGCGATCACCGGCACCTCCAGATTGAACAGCGCCAGCGGCAGTTGCTGAATGCCGCACCGGTAGTCCTGGCGAATCTCCATACCGGACACGCTGCCCGACGCATGCCGCTCCATGTCGTGGATATTGCCGCCCGATGAGAACGCCGTACCCGCGCCCGTCAGGATCACGGCCCGCACGGAGCGGTCGGCTTCGATGCGTGCAATCGCCCTCAGAAACTCCTGCACGGCCGTGTTGCCGGTGAGCGGATTGCGCCGTTCCGGTTCGTTCATCGTCAGCGTGACGACGTGTTCGTCCTGCTCGTAGTTCAGAAATTCGTTCATTGGATATCTCAGCGTCTATGCTGCTGTGAAGGTTTTCCCTCTGCGTTCGTGAGGCGCAGACAGACCAGCCGTTGCCTGTTCGCTCGCTCAGACAGCGATGCCGTACGGCGCGGTTCGCGCGAAGTCCACGATCGTCGCTTGCGTCTGCGTAAGAATCGCCTTCCCCACCATGCGATTCCAGAACGCCTCCGAGCCATCCGCCATGCGCCATTCGTGCAGCCTGCGCGTATAGCGTTGGAGATCATATTCGGCGGTGACGCCGATCGCGCCATGCAACGCATGCGCCGTCGACGCCACCAGCGGCACCGCCATGCTCGTGCGCGCTTTGGCGATCGCCGTCGCGAGTCTTTCGGGCGCGGCGCCTGCGCCGGAGAACGCCAATTCGGACGCCATACTCGCCGACGCCACCTGTTGGGCCATCACGCTCAACTGATGCTGCACGGCCTGGAATTTGCCTATCGACTTGCCGAATTGCGAGCGATCGTTGCAGTACTGCAAGGTCATTGCGAACACGCGATCCATCGCGCCGGCAATAGCAGTCGCATGAATCGCCGCGCTGAAAAGCAACACCTCTTCCCCATTCGAGCCAAACGGTAACGGAACGGCGTCACGGCGCCAGTCGAGCGTGCCGCTAACACTGCCGTGCACACCGCTTGCCTTGCGCTCGGCTCGCGCTGCATCAAGCAACAGCAGATCACCGTCGACATTGGCCAGCACGTGATCACAGGTCATGCCGAACGGCACCTGAGGCGCCTCCAGCGAGCCGTCCTCGCGACGACGGCACGCGCCAGCGAGCGCCGTCATGCCGGCAGGCGCCGCGACCTCCGTGTCGCGCAGTAGCGCGCGCGCCGCGATACTCTGTGCGAATGGCACGGGTACCGCATAGCGTCCAAAGGCCGTGAAAACCGGCGCGATGGCCGACAGCGACAGCCCAGCGCCGCCCGCGCTTTCAGGTGTCAGCAACGCCAGAAATCCGGCCTCCTCCACGGCGTCCCAGATAGACGCGGACGCACCGCCTTTCCCGATCGCACAGACTGCTTCGGATGTAGCGTGGTCGCGCAGGATAGCTTCGATGGCTTCGGTAAACATGCAGGTTTCCTTCCTGATCCGGATGGGTTAGCGCAAACCAAGACCACGCGCGATCATGCCGCGCAGCACCTCGCGCGTACCGCCGCGCAGCGAGAAGGTCGGCGAAATCTGGCTGAGGTAGGCCACCGTGCGATAGAGCTCGGGGTCGATGGTTTGTGCGGGATCCGCGCTGATCGCGGCCTCCAGTTGCGCGGGAATGGCCTGCTCGAATTCCGTGCCGATGTCCTTGACGAGCGCCGCCTCGACGACCGGGCTTTCGCCGTGCGCAAGTCTCGCCGTGACCGCGATCGACAGGCAGCGCAAAGTAGCCAATTGTGTCGCGAAGCTGCCGAGCAAGGCGAGTTCGGCCTCGTTCGCGCCGTGGCGTCGCAGATGCGCGCTCCAGCAGTCGAGCAGCACGACGCTTGAGTAAAGTCTTTCGGGACCGCTGCGCTCAAAAGCGAGTTCCGCCGTCACCTGTTGCCATCCGGCACCCTCGTCGCCAATCAATGCATCGTCGGCGAGCAAGACGTCGTCGAACGTCACTTCGGAGAAGTGGGCATCGCCGGTGAGGTCCTCGATCGGACGCACGGTCATGCCCGGCAGAGAGAGATCGACGATCAATTGCGACAGGCCCTTCTGCCGATCTTCCGGCACGCCTGACGTGCGCACCAGCGCGATCATGTACTGGCAGTGCTGCGCGTTGGTCGTCCAGATCTTGCGGCCGGTCAGACGCCAGCCACCTTCGCAGCGAACCGCACGCGTGCGCACGCTCGCGAGGTCGGAACCCGAGTCAGGCTCGCTCATGCCGATGCAGAAGAATGCGCTCGCGGCACAGATGCGCGGCAGATAGAAGTCCTTCTGCGCGTCGGTGCCGTAGCGCAAGATCAGTGGACCGCTTTGACGGTCGGCGATCCAATGCGCTGCGACCGGCGCACCCGCGGCCAGCAGTTCCTCGACCAGCACGAAGCGGCGGAACGCGTCCATGCCCGCGCCGCCGTAACTGGGCGGCAAGGTCAGTCCGATCCAGCCGCGCGCCGCGAGACGTCGGCTGAAGTCCGCGTCGAAGCCCATCCACGAACGGGCACGAACGTCGGCCGGTGCCGGCAGCAGGTGTTCGTCAAGAAAGTGCTTCACTTCCGCGCGGAAGGCTTCTGCTGCGGCGGGCAGCGCCGTCAGGTGGAAAGCATCCAACAGGTGGTTCACGTCTCACTCCAGATTTTTTAGTCGCCTCACCGCTACGGGCTATGAATCCGCGTTCTTGCCAAGCTGTTGCATGGAAAATCGTCGGTTCAGTTTGCTGCGTGAGTTTTCGCCGGAACGCTGTGCCCGTCATTCAGTGTGTGCCGTGCGGTGCATGCGATTCAATGCTTGCCGTACAACGTGACCACACACGCGCCACCAAGACCCAGATTGTGCTGAAGCGCGAGCTTCGCACCCGGCACCTGTCTTTGATCGGCGGTGCCGCGCAACTGATGGGTCAACTCGTAACACTGCGCAAGACCGGTCGCACCCAACGGATGCCCCTTGGAAAGCAGGCCGCCCGACGGATTGATCACCACTTTCCCGCCATACGTGTTGTCGCCGTCGCTGACGAACTTCTCCGCGCCGCCTTCCGGACAAAACCCGAGCGACTCGTAACAGATGACTTCGTTGTGCGCGAAACAATCGTGCAGTTCGCACACGTCGATGTCCTCCGGTCCGATGCCGGCTTTTTCGTAGACCTTGTTCGCAGCAGAGCGCGTCATGTGCGTGCCGACGTAATTGAGCATCGACGGCGGATCGAACGACGCGGGCGGATCGGTGGTCAGCGCTTGCGCGACGATCTGCACATCCGTGCGCAGGTTGTGCTTCTTTGCAAACTTCTCCGAAACGAGGATCGCCGCCGCGCCGCCGCACGTGGGCGGACAGGCCATCAGACGCGTCATCACGCCGGGCATCAGCACGGTGTCGTTCATCACGTCTTCGATCGTCACCTGTTTGCGAAACAGCGCCAGCGGGTTGTTCGCCGCGTGACGGCTCGCCTTGGCGCGCACTGCAGCAAAGGTTTCCATACGCGTGCCGTAGCGCTGCATGTGTTCGCGGCCCGCTCCGCCGAACGTGCGCAGCGCCTGCGGCAGATGCGCGAGGTCCGCGGTGAGGCCGTGCATGATCGGCACGAACCGCGCGCGCGTCACCGGCCGGTCGTCCCAGTGCGACTTCAACGCGCCCGCCTGCATCTGTTCGAAACCGAGGGCCAGCACACAGTCGGCATCGCCCGTGGCGATCGCCTGACGCGCGAGATAGAGCGCGGTCGACCCCGTCGAGCAATTGTTATTGACGTTGACGATCGGAATGCCCGTCATGCCGACTTCGTACAGCGCGGTTTGGCCGCACGTGGAGTCCCCGTAGACATAGCCTGCGAACGCCTGCTGCACGAGATCGTAGGCAATGCCCGCGTCGGCCAGCGCGCGGCGGGTCGCCTCGGCGCCCATCTCCGTATAGCTCTGGCTCGCGCCCGGTTTGGCGAACTGGATCATTCCGACACCCGCCACCAACACTTTTTCGCTCATGATGCTTCCTTAAAAGATATGGCGACTTACAGCTTGCGCGAGATCAGATCCCGCAGCACTTCGCTGGTCCCGCCAAAGATGCGCGTCACGCGCATGTCGGCGAAAGCGCGGGCAATCGGATACTCCAGCATGTAGCCGTAACCGCCATGCAACTGGACCATTTCATCGATGCACTTCCACATCGCTTCGGTCGCGAACAGCTTGGCGATGGCCGCCTCCTGCAGCGTGAGCTTGCGCTCCATATGCTCGCGGATGTAGTAGTCGACCAGCGTGCGCACTGCGACTGCCTGAGCCTTGACGTCGGCCAGTCTGAATTTGGTGTTCTGGAAGTCCCACACGGTTTGATTGAACGCGCGGCGGTCCTTCACGTATTGCAACGTCAGTTCGAGTTGCCGCTCCAGCTTCGCAGCGCAATACACCGCGATGATCAGGCGCTCCTGCGGCAGCTCTTCCATCAGGTGGATAAAACCGCCATTCTCGTTGCCGATCAGGTTGCTCGCCGGTACGCGCACATTGTCGAAGAAGAGTTCCGCGGTGTCGGCAGCAGCCTGGCCCACCTTCTCCAGCTTGCGGCCACGGCGAAAACCCTCGCGGCCGGTTTCGACCATGATGAGACTGACGCCTCTGGCGCCTGCCGACGGATCCGTTTTGCAGACCACCACCACCATGTCGCAGTTCAGCCCGTTCGAGATGAAGGTCTTGCTGCCGTTAATGACGTAGTCGTCGCCGTCGCGTACCGCGGTCGTGCGGATCGACTTCAGATCGGAGCCGGTGCCGGGCTCGGTCATCGCGATTGCGAGGATCTTCTCGCCCCGGCAGATCGGCGGCAGCCAGTTGCGTTTCTGCTCTTCAGTGCCCAGCCGCACGATGTAGGGTGCGGTGATATCGGAGTGCACGGAATAGCTGAAACCCGAGACGCCCGCGCGATGCAACTCTTCCGCGACGATCGCCGAATGGCCAAAATCGCCGCCTCCACCGCCGTATTCTTCCGGCACGGTCACACACAGCAGACCTTCCCGTCCGGCCTTCAGCCAGGTCTCGCGATCGACGCAGCCGGCCTCGTCCCACTGAGCCTGACGCGGCAGACACTCACGCTCGAAGAAACGCCGCGCAGTTTCACGCAGCATCTCGTGATCCTCGCGATACACATTACGCTTGACTTCCACCGCACGCTCCTCATCGATTGAATGCGTTGACAGCGCAGACCGGATTCATCGGCCGGCTGCTTCCATGAACGCATTGTGCGTGGCAGTAGCGGGGAGCAAGCCTACCCCTATGGAGTGGGACGGGCAGGTGGAAGGACGCGAGTGAGCAAGCGGCTAGCGCGCCCCTGCGTCGCGCATTCTGGCGACGGCGCCATCACGGCCGGTCACGTCCAGCTTTCTGTAGATGTTCTTCAGGTGCCACTTCACCGTATCGAGCGAAACGTCCATGACGCGGGCAATTTTCTTGTTGGGCAGCGCAAGCGCGAGCAGACCCAGCACTTCGTTTTCGCGTTCGCTGAGCGACTGGATCGGCACGTGCACCGCAGCCATTTTGGGGTGGCTTGGCGCTGCCTGCGCGGCGTCGATCAGTCGCTGTGCGTAGAAGCCCAGCACAGGATCGAAGCCCGCTTCCAGCGGCAACCCTTCGAGGATTTGGCGGCACTCGCCGAGTTCGTCCAGCAGGCTGCGCATCAGCCCCAGCCGGTGGCCTATACGCAAAGCCTCCACCAGATGCTCGCGCGCCGCTCTGTCGTTGTGGCGCCCCTGTTCGGCAATCGCCATCTGCAAGCGCAGCGCGGCAGCGCGGCACCAGCGCCCGCCTGCTTCGGACAACGCACTGAGTGGCTTCAGCCGGCTCATCGCGCCGTCGAAGTCATTCAGATGCAGACACATGCGAATGCGCGCGAGATCGGCGCAGACCCTGATTTCCCAGGCCGTGCTGCGTACCGCGCCGGCATCACGCGCCGCCAGCGCTTCGCAGCGCAACAACGCCGCCTCGGCTTCATCGAGACTGCCTTCTTCCAGCAGCCAGCGTGAGCGCAAACAGAGTGCGTTGGCGAGTAGACGATCCACACCATGACGCTTCGCGTGGTCTTCGAGTCGCTCGAGGCAGTCACGTGCCTCGAGCCGACGGCCCGCGCACCAGTGCGCGCTGGCGAGCGCCACGAGCGCCCGCAAGACCGTGTCGGGAATCGACACACGCTCCAGGACGTCGATGCGTTCGTCCAGCAGTCTGCGTGACGCATCGACATCGTTCAGTTCGTAAAGCGCCTCACTGAGCAACGCCGTGGCCATACACGCAATGCCGACATAGGCCGATCCCTGTTTCTCTGCTACCGCCAGCACGTCGCAGAAAACCCGTTCGGCGAGTAGCACCTGCCCTTCGGCGGCATGCGTCATACCGCTCATGCAACGGCCGAGCAGGAGGCCGCGCGGCGCGCCGCCATGCGGCGTCCCCTCCTCCAGAACCTTGCGAGCCTGTTCATACTCGCCACGATGGATGAACATCCACGAGAGGATGTTGCCGCGACCCACGCGGGTGAAATCGTCCGCGTCTGGCGGGACGCGCTGCAGCTCCGGCAAAAGCGCCACGACCGAATCCGTATCGTCGCGCTGTAGCGCCAGGCCGCCGCGAAGCAGCGCAAGTGCGTAGCGCTGACGCGGATCCGGCCGCTCGCTACGCGCAGCGATCTGTTGAATGCTCTGCGTCAGCGCGCCGGTTTCGCCCGCATACATTTGCAGATAGGCCGTGATCACGCGCAGATCGAAGCGCCCCGCAATCTGCACCGGGGGCAACCGGCGCACCAGACCCGCCAGCTGCCGCAGTTCGCCTCGCGCAAGCAGATCGTGCGCACACCCTTCCACGAGGTCCGCAGCAGCCTGCGCGTTGTCTGCCAGGACGGCATGTCGCACGGCTTCGTCGACATACCCTTGCGCGCTGAGCCACTGCCAGGCCACCGCATGCAGTTCGCGCAATTCCGCAGCCGGGCGTTCGGCGACCCGGCGCTGCAGGACTTCCCGCAATAGAGGATGCAGGCGATACCACGTTTCGCCGTCCTGTCCCACGCCAATCCGGGTGATGAACAGGTTGTCCTCTTCCAGGCGGCCAAGCCGGGAGGCGACGTCGCCAACGGTGCATGGATGCCGCATCAAGCTTGCACAGAGGCGTGCGCAAAATCGTTCGCATAGCGCCGCGCGAGTGAGCAGAAGCAGATCCTGGGGAGCAACGCGCACCAGCACCTCGCGTTCGAAGTAGCACGCGAAGGTTTCGGCATCACGCACCGTCGCAGGCGCGAAGGCCGCGCCTTTCCGGGTCTTCAGGTCGATCGCGAACAATTGCAGGCCCGCCGCCCAGCCGTCCGTCAGTTCATGCACGACCTGCACGTCCCGTTTTGCGATATCACCGAGTTGCTCGCGCAGGAACCGCTCTGACTCTTCGGCCGAAAAGCGCAGGTCCTGTCGATCGATCTCTGTCGCCAGGCCTTGTGAGCGCAGACGCGCCAGCGAGACGGGCAACGCCCGCCGCGAAGCCAGCACGACGTGAAGCTGCGGCGGTGCGTAGTCGAGCAGCCAGCGCAATGCTTCGAGAATCCTGGCGTTCTGGAGGTAATGAACGTCGTCGATCATCAGGACCAGCTCGCGTTTGCGGCACGCGATACCGCGAACGAGCGTGATCACCCAGTGCTCGACCGCGGTCTCGTCGCTCTCGCGGCCGACCAGCAATTCCGCTTCGCGCGCGATCGCCGGGTCCACGGTCGCCAGGCTTGCGAGCAGGCCATGAAAGAACGCGGTCAGGTCGTCGTCCTCGGGAGCGAGCGAAAGCCAGGCCACGTCGTAGTCCAGCGTCAGCATGGCCTGCCTCAGCGCCAGCATCGTGCTGGTTTTGGCGCTGCCCGCCGGCCCCTGGATCACCACGCAACGCTGTCGCCGCGCTTCGAGCAGGCGCGCCATCAAAGCTTCGCGCGGCATGAGTTGCCGCGCGCCACGAGGTGGAATCAGCCTCGTGCCCGTCACCGCCTCGAACGCAGGTCTGGGCGGGACGCGCACGTCGACTGAATGTTCACCGGAATCGGACATGCTGGGAAAACTGAAGAAAACAAAGGACGTGAGCAGAGTCAGGCGATCTGTGCCGTCACCACGAACCGCATTGGATCCGAGTATAAGAGTGCAACGCCGCGCTCCGGTGCAATTTGGAGGCTACCCACCCGATGCGGGTGGGTAGCCTCCGCGAGTACCCTCTGGCCTCACGATCCCTGCGTCGAATCCGAAGCGGAAAACCATGGCAAGCGAGATGCTTCCCGACCATGGCGCCGGTCGCGAGCGCCTCTCGCCACTCATTGGCGCGGTCGTCGTATCGAAAAGAAAGCGTGCCCCGTGGGGATACCGTGACCTGCATACGGTCACGGTTAGCGATCCTGTGACGCAGAATGATTGCGCGTGCCGCGCCAGAGCATCGCGACGATCAGATACCCACCACCCAGCAAAGTCGCCATTACACCAGCCGGCATTTCCTGCGGAAACAGAACCCAACGCCCGAGCCAATCAGACGCGACCATGAGCGTGGCGCCAAAACCAGCCGACACGAACAGCAGCGGCATAGCGCGTCGCACACCGAGCAAACGCGTCATGTGCGGCGCCATCAGGCCGATAAACGAGAGCGGGCCAATCACGAGCGTAGCAGCCGCGGTCGACAACGCGCTCATCATCAGCAACGCAAAGCGGGCCGTGGCGACGTCGACGCCGAGACCACCCGACACCGCTGCGCCAAGCGGCAGGATGTCCAGCCAGCGCCGGCAGAACGGCACGGCGACAAGCGCCGCGAGCGCGACCGTGGCGACGATGCCGGCGGCCGTCGCACTGACGTTGTAGGTGGAACCGGCGAGCAGGTTATACAGCACGATGACGCGAGGGTCGTCGCTCGCCATGGCAATCGTCGAGACCGACTGAAACACTGCGCTGATCGTCACACCGGCCAGTACCAGCGCGTCGGGCGCGTAGGCTGAGCCACGCGCGAACAGGATCAGCACGCCCAGTGTCGCTATCGACCCGCACGCACACCACATCAGGTAGGTGGGCAGTCCCGGCTGCGCGGTGAGAAAGAGCGCGCCGATCAGGCCGAACGCGCCGCCGGCGGTAATCCCGAGCAGATCGGGACTCGCCATCGGATTGCCGGTCATGCGCTGGATGATGCCGCCCGCGAGCGCGAGCAGCACACCGATTCCTGCTGCGGCCACCACGTGCGGCAGGCGCAGAAACAGCAAGCCGGCAATTTCGCCGACGTTGCCGAGGTGCCAACCGCTCAAGTCGCGTCCTACGCTGAGCGACAGCCCGGACACCAGCAGCAGAAGCAACAGGCTGCCGCCGATCGCCGCACGCGTCGCGCGTGGCGAGAGGGTCCCCGATTGCAGCATCGGTGCGGCCGTGAGGTCCGGACGTCCCTTCACGCTCCGCAACATCACCAGCAGCAGCGGCGCCCCCAGCAAGGTGGTCACGGCGCCGGTCGGCAGCGTCATCCCGTACAGACTCGACACCTGCTGCGTGAGCTGATCCGCCAGCCACAGCAAAGCGGCGCCGCACAAAGGCGCCCATAGCATCCGGTCGCGCAGGCGGCGTGCGCCGGCCAGCCGCGCAAGCGCCGGTGCGGCGAGGCCGATGAAACCGATCACGCCGACCGCGCTCACGACGAAAGCCGTCACGAGCAGCGTCAGGAAGAGCGCCGCGCCGCGCGTCGCGCGCAACGATACGCCGAGACTGCCGGCAACCGCGTCGCCCGCGCCGAACACGGTCATCGGACGCAGGCATAGCAGCAACAAACCCGCGCAGGGCACGAGCCGCACCAGCAGTGCCAGCGCGATATGCCAGTCCTGCTGGGAGAACGAGCCGCCGCCCCAGATCATGAGTCCGCTCAACAGATCGTAATGCGAAATGGCCAGCGCGAGACTCAATGCGCCACAACAAAGGTTGACGATCATCCCGCCCAGGATCAGCGCGAGCGGTGAGATGCCGCGCCGCGCGGCAAGCAGGAAAACGGTCGCCAGCGCGGCGCCGCCACCTGCGAGCGCCACAGTGTCCCGCCCCGAACCCAGCAGGCCCGGCGCGTAGACACTGGCGAGCGCAAGTGCGAGGTAGGCGCCCGGAAAAATGCCGAGCGTCATCGGTTCGGCGAGCGGATTGCGCAGAACCTGCTGAGCCGCCACACCGCTGATGCCGAGTGCCGCGCCGCATAGCCACGTGACGGCGATGCGCGGCAATTCGCTGTAATGCATCTGCACTTGCCGCAGGTCCGCGGGGTCAGGGGCGATTAAGGCTTGCCACCACAACGTGAGCGGCAAGCGGTCTTCCAGGCGATGGAGCGTGAGCAGCACGGCCAGCGCCATCAGCAGGCAAACCGGCAGCCACGGCGCGCGCCGCGCGGGCGTGACATGTACCGTCGCGACGCGCATCATGCCCTGCCCTCCCGCGCACCGTCGCGCGCGTCGGAGAGCGACGGTGTGGCGGTGAGACTGTGGTGCGGCGTCACCTGTTCGAGCGCGTCGACCAGCACGCGCACGAAATAGATCGCCGACGCCACGCTCCCCTCAGCCGGCACGGCCGGCATACCGATCAGTCGGCCGCTCCTCACGAACGGCTGGGCCGCCCACAGCGGACTCGTGTTCATCATATTCACCACGGATAAGGGCAACGGTTTCTGATAGAGCAGCGTCGTACCGAATGCGGGCCTCAGCGCGTCGAACGCAATCGTTGCATAGGCACCCGAACGGGTCGCGCCCTGCCATGCGTTCCGCAGTCCGAGAGTCGCAAACAGTTCACCGAACAGACTGTGCAAGCCATACACACGCAGATGCGTTTCGTCGAGAAAACGCACCATATAAAGCGGTGTGTCGCGTACCCGAGGCAAAGCGGCCAGCCTCGCGCGTGCCTCGTCGAGCACGTTCGAGGCGTGCGCCAGCAATGCGTCGGCGCGCGGTACGCAGTCGAGCATGCGGGCGAGCTGCAGCGTTTCGGCGCGCGCGTCGGTGTACGGCGTCGCGCTCGACCGGTAGCGGCCGAACGTGACGGTCGGCGCGATCCGTTCGAGCGACGTGCACAGTGCCGCATGAGCCGGCGAGACGACGATGAGATCCGGCTTCAACGACAGCAGCAACTCCATATTCGGCTGGAACATCAGCCCAAGATCGACCACGGAGCGCGGCAGAGTACTGGCAGGAAAGCTGCGTAGAAAGCCTGCGGTATTCGCTGCGCCGACCGGCACCACGCCGATCGATAACAGCATCTCCGTCAACGCCCAGTCGAGTACGACGATGCGCTGCGGCGGCGATGCCGCAAGACGGCCGCCCGTTCCAGCGACAGCCGCCGTCGACACCGCGCCCAGCAATCCGGCCAGCCATGCGCGCCGGTTCATCGATTAAGTCCCGCAGGCGCGGAATGCATGAGGACGATCACCACTGATATTTCAACCCTGCCAGCACGAGCCGCCCTTCGCCCCAGTTGCATGAACCGTTGTTGCAGGACGCGACGTAATGGCGGTCGAGCAGATTGCTTGCGTTGAGCGACGCGGTCCAGCCGCGCAGATAAGCAAACGAGCGGCCCAGATCGTAACGCGCCGCGAGATCGATCAACGTCGCCGACGAAGTCAGCAGCGTATTCGCCGTATCGCCATATGAACCGCCGATGAAGCGCACGCCGCCGCCGAGTTGCAGTCCGGCAAGCGGCCCCGCCCCGAGCGTATAGTCCGCCCACAGCGATGCCGTATTGCGCGGAATACCGATTGGCACCTTGTTGAGATTGGCCGTGTTGCTCTTCGTGTTGAGCAGATTGGTGTAGGTGTAGCTCGCAATCAGTTGCAGGTTGTTGGTCAGGCTCGCGTGTCCTTCCACCTCGAAACCCTGCGAGCGCACTTCGCCGGTCTGGACCTGGAAGCCGGTATGGACCGGATCCGTGGTCGGGACGTTTTGCTGCGTCAGGTGAAACGCCGACACGGTGACAAAGCTGTTGTAACCGGACGGCTGGAATTTCACGCCGACTTCGTATTGCTCGCCGGTAGTCGGATCGAACGACTTGCCGGTGAAGTCCGAGCCGACTTGCGGCTGGAACGATTTCGAATAACTCGCATACGGCGCAATGCCGTTATCGAAGCGATACACGCCACCCGCCCGCCACGTGAACGCGCGGTTGAACTGGCTGGTTGTCGCACCGGTCTTGTACGAGGTCACGTCTTCGTTGGTCCAGTCTTCGCGCACGCCCAGCAGGAACGACCAGCGGCCAATGTCGAATTGATCCTGCGCATACGTGCCGAGTTGCTTGATCGACTGCGCGTTCGACGTCGCAAACATGAACGTCGGATACGGAATCGCGACCCCGTATTGCGGATTCGTGATGCTGAGCGACGGTGTGCTGTCGTCCGCGGAACCGAAGAAATAGTGGTTGAACTGCGTGTTCTGGTAATCGAGACCCACCGTGACCTGATGCGAAACCGGTCCTGTCCCGAAGCGCGCCGTCGCCTGGTTGTCGAGCGTATGCGAGTTCACCATGCCGCGGTTCAGATACGCTTCCCGCGCCAGCGCCGTGCCGTTGTTCACGTAGCCGAGGTCGTCGGCCACGTACTGCACCGTCTGGCTGTTGTGCAGGAAACGATAGCTCTGTTTGAACGACCAGATATCGTTGAGACGGTGGTCCAGTTGATACCCGATCGACTCCTGGGTCTTGCGGAAACTGTCGAAGGTCGGCTCGCCCGGATAGAAGCTGCGCGGCAATTGGGCCATGCCGGTCTGGATCGTGCCGACCACCGGCACGAAGTTGTAAATGCCCGCCTCAGGATCGGCCTGATAGTTGGCGAACACCGTCAACGTGGTGTCCTTGGTCGGACGCCACGTGATGGTCGGTGCAATGGCGAAACGCTGCTGGTTCACGTAGTCGGTTTGCGTGCCCGTGTTGAAGCCGTCGGCCGTCAAGCGGTAGAGCACCTTGCCTTCCTGATCGATCGGACCGCTGAAGTCGAAGAAACCTTGCAGGCGTCCGTAGCTGCCGGTCTGAATGCCGATTTCGTGGAGGGGTTCGGCGGTCGGCAGTTTGCTCACGAGATTCACCGTCCCGCCGGGCGATCCCTGGCCGTAGAGCACCGAGGCCGGTCCGTGCACCAGTTCGATCCGTTCGAACATATACGGATCGAAGCTGGTGACGTTGTAGCCGAAGCCGCCGGCCGGGCCCGGCGTGCGCAGACCATTCCAGAATTCATCGACGAGAAAGCCGCGCGCATATAGATACTCCAGCGAATCCGTGTTGGTGCCCCGCTGCTCCGGGCTGATCCCGGACGTATAACGCAACGCCTGCGCCACGCTTTGTACGTTCTGGATGTCCATCTGGTCGCGCGTGACAACCGACACCGCTTGCGGCGTCTTGATGAGCGGCGTGTCCGTCTTCGTCCCCGCCGTGCTCTGATGCGCCACGTAGCCGGCCACCGGTCCCGTGCCGGTTTCGCGAGCGCGACTGTCGCTCACGCTGACGGTGGGCAGCTGTGCCGTATCCGACGCGGCAGCGGACAGCGCGCGCGGCTCAGACTTGCCCGCTCCGCCTGCCGCGCCCGTGGCGTCGGCCGCGCCAGCGGGCAGCGACTGGGCGTGCCCGGCGTGGGCGAGCATCAGGCTCGCCGCAATGGGCACCAGCCGGAAGCAGGCGAAGCGCTTCGCCTGCTCGCGACGAGCCAATCCCGTTTGGCGCGTGGATTCCGTTCCCCGATTCATATTGTGTTCCAGTTCATTTAAAAGAAAGCCTCCCCAAGCACAAGAACGCTATTAAGAATCATTACTATTCTCATTGCCAGCGTGTTGTCGTGAAGTGCAAAATAAGATAGCTGACGAGGTAGCGCGAGGTATCGCCAACAAACTTCGTGAAACAGACAATTTTTGTCGGTCGATGAGAGGCAGTGAACGTGGAACAAACGTGGCGCTTATCCCCTGGTTCCCAGTACCAGCGGCAATCGCGCGAAATCATAGCCAGTTGCTATGAATACAGAGATGGCGATAGACAAGCATGGCATTCGCACGAGCAGGCGCAATTCGTGTACACCGTGCGCGGCGTGCTGCGGGTGGTGACGCCAAACGGCATGTGGACGCTGGGGCCCCATCGCGGCTTGTGGATTGCGCCGCGTGTCGGCCACGAATTGTGGGCAACGGGCGAAGTCTCGATGCACAGCGTCTACTTCGAGCCGGAAGCGTCCCCGTGGCCATCGGCCGGATGCAAGGTGCTGGCGATTTCGCCGTTGCTGCGCGAACTGGTAGCCGCCATGATCGAAGATAAAAAGGTCGACCCCGACCGTCGCGCGGCGCTGATCACGCCTCTTCTGCTGAAGGAGATGCTGGATGCGCCAGAGGCGACAGAAGGCGGCTTGCCGTTGCCGCAGGATCGCCGGTTGCGGCAGATTTGCGAATCGCTGCTGAGCGAACCCGCGAATGGCGATTCGCTAGGCACATGGGGCGACCGTGCCGGCGCCAGCGAGCGCACGCTCGCGCGACTGTTCCGTGACGAGACCGGTTTGACCTTCGGTCAGTGGCGGCAACAGTTGCGGCTCGTCGAAGCGGTCTCCCTGCTTGCGCAAGGCACGGCTGTTGCGACGATTGCCGCCCAACTCGGCTATACCAACTCGAGTGCGTTCATCACCATGTTCAGGCGAACGATGGGCGAGACACCACAACGCTATCTGAAGCCTTAACCCGTCGGCGCACGTCTGCCCAAAGCCATTCGTCATGAGCAACGCGCTCATCCAGAACGCGACGAAACAGCGTGACAGTCACGAATCCGGATCACCAAGACTGGCTGCGCGCAATCGATCGAAATCGAGAATGGCGATCTCCCCGGATTTCAGGCTCACTATGCGTTGACTTTCGAGGTTCCTGAGCAACTGATTCGTGGTCTGTCGCGACAGCGACACCATTGAAGCCAGGCTGTCCTGCGAGACCCTTATCCGGCTCTGCGAGGCGTTGAGACCGCCATAACCGCCGGCGATCATCAACAAGCGGTTCGCCACGCGCTGTGCGGCGGGCAACAGGGTCATCGCTTCGGCGTTCTCGAACGACACCCGCAGTCTTTGCGCCATTAACAACGCAAAATCTCGCCAATAACGGGGCGTGGAATCGAGCAGGCCCTGCAGCGTGGTCTCGGGCACGTGCAGCAACAGTGTCCTGCTGACGGCCGTGGCGTCGTGCGGCCGTGGCAGTCCATCGAACATCGAGATTTCTCCTACCCACGCGGTCGGTCCGAGCACCGCGAGCAAGGCCTCTTTCCCATCCAGCCCGACTGTGCCGATTGCGAGTGCGCCGCCCAACACGGCGTACAGGCCATCGGACGGTTCGCCACGCCGATACAGCAATTGCCCCTTTTCCAGCGTGAGCAGCCTGGCATGGCTGACCAGATAGTCCCGCAACTCGACGGGCAGGCCCCGGAACCATGGCGTCGTCTCGAGTTGTGAACGGTAACGGTGCAGACTGGATTCCATTGGCGCGTCGAGCTGTCGGGTACCTGACAGATTTTAGGCGGCTTCGCGGCCATCATGTGGACTCGCGTCGGACGGCGCGATGACTTGGGCCCGCGATACACCGGCTGCATCGCGAGGGCCGAATGAGCGATTTCGCAAGGCGTTGTCCCGGGTTGTTCCATTGCTTGAATCATCGAATAAGGAGTGTCGACGTGGCCTCATATGCTGTCAGTCTGAAGAACGACGTTTCACCTGCCGAATGGGAAGCGCGGGTCAATCTTGCGGCCGCGTACCGTCTCACGGCGCTGTTCGGGTGGGACGATCTGGTGTTTACCCACATCTCGGCGCGCGTGCCCGGTCCCGAACACCATTTTCTGATCAACCCGTACGGCATGATGTTCGACGAGATCACAGCGTCCTCGCTGGTCAAGATCGGCCTCGATGGCCGCAAGGTTACCGAGTCACCGTATGACGTCAATCCGGCCGGCTTCACGATCCATAGCGCCGTGCATGCGGCGCGCGAAGACGCCCTTTGCGTCATGCACACTCACTCGGTCAACGGTGTTGCCGTGTCGGCGCAGGAGGCGGGATTGCTGCCGCTCTCCCAGCAGTCGCTCGGTGTGCTGGCGTCACTCGGCTATCACGATTACGAAGGTATCGCGCTCAATGAAGCGGAGAAGCCTCGCCTCGTTCAGGACCTCGGAAGCAACACTTATCTGATGCTGCGCAATCACGGCCTGCTGACGGTCGGCTCCGCGCCGGCGGACGCCTTCGTCGCCATGTACTTCTTCGAAGTGGCCTGCATGATTCAGGTGCGCGCCCAGGCCGGTGGCGGAAAGCTCACGCCCATCGCGCAGCCGATTCTCGACGGCATCAAGGATCAGATCCGGATGGCGACGCGAGGCATGACGCCAGGGGCGCTGGTGTGGCCCGGACTGCTGCGTCGGCTCGACCGCCGCAACCCCGGCTATGCTGACTAGTGCGGTCCGCTCGTCCCATGCACTGCCGATGGCATGTGACGAGCGAACAGCCTAAGCGTCCAGTAAGCGATACGAGCCGCGTTTGCGAATTCAACGCATCACAGATGTAATCTGGTAGGTCACGTGAGAACCTGTATGGCAAAAATCTTCATCTACGGCGCCGGGTCGATTGGTTGCTATGTCGGCGGACGGCTTCTTGCCGGTGGTAGCGACGTCAGTTTCATTGGGCGCGCGCGTGTGGCCGACCAGTTGCGCAATCAAGGCATCACGTTGTCGCGGCACGACGAGCGTCGCTGGCACGTGCCGCCGGAGCAAATCGACGTATCGACGGAAGCGGCCCGTGCCGCCACGGCCGATCTCGTGCTCGTCACCGTCAAGTCGGCTGCGACACCCACGGCCGCGGCCGAACTGGCGAACGTGCTTCGCCCCGGCACGATCGTCGTGAGCTTTCAGAACGGCGTAGGCAATGCGGACGTGTTGCGCGCCGCACTGCCACAGCATACGGTGCTGGAAGGGATGGTGCCGTTCAATGTCGTCGAACGCGGCCCTGGCGGATTTCATCAAGGCTCGGCGGGTGAGCTGGAAATCCGGCATGCGCCGGCCATGCAACCATTCGTCGACGCGTTCAGAAAAGCGGGACTGCCGCTGATCCAGCACGCCGATATGTTGCCGGTACAGTGGGCGAAGCTGTTGCTCAACCTCAACAATGCCATCAACGCGCTGGCGAACCGGCCTTTGAAGGAAGAGCTCTCGCAGC
This sequence comes from Paraburkholderia caffeinilytica, assembly GCF_046030355.1. Taxonomy (GTDB): domain Bacteria; phylum Pseudomonadota; class Gammaproteobacteria; order Burkholderiales; family Burkholderiaceae; genus Paraburkholderia; species Paraburkholderia caffeinilytica_B. The sequence continues at coordinate 49,408 of NZ_JAQQCQ010000038.1, forward strand.
GCGCCTACCGGCTCTGCCTCGCCATGGCGCAGAAAGAAGCACTCGCGCTGCTGAAGCGGGCCGGCATACGGCCAGTCAAAGTAACGCCGCTTCCCGCCACCTGGATACCGCGTGTTCTCGGCGTACCCGATGCGTTGTTCGACCGGCTGGGCCGCGCGATGCTGACGATCGATCCGCTCGCGCGCTCGTCGATGTCCGACGACCTCGCGATGGGGCGCCCCACGGAAATCGACTGGATCAATGGCGAAGTCGTGCGCCTCGCGCAACGCCTTGGGCAAACCGCACCGGTCAACGCACGGCTATGCGAACTCGTGCGGCAAGCCGAGCAGGCCGACGTGCGTCCTTCATGGTCGGGCGAAGCACTGCTCGCTGAGATGCGGGCTGCAGCACGGCGTACGTAGAAAGCGCTTCTGACCGGAACCGGTGTTCAATTCCGGGAAAGCAGCCAACCCCAAGGCCGTTGCGCTGAGCTAGAGTCTTCGCGCACATGCTGGGAACGGCACGGCAGGTCGCACGCCTCGATTCACTTGAGGCCGAGACGTCTGGCCAGACGATTGAGGTTGGCGCGATCCAGCCCGAGCGCACGGGCTGCGGCGGCCCAATTCTGGTTGTGTCGAGCCAGCGCATCCACAATGGTCGCTCGCTCGAACGCCGTTACCGCGGTACGAAAATCTTCATCTGCGCTTTGCGGCGCCGCGACGTCGGCTGCCGCGTCGCCTTGCTCGCTGTCATGGCTCGACAACGCCAGGTCGGCCGTCGTCAAGGTAAGAATCCGGCGCCGTTCGCGATTGGCCGCCAACGCCTTCAGCGCGCTGCGTCCAATCAGGTGCTCGAGTTCGCGCACATTGCCCGGCCACTTGTAACGCAGCAGCGCCGCTTGCGCGTCGGCGGCCAGACGCAGGCTGAGAAGCCCTAGGCGCGACCGGTTTTCCTCGAGGAAGAATCCGGCGAGCAGCAACACGTCGCGGCCCCGCTCGCGCAAGGGAGGCACGCGCAACGGGTACACGCTGAGACGATGATAGAGATCGGCACGGAACCGGCCGGCCCGCACTTCCTCGGCAAGATCGCGATTGGTGGCGGCAATCAGCCGCACGTCGACCTGATGTTCATGGTCCGAGCCAATGCGCTGCAACTGACCGTTCTGCAATACGCGCAGCAATTTCGCTTGCACCGCCAGCGGCAGTTCGCCGACTTCGTCGAGGAACAGCGTGCCGCCGTCCGCGAGTTCGAATTTGCCGCGCCGATCCGCCGACGCCCCCGAAAACGCACCCCGCACGTGTCCGAACAACTCACTTTCAACGAGCGTGTCCGGCAGCGCCGCACAGTTGAGGCTAATCAAGGGTTTGCCGGACCGCGCCGACAGCGAATGAATCGCATTGGCCACGAGTTCCTTGCCGACCCCTGTTTCACCCGTGACCAGCACCGTCAGATCGCTACTGGCCACGACTTCGATTTCTTCGATCAGATGTTTATGGGGCGCGCTGCTGCCCATCATTTCGCGGCGGCTCTGTCCGCTCGCCTGACGGTAAGCGTCCGCGCGGCGCCGTTCTTCCTCGCTCGTGCGAGCAAGCATAGTGATCCGCTCCGTCACGCTCACAGTCGCGGCGGCAAGACTCAGGAAGGCTTGCAGCGAAGCCATATCCAGACCATCGAAACGCGCAGGATCCAATGCGTCGAGCGTGAGCAGGCCCCAAGGCCGGCCTCGGACAAAGAGCGGACAGCCGAGGCAGTCATGAACCTCCAGATGCCCCTTCACGTCCTGCACCAGACCGTCATACGGATCCGGCAGGTCGGAATCGGCGGCGAAGCGCGTCGGCTCGGGCCGCGACAGAAGTTGTGCAAAACGCGGGTGATCGGCCACGCGAAAGCGGCGACCGAGCGTGTCGCTACTCAGACCATCGACCGCGAGCGGCACGAGCGTGTCGCCGTCCAGACGCAGCAATGCCGCCGCGTCGCCGGGAAAAAGCGCGCGCAGGCTGCTCAGCAAGCGCCGGTAGCGCTCCTCTTCAGGCAGGTCGCGCGAGAGGTCCTGAACCAGTGGTGTGAGCGCGTCGAGCACGGCTCGCGCAGTCATTCCGACCTCGCCGGCAGTCGATATGACTAGAGTCGAATTGACCATCAAATTTATTAAGCAATTGATTTAGCGGCATATTACACCTGGCACGAAACATGGATACAGAGGGTTGGCAGCCAACTCCTGCTCAACCTCATCCAACAAGGAATCCGCACCATGCTTTCTGCCGAACACCGCGCCATCGTCAAGGCAACCGTCCCGCTTCTCGAAAGCGGGGGTGAAACGCTTACGAGGCACTTCTACAAGATGCTGATCGAGGAGCACCCGGAGGTGAGACCTCTGTTCAATCTCGCGAATCAGGCAAGCGGCGCGCAGCAACGCGCGCTGGCGAACGGCGTGCTGATGTACGCGCGGCATATCGACGAGCTCGAACAATTGGGGGGCCTCGTGGGCCAGATCATCAACAAGCACGTGGCGCTGAACATTCTGCCCGAGCATTATCCGATTGTTGGACAGTGCCTGCTCCGGTCCATTCGCGAGGTGCTCGGCGCCGAGATCGCAACCGATGCCGTGATCGAAGCATGGGCCGCCGCGTACCAACAACTCGCTGACCTGCTGATCGGACTTGAAGAACAGATCTATGCCGAACGGGAAGCAGCGCCCGGCGGATGGCGAGGCACGCGGCTGTTCCGGGTGGCGCGCAAAGTCCGTGAAAGCGACGAGATTACCTCGTTCTATCTGCGCCCTGACGATGACGGCGAACTGCTCGCGTTCCATCCAGGCCAATACATCGGCATACGGCTGTACGTCGATGGCCATGAAGTACGGCGCAACTATTCGTTGTCGGCTGCACCCAACGGCCGCGAATACCGTATCAGCGTAAAACGCGAGCCGAACGGCAAGGTGTCGAACCATCTGCATGACAACCTCAAGGAAGGCGATACGATCGACCTCTTCGCCCCGGCAGGCGATTTCAAGCTCGAACACAGCGCCAAACCGCTCGTCCTCATCAGCGGCGGGGTCGGTATCACGCCGACGCTGGCCATGCTGCAGGCAGCGCTCGAAACAGATCGGCCCGTCCATTTCATCCACGCTGCCCGTGACGGCGCCGTGCATGCGTTTCGCAATATGATCGATGAACTCGCTGCGCGTCATCCCAAACTGAAGCGCTTTTACTGCTACGAGAAAAAGCGTGCGGAAGATGCGGAAGTACAGGGCATTGGCTATCTCGACGAAGCGCTGCTCGACAAATGGTTGCCTGAGACACGGGATGTAGACGTCTATTTCCTGGGTCCAATCGGATTCATGAAGGCGGTGAAGAAGCACCTCAAGGCAGTCGGCGTGCCGGAGTCCCAGAGCCGCTATGAATTCTTCGGGCCCGCTTCTGCGCTTGAATGAGCGCGGTGCCTCACGGGATTGGCGCAACGCACCGGGTTGGCAAGCAGCCCGTAGCGACGGGCTACTCCCTCAGCGCGTAACAGCATAAAAGGCAGACATCCCGCCGCGCGAGAATCTTATTCACCTTCCTCACGCACCAGCCCAAGTGTTGCGTTGTCGTAGCCAAGCAGCGCGCACAAAGCCTCGACGATCAATCCATGATCCTCGCGCTGAGGCAAACCAGAGACGGTGATCGAACCAACCACACCGGCGCCGTGCACGGTCAGCGGAAAGCCGCCACCGTGTGTGGCGTAGTCAGCGTTCGACAAACCAAATTTGTCGGTGAGCGTCGATGCGGATTCCGCCAGACGCAAACCAACCGCGTAAGAGCTGCAGCGAAACTGCGCAACGGTATTACTTTTGCGTCGCACCCAGTCCGCATTGTCGGGCGTCGTCCCGGCAAGGGCACTGTAGAAGATCAACTGCCCGAAAGTACGCACGTCGATCGCAATCGCCAGCCCGCGAGCCTTTGCGAGTTCGTGCAGATGCGTCCCAATCTGCCAGCCAAAGTCGAAATCAAAACGAGGGGCGACAAGCAGTTTTTCCTGTTGTGCGATCTGCTGAAGGTCTCTGCCAATGTTCATATCGAAGCAGGCGGAGCGAATCCGCCGTCCCATGGAAGTTGATGTGCAATCGGGTCGACATTATCGGGGCAGGATAAGTCCGCATGCATGGCATGCCGTGAAGACGACGACCATACAGCTGCAATCGGTTTCGGATCAGTGAAAACGATCGGCGAGATCTCGCAACTCAGTGACCAGCGTGAAGCTGGCGCCAATCGAAAACCACGAACGGTTCATTGACGATCCGCTCCAGCAAGGCCCGATATATTTTCCCCGGACTATCAGGACTTTCGACCCGCACCATCCCCTCCAACGGAATGCGATCCTCCGCTAACCATTTCATTGCTTTGCGGAAACCACCCATGATGCTGTGCGAGCTGTTGTTGTAGCCTTCCAGAAGCGCCTCCCATTTGAAATTCCGGGAGACTAACGGGAAAGTCCATTCCCAGCCGCTGCGCAACTCAACAAAACCATTGAATATTGCGTTAAGCAGGTCGTGAGCGGACAGCTCCGTCTGGCGCCGCCACGGAACACCAACCAGCACCACCTCGCCGTTCTGGCGCACGATGCGACAACCGTCCAGAACCGCTTGTTCATGTCCCGAGCAATCGACCACCAGTGCGACTTGACCTGCCAGCTCTGATCGCTCAAATGGAAACGCCGCGAATACCGATTGCAAACCCGAGTCCTGTGCCTGAGCACGTCGTTTAGCGTCGGGCTCAACGACACTGACTTCGTAACCGCCCAGCCGGAAAATGTGCGCGGCCAGATAGCCGACCGGACCGGCGCCACAAATCACTACTGCGTCTCCGGGTCGTGCTTTGGTCGTCATCAACGTAGTCATCGACACACCTATGAGTCGTGCCAGCAGCGCAATCTCGGGTTTCACCCCACTGGGTATCGCGACTGTGTGGTCAATGTCGACCTGCTGATAGCTCCGATGACCGCCCATGCAGAACAAGCGATCGCCGATAGATACGTTGGTTACGTCCGCGCCACGTTCCTGGACCTCAAACACGGCGGAATAGCCTGGCTTGATGGGAAAGTCATCCCCGGTCGCCCATGCCAATTCCGTTCCGGGACTAATGAGCGTTGCAATCGTGCGCCCACGCACCTGATTGGGAAGTAACGCCTCCACCCGTTCACAGGGCTGCAGGATGAATTGATTCTTCTCTGGAAAGCAGATTTCCATTTCTTGCATACGATGTCTCCCAGCAGCGCAATCTGCGCCGCCATGCAGGTCTCGCGGACGGTTCCCGAAGACGTCCGGTAGCGCACGTCGAATGGGATATCAGAAGCGGGACCCCAGCCTGTTCTATGCGGATTGCGGCGCCCAAAGGGTCGGCCCATCAGCCTCTTCATACCCGAGTGGACCGCTTCGGCTCACCAGTTCGAGGAACTGTCCCCAGGGAGCGCGCAAATATACCCAGGTAAGGCCTTTCATCGGTCCGGCCTCGACGTAGGTGGGTCCCTCCAGAACGTCCACCCCCATCGCTCTCAGGTTATCGGCTGCGGCAACGGCGTCGTCGACCTGAAAGGCAAGATGAAAACCGCCCACCTCACTGTTGCGCTTGAGCGCCCCTTGCTGCGCCTCGCCCGAGTATTCGAATAGTTCGAGATTTGCACCATTTCCACAGCGCAGCACCTTGATATTTCCGATGCGGCAATGTTCGGGCACACCCAGGCGCCGCACCATGAACGCGTTGTCCGCGACAACCGGTCCCGTCTCCATAACGGTGACCGCACCAAACACCTTTTCAAAGAAACGCACTGCTTCGTCAAGGTTGGGAACCGTGAAACCCACGTGCTCCATGCCGTAAAATTTCATCGTTTGTTTCCGTTTGTTGATACCCGTGTGAAGATCATCAATCCGCTTTGCTATGAAAGACGTCGCGAAGTTGATTCGGGCTAGAACGCCGGCTTGACTGAGTCCACGTTGTCTTTCGTGACCCGCACCGTCGGCAGGATGATCTTGGGCGGAACCTTTTCACCCTTCAGGATTTTTAGCGCAACAGTCATACCTTCGGTGCCGGCAGGCGGGTATAGCCACGTGGCCGCTTCATCGCCTGCTCTGATTGCGTCGAATTCCTCCTTCTGCCCGTCGAGTCCCGTTACACTGATCTCCCTGGAACGCCCGCTTTCCTTGATCGCCTGGATTGCGCCTAGCGCCATCTCCCCATTCGCCGCGAACACTGTATCGATCGTTCCTGGCGGGTGCGCCTGAAGGATGTTTTGCATGACCGAATAGGCTTTGGGCCGGCGGTAATCGCCGGGCTGCGATGCCACGATCTTGATGTCCGGATATTTCTTGACCACAGACAGAACGCCGCCGACGCGGTTCAGCGACGTCTCATCTCCCGGGATGCCCTCAAGCACCACGAGATTCCCTTTGGGCTTGCCGTTCTTCTGCGTCAGGCTGTCGACAATGTATTGCCCCGCGGCGGCGCCTAACGCGCGGTTGTCTCCGGAGACCATAGTGATCGCGCCGGCATTTTCAATCGGCTTGCCGACGAACATGTACGGAATGCCGCGCTCTTTCAGACTCTCCAGTTCCTGACGCAACCCTTCCGCTTTGCCTGCCTGAACCAGCAACAATTTGATGCCCTTCGACTGCATGTCCTCGATGCCGGCAATCTGCGTCGCAACATTTCCTTGTCCATCGGTGGCAAGGAGCCTGACGCCGGCGCCGTTGCAAGCCGCTTCGATCTGCTTGCGCTGAGTCGCGAGCCATGGATGATCCAAACTCTCCTGCGAGAGTCCGATTGTTTCCGACGCGGCCCACGCAGCACCCATGCCACCGAACAACAATGCCGCCGCCGTCAACGCCAGCGTGATTTTTGATTGTTTCATTTCATCTCCTTTGTATTGGGTTACCTATCGGCCCCTGGAACGACTCAGCTGAGCATGGATCAGAACTGCTATCACGATGATGGCGCCCTTCACGATCAATTGCGTATAAGCGGGAATGTTGAGAAGGTTAAGCAGATTGTTTAGTACGCCGATCAGCAGCACGCCGATAATCGTCCCGCCAATGCCACCGGCGCCACCGGCAAGACTGGTCCCTCCCACCACAACAGCTGCGATAGCATCGAGTTCAAGGCCTTTCCCGAGATTCGCTTCGCCGATGTTCAATTGCGCCGCCATGACGATGCCGCCGAGCCCGGCGAAAAGACCGGACAAGCAGTACGCAATCATCCGAACCCGATCTACTGCAACGCCCGAGAGGCGGGCTGCCTCGACATTGCCGCCGACCGCGTAGATATGACGCCCATAGCGCGTCTTCTTCAGAATCACGATAGAGGCCAGCGCCATCAGGATGAACAGAATGGCCTGCACCGGGACACCGCCGAGCCTGCCGCGACCAATCCAGCCAAGCGAGACAGGCACGCCGATCACAGGTTGCCCATCGGAATAGGCCAGGCCGACACCCACTAGCGCCGTCATCATGCCGAGCGTGACAATGAACGGCTGGATGCGTCCTTTCGTGGTGATAAAGCCGTTCAGCCAGCCACATGCAAGCGCCACAGCGAGTCCGCCGGCAAGCGATGCAACCGGCCCATAAGGCTTCAGTCCAGCAACGGCGAGGGTTGTCAACGCGAGTATCGAGCCGACCGATAGATCGATGCCGGCGGTCAAAATGACAAACGTCATACCAAGAGCAGTCAGTCCAACCACCGAAACCTGTCTGACTACATTGAGCAGATTTTCAGGTGTCAGGAAGAACGGTGACGACAAACCGGCCGTCACGCAAAGCAACAGAAAAATCGCCAGAATGCCGTAGCGCTGAACAAGTTCGATACGCCGATATGCATTGTTCGAGAAGCGTTCGCTGGAACTGACATTCGATAGTGATTCGGCAATGGCCATAATTACCTCGCAATCATTTGTAGAACGGACTCTTCGGTTGCACCGAGCGCGATGGCCTCACCTGTGACCATGCCGTCGCGCACACCGACGATGCGGTCGGCCATGCCGATCAATTCCGGCAATTCCGAAGAGATCAGGAGTACCGCTTTACCTGAACGTGCAATTTCGTCGATGAGTCTGTAGAACTCCGTCTTCGCGCCTACGTCGACACCGCGGGTCGGCTCGTCCAGAATCAGCAGCGAAAAGGAATGCGCCATCCACTTGCCGAAGACAACCTTCTGCTGATTGCCGCCGGAAAGCGTCACGACCGGCACTTCCACGCTTGAGGCCGACACCGCCAGTTGCCTGCAGACTTTTGCAACCCGAGCCCGTTCCTTACGGTTTTCAACAAAACCGAACCGGCAAATGCTTTTCAGGGTCGGCAAAATGGCGTTTTCGCGGATGCTCAATCCCAGCACCAGACCTTGTGTCTTCCGATCTTCCGGAACAAGCGCGATACCCGCCTCGATCGCCTGCGACGGAGACTTAGGCCGATGACTTTTGCCCCGAAGCGAAATGCGCCCTCCCGTCACGTTCTCAAGGCCGAAGATGGCTCGCGCCACCTCCGTCCTGCCTCCCCCGACGAGTCCGGCCAGCCCTACCACCTCGCCCGCACGAACGCTGAAAGTGACGTCCCGCACGCGTTGTTCGAGACGCAAACCCTCGACCTCGAGTACGATCTCGCCGGTCGCCGCCGGCCGTTTTTCGGGAAAACGCGTATCGAGTTCGCGGCCCACCATAAGCTGGATCAACGCCGCCCGGCTCAGTTCGGCGACGGGCCGTGTGCATACCGACCGCCCGTCTTTCATCACCGTGCAGGAATCACAGAGATCGAAGATTTCATCCATCCGGTGCGAGACGTAGATGATCGTCACGCCTTCACTGGAGAGCTTTCTCACCACGTTATAAAGCAACGTCATTTCGTGGTCCGACAGCGTTGCCGATGGTTCGTCCATGATCAGCACACGCGCGGATATAGCCAGCGACTTTGCAATTTCCACGAGCTGCTGTTCGGCGACCGACAAAGTGCCGACACGACGGCGCACATCAATTGGCGCGCCGATGCGCTCCAGCAATGCCTGTGCTTCCTTGCGCATGGACCTACTGTCAAGCAGCCCGTTTTCGAGGCGTTCGCGCCCGAGGAAGATGTTCTCCGCGACGTTCAATCCCGGTATCAGATTGAACTCCTGATAGATCGTCGACACTCCCGCTTCGACAGCTTCACTTGGCGACGCCGGCGCGTAGGGTTGGCCGTCAAGCAGCAATTCACCTTGGTCCGGCGCAACCGCGCCGCTGAGGATCTTGATGAGCGTCGACTTACCTGCGCCGTTTTCACCGACTAACGCATGGACCGAGCCTCTGCCGCACGTGAAGGCGATCTGATCAAGGGCGCGTACGCCCGGGTAAGTCTTGCTGATTCCTCGTACTTCAAGGGCATTCATAGCGCACCTTCTGAGTTGGCGACGCGAGCAGATCGGCCGCTCAGGCGATTTGCAACTGGATCTTCAACACGCTTCTGTCTTCGGCGAGACGCGCGAATGCATGGTCGACGTCGTCGAGCCGATAGATCGTCGTCAGAAACGGAGCGACGTCGATACGCTTGTAGCCGAGCAGCGTGGCTGCTTCGTGCATGTCGTCGCCCATTCCCGCGACGCTCGCCTGTAAGCCCTGCTCACGCAGAACGAAATCAAGCGCGGCAATGCGGAACGTGTGCCCTGGCCTGGCAATGCCAAAGGCGATCACACGCCCACCCGGGCGGATCAACGCCAATGCGCGTTCATAGAGTTCGGGAGAGCCGACGCTCTCAATCGCGACGTCGACACCGCGTCCGTCGGTTGCCGCCCGCACGGTCGTTTCCAACTGCGCTGCATCGGTCACGACGAAGTCCGCGCCCAGATCTTTGGCGAGTTGCGCGCGCTGCGCGTTCGGCTCGATCACGAAGACAGGCGCCGCGCCCGAACGCAAGGCTAGCTGCAAGTGCAACTGGCCGATCGGACCTGCACCGATAATCAGTACGCTTTCGCCGAGCCGCAGATGACTCTTGCGAAACGCGCGCACGATGCACGACAGGGGTTCGACCATCGCGCCCTCTTCGATCGGCATCGCCGCCGGCAACGGAACGACGGCGTATGCCGGCACCCGCACGTACTCGGCCATGCCGCCGTTCACGTGAATCCCAAGTTGAACTCGCTGCGCGCAATTGAGGATTTCGTTCTTGCGGCAGTAAAAGCAGCTGCGGCATCCAAGATTGATATCGGCCGTCACCGGCTGACCGACGCGCAGCCCTTTCACATCCGAACCTATCTCCGCGATCGTCCCGGAAAATTCATGGCCCGGAATCAACGGCAGGCAATCGGCCGAATAGTTGCCGTGATAGATATGCAGGTCGGTGCCGCAGATACCGCAGCGTTCTACCTTGATCAGCACATCGGACACACCGCATTCAGGAACCGGTACGTCACGCAACTCGAACTGCCTGGGTGCGACGAGTACAGCAGCTTTCATGACTTTCTCTCTGACGATAAAACGCGAGGACGACACGACCCCTCCGCCATGGCGAACCGTGGCGGCGCTGCTCGCGGGTTTGTCGCGGACCAGGCGGTTCGTTACTGCCTGGCGGTGGTGTGACTCAGGCGCTACTGAGGCGTCGGCGCATCCTCGCGGATCAACTCGCGGCGCTTCAGTTCGGCCCAGAATGCCGGTGGTATTTCAGCCCGGAAGGTCTGCAGGTTATCTTCCAGTTGTGCAACCGTGCGTACACCCGGAATGTTGGTCGGGATCGCCGGATGACCGAGGACGAATTGCAGTGCCGCGGCTTTGAGCGGCACCGAGTATTCCCGGCATACCTGCTCCATCCTGCGCACACGTTCCAGAATGGCTTCCGGCGCGGGCGCGTAGTTGTATTTCGCACCAGGCACCGCACCCGTCGCGAGAATGCCGCTGTTGTAGCCGCCGCCGAGAATGACCGACACCTGCTTCTCTTCACACATCGGCAGAAAGCCGTCCAGCGCGTCCTGCTCAAGCAGCGTGTAGCGGCCGGCCAGCAGCAGGCAGTCGAAATCCTGCCGGCGAATCGCTTCGTGCGCGACCTGCCACTCGTTGACGCCGAGCCCCACCGCTTTCACGACGCCTTCGTCGCGCAGCTTCAGCAGTGCTTTCGACGCCCCCGCCATCGCCGCCTCGAACATTTCGGGCTGGCGCTCGCCGTGTGTAAATACATCGATGTCGTGGATCAGCGCGATATCGATGTGCTCCAGCGCCAGACGCTGCAGGCTGTCCTCGATCGAGCGCATCGTGCCGTCGTAGCTGTAGTCGAAAACGGGTTCGAACGGCAGCCCATCAACCCACGGCGCGAAGTCGATCTCCGCGCGCCTGCGCGGTTTCAGAATGCGCCCGACCTTGGTGGACAGCACGTATTCGTCCCGCGGATACCAGCGCAGTCCCTGACCGCTGCGCGCCTCGCTCAAGCCGTGGCCATACATTGGCGCGGTGTCGAAGTAGCGCACGCCCGCATCCCACGCCGCCTTGATCAGCGCCGCCGAATCCTCCTCGCTGATCGGCCTGAAGATGTTGCCGATCGGCGCCGCGCCGAAACCCATTACCGTTGTCTCCAGCCCTGAACGCGGCCACTTTCGCTTTGCTACCGGATCCATCTTTGTCTCCTGTGTCGACCGGAGTTAGCGCTTCAGCGCTTACTCCGGTCCCATGCAATTCATTGCGGTCGACCGGAGTTAGCGCTTTAGCGCTTACTCTGGTCCCATGCAAGCCATTGCGGTCGACCAGAGTTAGCGCTTCAGCGCCTACTCCGGCCACCATAAAAGGTGATTGCTACCACACCTTGAAATACTCATCTGGTCAGCCATAAAGTAACTCTCCGGATAGTTACTTAACGATGATATTAGGCCGCACTTAAACATCCATCAAGCGGGTTTTCCCTGACTTTCCGCGGCTTTGTGCATAACGTTTTGAGCAGCACCTACAGCAGCCCCGACGTACGCGAGATCAAGGCACAAGCCGCAGAAAAGCGGCCATTGTTTCCACCGAACTTTCGAGCAGATAACGGCCCAAATGCGTAGCGAGACCGCGTGCCCTGGCGTCTTCCAGCAGGCGCGTTTGCGCGGGCTTCATGATGAGGTCTGCCACCACCGCGTCCGGATGTGCGCCAGTCAGGTCGATCGGCAACGGGTCGTTAGCGCGCATCCCGCACGGCGTCGCGTTCACGATAAAGTCGTGCGCCGCCTGCGCGGCCGGCATGCTCCGACGTATCAGCGTCGTGCCTCCGCGCGAGCGTAACGCGCGCTCAAGCCGTTGCAGCGACTCCGTATTGCTATCGAACAGATCAAGCGACGCAACCCCGGCATCGACCAGCGCATGTGCGACTCCCGCGCCTGCTCCGCCGGTTCCGACAAGCAGCACCGACTTGTCACGCACGATAAGCTCACAGGCATCGAGACCTTTCACGAAGCCAATACCGTCGAACATGGCGCCGAACCACGTGCCGTCCATCTCCCGGCGCAGACAATTCACACTCCCTGTCTGCCGGGCCGCATCGGACAGATCCGCGGCATAAGCCGCGGCAGCAATCTTGTGCGGCACGATGACGACCACGCCCGCCAGGTTGACGATCCCGCGCAAGCCGTCGAGTACCGCGCCAAGTTTCGCGGGCGGCACTTGCAACGGAACCAGCGCCGCATTCACGCCGTACCGCTCGAACAGCGCGTTGAATAACTCAGGTGACTTCGCCTGCGCGACGGGGTCCCCCACAATTACGACTATTTTCGTTTCCCCGTCGATCTGCATCAGGATCGGTCTCCACGTTGAAGCGTGATGCGTTCGATCAACCGTTGCACACGTAACGCATCATCGCCGGTGATGGAAGGTGCCCGATCCTCGCGGATCGCGGCGCAAAAATCCTTGAGCAGATCGCGATGCGCGGCGTGAGAAAAATCCATCGGCTTCGCACCGAAGCCCGACGAAGACGGATCATGAAATTCGTCGGTGCTGCCATCCTGGAAGATCACGCGCAAAGTGCTGCCTTCGAGCACTGCCGTGCCCTTTTTGCCGACTGCTTCAATTCGCTCCGGAAAGCCTGGAAACGCTGCGGTAGTGGCAAGCACGTAACCGGCCGCTCCATTTTCGAATCTGAGTGCTGCGCTTGCAAAGTCCTCCGCTTCCATCGTATGCAATAGGGTCGTCGCAGTCGCACCTGTCACCGTCGACACATCACCTGCCAGCCACATGAGCAGATCGAGCGAGTGGATCGCCTGCGTCATCAGCACGCCACCGCCATCGCGTGCATAGGTGCCCCGGCCCACTTCATCGTAGTAAGACTGTGGACGCCACCATCGCAGATCAAGTCCCACATAGGCGAGTGGGCCGAGCGCGCCGCCATGCACCAAAGCGGCGAGCCGCTGCACCGCCGGACGAAAGCGATTCTGAAACACGACACCAAGCCGCACGTCGGCGTCATAGCACGCTTGTACCAGACGTTCCGCACGTTGCGTCGAGATGTCGAGCGGCTTCTCCAGCAGCACGTGTTTGCCGGCAGCCGCAGCTTGCAAAACAAGATCAAGATGCGTATGCGGCGGTGTCAACACCAGAATGACGTCGACGCCGGGATCGTCAAGCACGGCGTCGAATGATTCGCCGGGTGGAAAGCCGTGCTGGTTCGCGAACCGCTCGAGTCGTTCGCGCGAGCGGCCCAGCACGCCGACGACCTCGATTTCGTCGCGCAGATCGTTGAGCGCAAGCGCGTGAGGGGTGGCGGCAAGCCCGGCGCCCACGATCGCCATCCGAGTCTTATGCGTGTCGGGCTCCACGTTGGGTCGCCTCAAACCAACGCGCTCAGTTCAGGCACCCTCTCGAACAGATCACCCACCAGACCGTAATCGGCGACGCTGAAGATCGGCGCTTCCGCATCCTTGTTGATCGCCACAATCACCTTCGAGTCTTTCATCCCGGCCAGATGCTGGATTGCACCCGAGATGCCGACCGCGACGTACAGTTGCGGTGCGACGATCTTGCCGGTCTGGCCGACCTGATAGTCGTTCGGCACGAAGCCCGCATCGACGGCTGCACGCGATGCGCCCAATGCGGCGTTGAGCTTGTCGGCCAGCGGTTCCAGAACCTTGGTGTAGTTCTCGCCGTTGCCCAGACCGCGGCCACCTGAGACGATGATCTTCGCCGACGTCAGTTCCGGACGGTCCAGCTTCGTCACTTCACGGCTGACGAACTGCGACAGGCCGGTGTCGGCTGCCGCTTCGATCTTCTCGACTGAAGCGCTGCCACCTTCTGCG
>NZ_JAQQCQ010000039.1:0-62279 GCF_046030355.1 Paraburkholderia caffeinilytica
TGTGGCGGGTGCGGTCGCCGCGCCGGCCGCTGCGGCGCGAGCGGCACAACAGGCCGTGTCGGGCGCGGCGGCACCGGTAGCACCAGCGACCTCAGCAGCCTCTGCGGCACGAGCCGCACAACCGACCGTGCCGACGCAGACAACGCGGCGGCCGGCTTCGTTCAGCACGCCGGCGCCGAGTTATACCCGGCCGATGGCCACCGCGCAGAAGGTCACGCCGCCCGCCAGCGTCCAGGAGACGCTTCGCAGCATCGCGGAAAACGCCGCGCGCTGGACCGACATCGCCGGCGTCAGCCTCGCGCGCAGCAGCAGCGGGGAAAACGCAATGATCACGACGAGTCCAGCGAGCATCGAGCCGCGGGTCGTGGCTGAGCAATCGGGCGTCGATTCATCGCGTGCGAGCGAAGTTGAAATGGCCGCGGTGCGGGACGCAAGCACGCCTTTGCAGGACGTAGCCGAGGCTGTGCCGAACCATGCGGCGATGCAGTCGCCGGTTGGAACGCCGGGAATCGAAACCGCTTCTGATGCGGCAATCGAAGAAGATATTGAGCCCGTCGTGCATTGGCCGATTGAACCGCCGGTTATCCAGGCGCCGTTGGTTGAGACGCATACGGCGACATTGGCAGAAGCACCGATGCCGATGCCAGTCTCAGCATCAGCACAAGCACAAGCAGCAGCATCAGTGCTGATGGAGGCATCAGCACAAGCAGGGGCACTCGCAGAGGTAGGGGCAGTCGTACAGGCTGGGGCTGGGGCTGGGGCTGGGGCTGGGGCTGGGGCTGGGGCTGGGGCTGGGGCTGGGGCTGGGGCTGGGGCTGAGGCTGAGGCTGAGGCTGAGGCTGAGGCTGAGGCTCCAATTAAAGCAGCGGTACCAGCACCAGTCACGCAGTATGCATCGCCGATGCCCACGCCCACGCCGTTTCAAATCTTTGCAGCCCAGTTGGAAGCGCGCAGCGCGCATGCGGACGTCTCACCGTTCGTCGAAGACGAGCCGGCGCAATCCGAGGCTGACAACGATAGCAACGCAAATACGCCAACTGAACACGAGCAGTTGATCAGTCAAGCTGCGGTGCCGTCGCAGGACGCGACAGAGCACGTTGTACAGATCCCGCCGACGCAAGCGCACACCGCGACGCTCGTGCCGATGCAGCGTTCCACGCCGCCGTGGAACGTCGCGAGCGCGAGCGAAGCAGCTGCGCCAGTCGAAGTGGAAACGATGGACGCCCCTGCCCTGCCGGGCGTATCCAGCGCATCTGACACATCCGGCGCATCGAAAGCATCGGAGGCATCCGAGGTATCCGAGGTATCCGAGGCATCTGACGATTTGAACGCTTCCGCCGCCTCGGACACTTCTTCCGTCGTCGCTGCGGTATTGCAGCAAAGTGCCGTATCGCATGCGTCGAACGTAGTTCGCTTCCCGAGTTTCGCGGTTCAGGCCACACCGGCGCCCTCTGTTGCCATCGTCGGCGAACCCGCCAACGCGCTGCCTTACGCGCCGAGCGCACCGGCAACACAGGTGGCACCTGTGGCACCAGGCACAACGATCATACCGAGCCTTCCCACCACTCAAACCGCACTATCCGCAGGTCCTCTCGCAATCGAACCCTCGACCGAGCGCGCCGAACCTGCCGCATCTGCCGAACCCGCGGAGCCCGCCGAACCGACAGAGCCGGCAGCGCCCTCAATCCAACGCACGCCCTTGCGCGGCCACAGCCCCGCCAACGGCTTCGAATTCCGCGCACCCGCGGCATCGATGGTCGAATTGCCGACACTCGATCTGCTCGCGCGCGCCGACACCGACGTCGAACCCGTTTCAGAAGAAAAGCTCATCGAAACCGGCCTGCTGATCGAGCAGCGTCTGCAGGAATTCAAGGTGCCGGTCACCGTGGTCGGCCATTCAGCCGGCCCGGTCATTACGCGTTTCGAAGTCGAACCGGCGCTCGGCGTGCGCGGCAGCCAGATTGTCGGCCTGATGAAGGATTTGTCGCGTGGCCTCGGTCTCACGTCGATTCGCGTGGTCGAGACGATTCCCGGCAAGACCTGCATGGGTCTCGAGTTGCCGAATGCCAAGCGGCAGACGATCCGCCTGTCCGAAATCCTCGAAGCAAGCGTCTACCAGAACTCGCATTCGCAGTTGACGCTGGCGATGGGCAAGGACATCACCGGCCATCCCGTGGTCGCCGATCTGGCGAAGGCGCCGCACATGCTGGTGGCGGGCACGACGGGTTCAGGCAAGTCGGTGGCGATCAACGCGATGATCTGTTCGCTGCTTTACAAAGCGACGCCCGAAGAAGTACGGCTCATCATGATCGATCCGAAGATGCTGGAATTGTCGGTGTACGAAGGCATTCCGCATCTGCTCGCGCCAGTCGTGACCGATATGAAGCTGGCCGCCAACGCGCTGAACTGGTGTGTCGGCGAAATGGAGAAGCGCTACCGCCTGATGTCCGCGGTCGGCGTGCGCAACCTGCCCGGCTTCAACCAGAAGATCCGCGATACGGAAGCCAAGGGCAAGAAGCTCGGCAACCCGTTCTCGCTGACGCCGGAAGCGCCCGAACCGCTCGCGCCGCTGCCGTTGATCGTGGTGGTGATCGACGAACTGGCCGACCTGATGATGGTCGCCGGCAAGAAGATCGAAGAGCTGATCGCGCGTCTCGCGCAGAAGGCGCGCGCCGCCGGCATTCACCTGATTCTGGCGACGCAGCGTCCGTCAGTGGACGTGATCACCGGCCTCATCAAGGCAAACATTCCGACGCGCGTCGCGTTCCAGGTGTCGTCGAAGATCGACTCCCGCACGATTCTCGATCAGATGGGCGCTGAATCGCTGCTCGGCCAGGGTGACATGCTGTTCCTGCCGCCTGGCACGGGTTATCCGCAGCGGGTGCACGGCGCGTTCGTCGCCGACGAGGAAGTGCACCGGATCGTCGAGTATCTGAAGCAGTTCGGTGAACCGCAATACGAAGAAGGCATCCTCGACGGCCCGGCTACCGAAGGCGCATCGCCCGATCTGTTCGGCGACACGCCGGATGCCGAAGCCGATCCGCTTTACGACGAAGCCGTTGCCTTCGTGGTGCGTACGCGGCGCGCGTCGATCTCGTCGGTGCAGCGGCAATTGCGTATCGGATATAACCGCGCGGCGCGCCTCGTCGAACAGATGGAGACGGCGGGCCTGGTGTCTGCGATGGGAATTAACGGCAGCCGTGAAGTGCTCGCACCGGGACCGGCGGAATAAACACGACGTGCCCATGGCAGCCAACAAAAGCCAGACGATAAAAAAACGGGCCGCTCGAAGCGACCCGTTTTTTTATGCAACGCGCGTATTCAGATCAGGCTCGGCCAACGGATGCGTAAGCGCATCCGCATCACACGCCGAGTGGATGCTCGCTCGTATTCACGTCAAGCGCTGAACGCGGCCGCACCCATGTGCATATCGCGCGCAACCCCGTCTCACGACGGCGACACCAGCTTGAAGTCCACCGGCGAGTCGATCTCGATCCGCTTCGGATTCGCTTCGAGCAAGCCACTCTGCTGATCGCGCTTGAACACATACACCGTGCCGCTGTTCTGATTGCCGACGATCAGCCAGTTGCCGGTCGGGTCGATCGCGAATTCGCGCGGCGACTTGCCGAGGCTCGGCTGGTGCCCGATCTTTTTCAGATGACCATTGATGGGATCGACCGAGAAGATCACGATATCGTTCGCGTCACCACGATTCGACGCGTAGACAAAGCGCCCATCAGGCGACAGATGGATCGCCGAGGCGCCCACCGCGCCCTTGAAGCCAGGCTCGGTCAATGAAAGCGTCTGCACCTGGGTGAGCTTGCCATCGGCGTAATTGAAAGTGCTGACCGTGCCGGCCAGTTCGCTCGTCAGATACGCATGCTTGCCGTTCGCGCCGAACACCAGATGGCGCGGGCCCGTACCGGCTTTCTCCTGGGTGTAGCGCCAGTCGGTCGGGCCGAACAGGCCGCGGCTTCCGTCCGGCGTGTAGCGGTACGAGTACAGCTTGTCGGCGCCCAGATCCTGCGCGAACAGATAATGGCCGTCCGGCGAGAACACCGTGGAGTGAACGTGCGAGTTGTCCTGACGCCCCTTCACCAGACCGCCGCCTTCATGATGAACCGTGAGCACCGACGCACCCACCTGGCCATCCGCCTGCAATGGGAACACCGCAAAGCTGCCGCCCGGATCGGCCGCCACCGAGTAGTTCGCGGTCAGCAGATATTTGCCGTCCGGCGACAGGCTCAGATAGCACGGGTCATTGCCGTCCGAGGAGACCTTGTTGAGAAAGGTCAACTGACCGCTCGCGGCGTCGAAACGAAATGCGCTGATGCCGCCGCGTTGCGTGGCCGGGCCGTTGTCGCCGGGCAATTCGTTGACTGCATAGACGAAGCGGCGGTCGCGGCTCACCACCAGATACGACGGGTTGACCGTCTGCGCGACCGAGACGCGGGTCGCTTCCCCGGTCTTCGTGTCGAAGCGATAGACGTACAGCCCCTCGCTCTTCCCACCGGTGTAAGTGCCGACCAGCATGTCATAAACGCCGTCGGCGGGAACCGGGCCGGAATCTTGCGCAAACGCATGCGAAGCAACAATCGAGACCATGAGCACGAAACCTTTTATTATCGAACGGGCGGAGCGCAGAGGAACTGGCCTCCCGCCGTACCATAAGGTGGATGGAGCAGCACAAGGTAAAGGAGCGCTTGAGACGGCACGCACTACGGCCCGGTGACTGCGAAGCATATGACCTCCTGGACATCGGTTATCTGGTTGATTTGGTTGTAACGGTGTCTCTGGTCTGCCGCGCAATCGGTCGTATTGTTTTATCGAGGCAAGTATAAAAGCGTTGTGTCGGATTCTGCAGTGAATCCGGTCAGGCTACTTGAGCCGGGCGGCAATCGGCCAGCCGGATGCAACCGGGCCTGATGCCGCCCGGCCAAATCCGGCTGGCCGGCATAACGACGCATGTGTAGCAATTGTCCCGCCTGGCGGGAAGTTTTTTCAATCGCGTCTCACCCATCTCACACTATGGAGTCTTCATGAACGTCACACTCAGTCTGGGCCCGCTGGTTTCGTTGATCGCCGGTATTCTGATTCTCGTCATGCCGCGCCTGTTGAACTACATCGTCGCGCTCTATCTGATCATCATCGGCATCATTGGGATTTTCGGCGTGGGAGCGTCGCACTTCTGAGCGGCGCAGGCAGTCGGCCATGAACCCTGCAAGGGACGCACGACCGGGCGCAGTGCCGGCCCGGCAACGTCTCGCGCGAAGGGAGTTCAGTGTGGGAAATGACAGCGTACCGATGGCGGCTGCGGCAGTGCATCACGTGGCACGGGGACGCGATGCGTGCGCGACGGATTCGCGTGGGATGCACCATGCCCGATGCAACGCGAGCGCGAACAGCCTCACGACGCAAACCCACGCAACGAACAGACAGGCAGTCAGCCGTTCGAAAGCTGATCCAGCCGCAAGCGCCCCTGCAGCGACAATCCGCCGACGGCATAATGGCCGTCACCTTCCTGATGACGGCGGAAGCAGGCCCGTTCGATCAGAAAAGCCGCCGCGGCCAGCATTCCGTTGCGGCTCAGGCCCAGACGGCCATGTTCGAGCGGCAACATCGAATCGTCAGCGAGTTCGCTGGCTGCGGAGAGAATTGTGATGCAATCGGATTTCGACGGGTTCAGCATTGCTTAGGTCCTCGAAAACGGCGTCTGCATGCGCCATGGGCAGGGCCGACGCGTGATCCAGCGAGCTCCGGGCATCGGCATGAAAACCGATTGTAGGCAGTGATTTGACAATTTACCAACTCGACAATTTACCCACTCGCGTTTAGCCGCATTGCATGCTGAACCAAAACGCATCGCGCGAGTCCGGTAAAGACAATGACCCTGGCGCGGCGGCCTTCGCCTCACCTAAAACTGACACGCTCCTCCATGCCCGCACTCATCGAAGACTATGCGCTCATCGGCGACGGCCACACGGCCGCGCTCGTCTCCCGCGAGGGTTCCGTCGACTGGCTTTGCTGGCCGCGCTTCGACTCCGGCGCCTGCTTCGCCGCCCTGCTCGGCACGCCTGACAACGGCCGCTGGCTGATTTCGCCGGTCTCGGATACGCCGCCCACGATCACGCGCCGTTATCGCGGCGAGACACTGGTGCTGGAAACCGATTTCGAAACGCCGGAAGGCGCGGTCACCCTGATCGACTTCATGCCGCCGGGCAACGGCTGGTCGGAGATGGTGCGGATCGTGGTCGGCAAACGCGGCACGGTGCGCATGCGGATGGAGCTGGTGTTGCGCTTCGACTACGGTTTTTCGATTCCGTGGGTCGATCGCCTGCAGCACGACAGCGGCATCAAGGCGATCGTCGGCCCGGACACTGCGGTGCTGCGTACGCCGGTCGAGCTGCGCGGCGAGGACATGAAGACCGTCGCGACGTTCACGGTGAGCGAAGGCGAGCGCGTGCCGTTTTCGCTGGCCTATGCGGCCTCGCATCTGCGCATTCCGCCGAGCCGCGATCCGCACACCTCACTCGCCCGCACCGAGAACCACTGGCTCGAATGGTCGGCGCGCAGCACGGTCGAAGGGAAATGGGCCGCGCCGATCCGCCGTTCGCTGATTACGCTGAAGGCGCTCGCGTACGAGCCGACCGGCGGCATCGTCGCCGCCCCGACCACGTCGCTGCCGGAACAGTTGGGCGGCACGCGCAACTGGGATTACCGCTACTGCTGGCTGCGCGACGCCACCATCACGCTGCTCGCGATGATGCGCGGCGGCTACTACGACGAAGCACGCGCGTGGCGCAGCTGGCTCGGCCGCGTGATGGCCGGCGCGCCGGATCAGTTGCAGATCATGTACGGGATCGCCGGCGAGCGGCGCCTGCCCGAGTTCGAAATCGACTGGCTGCCGGGCTATCAGGATGCCAGGCCCGTGCGGATCGGCAACAACGCGGTCGGACAGCGCCAGCTCGACGTCTACGGCGAAGTGATGAACGCGCTGCATCTCGCGCGCGTCGGCGGCCTGCAGGCGGACGACACCGCATGGAACGTGCAGCGCGCGTTGCTGAGCCATCTCGACACGATCTGGGAAGAGCCCGACGAAGGTATCTGGGAAACTCGTGGCGGCCGTCAGCACTTCACCTTCTCCAAGGTGATGGCGTGGGTCGCCTACGACCGCGCCATCCGGTCGGCCGAGATGTTCAAGCTGGAAGGTCCAGTCGACGCATGGCGGGCAACCCGCGCGACGATCCACGCGGAAGTCTGCGCGAAGGCATGGAATCCGGCGCTCAACGCGTTCTCCCAGAGCTACGGCAGCGATCAGCTCGATGCGAGCGTGCTGCTGATGCCGCTGGTGGGCTTTCTCCCACCGACGGATCCGCGCATCAAGGGCACGGTGGCAGCCATCGAAAAGGACTTGATGCATGGCGGCTTCGTGATGCGCTACCGCACCACCGAATTCGACGACGGCCTGCCGCCCGGTGAAGGCACGTTCCTCGCGTGTTCATTCTGGATGGTGGACAACCTGGCGTTGCAGGGCCGCATCGACGAAGCCGTCGCGATGTACGAACGCCTGCTTGGCCTCTGCAATGACGTCGGTCTGCTCGCGGAAGAGTACGATCCGGCCGCGCAGCGCCTGGTGGGTAATTTCCCGCAAGCGTTTTCGCATGTGGCGCTGGTGCACACCGGCCTCAACCTGATGAAGCACGAACAGGCCATGGCTCAGGCAACCGGGCAGCCGCCGCATATCGGCAGCATGGCGGAAGAACTTGAGGCTGCGGCAACCCCCGATAGCGGCGCGGCAGCATCGCCAGTACCATGATTCAATGACAGTTTGTGCGCAGCCCGCGCGCAAATTGCTGCATTGCACAAGTACGCTTTGTTCAGTATGATCGAGCAGACTGTTGGCCGAAAATCAATGTGCCTACAACCAATACGGCCTGCCGCAACGCCACACGCGTGTTTGCCAAGCCCCATGCGAACCGCTTAAACGGAGCACCTATGCTCTACCAACTGCACGAATTCCAGCGGGCGATGTTGAGCCCCCTCACCGCCTGGGCCCAGGCCGCGTCGAAATCGTTCGCGAATCCTGCCAGTCCATTGGCCTATGTGCCCGGTGCCACACGCTTGTCAGCCGGCTACGAACTGCTCTACCGGCTCGGCAAAGATTACGAAAAGCCTGAGTTCAACCTTCATCAGATTGTCAAAGACGGTCACAACATTCCGATCATCGAACAAACGATCATCGAAAAACCGTTTTGCCGCCTGCTGCGCTTCAAGCGTTTCGCGGACGACAGCGACGCTGTTACCCAATTGAAAGATGAGCCGGTCGTACTGGTGTGCGCACCGTTGTCGGGTCACCACGCCACACTGCTGCGCGATACCGTGCGCACGTTGCTGCAAGACCACAAGGTTTACCTGACCGACTGGATCGACGCACGCATGGTGCCGCTCGAAGAAGGCGAGTTTCATCTCGACGATTACATCGCCTACATCCAGGAATTCATCCGCCACATCGGCGCGAAGAATCTGCATGTGATCTCGGTATGCCAGCCCACCGTCCCGGTGCTCGCCGCCATTTCGCTGATGGCGAGCCGCGGCGAAGACACGCCGCGCACCATGACCATGATGGGCGGCCCGATCGACGCGCGTAAAAGCCCGACCTCGGTCAACTCGCTCGCCACGCAGCACTCGTATGAATGGTTCGAAAACAACGTGATCTTCACGGTGCCGCCGAACTATCCGGGCGTCGGCCGTAAGGTTTACCCGGGCTTCCTGCAACACACCGGTTTCGTCGCGATGAACCCGGAACGGCACGCGGCGTCGCATTGGGATTTCTACCAAAGCCTCCTGCGCGGCGACGAAGACGACGCGGAAGCGCATCGCCGCTTCTACGACGAGTACAACGCCGTACTCGACATGGACGCGGACTATTACCTCGACACAATCCGCGTGGTGTTCCAGGAATTCAGTCTGGCCGAAGGCACGTGGGACGTCGCGGGCGAACGGGTGCGTCCGCAAGACATCACGAAGACGGCGCTCTTCACGATCGAAGGCGAACTGGACGATATCTCCGGCGACGGTCAGACGTTCGCCGCGCAAGAGTTGTGCAGCGGCATTCCGGAGAAGAACAAGCGTCACTTCACCGCGGAAAAATGCGGCCACTACGGCATTTTCTCGGGCCGTCGCTGGCGCACCATCATCTATCCGCAGCTGCGCGACTTCATCCTCGAGCACAACAAGGCGCCGAAGGTAGCGAAGGAAAAAATCGAAGCCTGAGCACCGCGCATGCAGAGATAAACAACGGCCTCTTTTTCAGAGGCCGTTGTCGTTTTCGACGCTTCTCATGACGCTTGTTTTGCCGCTGCTTATACGGCTGCTTTACAGCTTCTTATGCCGTAAATGCGCGGCCGCGCTGCGGCTTACTTTCGCAACAGATACGCCAGCAGCAATTCGGTGTTCATCTGGATCACCTCACTGCGTTCGCTCGCAGTGCTGAAATCGCGACCGAGTGTCGCTTCGAGCGTGAAGCGGTTCGACACGATGTAATAGCCCATGCCGGACAGCGTCACGTAAAAACGCAGTGGATCGACGTTGGTGCGAAACAGCCCCGCGCGTTGACCACGCTCCAGAATGCCGCCGAGTGTGGCCACAATCGGCGAGATCATTTCGCGGATACGCGTCGACTTCTGCATGTAGCGTGCCTCATGCAGATTCTCGTTATTGACGAGACGCAGCAACTCGGGATGATCGCGGTAGTAATCCCAAACAAAATGCGCGAGACGTGTGACGGCCTCGACCGGTGCGATACCGTTCAGTTCGAGCGTTCGCTCCGCTTCGTTGAGCGCGCTGAAGGCGTGCTCAAGTACCGCAGTGAAAAGCTGCTCCTTGCTACCAAAGTAGTAATAGAGCATGCGCTCATTCGTTTCCGCGCGGCGGGCGATCTGATCGACGCGCGCGCCGAACAACCCTCCATTTGCAAACTCTTCGGCCGCCGCAAGCAGAATGCGGCGCCGCGTGCCTTCAGGATCTCTTTTGATTTTCGGCTGATTCATGGTGGCATCGTCTTCGTGAGCCGCGTTATCCGGATCGCACCGCCGGCCTCTCCTCGGGCCTTGCACCGACAGCACTGAACGGGCTGGTTGGGGGGAACACCCTTCTGCGGTCTTTCGAAAAAGCGCTTCGATTATGGCACATGGATTGCGGATGGCAATTGGGGAAATCGGCGATAATGTGCTATTTAGTTCAAGCGCAGCGCTTTTGTGTTACCCTGGCCTGCCGCGTGTTTTCCCTGAGCCACGCTCGGCACGCTGTGCGGCCACGAGGCAAGCCCCAACGTCGTGACCGTGACCGATTCCAGAACACTCGCAGACCGCATCGAAGATCTGCTGCCCCAAACGCAATGCACGAAGTGCGGCTATCCCGCATGCCGCCCGTATGCCGAAGCCGTCGCCCATGGCGAGGCTAACTACAACCAGTGTCCACCGGGTGGCGCCGAAGGCATCGTGCGCCTCGCCGCACTGCTCGGCAAACCGGTGATTCCGCTCAATTCCGCCAACGGCGTCGAACGGCCACGTCCGTTGGCGGTTATCGACGAACAAGTTTGCATCGGCTGCACGCTATGCATGCAGGCGTGTCCGGTCGATGCAATAGTTGGCGCACCGAAACAGATGCATACGGTGATCGCCGCGCTCTGTACCGGTTGCGACCTGTGTGTGCCGCCCTGCCCGGTCGATTGCATTGCGATGCCGTCGGTCACGGGTGAAGCAACCGGTTGGGACGCATGGAGCCAGAACCTGGCCGATGCCGCGCGCGAACGCCACAACCGGCGCGAGGCCCGTCTCGCACGCGAGCGCGAAGCGGCCGAGGCGCGTGCTGCAGCGCGGCGAGCCGTCAGCAGCGCACCTGCTCAAGTGATGGAAACCAGTGTTGTGGCAACGCCCGCCGAGCCCGCAGCGGACGCCGCCGAGGCGAAGAAACGCGCGATCATCCAGGCCGCGCTCGAGCGTGCCCGCCAGAAAAAAGAAGAGTTGGCCGCCAAGGGCCTGGGGCCGCAGAACACGGAACGCGTCAGCGCCGACGTACAGGCGCAGATCGACGCCGCCGAAGCACGCCGCCGCCGTCTCGGACTTGCTGCGGACAATACCCCGGGCAACACCGGGGGCAACACTGAAATTCCGCCCACGAAGCGCTAACCCTTAACTCTACGCTGCGCATGAACGCGAACAAACGCCGCGCCATCTACGAGACGCTGCAAAGTCTCAACCCGCATCCCACAACCGAACTCGAGTACACCACACCGTTCGAACTGCTGATTGCCGTGCTGCTGTCGGCGCAAGCCACCGACGTCTCGGTGAACAAGGCCATGCGCAAGATGTTCCCGGTCGCCAACACGCCGCAGAAGGTGTTCGATCTCGGCGAAGAAGGCGTTGCCGGCTACATCAAGACGATTGGCCTCTATCGGACCAAGGCAAAGAATGTGATCGCAACCTGCCGCATTCTGCTCGACCAGTACGGTGGCGAAGTGCCGGAGGATCGTGAAGCGCTCGAGAGCTTGCCGGGCGTCGGCCGCAAAACGGCGAACGTGATCCTGAACACGGCGTTCGGTCATCCGACCATCGCGGTCGATACGCACATCTTTCGGGTTGCGAATCGAACTGGGCTCGCGCCTGGCAAAGACGTGCGCGCGGTCGAAGCGGCGCTGGAGAAATTCACGCCCGCCGAATTCAAGCAGGATGCCCACCACTGGCTGATTCTGCACGGCCGCTATGTGTGCAAAGCGCGGCGCCCTGAATGCTGGCACTGCGCGATCGAGCCGCTGTGCGAATTCCGGCCCAAGACGCCGCCGCCGGATCTTTAAGGGCGGTAGTGTCGCTCGGCGAGCCCATGAGAGGTATCCGCATCGCCGTGGCGTATTGATATGTGGCATATGCGAGCGGGGTACGCGCTCAGTGCGCCCGCAGCTTCCGCCGCGCTTCGGGCCGCTGACGTCCCATGACGTTCGCTGACGTTCGAGGACGCCCCACCAGCAAGCCGCGCCGCCTCGGCGTAAAATCACCCCCTTCCAATCCGCCTCACACCCAACGCACCGCTCCCACGATGTTCAATCCCAGCCGCGACGAAGTCCGCCAATTTTTCACCGACACCTGGCGCAAGCAGCGTCAAGGCGAGATTCTGACACCGCTCGAAGCGATCGCTGCCGACTGGATCGTCGAGCATCCGGAATATCACGCCGACCTCACCAGCACGGAAGCCGCCCAGGCTCAGGACTACTCACCCGAACGCGGCCAGACCAACCCGTTCCTGCATCTGTCGATGCATCTGGCGATCACCGAGCAGTTGTCGATCGACCAGCCGCCGGGCATTCGCGCGGCGCACGAGCGCCTTGCCGCCCGGCTCGGCTCGACCCACGAGGCGCAGCACGCCATCATGGATTGCCTTGGCGAAACCATCTGGGAAGCGCAACGCACCGGCACCCCGCCGGACACCGACGCGTATTTGCAGCGCATCGAACAGCGCGCCACGCGGGACTAAGCGACGCAACTAAATAACGCAACGAAGACATAACGCACCAGGACGGCTCAGCGGCAGTTGCCGTCCGTGTGGTCATCGAACTTACCCGCGCACCCAGCCAATCCCGGTCCCAAAAGCAAACACCCCGCCGAAGCGAGGTGTCGTTCAATCTGAAAGCAGCGCAAAAACAGTGCGACGCGATTACTTCTTCTGCACCAGCGCGCCGTCCAGCGATTCGATGTAGGCCGCGATGTCTTTCATGTCGCCTTGCGACAGGCTTTGCACCTGCGCCTGCATGATCGCGTTGTTGCGACCGAGGTGCGGATTGCCATTGCCCATCTGGTACTGGCGCAGCGCCCAGTAGACGTAGTCGGCGTGCTGACCGGCGAGCTTCGGATATTCCGGGCTCACCGGCTTGTTCAGGTTGGCGCCGTGGCAAGCCGCGCAGTTGTGGCTGTCCGCCAGCACCTTGCCGTTGCCGGCGTCCGCGGCGTGCGCGACGCTCGCTGCAACCAGACCGATGACTGCCGCCGACGCGCATGCAGCCTTGAACACCGTGTGGAGTGCCTGTTGGGGCTTATTCATGAATTCTCCTATCCCGCGAATATAAATAGCCGAGTGACCGGTTGGATGACCGCAGCCGATCACTTGTCGGGATTGCTCTTCGAAGAGGAATTTTGCGCTGCGTAGTAGGCAGCGATGTCGGCGATGTCCTGATCGGACAGCGACGCGGTGATCGCGCGCATCGTTTCGAAGTGGCGGTCGCCCTTCTTGTAGCCATGCAGGGCGTTCTCGAGGTACGCCTGATTCTGGCCGCCGAGCATGGGCACGCGGTAGACCTCAGGGTAAGCCGTGCGGTATTCAGGGATGCCGTGGCAGCCAATACACATCGCGACCTTGCCTTGGCCCGCCTTCGCGTTGCCGACGACATCCGCTGCCTGCGCACTGGCCGCATAGCCCGCGAGCACCGACAGCGCTGCGATCACGACGTGTTTGCCGACGAATTTATTCATAGCATGTAACCTGGCTTGAGGGGAAACGGGCGCCCAAAAAGGCAACGGCCCGCGCCGTTCTTCTTATAGGGTAGCCACGCAGGCCAAAAAAATCGGGCTAATTGTACCGCGACGCCGCGCCGAACGTCCACCGCGCGGGGCCAGCAGCGTATCCGGCCGCCGCAAAGCCACGGCTAGCGCCATTTTGCTGCGCCGCGCCTGCTCCACATGACTTCGTTCCGCGCGCCGAACGCCGCGCGCCCGGCCCACACCGCCCGGCGCGCCCGCCCACCGGACACGCCAGACGGGTACGGGCTGCTCGCGAGCGCCGCATACGCACTCGAACCGGCGTCCGACACCGCGGGTGACACCTTACGCCAGGCCGTTTCAGCGCAACAGGCCTTCTGACTTATACTGGGTTTTTTCCCAAAAAAGAGCATCTCGCCATGCGTTTCGAAGGCTCATCGCAGTACGTCGCCACCGACGACCTCAAGCTCGCGGTCAACGCCGCGATGACGCTGAAGCGCCCTTTGCTGATCAAGGGCGAACCCGGCACCGGCAAAACCATGCTCGCCGAAGAAGTCGCCGCCGCGCTCGGCATGCCGCTGCTGCAGTGGCACATCAAGTCCACCACCAAGGCCCAGCAAGGCTTGTACGAGTACGACGCGGTCTCGCGCCTGCGCGATTCGCAACTCGGCGACGAACGCGTCAAGGATATCCGCAACTACATCGTGAAGGGCGTGTTGTGGCAGGCGTTCGAGTCGGACGAGCAGACGGTGCTCCTGATCGACGAGATCGACAAGGCCGACATCGAATTCCCGAACGACCTGCTGCGCGAACTCGACCGCATGGAGTTCTACGTGTACGAGACCCACGAGCTGATCCGCGCCAAAAAGCGCCCGCTCGTGATCATCACGTCGAACAACGAAAAGGAACTCCCCGACGCGTTCCTGCGCCGCTGCTTTTTCCACTACATCAAATTCCCCGACCCGGTGACCATGCAGCAGATCGTCGAGGTGCACTACCCCGGCATCAAGAAGGAACTGCTCGCCGCGGCCATGCAGAGCTTTTTCGAGTTGCGCAACGTCGCCGGTCTGAAGAAGAAACCGTCCACCTCGGAACTGCTCGACTGGCTAAAGCTGCTGCTCGCCGAAGACATTCCGCCCGAAGCGCTGCGCTCGTCCGACCAGAAACAGATCATCCCGCCGCTGCACGGCGCGCTCCTGAAGAACGAGCAGGACGTGAGCCTGTTCGAGCGGTTGATCTTCATGAACCGCAACAACCGCTGATGAACCGTTGATTGACCGCGAATACCCGTTGATGAAGGCGCCGCGCCGCACATCCGCCGCCGAGGACACAGCATGCTGATCGACTTCTTCTACTCACTGCGCGCCGCCAAACTGCCGGTGTCGGTGAAGGAATACCTGACGCTGCTCGAAGCGCTCAAAGCCAACGTCATCGCACCGTCGCTCGACGAGTTCTACTATCTCGCGCGCATCACGCTGGTCAAGGACGAGCAGTACTTCGACAAGTTCGACCAGGCGTTCGGCGCGTATTTCAACGGCGTCGCCCAGGCCTCGGAGCTCGCTTTCGACGTTCCGCTCGACTGGCTCAAGAAGAAGCTGCAACGCGATCTTTCGCCCGAAGAAAAAGCGCAGATCGAAGCAATGGGCGGCCTCGACAAGCTGATGGAGCGCCTGAAGGAACTGTTCGACGAACAGAAAGAGCGCCACGAAGGCGGCAACAAATGGATCGGCACGGGCGGCACCTCGCCGTTCGGCAACGGCGGCTATAACCCTGAGGGCGTGCGCATCGGCGGCGACGCGGCGGGTAATCGCACCGCGGTGAAGGTGTGGGAAGCGCGCGCCTATCGCGATTACGACGACCAGGTCGAAATCGGCACCCGCAACATCAAGGTTGCGCTGCGCCGCTTGCGCCGTTTTGCCCGCGAGGGCGCCGCAGAAGAGCTCGATCTGCCCGACACGATCCGCAGCACCGCGGCGAACGCCGGCTGGCTCGACCTGAAGATGGTGCCGGAACGGCACAACAAGGTAAAGGTGCTGATGCTGCTTGACGTGGGCGGGTCGATGGACGATCACATCAAGCGCACCGAAGAGCTGTTTTCCGCCGCGAAGGCCGAATTCAAGCATCTCGAGTTCTATTACTTCCACAACTGTGTGTACGATTTTCTGTGGAAAAACAATCGCCGCCGTCACGCCGAGCGCATGCCGACGTGGGACCTGCTGCACAAGTTTACGCCCGACTACAAGCTGATCTTCGTCGGCGACGCGACCATGAGTCCGTACGAAGTGCTGCAGCCGGGCGGCTCGGTCGAGTACAACAACGCCGAAGCGGGCGCCGTGTGGCTGCGCCGCCTCGCCGATCATTTTCCGCATTACGCGTGGCTCAATCCGGAGCCGGAAGGTCTGTGGGCGTACCGGCAATCGGTCAGCGCGATCCGGGAAGTGCTCGGCCATCGCATGTATCCGCTCACGCTCGCCGGACTCGAAACGGCGATGCGCATGTTGAGCAAATAATCCGCTCACGTTTTCACGCCAACTATAAGAAAGCTTCAGCATGAACCCGTCTTCATCGCCCGATCTGTCTCCTGCCAGCGCACACGCCGGGCGGCTCAGACCGTTTGCCGATACCTCGCTGTCCGCCGTCGTCGCCGGTTTCGTCGCCATGATGACGGGCTATACCAGTTCGCTCGTGCTGATGTTCCAGGCGGGCCAGGCCGCGCATCTCACCGATGCGCAGATTTCGTCATGGATCTGGGCACTGTCGATCGGCATGGCGCTCTGCACCATCGGCCTCTCGCTGCGCTTTCGCGCGCCGATCGTGATTGCCTGGTCGACGCCGGGCGCGGCGCTGCTGGTGTCGTCGCTGCCGCATGTGGCCTACCCTGAGGCGATCGGCGCGTTTATCGTCTGCGCGGTGTTGCTGACGGTGGTCGGCCTGACCGGCTGGTTCGACACGCTGATGAAGAAAATCCCGGCCGGCATCGCCTCGGCTTTGCTGGCGGGCATTCTGTTCGAGATCGGCATCGAGATTTTCCGCGCGGCGCAGTTCCAGACCGCGCTCGTGCTGACCATGTTCTTCACCTACCTGATCGTCAAACGCCTCGCGCCGCGCTATGCGATCGTGACGACGCTGATCGTCGGCACGGCGGTTGCTGGCGGGCTCGGGCTGCTCGACTTCAGCCGCTTTCACGTCGCGCTCGCCCATCCGGTGTTCACGATGCCGGCGTTTTCGGCCGCGGCGAGCATCAGTATCGGCATTCCGTTGTTTGTCGTCGCGATGGCGTCGCAGAACGTGCCGGGCATCGCCGTGCTGCGCGCGGACGGCTACACCACGCCCTCCGCGCCGCTGATTTCGACGACCGGCATCGCCTCGCTGCTGCTCGCGCCATTCGGCTCGCACGGCATCAATCTTGCGGCGATCACGGCGGCGATCTGCACCGGCCCCGAAGCGCACGAAAACCGCGACAAGCGTTACACCGCGGCGGTCTGGTGCGGCATTTTTTATCTGATCGCGGGGATTTTCGGCGCGACCATCGCCGCGCTGTTCGCCGCTTTGCCGAAGGCGCTGGTCGTCTCCGTCGCCGCGCTGGCGCTGTTTGGGTCGATCATGAGCGGCCTCGCCAATGCGATGCAGGACCTGAAACAGCGCGAAGCGGCGCTGGTGACATTCATGGTGACGGCCTCGGGCCTCACGCTATTGTCGATCGGTTCGGCGTTCTGGGGGCTGGTGGCGGGCGTGCTGACGCAACTGGTGCTGAACGCCCGGCGCGCCTGAATCGCCGGTGGAAATCGACACCCCAAATCCCTGTGAACGGATCGCCGGGGGCAAGTGTCAATACTGCATCAGGCGATCCGCCATAGAATAGAAGCATCCGGCAGCGCTTTCCGTCAAAATTCCCCGGCAACATGGCGGGCAGACGCTGCAGCGTGACCCGCGGCCGCCGGAACCGTTTGCCTTTCCGTCCGGTGGCGATCTCATTTCTCCTGAACCACGGCGCACGCGCGCCTTGAAGGCTCGAACATGACAACCGCACTCGATCAACTCAAGCAATACACCACCGTCGTGGCCGATACCGGCGACTTCCAGCAGCTTGCCCAGTACAAGCCGCAGGACGCGACCACCAATCCGTCGCTGATTCTGAAGGCCGTCCAGAAAGACGACTACAAACCGCTGCTCGAAAAGACCGTGAAGGCGCATGCGTCGAAGCCGGTCGGCGCGATCATCGACCAGTTGCTGATCGCGTTCGGCACCGAAATTCTCAAGATCATTCCGGGTCGCGTGTCGACCGAAGTGGACGCACGCCTCTCGTTCGACACTGAAGCGTCGATCGCCAAGGGCCGTGAGCTGATCGCCCTGTACAAAGACCACGGCATCGGCCGCGAACGCGTGCTGATCAAGCTGGCCTCCACGTGGGAAGGCGTGCGCGCGGCCGAAGTGCTGCAGAAGGAAGGCATCCACTGCAACATGACGCTGCTGTTCTCGCTCGCCCAGGCCGCTGCCTGTGCCGAAGCAGGCGCGCAACTGATCTCGCCGTTCGTCGGCCGCATCTACGACTGGTACAAGAAGAACGCCGGCAGCGCGTGGGACGAAGCGAAAGACGGCGGCGCCAACGATCCGGGCGTCAAATCGGTGCGCCGCATTTACGCGTACTACAAGAAGTTCGGCTACAAGACCGAGGTGATGGGCGCGAGCTTCCGCACTCCGGGCCAGATTCTGGAACTGGCCGGCTGCGATCTGCTGACCATCAGCCCGGATCTGTTGCAAAAGCTGCAGGAGAGCACCGAGAAGGTCGAGCGCAAGCTGTCGCCTGACCTCGCCTCGGGTACGGACATCGAACGCGTGCCGGTGGATGAGGCGTCGTTCCGTTTCCTCGTCAACGACGAAGCCATGGCGACCGAAAAGCTCGCCGAAGGCATCCGCGCCTTCGCCGCGGACGCCGTCAAGCTGGAAAAGCTGATCGAAGCGCTGCGCTAAGCTTCGCTTTTTCAGGTGCGCGGCTTCAGTACGCGCTCATGCAGGTGCTTGCATATGCGGCCCTGAGTCTCTGGCTCAGGGCCGCATGCCGTTTACAGCCGCCTCCGACATGGGCTTGGCGCTCTGCCTCCCGCCTCCCTTACGTCTAATTCCTACGCAATAAAGTCATAATCGCAGCCCTAACGGACGACTACAATCGTCTGCACGCCCGCCCTCTCGCCGCCCTGTGCCGAAGGAATGCGGCGCCGCTGACCCTGTTCCGGGAGACGACCATGTACGTTCAGCCTTACGTTTTTTTCAACGGCCGCTGTGAAGAAGCGCTCAAGTATTACAGCGAGAAGCTCGGCGCAGAAGTCACGTTCCAGATGCGCTACAAAGAGGCGCCACCTGACGCCCAGGCCCAGATGGACCCCGGCACCGCAGACAAGATCATGCACGCATCCATCAAGCTCGGCTCGACGATCTGGATGGCGTCCGACGGCCGCTGCGACCCGAACGCAGGCTCGATGAACGGCTTCAGCCTGTCGCTGACGGCGGACGACGAGGCCTCGGCGAAAAAATACTTCAACGCGCTCGCCGACGGCGGACAGGTCATGATGCCGTTTCAGCCCACCTTCTGGAGCAAAGGCTTCGGGATGCTGGTGGACCGTTTCGGTCTCGCATGGATGGTGACGCTGCCGGATGCCTGAGCGCGTCATGCACGGCGGCTTCTTCGATGGCGGCTGCGATGCCGGTGTGCCGACGCGATCGCCATAACCATGCTGCAGCCTGTCAGGCCGCCGCACCGGCTCACCCGACCAACGTGTGAAGCTATACCTTCAGTAAAGTGCGCGAATGCCGCTCGATATTCCAGTTCGGCTCAGTCTCTAGCAGCAAAGCGCGCAACCGCTCCACCTGTTCGGCTAAACGCTGCCCGAGCCAATACGGCCCCTGCAGATCGGGCGGCAATTCAAGCGCCGCGCCACGCTCCACTTGTGCGAGCGGCGACGCGGCCGGAATGCCAAAGTGCGTCGCACGGCCAAAGCGCAGGCCGCGCGCCATCGCAAGCAGCATGCTACGCACGGCGTGCACCTCGACGCCGCACTCCTGCGCATACGCCGCGCGCGCCGCGGTATCGGCGCGCATCAGCGGGCCGGTCGCCAGCAATTCCAGCGAACTGAGCACCGAGCGATGCAGCCGCTGGATCTCGTCGAGCCTGGCCTGCGGCACATCGATCTCCTTCGCCACGGAAGGCATCAACGAGCGCAGTTGCACCAGCCGCTTGTTGATGACGAGGAAGCGTTTCACCTGCTCGTCCTCGCTGATCGTTTCGCCTTCCAGCAAACGGGTGTAGATCCGCGCACAGTCGCGCAGATTGGCGGCAATCCCATAGCGCCACGAATACGTCGCGTGGAGCGGCAACGCGAACGAAAACGCCAGCGCGATAACAATGCCGATCAGCACGTTCAGCGTGCGCCATAGACCGACGTCGATCAGATTGTCGCCATGACCCGCGACGATGCACATCGTGATCGCCGTCAGCAGCCCGATATAGCCCGACGAGCCGATCGCGAACCACGCGCAGATCGCCGCGACGATCGACATCAGCACATAAGTGAGCGGTAGCGACCCGGTCAGATTCTGCGTCAGAATGAGCAGAAGCCCGATCACCGCGCCGAGCAGCGTTCCCGCCGCCCGGTCGGCGGCCTTCTTGCGGATATTGCCGTGATGCTGCAAGCCGCCGATCACCACCAGCAGCGTCACCGACGACCAGATGCCGTGAGGAATGTCGATCCCGGTGGTCGCGAGAATCGACACCAGCATCGCGACGCCGACGCGCAGGCTATGCAGCACCTTCGCGTGCCGATAGCGGTAGTACGGCGACGTGATCGTCCGCACCATACGGCTAAGGGCCGAGCGGCGGACAATGACGCGGGGGGAATCGGCAGAAGCCATGGCTCGCGCGACGGACGCTTTGAAAGACGGTTCCGCTATCGTGCCCTGGAGTGCCCCGGAAAGACAAACGCCCGCAAACTTTTGTCTGCGGGCGTTGCTTTTACAGCGAGACGGAACGGCTGACTTAGCCTTCGACCACGTCCAGATAATCTTCCGGACGGGTGCGGTCCTCGGCGCGCTGCATGCCGAACGCGCGCACCAGCAGGCTCACCACCACCGACACCACCAGGTTGACGATCAGCGACCACACCGCCGCGTAGCCCGGAATTGCCATGCCGAACAGGTGGATCGTGAAGATCGAGCCCGCCAGCTTCAGCGAAATCGCCATCCACGTGCCGGTTGCGATACCGACCGCCCAGCCGATCAGCAGGCCGCGATAGTCGAGCACGCGCGTGTAGAGACCCAGCACGATGGCCGGCAGCGTCTGGATGATCCAGATGCCGCCCAGCAGCTGCAGCTGGATCGCATACGTCAACGGCAGGCCGAGAATGAACGCGACCGCACCGACCTTGACGATCAGCGACACCAGCTTCGCGACGTTGGTCTCCTGCTCATGCGACATGTTGCGGTTCACGAACTCCTTGTGGATGTTGCGCGTGTACAGGTTGGCTGCCGCAATCGACATGATGGCCGCCGGCACCAGCGCGCCGATACCGATCGCCGCGAACGCCACGCCGACGAACCACGACGGGAAGAAGTGCAGGAAGAGCGCCGGCACCGCGAAGTTCGGGCCGAACGCCTTGAAGTACGGCGCGAATTCCGGCATGTCCTTCACGCCCGAGGCCAGGGCCATGAAGCCGAGGAGCGCGAGCAGGCCGAGCACCAGTGAGTAAGCCGGCAGCATCGCCATGTTGCGGCGGATCGTGTTACCCGACTTCGACGACAGCACCGCGGTGATCGAGTGCGGATACAGGAACAGCGCAAGCGCCGAGCCCACCGCAAGCGTCGCGTACGCGCTGTAGCCGTTCAGGCTCGACACGTCCGGGGCCTTCAGCAGCAGCTTGGCAGGCGGCACCACGCTGAAGATATGGCCGAAGCCGCCCAGTTGCGGCGGAATCACGATGATCGCCGCGAAGATCACGATATAGATCAGCACGTCCTTGACGACCGCGATCATGGCCGGCGCGCGCAGGCCCGACGTGTACGTGTAAGCCGCCAGAATCGCGAAGGCAATAATCAACGGCAGATCGCCGACAAAGCCCTTGGTGTCGAAACCCAGGGCGCCGATCACCACTTCGATACCGACCAGTTGCAGCGCGATGTACGGCATCGTCGCGA
The DNA here is from genome assembly GCF_046030355.1 of Paraburkholderia caffeinilytica. GTDB lineage: Bacteria > Pseudomonadota > Gammaproteobacteria > Burkholderiales > Burkholderiaceae > Paraburkholderia > Paraburkholderia caffeinilytica_B. The sequence continues at coordinate 21,711 of NZ_JAQQCQ010000039.1, forward strand.
CAATGCCGGTCACGGCGATCGCCAGTGCCAGCATGCGGCTGCCGTAGCGCGCCGAGACGAAGTCGGCCGAGGTCACGTAACCTTGACGTTTGGCGATGCTCCACAGTTTCGGGAACACGACGAACGCGAACGGATAGATCAGGATCGTGTACGGCAGTGCGAAGAAACCCGTTGCGCCCGCACCGAACACCAGCGCCGGCACGGCGATGAAGGTGTAGGCGGTGTACAGGTCGCCGCCCAGCAGGAACCAGGTGACGATGGTGCCGAAACGCCGGCCGCCGAGGCCCCACTCTTCCAGGTGGGCCAGATCGCCCTTGCGCCAGTGGGCCGCGATAAAACCGAGAATGGTGACGCCGATAAAAAACAGGACGAAGACGAAAGTTGCGGTGGCGTTCATTATTGTGCGCCCCCTTGCGAGCTGCCCGTCGAGCGGGTCTTGGTCTTGAAGTACACGAGCGCGGTGATGATCGCGCTGATCAGCACCCACAGGAGCTGGTACCAGTAGAAGAACGGAAAATCGAACAGTTGCGGTTCGACCTTGTTATATGACGGCACCCAGATCATTGCGATCCAGGGCAACAGCAGCAACCAGAGCCAGTGCTTGCTGGCCTTGTTCGCGTCGGCGTCGTGAGCCATGACGTCTCCTCTTCCCTATTATTGAAATGTTGGCCCGTGTTTTGACGGGTGGTGGATCCCCCGGCGGCTGGCCGCCCCGCGAGGGGTCGCCCCGCAGATGCCCACGGGCGCCCCGAAAGCTTCGAAAGAGTATAGGAGCCGCGAACGTGCGGTCAAGCAGGGAGGACCCGAGGCGGGACGGTGCTCGCGAGGCTGGCAGGACGGGGCTTTGACGCGAGCGGGACGCTGTTTCAACGCACAGCGGGGCTGTTCGTGGCGACAGCGGGCCGGAATCTGGGTGACCTACGCCGGGCTCGTGCGTGGGATCGTGAGCGGGAAGCGGATGGCCGTACGATGCGCGCTGGGTGGTGACTTTTGCGGACCGTCGCGTAGACGCAACGGCTGTGGTTCTTTCAGCGTTCGGTCCTGCCGCAGTCGAGCCGGCTTGCCCGGCCCGACCGCATCACTCGTCAGACTGAGAACGAATTGCCGTTCTGTCCGGTCGATTCCTGCAGCCCCTTGATCCACTTGCGCGCCGGCAAACCGAGTTCCGCTTCGATCAGCTTCGCGCGCGCCTGCAGCGTCGCGAACGGCACGTCGAGCGCCGGGCCCGAGAACGCGATGGCGATGCGGTTGCCGTCGTGCACTTCCGGCAGCGCGACCACGCGGCCGTCGAAGGCTTCGTTCAAGCGCTTCATGTTGCGCACGAAACTCGGATGATCGCCGAACAGGTTGATCGTCACCACGCCCGCGTCGGTCAGGCAGGCGCGCACCGCGCGGTAAAAGCCGACGCTGTCGAGCACCGGGCCACGGGCCGTGGCATCGTAGACGTCGATCTGCAACGCGCCGATCGTGCCGTGGTTGGCGCGGTCATTGACGAAGTCCCATGCGTCCATTTCGTGCACGGTCAGACGGGCGTCGTCGTGCGGCAGTTCGAACATCGTGCGCGCGGCCACCACGACGGCCGGATTCAGTTCGACCGCCTCGACTTTGGCACGCGTCAGGAAACGGTATGCAAACTTGGTCAGTGCCGCGGCCCCGAGCCCGAGCTGAACAATACGCTTCGGTGTTTCGATGAACAGCAGCCAGGCCATCATCTGCTGCGCGTATTCGAGTTCGATGTGATCCGGCTTGCGCAGACGCATCGCGCCTTGCACCCATTCCGTGCCGAAGTGCAGGAAGCGCACACCGCCCTCTTCCGAGAACGTCACCGGCGCGAATCGCGGCTTGCGCGGCGCTTCGATTTGCGGCGCGTCGCGCAGATCGTCGTCGTGCAGTTCACGCTTTTTATTGCGCACGGCTTTCTGTTTGTTCAGCGTGGTGTCGCCGGCGTCAGTGTCTTTGTTGCGGAAAGCACGGGCTTCAGCCGAGGCGCGCTTGATCAATGTCGTCATGTAAGGATGTCGCGCCAGAGACGCAATTTTTGGTCGAACGAGAGCATAGCATTCGCCGGACTCGATGAAGGCAATACGAGGGTGGCGTAGTCCGCGGCGGTACTCACCGGCGTGAATCTTCCCGTTGTTTTGCCATTAAAGCAGACTTTCCTGAGCATCGGTGCGTGCTCGCGCAGCGACGCGTCACCGCGAACCGAACCGGGCAAACACCAGAACTGGTTGATATTTTGTTCAGTTTGACACCCCCGTCAGTCACATAGCATGCTGCTGCAGCGCACGCATTTTTTTCGACGTGACCCGTTTCGCCGTTATGTCACCGGAGCCTGCTAGTGTTGGCTTCGTTCAGGCCTGTTCCACAACAAGGGGTCCGCAAGCATGAGTTCCATCCACTTCATTGGCGGGGAAAAAGGTGGCGTCGGCAAATCGCTTGTCGCCCGCGTGTTGGCTCAGTACTTTATTGATCGGAACGTGCCGTTCGTCGGCTTCGACACTGATCGATCGCACGGCGCGCTGCTGCGCTTCTACGCCGACTTTGCCGCTGCGGCCGTGCTGGACCAGCATGACAGCCTCGATCCCGTCATGGAATCGGCGATCGAAGATCCGCAGCGACGTATTCTGGTCGACCTCGCCGCCCAGACGCAGCAGTCGCTTGCCCGATGGCTCGACGATTCGGACACGATCGCATTTGCCGAAGAGCATGGAGTTACGCTGACCTGGTGGCACGTCATGGACACCGGACGCGATTCGGTCGATCTGCTGCGACAGTGGCTCGACGAATTCGGCGGACGAATCAGGCTGGTACTGGTCCTGAATGAAGTCCGTGGCGATCATTTCGATATTCTGACAGCCTCGGGTGAACGCGAGCGCGCCGAAGCGCTGGGCGCCCATGTGATTACGTTGCGCCGCCTGCCCGATACCACCATGCAAAAAATCGATCAACAGAGCGCAAGTTTCTGGGCCGCGCTCAATCATCCGGATCGCGCCGCCACCGGGCTCGGTCTGCTGGAGCGGCAGCGCGTCAAGGTATGGCTGCATCGCGTTTATGACGAACTGGACGGGCTCGCCTTGTAGACGGGTCCACGAACTGCGCGGGGTGTCGAGGCTTTCAGCCTTGACAAGCCTGAAGTTCAGCGCATCCCATGCGTGAGACGGCGCCGCGTGGCGCATTGCTGGCGGACCCTCTACGGTGCGTTGTCTGATCTGATAAAACCTGCCTGGAAAGGAAAGATCTCACGCGAGAATCTCGCGCCAGACAATGAGCTTCTGCTCGAACGACAACATTGCATTCGCCGGACTCGACGACGGCAGCACGAGCGTCGCATACCCCGCCGCGCCGATCACCGGCGCAAAGCGGCCCGCCGTCTTGCCGTTGAAGCAGACTTTGGCAAGCTTCGAGGCATGGGCTCGCAGCGAAGCAAAATCGTTGGGGCTGGCGTTGCGGATCGCGGCGTCGAGACTGCCTTCGCGCTCGCACGCGGCGAGCACGTCCCATACGCCGATACCATGCGAAAGCAAACGCCGTAACCGTTCTTCATAGGCGAGTTCGGGAAGCGGTTCGTCGAGCACCGTGCCGAGCAAACGCCAGAACTGATTGCGCGGATGCGCGTAATACTGCGTCGCCGCGAGCGACGCCTCGCCGGGAAAGCTGCCGAGAATCAGCGTGTGCGTATCCGCCGCGACGACGGGAGGAAAGCCGCGCAACATCAGCGTTTGTCCTTCTGATCCGAAGCCGGCGCGTGCCCGGATTCACGTGCATCCCGTTCAGCAAGGTGTCCAGGTTCCGCACGCGGCGCACCGTGGGCGCGCGACGCCGTATGGTCGAGCGGCCGGCCATGTTCCCGCACATGAGTCCGCGGCGGCACGTGGGCGGACGCTGAATGCGCGAACGGCGTGCGCGCCGAAGACGACAGATGCGCCCACAGCGCCGGCAACATGCACTCAGTGACCATCAAAGGCGCACCGTGCCGCTCGAACACCGAGCGGCGCGCAACCAGCGCGTGCGGCGGCATGCCGTCGATTTCACGCGCCGCCAACCGGTACAACGGATGACGTGCCGTCAGCCTGCGGCTCACCAGCGACGATCGCGCGACGCTGCTATCGCTGTACAGCAACTCGGCGAGCGGCCGCGTGCGCAAACGGCGCGTGGCCTGCCATACGCCGACGCTCGCGGCCAGCGGCGCGACGCTATGCGCTGCCACAAACGGCACACCGTCGACCGACAACACCACCTCCCGAACCCACACCGGCGCGCGCGGCACGAGGCCGAGCGCTGCGTGCTCGTCGGCCCACGGCAGCGCGACGGCTTCGCGCGTCACGCGCACCGCTACTACGCCGAGCGTGCGCAGATGCGCGGTCAGCGAGCCGCCACGGGTCAACCAGTCTTTCTGGGCGGCGCTAAAGCCAGGTAGGGGCGCGACGCGCCAGTGGGCGTCGGCGGCATCGAAACGGATAGACATGGTGTCGGATTATAACGGCGCAGCTGTCAGAGGATCGCGGAGCCCTCACCTGCTATCCCGTCGGGAATGTCGGTGGATGGATATGCCGGGCGGAATCGCCTCAATCAGCGTATCGATTTCAGACAGTTCCGATTCTCCTCGTCCGGCCACGCGCGATACAACCTTCGTGCTTTAACAAGTCGACGGCCCGCTCGCGATCAAAGGGCGTGCCATGTGATCGGATACTGTGAAGGAGATAAAGAAACATGAAAACGTTCCTGGGCGCCACCGTATGCGCAATGTCTGTCGTGCTGGTGGCAGGCTGCACAGCACCGCTGAACCGCGATAAAGAGACCTCGTTGAACAAGGCAGTCGGCATCGAAGTCGCGCCGGTCGCTAACGGTGTCTCCGTCAAGCTGCCCGAAGCCGCGCTGTTCGAGTTCGGCAAATCCGAAGTGCGCGGCGATGCTGCGGCCGTCATCGATCGTTCGGCCATTTTGCTCAAGCGCAGCAAGAAGCCAGTATTGGTCGAGGGGTACACCGACAATGTCGGCACGCTCGACTACAACCAGCAGCTTTCCGAAACGCGCGCCACTGCGGTAGGTTATGCGCTCGTAGCGCGCGGCGTGGCGCTGGAGCGGATCCGGACGAAGGGCTACGCGTATAACAACCCCGTCGCCAGCAACGACACGGCCGAAGGGCGCGCGCTGAACCGACGCACCGAGATCGTGGTGCGCGGTGAAACGATGGATACGCTGATGGGTAAGCAGTAAAGAATCGGCGCTGACTATTACCGCAACTACTGGCGCAACTACCGCCGCAACTATCGCCGCAATTTCAGGCGACAAATCGGGCGCTCATGCGCCCGATTTCAGCGCCACGTAGTCGCGCAGCGCGATCCGCACGTCTTCAAGCACAGTGTCCCATCGACCCAACTCCCGTTGCCTGAACAAGCGCGCCGACGGATACCACGGACTGTCGTCGCGATCGGCCATCCAGCGCCAATCCGTGCAGGTGGGCAACAGAATCCAGACGGGGCGCCCTGCGGCACCGGCCAGATGCGCGACCGAGGTGTCGACGGTAATCACCAGATCGAGCGTTTGAACAATGTCCAGGGTATCGGAAAAATCGTGGATCTCCGGGCCCAGCATCTGGATGTCGATGTTCGCCGGCAATGCCATGGCCTCATCTTGTGCTTGCCCCATTTGCAGCGAGATCCACTTCACTGTAGGTTGCTCGAGGATAGGCAGCAAGTGGCTTAACGCAACCGAACGATAACGGTCGAGCCCGTAGCCCGGATTGCCTGCCCACACGAGCCCCACGCGTTTCTTTCGCAATGGAGACAGATGCGCGCCGGCGCTATCGGAAGCGTCGATCCGCCGTTGCCAGTGACACATGCCCTCCGGCTTCGCCGCCAGATAGGGCATCGCGACAGGAAGCATCGACAACTCGAGCTTCATATGCTCCGGCATCCTGAGCATTCGACACCAGAAATCGTACGGTTCGGGCGGCAACTGAGTCCATACGGCATGGACGCCGCTTGCGCGTCGCGCCAGTTCGGCCAGCGGAGCGTCGACCCACACGTCGACCCGGGCACCCTGCCGATTCAGCCACGCAGCCAGCCGGAGGAACTGGATCTGATCGCCAAGCCCCTGCTCGCCAATGAGCAGAAACCTGCGGCCTGCCACTGGCTCGCCTTGCCATTCAGGAAACCTGGGGCGAACCAGATCGTGGTTTTCCGGCAGGGCTTCATGCCAGCGATATTGTTTCCAGCCTTGTCCGAAGTCGCCGAAACGCAGCTGTGCAGCCGCCAGATTGAATTGAATGTGCGCGTTACCGGGCAAGAGCCTGGCCGCCTCAGCGGCGTGCAGCCGCATCCGGGAGAAATCGCCCAGCATGTTGCACACATACGACGCATTGTGATGCAGCCCGGCGCTTCGCGGGTCGATAACGAGCGCCTCGGCAATGACGTTGGCGGCGTCGTGGAAACGATGCGCGCTGTTCAGTGCAAAGGCCACTTGCTCAAGCGCGGCGGCATCCGCGGAAAAGCGCGCACGCAGTTGAGCCAGCACCGCGTCGATCTGCGCGTCGCGATCGGCTTTCCATAAGGCTGCGATCAGTTCGAGCCCATCCTGCAAGCGGGACGGTTCCAGCGCCCACGCACGCACCCAGTATTCCGCGGCGTCCGCGAACTGCTCGCATTCGGTGCTGATTCGGGCCAGGGCGCGCACGGCGTGCGTCAAGCCCGGATCGAGTTCGAGGGCTTTTTCATAGTGCATTCGCGCTTCAGCCAGGCGGCCGGAGCGCTTCAGACAATCGGCAAGGTTTCGATGCAGGCTGGCGGTCCCGCCGCTCAGATCGAGCGCGCGATGGTAGAACGCTTCGGCTGCCACGCGCTCGTCCTGGAGCGCCGCAAGCAATCCGCGATGCTCCCAGATGTCGGCACGGTCGGGCGCCACCGTCAGCGCGGCCTCCATGTACTGCCGCGACCGTTCAACCTGGTCCTCGCGAAAACAGGCGAGGCCCATGCGGTGAAGAGCATGCCCGTGCCAAGGTTGTTGTTCGAGTGCCCGTTCGTAGTCGAGCATCGCTTCATGCGTTCGACCCGCAGCGAAGTGTTCGTCGGCTTTTGCGATCAGGGTGTTGATCGTTTCCTCGTCACGGAGAAGATCCGACGGCCGGGTCAGGTTGCGTATCGGCATTTTTAGAGTCCGCTTCCGTCTGATAGCGTCTGTCTTCTGTCCAGACCCGGCTCGCGGGAAAGCAGCATTGCCTGCAATCGCTCAGTCACCCGCTCGACCACCGGCGCCCAATCGCCCGGTTGCGGCTGGCGGAACAGATCAACCGAGTCGTACCACGGTTGAGCCTCTTCATTGCCCCAGGCCCAATGCGACACGTGATCGAGCATCGCCAGCACCGGACGTCCCAGCGCACCGCCGAGATGCAAAGGCGCGCTGTCGATGGTGACCATTGCGTCGAGCGCGGTCACATGCGCGGCCACGTCGTCGAAACCGGCTTGGTAGAGCGCAGTCAGATCGTGAATGCGATACCCCTGCGCGCTCAACGCCGCCACGTCGGCGTGACGGCCCGGCGTCAGCGGATGAAACACCACATTCGGTAGCGCAAGCACCGGCGCCAGCGCCGCAAGCGGAATCGACCGCTTCGCGTCGCGACGATGCGTCGGGCTGCCCGACCAGACGAGGCCGACATGCAATCGCGCCGCCTCACCCGGTGCGCGGATCCGCTCGCGCCATGCCGCCACGCGGCTGGCATCGGCAGACAGATAGGCTGCGCCACGCACCTGGTCAGGCTGCAAGTCAAGCACCGACGGGATGCTCATGATCGGCAGTCCAAAGTGCGGTTTGCCGAGCGGTCCATCTTCGACGGACACGCAATCCGCATAAAAGCGTGCAAACAGCGGCTGTAACGGCCGGCGCACGGCGAGCACCAGCCTGCCGCCCTCGTCGCGTACGCGCGCTGCCAGTTCGGGCACAAAGCGCACCATCTGGATATCGTCGCCGTTGCCCTGTTCGCTGTGCACGATCAAGGTCTTGCCAGCCAACGGCTGACCCTGCCAGCGCGGACACAGCCGCTCCATCACCGTTACGACATTGTTCGATTCGCGATCGTTACGCGCCAGACGCGCCGCGAAGTGCGGCCACGCGCGCGACCAGTCGCCGCGCCGCAACTCCAGATCGGCCAGGTCGAGCGCCGCCTGCGGCGCGGACGGGTCGAGCGCGAGCGCGGCATGCAGTGCCGCTTCGCTGTCGGCAAAACGCGCCTGCTCGGCGAGATACATGCCGATCGCGGCCAGCACGTGGGCATTGCCGGGTGCTGCGGCGTCGACAGCGCGCATGGTTGCTTCCGCAGCGGCGGCGTCGTTGCACTGCCATTGCGCATGGCTCAGTTGCCAGGCGATTTCTGCATCGGCGGGATCGCGCGCCAGAATCTCGCGACAAACGCGTTCGACGGTGGGCCAATCGCGGATCGCCCGGAAAGCCAGCACAAGTTGCAACGGCAACGCGGGATGGATCGCCGGATCGAGCGCATAGGCCCGCAACAGCGCCGCGCGACGCTCGGCTCGCGCGCTCGCCTCCGGCAACGCGGCAAGCGCGATCGCCAGCCACCAGGGGGCGCGGGCATCCTGTTGCGCATGCGGCTCATAAGCACGCAACATGTGCGCCGCAGCGGAATGCGCGCCGCAGCGATCGATCAACCAGACGATCCATTCGACCGTCACAGCCGACGGTTGAGCGATTACCGCCAATTCGCTGTTGCGCTGCGCGGCGTCAGCGCGGCCTAGCGCGTCGGCGAACAGTGCGACCCGGGCGTGACGCGCGCCGTTCGCTGTCGCCTGCGTCTGCGTCTGCGTCTGCGTCTGCATCTGCGCTGTTATCAGATCTTGCGCTTGCGATGCACTGTGATACGCCGCTTCGAAACGCCCCGCACCCGCGCACAGGTCCGCATGCAATTGCGGCGTGACGCCCTCTGCAACGAGTTCGAGGGCTCGCCGCTCAGCGGCGTCGAAACCTTGCTCGCGCAAGATCGACCACAGAACAAACACGGGATCGGCAGGTTTCATCAAGACGGAATCGGACATGGGAATTCGGAGAGTTATCGCAACGCGTGAATGCACAATCGCAGAAATAAGATTCGGTGCATAAACGACTTAAAGATTGCAAATAATCCTTTATGCATCTGACTTTTTGATCCGCCAGCATAAGACAAAAGCACGCCTTTTCATCTCACAAATCAATCTCAATTTACTGTTGTTGAGTATATTTTGTTAGTTACCCATAATTATTTTCCGGCTGATTTTTTGCAGGCCGAAAGCATCGACCGGATTAACAGCAAACACCAAGGAGTAAGGCTTGAATACGACGAACTCAAAAGAAACGTCCGACCGCATTGCCCATCTGGCTGCGGTCGTTTTGCGGCGCCCGGGCGCCTTGCATCAGGAAAAGGAACTTGCCGGTTCTGCGCTCGCGCAGCATCACACGTCTAAACAGACCAGCACGGCAATCGGCAGTCTCGCAGCGAAAGTGCTGGGTGATCACCTCGCCTGCCTGGAAGCAAAGGAACTCGCCGGCTCCGTGCTCTCGCAAGTGCGGCGTTTGCATGGCCAGACGCCCGTGTCCTAAGACCTCGCCGTTGCCCACCTGAGTACCGGCGCAAAACCTGCGCCGGTCGAACGCACAAACGGGCAACGAATAAAAAAAAATGCGCTGCCAAGGCAGCGCATCTCTTAACCACAAGCGTCAAAACGACGCCAATCCAGACTCAGTTCAAACTGGCGAACTCAACCTGCACGCGCCAACAACAACGCGTTGGTGCGTTTCACGAAGCTAGCCGGATCTTCCAGCGCGCCACCTTCAGCGAGCAGCGCCTGATCGAACAACAGATGGCACCAGTCGTCGAAATTCGCGCTGTCCGCATGCAAGCCCTTCACCAGCGCATGCTCCGGATTCACTTCAAGAATCGGGTGGAACGACGGCGCATCCTGACCCGCAGCCTTCAGCATACGCTGCAGGTAGCCACTCATTTCACCGTCGTCGGCCACGAGGCAAGACGGCGAATCGGTCAGGCGGAACGTCAAACGCACGTCCTTGGCCTTGTCCTTCAGCGCTTCTTTCATCTTGTCGACGAGCGGCTTGAATTCCTCGCCGACCTTTTCCTGCGCCTGCTTTTCTTCGTCGTTCAACGCACCCAGATCGAGATCGCCGCGCGCGACGCTTTGCAGCGGCTTGCCGTCGAATTCGTTCAGGAACGACAGCATCCATTCATCGACGCGATCGGTCAGCAACAGCACTTCCACGCCCTTCTTGCGGAATACTTCGAGATGCGGGCTGTGGGTCGCGGCCTGCCAGGTATCGGCGGTCACGTAATAGATTTTGGTTTGCTCGGGCTTCATCCGCGCGACGTAGTCGGCGAGCGAAACCGTTTGCTCCGGCGATTCCGTATGCGTCGACGCGAAACGCACCAGCTTGGCAATCCGCTCGCGATTGGCGAAGTCTTCGCCAATGCCTTCCTTCAGCACCTGACCGAATTCCTTCCAGAAGCCGGCGTACTTTTCCTTATCGGCATCGTTCTCCGAATTCGCCAATTCTTCGAGCATGGACAGCGAACGCTTGGTCACGCCTTCGCGAATCGCCTTCACGTCGCGGCTTTCCTGCAGGATTTCGCGCGACACGTTCAACGGCAGATCAGCCGAATCGACCACGCCCTTCACGAACCGCAGATAGGCCGGCAGCAGTTGCTCAGCGTCGTCCATAATGAACACACGCTTCACGTACAGCTTCAGGCCACCGCGATGATCGCGGTTGAACATGTCGAACGGCGCATGCGTCGGCACATACAGCAGTTGCGTGTATTCGCTGCGGCCTTCGACGCGATTATGCGTCCACGTCAGCGGATCCTGATGATCGTGCGAGAGGTGCTGGTAGAACTGCTTGTACTGGTCTTCGGTGATGTCGTTCTTCGAACGGGTCCACAGCGCGCTCGCCTGGTTGACGGTCTCGTCCTCGTCCTTCGTGACCATCTCGCTCTTTTCGGCGTCCCACTCTTCCTTCGCCATCAGGATGGGCAGCGCGACGTGGTCCGAATACTTCTGGATGATCGACTTCAGACGATGCGACGACAGCAACTCATCTTCATCGGCACGCAGATGCAGCGTGATAGTCGTGCCGCGCGCGGCGCGTTCGATCTGCTCCACCGCGAAATCGCCCTCGCCCGCGCTTTCCCAGCGCACGCCTTCCGAGGCCGGCAAGCCGGCGCGGCGCGTTTCGACCGTGATCTTGTCCGCGACAATGAAGCCCGAATAGAAGCCCACGCCGAACTGACCAATCAGCGCAGCATCTTTCTGCTGATCGCCGGAGAGCTTGCCGAAGAATTCCTTGGTGCCCGAGCGCGCGATCGTGCCGAGATTGGCGATTGCTTCGTCACGGCTCATGCCGATGCCGTTGTCGTCGAGCGTGATGGTGCGCGCGGCCTTGTCGTACGACACGCGAATCCGCAGAGTCGAATCGTTTTCGTACAACGCGCTGTTTTCGATCGCTTCGAAGCGCAGCTTGTCGGCGGCGTCGGACGCGTTCGAGATCAGCTCGCGCAGAAAGATTTCCTTGTTGCTGTACAGCGAATGGATCATCAGGTGCAGAAGTTGTTTAACTTCTGCCTGAAAGCTCATGGTTTCTTGTGCCATGGTCGGACTTCCTCTCTGTTACGAATGGGGTTCAAATCAGGCATGGCGCCGGGCTACGCTGCGGACCCCTCTGGCCGCGGCCGGCGCTTTTTTGTGCGCCAGCGGGCTGGATCATCGGGCTGCAGGAAGCCGTGTCGCCGGATTGTCCGCCTAATTGGGGGCAAGCCGGCGCGGTTTCAAGAGGCGCGCCGCGCGACGCCGTCCAAATAGCGGCACAGGAATGTCGCCAGTTCCGGATCACCGCAGTTGGCGATATTGAAGCGCATCCACGTGGTCGGCGATTGCAGCGGAGAAAACAGACTCCCCGGCGTCAACAGAAAGCCTTCTTCGTGACCGGCGGCCGCGAGCGCGCTCGCATCGACGCCGGTGTCGGCCCACAGGAACATGCCTGCCGAGGGCGTCAGAAACAGTTTCATGCCGGTTTTCTCCAGCATCCGCACCGATTTTTCGCGCACGCCATCGAGCCGCGCCCGGACTCGCTCGACGTGCCGGCGGTAATGACCTTCAGTGAGAATCTTGTAGAGCACGCGCTCGTTCAGTTCGGGGCTCGTCATGCCAACCAGCATTTTCTGATCGGCGACGGCCGTGGCCACCTCCGGTGCGCAGGCGATAAAACCCACCCGCAGATTGGGCGCGAGCGTCTTTGAAAAGCTGCCGAGGTAAATCACGCGCTTCAACTGGTCGAGGCTTGCGAGCCGCGTGCCGGGATAGCTCGGCGGGCACAGATCGCCGTAAATATCATCTTCGACGACGATGAAGTCGTACGCCTCGGCAAGCCGCAGAATGCGGAACGCCTGCGCGGCCGTGAGCGACGTGCCGGTGGGATTCTGCAACACCGAATTGATCACCAGCATTTTCGGCCGCCAGGTCTGCACGAGCGACTCGAGCGCGTCGAGGTCCGGCCCATCCGGCGTGTACGGCATGCCAACCAGCCGCGCGCCCTGCGACGCAAAACGCCCGAACATCTGAAACCAGGCCGGATCGCCGACGATCACCGCGTCGCCCGGCTTCACGTATATCCGCGAAATCAGGTCGATTGCCTGAGTAACGCCGGAGACCATCACGATCTGATCCGGCGAAGCGCCGATTTCCAGTTCCTCCAACCGCGTCTGCAACTGCTGGCGCAACGGCAAAAAGCCCTGCGGCGTGCCAATGCCGAGCATCTGCGCGCCGCTTTGCCGACCGAGCGTGCGCAGCGCGTTGGTGATCAGATCGCCGTCCAGCCAACGGCCCGGCAAGTAGCCGAGACCCGGGCTGCGCTCGGGACGCGCGCCCGTATGCAGCATATTGCGCAGCAGCCAGACGACATCGATCGTGGCCGGCGCGGGGAGTGCTGCGGCGATCGTGCGGATTTCAGCCGTCGGCGCGCCGCCCAATCGTTCACGCACGTAAAAGCCGGAACCGCGCCGCGACTCCAGGTAACCCTGCGCCACCAGCCGTTCATACGCCTCGACCACGGTAAAGCGCGACACGCCCTTGTCCAGCGCCAGCTTGCGGATCGACGGCATGCGCATGCCGGGACGGAATACGCGCTCCTCGATACGGCGGCGCGCCCACTGGACGAGCTGTTCGACCAGCGTCAGCGACGTCGTATCGTGCGGGGTAGGAATCTGGGCAAGCGGGACGGACATGGCGGGCTCCAACTGTACCGAACGGTATCGAATCGATTGTACCGTTACTGTGCCGGTCTGCACCGCTACATTTAAGACTGTATTTAAGATAAGCAACGGATGGTAAGACGGTTCGAATGGCCTTCCCCGCGCGCGAGCGACGCCGGGCCAGACCTGCCCAAACGCCATCCGTCTGGCCCGCCGACCCGGCGAACGGTTATGCTTACGACCCCGGCAACGCTGCTGCCGCACCCGGCGCGCGTTCCGGCTTACCGCAGAAACCGTTTTTCCCGATCCGCCATGACTGCCCATTTGCTCCGTCTCGATCACCTCGTGATTTCCGCCCGTACTCTCGATGAGGGCACGCAGTACGTCGCCGACACGCTCGGCGTCGCGCCGGCCGGCGGCGGTGCACATCCGCTGATGCGTACGCACAATCGCCTGCTGAATCTGTGGGGCGGTGTCTATCTGGAGGTGATCGCGGTCGACCCGCAAGCGGCAGAACCCGTGGATGGCGCCGCGCCCCGTGCCCGCCTGTTCGCGCTCGACGACCCTGCGACGCAAGCGCGGCTCGAAAAAGGGCCGTACTTGTCGCACTGGGTTGCCCGAGTCGACCGGCCAAAGCAGCTCGCGGTATGGCAAACGCAGTATCCGCAACGCATTGCCCCGATCGTGCCGATGACGCGCGGCGATTTCACGTGGAGTCTGACAGTGCCTGACGATGGCGCCTTCCCCGCGTGGCAAGGCGCCGGCGACGGCGTGCTGCCGTCGTTGATCCAGTGGGACACGCCGCGGCATCCGTCGGCGGCCCTGCCGGAAACGGAGATCGCACTGAAAGCTTTGAAAGCGGCACATCCCCAGGCCGACACGATCGCCGCGCAATTGCACTGGCTGGGCGCGGCGCACCTGATCGCGCTCGAGCCGACGGAAGGCGCAGCGGCGCTCGTCGCCGAGTTTGAAGCGCCCGACGGTCTACGGACCCTTAAATAAGCAGCGCGCGCGGGTCGCCGACTCGCGCGATAATCGAAGTTTTGACCTATTCCAGAGATACCAGCAGAGGAGACCATGGACCAAAGCGACTTGAAAGCCCCCACGTGGCAACTGTCCGAACGCGCACGCAAGCTCACGAGCTCCGCGATCCGTGAAATCCTGAAGGTCACGGAACGGCCCGAAGTCATTTCGTTCGCGGGCGGCCTGCCCTCGCCGGCAACCTTCCCGGCCGAGCGCATGCGCGAAGCATCCGACCGCATTCTGCGCGACGCGCCCGCCGCGGCGTTGCAATACAGCGCGACCGAAGGCTATCTGCCGCTGCGCGAATGGATCGCGCAACGCTATTCGGTGAACGGCGCGCAAATTCGCCCTTCGCAGGTATTGATCACGACCGGTTCGCAGCAAGCCCTCGACCTGCTCGGCAAAGTGCTGGTGTGCCCAGAAAGCCCCGTGCTGGTCGAAACGCCGACTTACCTCGGCGCGCTGCAATCGTTCTCGATGTACGAACCGCGCTACGTGCAGGTGCCGACCGACGAGCAAGGCCTGATTCCCGAAGCGCTCACCCCCGAGCTGACGGCCGGCGCACGTCTCCTGTACGCGCAACCGAATTTCCAGAATCCAACGGGCCGCCGCCTGCCGGTCGAGCGCCGCCGCGCCCTGGCCGCGTTTGCGAAGACCGCACCGTTCCCGGTGATCGAAGACGATCCCTACGGTGCGCTCGACTACGCCGGTGAGCCGCTGCCCACCATGCTCTCGATGGCGCCCGATCACATCGTGCATCTCGGCTCGTTCTCGAAAGTGCTGGCGCCGGGTCTGCGCGTCGGCTACATCATTGCGCCCGAAGAGTTGATCTTCAAGCTCGTGCAAGCCAAGCAAGCCACCGATCTGCACACGCCGAGCTTCACGCAACGCATCGTGTACGAAGTGATCAAGGACGGCTTCCTCGACACGCACGTGCCGACCATTCGCGAACTGTATCGGGATCAATGCGCGGCGATGCTCGCCTCGCTCGAACGCTACATGCCTGAAGGCGTTAGCTGGAATCGTCCGGAAGGCGGCATGTTCGTGTGGGTGAATCTGCCCGCGCAGATCGACAGCATGAAGCTGCTCGAAGAAGCCGTCGCGCAGAATGTCGCGTTTGTGCCGGGCGGTCCGTTCTTCGCGAACGAAGCCCAGCACAACACGCTGCGCCTGTCGTTCGTCACCGTGCCGCCCGCCAGGATCGACGAAGGCGTGTCGCGTCTCGCGGCACTGATCCGCGCGAAGGTCTAAGCCGTCCCGACCGCCCCGCGCCACCGAATTCCACCACTACTGATCAAGGACACACCATGGCTCAAACAAATGTGTACGACAAGCTTAAGGAACTGGGCATCGAACTGCCGAGCGCAGGCGCGCCGGCAGCCGCTTATGTGATGAGCGCGCAAAGCGGCAACACGGTGTACCTGTCGGGTCACATCGCGAAGAAAGACGGCAAGGTGTGGGCCGGCAAGCTCGGCGCCACGCTCACCACCGAAGAAGGCAAGGCCGCCGCGCGCGCCATCGCGATCGACCTGCTCGCCACGCTGCATACGCATGTGGGCGACCTGAACCGCGTCACGCGCATCGTCAAGCTAATGAGCCTCGTCAACTCGACGCTCGAGTTCACCGAGCAGCATGTGGTGACCAACGGTGCGTCCGAACTGATCGCGGACGTGTTCGGCGAGCGCGGCAAACATGCGCGCTCGGCGTTCGGCGTGGCGCAGATTCCGTTCGGCGCATGCGTCGAGATCGAGATGATCGCCGAAGTCGAATAACAAGCGCCAACCGGTTCGGCCGCGGGTTCGCCCGGTCGGCCGTCCTGGCGCACAGAACGCGTCGCAAGGTGTCTGTCACCTGCGGCGCGTTTTGCATGGCGGCAAGGTAGATCGTTCCTTTGTCACCAGGTAGAATCCGCGAACCCGATCAATCTGCCGGATTCGCCGGACTGCACCCAATGACCGCTCACACCGTTCGTTTCAAACAAGTCGACGTGTTCACGTCGGTGCCGTTCAAAGGCAATCCGCTTGCAGTCGTGTTCGATGCCGATGCACTTGATGCGGATCAGATGCAAGCCATCGCGCACTGGACCAATCTCTCCGAAACAACCTTCCTGCTGAAGCCGACCGATCCGGCCGCCGACTATCGCGTGCGTATCTTCACGACGCATGGCGAATTGCCGTTCGCCGGCCATCCGACACTCGGCACCGCGCATGCGCTGCTCGAAAGCGGCTACCGGCCGAAACAGGCCGGCAAGCTGATGCAGCAATGCGGCGTGGGGCTCGTCGAATTGAAGGCGCTGCAGGCTCCGGTTGAATCGACCGGCGAAGCGCACGACACATGGGCATTCGCCGCACCGCCCGCGCGAATTACAGCGCTTCCCCAAGATCGGTACGCGGCACTGACTACGGCTTTGCGTAGCGACGCGATCGACTTCAGCGCACCGCCCTGCGCGGTCGACAATGGTGCGCCGTGGCTCGTGGTGCGCGTCAATTCAGCACGCGACTGCCTCGCGCTCGAACCCGATGCCGCTGCGCTTGCCGATATCGTGCATGCCATGGACACCCACGGTCTCGCCGTCTACGGCCCGCACGACGCGGACGGTCCGGCCACCTTCGAGGTGCGCTGTCTGATGGCGGGCGGCCGCTTCGGCGTCGGCGAAGATCCGGTGACCGGCAGCGCGAACGCCGCGCTCGCAGGCCTGCTGAGCGCCCAGCAGTTGCGCCCCGGCTCCCACTACACGGCACGCCAGGGCACCGTGCTGGGCCGCGCCGGCAACGTTTCGGTGCACTACGACGACGCAGCCGGCAAAACGTGGATCGGTGGGCCGTCGGTGACGGTTGTCGACGGCACGTTCAGGTTGCCGTGAGCGGCGCCGCGCCCGCTTGCAGGTTAGCGCGCGCCCGTTTGCCGCTGAACACCGACCGTGTTTCGTCAATTCCGGCCACGCTTACAAACAAAATGCCATATCGTTTGCGCGACTAATGCGCGCTGCATGACGAGAGGCTTGGCACACCTGAATTCCAGATTCCGATGAAATATTCGAAAACACGTGCCAGGCCGACGCTCCAAGGCTGGCTACGCCGGCAGCGAATTCAGCCGGCTGGGGCGGCCTGTCGCGCCCGCGTATACCCGATGCGAGGACCCTTCCTTAATCCAGTGGCATTAAGTAATATCGAAACCTATCCGATGACCTGCGGATGGTCAGGCACGACACCACGCTCCCTTCCCCTGCGCAGCAGTACCGGCACCTTGGTCACCATGCAGCCAATCATGAAATTAGCGCAGTCAATGCTCGCGCAGTTGCAACTGGCCGGCATCAGGGAACGGCCCGCCCGATGAGCCAGTTCCGCTTCTCCGACCAGCGCGAAGTCAAACCCCGCCGCGATCCCGTCGTGTCGCGCCGCCGCGCCTTGCTCGCCATTCCGGCGCTCGGCGTGCTGGTGCTGATCCTGCTTTGGACCGTGATTTTTGCGCGCCTGTCGGTTGAAAAGGAAGCCACGAATCGTGAGGCCATGGCCTCTGCCGCAATTCTCTCCGCGGCGCTGGAGCAGCATACGGTCAAGGCGATCCATCAGGTCGATCAGATCACCCGCTTCGTCAAATACGAATTCGAAAAGACGCCGAATCATTTCGATCTCGCCAGCACGGTGGAAAAAGGCGTGGTGCAAAGCGAGACGCTGGTGCAGGTGTCGCTGATCGACGAGCACGGCACGCTGATCGCCAACACGGCCGAACTCAATCCCAAACACATCGATCTGTCGGACCGCGAACACTTCAAGGTCCACGAACACGAAAACGACGACCAGTTGTATATCAGCAAGCCCGTGCTCGGCCGCGTATCCGGCCACTGGACCTTGCAGATGACGCGGCGCCTGAATCATCCCGACGGTTCGTTCGCGGGCGTCGTGGTGGTCTCCGAAGATCCGAGCTATTTCACCAGCGACTTCTACAACAACGCGGCCATCGGCCGTGAAGGCGTGATCGCGGTAATCTCGGACAACGGCACGGTGCTGGCGCGGCACACGGGCAGTGCCGAGAGCGCCAACGGCTCATTCTCGGCGAGCGGCTCGTATCCGACCTCGGAGCATGTGTCGGGCACGTATGTCGATTCGATCGACAACGTCACGCGCATCGTCTCGTACCGCCATATCGACGGCTATCCGCTCGGCGTGCTGGTGGGCCTGTCGCAAGCCGAAGAATTCGCCGACTACAACCACACGCGCAACGTCTACCTGCTGATGGCGGGTTTCATCTCGCTCGCCATGTTGAGCTTCTTCGCCGTGGCCACCGGTTTGATCGGCAAGCTGCTCGGGCGTGAGCGCGAGATGACGCATCTGGTCGAATACGATCTGCTGACCGGTCTGCGCAATCGCTATGCGACGCTGCAAACACTGCGGCACGACGTGACGCAGCCGTCCAATCTCGGGCGCCTCGCGATTCTCTTCATCGACCTCGACAACTTCAAGACCGTCAACGACACGTTAGGCCACAACGCCGGCGACATCGTCTTGCAAATGACGGCCTCGCGCCTCGCCGCCGCAGTCGGCGAGGGTGGCGCGTTGAGCCGCATCGGCGGCGACGAGTTCGTCGTGGTGATCAAGGGCGAGGACGTCGAGAAGCGCGCCGTCGCGCTCGCCGAAGCGGCCGCCGAAGCATTCGCCAGGCCTTTCGAAGTGCGCGGCAGTTCGTTCGTGCTGCACGCGAGCATCGGCATCGCACTCTACTCGGTCGCCAACGAGAGCGAGATCGACCTGCTGAAAAAAGCCGACCTCGCCATGTACAGCGCGAAAGACGCGGGCAAGAACTGCTACCAGTTTTATTCGCCGCAGCTGTCGCACCGCGCGGACCATTTGATGAAGTGGGAACAGCAACTGCGCGTGGCGCTCGCCGAAGGCCAGTTGTTCCTCGCCTATCAGCCGAAGATCGATCTGACACGCCGCTGCATCACCGGTTTCGAAGCACTGGTGCGCTGGAATCATCCGCAACACGGTTTGATTCCGGCCAACGAATTCATTCCGGTCGCCGAATCGACCGGCCTGATCGTACCGATCGGCGACTTCGTGATCGAGACCGCATGCCGCCAGTTGGCGTTGTGGCAGCAACAGGGCTACGACACGCTCTCGCTCGCGGTGAACATCTCCGCGGTGCAGTTCTGGCGCGGCGATCTGTACGAAACCATCTCGCACGCGATCGAAGAAAGCGGCATCTCCGCGCGGCGCCTCGAACTCGAAATCACCGAGACGGCGATGATGGAATATCCCGAGCTCGTGTCGGAGAAAATCTTCGCGTTGAAACGCCTCGGCGTGCGCATCGCACTCGACGACTTCGGCACGGGCTATTCGTCGCTTTCCTACCTGAACCGTTTCTCGGTCGACACGCTGAAGGTGGACCGTTCGTTCGTCCAGGCAATTCCCGGCGACCGCAGTGTCTGCGTAATGGTCACCGCGATCGTCAACCTGGCGCGCTCGCTCGGGCTCACGGTGGTGGTCGAAGGCACCGAGACCGAGGAGCAGATTGCGTGGCTCGCCGCGCTCGGTCATATCGAGGCGCAGGGTTTCCTGTTCTCGCGTCCGGTGCCGGTCGAAGCGATTCCGGCGCTGCTCGAACGTTTCGGTGTGTGCGGCATGAAGGGGCACCGCGCCGCGCATGAGGTCGACAGCACCCGCAGCGTGTCCAGTACGAGCACGAGCACTAATAGCTGATGCGATCCGGCGTGACGCACCTGTCACCCGCAGACGCGCCGCATGCAGCCTGAAGCGTATAGGTGACGCCCCCGCTTATCCCACCACAGCATCGCAAAACCGGCTACATTCACGCTGTACCGCGTCACCGCGCGATGCCGGCTACCGGCCGCGCCACCACACACAACGATGATCTCAGAGGACGGGCCGCTCGCGTGCAGAGGCCCGCGGCGCCATGCAGTCGATCACAAGCCAGAATGCCGCCAGACGAGGCAAACGGGAACCGCTATGGACGTTGTTCCGGGTCGTGTTCGGCCTGTCGGCGCTGTCGTGGGGTGGCCTCGCGCTGATGGCGCAACTTGAAAACCACTACGTGGAACGCGAGGGACGGCTCTCGCGCGTGGCCTTTTCCGATCTGATCGCGCTGGCCTGGATGGTGCCCGGACCGGTGGGCTGCAATGTCGCCGTGCAACTGGGACATGCGCTGCGCGGACGCGCCGGCGCCTGGGTGGCGGGCGTCGCGAGCGTGCTGCCCTTTTTCATGCTGATGACGCTGTTCGCGATCTTCTATCGCACGCCGCTCGTGCGCGCCGCCGCGTCCCAGACCTTGCTCAATCACTTCAGCGTCGTGCTGGCTACGCTGATCGCGATCACCTGGTACAAACAGACGCGCGCGCTGGTACGCGGCAAGCTCGAATGGATCGCGGCAGGCCTCGGTTGCGTGGCCCTCTTCTATGCGCGCAGTCCCGCGGCCTATGTGGTGATGCTCGGCGCGGCCTTCGGCACCGGCTGGCTGGTCAGCCCGGTTCGCCATTCTCGCATCGTCGTCTCGCTCGGCCGCGGCGACTGGCACATGCTGGCCGCCTTGGGCGTGTTGCTGGTGCTGTTTGCCCTGCCGTTGCCGCACCGCTATGAACTTGCGCTGCTATGGCCGCGACTGGCCGGCGCAGGCATGACCTTGTTCGGTGGCGGCTTCTCGGCGTTGCCGGTACTTAAAACACTGTTCGTCACGCCGGCGATCGGCGTATCGGACAACGACTTCACCTTGGCGTTTTCGCTATCCCCGTTGTCACCCGGACCGCTGTTGAATGTGGTGCCGTTCTTCGGCTATCTGGTGGATGGCTGGGCAGGCGCGCTGATTGCTACGCTCGCGCTTTTTGTGCCGTCGGGTTGCCTCGTGGTGCTAGCGCAGCGCCATCTGCATCAGTTGAAGGCCAATCCACGTTTCGAACACGGCATGCGGATCTTGCGAGCGGTCACCACCGCGTTTCTCGCGGTGGCCGTACTGCGCATTGCGGTGCACGTGCCGTTCAAACCCGTGTATCTGGTAACGGCGCTGTTCTCCGGCATGTGCTTCGCGAAACTCAAGGTGCCGGTGTATGTGGTGTACGGCACCGTAGCAGTGGTATGTGGGCTGTGGCTTGCCTACGGCGCCATGCAGTAGGCGGCCTTCAGAATCCGCGCGACAACACCGCCACACCGATCGTCACCACGCCCAGCACGATATTCACCAGCACCAGACGCCGGATCGTGCCGACCGCCTGCGCGCCATCGGGCCACTTCTGCGCCTGCACCGCACGGCGAATGCGCGGGAACACGGCGAAGCGAATGTGCCCGAAGATCAGCATCATCACGATGCCGAGGCCGGCCATGGCATGCAGCGGCCACGTGGCGTGCCCCCCGCCGAATTGCATGAGCAGGAAACCGCCCGTGAGGAGAATCACCAGCACGGCTGCAGCGACCCAGTTGAAGAAGCGGCCGAACACCGATTCCCACAAGGGCAAGCGAAGTTGCGGCGAAAGATCGGCAATAGCCGGGCGCAGACAGAAATGCGCGAACACCATCCCACCTACCCACACTGCGACCGCGAGCAGATGCAAAAAGAGTGCGAGTTCGATAGCCTTGTTCATTTTGTTTTCCTCTCCCGACGACGCCACGCCGCTTATGACGAATGATATTTGTAGCGGCTATTGAGCGCATTCGACCGCGCGCTATGCGTGCAGTTCCATGTGCTGGCAACGTCTTGACATTCTTTGTAGTTGTTATTGCAGCGCGCCCGATATCGCGACGATGCTGCACCCCGTTTTTTGCTGCACGCAGCGTGTGCTTCAAGGCGCGTGTTGTTGCTGTTTGCGCTTTAAAGCTCACGCCGCGTTCATGCCTGGCCCTACTCTACTTCTATCTACCCGCTACTGGCTACGATCACCAAGATTACGCCGCGAGCACCGGACGCATACCGTCGAGCTTCATCTTGCTCTCCGGCGCGCGCCCCTTGCGCGCCCGCTTGCCAATATGCGGCGTGAGCGTGGCGCCGCTGAGCTTCTCTTCGTCGACACGGCCACCGCGACGCGTGCCGATCAGCACCACGCCCGCCTTATTAATGGACAGCGCCTGCACCAGCGTTTCGTTGTCGTCGAGCGCCATCAGCGTAACGCCGCGTCCGCCGCCCGAGAGCGTCTTCATTTCGTCGAGGCCGAACACCAGCAAGCGGCCACCTGAAGACAGACACGCAATATGCGTCGCATCCGGCAGCATCGGCATCGGCGCGAGCGGCGCGGCGCCCGCATCGATCGTCATGAACGACTTACCGGCCTTCACGCGGCTCACCATGTCGCCCACCTTGGCGACAAAGCCGAAACCGTTGCTCGATGCGAGCAGCAATGCCTGATCCGCGGAAGCCGCGTAGTAATGCATCAGGTGGCTGCCCGACTCAAGTTCGATCAGCGACGTGACCGGCACGCCATCACCCCGCCCGCCCGGCAGCATCGCAACCGCCACCGAATAGACGCGGCCATTGCTGCCCCACGCGACCAGCGTGTCCGGCGTGCGGCACTGGAACGCGGCGTAGAGCCCGTCGCCGGCCTTGAACGTGAAGCCGGCCACATCCAGACCGTGGCCCTTCAGCGCGCGCACCCAGCCCTTCTGCGACACCACCACCGTCACAGGCTCGTCGACCACACGTGCTTCAAACGTAGCGCGCTTTTCCTGCTGGATCAGCGTGCGGCGCTCGTCGCCATATTGCTTCGCATCGCCTTCGATTTCCTTGATGAGCAGACGCTTCATCGCGGATTCGCTGCCGAGCAGTTCTTCGAGCTTGGCCTTCTCGTCGCGCAGTTCGGACAGTTCCTTCTCGATCTTGATCTTCTCGAGCCGCGCCAACTGACGCAGGCGGATTTCGAGAATGTCTTCGGTCTGCCGGTCCGACAAGCCGAATGCAGCCATCAGCGCGACCTTCGGTTCATCCGATTCGCGGATGATGCGAATAACTTCGTCGATATTCAAGAAGACGATCATCCGGCCTTCGAGAATATGGATCCGGTCGTCGACCTTGCTCAAACGATGACGCGTGCGGCGCGTAACCGTCGCGAAGCGGAACGCGATCCACTCGTGGATGATCTCGCTCAAGCCCTTCTGACGCGGCCGGCCATCGCCGCCCACCATCACCATATTGAGCGACGCGTTCGATTCGAGGCTCGTATGTGCGAGCAACGAATTGACGAATTCGGTTTGGTCGATGCGGCTCGATTTCGGCTCGAACACGAGACGCACCGGCGAATCCCGGCCCGACTCGTCGCGCACGGCGTCGAGCAGCGCGAGCATGGTCTGCTTGGTCTGCAACTGTTCGGGTGTGAGCGCCTTTTTGCCGAGCTTGATCTTCGGATTGGTCTGCTCTTCGATTTCTTCGAGCACCTTCTGCGCGGCCGTGTTCGGCGGCAGTTCGGTGATGACGAGCTGCCATTGGCCGCGCGCGAGCTCTTCGATCTTCCAGCGGGCGCGCACCTTCAGGCTGCCGCGGCCGGTTTCGTAGGCCGCGGAAATCTCGGCGTCGCTCGAAATGATCTGGCCGCCGCCTGGGAAGTCTGGCCCGGCGATGTGTTGCATCAACTCGGCGTGCTCGATCTTCGGATTACGGATCATCGCCACCGCAGCCGCTGCGACTTCGCGCAGATTGTGCGACGGGATTTCCGTGGCCAACCCCACCGCAATGCCGGATGCGCCGTTCAGCAATACGAACGGCAAGCGCGCGGGCAATAGCCTCGGCTCTTCGAACTCGCCGTCGTAGTTCTTCATGAAATCGACCGTGCCCTGGTCGATCTCGTCGAGCAGCAGCTTCGCGATCGGCGTCAGGCGCGCTTCGGTGTAGCGCATGGCCGCCGCGCCGTCGCCGTCGCGTGAACCGAAGTTACCCTGGCCGTCGATCAGCGGATAGCGCATCGAAAAATCTTGCGCGAGACGCACCAGCGCGTCGTACGCCGACTGGTCGCCGTGCGGGTGATACTTACCCAGCACATCGCCGACCACACGCGCCGACTTGACGGGCTTGGCGTTGTCGCCGAGACCCATGTCGTTCATCGCATACAGGATGCGGCGCTGCACCGGCTTCTGGCCGTCGCATACGTCGGGCAGCGCACGCCCCTTGACCACGCTCACCGCGTAGTCGAGGTACTGGCGTTCCGCGTAATTGCCGAGCGTCAGGAAGTCGCCCTCCGGGGGCGGCGGCTCGGTGAAAAGGTCGAGAGTGTTATCGTCGTCCATCTAGATTCCGTATCCGTGTTTGGCGTGAAGTTTCGTGCGAAAGGCAGAGCGTTGTGAAGTACGCTCGCTCAGATATCCGCTTCCACTTCGTTGCCCTTTTCTTCCAGCCAGCTGCGACGCGAAGCCGCTTCGCCCTTGCCCATCAGCATCGTCATACGCGCCACCGTGGCGTCGTAGTCGAGTTCGCCGAGCGCTACCGGTGTCAGGCGTCGCGTGTCGGGGTTCATCGTGGTGTCCCACAGCTGCTCCGCGCTCATTTCGCCGAGGCCTTTGAAACGGCTGATGGACCATTGCGTGTCGCGTACGCCGTCTTTGCGCAGCTTGTCGAGGATCGCTTCGAGTTCGCCTTCGTCGAGCGCGTAGAGCTTCTGTGCCGGCTTCTTGCCGCGCGCGGGCGCATCGACCCGGAACAGCGGCGGACGCGCCACGCACACGTGTCCACGTTCGATCAACTGCGGGAAATGCTTGAAGAACAGCGTGAGCAGCAGCACCTGGATGTGCGAACCGTCGACGTCAGCGTCCGACAAGATGCAGATCTTGCCGTAGCGCAGATTCGACAGATCGACCTTGTCGTCCGGGCTGTGCGGATCGACGCCGATCGCCACCGAAATGTCGTGCACTTCGTTGTTGGCGAACAGGCGGTCGCGCTCGGTTTCCCACGTGTTCAGCACCTTGCCGCGCAGCGGCAGGATCGCCTGGTATTCCTTGTCGCGGCCCATTTTCGCCGAACCGCCCGCCGAATCGCCCTCGACGAGGAACAGTTCGTTGCGGCCGATTTCCGTCGATTCGCAATCGGTCAGCTTGCCCGGCAGCACCGCCACGCCCGAGCTCTTGCGCTTCTCGACCTTCTGGCCGGCGCGCGTACGTGCCTGGGCCTGCTTGATGACGAGGTCCGCGAGTTTCTTGCCGAGCTCGACGTGCTGATTCAGCCACAACTCCAACGCCGGCCGCGAGAACGACGACACCAGCTTCACCGCGTCACGGCTATTCAAACGCTCCTTGATCTGCCCTTGAAATTGCGGATCGAGCACCTTCGCCGACAGCACGAACGACACGCGCGCGAACACGTCTTCCGCCAGCAGCTTCACGCCTTTCGGCTGCAGGTTATGCAACTCGACAAAGCTCTTCACCGCCTGGAACAGACCGTCGCGCAAACCGGATTCGTGCGTGCCACCGGCAGGTGTAGGAATCAGATTGACGTACGACTCGCGCATAAGCGGGCCTTCCTCGCTCCATGCGACGACCCACGTGGCGCCCTCACCTTCCGCAAACGTCTCTTCGCTGGCGCGCGAGTTTTCAACAAAGCGCTCGCCTTCGAACAGCGGGATCAGCAGATCGCTGCCGTTCATGCCTTCGAGCAGATAGCCGCGCAGACCGTCTTCGTATTTCCAGCTTTGCGTTTCGCCGGTTTTCTCATTGATCAGCGTGACTTCGACGCCCGGCAACAGCACCGCTTTCGAGCGCAGCAAACGCTGCAGCTCGCCGAGCGGCAGATTCGGCGAATCGAAGTACTTGGGGTTGGCCCAGGCCGTGACGCGCGTGCCGGACTTCTTGTCGGCTTTGGTCGCGGGGCGTACCTCGAGCTCTTTGGCGACATCGCCGTTGGCAAAGCTCAATTCGGCGATTTTGCCGTCGCGCCATACGGTGACGTCGAGCCGCGTGGACAGCGCGTTGGTAACCGACACGCCGACGCCGTGCAGGCCGCCCGAGAACGTGTAGGCGCCGCCGGCGGCTTTATCGAACTTGCCGCCCGCATGCAGCCGCGTGAAAACGATTTCGACGACCGGCACGCCTTCGTCCGGATGCAGGCCGAACGGAATGCCGCGGCCGTCGTCTTCGACCGAGACCGAATGGTCCGCGTGGAGCGTGACCGTGATTTGCCGGCCGTGGCCGCCAAGGGCCTCGTCCGACGCGTTGTCGATAACTTCCTGAATGATGTGCAGCGGATTTTCGGTGCGGGTGTACATCCCGGGCCGTTGCTTGACCGGCTCCAGGCCCTTCAACACCTTGATCGACGCTTCGCTATACGCGGCGTTTGGCTTTTTCGTAGACATGGTTGACTCGGGTGCGTCGGTTCATCGTTGTCCACAGGTCCTGTGGACAGGTCCGTGGACAATGCGTTGAGTTTTCAAAAAAAGCGAAACGAAACAACGGGGTTAGGTGGGGTGCCCGCAGGGCGGGCAAGCTGTTTTATCGCCTGGCTTCCCATGGGCGCGCTCGACAGCGGCTCGATGCGGGCTCCACAGCCCGGCAACGGCCAGCCGGTGCGAACGCCGGGGGAAGCCTGTTCGCGGGGTATTTTACTGATTTCGAACCAGGCGGCAATTCACGACCTGCAGGATTGGCCGTTTGGATAAGGGGCGGCGCGCAGCTTCGACCCATTGTGCGGCCGCGACAAGACCGCTACGGACCGTGAAAAAGCTGCGACGGCACCGCTGCAGAGCCGCGGCCCCGACCTCGCAGGCGATCGGCGCAACCTCGGATCGCGCCGCCCCGCGTATCACTTACGCTTGTTTTCCAGCTCGTCCCAGCGTTCCAGCGCGATCAGCAGTTCCTCGTCGATCGCGGCATAGCGCTCGGTCAGACGCGTGCCTTCCTGAGCATCTTTCGCGAAGACCGAACCGTCTTCGAGTTGAGCGCCAATGGTTTTCTGCTCGGCTTCGAGTGCGGCGATTTTCGCCGGCAACGCCTCGAGTTCGCGCTGGTCCTTGAACGACAGCTTGGCCGCGCGCTGCGTATTGCGGCCCGCGCCGCTTGCGCCGCCGTCTTTCGCCGCCACTTCTTTAGCGGCTTCTTTCTGTGCTTCCTGCGCCATCTGCTGCGAGCGGTCGCGCTGAATCTGCCAGTCCGTAAAGCCACCGACGTACTCGCGCCACTTCCCACCGCCTTCCGAAGCGATCACCGAGGTCGCGACGTTATCGAGAAACGCGCGATCGTGGCTGACCAGCAGCACGGTGCCGTCGTATTCGGTGAGCAGTTCTTCGAGCAGTTCGAGCGTCGGAATGTCGAGGTCGTTGGTCGGTTCGTCGAGCACCAGCACGTTGGCCGGCCGTGCGAACAGCCGCGCCAGCAGCAGGCGATTGCGCTCGCCGCCCGACAGCGACTTGACCGGCGACCGCGCGCGTTCCGGCGCGAACAGAAAGTCGCCGAGATAGCTCATCACGTGCTTCTTCTGGCCGTTGACTTCGACCCATTCGCTACCCGGGCTGATCGTATCGGCAAGGCTCTTGTCCAGATCGAGCTGTGCGCGCATCTGGTCGAAGTACGCGACCTGCAGATTGGTGCCGATACGCACCGTGCCTTCGTCCGGCGGCAATTCGCCGAGGATCATCTTCAGCAGCGTGGTCTTGCCCGCCCCATTCGGACCGACGAAGCCGATCTTGTCGCCGCGCATCACCGTTGCCGTGAAGGTGTCCACGACCGTGCGCGAACCGTAGCGCTTGGTGACGTCGGTCAGTTCGGCGACGATCTTGCCGGACTTCTCACCTTGGCCCACATCGAGCTT
This sequence comes from Paraburkholderia caffeinilytica, assembly GCF_046030355.1. Taxonomy (GTDB): domain Bacteria; phylum Pseudomonadota; class Gammaproteobacteria; order Burkholderiales; family Burkholderiaceae; genus Paraburkholderia; species Paraburkholderia caffeinilytica_B. The sequence goes on from NZ_JAQQCQ010000039.1 coordinate 49,693, forward strand.
CACGTTGCCCTGCACGTTGCGGCGTTCGGCACGTTCGTTGCGCATTTGCACGAGCCGCGCGATCCGGCCGACGCTGCGCGTACGGCGCGCTTCCACACCCTTGCGAATCCACACTTCTTCCTGCGCGAGCAGCTTGTCGAACTTGGCCGCTTCCACTTGCTCCACTTCAAGCTGCTGCGCCTTCCTCGTCTGGTAGGCGCTGAAATTGCCCGGATACGACAACAAACGCCCGCGATCCAGTTCGACGATACGCGTGGCGACGCGGTCGAGAAACGCGCGATCGTGAGTAATGAAGAGCAGGCCCGCGCGCAGCGAGACCAGCAGTTCCTCGAGCCAGCGGATACCGTCGAAATCCAGGTGGTTGGTTGGCTCGTCGAGCAGCAGCACGTCCGGCTGCACGACCAGCGCGCGCGCCAGCGCGACGCGCTTTTGCATCCCGCCCGACAGCGAACCGACCCGCGCCTCGCCATTCAGACCGATCTGCTGCAGCGTGGTGGCCACGCGCGTGCTCCAGTTCCAGGCGTCCGAATGGTCGAGCGCCGATTGCAGCGTGTTCATGCGCGACATCAGCGCGTCGTGCTCCGGGCCTTCCGGCTCGTCGGCAAGCTGATTGGCGACCGCGTCGTATTGATCGAGCAGCTCGCGGGCGTGCGTCAGACCGGCCGCGACCGCTTCGAACACCGTGTCGTCCGTATCGAACTCCGGCTCTTGCGGCACATAGACCGAAGTCAGACCCTGTTGGCGCGTGACGAGGCCATCGTCCGGCTTGGCCAGATCGGCGACGATTTTCAGCAGCGACGACTTGCCCGCGCCGTTACGGCCGATCAGCCCAACGCGCTCGCCCGCTTCGAGAGAGAAATCCGCGTGATCGAGCAACGCGACGTGACCGAACGCCAGTTGGGCCCCGGTAATGGTGTAAAGCGACATGGAGAATTGGAGAAGACAGCGATGAGTCGGAACTGCTCATTGTACCGGGCGCGCGGGCGGGTGCCTGTATGCCGGAAGAGATAGGCCAAATGGCCGGCTTGCAAAGTGGGGATGAACCGGACGCAAGCCCGATGCAGACCGGGTTCGGCTGCGCCCGGGCCCAGCGCCAGCCACGATACAAAACGGAAAATGCGGCCGGACGGCGCTCGCACGCCCAGCCGTCTCGGCCATCACGTTATTTCACGTGCACCGTGATCGTCTTGCTCATCTCCGGCCCATACGAACGATGCGCGCCGTCGCCGAATTGCAGCGTCAGCGTATGGTCGCCCGGCGGCAGTGTCAGATCGGTTTCAGTCTGGCCTTTGCCGAAATGGAGCGATTTGTCGTTGGCAGGAATCACTTCGCCTTTGGGAAGCGGCTTGCCGTCGATCAGCAGATGATGATGGCCCGTGCCGTCGGTCATCGTCCCGGCCGGCGCGATCGTCATGCCGTCGACACCAAACACCACGTGCACCGGATTGCTGACGGTCGCGCCGTCCGCCGGTTGCACGAAAGACACGCCAGCGGCCTGCGCCGCGCCCGATACGGCGAGCAACCCGGCCAGCACCGTGCCGGCCAACCATTTGTTTTTAAACATCGTTTTTCTCCTTTTTGGGAAACGAGAGTCATGCGCGGGCCATGCAGGCGTCGATCGCGGCTCCGGTTCGCTGAGGCCGATCGTCGCAACGCATGCCAGGCGCCCGCTGCGCCTGTCCAAAAGATGAGCTGCGGATCAAAGCATACACGGTGTGTATGACGCGGTCCGTCACGCAGGCCCGGACATGTCTCAGGCGCTTTGCGGCAATGCCGCATGGGTAATTAGCAGTCCGTTTGTCAAATTCCGGTAATATTGCGGGTCGCCGCCATGCCCAAAAAAGGGGCAGACTGAGCGGATCAATGCACCGAACCAAAGAAGAGTACGTCGTGAGCGAAGTAATTGAACTGATTGAATATAAGAGCTGGGTCTGCCTGATTTGCGGCTGGATCTACAACGAAGAAGAAGGCCTTCCGGAAGAAGGTATCGCCCCGGGCACGCGCTTCGCCGCGATTCCGGACGACTGGCGCTGCCCGCTGTGCGATGTAGGCAAGGCGGAGTTTGCGGTGGTGGAATTCTGAGCGAGCCCGATTGAGCCGGGGGGGCGCTGCCTTGATGTAGTGCACCGGGCGGTTCGCGCGGCCCAGTGGGTGATGCCCGCTGGGCCGTTTGCTTTGTGGGGCGGGCTTTACAGCCCTCCTCGTGGCTGGGCGTGTTTGATATACTCTGCGCTCGCTGGCGAATTTGGACTCGCCGGATCCTGACTGGGCTTGTTCGTCCGCGGGATTGCAGCGGTTGTTTTGGTTCGGTCCTCTCCCCGTAGTTCAATGGATAGAACAAGTGCCTCCTAAGCGCTAGATACAGGTTCGATTCCTGTCGGGGGGACCAATCAAGAGTTTCACAGCGCGTCACCCCATCTCAGAAAGCCCCGTATGCCTTGCGCTGCGGGGCTTTTTGCTGCGGCCATTACTTCAGACTTACGTTTCCGCCAAATTCAAATCCCCCTCGGCAAGCAACCGATAACTCCCACTAAGTTAGACTGTGCATGCCGACACCCGGGAGACATCCCAATGGCCCAGTTCCACTTCGTCGAAGACTACGAAAAACACGTAGCCGATCTGGTTGCAAACCATCCGCTCGATAAGGCGATGGCACTCGCGGTGGGTGGCCGCTATGAAGAAACCGGTGCATTGCAACTCGCCGTACTGCGCGAGGTCGGCCTGGAAGACCGCATGAGCATCTTCGATCTGGGATGCGGCAGCGGGCGACTCGCGCACGCGCTGGGAAAGTCAGGGTTCGACCTGGACTACCGCGGTACGGACGTGGTGCAGGCTCTGCTCGACTACGCTAAATCGAAGACGCCTGCGCACTATCGCTTCGCGCGCCACACAGCCTTGTCGCTGCCTGCCGAAGATGAATCAGTCGATATCGCCTGCGCATTCAGCGTCTTCACGCATCTACTGCATCACGAAAGCTATCTTTACTTGCAGGACATGCGCCGCGCGCTGCGACCCGGCGGCAAAGTGGTTTTCTCGTTTCTGGAATTTGCGGCGCCGACGCACTGGATTGTCTTTGAGGATACCGCCAAGGCCTTACGCGCTGGGAACCCTGGCCCGCTCAATACTTTCATCGAACGCGTGGCGATCGAAAAATGGGCTTTGGAACTGGGATACCGGATCGAGCGGTTTATCGATGGACTCGCGCCGATCCGCGATCTCGGCAGCTTCGGTCAATCCATAGCAATCCTGGTCAAGGCCTAAGTGACTGCTGCCGTTTGTGCCGACCTGACCCACCTGACCCCACCCACGAAATCCATACGACCCGCCAAACCGCATCAACCGCCAATACCTAAAGTATTCCCCGCCAACGCCGAAAATCAGGCATGGAAAACGACGACCGCCTCCGCCCTGGCCACCCTCTCTACGAAGAAGCGATGGCCCTCGAACTGACCGTGCGCACCCTGCGCCACGCGCAGGGCAAGAAGAATCCAGAAGACGTCCTCTATGCCTCACCCGAATGGGATGTTGTCAGCGAGGAGTTCGTGCGCGACCTGTACCGGGCGATGGGCGGCAATCCAACCGAGCTGCCTTGATCGACCTTGGATCTCGGTTGTCATCGCAGTACAAACCGCGCTCAGCCCATCACGCAGGCCGCTTCGGAATCTCCAATCCCCTCGCCACCGCCGGCCGCGCAACGAACGCAGCCAGCACGCGCTTCACATTCGAAAAGTCGTCAATTCCGACCAGATCCCCTGCTTCGTAGAAGCCGATCAGATTACGCACCCACGGGAAAGTCGCGATATCGGCGATCGAGTACTGATCACCGAGGATCCAGTCGCGCCCTTCAAGCTGCCGGTCCAGCACCGCAAGCAACCGCTTCGACTCGCCGATATAACGATCGCGCGGGCGTTTGTCCTCGTATTCCTTGCCGGCGAACTTGTGGAAGAAACCCACCTGGCCAAACATCGGGCCGATGCCGCCCATCTGGAACATCACCCACTGGATCGCTTCATAACGGCCGGCGGCATTCTGCGGAATCAATTTGCCCGCCTTGTCCGCGAGGTAAATCAGAATCGCGCCGGATTCGAACAACGGCAGCGGCTTGCCGTCAGGTCCGTTCGGATCGATGATCGCCGGAATCTTGTTGTTCGGATTCAGCGACAAAAACGCCGCCGACATCTGATCGTTCGTATCGAAGCGCACAAGGTGCGGCTCATAGGGCAAACCAGTCTCTTCGAGCATGATCGACACCTTCACGCCGTTAGGCGTCGGCAGCGAATACAGCTGAATCCGGTCAGGATGCTCGGCAGGCCATTTCTTCGTGATCGGGAAGGCGGAGAGATCGGTCATGGTGATGATGTAACCCTTGTGCGAAAGCTGCGGCTGAAAATGGGAATCGGGAATAATCAACGATCGGCCAGAACGCCGAAAGGAGAGACCCGAACACGCGACCGCCAAATATAAACCGACTCGGCACAACGCGTGCGTGAGCGCCTCAGTGCAGGCCGCCTCGAATCACCCCAACTCGAACATTGCCACGCGACGTTTTTCCTCACCTGCTAACCGCCTAACCGCAGAAACGCACCCACGCTCACCACAAATCCTTGGTCGCCGTACCGGCGCGCAGGTTATACCCTTCACGCCAAAGGGCTGCGCCGACTGTCAGCAACAGCGTCTTCTGCTCGCCGTCGTGTTGCTCCCAGGTCGCTGCCAGCCAGGTGGCGAAACTCGCGCAGGTGGCTTCGAGGTCGACGGGTGTCTTGCCCTCGAGGTACTGCCGTTCGAACATCGCAAGCACTTTTTGGGGTGTCATAGGCGCCTCCTCCGGGTTGGATGCGCCAAGTCTAAAGGCGACGCACAGCGCGCGGAACGTCCGCGGCGCCGAACCCGGGTTACTCCCAGGCCGAACGGCGCCGCGTATTGCGCCGATTGCCAAAGCTTCGACGCCTCGGCGACCAAAGCCCGGCACCCGGAAGCCACGCGAGCCTCGAACAAGCCCCATACAAGCGAAAAAAGGCGCCGAAGCGCCTTTCCCCGTCAAGCCACACCGCAAGCCGAATTACGGCGCGTTGCGCTTTGCATTGTCCTTGGCGTCTTCCTTGGCGTCGCCGTAGGCCTTTTGCACCTTGCCGGCGCCTTGCTGAAGGTCGCCTTTAAGCTCCTTACCCGGGTCGTTGGTGACCTTACCGACGGCTTCGTTGACCTTGCCCTTGATCTGCTCGCCTACACCCTTTACCTGGTCCTTGTTCATGTTCGGCTCCGATATCTGGAATGCCGGCGCGTCATTACGCCAGTATCCCGATACAGCAACGGGTGTGCCCGCGCCCGCCGCCAGCCCGTTAGTCCGACGAAGCCCATCGTGAAAAATATTTCAAAAGATCCCTAAAGTCTCGCCGCAGTCTGCCGTAAAGGTGCCATGGAGGGGCTATGGAACGCACACTCATTACGCTGACGGGATCATCCCAGGCGGCATTCATCGATCGGGATATCGCGCATATCGGGCGCGTGATGCGGCCGTCTTTACAAGGCGATCTGGGCGGACCGATCCTGCCGGTTAGCTACTGGCGCAAGCGTCTGTACCAATTGCTCGACACCGGCCATCTATCGCACGCACAACTGTGCACAGTCGACAGCCTTCTGCTGCAGCTGGACCAGTTCGAGGCCGACCCCCCGCCAGTATGGATTGCGCCGGCCGCGGCAACCGCCGCCCCGTTCCAGCCGCTACACGCAGCGGGCGCCGGCCGTCATATTTGATCTGACGCGCTGCAAGTCTTGATGGCCGGTCTTCCGCGCCAGCCAGCCCTACTTTTCCCCGTTAAAAAAAGGCCGCGACCCCTGTCGCGGCCTGAACACGTCGCAACGCGGGGATTTCGCGTCACGCTGTAAGCCTACACGTCCAACTGTGACATTCGCATTTAGGTAAAAACGGGTTCTGTGCCGCTGGAAATTTTCTGCTCACAGTCAGTGAAAATAGGAAAAAGGGACGACCTTAGGTCATAATGTCCGCAAAAATTCCCAGCAAGGACATCCGTGACCCTCGCCGCACCGCTCGACCTGCTCAGACAGGCGCGCGCCCGCTTTACCCAACGCGAAATCGCCGCGCACGTCGGTAAGGACATCAAGACGGTACGCCGCTGGGAAAAAGGCGAAACACCGTGTCCGTCGATGCTCGAACCGGCCTTGCGCGATCTGCTGCACAGCAGCAGCCGAACGAAAGCGGGCTCGGCCACCGACGACGCCCAATTCCGTTTCATCGATCTGTTTGCCGGCATCGGCGGCATTCGCATGGGTTTCGAGGCGCACGGCGGCGACTGCGTCTTCACGAGCGAGTGGAACGATTTCTCCACCAAGACCTATCGCGAGAACTATCCTGCCGGCGGCGACCACGCGCTGATCGGCGACATCGTCTCCTTTCCCGCCGAAGAAGTGCCGAGCCATGACGTGCTGCTCGGCGGCTTCCCGTGCCAGCCCTTCTCGATTGCCGGCGTCAGCAAGAAAAACGCGCTGGGCCGCCCGCACGGTTTCGAGTGCACGACACAGGGCACGTTATTTTTCGACGTCGCGCGGATCATCGCGGCAAAGCGCCCGGCGGCGTTCCTGCTGGAGAACGTGAAGAATCTGCTCTCGCACGACAAAGGCCGCACCTTCGACGTGATCCTTCAGACGCTGCGCGACGAGCTCGGCTACGAAGTGCACTATCGCGTGGTCGACGGCCAGCATTTCACGCCGCAACACCGGGAGCGCATCATCATCGTCGGCTTTCGCGGCAAGACGTCGTTTTCCTGGGACGAGCTGCGTCTGCCGGAAAGCGGTCCGCGCCTTGGTTCGATCCTGCATCGCACGGACGGCAGCGAACCGGTGCTGCCGTGGGACCACGACCGTTTCTTCGACCACGCCGGCAAACGCGTGCAACCGAAGTACACGCTCACGCCGAATCTCTGGACCTATCTGCAAAACTACGCGGCGAAGCATCGCGCGGCGGGCAATGGCTTCGGCTTCGGCATGGCTTATCCCGACAGCGTCACGCGCACTCTCTCCGCGCGCTATCACAAGGACGGCTCGGAGATTCTGGTCTATCAGGGCGAGCAGTTGCGGCCGCGGCGCCTCACGCCACGTGAATGTGCCCGGCTGATGGGTTTTCCCGATACCTTCAGGATTCCGGTCAGCGACACCCAGGCTTACCGGCAATTCGGCAACAGCGTCGTCATGCCGGTGATGCGGGAAGTGGCGCGCATCATGCTGCCGCATGTGCAAACCCTGCTCGCCAAGGCGACGCGCCATGGTTCGAAGCAAACCCTTTCGCTCTATTCCTGAGCGGCCTGATCCGTTACCCAGACGCTAACGATGGTGGATATCGTCGACAGCGCAACGCGTAGCCGGATGATGTCCGGCATTCGCGGCCGCAATACGAAGCCGGAAATCCTGATCCGCAGCCTGCTGCATGGCCGGGGCTTTCGCTTCCGTCTGGACGCGCGCGATCTGCCCGGGCGGCCGGATATCGTGCTGCCGCGCTATCGCGCCGTCGTGCTGGTGCACGGCTGTTTCTGGCATGGCCACGACTGCCATCTGTTCAAATGGCCGCAAACGCGGCCCGAATTCTGGCGCGACAAGATCGGCCGCAATCGCAGCAATGACGACAAGGTTCGAGCGGCGCTCCTCGCGGACGGCTGGCGCGTCGGAGTGGTATGGGAATGCGCTTTGCGTGGTGCGAATCGCGATATCGAGGGCGTATTGCAACGGCTCGTCGAGTGGTTGAAGAGCGATGCGCCGAGCTTCGAGGAGCGTGGCTGAAAGCTGCTTGTAGCCTGCCCGGCTGGAGGGAACTTCACAGCCGCTGGTGATACACTCGATTGGCTAGCTCGGGGCATTTTTTGCATACCGCTGCTGTAGAAATCAGGCAGCAACTCGTCATCCGATCGATGGCAAGCAGGCAGCAAAAAGAGCACGCCCCGACCATCCCAGAACCACTCAAGAAGGGAGGCACACGATGGCTGATTTCCGTCTCTGGTCCGACGATTTCCCCACCAACGGCTTTATGCCGAAAGCTCACGAATATCACGACAAGGCTTTCGGTGTAGATGGCGAGAACATCTCGCCCGCGTTGCAGTGGGATGCGCCGCCGGCCGACACCCAAAGCTTCGCACTCACCGTTCACGATCCGGACGCGCCCACCGGCAGCGGCTTCTGGCATTGGGTCGTGGTCAACATTCCGGCTGATGCCCGATCGCTGCCGCGCAACGCCGGCAAAGCCGATGGCGCGCTGCTGCCGCAAGGCGCGCTGCAGTTGCGCAACGACTACGGCACGGTCGGCTTCGGCGGCGCCGCGCCGCCGCGCGGTGACAGGACGCATCGCTACATCTTCCGCCTGCACGCGCTGAAGGTGCCGCATCTGCCGATCAACGCCGAGACGACCAACGCTGTCGCGCGCTTCATGACGCATCTGAACGAACTCGACTCGACCACTCATACTGGTCTGTACGAACTCAAATAACGCGTGAGACCCGATGCCGGCGCGCTGTTCCAGCGCCGGCATCGTTGCTGCATGCCGCCTTGGCTTTTCGAGGCCGGCATACCGCGCGCGTGGTTCATCACAGGGCCGCAAGATCGATGAGCCCTCCCATTCCAAATCAGAAAAACGATGCACGCACAACCCTCGCGCAAGGACGGTTCAATGCCGGCCAATGCCGCCTCAGCGGCCCCGCTCGCCGCCGGCACACCGCTTTCGGACAGCACCGAACAAGGCTTGCCGATTCCGCAGCGCTACTGGGCGATGCTGGTTATCGCCCTCGCTCTCACGCTGGCGGTGCTCGACAGCGCGATTGCCAACGTGGCGCTGCCGACCATCGCGCGTAATCTGCGTGCCAGTGCAGCCGGCTCGATCTGGGTCGTCAACGCTTACCAGCTCGCCATCACCATTTCACTGCTGCCGCTTGCGTCGCTCGGCGATCGCATCGGCTACCGGCGCATCTATCTGGGCGGCCTGATCCTGTTCACGGTGGCGTCGTTCGGTTGCGCGCTGTCCACCTCACTGCCGACGCTCGCGCTCGCCCGCGTGGTTCAGGGCTTCGGCGCGGCGGGCATCATGAGCGTGAACACCGCGCTCGTGCGCATGATCTATCCGCCCGCGCAGCTTGGACGCGGCGTCGCGATCAACGCGATGGTCGTCGCGGTGTCGTCCGCGGTCGGGCCGACGGTCGCCTCCGGCGTGCTCGCCGTCGCCTCGTGGCCGTGGCTGTTCGCGATCAATGTACCGATCGGGATCGCGGCGATTGTCGGCGGCTTCAAGGCGCTGCCGATGAACCCCGGCCACGAATCCCCGTACGACTATCTGAGCGCGGTGATGAACGCGTTCGTGTTCGGCCTGCTGATCTTCGCGATCGACGGTCTCGGCCACGGCGAGCATGTCGGCTGGGTCGTCGCGGAGGTGCTCGCCGCGCTTGTGATCGGCTACTTCTTCGTGCGCCGTCAGCTGACTCAGTCCGCGCCCTTGCTGCCGATCGATTTGCTGAGGATTCCGGTGTTCGCCCTGTCGATCGGCACCTCGGTCTGTTCGTTCTGCGCGCAGATGCTGGCCTTCGTGTCGTTGCCGTTTCTGTTGCAGAACACGCTGGGTTTGTCGCAGGTGGAAACCGGTTTGCTGATGACGCCGTGGCCGGCCGTGATCATCATCGCCGCGCCGATTGCCGGCGTGCTGTCGGACAAGGTGTCATCCGGCTGGCTGGGCGGCATCGGACTCGTTGCGATGACGGTGGGCCTGCTGCTGCTCGCCACCCTCGGCGCGCATCCCGAGCCCATGCAGATTGCGTGGCGCATGGCGCTATGCGGCGCGGGCTTCGGGATCTTCCAGTCGCCGAACAATCGGACCATGTTGTCCGCCGCGCCGCGCGAGCGCAGCGGCGGTGCGAGCGGCATGCTCGGCACCGCGCGCCTGACCGGACAGACGCTCGGCGCGGCGCTCGTTGCGCTGATCTTCGGCATCGCGCCGCAGAATGGGCCGATCATCGTGCTGTATGTGGCAGCCTGCTTTTCAGCCGCGGCCGCCGTGGTCAGCATGATGCGCGTGGTAAACCGTTCGACGTGACCAGCGCGCGCAGTTCATGAAGAACCGCGCGCCGCCGTGGATGCGGCTACGACGACGATGCCGTCACGTCAGCGAGCTTTACCGCGTTGGCCGCCACTGAAGAGGCGGTCGCGATGTTGCGCAGATCGCCCAGGAACGTATCGCGCCAGACCGACAGATTGTTCTCGCGCATCGGCGCCATCATGTCCGCGTGACGCGCCTGACGCTCGGCGAGCGGCATCGACAGCGCACGCTCCAGCGCCTCCGCCATCTGCGACAGATCGAATGGATTGACGACCAGCGCCCCCGGCAGTTGCTCGGCCGCGCCGGCAAACTGCGACAACACGAGGACGCCCGGATCGGCCGGATCCTGCGACGCGACATACTCCTTCGCGACGAGGTTCATGCCGTCGCGCAGCGGCGTCACATAGCCGACCTGCGATTGACGGAACAGCGCCATCAGCAGATTGCGCTCGTACTTGCGGTTCAGGTACTGGATCGGCGTCCAGTCGAGTTGCGCGAAACGGCCATTGATGCGGCCGGCCTCACCCTCTAGCGTCTGACGAATACGTTGATACGTCTGCACATCCGCGCGTGTCGGCGGCGCGATCTGCACCAGCGATACGCGTCCGTGCCAACCCGGTGCATTCAGCAGCAGCCGTTCGAACGCCTGGAAGCGCTCCACCAGACCCTTCGAATAATCGAGCCGGTCGACGCTCATGATCAGCTTGCGCCCGCGCATGCCGTCACGCAGGCTGCGCACCGGTTTGCGGTCGGTGAACTGCTCGGCGGCCTTGGCGATCGCGTCCGGATAGATGCCGATCGGATACGCAGCCACTTTCAGGAAGCGGTTGTAGGCGTGCACCATGCCGTCTTCGCTCGAAGCGCCGTGCTGACCGCGTTCGATAAAGTCCACGAACGACTGGCGATCCGCTTCGGTCTGGAAACCGACCACGTCGTAACTGCACATTGCCTTGACCAATTCTTCGTGCGGCGGAATCGTACGGAGTACTTCCGGGACCGGAAACGGAATATGCAGGAAGAAGCCGATGGGATTTTTTACGCCGAGTTCACGCAGGCAGCGCGCGAACGGCAGCAGGTGATAGTCATGCACCCAGATGATGTCATCGGGCTTGAGCAACGCCTTGAGTTGCTTCGCGAGCGTCGCATTGACGCGCTGATAGCCCGCGTACTCCTGGCGGTCATAGCGCGACAGGTCATTGCGATAGTGGAACGTCGGCCAGAGTGTCGCATTGGAAAAGCCGCGATAGTACTGGTCATAGTCGCGTTTGGTGAGGCCCACCGTCGCGTACGTCACGTTGCCCTGTTTTTCGATCACTGGCGCGGACGGCTCGCTTACCGTTTCCCCGCTCCAGCCGAACCAGACTCCGCCGGTTTCTTTCAACGCGTCCAGCACGCCGATCGCGAGGCCCCCTGCTGCGGGACGGCCTTCCTGGGTCGGCGCCACACGATTCGATACCACGATCAGTCTGCTCATTGGTGCTCCACCTAGTCAGTTGTTTCGTTGCATGCGGATATGTGCCAGAAAGGTGCACGCAAATCGCGTGCCGATTTATGAGATGCTGAAAATAAAAATGTATGTAAATGTGACGCGCGAGCAAAAACACGCGATACCGAAGTATCGCGAGGAAATTTTTTCTGCTTTATATGACGAAACCGGAACCCTTCTTACCGGCGGTCAGACGGGCTTAGGCGTCCTGCTCCGAGCCGAGGTCACGCTGATATTCCAGCCCTTCCTGCCGCACGCCGCCCTGGTTGTGCTCGCCGTCGGGCGGCGCATCGGGCGCCACACGGTTCTGCGCGGCCGGGTCGGGCGACTCTGGCGGGCCGCTCTTGCTACCTGGCCGGGAATCGCGCTTCGAGTGGCGTGCGGAACGTCGCAGTGCTGGGTGTCTCATGATCGATGCCTCCGGGGGAAGCCCGCCGCCATGGAGAGCGGCATCAATTCAGTGTAGGGGTCACGACGATAAATTGCCGGTAAAAGATGCGCCGGTTTTGTAACAAGTACATAAATCCGCAGCATGGACCATAACGCAGCGCACGGAACGCGTCAGAGTTGCACGCGACCACCCCGCATCAGCGGACACGGGCCAGCTTGTGGCGTTTGCGTAGGCTGCGGCGGCGGATCCCCAATGGGGGGCGCAACCGGTTCAATGGGATCCGGAATCGGACTTGGGCTAGGAACCGTATCAGGCTCCCCCGGATTGGGCGGCTCGGTTGGCTCGGGCCGATGAGCGTATTGCGGGAGGGGAAGCGGGAAAGCAGCGGCGTATTCCGGCATGTCAGTTATCCTCATTTTCGCGTTCCAAAGAACGCAGCAAGGCCTGTGCCGAATGAAGGAAAGCGAGCGCAAGAAACAGCAACGGCCCAATGAAATACGCTTCGGCGCGCGCAGCGCCGCCGGAAGAATGAGTCCCTTGTCACTCACGCCGAATGTGCGAGAACACAGATTCCAGATGCACCACTACCGTAACTGTGCGAGGGCCCCGCTTATGAGCTGGCGGTG
>NZ_JAQQCQ010000040.1:0-48840 GCF_046030355.1 Paraburkholderia caffeinilytica
AAGACACAGGCGTTACGCCTGCACGGCAGGTATTCGGAAAGCCCGATAACCACCCCGCCCGCCATTTGGCCGGGCGGCTTCTTTTGTTGTATGCAGCAGTTCCCGCTAGCCGGCAAACTGCGCCAATACGCGCTCACGAATCGCCGGTCGGATATTCGACTGCGCCATGTTGCCTTGATAATGTGCGACCACACGTGGGTTCATCACGCGAAACCACAATGGCGGCACATAGGCGAGCATGATCATCGTCGCGTAACCGGAGGGTAATTGCGGCGCGCCATCAAAATGACGCAGAGCCTGATAAGAACGCGTTGGGTTCGCATGATGATCGGCGTGACGCTGCAACTGGTACAGAAACAGATTCGTCACGATGCGATTGCTGTTCCATGAATGTTGCGGCTGACAGCGCTCATACCGGCCGCTGGCGAGTTGTTTTCGGCCGAGCCCATAGTGCTCCAGATAATTCACCACTTCGAGCAGCGAAGCCCCGTACACCGCCTGAATCAACAGAAACGGAATCACCGTTTTACCGAACAGCGCGATCATCGCGCCCCACAGCACCACCGTCATGGCCCACGAGTGCAAGACCTCGTTGCGCCATGTCCACGGCGATTTGCCGAGGCGTTCGAGCCGATGCTTCTCGAGACGCCAGGCCGACGCGATGCTGCCGAATACTGTCCTTGGCAGAAAACGCCAGAATGATTCGCCGTAGCGCGCGCTCGCCGGATCGGGCGGCGTAGCCACGCGCACGTGGTGTCCACGATTGTGTTCGACGAAGAAATGACCGTAGGCGACCGGCGCCAGCGTGATCTTCGCGAGCCATCGTTCGAAGCCGTCGGTCTTGTGACCGAGCTCGTGCGCAGTGTTGATCGACACGCCGGTTGCCGCGCCTAGTGAAAGCGCAAAGCCGAGATAGTCGTACCACGTCAGCGCGTGCGTGCCGACAATCCACACCGCACCGAAGAACGATACGTATTCGATGAAGGTGGCGAGATAGACCACGCGGCGGTAATAGCGCTCCCGTTCGAGCGTGGGGACGACCTCCTCAGGCGGATTGCTTGGATCGTCACCGATCAGGTAGTCGAGCACCGGAATAATGCCGAACACGAAAATCGGCCCAAACCACCAGAAAATATGCCAGCCGGTCTGCAACGCCAGATTGGCGGCGTGCAGCGGCAAGGTGATGGTAAGCGCGCCGAGCAGCCACAGATAGCGCTTGCCGTCGACCCACCGAGCGGGGGCCGCTTGCGATGTTGCCATTGTCTCCCTCCTTGTTTTATGTCGCCGGGCGTCAGCAAGCTGTGTGCTTGTGAGCCAGTACGCATGTCGGCGGGACATTGCCCGACTCACAGATTTATATGGCCTGGCGGGAGGGATAGCCAAGGAATTGGCCTAGATGGGAGGCTCCAAACGAAGGGGCGTTTGGTGTGGCATTCGGGGTGGGCTTCGAGCGGGGGAATGAAACGGGTGTTTGGGGCGGCGCAAACGGCATCAGGGATGCAAGGCTCGGACTTGGGACTCCCGTGGCGCCAGAGCAGGCTGTCGCGCAGCTTGACCTCGGTGGGCCTAATTCATATTAGCGAGCATCGCCCCACAACAAACAAAAACGGCGACCCGAAGGCCGCCGTTCTTCTCTGCTCACACAACCCCATCAAACCGTCGCTTCAGTTTCCGCTTCACTCACCACTTCATCTTCATCGCTGCTGCGGATCAGGTGATCGAACGCCGAAAGCGATGCCTTCGCGCCCTCGCCCACCGCAATCACGATCTGCTTGAACGGGACCGTGGTGACGTCGCCGGCAGCGAACACGCCCGGCACCGACGTTGCGCCGCGCGCATCGACGACGATCTCGCCGTGCTTCGACAATTCGACCGTGCCCTTCAGCCATTCGGTATTCGGCACGAGACCGATCTGCACGAACACACCTTCGAGTTCGATGCTTTTCGTTTCGCCCGAACGCAAGTCCTTGTACACCAACCCGCTGACCTTCTTGCCGTCGCCGGTGATTTCCGTGGTCTGTGCCTGCGTGACGATCGTCACGTTGGCAAGGCTGCGCAGTTTGCGTTGCAGCACTTCGTCAGCCCGCAGTTGTGCGCCGAATTCGAACAGCGTCACTTCGCGCACGAGGCCCGCGAGATCGATCGCCGCTTCAACGCCCGAGTTACCGCCGCCGATCACCGCCACGCGCTTGCCCTTGAACAGCGGACCATCGCAGTGCGGGCAGTACGCCACGCCGTGGTTACGGTATTCGCGCTCGCCCGGCACGTTGATTTCGCGCCAGCGGGCGCCGGTGGCCAGAATGATCGTCTTCGCCTTCAGCACCGCGCCGTTCGCCAGACGCACTTCATTGATGCGACCCGGGATCAGCGCTTCAGCGCGCTGCACGTCCATGATGTCGACTTCGTAGCTCTTCACGTGCTGTTCGAGCGCCATGGCGAACTTCGGTCCTTCGGTTTCCGTCACGGAGACAAAGTTCTCGATCGCCAGCGTATCGAGCACCTGACCGCCGAAACGCTCCGCCACCACGCCGGTCGCAATGCCCTTGCGCGCCGAGTAAATCGCCGCAGCCGCGCCGGCGGGGCCGCCGCCGACGATCAGCGTGTCGAACACCGGCTTCTTTTCCAGTTCCTTAGCCGCACGCGCACCGGCATTGGTGTCGAGCTTCGCCAGGATTTCCTTCACGCCGCTGCGGCCCTGGCCGAACACTTCGCCGTTCATGAACATGGTCGGTACCGCCATGATCTGGCGCGCTTCGACTTCGTTCTGGAACAAGGCGCCGTCGATCGCCACGTGGCGGATGCGCGGGTTGAGCAGCGCCATCACGTTCAGTGCCTGGACGACTTCCGGGCAGTTCTGGCATGACAGCGAAAAATACGTTTCGAATTGATAGTCGCCGTCGAGATTGCGGATCTGTTCGATCACCGCATCGTCGAGTTTGACCGGATGGCCGCCGACCTGCAAAAGCGCGAGGACGAGCGACGTGAATTCATGCCCCATCGGAATACCGGCGAAACGGATGCCCGTTTCCTTACCCGGCTCGCCGATCGAAAACGACGGCTTGCGTTCGTCGTCGCCGCGACGCTCGATCACGGTGACGCGTTCCGACAACGTCGCGATATCGTTCAGCAACGCCAGCAGCTCTTGCGATTTCGCGCTGTCGTCGAGCGACGCAACGATCTCGATAGGCCTGCTAACCTTTTCGAGGTAGGATTTCAACTGAGTCTTGAGATTGGCGTCCAGCATGGCTTTCGATTCCGTGACGAGGGGTGTTGGGTCCCGGGCGCCGCGCGCATCCGGATAGGAGACACGCGGCCCGGGAGCGTACGAACCGCTGTAAAACGCGGTCCGCACGGCGATGCGCCGTGAGGCGCTTACTGCGGGAGGCTTAGACCTTAGATCTTGCCGATCAGGTCGAGCGACGGCGTCAGCGTTTCTGCGCCCGGCGTCCACTTGGCGGGGCAAACTTCACCCGGGTGAGCCGCGATGTATTGCGCAGCTTGCACCTTGCGCAGCAGTTCGCCAGCGTCACGGCCAATGCCGTTGTCGTGAATTTCGGCCAGCTTGATCTCGCCTTCCGGGTTGATCACGAACGTGCCGCGCAGTGCCAGACCTTCTTCTTCGATCAGCACGTCGAAGTTGCGCGAGATGGCCAAGGTCGGGTCAGCGATCATCGGGTACTTGATCTTCTGGATCGTGTCCGACGTGTCGTGCCATGCCTTGTGCGTGAAGTGCGTATCGGTCGACACGCTGTAGATTTCGACGCCGAGCTTCTTGAATTCGGCGTAACGGTCGGCCAGGTCGCCCAGTTCGGTCGGGCACACAAACGTGAAGTCAGCCGGGTAGAAAACGAAAACCGACCACTTGCCCTTCAGGCTTTCTTCAGTAACGGTCTGGAAATCGCCGTTGTGATAAGCCTGTGCCTTGAACGGTTTGACTTGACTATTGATGATCGGCATTTACTGAGTCCTCTTTCGAAGTGGTTGGAAAGTGGAGTCAGTATCTCAGACACCGCTTAATAGGTAAAGCGGTGTGTTTAAATTATTTCGATAGTTTATTACTATTTGACTGGCTACCGGTGACTATTGCGTCGCACCAATCCTGGGATCCGTCTCTCATGAGCCGCCAGAGGGTCGTGCGGCCAATTCCCAGCGCCCGGCTTGCTGCGGCGCGATTGCCGCCAACCTGTTCGAGGGCGCGCATGACATCTTCGCGGGTGGGTGCGCGACGGGCCGAAGGGTCGCGGGCGACGTGCGCGGGAGTCATGGCTCCCTGCACGTCCGCGGCCGTCTGCCGCATCCGCCCGAATTCCGGAAACACCGCCTGCAAGTCCTGCCAGCCTTCGCTGGCCGGATCGCTCAAATAAATCGCGGCGCGCGCCAGCAGATTTTCCAGTTCCCGCACGTTCCCAGGCCACGCATAGTGCTCAAACAAGGGGGCGAGGAAGGTCAACACCCGCTCGAGCGCGGCATCCGACAGCCCATATTGGAGCGCGCTGCGCTTCAACACGTGCCGGGCCAGTGGCGCGACATCGCCCCGCCGTTCACGCAGCGGCGGCAATTCTATCTGAAGCAGATTCAGCCGAAAATACAGGTCCGCGCGAAACACACTCTGCTCGACCAGTGCATGCAGATCGCGATGCGTGGCGGCGATCACCCGCACGTCGATCGGAGTCGCACGCCCGGCGCCGAGCTTCATGACTTCACGCTCCTGCAACACGCGCAGCAGCCGGCTTTGCAGCGCCGCCGGCATCTCGCCGATCTCGTCGAGAAAAATCGTGCCGGTGTGGGCGATTTCGAACAGGCCCGGCTTGCCGCCCCGGCGCGCGCCGGTGAATGCCCCCTCTTCATGACCGAACAGTTCGCTTTCGATCAGCCCTTCGGGCAACGCCGCGCAATTGAAGGCGACAAAGGGATTGCCGCGCCGCCGGCTGGCATTGTGGATGCCCTGCGCAACCAGTTCCTTGCCGGTGCCGCTTTCGCCGCTCAAGAGTACGGTGGCGTCGTGAGCCGCACCTGCACGCGCTAACCGCCGCACCCGCTCTAGCGCCGCTGAGCTGCCGATCAAATCGTCCAGATGATGCCGTGCGACCAGATGCTTCGGCCGCTGGCTGGTGCGCAGCGAGCGGTCGATCCGCTGCGCGACCAGCGCGTCCTGCACCGTCACCACCGAACCCGAGCGCAAGCCCTGCTCGACGATCGGCACGCAGTTGACGATCAGCGCACGGCCGCCGATCTGCTCGATACGCTCCTCCACCGGCAAACCATGTTCGAACGTCTCGCGCAGCAGCGGGCCAACTGCGCGTGTCAATTGCGTCGGAATGTCCTGGTCGCGGTCAAGGCCGAGCAGATCGAGCATCGCCGGATTGACGGCTTCGAGTTGGCCGGCGTCGTCGAAAGCGGCCACGCCGTCGCGCAGGTGGCCGACGATCGTGTTCAACCGCACCCGCTTCGATTCCTTCTGGCGGCTCACGCGCGCCAGTTCCACCGAGCGTTCGAACGCTTCTTCGACCGCGCCCAGCGAGTACAGGAAAACGCTCTCCAGACCGGCTTGCTGGGCAACATCGCAGGCCATGCCGGGACCGATGATGACGCTGCAACCCTCTGCCGCGAGGTCCGCAACGGCGAGCCGCACCTCGTCGATCGAACGGTACGCACGCTGTTTCAGGCCGACGTTCAACCACGCGCTCAGGTCCGCGAGTTCGTGCGAAATGGTTTCGTGCAGGACAAGGCCGATTGGGGCCCCCGGCCAGGTGGTCGTGGCGCGGGTGATCGCGCTCAGCACGTCGAAACCGTTCACCTTGACCATCACCACCGGCACGCTCAGGTTGTCGCGCAGGTAGGCGCCGTTCGATCCGGCGGCCAGCACGACGTCGACCGAACCCGCGTCCACATAGGCCTGCAGGGCCGTGACAGCAGCGCCGTAACCCTCCCGCACCGAAAAGAACCTCGCGCGATCGGCATAACGCGGCGCGACTGTCTCGCAAACTGATTGCAAGCGGCTGATACTGACGAGAGCAACGCCCGGGAGGCCAGAATGGGGACTGGCAAGGGATGACGTGAAGGTGGACATCGCAACGCTCCGGTCGTAGCTGGAACGTTCCACGAAACGTTTCATGGAACACTCCGGCATTCTGCCACGAACCGCGCCGTCACCCCTACTCGACCTAAGTTGCTGATTGTTTGGCATAAATCCCAGGACACCGGCGAATGGCATAGTTCCTGCGATTGGTGCCTGACGTTCTATCCCTTACTTCCCATCTGGAGACACACCGCCATGAGCACTTCCGCCACCCGCCGCGCCGCCTTCCGCGCCAAAGTCAACCAACGCCAGGGCCTGCTCGTGCCGGGCGCGTTCAACGCGATGAGCGCGCGCGTGATTGAGGATGCCGGCTTCGAAGCGATCTACATCACCGGCGCAGGTGTCACCAATATGTCGCTCGGCCTGCCCGACCTCGGCTTCATTGGCCTCGCCGAAGTCGCCGAACATTGCGCGCGGATTCGCGACGCCGTCGCGCTGCCGCTGATCGTCGACGCCGACACCGGCTTCGGCAACGCGCTGAACGTGCGCCAGACCGTGCGCGTGCTCGAACGCAGCGGCGCCGACGTGATCCAGTTCGAAGACCAGATCATGCCGAAGAAATGCGGCCACTTCGCCGGCAAGGAAGTCGTCAGCACGAGCGAGATGGTCGGCAAGATCCGCGCAGCCGTCGACGCCCGCGAAGACGGCAACCTGCAGATCATGGCGCGCACCGATTCAGCCGCGGTCCACGGCATTGAAGATGCGATCGAGCGCGGCCATCGCTTCATCGAAGCCGGCGCGGACATTCTGTTTATCGAAGCGACCGAATCGCTCGCCGACATCGAACGTCTACCGGGGCTGTTCGACAAGCCGCAACTGATCAACATCGTGATCGGCGGCAAGACGCCGGTGCAATCGCGTGAAGCGCTCGCCAAGCTCGGCTACGGCATCGTGCTGTACGCGAACGCGGCGCTGCAAGGCGCGGTGCTAGGCATGCAGCGCGCGCTCGGCACGCTGCAGAGCAACGGCCGCCTCGATGAGGACGCGACGCTGGTCGCACCGTTCAGCGAACGCCAGCGTCTGGTGAACAAGCCGCTGTACGACAAGCTCGACCGGGAATACGCGGCGAAGGATTGAGCAGGAAGAAAAGCCGTGTCTCCGGCGTGCTGCTTATCGTGGGCTGCTGTGCGCCGCTATGTATCGCGAATTGTTGCGTTACGATGCGGGGTTGGTACCGACAGGCCGCGACCTCATTACCCGTCTACTGAGGGACGCCGGAAGCACGTTTTAAAAAGGTTGTCGCAAGAACATGAAGTCAACACAATCGCGCCGGATATGCCGCCACGCTAAAGACGCTGAAGGCGTCATCGAATACACACGCAACGGCACAGTGCTGAGGACGGCGCAATGACCGGCGGCGGCGCACGCAATTCGCACGTCGGCTGGCTGCCGTATATCGTGGCCGCCACCTTCTTCATGGAGTATCTCGACACCACGGTGATCGCCACGGCATTGCCGCAGATGGCGCACTCGTTCGGCGTCGGACCGAACAGCCTGAGCCTCGGCATGACGGCTTATATGCTGGCGCTGGCGATTTTCATCCCCGTGAGCGGCTGGGTCGCCGACCGCTGCGGCTCGCGCACGGTGTTCTTCAGCGCGATCGGCGTGTTCACGGTGGCTTCGGTGTTGTGCGGCTTGTCGCAGAACGTGACCGAATTTACCGCCGCGCGGCTGCTGCAAGGCATGGGCGGCGCGATGATGGTGCCGGTGGGCCGTTTGATCGTGGTGCGCAGCACGGAAAAGAGCCGGATGATGCAGGCGATTTCGACCATCACCTGGCCGGCCATTGCCGCGCCGGTGGTCGGACCGCCGGTGGGCGGCTTCATTACCACTTATGCGTCATGGCGCTGGATCTTTCTGTTGAACGTGCCGTTCGGTCTGGCAGCGATGGCCGTTGCGCTCGCGCTGGTGCCGAACCTGCGTGGCACCGAACGCAAGCCGCTCGACATCGTCGGCCTGCTGCTGAGCGCCACGACGCTGACGGCGATTCTGTATGGCGCTGAACTGGCGAGCCAGCCTGGCGAGAATCCCTGGGTGGCCGGCGCGTTCATCGCCGGCGGATTGTTGATGGGCGTGGTGGCGTTCCAGCATGCCAAACGTCACCCGCATCCGCTGATCGACGTATCCACGCTGAAAATCCCGACTTTTTCCGTGACGGTGGTGACCGGCTCGTTCACCCGGATCGGCATCGGCGCAGTGCCGTATCTGATGCCGCTGCTGTTCCAGATCGGTTTCGGCTTGTCCGCGTTCAAGTCGGGCCTGTTGCTGCTCGCGAGCGCGCTCGGCAACCTCGGTATGAAGGCGCTGACCACGCGTATCCTGCAACGCTACGGTTTCCGCATGGTGTCGATTGTCGATGTGGCGGTGGCCGGTATTTTCATCATTGCCTGCGGACTGTTGACGCCGAACGTGCCGCTCGTGCTGGTGCTGTTCGTCGTCTTCATCTACGGCGTTGCGCGCTCGATGCAATTCTCGACGCTTGCCACGCTAGCCTACGCCGACGTCGCACAGCCGCAGATGAGCGCGGCCAGCACGCTATGGAGCGCCGCTGCCCAGATGACGATCGGTTTGGGCATCGCCTTCGGCGCCGTCTCGCTGCGCGCGGCGGCGTTCTTCAACGGCGAGACGACCGGCCGTGTATTCACCCTGGACGATTTCCGTCTGGCGTTTCTGTTTGCCGGCGTGCTGACGCTGGTGTCCGTGACAGGCTACCTGGGTCTCGCGCACGATGCCGGACAAAGCATCGGCGGCGGTTCGCGCGGCGCCGAAGATCCGGCGAAGGGTTGACCTCGCAGCGAGGCCGGAACGGCGGAAGGGTTTGAAGCGAAGTTGCAGCAGCGGCATCAACCGGCGCCGCATCCTTTAATGGCCTGATCAGAACAAGCGGAGACACGCGGTGCAAGCAGACGACCTGACGATTTCGAGCAACAAGACCGACCTCGACACGGAGATGGTCTACGCGTTCCTGTCGCAGGAAACAGCCTGGGCGAAGGGCATGCCCCGCGAAACGTTCGACCGGGCGATAGCGGGGTCGCTATGTTTCGGCGCATATATCGAAGGCAAGCAGATCGCGTTTGCGCGCCTGATAACGGACGAGGCAACCTTCGCCTACCTGTGCGATGTTTTTGTGCTGCCGGCATACCGTGGCAAGGGCTACGCGTCAGCGTTGATGAAGCATATATTCGACAGCCCGTCGCTCACCGGTTTGCGAAGAATCGTGCTGGTGACAACAGACGCTCACCACGTCTACGAGCCGCACGGCTTCAAGGGATTGGCGACGCCGGAGCGTTATATGGAACGGCATAACCCGGACGTTTACCGCGCAACTTAGGCGAGGCGAAGCGCGGGCGGTGGATGACCAGGCCGTCCGTTAGCGGGAGAGGAAACGCGGGATTGACGACCGGCCGCCAACGGACGAGGTGGGCCAGACCGCCGGCGGCCGTTACAGCACTGTCATCGGCGCGCCACGTTCGACGGGTACTTTCCTGCGACAACCTAACCCGTCCCGACCCCATGCCACAGTCCCCCGTGCGCGACCGCGACAGCCATAGCCGCATCATAAAAGGCGGCCGCCGTGCTTAAAGCCGCCTCCGCCAGTGCGCTGCTCAACGCTTTCCTCATGGCGATACAGATCACCATCGGCCTGACAGCACATTCGGACGGACTGTTCGCCGACGGCATCCACACCTTGAGCGATCTGGCCGCGGACAGCGTCGTGCTGATCGTGCTGGTTCTCAGTTCGAAACAGCTGAACACAACGCCGCGTGAAGGAGACAGCAGCGCCGCACAGGCCGTGGCATCCCTCTTCATCGCCGCCCTGCTGATTATCACAGCGGGCGAAATGCTCTGGCACAGCATCGGGCAAACCGTCACGTTGAGCGGCAACACGGCGATGCAGGTCTGCGCGCTCGCCGTCAGCGGCTTCGTCACGATCGCCAAGGAAGCGCTATTCCGCTACATGCGCGCCGAAGGCCAGCGCACCGGCTCGGCGATTCTGCTGGCCAGTGCATGGCATGCGCGAATGGATGCGGTGTCGGCGCTGGTCGCGACGCTGGGTGTGGCCGGCGGCATAGCGGGGATGCCCGTACTCGATCATGTGGCCGGCGCGGCGATCGGTCTGATGATCATGCGCATGGGATGCGTCAGCGCGCGCAGCGCGTTGCGGCAACTGTCAGCCGGCGCGGCGGAAAAAACCGCGGCGCCGCATGCGGCCGAATAGTGCGTGCCTCAGCCGTAGGCGCGCTCGCGCATCCACTTCGTCATGATCCATTTGTCGCCGCCGAGCACTGGCGCGCCGCCGTGCAAGGTCAGTGGATCGAGTTGATGCTGGCCGTTCATATAGCGGAAATAGACCGCGCCGCCTTGCCTTGCCGCGACTGACAAGCCCGCTTCCGGGAAAATGGTTTCGCCGCCGTCGGGCACGTCATTCAGATAGATCACCAGGGTCGCCACTCGCTGGCCGCCCTGGGCGGTATGCACCGCGCTGCCGGGTTGATCGGGCGGGAAATAATCGAAGTGCGGACGATATTCGCCGGTCGTGCCGTAATGCAGAATCTGCAGTCCCTCGCCGTTTTCAACCGGCCAGTTCATCAGACTCGCAATGCGGCGGTCCATCTTTTCGATAAACGCGTCTTCTCCGCGCTGGTACCAGATGCCTTCACTGGTGCGGTTGCGGATCACGTCTTCCTTGCCGGTGGCGGGATTGACAGTAGTTGACCGTTTCAGCCGATGGCGCGAGCGCTCGATCATCTCGTTGCATTCGTCGGGCGACAAGACATCCGCGAACACGATCACTTGTGGCCGCTCGCAGCGCATCAACACGCGGACGTCGCGATCGTGCGCACGGATCACATTGCCGCGCGCAACCGGCGACGCGTCATAGTGGTACGTTTGCGGCCCGGCTTTTGCCCGCGCGGCCTCAGTCGCCGGCGGCGAACCCGCTGCATCCGCCGGATTCATGCCGAACGCTTTGTGCACCTCGGCGCGCGCGGCTTCCGTGGCGAAACCGGCCTGCACCATCGCATCGATCATCGAGTCGATGCTGCAACCGCGCGCGACGTTGCTGCTCAGCCACGTTTCCCATGACGCATCCACTACCGGCATACCACTCCCCGCTTGTCCATGTCCCGAAATACTGCATCAACTGGACGGCTCATAGCAAGGCTGGGTGGATGGCGCGAGGCAAACGCATTCAGTGTTACGCGCTGCGCTGCCTGCGCCGATAGAGGTCGAGACCTTTTCGCGCCTGCGCTCTGATTGCGCGCTGCACGAAAGGCGTCCAGCCGAGCAACGCGCCTTTGGTCCCCAAAGCCTGACGAGCCCAACGCCAAA
The DNA here is from genome assembly GCF_046030355.1 of Paraburkholderia caffeinilytica. GTDB lineage: Bacteria > Pseudomonadota > Gammaproteobacteria > Burkholderiales > Burkholderiaceae > Paraburkholderia > Paraburkholderia caffeinilytica_B. The sequence goes on from NZ_JAQQCQ010000040.1 coordinate 11,411, forward strand.
GATCGAACGTATCGCGATGTTCGACGATGCGGCCTTCGCGAAACCGGAAGCGGGCGTCGATGCGGTTGACCACGGTGCGGCCGGTTTGACTGAATGTGTAACGGGCCACCCAGTGGGCGCGGCCGTGCAGCTCGTCGGCTTCGACGCCGTCGAACGTCAGCGAGAAGTCTTGCGCGCGCGATACCAGCATGCGCCACATGTCGCGGGCTTCTTCGCCGCGCAGTTCGCCAAAGGCCGGATCGCTGAAGACCACGTCGTCGGCATAGCAGGCAGCCATCGCTTCGGCGTCGCGCTGCTGGAATGCGGTGTAAAAACGCTCGATCAATTCGGTGTTGGGATGGCTCATTTTCTTGTGCAGTGCGTTAGCCGGTCAGCCGGTGATGGAAACGGCCTGGAAAGGCGTGCGCGCCGGGACTCGGGCGCGCACGAGCAGCACACAATATCGGAAAACGGGGCGGCCAGGGGCGCGCCGGCGGCTTCGACACCAGACCGTTGCTGCATCGATCAACGCCAGAGCGCCGGCGGCGCACCACACAGCTTCGGCAGTGGTGAATCGATCCAGCGCACGGTGCGATTGCCTCGCTACCCGTTCGCAGCCATCCTGCGCACCCGTGCAGTTTCGCCTCTGCGACCCAGCAGCCATACGCCCGCGGCAATCGACACCCCCACCGCGCCGGCCAGATAAAGCGCCGCGGCAAAGCCACTGGCAAAGCTCGCATGCGCGGCCGACACCACCGTGGCCCGCAGCGCGGGCGGCAGATGCGCGGTGGCCTGCGCCATATCGCCCGCCAGCAGGCGCGACATGAAACCGGCGTCGAGCGCCGCGCTGATATCGGCCGTCATTGACGTGCTCACTACGAACGCAGCGTGGGTGCGGGCCGCGAGCACCGCGCCCAGCACGCCCACCGAGGTGACGATGGCCGTGAAGCGCGTCGTCGTGCTGATGCCGGACGCCATGCCGGTTCGATCCGGCGGCACGCACGCCATGATGGCCTTCTGTGTATCGCCGTTCATGATCCCCGCACCCAGCCCGGTCACGATCATGCCGAGCGCCACCAGCGCATAGCGTGCATCGCCGGCGACCAGCGCCGTCAACAGATTGCCGGCCGCGATCAGCAGCAGCCCGGCCGACAGCAGCGCCATGCCCGACAAGCGCCTCGCGAGCGCCGCGCCGATGTACGGTCCGAGCACCATCGACAGCGCGAACGGCAGCATGCCGACGCCCGCCCTCACCGCCGACAGGCCGAACGCATTCTGCAGATACAGCGGCAAGAACGTCATCATCACCTGAGCGCAGGCCGCGTAGCCGAACATCGCGAGCACGGCCGCGACAAAGCGCGGCTGGCGGAACAGCGCAAGGTCGACCATCGCATGCGCCCGCGAACGTTGCACCTGGACGAATGCGACAAACAGCAGCGCGCAGGCCGCGAGCCTGGCGCCGGTTGTCCAGCTCGCGAGGCCGTCTGTCGGCACCTCGATCAACGCCCAGATGCCGAGCGCGAGCGCAAGGCCGAACAGGATGCTGCCGGCGGCATCGAGCGGACCGGGCTCGGGATTGCGCGACTCGCGAATCGAGCGCGACGCGCACCACGCGAGTACGGCGCATATGGGCAGATTCAGCAGGAAGATCCAGCGCCAGCCGAGCCATTGGGTAATCACGCCGCCGACGAGCGGCGCCACCGTCGTCGCAAGACCCATGCAGGTGCCCCACACAGCCCATGCCCGCACGCGCGCGGGTCCTTCGTGAAAGGTGTTCGCGATCACGGCAAGCGCCGCGGTGAGCAGCATCGCGGCGCCGACGCCCTTGACCGCGCGCGCTACATTCAGCATCGCCGCCGACGGCGCCGCGCCGCAACCGAGCGAAGCGAGAAAAAATACCGCAAGCCCGAGCAGCAACATCCGCTTACGGCCGGCGCGGTCGGCAAGGCCGCCCGCGGGCAGCAGACACGACGCGAAAGCGACCATATACGCGCTGACCACCCATTCGACATCGGCAAAACTCGCGTGAAACGAGCGTGCAATCGATGGCAAGGAAACGGCCACGACGTTGGTATCGAGCACGATCAGCGCACAGGTTGCCGATGCGGTAGCCAGCACGAACGCGGCGTTGACGGGTTCCGGGTCTTTGGCGTCACGGGAGCCGGACGGTTGCGCCAGCAACGTGGAAAGGGGTGACGGGGATGACATACAGGCACGCGGAGTCGAATCAGGGTGATCCGATGGTAGCGAAGCGTCTATTGCCTGTCATTGGCATAAAATCACAGAATAATTAGCTAATAGAGCAATACCGGCAACCATGCGAAAGCTCGAACTCCGCCATATCCACGCATTCGTTTGCGTCGCAAGGCATCTGCACTTCTCCCGCGCTGCGGATGAATTAGGCATCACTGCCCCAACGCTAACCAAGCTGATCCAGGAAGCGGAGCGGTTGCTCGGCGTACGGCTCTTTCATCGCACCAAGCGGTCGGTGGTATTGAGCGCGGCAGGCAGTGCCTATCTCGCCGAAGCGCTCAGCGCGCTCGACCACCTCGCGCGCGGCGAAGAGCGTGCGATTCTCGCCGAGCGCGGCGAGTTGGGACGGATCGAAGTCGGCTACGTGGCCTCGGCCGCCTATGCGGGCGTATTGCAACGGGCGGTCGGCGGCTTTCGCGCCCAGTATCCGGGCGTCGACATTTCGATTCGCGAAGTGCCCATGGACGGCGCGGCCGAGATGCTGCGCGACGGCCTCCTCGACGCGGCCTACGTGCGCCCGCCGATGCCGCTCGTCGAAGGCATTCAGGCAAGCACCGTGCATCGCGATACGTTCGTTCTTGCGCTGCCGGAAAATTGCGCACTCGCCCGTTTACCCGATATCAAGCCCGCGCAATTACGCGACCAGTGTTTCGTGCTGCCAGAACAGGAAGCCGGCACCTTTGAAGTCGCACGGCGCGGCCGTTTTGCGCCGCGACTCGGACCCCGCCCCGGCACGCTCGCGGCGGTGCTGGCCTGCGTCTCGCTAGGCGGTAACGTGGCGGTCGTGCCGAATACCCTGGCTGACTGCATCGCGTTGCCGGGCGTCGTCTACCGGAACATCGCCGGCAAACCGATTGCCTCGGAAATTGCCATCGCCTACCGAAAGTTCGAACGGGCGCCGGCCGTGCGGGCGTTTCTGGCGTTCTCTCTCGCGTTCTCGCAAGGCCGATAAAAAGGCCTGCGCTACCCTCCTCGCGTCTTTCGTTATATCCTGTCGAATATCACGGTAGGCTGTGCGGAGCGTGGCGGCATGTCCGTCAGGCACGCCCGGCAAAGCGAAACAAGGAAGCAGGAGCCAGCAGCAGTGCGTAGTCGACCCACATTGCGATCTACAGTGTCCGACGCGGCGGGCCGCCGCCCGAAAGGACTTTCGTCGCCCATCGTCGCGGTAAAGTCGGCCTCCGAACGGGGCCGCGCCGAACTGATCCGCGATGTCGTGGACGCTTACCGGCGCCTTTACGGCAGCGTGCAACGCTTCGTGCTGATGCTGACGGATGACCAGTTGAATTTCGCCTCGGTGGGCACCTCGGGTTCGCATTCATTGAACCAGTTGCTGTCGATCCTCGTCGAGCAGGCCAAGGCGGCGGCTTTCGTCCGTCTGCGCGACCTGAAAGCCGCGATCGAAGAAGCGCGCTCGGCCGAACAGCTCCGTGATGCGATTTTCTCGGACGTGTTCAGCAACGACCTGGCCGCGTTACGCAAGGTGGTAGTGGAACTCGAACGGCTCGATACGGCGTTTATCGGCCTGTGTGTCGGGCACGTTCTGGAGCAGCATGCACGGGCAGCCGGCAGCACTGGGCCAGCCGTCGTCCGGCGCGCCGCCGGCCGTGCTGCGGCCGCCCCTGTCACCGCGTCCGCCGCTGCTTCCGCCAAGGTCACTCAGCGCAAATCGCGCGCTGAGCCCACGCCAGTCCATCCCAACGAATAATTCGCCGTTAGCGCATATGAACGTTTTCTTCCGCCGATCGCTATATCTTTTCAAATATATCGCCGGCAGCGCTTGCATCGCGGGCATGTCCAGCACGCACGTTCAGTCAGCCTGACGCCAGAACCGTATTCGAGGTCCTCATGCACACGCCCCCGTTTCGTCTCGCCCAGCCATCGCGCCTCAAACTGTCTGGCGACGAGCTTGCCGGTACCGGCTTGCAAGCGGCCGATCCGTGCTGCACGCCGCCCAAGGCGTTGCTACCGACCACCAAACGGCGCGCGCGCCTTGCCGATCTCGACGGCCAACTGCATTGTTCGATCATCGGCACCTGTCTGAGCACGCACGAATTGCGCAAGCTGGTGCCTAAATTCACCGGCCTCGATCGCCGGGACGCGAGCGATCTGGAGATTCATCACTCGGCCGTCGAACTCGCAATCGATGGCGGCGCGGGCGCCAAAGCCTTGCACAAGTTGCTCGACGAGCACTATGCAACGGCGATCCGCCGCTTCGACAAGGCCGCCGACGATGTCGAGCTGCTGAAACTCTGGGACGAAGCGCTGAAAAGCGGCGAGATTCCGCCTGCTTACTGGGCCTTGATGACGCATCCGTGCGCGACCCTGCAGGTGCGCCAGAAAGCGTTTGGTGAATTGCACATGCTGTCGCATCTGGTCGGCGCGGCGAATCGTGCGGATATCCGCCGGCTGGTTGCGCTCGAAGCGGAAAACGCCGGGTTGAAAGAGAAAGTCGAGCAGCAACAACGCCGTTTGCAGGAGATCAGCATGCAGCGCGACGCAACGATCGCCGCGCTCAACGAGCAGATCGCGCAGCTCACTGCCCTGGCCGCGCGGCAGACGCCGACGGACCCCACCGATCTCGAAGCCGAGATAGCGAGGCTGCGCGACAAGCTGGCCGACAGCGACCAGCGGGTGGCCCTGCATACGAGCCGCCGTGAGGCCGCTGAACAGCGCGTGCTGCAGGAACAAAGCGCGGCACTCGCATTACGCAAGAGCCACGATCAGGCGTTGGCTCAGCTGTTGCTGGTGCAAAACGAATGCGACGCGCTGGAACGCGCGACGGTGGATGCAGCGGATAGCAGCAATGGCGTGCAGACGCGGCAAGCCAGCCTCGACAGCTTGCGCGGCAAACGGATTGTGTATGTGGGCGGCCGCCCCGGCTCGAATGCCGCGCTCAAGCGGCTGGTGGAGGCCGCCGGCGGTGATTTCGTGGTGCACGACGGCGGCGTGGAAGATCGCAAAGGTCTGCTTGCCGCCGCATTGCCGGGAGCGGATATCGTCGTGTTCCCGGTCGACTGCGTCGATCATGATTCGATGAATACGCTCAAACGGGTGTGCGAGCGCCACCAGATCGACTATCACCCGTTGCGCACAGCGAGCGTGGCGAGCTTTGTCGAATTGGTGGACCGGCTGCGCTCCGAGCCTCTTGCCCAGTTGGGCAATCCGCCGCCCTCGGCGTTTTGCCTGCGGCACGGCTGAGCGGCGCGGGGTTATTCAGCCGCCCTGCCACACTCAGGAGCGAATCATCCGGGTCAGTTCAGCGATCTGCTTCGCGCAACTTCGCTGCGCCTCGACTTCGACGTCGCGGTACAGACGAATGATGGTTTCGCCGACCGGCGTCAGCGTACAGCCGCCGCCGCTTTGACCGCCCTGCTCCGAGTGCGTGGCGGGCGCCTTGAGCGAGCGGTTCAGCTCGTCGATCAGCAGCCATGCGCGCCGGTACGACATGCCAAGGCTGCGCGCCGCAGCCGAGATCGACCCGTATTCACGCACGGCTTCGAGCAGTTCGACTTTGCCCGGCCCGAGCGCAACGGCGTCACCGCTGCGGATGCGCATTCTGAAGCGCACTTCGGGGCGCGGTTTCGCGGATTGTGCTGCGGATCCTAGTTTGGTTTTCGCGGTATCAGCCATGCGCAAAAGCATACACGAACCGCCTCGCCCTGCCACCCTGGCTGAATGGCCATCAGTCGTGGCCGGGAAAGCAATGTCCGTAGTCTTCGCAGCCTGGGCAACCGGGCGCCGGACCGGGCTGAAGCCCTAACGAAAGCGCACGTTGCTGGGCGAGGAATTTCTTCCAGCGCAGGTTATCGACATTCCGCACGACGAGCGTCGGGAAATAACGCGTCAGCATCCATGTGACTTCTTCACGGCCCGCCAGGCCGAGGTCGCGCCACAGGTGATCCGGCCGCAAGCACGCGTGAGCGATGATCGAGGCGAGGCAGTGCGCGTCGTTCGGGTCGACGGCGGTGCTGGCATGCGTGAGCAGCAACGCGTTTAGCGTGTCGACGAATACCGCGTGTTCAGTGGTGTCGACGGGCGGCAATGCAGGCAGGGACGCAAGCATCGACGCAGGTGCCCGCACAAAATGCCGCTCCAGCAACGCGCGCCACACCGGCTGGGACAACCCCAGCAGCACAAGCTCATGCCGCACGTCGCGCGCGGCAATCAGCTTCGCGAACAATCGGGTATCGGGTGAGGCGGCGTCCGTGGCCGCGGCCAGCCACTTCGCCGTGCATTCGGCAACCTGCGCATCGAGCGTCGCACGCAGCAGTTCAGGGCTGCGCACGGCAGGTTCCGCAACAGGCGAAAGGCGTTCGTCAGACATGGCGGCAACACGATGAAGAACACCGAGCCATATTACGCCCGTCGCTCGAATCAGCTACGCCAAAGGCTTCAGGACGTGCGCCTCGATACGCGCGAGGCGTTTGACATGGCGTGGCGCGGGCAGAATATCCGAACCGGAAAATAGAATCGGCGCGCCGTCTTCAGCATCGAGTGTGCGGCCACCGCATTCGTATGCGACCAGCACACCCTCGCCCACCGGCGTGTTGAACAGTTCGTGCCACGAGAACGTCACGACGTAGCCGTCGTGCCCCACCGCCACGAACACGGTACGTTTGAACTCGCCCGGCACCTCGTTCGGCAGGCCCGCTTCCGAGATCAATGTGGTCAGACGCACGCCGCGATAAGGCTCGACGCTGCGGATGAAACGGTTTGTCGTGTAACAGCGCAGATCGAATGGCCTGGCTAGCACGCTTTCGTAACCCTTGAGCCGTTCGAGATCGAAAGACAGCGTTCGCTGGAACCGCCCGCTCAGGACGAGTGCGCCTTCGACGGCAGGCGCGGCAATCACATTCACACTATCCATACGTGGTTATCTCCAGCATTGATGCCTGAGCAGCTTGTTCACTCGTTATGTCTGTGTGTATATTACGCTGCGATGGCCGCCCCGGTGCAAAACCGCATCGATACGCACTATATCGCCAGGCATATCGGCCACGCCGCCGGCATCGTCCACATCTATAAAAATTCGCGGCTCGCGGCGGGCCGCCGGCTTTGCGGCCGCCCTTCAATCCGGCCTTCAATCCGGCCGCTCAGGAGATCACATGCGCCTCTCACCCGCTCTGCGACATACCACCCGCCTCGCCCTCGTCAGCTGCGGCCTGATCGCTTTGCTGGCGGGTTGCGGCGGCGATAACGTCACGGCCGTCCCGCAACGGATCGCCGTCAGCGCTTCGCCGAACGGCATCGCGGTGCGCGCGGCGGACGGCGCCGTCTTCATTACCGACGATCAAACCAACGGCGTGCTCTCCTCGCCCGACGGCCATACCTTCTCGCATTACGCCGCCGTGCCGGTCGTGGCCGGCCAGGCCAACAGCCTGAGCCAGTTGAGCTTCGCCGACGCCGGCGCGCTGATGATCGAACGCTTTGGCTTCGGCACCGCGAGCGCGGTATTCAGCATCACGGGCGCGGACACGATTGCGCCGCTGAGCGGCCCCGATCCGGCGCGACGCCGTCTCGGGCTCATCTCGATCGGCTCGAATCGCTTACTGTCGACGTGGTTCATCAAAAACGGCAGCGCGCCGCCACAGGGCGGCTTGAGTCTCATCACCTATGATCCGACCGCCCACACCGCGGTCGAGCGCGATCTGCTGACGAGCCTCGGCAAACCGGTCGGCGTTGCCGTGTCGGGCGACACCGTGTACGTCTCCGATCAGGCGAACAACAACATCGTCAAAGCGAGTCTGAGCGCGCTGCTCGGCGGATCGCAGGCGGTCGCGCCAGGCGCGACGCTCGCGCAGATCAACAGCCCCGATCTCATGGCCGTGGATGCAAACGGCACCCTCTATACCAAGTGCAACGCCACGGGCCTCTGCCGGATCGCGCCGGACGGCACCATCAGCGTGCTTGCAAACGACTTTCAGGACGCACGCGGCGTGGCCGTGGACGCACCCCGCCACCAGCTATACGCGATCGATCGCGCCGCCAGCACGAGCGGCACCAGCTACGTGCGGATTTTCCCGCTCAATTGACCATACGGCGCACATCGACTTACAACGCAATGCAATGACGTCGTAATATAGCGCTCTTAATAACGTACCGGGGTTAATCGCATGATTCGCAAGCTGCTTGCCTCTTTCGTGGTGGTCGCCGGGGTGGTGACGGCCACGCCCGCCTTCGCGCAGGACGACACCGTCAACGTGCTTTATGCCGGTTCGCTCGTCAATCTGATGGAGCGTAGCGTAGGCCCTGCCTTCGAAAAGGCCACCGGCCAGCACTTCCGCGGCTACGCGGCAGGCTCGAACAAGATCGCCAACGAGATCAAGGGCAAGCTGCGCCGCGGCGACGTGTTCATCAGCGCGAGCCCGAAGGTGAACACCGGCCTGATGGGCCAGGCGAACGGCGACCACGTGACGTGGTACGTGAATTTCGCCGAATCGCCGTTGATGATCGGCTATAACCCGCAAAGCAAATTCGCGGCCGATTTCAAGAGCAAGCGCTGGGATCAGGTGTTGCAGGAGCCGGGCATCCGTATCGGCCGTACCGATCCGAAGCTCGATCCGAAGGGCGCGTTCACCGTCGAGATGATGACGAAGGCCGCGGAGCTCTACCATCAGCCTGACCTCGTCGAGAAAACGCTGGGCGACGCGGAAAATCCCGCGCAGGTTTTGCCTGAAGAAACGCTGGTGGGCCGCTTGCAATCCGGTCAGCTCGATGCCGGCTTCTTCTATTCGACCGAAACGTCCGACCTGAAAATTCCGGCGATCCACCCTGCGCCCGAATTGCAGGCCAAAGCGAGCTACACGTTGACCATCCTCAGCGATGCACCGAACCGCGAAGGCGCAAGCAGCTTCGTCGACTTCCTGTTGAGCGCGCAAGGCCGCGCGCTGCTCAAGCAACACGGCGTGGACGTCATCAAACCGACCATTACCGGCAACGTGCAAGCCATGCCGCCTTCGGTGCAAGCCGTGATCGACGCCGCGCAATAAGCGCGGTGAAGCAGGCGGTGAAACGGTCCGCCGCGCGACCGCTGCTGTGGCTGGCCGCGCTGCTTGCCCTCTATCTGTGTGCGCCGTTTATCGCGAGCGTGCCGCAGCTCGGCACGGCCGATTGGCCGAATGTCGATTGGCGCGCGGTGTGGTCGGCGGTCGGCATCTCGGCGGCGAGCGCCAGCGTGGCCTCGTTCGCGATTCTGCTCGGCGGCGTGCCGCTCGGCTATTTTCTGGCGCGCTCGAACTCGCGCAAGATGGCGCTGCTCGGCTTCGTCGTGCAGTTGCCGCTCGCCTTGCCGCCGCTCACGAGCGGCGTGCTGCTGCTGTTTCTGCTTGGGCCCTATAGCTGGGTCGGCCGATTCACCAGCGGAGTGCTGACGGATTCGTTTGCCGGCATCGTACTCGCGGAAACCTTCGTGGCCGCGCCCTTCCTGATCATCGCCGCGAAATCGGCGTTCGCCGCCGTGGACCCCGTGCTCGACGACGTGGCCGCGACGCTCGGCCATCATGCGAGCAGCCGCTTTTTCCGCGTGATGTTGCCGGTTGCATGGCCGGCGATTCGCGCGGGCCTCGCGCTTGCGTGGTTGCGTGCGTTCGGCGAATTCGGCGCAACGGTGATGGTGGCCTATCACCCGTATTCGCTGCCGGTGTACACGTATGTCGTATTCGGTGGCCAGGGTCTTCCGGCGATGATGCCGCTGCTGCTGCCGACGCTCGCGATTGCGATTGCCTGCGCGGCATTGTCGATTTACAGCCTGCGGCAGAAAGCGGCGCTCGAACAAACCGAAAACGGCGACGACGCGTTGGAAGCCGGCACGGATCTGACGGCGAGCCGGGGCGAGCGGTCCGATGTGCGCCTCGCCTTTCACTTGCAGCGCCGCCTGGGCGCGTTCGAACTCGACATAGCATGGACGCCCGCGACGCGGCGGCTTGCGATCATCGGGCCGTCGGGCTCCGGCAAATCGCTGGCATTGCGTCTGATTGCAGGGCTCGAATCCAACGCGTCCTGTTCCGTCCGGCTCGGCGCAAAAGATCTGAGCGCGCTGCCGCCCGAGGGCCGCCAGATCGGCTACATGCCGCAAGACTACGGTCTGTTTCCGCACATGACGGTCGCACAGCAACTCGCGTTTCCCGTCGATGCCGACGCAGCCAGCGCGCACTACTGGCTCGATCATCTCGGCCTGACACAGCTGGTTGCGCGTTTGCCGCATCAATTGTCGTTCGGTCAGCGTCAACGCGTAGCGCTGGCGCGGGCGCTCACGCGTCATAGCGAATTGCTGCTGTTCGACGAGCCGTTCGCGGCGCTCGATACGCCGCGGCGGCGTCGTTTGCAGCAGTCGCTGCGCGCGTTGCAGCGGGAGATTGCGGCGGTGACGATCATCGTCACCCACGATCCCGACGAAGCAGCGCTGCTTGCCGACGAGGTGCTGGTGCTTGAGCAGGGGTGCGTGCTGCAGGCGGGTCCCATCGCTGGGGTATTCGAACGGCCGGCCTCGATGCGGGTTGCCGAGTTGCTCGGGCTGCACAACGTCGGCGAAGGTTTGATGACGGCGCCAGGGCAAGTCGAAATAGGCGGTGGATTGGCGATCGCGACGGGCGCAAGCGGTTCTGTCATGGCTGCGGGACAACGGGTGATGTGGCGTATCTCGTCCCACGCCGTGGTTATTTCACCGGATGGCGCCCATGCCGGTGTGGTCGACGCAGTCGAGTTAAGGCGCGGTGAGCGGTATGTCCGCCTGAATATCGCGGGCGTGCGATTCGACATTGCGAACGAAGATGCCGGGCTGCGGGAAGGAAGCCGCTGCCGGATTGACGTCGATGCCCGTGGCGTTTCGGTCTGGCACTTGGACTGACGCGTTTGTTTTGACTTTGGTAGTGACGTGGCGATCGGGCCGCCGCCGCGGCTAGAGCAGCCAGACAGGCCATCCAACTCCCGGCTAACCCTCGCCCGCGTGAGCCCTCTCCCTGATTTCAGAAAACGTCACGTCCACGAGCAATTTTCCCGAATCGAAAACCGTGACGAGCGCCTCGTCCCAATCGCCTTCAAGGGCAGGGGCATCCCACACCACCGGTAGCGTGGCCGTCCGGTATTCGCCCGTGTGACGATTCACCAGCAACGTCAGCCGCCCTTTCATCGACCGTTTGCCGATATCCGTGACCGGGTCCTTGCGTACGTCGTGCCACTCGTCGCCGAGCCGGATGGCCGAACACTTCATGGCGAACCGCTGCGTATCGCGGTTGATCTGCTGCAACAGCGCACCGCCCATGCCGAAGACGATGTTGTCCGCCGCAAAACCGGCCTCATCCATGGCCGCAAGGATGGCTTCGATCGAATCCGGATTCACACCGTCGCCCTGAATCACGCGCACGTTGTTGAGCACGCGCCGCCCCTTGCCGTTCACCGTCGAACCAAACGACGCCTCGAGCGCCCGCATGGTCTGCAGCACAATCGTCAGTGGGTCGCCGGAATCCGGACGAATTACCAGCGTGCCGCCGGAATCGAGCACCGCCTGCTTCAGCGTCGTACCCCACACCTCCAACGCGGCGAACAGGTCGTAAGAATCCGACACCACCGAAACGATCGCACCCGGCTTGCCGAACCTCGCGATCATATTGCGGAATGCGTCGGTTTCACGCTCGCGCCCCCATGACGTGATCGTGCTGTGCTCCGCGGCCGGCACGGAAAACGCGGCCATCGGTTCGTTGTAGTAGTGGTTCGCCGCCACCACCCCGAGCACCGTATCCGAGCCCATGAAACTGACAAGATGCGCCGAGCCGCCAATTGCCGCCGACTCCGCACTCGACACCCCGCGCGCACCGAAATCGTGTAGCTTGAACGGCAATTGCGCGAGGTCGTCGCTACTCTTCTCCAGATACGCACGGATCGTCTTGCGCAGATGCCAGCTTTGCGTCGCGACCGTAACCGGGTACCACACGCGCAGCAACATCGTTTCCAGATACGAGGCCAGCCAGAACACCTGGGGATCGTCACACTCGACAGTGACCAGAACATTGTGCGTGGGTACGACCGAGCCTTCCGGCACCGCACGAATCCGCACGGGCAGATAGCCGTCATGATGCTCGACGACGTAGCGCCAGCCGGCTTCGTTGAACGGCTCGCCGTGCGCCGTGAAAAATGCCTTCGCCTGCTCGATCATCTCCGCGGTAATGGGGCGGCACAGATACGTCTTGATCAGCATCTGCAAGCCGAAAAACAACGTTCGGTCATAGCGCCCCCCGCGCGATTCGATGTATGAAAACATCGCCGACGCTTCGGGCGGATACTGCAGGTAGTGCGACGCCTTGTATGAATCCGTGTTGAGGATCGGATTGGACAGGATCGACGCCATGTCGTTGAACGGGTTGATAGCGTTTTGCATGGATGATGCGTCAGAACACGCCCGGAATCACTCGAAACCGCACCTTACTCCTGTACGCGCGATACCGCTCGTCATCGGAGAGGAGCCGCTCCTCCCGCACGATGCGTCCAACCTGCAACGCAAACTGGCACCCATAGACAATCACGTTCTGAATCCCGAAGTTCGCCAGCAAAAATCCGATGTCCGTCAAGAAATACCCCAGGTACATGGGGTGGCGCATGAACCGGTAAGCCCCGCGGGAAACGACCCCGCGATTGGCGGGCAAAATGCCGAAGGACCGGCGCAGCGACACCTTCGCGAACAGTTGCCAGAAAATCCCCAGCAATTGTAACGACGCACCGGCTACCTCCGGAATGAGCTGCACACCGGGCGAAAGCCGCACGGCAAGAAAATAGAACGTCCCGCCCACGGCGCAGATAAAAGCGAAAGGCGTCCAGTCACGGTTGACGGGCACCCGCGCAAATAACGACAAACCGAGGGTCATGAACGCGCCCACCACGAGCAGCAGCAAGGTGATGCGCGTGGGCGCCGCGAGCCATTGCTTGACCGCCGCATAAGTAAAGATGCTCAACATGAGCGCCGCGGCAACGCGTGCGAGGATTTCGATCAACGCTTCGCGCATGCCGCCAGCCGGCATGACGCCGGCGCCCTGGTCGACGCGAGGCGCTGCGCTCGCCGGGTCGATGATCGTGGCATCCTGGAGAGGGCCCCCACCATCGAATTCCCGCGAGGGTGTGGTCTTTGTCATGGCACACTCATTTCGATATGCGAATTACTTTTCAAGCCTGCTGCGTCAAGGCTTCCGGTCCGTCAGTGTCGCAGCGTAGCAGTCACACCGGCCGGATGTCCACACTGTGCCACGCACGCCCTGATTCCATTCCGGCGTGCGCGTCCCGGCGACTGGATGGATTCAGCGGCCAGAATAGCAGTCGACACTCAGATGTAATCGTCGGGTCCGGCTGGATCAACGTCCGCACCGCGCTCGTGGCCTCGTTCGGGCGACAGCGGTAGCTCATAGATCGAGTCGCGCTGAATTTCGGCCTGAGCCTTGCGTTTCATCGCCTCGGCGATCACCAGCGTGAGCAGATCGGCGGACGGCGCGCCGAACAACGCGTGCGGCCCCGTGACAAGACGCTGATAAGAAAGATGACCGGCGCCATGCGCCGTTATGTGGTGGTCCAGCCGCAATGCAGCCGGCTTGCTGATCGTTTTCATGACACCCCCGAATGATGGGCCATTTCAAGGCCGCATCCAGGTAAGCCGTGCCCGCGCAAATGCGCCGACACGGCGCCCGGCCCACCCTGTGACGCATGCCTCTCTATGGAGACTAAGGCCATTTCTCCCCGCTTCTTCGCGCCGGCTGGTCCTGACCGTGCGCTGCCCCGTCCCTGTTCTGGGTGTCGCGTGCTCGCGAATTGCCCGAGCACGGCACCTGTCGCTATAGCGATCGATTTCTACCGTCAACGTCGAGTCCGTCCAGCTGGACGGAAAAAATGGCGAGGTCAGTGTTTCACGTCGTCCGGTGACGAATGACCGATGCTGCGCATCGACCATTCACCCCGTTTTTTTGACGTCCGTTTTTCAGTGGCCCCGCCACACCCTCGCAAGACACATTGGCTTCCCCGGCCGTGCTTACGAAGACGATGTTCACCGCCGGGCTCCGGCTCCTGCTTCCCCGTACTACCGGAACCAGGCGGTAATGCATTCGCTTGTGAGGCTCCTAATGCAATGGCTGTGCCATGCCTGTTCAATCCCTTGATGCACGGTGATTTTCGTCCCAACGCACGGCGCCGGAGCCTGCCTCACGGCACAGGTTGATTCGGATTTGACACGCGATGGGTTCACCGTCCCACGCGTTGCGGCAGAATCCCGCTGTTTGCAGGGCCGGACACGCGCCTCACGGGGCCCTGCCCGGCCACGCTTTGCGGCCTGGCCCGGTCAAATGTGCCGATGCTTCGGGACGCGAAACAGCCCTCGCAAACGATTGCCCAATATGTCGCAAGCATGAGACACGGCGATTCGACGGCGTGGCATCCGTCGCACGTAAGCGCCCTGCGGTTTGCAGCACTGTGCGGTACCCCACGCTTCATCCGGATTAAGTGGCTATTTTTGAACGGCAAACAGCACGGCGAGGCGGGAAAAACGTTTCTGAATCCAGATTTGTTTGTATGGCGCTCGAAAGCACTTTCGCTTATCGTTAAGCAATGCGCCACATAGAGCGCCTATGTCAGGCCACCGAGGTAGAGAACGGCTTGTGTGATTCGGGGATGAAATCGTATAAGGCGGTTTCAGCGTTGAACGCTGTTCTGCTACCTGTCTGACGTCCGGCACCTCGCGGTTCCTGCCGCCGGTCCATGTCCCCGTCATTGCCGCTACCGTGAATTTGTCATTGCTGGTCTGTCCAATTCGTCGAAGAGCAGTTCTGAGAGCAGCAACGTTCCGGGGGTCACATGAGTACGACTTACACGCCTGCCGACGCCGAACGCACCGTTCTGTACGTGGCGAACTCGCCCGATCAGAATCTCGCCAGCTTCCTCGCCGCATCCGGCTGGCAGGCGGTGCACGCCAAAAGCACGGCGATCGCCGAACGCATGATCGAGCGCGACAACATCAAGGTCGGTCTGGTCGAATTGCCCGGTGACTGCACGTCCCAACATTTGTCCGCGTTGGCCTCCTGCATGCGGCGGGTCGAAACCAACTGGGTCGCGCAAATCGCGCCCGGCCAGGCGGAAAACGAACTGGTCAGCCGCTTCATCCTCGATTATTGCTTCGATTTCGTCACCCGGCCCTGGCTGAACGAGCGGCTGATATTCGCGCTCGGCCATGCGCACGGGCTCTCGAGCCTGCGCCACGCATCCGTCGCCCCCGAGCCCTCGCTTGGCCGACATGGCATGGTCGGGCAATGCGAGGCCATGCAGCAGTTGTACCGGCGCATCGACAAATGCGGGGTGACCGATGCCCCCGTGTTCGTCGCCGGCGAATCGGGCACCGGCAAGGAACTGACCGCTCGTGCGATTCATGAACGCTCGCCGCGCGCCGGCCGGGCGTTCGTCGCGATCAATTGCGCGGCCATTCCACCGAGCCTGCTGCAAGCCGAATTGTTCGGCCACGAGCGCGGCGCCTTCACCGGCGCGCTGCAACGCAAGATCGGCCGGATCGAAAGCGCCAACGAAGGCACGCTGTTTCTGGATGAAATCGGCGACATGCCGCACGAGTGCCAGGCGGTGCTGCTGCGTTTCCTGCAGGAAGGCACCATCGAACGGCTGGGCGGCAACGGGCCGATCAACGTTGACGCACGGGTCATTTCGGCGACCCACGTCGATCTGGACAAAGCAGTCGAAGACGGCCGCTTCCGCTCCGACCTGTATCACCGCCTGTGCGTGTTGCGGCTCGTCGAACCGCCGCTGCGCGAACGCGGCGGCGACATCAAGCTGCTCGCCAACTATGCGCTCAGCATGTACCGGCAGGACGGCGCCCGCAAATTGCGCGGGTTGTCGAGCGACGCGATCGTCGCCATGTCGAATTATCCCTGGCCGGGCAACGTGCGCGAGCTGATCAACTGCGTGCGCCGGGCCGTGGTGATGAGCGAGGGGCGCTTTATCACGGCAAGCGACCTCGGCTTGCCGGAAACCGAAAACGGGCCGGCCGTGACGCTGGCGGAGATCCGCAGCAAGGCCGAAAAGGATGCTATCGAACACGCGCTGCAACGGCACGGCTACAAACTGTCCGAAGCTGCGGCCGAGCTCGGCATTTCGCGGGCCACGCTGTATCGCCTGATGCACGCGAGCCGGCTGCATCAGGACCCGGCGGCCGGGCGCGCGTCGAACGCCAACGGCAGCGCGGATGCCGACGACGAGGCGGAGCGGCAGGCGCCCTCACTGGTTTGACCTCGCAGACCGCCTGAACGGGCAAGCAAGCCTCAGCACGTATTGCCGCGACCGTGCCGGGTTGCTGTGATCCGGGGTTGCCAGACGTTGTAACCGCCTGTCGGATCCTCCTTGGCGTTGCGACGCTAAATGCCGTTCATCTACATGGAAGCGGACTTGGCTAAGCAGCATGCACCGGCGCTCATGCGCCGTCCTTCCTCCGCTCTCGCCGCTTTCCCGCTCTTCTCGCTCTTCCCGTCCTGGCGAATCCGTGCAATGCGTTGGTCTTCGTACCGCCGTTGACTCCGGCCAGTTTCGCTCAACGACAGTTCAGAAAGCGGTGAAACGTCACGTTCAAGCGGCCGCCATACTGCTGGTACCCAATGTTTCATCAAACCACCCCTACCCGATCGGGAGCTTGCTCATGACGATAACCTGCTTCATCCGCTATCAGATCGACCCCTTCCAACGCGAGGCCTTCAACGACTATGCCCGCAACTGGGGCCGCATTATTCCGCGCTGCGGCGGTCATCTGATCGGCTACTTTCTGCCCCACGAAGGAACCAACGACATCGCCTGGGGATTGATCGCGTTCGACAGCCTCGCCGCATACGAAGCCTATCGGGCGCGATTGCGAGCCGACGCCGAAGCACAGGAAAACTTCCAGTTCGCGCAGACCAAGCGTTTCATTTTGCGCGAGGAGCGCACCTTCACCGAAGTGGTGGAAGGCACGCTCGGGGTGGCGGCGACGAATTCGGTGGAAGCAACGGAATAGGCACGCTGGGGCCGTCAAACCACGCAGTTTTGCGCGCTACACCATCAACGATACGTCCATCAGGCAAGCTTTCTGCTACCCAACGTTACAATTCGAAGCAGCTGGCCCAACCCTCGCGTGAGCACCGAAGCCGCCACGGATGGAACTTGTACGACTCAACCCGTGTCGGTCCAAGGTCACGCCGCCGAGCCGATTCACGCATGCCGGCACCACCGTCCGCACCTGGTACCCCGCTTTACACCCTATGCGCAAAATACTCCATGCCTGGTTTCTCGTTTTTCTCATCCTGAGCGCCTCACCGGTCTTCGCCGCCGCCACGGCGCAAGCCGCCTCCGCGGCATCCGGCGCCGCGCTCACCCTGACGCCCGAGCAGGCCCGCCAGGCCCTCGGCGTCCTCAATGACCCCAAACGCCGCGCACAAGTCAGCGACACGCTCGAGGCAATCGCCGCAGCGGGCGCGCTCAGCGCACCGCCTGCCTCGGCAGCCGCGGCTGCGTCGGCGCCCGCCGCGGCCAGCCACGCCGCCGCGCTCGTTCCAGCCGCCTTCCAGTCCAATGGCCTCGCCTCGCAACTGGCGCGTCAGGGCGCGCATTGGGCCGTCCATCTCGGCAAGTCGCTACGCAGTTCCGTCGCCGCCCTGCTTGATGTCGCTTCGGTACGTGCCTGGTGGCAATGGCAATCGACCAATCCGCACGCGCGTAGCGTGCTCGGTCAGGTCGCATGGTCGCTCCTGGCGGCACTGTTGCCCGCGCTCGCGCTCGAATGGCTCGCACGCCGCCTGTTGCGTCGCGCACACTCCGCGCTCGCCACGCGCCGCGAACGTATCGATGAAGAGCGTGCAGCGCGAGCCGACCTGCCCGTTGACGTCCACCCGCAACCCGCCGATGCGCCGAATGCCGCGCCGCCGCTGCCCGTTTCGCCCGCCCCAACCGTTCCGCCCGATAGCGCGGTGCAAGCAGCGAAGCCCGGCACGTCCGCGACGGCGCCCACGCCCGCCGCCGGTAAAACCACCAAAGCCACCGAAGCCACCGAAGCCAAAGGCAAGCAGAACGCCGTGGACCACTGGACGCTTCTGCAGCGCCTGCCGCGCGCGCTGCTGACGATGGTGCTGCGCCTGTTGCCGCTCGCAGTGTTCATCGGCGCAGCGAGCGCGCTGATGTCGATCTTCACCGAAGACGGCACGCCACAGGACCGCGCGCTCGATTCGCTGATCGACATCTACGTGCTGTGCCGCCTGATCGTGATCGTCAGCGGCTTCTTCCTTCAACCCACCGCGCCACGTCTGCGCCTGTTGCGTATGAGCGATGCGTGGGCCGTTTTCGTGCAGCGCTGGATCGTGCGGATCGTCGCCGTGACCGGCGCCGGTTCGGCGATCGCGGAGATCGCGCAGTCGCTCGGCTTGAACGATGCGGCCTATCTCGCGCTGATGAAAGTGGTCGCGCTCGCCAGCCACATCATGATCTCGATTCTGATTCTGAAATGTGCGAGACCGGTCGGCGAATTGATCCGCAAGCGCTTTGCAGCGAATTCATCGCTTGAAATGTTCGGCAACGCGCTCGCCGATGCATGGGCATGGTTCGCCGTGTTCGTCATCATGGCGCTGTGGTTCATCTGGGCGCTCGACGTGCAGAACGGCTATCACACGCTGCTGCATCTCGGCGGCATTTCGCTCGCGATCCTGGTCGGCGCGCGGGTCATCTCGATCGTGATCTTCGGCGCGATGGCGCGGCTTTTCCATGCCGAGGGCGACGCGACGGAGTCGCTCCTGCATCAGCATGCGTACCGCTATTACCCACTGCTGCGGCGGGTCGTCGCGTGGATCATCGGCATTGTCACGGCGCTCGCGTTGCTGCAAGTGTGGGGCGTCGACGTCGGCGAGCTGTTCCGCACCGGTTCGATCGGCCATCGGCTGGCTTCGGCGCTGGTCACGATCGGTATCGCTGCCGTCGTCGCGCTGCTGGTGTGGGAAGGCGTCAACGTGGCCGTCGAACGTCGGCTGGACCGCTGGACCACCAGCGGCGACCTGGTGCGCGCCGCGCGTCTGCGCACGCTGCTGCCCATGCTGCGCAGCGCGCTCCTGTGCGCGATCGCACTGGTGGTCGTGCTCACCGGCCTCAGCGAGCTCGGCGTGAACATCGGGCCACTTCTCGCCGGCGCGAGTATCTTCGGTGTGGCGCTTGGTTTCGGCTCGCAAAAGCTGGTGCAGGATTTCATCACCGGCATTTTCCTGTTGATGGAAAACGCCATGCAGGTCGGCGACTGGGTCACGCTCGCGGGGGTGTCCGGCACAGTCGAATACCTGTCGATCCGCACCGTGCGCTTGCGCGGCGGCGACGGCTCGCTCTACACCGTGCCGTTCAGCTCGGTCACGACGGTGAACAACACCAATCGCGGGCTCGGCAATGCGGCGGTGAAGGTGAATATCGTGTTCGGCCAGGATGTCGATCGGGCGATCGATACGCTCAAGGAAATCGGCGCCGCGCTGCGCGAGGACGAGAAGTTCAAGGACGGCATTCTGTCCGACTTCAGCTTCTGGGGCGTGGACGGGGTGGACGGCTCGGCGGTGACGCTGGCCGGCCAGATCCAATGCCGCGACAGCGCGCGCTGGGGCGTACAACGCGAATTCAACCGGCGCATTCTCGACCAGTTCAGCGCGCGCGGCATTGAAATCGCGAACCCGCAGCGGCATTTGCTGACGTGGGATCCGGAGAGCGCATTGCCCTCCGGCGCGCCACCAGCAGACGCTGCGGGCAACGACGCGCCGCCGTCCGCCGATGCCAGGCGCGGCGACGCGGCACGCAACGATGCCGTGCCCGCCGACACGCCAGCCGACGCTGCCGCGCCGGACGCCCCGCCGAAAGGTCAGCCGCCTGTCGATTCTAAGCCCGAGGCGCCTGCAGGAACGCCAGCAAATCCCGGTTCAGCTTCTCCGCATGCGTGAAGTAAAGGCCGTGAGGCGCGCCCTCATAGACCTTCAGCATGGCGCCTTCGATCAGCCTCGCGGTAGGCCGTCCGGTGAGTTCGAGCGGCGCGGAGGCGTCGCGATCGCCGTGCAGTACGAGCGTCGGCACGCGAACTTCCGCGAGCTCGGCACGAAAATCCGTGTTGGCCTGCACGCGGGCCAATTCGAGCGCGGCTTCGAGCGACGTCTCCAGCATCATTCTGATGGTCCAGTCGATCGCCGCGCGCGAGGTGTCCGGCATGAAGTAAGGGACAGCATGCGCTTCGATCCAGTCGAAGAACGAGCGGCGCATCTCAGCGCGGCCCGCTTCGAACAGCTCGCCGTCGATGCCATTCGGGTTGTCCGCGGTCTTTAGCAGAAACGGTGTGGCTGCCGGCGCGACCAGCACCACGCGTGCAATGCGTGCCGAACCATGCCGGCTCAGATAGCGGACGATCTCACCCGAGGCGATCGAGTGGCCGACCAGCGTAACGCCGCTCAGATCA
Organism: Paraburkholderia caffeinilytica; assembly: GCF_046030355.1. Taxonomy (GTDB): domain Bacteria; phylum Pseudomonadota; class Gammaproteobacteria; order Burkholderiales; family Burkholderiaceae; genus Paraburkholderia; species Paraburkholderia caffeinilytica_B. The sequence goes on from NZ_JAQQCQ010000040.1 coordinate 32,106, forward strand.
AGTGTGCGCAGCACGGCGTCGAGATCGTCCGCAAGCGTGTCGTAGTCGTAGCCGCGGCCCGGATCGCCTGAGCGGCCATGCGCGCGGCGGTCGTAGGCAATGCAGCGGCAACCGAGGCGCGACAACGGTTCCATCTGGTACGCCCACATCTGCGAATTCAGCGTCCAGCCGGTCATGAATACGAGCGGCGCACCCTGCCCCCAGTCGCGGTAGAACAGGCGCGTGTTGTCGGCAGTGCGGATAAAGCCAGGATCGCTGGCGAGCAGTTGCGCGGTCGTGTTCATGGTCAGCCTCTCTTCTCTCGGGTGGAAACGTTGCAGTACCGTCACTGTGACCGTCGACGGAACGCAGGTCGATTACCCCGGAGGTAAAGAGAATGACTTTGCTGGAGAAAGGCACCGGCTAACCTCGTCGGTGGAAAAGCGGCAGTGCCCGCCGGCTTCGACATTACCGCTCACTGCACCTGCCACCAGCGTGGCAGCAAACGTCGCACTTCCGGCCGCCGATAGCGGTCGTCGATCAGATGCACCACGCCCTGATCCTGCTCCGTGCGAATCACCCGGCCGGCGGCCTGCACGACCTTCTGCAAACCCGGATACAGATACATGTAGTCGTAGCCGCTGCCGAACTTCGCGTCCATCGTGCGGCGCATCTGCTCGTTGACGTCGTTCATCTGCGGCAGGCCGAGCGTGGCGATGAACGCGCCAATCAGCTGCTGGCCGACCAGATCGACGCCCTCGGAAAACGCCCCGCCCAACACCGCGAAGCCGACACCCTGGTTCATGGTGCGAAAGCGCGCGAGAAACGCGTCGCGCGCGGCCTCGTCCATGCCCGGCTCCTGTGTCCATAGCGGCAGTTCCGGATGACGCTCGCGCATCAACCCCACCACCTGCTGCAGATACTCGAAGCTGCTCAGGAACCCGAGATAATTGCCGGGTTGCGCTGCATACTGCTTTGCGATCAGATCGACGATGGGCACAAGCGAGCGCTCACGGTCACGCCAGCGCGTGGATACGTTGCCGGCCACCCGCACCTGCAATTGTTCAGCGCGAAACGGCCCAACGACCTCGAGCCAGTTCGTCTGCTCCGGCAAACCCAGCGTGTCGCGATAGAAATGATGCGGACTGAGCGTGCCGGAGAACATCACGGTGGTGCGCGCCGCCGCGTAGCGGCCCGCGAGGAACGGCGCCGGGATCACGTTGCGCACGCATAGCGTGGCGCACGTTTTGTCGCGCGGGGCGTAGCGATCCGTGGCGAGCGCGATATCGAAAATCGAATGGTCGCCGAATTGCTCCGCCAGCGCGACGAAATGCATGGCGTCGAAGAAAAACCGCAGCGACGCTTCGTCGATTGAAAGCGGTGCCTCGGCGAGTTGATCCGTCACCGCGCCGATCAGATTCTGCGCGGCCGAAAGCAGTTTGCCTGGGACCTCGGCATAGACCTGATAGGCGGCGGTCTGCGCGCGCTTGACGGCATTCCACTCTCGCTGAAGCCGTTCAAGCGGCCTCTTCAACGTCGCAGGCGCGGTTTTGCGGGCGAGCCGGAACGCCGCCTGATCGAGCGACGCGCTGTACATGCGCCGTGCCCGGTCGAGCAGGTTATGCGCCTCGTCGACCAGCACGCCGATGCGCCACTGGTTGATCTGCGTGAGCGCGTACAGCATCGCGCTGCTGTCGTAGTAGTAGTTGTAATCGCCGACCACCACGTCGGACCAGCGCGCCAGTTCCTGCGCGAGATAGTAGGGGCAGACGTCATGCCCGAGCGCCGCTTCGCGCACCGCCGCCCGGTCGAGCCGCGGCCCGGCCAGCGCCGTGCTGCGCGCCGCGTCGAGCCGATCGTAGAAACCGCGCGCGAGCGGACAGGACTCGCCGTTGCACGCCTTGTCGGGATGCTCGCAGGCTTTGTCGCGGGCGACCAGTTCCAGCGTTCTCAGCGGCAAGCGCGTGGAGGACGGCGCGGCGCTTCGATGAAGCGTTTCGATCGCATCGAGGGCAAGCGCGCGGCCGGGCGTTTTCGCGGTGAGGAAGAACACGCGGTCGATCTGGTCCGACGCACACGCCTTGAGCAATGGAAAGATCGTCGCCAGCGTCTTGCCGATGCCGGTCGGCGCCTGCGCCATCAATGGCGTGCCGTCACGCGCCGCGCGATACACCGAAACCGCCAGTTCACGCTGACCGCTGCGAAACTGGCCATGCGGAAACTGCAAGGCGCTGAGCGCGGCATTGCGCGCGGCGCGATGGGCCTCTTCCTGCACCGCCCAATCGAGAAAGCACTCGCATTGCTCGACGAAGAAAATCTCCAACTCACGCGCCGTATGCGTTTCGGTCAGCACCGTTTCCTTCTGATTGCCGATGTCGAAGTACACCAGCGCGACCGTCAATTCGGGAAGTCCGCGGGCATGGCACAGCAGATGGCCGTACACCAGCGCCTGCGCCCAATGCAGCGTGCGGTGATTGGCAGGCATCCGTTCGAGCGCGCCACGATGGGTCTTGACCTCTTCCAGCCGGTTCGACAGCGGGTCGTAGCCGTCGGCCCGGCCACGCACGGTCAGGCCGCGATGTGTGCCCGTCAGCGTAATCTCGGTTTCATAGCCGCTCGCGCGCCGCCCGGCCACGGTTATGTGGCCGGCCATGCCTTCCAGCGAGGTGGGCGCGGGTGTGAAGCGCAGATCCAGATCGCCGCGTCTTGCGGTGAATTCGCACATCGCCCGTACGGCGACCACGTAGGTCATATAGCGGCCTCGTTCGGAACCGCTGTCGTATCCACCTCCGCGACTTCTGTCACCACGTCGCATGCGGCGGCGTCTTCATCGGCCCATCGCACGTCGAGCACGCGTACTGGCATGCCGTGCTGCGCGCAATACGCGAGCCAGCGGATCTGGTTGTCCTGCAAGCGGTCGCCGGGGCCTTTCACTTCGATTAATTCATAACGGCGCTCTGTGGGCCAGAAACGAATCAGATCCGGCAAACCGGAGCGGTTGCCGCGAATGTCGCGCAGCAGACGCTCGAACCACAGTTTCAGATGCGCCGCGGGGAGACAATCGAGCGCCAGGACGACGAGTTCCGGCGTCAGCAGGCCCCAGAATACGAACGGCGATTGCAGACCCGCCTTGCTTTCCAGATGCCGCAGAATCGTCTCACGATAGGCACTGCTGTCGAGTTGCGCCAAACACGCGGAGAATTGTCCGGCGCGGCGCGCATGAAAATCCGGCGCATGCAGATCGGCCGGCCCGCGCTGGAACGGATGGAAAAACGCGCCGGGCAACGCGGCGAATACCGGCTCCCAGCACAGCAAGCCGAACAGCGAGTTGATCAACGCGTTTTCGACGTAGTGAACCGGAGCCGACTCGCATGTCAGATAATCCCGTGCGACGTATTCGACCGGTTGCGGCGCGTCTGGTCTCGGCAGGACCAGCGTGCTGCGCTCGACCGGCCGTGCGGCAGACACACGCGCCACCGGTTCGCCCCGCTTGCGCTGCAAACGAGGCAACATGCGCGCGACGCGCTGCGCTTCCTCTTCGCTTTCCGGCGTGGCGGCCGCTTGCGAAGCAAGGGAAAACGCTTCGTCGAATCGTTCGCTGCGCTCCAGCACGCGCACGCGCCGATGGCGCGCGCCGGGCCACGTGCAACGCTCATAGACGGCGAGCGCGGCGGCCCAGTTGTGCTCACGCTCGCAATGCTGGCCGATAAGAAACAGCAATTTCGCGCGACGCGTTTCGAGCCACGGGTTCGAAGTTTCGATTGCGGTAATCACGGCGACGAGTTCCTCGATCGCCACGGACTCCGCATTACCTGCGGGCAGCCATTCGAGCGCATCGCGGCATTCGTGCAACGCGAGATAAACGTCAACGTCCACGCGTTGCTGGAAGGCGCGCGACGACGGCGCGAATGCCACCTTCTCGTACTGGAACACGCCGAGATCGGCGAGCACGAACTCCGACCAGTCCTGCTGAAGATTGCCGAAGAACATCAGGCGCAGCCGCTCGCAAAGCGGCGCGATGGCGACGTGGAAGATGCAGTCTGTGGTGTGGCTGTGCCAGGTTGATAACGGCTGCGCGGCGGCGCCTCGCTCTTCGCCTTCGCCTTCGCCTTCGCCTTCGCCTTCGCCTTCGCCTTCGCCTTCGCCTTCGCCTTCGCCTTCGCCTTCGCCTTCGCCTTCATAAAACGGGCGCAGTGTTTCCAGCAGATCGGGTTTGCGCAAGCCTTTCGCGCCGGGAATCAACGCAATAGCGTCCGCAAAGATCAGCAGCAACTCCGGACGCGTGGTGAGCGCGAACAGATCGTCGAGCGTCAGGTTCGGCTCGGTGTCGACCCACCCGAGTACTGCCAGGGACGCAACGGCCTGCAAAGGACAACCGATCTCGTCATAAGAAAGGCGGCTGGCGCGGAACAGCGTGCCCTTGCGCATCAGCATGCGAACCAGCAACGCACGCGAGGGCTGGGGCAAAGCGGCGAAATCGCGCAGGAAGCTATGTTCGTGCGCGTCCAGCAGATCGTCATAACGCTCGGCAAGCCACGCCAGCGCACGCTCGAAATTCAGCAGGTAATAAGGGACATCAGAGCGGACGTCTGACGGAGTGTCTGTCGCCACGGCGCGTTCATTAAACCTGTATGTTTATACAGTAATGATATCAAAACCCGTAAGCGCGCCGGACGACGATACTCAGCGCCGCCCCTTCATCACGACACCGCTCGCATTCCGAGGTTGCACGCGGACGTGAGCAGCCGCCGTATCACTCGCTAGATTTCTTGTGGTGCGGACACCCACACCACAGTCAACGACCGCACGCCCTGCGCGCCGCGAATCAGCACGCCTTCGATATCCGCAGTGGCCGAAGGGCCGGTGACCAGCGCCGCATAGCGCGCATCGCGGAAGTCGTCGCGACGGTACACGTCCTGCAAGCCGTCGAGCACTGCCGCCGGATCGAGCAACACGACCAGATGCTGCACGAGGTATCCCAGCGCATTGACCTGATACTCGCGCTCGCTGAACCACACCGAGCCGGTTTCAGCCACGCCGAAGCGTCCCCGCACCACGCCGACGTCGATATCCTGCAGCGAAGCCGGTTCGGTTTCGGCCGTGATCACGCGTGTGCCGGGCACTTCGGGCGTCGCCGACGCCACCGACGCAGCATCACCGAACCGCTCACGGATCAGCGCAAGCACATCACCCGCAGCCGGCGCTTCGACACAGCTCCCGCCCATCGCCTGCAATGCCGTCGTGAAGCGCGCCCGCAAGTCCCCGCCCGTCGCAGCGAACAACGGCACATCAGGCCGTGGACGCGCCGGTGGTTGCGCGCCACGCACTTTCGCCAGAAAAGCTTCACGCGTTGCCATCGCCATTCCCCCGATTCTTCTTGTACCAGGCGTGGAAGGTCAGCTTCGGCGCCTCCGGCAACTCGCGCTGCCGGCCCCAGATGTTAAGCGGGTTATACAGCACGAAATTCGGCAAGCGCCGCAGCGCGCCGCCCATCGACGACACCGTCGCCCGATACAGCGTCGGGCTCGCGAGCAAGCGCCCCGCCATCTTCAACACTTCCTGCTTCACGAACGGCACCTCGTGACGCTCGGCGATCACCGTGCGCCATTTGTAGATCTGCTCGTGAATATTGATCTTCACCGGACACACGTTCGTGCAACTGCCATTGAGCGTCGACGCGAACGGCAACGCGCTGTAGCGCTTCAGATCGAAGGTCGGATTGATGATGGCGCCGATCGGCCCCGAATACGTGCCGCCATACGACAAACCGCCGCTGCGCCGGTACACGGGGCACGTGTTCATACACGCGCCGCAACGGATGCATTTGAGCGAATACCAGAAGTCCTCCATCGCAAGCCGCTCCGAACGGCCATGATCGACGAGGATGAAATGCATCTCGGTGCCCGGACGCGGCGCGCGAAAATGCGACGTGTACTGCGTAATCGGCGAACCGAGCGCGCTGCGTGACAGCATGCGAATAAATACGCCGAGATCCGACACCTTCGGAATCAGCTTCTCGATACCGATCGACGCGATATGCAGCGGCGGCACATTTGCCGACAAGTCGGCATTGCCTTCGTTCGTACACACCACGACCGTACCCGTCTCCGCCACCGCGAAATTACAGCCCGTCATGCCCGCCGTTTTCTCGCGCACGAAATACGGCCGCGTATTCATTCGCTGACTTTCCGCGAGGTAGTGAATATCGCTGTTGTGCGGATCGGTACCGATGGTCCGGCCGAACAGTTCGGCCACATCGGCACGCAGTTTATGGACCGCGGGCACCACCATATGGCTCGGGTCCTGGTGATCGAGCTGCTGGATGCGCTCGCCGAGATCGGTCTCCATCACCGTGATGCCACGCGGTTCGAGATACTCGCGCATCTTGCATTCATCGGTGAGCATCGACTTGCTTTTGACGAGCGTGGTCATGCCGCGCTCGGACATGATCTTGTGGACCAGCGCGTTGTGCTCTTCAGCGGTCGCGGCCCAATGCACCACCACACCATTTGCTTCCGCTGCAGCGGCAAACTGTTCGAGGTAGTCGGACAGATGCGACAGCGTGTGCTCCTTGATGCCCGACGCCAGTTCGCGCAGCGTCTCCCATTCCGGAATGCCGTGCGCCTGCGCGTCGCGCTTCTCACGCAGATCCCACAGACGCCTGTCGTGAAACGCGACATGCTCCGTCTTCCTGATGAAAGCGCCCGCGGCTTTCGCGTGATCGATGCGGCTCATGCGCGTGCTCCGTTAAGGATCTGCGCGATATGGATAAAGCGTGCGTCGGCTTTCATCCGTTCCGCGCAGCCTTGCTGGTGCATCAGGCACGACATGTCGCCCGATACGATGTATTCGGCGCCCGCGTTCAGATGATCGCGGACCTTGTCCTGCCCCATGCGCACCGACACCGGTTCTTCGGTCACCGAGAAGGTGCCGCCGAAACCGCAGCATTCGTCGGGCCGCGACGGTTTGACGAATTCGATGCCTTTGACGCCTTCGAGCAAGGCGCGCGGTTTCGAAAACGGCGGCGCGGCAATTTCCGAGACCGAGGCTTCCTTCAGATGCCGCAGCGCACTGCAGCTGTTATGCAGGCCGACGCGATGCGGAAACTCGGCCCACGGAAACTCACGCGCGCCCACCACGTCATGCAGAAACTCGACGAGTTCGTAGGCGTTGGCGCGGACCTTACTGACTTCATCGGTCTGCTCGAGCGCGGTCAAATGCTCGCGCACGTGATGAATGCAACTCGCCGACGGCCCGACGATGTAGTCGTAACCGGCAAAGTTGCGTGCAAACACGCGCTCGGCGCCGGCTGCCTCGGCGTGTGCGCCGCTGTTGGCCATCGGCTGGCCGCAGCAGGTTTGCTCCTGCGGATAGTCGACCTCAATGCCGAAGCGTTCGAGCAATTCGAGCGTGGCGATTCCCACCTCGGGATAAAAAGCATCGATGAAGCACGGGATAAACAGGGCTACTTTCATAAGCTCATTGAAAGAAAAGCGGGGACCGTGATTCACCTACTTTAGTGCGGAATCAAGGCGGCGCAGGCGTTTTCCTGCCGACAGCGTGTTTGCGGTCGGTCAGTAAGACTGGTCTTGTTGGTCTGACCACGAAATATAAGGAAGTCGCCGGGCGGTGTCAACCGGGAGAAACCGTGGGTAGAAAAGGCTGCGCAGACCTCAGGAAATCACGCTCGAAGGCTTCGTCGCATCTTCCCTGTACATCTCGCGCACATAAGTCAGATGACGCTCGGCGGCCTTGCGCGCCTTTTGCGCATCGCGCGCCATGACTGCGTCGTAGATGGCCTGATGCTGGCTCATCAACTGCTTTTCCATCGCGTCGTCGTAGTCGATCAGGCGATGGTACTGGCGCATGCCTTCGCGAATCAGCGTATGGATACCGTGCATCACATGCGCGAGCGCGATGTTATGGGTGGAGTCCGCAATCGCGAGGTGAAACGCAGCATCCAGTTCCGCGAGGTTCACGCGGTCTTGCGACTGGGAGCCGGCCTTCAGTGCGTCGAATGCCTCGGTGATCTTCTGCAGATCGGCGGCCGTGGCGCGCTCGGCCGCGTATACCGTCGAAATCGATTCGAGACCCTGGCGCAGTTCGAGAATATCGGCACTGGTGCGCGGATTTTGCAGCAGCAACTCGGCGAGCGGCTTGGAGATGATCGGCGCGGTGACGTCGACGACCGTGAAGCCGCCCCGCCCCGAGGTTTCGATATACCCGTCCGCTTCCAGCCTGATCAGCGCTTCCCGCAACGACGGCCGCGACACCCCGAGCTGCGTGGCCAGATCGCGTTCGGCCGGCAACCGGTCGCCGGGCATCAGCGCGCCGTCCGAGATCAGTTGCTTGATCTGGTCGGACACCACGTCGGAAAGCCGTTTGCGCGTGAAGGACTGGATCGGGAGAAATGGCATGGGCGGCGCGCGGGTGGAAGCCTGGTTTCAGCCTGGCCGAAGCCGGGTAGATGAAGTCTGGTTGGCAAAGCCGGGACAAGGGCATGGGCGCGCCTTCGAAGCAGCGCGCCGGGTGGCGGAATTATACCGTTCAACAACTCGCCACGGACTTGCGCACCGGCAATCCGCCGACGAACGCGGCAATCCGTTCGCACGCATCGATCAGGCTCGCTTCATCGACCACGAAGCCGAGCCGCACGAAGCCATTCGCGGTCTCGCCGAAGGCACTGGCGTCGAGCAGCGACACGCCTTGCGCGCGAAACAGTTGCCAGGTGAAGTCGACCGTATCGAGGCCCGTGCCGCTGACGTCGACCATCATGAACATGCCGGCTTCCGGCAGCAGGCAACGCAAGCCCGGCACGCGATGCAAGCGCTCGAACACGACGTCGCGGCGGCGCCGGTAAATCTCGCGCATTTCGGCGACGATCGGCGCCTTGTTCTGAAGAGCCGTCAACGCGGCCTGCTGGATGAAGCCCGGCAAGCCATACAGCATCGCCAGCGCGAGCCGCCCCATATGCTCGATCAGCGTGGCAGGCCCGATCGCCCAGCCCACACGCCAGCCGGCCATGGCATGCGATTTCGACAGACTGCCGAGCGTCACCGTGCGCTCCGCCATACCGGGCAATGCGGCGATGCTCACGTGCTCACGCTCGAACGTGAGGTCCGCATAGACCTCGTCGGAGAGCACCCACAGATCGTGCTCGCAGGCGATCCGCGCGATGCGCTCCAGATCGGCACGCGGCATCACCACGCCGGTCGGATTGCAGGGTGTGGCAAAGAAAATCGCCTGAGTGCGCGGCGTGACGGCCGCTTCGAGCGCGTCACAGTCGAGGTGAAACGCCCGCGCGGGATCGACCGGTACCGGCACGAGCGTGGCGCCCGCGGCGCGCACACAGGCTTCGTAGGTGAGATACATCGGCTCGGGAACGATCACTTCGTCGCCCGCTTCCAGCAGGCACAGCGAGGTGGCGAATACGCCGTTCTGCGCCCCTGCCGTCAGAATCACGTTGGCCGCGCTCACCGCGCAACCCGTGGTGTGCGAGTGATCTTCGGCAATCGCCGCGCGCAGCGGCTCACGCCCGGACACTGCGCTGTAATGCGTATCGCCGCCGCGCAAGGCCTCGATAGCCCGCTCGACGATCGGTGCGGGCGTTGCGAAATCGGGATCGCCCACGCTCAGGACGATCACATCTTCGCCCTTGGCGAGCGCCTGTTGCGCGACACGATGGATCTCCCACGCCGACGTGCGCCTGCCTTGCAGACGCTCGACCAGATTCGAGTACTTCATTGACTTACCCCGCTTCGACTTGAGCCGCCAATGTAAAGGGGCGCGGGCGAAACGTCCAGATACGAAAAAGAGTCACGCGAGCAGCTGGACTCGCGTGACGTGTCGATGAAGCCTCGTTTTTGATGGTGCGAAGTGCGCTTAAACCTGGCGGCGCAGTTCCGCCGGGGGCACCTTCATCAGATGACGGTATTTCGCCACGGTGCGGCGCGCCACAAGCACGCCCTGATCCGCGAGCATTCTCGCGAGTGTCACATCGGACAGCGGGTCCTGTGTGTTCTCCGCGGCGATCATTTCCTTGAGCAACGCGCGCACGGCCGCAGCCGAACAGGTGCCGCCGCTTTCAGTACCAAGTTCACGCGGGAAGAAGTGCTTGAACTCGAAAATGCCACGCGGCGTAGCCATATATTTGTTGCCGGTCGCACGTGAGATGGTGGACTCGTGCAGACCGAGTTCCTCGGCCACGTCGCGCAGCACCATCGGTTTGAGCGCGATTTCACCGTACTGGAAGAAGGCCCGTTGATGCGCGACGATGCACTCGGCCACGCGCTGAATCGTATCGAAGCGCTGCTGCGCATTGCGGATCAGCCAGCGTGCTTCCTGCAATTGCTGCGCGAGCGGCGAGCGGCTTGCCCCGGCCGACTGCGCGAACAGCTCGGCATACATGCGATGGATGCGAGCGCGCGGCTGCACGGCCGGATTGATCGTCACCACCCATTTGTTGCGCACCTGCCGCACGATCACGTCCGGCACCACGTAGTTGTCTTCGGTACGGCCGTAGTTGTTGCCCGGCTTCGGATCGAGCTTGCGCACCAACGCGCAGGCCACCCGCAGTTCCTCGGCACTGCAGCCAATCTGCTTTTGCAGTTCAGCCTGTTCGCGGCGCGCGAGACGCTCCAGATGATGGTCGACGATTTGCCGCGCCACCTCGCGTCCCGGCGTGTCCGCCGGCAAAGCATTGACTTGCAGCGACAGACACTCCGACAGCGAGCGGGCCCCGAGACCGGGGCGATCGAGCGATTGCACAAGACGCAGCGCCACCAGCAATTCTTCTTCAGTCAATTCGGGTTCGAGGTCGACGCTATCCGCAAGTTCTGAGAGTTCCTGACGCAGATAACCGTCGTCGTCGAGCGCCTCGATGATGAAGCGGGCCACCGCGCGGTCACGGTCGTCGAGTCGATACAGACGCAGCGAATCGTGCAACTGCTCGCGCAACGTCGGTTGGGAACGTGCCCATTCAGCAGGGTCGCTACTATCGGAGTCGCCATTCTGGCGTGTCGAACTGCGACTGCTGTAGTCGCCCGAAAAGTCGCCGGGTATGTCGTCCTGCCCCGCGCTTTCCATCGTGTCGCTGCCGGCGGTGTCCGCTTGTGACGACTCGGGTTCAGCGGCGGCGACCGTGTCCGTCGCAGGTATCGCGCCGGTGTCGTCGCCAGGTGTGGTGGTGGCGAGTGCGACGTCTTCCGTGTCTGTCGAGTCGTACTCGAGGAACGGGTTGGTGTCGAGCGCGGTGCGCAACTCCTGCTGGAACTCCAGAGACGACAACTGCAACAGACGCACCGATTGCTGCAAACGCGGCGTGAGTGCGAGGGACTGTCTTGCGCGTAGTTCAATTGACGGCATTGTAGTGAGGTCCCATTGAGAGCTGAAAAAGGTTATGACCTCAATAGAGCAACTGTCATACCAGCTCGCCCAACACACTGTTTTTTCTCGGTTTTGCCTTTTCAGGCCCGCCAATTGCGCAGCGGGCGAGCGCCATTTTTACAAGGACCCGGCAATTTCCGGCCGCGCGCGTTGCCGATCGCCGGACAGCACACGGTACTTGCGCGTCCTGTTATTCCTCAGCCTAAACACATGGGCTGTAACGGCTTTTCCCCACATGAGGCATTGGTACAGCGCACCAGGCACACGCCTTGCGAAGGAATCGAGGTGGACGGACGTAGGTCTTTGCACGCGAATCAATTGCGAGGGAGCGCCGGTTGCAATGGCCAACCAAACGCATGCATAGGCCATCGTCCGGTGTCGATAACGGGCCCTGACGGAACCGTAGCGGCAACGACCCCACGCGAGTCATCAACGGTTTCGACCGCGATCGACCGCAGGCAACAAGACCGCATCTTTTATCAACACCCGAAGGAGAAACCATGAAGACCATCCAGCTTCTGAAGACCGCCGGTAGCATCGCTTGTGTTGCATTCGCCCTGAACGCCACGGCACAAACCAGCGCCTCGGCCCCGTCGGCAGCATCCGAAACCATCGGCCAGCACGTCGACGACGGCACCATCACCACCAAGGCCAAGGCCGAACTGCTCAGCGCGAAAAACGTCAAATCGACCCATATCCACGTGAAGACCCGCAAGGGCGTGGTGTGGCTCACGGGTTCGGTGCCGTCGGCTGACGACAAGGCCGCTGCAGGAGAAGTCGTGAAGGGTGTCGATGGCGTCTCGAGCGTGCGGAACCATCTGAAGGTCGTAGCGGAATAAGCGCGGAATCTCCTCTGCTGTCCCGCTTCAGGTAGCCGGCGCCCAGTACAAGCGCCGGCTACCTGTCTGTCGTTAACGCTTGGCCACAGCGTACTGATCGCGCAAATCGCGCACGCGGTCATGATTTTGCAGTACACCCTGGTACTGACGCTCGACGATAGCCCGTACATCCGACGGCAAATCCTTTTCGAGCGCTTCGTGATAACGCTTCTTTGCGACGTCTTCGCCCTTTTCGCATTCGGCGAGAATGTCGTGATCACTGCGATCCGTCACGGCCGATTTCACGTCAACCCAGCCGCGATGCAGCGCACCGCTCACGCTGCCGCCTGTTTCGGGCTTACCGCCCAACGCCTGAACCGAGTCCTGCAATTCACGCGCACCGCGCGCGCAATCGTCGGCGCGCGACAGAAACAGCGTTTTCAGTTGCGCGTCATGCGCGTCTTCTGCTGCTTTGCGAAAGCCCTTCTCACCATCTTTCGACGTTTCGACCAGATCGTTCAGCACGGAAACAACGTTCGTTGCCATTCAATACCTCCAGGAGTTTCGTTAATCGTGGAATCCGCCGCTACGCACTTCCCTGTCGCCACGGAGTTCATCTGTCTATGCGCATGAGCCGTGCCCGGCGCGTGCGGTCGTCGATACGCTGCCAGGCTTCGCAGGCGTTTAACCCTCTTGCCGACGCACGTAAATGTTGCGCACCCAAGTGGCGGCCTCTCCAACCGGGAACGCTGCCCAGCGGGCTTCTGATGCACGCCGCGCGGGACAGTCCGGTTTGAAATGCAAAACGGCCCGACGTATGTCGGGCCGTTTGATCGTCTATCGCATCTTCCCTCAAGCGAAAGCGAGCACGTTAATCAAGCATGCCGCTCGCTGAATTCGTTGAGCGGCTCGGGCGTTTTGAGCGGATCGAAGTCGGCCCAGCGCCCTTGCTGCCAGCGCCCACTCGCACGTTCTATCGCCTGGCCCCCTGCTTCGCGTAATACGCGAGCCGCGTCGAACTGATTGTCGGGCGATACGTGCACGGCCACCAACACGCCGGAATCGCGCATTTCCTGATGAAACGGCAAATGGTGGCCAGCCTTGCCGGCTTCGCGCGTGCGCGCCATCGCCCCGACCAGCGAGCCCACGTACGCGCCGACGCCCGCCGCGATCAGCGAGACGACAATCGGCGCCGAAAACGCGGCGAATATTCCCACACCGACCACCGCTCCCACAACCGCGCCGATGGTGACACCCATGCCCGCGCCCTTCGGTGCTTCCTTCGCACTCGCATCGGTGCCGGTATCGCCGCCGATCGGATAACGCGCGTGCTGGCCGCGCGGATTGACAAAAAACAGCGTGACGTCTTCCTCGACGAAACCTGCGTTGAAGAGCTTTTGCGCCGCGTCTTCCGCGGCTGGGAAAGTCGTAAATCGTGCTGCGACGATAAGTGACATAAGGCCTCCTTACATCGTTGAATCGCGGGTTGCGGACTTTCGCGGTCCCTGCCGCCGCACGGCATCGCGCGGGAAAATACGCGCGGGCGGTCGGCAAGCGCCCGGACTACGCGGGGGTTCCGCGATCGGGTTCCATGCCTTCCACTCTGAACAGTCCACTATGCAACACTACGCCTTCGCCGCCATTCTGGTCGAGTGCTTCCGCGCAAACCGAGCGGATGCGGTTGCGCCCCTTGTCGAACGCCGCCATCAGGGTAGCTTCAAGCGCGGAATCGGCGCCGAAATGATCTTCCAGCGCCTCGGCCGTAATCGCGCACACCACCGCTTCGCCGTCGACGCGCGCCATGAAGCGCACGGTCAGATTCGTTCCGTCGAAGTCCGGTGCGTCGTCGGGAAAAGTAATCTGCATAAGGGAATCCTCATAGGCCGGCCGGGGCAGGATCGCGCTCATGACGACCCCTTCATTGAACCGGCGAGTTGCTGCGCCATGGCAAGGTGATGCCTGATGGTAGGCAACGCGTGCGCGGCAGCCGCCTTCAGTTGCGAATCGGTGCCGCTCTGGCTCTCCTGCTGGAACAGGTCGACCGCTCGCTGGTGCGCTTCCACGCCGATCTGCTCGACGTAGGCCTGATCGAATTCGCGGCCCTTGAGCGTTTGCAGCTTGCCGACCAGCGCCGAATCAGCGGATGGCGTGGTGGTGAACCCCTTCTTCGCGACGAGTGCGGCCATGCCATGCGAGAGTTTCGTATGGTCCGTAATCATTTGTTGCGCGAATTTCTTGACGTGCGGATCACGCGAGTTCGTCAACGCGATTTTGCTTGCCGCGATTTCGGTGGCGTCAGACTGTGAGGCATCCTGCACGAACTGCTGGTCTGCCGGCGAGAGCTTCGTATCGCTCATGGGCGCATCGCTCGCGGGGGCATCGCTGGCTTGTGCGTATACAGCTCCGATTGACGCCGCGCCAAGCCCCAACGCAACTGTCATCACTTGTACGGAATACCAGAATTTCATGCATTTTCTCCCTGGTCGGCCTATCCACCGAAGCGGGCTGGGCAATGAAGGGAAGTGGTATTTCAAAACCACTTCCGCGACCTAGCCCTGCCCCCTCGTTACCTCGCTTTACCTCGTTAGTCAGCAAAGGACGTGCCTATGTCTGATGACGGCCTAGGGACCATGCGGATCGTCATCAAGGCCATCGTCATCCGCACCCAGCGGATCGACGATGCGGTCGGGTTCAATATCGCCGTTCCCGACGAATGTCGAATCGCCGTCAGCCGCGGCACGCTCGCCCGTACCGGCGCGATCAGTGTCACTGCCAAGCTCGGTGTCACCGGTCTCCAGCGCGTGGTTGTCCAGTTCTGAATCGACATCGAATTCATGGCGTTTCGCACCGGCGACGTCGCTACCGCTATCGGACGAATCGCTCGGCCCGAGCGCGCCCGTCGTGCCTGAGGTTTGTTTCACTTTCTGTTGCGGCTCTTCATCTGGGTTTAGCGTGCTGCTCATGGCGTTCTCCTTTCTCCTTGATTGATATCCGGTTACCCGTAGGCAGGATTCGCAAGGACCGTTCCGCCCATTCATACCGCCGCGGAGCGCCCACGGCGGGCATTGCATTTGCTTGCAGCCAGTCATCGGCGCCCCACGCGCTTCATGCCTGAAACTTCTACCTCCAACAATGGCTGCCACGATCCGATCGACCCAATCGACCCACCCGACGCAGCGCCACACGGAGCGAGCTGAACGCGCAAACGCCACCGTCCAGCAAGTCGCCCCCGCAGTCATGCCGCCGGGCTTGCGACACGCCGACGACAGCAAACCCGGCTACACGCGCAAGCGCGAAAAAGACGGCTTCGTCTACATCGATCTGAGCGGCAAGCGGATCGTCGACGAAGACGAAATCAAACGCATCAATGCGCTCGCCATTCCGCCCGCTTATGAAGAAGTCTGGATTTGCCCCGACGCGCGTGGCCATATCCAGGCGACGGGCCGCGACGCACGCGGCCGCAAGCAATACCGCTACCATCCGCGCTGGCGCGAAACACGCGACACCGACAAATACGAACGCATGGCCGAGTTCGGACGTGCGTTGCCGAAAATCCGCGCACGTGTCGCACGCGACCTGAAACTGCCGGGCATGCCGTGCGACAAGGTCATCGCCGCGATCGTGCAGTTGCTCGATACGACGCTGATCCGCATCGGCAGTGTGGAGTATGCGCGCGACAACCAGTCGTACGGGTTGACGACGCTGCGCAAGAAGCACGTGGTCAATTGCGCTTCAAATTTCGCGGCAAGAGCGGCATCGAGCATGACGTAACGGTGGACAATCCACGCATCAAACGCATCGTGCGCCGCTGCGCCGAGCTGCCGGGCCACGACCTGTTCCAGTATCTCGACGAAGACGGCATACGCCGCACGGTCGGTTCGGCCGACATCAACGACTACCTGCGCCGCGCAAGCGATGCCGACTTCACTGCGAAGGACTATCGAACGTGGGCCGGCAGCGTCTATGCATTGGCCGCGCTACGGCGGCTGATGTGCGGCAGCGCAGCAGAGGCGCGCCGCCATATCGTTGCAACCGTCAAGGACGTGGCGGCGTTGTTGCGCAATACGCCCGCGGTTTGCAGACGCTGCTACATCCACCCGGCGATACTCAGTGCGTTCGAGGCGGATGAATTGCAGAGCTTGCCGCCCGGCCGTGCGCGTCGTGGATTGAGAGTAGACGAAGTGGCATTTGCCACGCTGCTCGCCCACGCGGAAAAACGGGCGGCGAAACTGGCGCGCAAGGCTGGCGCCAAGGGCCGCGCGAAGCGGGAAACGGCGGTGACGGACAGTATCAATGGCTCGTTGACCAGCCTGCTGAAGAAGTCACGCGTAGTGCGTAAAAAGGCTGCGGTGGAGGCTGCGGCGAAGACCGCCGCAACGGCCAGCGCGCAAATCGCACGGCAGCCGGCTGCGTCCTGAGCGACTGGCTTACCGACTAGCCTACTGACTGGCGCCGGAGGCTGCGGCCGGCGCACTCGTCGCATCGGTGGCGGGGGGGGGCGCCCCCCCCCCCCCCGGGCGCGGGGGGGCGGCCCCCCCCCCCCCGGCCCGCCG
>NZ_JAQQCQ010000041.1:0-39975 GCF_046030355.1 Paraburkholderia caffeinilytica
GCCGCAAAGAAAGATAAGCAAAGAAAGCGGCTCACACCGCTAGCTCATAAGCGGGGCCCTCGCACAGCCTCGGTAGTGGTGCATCTGGAATCTGTGTTCTCGCACCTTCAGCGTTAGTGACAAGGGGCTCGTCAGCGCCCACTTCGCACTGCGTGCGTCGCGGATGGGGCTGCCTGGGAAACCAAGGGCTTCTGTTGATGTCAGGGAGTGGTCGGCTCTTCGGCTCTTCGGCTCTTCGGCTCTTCGGCTCTTCGGCTCTTCGGTTCTTCGGCTCTTCGGCTCTTCGGTTCTTCGGTTCTTCGGTTCTTCGGTTCTTCAGCTTCGCCTCGGCGGGTGCCCGCGCCGAGGGGGTGCTTCGGTCGCGGGCTTCGTTGCCGGGCTTCGGACAGGGGGTTCCGCCGTTTTATAGCCTGAATTTTCCGACCATCTGCTTCAGGCCGCGTGCCTGGTCGTCCAGCGATCGGGCTGCGGCGGTGGCCTGCTCGACTAGCGCGGCGTTCTGCTGAGTTCCGGAATCCATCTGTGTCACCGCGAGATTGATTTCCTCAATGCCAGCACTCTGTTCCGATGACGCCGCGGAAATCTCGCCCATGATGTCGGTCACGCGCTTTACGGCCTTGACGACTTCGTCCATCGTCTGGCCGGCGTCCTGGGCTAACGTCGAGCCGTTGCTCACTCGCTCCACCGACGTGCTGATCAAGCCCTTGATCTCCTTGGCGGCAGCGGCGCTGCGCTGAGCGAGATTGCGCACCTCCGCGGCGACCACGGAGAAGCCGCGGCCTTCCTCGCCGGCGCGGGCGGCTTCCACCGCTGCGTTCAGCGCCAGAATGTTGGTCTGGAACGCAATCCCCTCGATCACGCCGATGATGTCGCCAATGCTCCGCGCGCTGTCGTTGATCTCATTCATCGTCGCAACCACGCGGCTCACGACGTCGCCGCCCTTCTCGGCAATCTCCGAGGCATTGTTGGCCAGCGTGCTCGCCTGCTTGGCGTTGTCGGCGTTCTGCCGCACCGTGGAGGTCAACTGCTCCATGCTGCTCGCGGTCCGCTCGAGCGCCATCGCCTGCTGCTCGGTGCGCTGCGACAGGTCCAGATTGCCCATCGAAATTTCGCCCGACGCCGTCGCGATCGCGTCCGCACTCGAGGCAATGTCGGACACGGTCGTCGCGAGGCCGCTTTGCATGTCGTGCAGCGCGTACAGCATGCTCGACTTGTCCTTGCGGCCCAACGCGATCTGATTCGACAGATCGCCGGCCGCGATCCGGCTCGCAATCTCCTTGGCATACGCCGGCTCGCCGCCGAGCTGGCCGGCCAGGCGCCGCACCACCCATTCGCTAATGCCGAACGCCAACGCGATCAGCGCGACCGTCATCACCGCGATCATCACGAACGACGAATGGAAAATAAAACCCGATGCCTCGATGGTCGCCTTCGCGGCCGTGCCGCGCTGCGCAACCAGTTCGTCGACGAGCTTTTCGAGCTTGCCGGTCTCGACCAGCAAGGAGACGTCCTGTGTACCGACCTGCCAGTTCATCTGCGAAAGATCGAGCGGCTGCGCTTTCACAAGCGTCACGAAGTCGCGCAAATGGCCGCTCCACACCGCGACGGCCGCGGCGAATTTCTTCTGCTGATCGACCGCCTTGCCGTCGGATGTGTCGACGTACTCCTGCAGCGTGCCGAGTTCTTGCGCGAGACCACTCAAACCCTTGTCGATGTCGGCGCCGAGATCGTCGCGCTCCTTCGCGGTGGTCGCGGTCAGCAGCATTTTTTGCGCACGGCTTGCGCGCAGCATGTGGCCACGCGCCTCTTCGGCAGCACGGCTCGCCACGTGACCCTGGTCGTAGATCGATTGGGCGGAGGCGTTCAGGCGGCTGATCTGGGTCAGCGAAAACACGCCGATCGCGAGCGTGCCGATCAGCAGCACGGCAAACGCCAGCCGCAACGTCGCCTTCACTGACAAGCCCTTGAGCCGCACAGCACGCGAGCGGCTGCCCTGGCCACGCGACGGCGACGGCTTGCCCGTCGCTTCTCCCTCCGGTACGAACCCCGCGCCCGTCTGGCCACCCAGCGAAACTGCTTTCATATTCCTCGTCCCCACGTGTCGAACTGCCGGAAAGGTCGGTTCCGGCATTAATACTTATCTCTCCGGGTCTACGGCACAAACGTCCGCGATCTTTAACGCCGCTCGCCTGATGCCCTCGCCTGATGCCGATTGTCGCGCCCGGTCCTCGACGCGTCGCTTTGTAAGCTTCGCGCCCGCGACCGTTTTATACACGGCCAAAAATCCCCGAAACCGCTTTTATCCGACGACTTGCCCACCACGCGCAAACATGCTCAATACGCTTGACAGGCACCGCCGCAGTGCGCCTCGCTTCTGGTTTTGGCACATCTCTGGCGCATGAAAACCGCAACCCGTGTCCGATTCTCGACAAATCTTGTCCTTACAATTCGCGCAAGCCACATTAAACTTCAACAAATAGCTGACAACACCCGGCGCCGCGTCGAAATGCCGCGGCAACCTGGCAAGTTACGCACAGGCACGCGAACGTCGGAAATCGCGACGTGTCGGCAGCCGTGAATCATGATCTTTCACTCTCTCCTCTCTCATCTAGCGTATGGAAACGAGCCTCGACAAAAGCGCCCTCGCCGGCGCCTCAGCCTCTCCCGCCAGTCCTGCCAACTCCGCTCCCGGCGCCCAGCCGGCCGCCAAAGTCCAGCGCACGGTCTACTCCGTACTGGGCGCGATCAGCTTTTCGCACCTGCTCAACGACATGATCCAGTCGTTGATTCTGGCGATCTACCCGATGCTGAAAGACAACTTTTCGCTGTCCTTCGGACAAATCGGCCTGATTACGCTGACTTACCAGATCACCGCGTCCCTGCTGCAACCGCTGGTCGGCAGTTATACCGACAAGCATCCGAAGCCCTATTCGCTGCCGGTCGGCATGGGCTTCACGCTCGCCGGCCTGCTGCTGATGTCGGTCGCGCCGAATTTCGGCGTGCTGCTGGTGGCGGCGGCGCTGGTCGGCTGCGGTTCGTCGGTGTTCCATCCGGAATCGTCGCGGGTGGCGCGCATGGCCTCGGGCGGCCGGCATGGTCTGGCGCAGTCGCTGTTCCAGGTGGGCGGCAATGCGGGTTCGTCGCTCGGACCGCTGCTCGCCGCGTTGATCGTGATTCCGCACGGCCAGCGCAGCATCGCGTGGTTCTCGGTGGCGGCGCTGGTCGCCATCGTCGTGCTCACGCAGATCGGCCGCTGGTACAAACAGCATCCCGCCGTGAAGAAGACGCGCAGCCAGACTAGTCACGCGACGCTGTCGCGCAACCAGGTCATGTTCGCGATGGGCGTGCTGATGCTGCTGGTGTTCTCGAAGTATTTCTACCTCGCCAGCATCAACAGCTACTTCACGTTCTATCTGATCGACAAGTTCCACCTGCCCGTGCAGGCCGCTCAGGTCCACCTGTTCGTGTT
Organism: Paraburkholderia caffeinilytica; assembly: GCF_046030355.1. Lineage (GTDB taxonomy): Bacteria > Pseudomonadota > Gammaproteobacteria > Burkholderiales > Burkholderiaceae > Paraburkholderia > Paraburkholderia caffeinilytica_B. The sequence continues at coordinate 3,470 of NZ_JAQQCQ010000041.1, forward strand.
CCTCGCGGCGGTCGCGGCAGGCACGGTGATCGGTGGTCCGATCGGCGACAGGATCGGCCGCAAGTATGTGATCTGGGTGTCGATCCTCGGCGTCGCGCCGTTCACGCTGCTGCTGCCGTACGCCAATCTGTTCTGGACCGACGTGCTGACGGTGATCATCGGTGTCGTGCTGGCCTCGGCGTTCTCGGCGATCCTTGTCTATGCGCAGGAACTGATCCCAGGCAAGGTCGGCATGGTCGCGGGTCTCTTCTTCGGTTTCGCATTCGGCATGGGCGGGATCGGCGCCGCCGTGCTCGGCCAGTTGGCGGACGCTACCAGCATTACCTATGTGTATAAGGTCTGCTCGTTCCTGCCGCTGATCGGCCTGTTGACGATGTTTCTGCCGGATGTCGAAGGCAAACGCGCGAAAGCGTGATGGGCTCGCTTCCGGTTGCATGAAGAAAAAGGCGCTGCGGCGCCTTTTTCTGTGGGCGACGGAATGTCACGGTTGCTTGTGGGCGGCCGCCGTCATCGCTCCCAGCCCGCGGCAGCTTGCCGTTGGTTCATTGGCCGCCGCCTCTCACCTGCTCAGCCGGCCGAATCCGCGGGCCGTCCTCGCTCATGGTGAACCCGCGTTGTCCGCAGACCGGCTGCTGCTCTATCCTTGTGCGGATATACGACCGGCTCTCTCGCCACGCCTGACAGCCGCACGACCCGACATCCGTTCACTCACGCAGCAGAAGGATCGCCGCCGATGCCCACCTACCGCGACTTCCACCGCCGTTCGATCGAGCAACCCGAAGCATTCTGGCGTGAGCAGGCGCAGCGGATTCATTGGCATACGCCATTCGATACGGTGCTCGACCGCTCGAATCCGCCGTTCGCGCGCTGGTTCGTCGGCGGCCGCACCAATCTGTGCCATAACGCGGTAGACCGGCATCTGGCCGAGCGCGCGCAGCAAAATGCGCTGGTGTATGTGTCGACCGAAACCGGTATCGAGCGGCGCTATACCTACGCCGAGCTGTATGCGGAAATCAATCGCATGGCCGCGGTCATGCGCTCGCTGGGCGTCAAGCGCGGCGACGTCGTGCTGCTCTATCTGCCGATGATCCCCGAGGCGCTGTTCGCGATGCTCGCGTGCGCGCGGCTCGGTGCGATCCACTCGGTGGTGTTCGGCGGCTTTGCGGCCCCCAATCTGGCGGCTCGCATCGACGACGCAAAACCTGTGCTGATCGTAACCGCCGACGCCGGCGCGCGCGGCGGCAAAGTGATCGACTACACGCCGCTAGTGGACGAAGCGCTTGCGCGCGCGGCCCATAAGACGCCGCACGTGCTGCTGATCGACCGGCAGCTCTCCCCCGAGCGCCTGAACGCGAGCTATCTCGTCGCTTACGAACCGTTGCGCGAACAGTTTTTCGACGCGCATGTGCCGTGCGAATGGCTCGAATCGAACGAACCCTCGTATGTGCTGTACACGTCGGGCACGACCGGCAAGCCGAAAGGCGTGCAACGCGACGTCGGCGGCTATGCGGTGGCGCTGGCGGCATCGATGGAACACATCTTTCAGGGCAAGGCCGGCGACACGATGTTCACCGCGTCGGACGTGGGCTGGGTGGTCGGCCACAGCTACATCGTCTATGCGCCGCTGATCGCGGGGCTCACCACGGTGATGTACGAAGGCACGCCGATTCGTCCGGACGGCGGCATCTGGTGGCGCCTCGTCGAGCAACACAAGATCAATCTGATGTTCACCGCGCCCACCGCCTTGCGCGTGCTGAAAAAGCAGGACCCGGCGCTGTTGAAAAAGTCCGATCTATCGAGCCTGCGCACGCTGTTCCTCGCCGGCGAGCCGCTCGACGAACCGACCGCCACATGGATCACCAACGCGCTCGGCAAACCCGTGATCGACAACTACTGGCAGACCGAAACCGGCTGGCCGATGCTGGCGATCCCGCGCGGCGTCGAAGCGCTGCCCACCCGGCTCGGCTCGCCGGGCGTGCCCTCGGCCGGCTTCAATCTGACCTTACGTAACGAACTGACGGGCGAGCCCTGCCCAGCGGGCGAAAAGGGTGTGCTCACGCTGGGCTATCCGCTGCCGCCCGGCTGCATGTCGACGGTATGGGGCGACGATAAACGCTTTGTCAGCACGTACTGGTCGAGCATTCCGAACCAGCAGGCCTACTCGACCTTCGACTGGGGCATTCAGGATGAAGACGGATACGTAACGATCCTCGGCCGTACCGACGACGTGATCAACGTCGCCGGCCATCGGCTCGGCACACGAGAAATCGAGGAAGCGTTGTCGAGCCACGCGGCGGTCGCGGAAGTCGCGGTGGTCGGCGTGACAGATGCGCTGAAAGGTCAGGCGGCGATGGCCTTCGTGGTGCTGCGCGACGCGCAAGCCTTTGCGGGCGACAAGTCGCGAGCGAAACTGGAAACCGAACTCGCGGCGGCGGTCGACCGCCAGCTCGGCGCGATTGCGCGGCCGGCGCGTGTGGTGATCGTGTCGATGCTGCCGAAGACGCGCTCCGGCAAGCTGCTGCGCCGCGCGATTGCGGCGCTGGCCGAGGGACGCGAACCGGGCGATCTGCCGACGATCGAGGATCCGGCCGCTTTGCAGCAGGTGCGCGAGGCGCTGGACGGTTCAGGGAAAGGCTAGCCTCGGGCGGGACTGACGATCTGGCAGTCTGCAGAGAATCGACTTGTTCACTTGAGCATGGCTCTGACCGAGCCTGACCTCGTAAGCCTGCCTGACACGCGTACGGCGGTCCGCACGCTAGCCTGCGATCAGACTGGCATGAGCACGCGTATGTCAGAGGCGGGTTTCAAACCGCGCTACGCGCCTCAAGAAACCGCGTCAGAATCGCATTCGAATACGTTCCGGCAATCTCCGTGAGAAACGACACGAACGATTGCGGCGCATGATCGTCGGCGGTGTCGGAGATGGTGCGCACCACTGCGCACGGCACGCCGTACTCGTAACAGATCTGCGCGATCGCCGCGCCCTCCATCTCGACCGCGAGGGCATCCGGCAGCGCGTCGCGCAAGGCTTTGACGCCCGCGGCACTCGCGACGAACTGATCGCCGCTGATGATCAAGCCGCGATGCACGCGCGGCGTCTGCGTGCCAAACCGCGCCGCCGATGCCACACCGTCTTCCGCGACGAAACGCTCGCACGCAGCGGCCAGTTGATCGGCGAGCGCTGCATCGGCTGCGAAGCGCGACACGCCGAGCAACGGTACTTCGAAGCGCGGAAACAGCGGCGACGCGTCGAGATCGTGCTGCATCAGCGCGTTGGCGACGACGATATCGCCGACCCGCACTTCCACCCCCACGCCACCCGCGACACCCGTAAACACGACTGCCTCGACGTCGAACGCATGGATCAGCGCGCTGACGGTAGCCGCCGCCGCGACCTTACCGACACGCGCGAGCGTCACCACGCATGGCGCGCCACGCACGGTGCCGAGATGATAGTCACGCTGACCATGCGTGATCGTGCGCACGCCGGATTCGGCGCGCATCGCTTCGATCAGATCGCCGAGTTCCTGCGGCAAGGCCGCCAGAATGCCAAGCGGACGATGCGAAACCGGCGCGCCGCTGCGATTTGGATCGATGCTGGCGGTCACGGCAGCAGCCGGGTTCGAACCGGTTGCAACTGCGGCGGCGGCGCCGGAACCCGAACCTGCTACACCTGCGCCATCCGCCCCTGCCGCGCGTCTCCCGCCCGTGCTCATTCAACCGCCTGCAATTTGGCGACCGCCAGCGCCAGCCACTTCTCGCCGTGACGCTTGAATTTCACCTGGGCCTTGGCATCCGTGCCGCCGCCTTCCAGCGCCGTGATCGTGCCTTCCCCGAACTTGGTGTGGAACACCTGCTGACCGACACGAAAACCCGTTTCAGCCGCGCGCTGTTCGTTCGCAAAGGCCGGCAACGGCGCCGGCGTCGACGACGCAGGGCCCGTGTAACCCGGCCGTGCGAACCAGTCGCGACCATAACCGGCGTTATCCGAGCGGCCGCCCCAGCGCGCGCCCGCCTCGACCTTCGGCGTGAGCCACTTGAGGGTTTCCTGCGGCAGTTCGTCGAAGAAGCGCGAGCGGATGTTGTAACGCGTCTGGCCGTGCAGCATCCGGCTCTGCGCAAACGACAGATACAAACGCTCCTTGGCCCGCGTGATCGCCACGTACATCAGACGGCGTTCTTCCTCCAGCCCGTCCGACTCCATCGCGCTGTTTTCATGCGGGAACAGCCCTTCTTCCAGCCCGGTGATGAACACCGCCGTGAACTCGAGGCCCTTGGCCGCGTGCACCGTCATCAACTGCACGGCTTCCTGACCGGCTTGCGCCTGGTTGTCGCCCGCTTCCAGCGATGCATGCGACAGGAAACCGGCAAGCGGCGTCATCGTGTCCGGGTTTTGCGCCGGGTCGGCGATGCCCGGCGCGTCCAGCACGACGGTATTCGGATCATCCGTGGCGACGGCCAATTCGGGCGCCGTGGTCGCGCCCGGGCGCAGCGGAATCGAGCGCGCCGGCGTATCCATGCCGTAGCCTTCTTCGCTGACGAAAGCAGCGGCCGCGTTGACCAGTTCCTGCAAGTTCTCCAGCCGGTCCTGGCCTTCGCGTTCGTTCTGATAAAACTCCGTGAGGCCGCTCGTGCGAACCACGTATTCGACCGTTTCCGGCAGGCTCATCTGCTGCGTTTCCGCGCGCATTTTGCCGATCAGGTTCGCGAAACTCGCGAGGCTCGACCCCGCCTTACCCGCGACATACGGAATCGCCGCAGCCATCGAACAGTTGTACAAACGCGCTGCATCGGCAAGTTGCTCGATCGAGCGCGCACCGATGCCGCGCGTGGGGAAATTGACGACGCGGGCGAACGCGGTGTCGTCGTTCGGATTGTCGATCAGGCGCAGATAGGCGAGCGCGTGCTTGACTTCCTGACGTTCGAAAAAGCGCAGACCGCCGTACACCCGGTATGCGATGCCCGCATTGACCAGCGTGTGTTCGATCGTGCGCGACTGCGCGTTGCTGCGATACAGGATGGCGATTTCACTGCGCGACGTGCCGGTGCTGATCAGCGCCTTGATTTCCTCGACGATCCAGCCGGCCTCCTGCGTATCGGTGGCGGACTCGTAGACGCGCACCGGTTCGCCGTGACCCGCGTCGGTACGCAGATTCTTGCCCAGACGTCGCGAGTTATTGGCGATCAGCTGATTGGCCGCGTCGAGGATATGGCCGTGCGAGCGGTAATTCTGCTCCAGCTTGATCATGTGCCGGACGTTGAACTCGTGTTCGAAGTCGCGCATGTTGCCGACGTTCGCGCCACGGAACGCGTAGATCGACTGATCGTCGTCGCCCACTGCGAAGATCGAGTTGGTCTGGCCGGCCAGCAGTTTCAGCCACGCGTATTGCAGCTTGTTGGTGTCCTGAAACTCGTCGACGAGGATGTGCCTGAAGCGCGCCTGATAGTGGGCGCGCAGCGGCGGATTGTGCGCGAGCAGTTCGAAGCAGCGCAGCAGCAGTTCCGGGAAGTCGACCACGCCTTCGCGCTGGCACTGCTGATCGTAGGCCTCGTAGAGCTCGACAAATTTGCGATTGAAGTTGTCGGTCGCGTCGACGTCTTTCGGGCGCAGGCCCTGTTCCTTGGAATTGTTGATGAAGTACTGGAGATTTTTCGCCGGGTACTTTTCATCGTCGATGTTAAGACCCTTCATCAGACGCTTGATCGCGGAAAGCTGGTCCGCGGTATCGAGAATCTGGAAGGTGGCGGGCAAGCCGGCGTCGCGATGGTGCGCGCGGAGCATGCGGTTGCACAGGCCGTGGAAGGTGCCGATCCACATGCCACGGGTGTCGATCGGCAAGAGTGCCGACAGACGCGACATCATTTCGCGGGCGGCTTTATTGGTGAAGGTCACCGCCAGGATGGTGGCGGGCGACGCCAGACCGTGCTGGATGAGCCACGCGATGCGCGTGATGAGAACGCGGGTTTTGCCGCTGCCCGCGCCTGCGAGGATGAGCGCTGGCTCGTTGGGGAGCGTGACGGCGGCGTGTTGTTCGGGGTTTAGATTGGCTAGCAGATCGGGCATTTTTTGGGAGGACGGCGAGGGCGTTCGACATTATATGCCCCTCCGGGGTTGGGGTTTTGGGGTTGTTTTTTTGCCTTCGCGGCGCTTGGTGTTGTGCGCCTATGGGGTTGGTCTTTCCTTGATCTGGGTTCTTTGGGCTTTGGTTTTTTTGGTTCTTGGCCGTTCCTTGAATTCTTATTGGTTTGTTAGTGTTTGCCATCTTTGGTGGGTCTGGGTTCTTTGGCCTTTCCTTGTTTTGTTATTGGTCTATTAGTGTCGCCCCTGTGCGGGGCGGGCACTTACTTCTCTTTGCCGCCGCAAAGAGAAGTAAGCAAGAGAAAGCGGCTCAAACCGCGAACTCTTAAGCGGGTCCCCCGCGCAGCCACGGTAGTGGTGCATCTGGAATCCGTGCCCTCGCACACTCCGCGTTCGTGACAAGGCCGTCATATTTCCCGTCTTGCACTGCGTGCTCGCCGGAAGGGTCTAGCGCGAACAAGGGACTTCGTTTGAGCGTGGTGAGAGTCGTCGGCTTCGCCTCGGCGATGCGCTAGCCGCGTGAGTGCTTTGGGAAGACTACCGACGTCGAGCATGGCCAGCAGCATGCGAAGCGCGCCTGGACGCTAAAAACAGCAAGCTGCATTTTGAAGTACCGCGGTGAAGTACCCGGGGCAACGAGCTCCGGCGGTGGTTTTGTAAAGCGCCGCAGGCATCGGGCGCGGCAAACTGCCTTTTGAGGAGCCGGGGTTCCGGACCGAGGGCACTTCGTGAATTACCACATAAAAACGCTGGCTGGTTTGATGAACTACCGCCACGGCGCGCGCAGCGCCGCCGGAAGTATGACTCCTTTGTCACTACCGCCAAATGTGCGAGAACACGGATTCCAGATGCACCACTACCGTAACTGCGCGGGGGACCCGCTTATGCGCTAGCGGTGTGAGCCGCTTTCTCTTGCCTACTTCTCTTTGCGGCGGCAAAGAGAAGTAAGTGCCGCCCCGCACAGGGGCGACGCTAATAAACCAATAAGAAAACAAGGAAAGGCCAACCCCCATAGAAGCCAGACAAAGACCCCCCCATCATAGAAAAGCAAACAAACAAGCGCCGCGCAGGCCAAAAAACAGCCCAACCAACACCCTCCAAACAGCCAAAAACCCACCCCCCAAGCCCCGGGCGCGCAGCGCCGCTTATAATCGAGCATTCTTTGCATCCACCAGCAGACGGACAGAAATGAGCGAGACCCCGAGCGACCCGACCTCCACGCTTGCCAAAAGCTTCGAGCCCCACACCATCGAGGCCCATTGGGGCCCCGAATGGGAAAAGCGCGCCTACGCGGCAGCCAGCTTCGACGAGAACAAGAAAGACTTCTCGATCCAGTTGCCGCCGCCGAACGTCACGGGCACCCTGCACATGGGCCACGCCTTCAACCAGACGATCATGGACGGCCTCGCCCGCTATCACCGCATGCTCGGCGAAAACACCCTCTGGGTGCCGGGCACGGACCACGCGGGTATCGCCACGCAAATCGTCGTCGAACGCCAACTGGACGCCCAAGGCGTCTCGCGCCACGACCTCGGCCGTGAAAAGTTCACCGAACGCGTCTGGGAATGGAAGCAGGAATCCGGCTCGACCATCACGAATCAGGTGCGCCGCCTGGGCGCGTCGATCGACTGGTCGCGCGAATATTTCACGATGGACGACAAAATGTCGGCCGCCGTGCGCGACGTCTTCGTCCGCCTGTATGAACAAGGCCTGATCTATCGCGGCAAGCGCCTCGTGAACTGGGATCCGGTGCTGCTCACCGCCGTCTCCGATCTCGAAGTGGTCAGCGAAGAAGAAAACGGCCACCTCTGGCATATCCAGTATCCGCTCACGGACGGCTCGGGCCATCTGACGGTCGCCACCACGCGCCCGGAAACCATGCTCGGCGATACCGCCGTGATGGTCCATCCGGAAGACGAACGCTATGCGCACCTGATCGGCAAGACGGTCACGCTGCCGCTCTCCGGCCGCGAAGTCCCGATCATCGCCGACGACTACGTCGACCGCGAATTCGGCACCGGCGTGGTCAAGGTCACGCCCGCGCACGATTTCAACGACTATCAGGTCGGCCTGCGCCACAAGCTGCCGATGATCGAGATCCTCACGCTCAACGCGAAGATCAACGACAACGCGCCGGAAAAATATCGCGGACAGGACCGTTTCGAAGCCCGCAAGCAGGTCGTAGCCGACCTCGAAGCGCTCGGCGCGCTCGAATCGGTCAAGCCGCACAAGCTGATGGTGCCGCGCGGCGACCGCACGGGCGTCGTAATCGAGCCGATGCTGACGGACCAATGGTTCGTCGCCATGAGCAAGCCGGCGCCGGAAGGCACCTTCAATCCGGGCAAATCGATCGCGGAAACGGCGTTGGACGTGGTTCGCAGCGGCGAAATCAGGTTCGTGCCGGAAAACTGGACCACCACGTATTACCAGTGGCTCGAAAACATCCAGGACTGGTGCATCTCGCGCCAACTCTGGTGGGGCCATCAGATCCCGGCGTGGTACGGCGAAAACGGTGAAATCTTCGTCGCCAAGACCGAAGAAGGCGCGCGCGAGAAAGCGGCCGAAGCCGGTTACACGGGCTCGCTCAAGCGCGACGAAGACGTGCTCGACACGTGGTTCTCGTCTGCTCTGGTGCCGTTCTCGTCGCTCGGCTGGCCAGCCGAGACGCCGGAACTGAAGCACTTCATGCCTTCGTCGGTGCTGGTCACCGGCTTCGACATCATTTTCTTCTGGGTTGCGCGCATGGTCATGATGACCACGCACTTCACGGGCAAGGTGCCGTTCGATACGGTCTACGTGCATGGTCTCGTGCGCGACGCCGAAGGCCAGAAGATGTCGAAGAGCAAGGGCAATACGCTCGACCCGATCGATATCGTCGACGGCATCGAGCTCGACGCGCTGGTGGCCAAGCGCACCACCGGCCTGATGAATCCGAAGCAGGCTGCGTCGATCGAAAAGAAAACCCGCAAGGAATTCCCGGACGGCATTCCGGCGTTCGGCACGGACGCGCTGCGCTTCACGATGGCGTCAATGGCCACGCTGGGCCGCAACGTCAATTTCGATCTGGCGCGCTGCGAAGGCTATCGCAACTTCTGCAACAAACTGTGGAATGCCACCCGTTTCGTGCTGATGAATTGCGAAGGCCACGATTGCGGTTTCGGCAAGCCGGAGCAATGCGGCGAATGCGGTCCGGACGGCCACCTGAATTTCTCGGCGGCCGACCGCTGGATCGTCTCGCGTCTGCAGCGCGTGGAAGCGGAAGTCGCCAAGGGCTTCGCCGACTATCGTTTTGACAATGTGGCCAACGCCCTATACAAGTTCGTGTGGGACGAATACTGTGACTGGTATCTCGAGCTCGCCAAAGTGCAGATCCAGACGGGTCAGCCGAACCAGCAGCGCGCCACGCGCCGCACGCTGCTGCGCGTACTCGAGACGGTATTGCGCCTCGCGCATCCGGTGATTCCGTTCATCACCGAAGCGCTGTGGCAAAAAGTAGCGCCGTTGGCGGAGCGCTATCCCGAGGGCAAAGCCGAGGGCGAAGCATCCATCATGGTGCAGCGTTACCCGGTTGCAGAGCCGTCGAAGATCGACGAGGAAGCGGAGCAATGGGCGGCCGACCTGAAAGCAGTGATCGATGCGTGCCGGAATCTGCGTGGCGAGATGAATCTGTCGCCGGCGGTCAAGGTGCCGTTGCTCGCTACCGGCAACGCGGAGCGTCTCTCCACGTTCGCGCCGTACGCTCAGGCATTGGCCCGTTTGTCGGAAGTGCAGATCATTGCCGACGAAGCAACGCTGGATGCGCAGGCAGATGGCGCGCCAATTGCTATCGTAGGGAATGACAAGCTCGTGCTGAAGGTGGAAATCGACGTTGCCGTCGAGCGCGAGCGTCTGTCGAAGGAGATTGCGCGGCTTGGCACGGAAGTCATCAAGTGCAATGCCAAATTGCAGAATGAAAGCTTTGTTGCAAAGGCGCCGCCGGCAGTCGTTGAGCAGGAGCAGAAAAGGCTGGCAGAATTCGAAACCACGATTGGCAAGCTGAAGGCCCAATTGGCTCGTTTGCCGGCCTGATCGAGGGCTTCATGTCCGCCCCGGTGTGGGCGGACAAGGACCCAAAGCGAAACCAGAGGATTCAGGGTAATCACATGCTAAAAGTTACAAAAGCAGTCTTTCCGGTAGCAGGTCTTGGCACCCGGTTCCTCCCTGCCACGAAGGCGAGCCCGAAAGAGATGCTGCCGATCGTCGACAAGCCGCTGATTCAATACGCGGTGGAAGAGGCCATGGCGGCGGGCATCACCGAAATGATCTTTGTCACGGGCCGCAGCAAGCGCGCGATCGAGGACCATTTCGATAAGTCATACGAAATCGAGGCGGAACTCGAAGCGCGCGGCAAGGACAAGCTGCTGGAACTGGTGCGCAGCATCAAGCCGAGCCATGTCGACTGCTTCTACGTGCGTCAGCCGGAAGCGCTCGGCCTCGGCCACGCGGTGATGTGCGCCGAAAAACTGGTGGGCGACAACCCGTTCGCCGTCATCCTCGCGGACGACTTGCTGTACGGCACCCCGCCCGTGATGACACAGATGATCGAAGTGTTCGACCACTATCACAGCTCGGTGATCGGCGTCGAAGAAATCCCGCACTCGGAGACGAAGTCCTACGGTATCGTCGACGGCAAGGAGTGGGAAGATTCGATCATCAAGATGTCGGGCATCGTCGAAAAGCCGGAGCCGAACGTCGCGCCGTCGAATCTCGGCGTGGTGGGCCGCTATGTGCTGAAGCCGCGCATCTTCGAACATCTGCGCGCGCTGAAGCCGGGCGCGGGCGGCGAATTGCAGTTGACGGACGCGATTCAATCGCTGCTCGCCGATGAACAGGTGCTGGCGTACAAGTACCACGGCACGCGTTTCGACTGCGGCAGCAAGCTGGGTTATCTGAAGGCGACGGTCGAGTTCGCTTTGCGTCATCCGGAAGTGGCCGCCGATTTCGAAGAATATCTGCGTACCCGTTCGCCGGTGCTGGAAGGCTGAGCAACTGAACAGCCGCGCGCAACACGGTTTGCGCTGTTAGCCTCTCGCCATCAGCCGCAAGAAGCCGCAATACGCATCACTCAGACGTAAAAAAGGCGCTGTGCCCCGCATTCGCGGGCACAGCGCCTTTTGTTTGCATTTCAGCGGCGCTTCATCAAGAAGGTAAAAACCTTGTCATGCACCGAGCTTTCGACGATTTCGTTGCCGGTTTGCTTGGCGAACGCGGCGAAATCGCGCTGCGAACCCGGATCGGTAGCCAGTACCTTGAGAATCTGGCCGCTTTCCATGTCGGCGAGCGCCTTCTTGGCGCGCAAAATGGGCAGCGGGCACATCAGCCCACGCGCATCGACTTCCTTGTGAACCTGAATTTGCATCGACGATGACCTTCGGGATGAGGCGTCGTCAGCGACGCCGGACAGAGGGTCAAATTCTACAGCAGGCGTCGTTTAGCCGCCGGATGTGACGCTGTCGTGTCGATTATCGCAACCCAGCGGCGTTTTAGCGCCTACAACGCAACCGCCTCGCCGCTCTGCAGGGACTGCCGCAACGCCATGCCGATCCGCGTCGCTTCGAGCGCATCGGCCAGCGTAGCGCCGGCTTGCGCATTCGATGCCGCACCGCCCTGCACCGCCGCAACGAAGGCGCGCGCCTCATGCAAAAACGCATCCTCGAAACGATCGAAGAAGGTCGGCGTGCATTCGTTGCGGATACCCGTCGCGTCGTAGATCTCGACGCGATTCGCACGCGGATTGCGGCCGATCGCCAGCGCACCGGCGGTGCCGATCACCTCGCTGTGCGTGTCGTTACCGTGAGCCTGGGTGCGCGACGCATAGAACATCGCGAGCTTGCCGTCCTCGAATTCGCAGATCGCCACGCCGTTGTCGACGTCGCCGAACGCCCGCAGTCCCTCGTGCAAGGCGACCGCGCCCGCCGCAAACACGCGTTTGGCGCGCGGCTTGCCGAGCAGCCAGCGCGCGACGTCGATGTCGTGCACCGTGCAGTCCAGAAAGATGCCGCCTGAGGTCGCCGCGAAACGCACGAAGAAGCCGTCGTTGTCGTTCTGATCGGTGGTCTGCGAACGCACCAGAAACGGCCGGCCGATCTTGCCGGCTTCGATCTTGTCGAAGGCATCCTTGTAGCTCGGATCGAAACGCCGCATGAAGCCGATCGTGGCCTGCAGATGCGGATAACGCGTGGCCTCGGCCAGTACGCGCTCGCATTCGGCAAGATCCAGCGACAGCGGCTTCTCGCAGAACACGTGTTTGCCGGCGCGCAACGCATCGATAATCTGCTGCGCGTGCAAGGACGACGGCGTGACGAGCCACACCGCGTCCACGTCGCGATCGGCGAGCAGGTCCGCATAGTCGGCATAGAGACGCGGTTCGTGCAACGCCTCGCGCGCCCATGCCCGCTCCTCTTCCACCGGACTGCAAGCGGCCACGAGCGCCGCACCCGGCACGCGATAGGCCAGATTCTCCGCGTGACGTTTGCCCAACCGCCCCAGGCCAACCACGCCCAAACGAAGCCGCCCGGTCGCCGCCGTCATCACAGTGCCTCGCCGAGTTTCACCGCACGACCCTCGCGCCACGAGCGCGTCGCGGCATCCGCGAGTTCGAGCGCTTTCAGCCCGTCGGCGACGGTGGTTCGCACCGGTTTGCCGTGCGTGACCGCGTCGAAGAAATGTGCGATTTCCAATGCGTATGCCGCGCGATACCGTTCGAGAAAAAACGCCTCGGGCACGTCGGTCGACACTTCGGTTTTGGAATACGCGGTGACCTCGGTGGGCCGCACATTGCCCGCCTGCAGCATGCCGGTGCTGCCGAGCACCTCAAAGCGCTGGTCGTACCCATAGGCCGCACGCCGCGCGGTGTTAATCTGGCAAAGGCGGCCGTGCTTCGTGCGGATCGTCACCGCAGTCGAATCGATATCGCCCGCTTCGGCAATCGCCGGATCGGACAGACAACTCCCGGTGGCGTGCAGCGTGTCGGCTTCGTCGTCGAGAATCCAGCGGAAGATGTCGAAGTCGTGAATCAGCATGTCCTTGAAGATGCCGCCCGAGTGCTTGATGTACTCGACCGGCGGCGCACCCGGATCGCGGCTCGTCACCACCAGCATTTCCGGCGTGCCGATTTCGCCCGCATCGATCCGTGCTTTCAACGCGGAAAAGGTCGGGTCGAAGCGGCGCTGAAATCCGATCATGCAAACCACGCCCGCTCGTTCCACCGCCTCGGCGCAGGCCCGTGCGCGTTCCAGCGTCAGATCGACCGGCTTCTCGCAGAACACATGTTTTTTCTGCGCGGCCGATTTCATGATCAGCTCCGCGTGCGTATCCGTGCTCGAACAGATCACCGTCGCGCCGATCGATGCATCGCCCATCGCACCCTCGATATCCGCAACCTGCGCGCCGTGCTCGGCCGCGAGCGCCGCGGCTGCCTCGCGATTCACATCGACCACATACTTGAGCCGCACGCCCGGCTGCCGCGCCAGATTCGCCGCATGAATCTTGCCGATACGGCCCGCGCCGAATACCGCTACGTCGATCGTCTTTACCGCCTCAGTCATCGTATCCTCCAGTGTCTTTGGATTCTTCAACATTCAGTTCGAGCTTGTACGCGAGCGCGATGAACAACGCCTGGCACAAACAGATCGTGCTGGTCAGCGAGCGGAACGCAAACGCGCTGCCCTCTTTCACATACAGTTGGGTGGTGGCGTAACGCGCCAGCGGAGACAGTTGGCTATCCGTAATAACCAGCGTCTTCGCCTGATGATGGTGTGCGACGCGCAAGCAATACTGCGTTTCCTTGCCATACGGCGCGAAGCTGATCGCGATCACCACGTCGCCCTTCTTCACGCTACGAATCTGCTCGCGGTACATGCCGCCGAAACCCGAGACGAGATGGACGCGCTTAGGGGTGTGCTGCAGCGCGTAGACGATATAGCTCGCCACCGGAAACGAGCGCCGCACGCCGATCACGTAGATGTTGTCGGCCTGCTGCAGCATTTTCACGGCGGCATCGAACTGGGTATCGTCAAGACCTGCTTCGAGTTCTTCGAGACCGCCACGCGAGGCCGCGATAAATTCACGCGCCACCGCGCCACCGGACAACGCACCGGGCTTCTCGTCGATCAACTTGCGAATCCGCTGCTGATAACTCGGCGAGGACGTGCCCTGCCCCGTATAGGCCTGGCGAAACACCGCCTGCAGATCGGAGAAGCCGGAAAAGCCAAAGCGCTGCGCAAAGCGCACCACCGCGGACGGATGCACGCCGCAACTCGCGGCGATATCGCTGGTGCGATCCACCATCACGCTCGAGCGATGCTGCTCGATATAGGTCGCGACGTTTTTCAATTGCCGCGGCAGCGCTTCGTAGTTTTCCGCGATGCGCTGCATCAATTCTTCGACGCTCGGCAAGTCTTCGGTGCTCTCTTCCACCATGGCTCTCTCTTCGTTACTTTATTGCGGTGCAGAAGGCGCTTCCGGCCCATGCCGCACAGCGTCCTGACGCTGCCGATTATAGGCAGGCGCCCCATCAAATGGAATGTATTTTCCATTTTTATTTGTCATGAAATTTTCATTGCAACGTGTCGGAAGATGGCCTAATCTTGGACGTGAGCGATGGTGCATCGGCTGGCCTCTGCCGCAACGCACGCAATCGGCAAGCCGCCCGCCAGACGCTCCCTTCAATAACGACAGACCGAGAAAGGTGGAGACAATGAGACTTTGCAAGGGCAAGGCTACGCTCAGGATTCTGGTGACGGCATTGACGTTGGCGACGGGATTCGGTGCGGCGTCGGCCGCCCGCGCGGCTGACGCTCACTTCGTGCTGATCAGCCACGCGCCGGATTCGGATTCGTGGTGGAACACCATCAAGAACGCCATCAAACAGGCCGACGAGGACTTCAACGTCGAGACCGACTACCGCAATCCGCCGAACGGCGACATCGCCGACATGGCGCGTCTGGTCGAACAGGCCGCCGCGCGCAACTACGACGGCGTGATCGTCTCGATCGCCGACTTCGACGTGCTCAAGAGCGCGATCGCCAAGGTCACCGAGAAACATATCCCGCTCGTCACGATCAATTCCGGCACTGAGGCGCAAAGCGCGCAACTCGGCGCGATCATGCACGTCGGCCAGCCCGAATACACCGCGGGCAAGGCGGCGGGCGAAAAGGCGAAGGCAGCGGGCATCAAGTCGTTCCTGTGCGTGAACCACTACGCGACCAACCCGGCTTCGTTCGAACGCTGCCGCGGCTTTGCCGAGGCCATCGGCGTCGATTTCAAGTCCTCCACGCTCGACGCCGGTCAGGATCCGACCGGCGTGCAATCGAAAGTGAGCGCGTATCTGCGCAACCACCCGAACACCCAGGCCGTGCTCACCCTCGGTCCGCTGTCGGCCGCGCCCACGATCAAGGCGCTGCAGCAGATGGGCCTCGCCGGCAAGGTCTGGTT
Organism: Paraburkholderia caffeinilytica; assembly: GCF_046030355.1. Taxonomy (GTDB): domain Bacteria; phylum Pseudomonadota; class Gammaproteobacteria; order Burkholderiales; family Burkholderiaceae; genus Paraburkholderia; species Paraburkholderia caffeinilytica_B. The sequence continues at coordinate 19,023 of NZ_JAQQCQ010000041.1, forward strand.
CGCGACGTTCGATTTCGACAGCGACATCGCAAAGGGCATCCAGGACGGCACGATCCAGTTCGCGATCGACCAGCAACCCTACCTGCAGGGCTATATCCCGGTCGCCGTACTGGCCATCGTGAAGAAGGAGCACACCACCGATCCGGCGAAGATCCGCCAGATCCTGGAGGCGAATCCGAAGTTCCAGCAACGCCTCGCCACCTACGGCCTGGCACCGGCCTATGGGCCGCGCAATATCGGTTCCGGCCCGGGCTTCATTACCAAGGCCAATATCGACAAGGTGGTCAAGTACGCCGGACAGTATCGCTAACGCATTTCGCTGGAAGTGCGGATACGGGAGAACCGTTCCGGCAGGTATGAAGAAAGTGGACGCGACCGGCCGCAACCGGCCAGGCCGCCCCACGTCCGCGTTCGTCACGTTTTACGTGCGTTGTACGTGCATTACGCGCCATGGGGCCGCTAGCGGTTCGGTTCGGTTCGTTTCGGGCCGCTAGCGACTGCCATCCCCTGGCGCATCAAGGAGAGCATCAATGGGCGTAGCCAACCCCTTCCACCCTCATCCGCGCAAGCAGCCCCCTTCGAGTACCGCGACGGCGTCGACCTCCAACAATGCGCCTGCGGCGTCCGACGAGCGTGTGCGCGAGGAATCGTGGTTCCGGCATCTGCTGAACCGCCCGGAATTCGCCGCCCTCGCCGGCACCGTGATGGTGTTCCTCGTGTTCGGGATTGCGGCCGGCAACTCCGGCATGTTCAATCTCGACGGCGTGATGAACTGGTCGCAAGTGGCCGCGTATCTCGGCCTGATCGCCGTCGGCGCGTGCATGCTGATGATCGCCGGCGAATTCGACCTGTCGATCGGTTCGATGATCGGCTTCTCGGGCATGATGGTCGCGCTGCCCACCATGTATTTCCATTGGCCGATCTCTCTTTCGATCGTGTTCGCGTTTGCCGGATCGATGCTGCTCGGCGCCCTCAACGGCTATCTGGTGATGCGCACGCGGCTGCCGTCATTCATCGTGACGCTGGCGTTCCTGTTCATCCTGCGTGGCCTCACGCTGGCCCTCTCGGTCATGTTCGCCGACCGCACGATCATCTCCGGCGTGGGCGACGTCGCCGCGCACGACTGGCTCGCCCATACCTTGTTCCAGGGTGTCGCGTTCAGGGGCCTGTTCGTCTGGCTCGGCCACATCGGTATCGTGAAGCTGCTCGACAACGGCAATCCGCTCGTGCCGGGCATTCCGAAGGTGCTGCTCTGGTGGTTCGCGCTGGCTGCGGTCTGCGCGTTCACTCTCGCCAAAACCCGCTTCGGCAACTGGATTTTCGCGGTTGGCGGCGACGCCAACGCGGCAAAAAATGTCGGCGTGCCGGTGCGGCGCGTGAAGATCTCGCTGTTCGTGCTGACCGCATTCTGCGCCTGCCTGTTCGCCGTGCTGCAAGTGTGCGATATCGGGTCGGCCGCGGCCGACCGCGGGCTGCAGGCGGAATTCGAAGCCATCATCGCGGCCGTGATCGGCGGCACGCTGCTGACCGGCGGCTACGGCTCGGTGATCGGCGCCTGCTTCGGCGCGCTGATCTTCGGCGTGGTGCAAATCGGCATTACCTACACGAATGTCGACTCCGACTGGTTCCGCGTGTTCCTCGGCGTGATGCTGCTGATCGCCGTGCTGTTCAATCACTACGTGCGCCGCCGCGTCGCGCAGTCGTAACGAGGAGACGACCATGTCCGATACGAATACCGTGAACACCGCGGCTGCGCCGCAGGACGACGTGATCCTCGCGCTCGAAAGCGTCAGCAAGTACTTCGGCAAAGTCATTGCGTTAAGCGACGTGACCTTGCGTCTGAAGCGCGGTGAAGTGCATTGCCTGCTCGGCGACAACGGCGCGGGCAAATCGACGCTGATCAAAACCCTGGCCGGCGTGCATCAGCCTTCGTCCGGCCAGTATCTGGTCGACGGCAAACCGGTGCTGTTCGAGTCGCCGAAAGACGCGCTCGATCTCGGCATCGCCACCGTCTATCAGGATCTGGCGCTGGTGCCGTTGCTCTCGGTGGCACGCAACTTCTTCATGGGCCGCGAGCCGCAAAAGAAACTGTTCGGGTTCCTGAAGGTGATGGACCTCGAAACCAGCGCCACCACCGCGCGCGACAAGCTCGCCGAAATGGGCATCAACGTGCGCGATCCGCATCAGCCGATCGGCACCATGTCCGGCGGCGAGAAGCAATGTCTGGCGATTGCGCGGGCGATTCACTTCGGCGCGCGCGTGCTGATTCTCGACGAGCCCACCGCCGCGCTCGGCGTCAAGCAGAGCTTCAACGTACTGAAGCTGATTCACACGGCGCGCGCGAAAGGCATCTCGGTGATCTTCATCACGCACAACGTGCATCACGCTTATCCGATCGGCGATTCGTTCACGCTGCTCAATCGCGGCAGATCGCTCGGCACGTTCACGAAGGACACCATCAGCAAGGATGAAGTGCTCGACATGATGGCCGGCGGCGCCGAGATGCAGAAGATGATCGGCGAACTCGAAGGCGCGACGATCTGATTCATTCGCGCGGGTTTCCGGCACTTGCCGTGCCGCTCGCCGCGTTCAGCTATTCAGGAATATTCATGGATCACTCCAGCACATCAAGCGGAATCGCGAACGGTAACGGGCTCACGTCCGCATCGGCTGCGAAGGTCAGCCGTTTCGCGCCGGACCGCAGCCGCGACATTGTCTGCCTTGGCCGCCTTGCCGTCGATCTCTACGCGCAGCAGGTCGGCGCGCGGCTCGAAGACGTGTCGAGCTTCGCGAAGTATCTCGGCGGTTCGTCGGCGAATATCGCGTTCGGTTGCGCGCGGCTCGGGCTTCTCTCGGCGATGCTCGCGCGCGTCGGCAACGATCACATGGGCCGTTTTCTCACCGAGACCTTGACGAAGGAAGGCTGCGACGTCAGTCATGTCCGCATCGATCAGGAACGCCTGACCGCGCTCGTCCTACTGGGCCTGAAAGATCGCGATACGTTTCCGCTGATCTTCTACCGCGAGAACTGCGCGGATATGGCCGTGGACGAAGCGGATTTCGACGAGGCGTACATTGCGTCCTCGAAAGCGCTGCTGATTACCGGCACGCACTTTTCGACCGAACAGGTGAACCGCACGAGCCGCCGCGCGCTGGATTACGCGCGGCGCAATAACGTGCGCACCGTGCTCGATATCGACTATCGCCCGGTGTTGTGGGGGCTCACGGGTAAGGCGGACGGCGAAACCCGCTTCGTCGCCAGCGAAGGCGTGACCGCGCATTTGCAGCGCATCCTGCCTTTGTTCGATCTGGTGATCGGCACCGAGGAGGAGTTTCGCATTGCCGGCGGCAAGACCGAGCTCGTCGACGCACTCGCGATGGTGCGCGCCGTGACGCCGGCTACGCTGGTTCTGAAACGCGGACCGATGGGCTGCCAGATCATCGACGGCACAGTACCCGCCACGCTCGACGACGTGCCGGTTCACGGCGGTGTCGAGGTCGAAGTGCTGAACGTGCTCGGCGCAGGCGATGCATTCGCCTCGGGCTTCCTCTCCGGATGGCTGCGCGATCAACCGCTCGAAGCCTGCGCGCGTGCGGCGAATGCCAGCGGCGCGCTGGTCGTCTCGCGTCACGGCTGTGCACCCGCCATGCCGACGCCCGCCGAACTCGACTATTTCCTGCGCGAAGCCAAGGCCGATCCGCAACGCATGCGCCGCCCCGACCGCGATGCGACGCTCGCCCGTCTGCATCGCGTCTCCCCTGCCCGCAAACAATGGAATGAAGTACTCGGCTTCGCGTTCGACCACCGCAACCAGTTCTTCGAACTCGCCCAGCAGACCGGCGCCGATGAAGCGCGCATCGCGCAACTGAAGGGCCTGTTCGTCGACGCCGTCGCCCAGACGGAAGCCGCCTTGGGCTTGCAAGGCCGCATCGGCATATTGAGCGACGACCGCTACGGTCAGGACGCCTTGAACGCTGCCACCGGCCGCGGCTGGTGGATCGGCCGGCCGGTTGAACTCCCTGGCTCCGTGCCGCTCGTGTTCGACCACGGCCGCTCGATCGGCACGGCGCTGATCGCGTGGCCACAGGAACATATTGCCAAATGCCTCGTGCAATTCCATCCCGACGAGCCCGTCGAACAACGCCTCGAACAGGAAGCGCAACTGCGTGCGCTATACGACGCGACACAAGCGAGCGGCCATGAATTGCTGCTGGAAGTGATTCCGCCGAAGCACGCGCATCTGCCGCAAGCACCGGACATTGTGTATCGCGCGTTAAAGCGGCTGTACAACATCGGGATCTATCCGGAATGGTGGAAGCTCGAACCGATGGACGCTGCGCAATGGCAAGCTGTCGATGCGTTGATCGCCGAGCGCGATCCGTACTGCCGCGGCGTGGTGCTGCTCGGTTTGTCGGCGGGTGTCGAGCAATTGGACGAGGGCTTTCGCGCGGCGGCGCAATCGACGACGTGCCGGGGCTTTACCGTGGGCCGCACGATTTTCCACGAGCCGAGCCATGCGTGGCTCGCCGGTGAGATCGGCGACGACGAACTGATCGCACGGGTGCGCCACACGTTCGAAACACTGATCGCGTCGTGGCGCGCGGCGCGCGGCACGACAGGCGCGCAGCCCACCACGGCTGACCATGCACATCAGGAGCAGGCGGCATGAACCAGCGCGTATTGCATCACGATGCGGCGTCCGCCAACGACGCCACCCAGGCCCACGCGCCATCGGGGGGCACCGTCCGCCTGACGACCGCGCAGGCGCTGGTTCGCTACCTCGCGGCGCTGCGGGTCGCGACCGAAGACGGCAGCGGCACCGAACCGCTCTTTGGCGGCGTATTCGCGATCTTCGGCCACGGCAACGTGGCCGGCATGGGCGAAGCCTTGTATCAGCACCGCGAAACCTTGCCCACGCTGCGCGCCCATAATGAACAGGCCATGGCGCACAGCGCGATCGCCTATGCGAAGGCACATTTCCGTCGCCGCATGATGGCCGTCACAACCTCGATCGGACCCGGCGCGACCAATCTGATCACCGCGGCCGCACTCGCGCATGTGAACCGCCTGCCCGTGCTGCTGCTACCTGGCGACGTGTTCATCTCGCGCGCGCCCGATCCAGTGTTGCAGCAAGTCGAGGATTTCCATGATGGCGGCGTCTCCGCCAACGATGCGTTCAAGCCGGTGTCGCGCTACTTCGACCGCATCGTGCATCCGGCGCAATTGCTCAATGCGTTGCCGCGCGCCGTGCGCGTGCTCACCGATGCGGCATTGTGCGGCCCCGTCACGCTCGCGTTGCCCCAGGACGTGCAAGCGCAGGCCTGGGATTTCCCTGCCGACTTCTTCGCGCCACGCGTCGTCACGTTCCACTCTCCCGCGCCGCGCGCTGAAGACCTCGACGCGGCGGTGGCCCGTCTGCGTCGCGCAAAGCGTCCGCTGATCGTCGCGGGCGGCGGCGTGCTTTATGGCCGCGTGACCGACGCGCTGCACCGCTTCGCCGCCGCGCACGGCGTTCCTGTGGCCGAAACGCAGGCCGGCAAAGGCTCGCTCGCATGGAACGATCCGTTGAACGCAGGCGCGCTGGGTGTGACCGGCTCGCCCGCCGCCAATGCGCTCGCTCACGATGCCGACTGCGTGCTGGCGATCGGCACGCGCTTGCAGGACTTCACGACCGGCTCGAACACGTTGTTCACGCAGGCCGACGTGATCGGCATCAACGCGAATCCATTCGACGGCCTCAAGCATCGTGCGCTGGTGGTCGAAGCCGACGCGCGTCTTGCACTGGACGCGCTCACCGAACCCCTGCAAGGCTGGCACGCGGACCGCACATGGACCACGCGCGCCCACAAACTCGCGGCGAGCTGGCGCGATACCGTGAGCACGCTCACGCATGCGCCGCAACGCGACAGCGTGCTGCCGTACGAAGGCGATGTGATCGGCGCGGTGCAGCGTTCGAGCGCGCGCTCCGCGATGGACGACATCGTGGTTTGCGCAGCCGGAACCTTGCCTGCCGAATTGCACAAGCTCTGGCGTGCCGGTAAACCCGGCGCGTATCACGTCGAATACGGCTACTCGTGCATGGGCTACGAGATCGCTGGCGGCCTCGGCGTCAAGCTCGCACGCCCCGCGCGTGAAGTGATCGTGATGCTCGGCGACGGTAGCTATCTGATGATGAATAGCGAAATCGCGAGCTCGGTGATGATCGGCGCGAAGCTGATCGTGGTGGTGCTCGACAATCGCGGCTACGGTTGCATCAATCGCTTGCAACAGGCTTGCGGTAGCGCGCCGTTCAACAACCTGCTCGACGATTGCATGCAGGGCCCGCTCGGCGCACCGAAGATCGACTTCGCCGCGCATGCGCGCGCGCTCGGCGCAGAAGCCGAGCATGTCGCGAACATCGGCGAACTTGAAAATGCGCTGCAACGTGCGCGCGCCGCCGATCGCACTTACGTGATCAGTATCGACACCGATCCGGCCCGCACCACGGCCGACGGCGGCTGGTGGTGGGAAGTCGCCGTGCCCGAGGTATCGGCGCGCGACAGCGTGCGTGCCGCGCGCTCGCAATACGACGCGCAACTTGCCGCACGGACTGCGCCTGCCGATCCCGGCGACCGCCCTGGCCACATCGACAACGAATGAGGACGCCAGCATGACTGCTTTCGACGTACGTATCGGCATCAACCCCTTATCGTGGATGAACGACGACCTGCCTTCGCTCGGCGGCGAAACGCCGCTCGAGGTTGCGCTGACCGAAGGACGCCAGATCGGCTACCAGGGTTTCGAACTCGGCAACAAGTTTCCGCGTGAACCGCAGGCGCTGAAGACACTGCTCGCCCAATACGATCTGGCCTTGGTATCCGGCTGGTACTCTGGACGACTCGCACGACGCAGCGTGGAAGAGGAAATCGCCTCGGTCGGTCCCCATCTCGACCTGCTCGCGCAGAATGGCGCGACCGCTATGGTTTATGGCGAAGTCGCCGATTCGATCCAGGGTGCACCGCAACCGCTGTATCAACGCCCGCGTTTTTTCAGCGACGCGCAGTGGGCAGCCTACGCGGCACGCGTCGACGAATTCGCGCGCTACACATTGAGCCGCGGCGTGCGGCTGGCGTACCATCATCACATGGGTGCGTACGTCGAAACGCCGGCTGACGTCGATCAGTTGATGTCGCGCACGAGCGACGCCGTCGGCCTGCTATTCGACGCCGGACATATCACGTTTGCAGGCGGTGATCCGCTCGCGGTACTCGACAAGCACATTGACCGCGTCTGCCACGTGCACTGCAAGGATGTTCGACCCGCGGTGATGAAGCTGGCGCGCAATCGCAACTGGAGCTTTCTCGATGCCGTGATCAACGGCGCTTTCACCGTACCGGGCGATGGCGCGGTCAACTTCCCGGCGATCATCGACCGATTGAAGCGGCATGGTTATCGCGGCTGGCTGGTGGTCGAGGCGGAGCAGGATCCGGTCGTGGCGCCATCGTATAAATATGCGCAGAAAGGATTCCGGACCTTGCGGGCGCTGGTCGATGCGCCGCTCGACGCCGGTGGCGGGACTGAGCAGGAGGCAGCATGAGTTTATTGGTGAAGGCACAGCGCGAGGGCCAGACAATCGCGCGGGTGACACCTGAGTCGGCGTGCTGGCGGTATGTGGGATTTGCCGCTTACCGGTTGGGTGCGAGTGAAGTCGTTCACGTGTTCGAGCCGTCGCGGGAGGTGTGCATTGTGGTGCTCACGGGCGCGGTGGATATTGAAACTGCGGACGCCACGTGGAGTTCGCTGGGTTCGCGCGACAGCGTATTCGAGGATTCCGCGCCCTATGCGGTGTATTTGCCGCCTGGCGTGCGGGCGACGGTTCGCGCCTGTCGCGATGCCGAGGTTGGCGTGGCGAGCGCGCCTGCCAAGGGTGCGTATCCGGCGAGGTTGATCGAGCCTTCTGCGATGAAGCGCTCCAAGCGCGGGAAGGGGCTGAATACGCGCTACGTATGCGATATTCTTCCGCAGACTGAGCTTGCGGAGTCTTTGCTTGTGGTTGAGGTTCGGACGCCTGGGGGGCATGCTTCAAGCTATCCGCCGCATAAGCACGATACCGATAATGTGCCTCATGAGAGTTCGCTCGAAGAGACTTACTATCATCGGCTCGATCCGCCGCAGGGGTTTGCGTTTCAGCGTGTGTATACCGATATGCGCGATATCGATGAGTCGATGGCGGTTGAGGATCACGACGTCGTGATGGTGCCGCGGGGGTATCATCCGGTTGTTGTTCCTTATGGGTATGATTCTTATTATTTGAATGTGATGGCTGGGGGGCAGCGAGTTTGGCATTTTCGGAATGATCCTGTGCATGAGTGGATTATTAATAAGGATGGTTGATGGTTTTTTTGCCTTCGCGGCGCTTTTTGGTTGTGGTTTTTTGGTGTTGGCCTTTCCTTGAATTGTTATTGGTTTATTAGCGTCGCCCCTGTGCGGGGCAGGCACCTACTTTTCTTTGCATGCCGCAAAGAAAAGTAGGCAAAAGAAAGCGGCTCACACCGCTAGCTCATAAGCGGGTCCCCCGCGCAGCCACGGTAGTGGTGCATCTGGAATCCGTGTCCTCGCGCATTCAGCGTCAGTGACAAGGCTGTCATGCTTCCGGCGGCGCTGCGCGCGCCGACGCCCAGTTCATACAACCATTGGCTGCGGTTTCGCTCTCGCGGCTTTTTCGGTTTCCTGATTCGTCGCTGCATCGCTATTGCGGGCACAACGTGGTCGTACAGTGAATGCACCCACCGATCTTTGAGGTGAGTGTTCTCCAATGCCGGCGACATAATCAGCGTGACCAGCTCGTCCGCCCATCGCCGTCGACACACACATCTTTCGGGTTACTAACAACATCGATAACATCTCACCAAGACGAAGCCGATGGTCCCCACCGCACGAAACGAAACCGCGGGTTTCCCTGGCAAACCCGTCCGCGACGCACGCAGTGCGAAGTGGGAGCTGATGAGTGCTTTGTCGCTAACGCGGAGTGTGCGGGAGCACGGATTCCAGATGCACCACTACCGTGACTGTGCGAGGGACCCGCTTAAGAGTTAGCGGTGTGAGCCGCTTTCTTTTGCCTACTTTTCTTTGCGGCATGCAAAGAAAAGTAGGTGCCCGCCCCGCACAGGGGCAACACTAATAAACCACTAACAATTCAAGGAAAGGCCAACACCGCAGGCACACCACACCAAGCGCCGCAAAGGCAAAAAAACCCCTACTTCCTACCAGCCAAATCCACCACCAACCCACCATCCCCCCCCATCCTCACAGTCCCTTTAGAAACATCCCTCCGATACCCATAAAGATCAAACTTCATCACCCCAGGATTAGAACTATCCTTAATAAAAGTCCTGGCATTCGTGACCAACGAATTAAACATCTTCACATCACCCGATTCGATCCAGACAAAACTCTTCGCCGCCCCCACAGGCGGCCTCGCCACAGCAACAGAACTATCACGCTTGAACTTCAACACCAACCCCTCATCAGTCACGGTTGCACTAGCCAGCCGCCCCTGCAAAACCGGCGGCGGAAACACGGTGTACTGATCGAACACCAGTTCGTTACCCTTCAACGCAACACCCTTCCGGGTAAAAGGCGTCAACGACGCCAACGGAATATCCAGCGCCCGCAACAACCCCGCCTGCGGCACCCCCAGCACCTTCACCGAGGTCGGCTCGTAGACAAGATGCCGCTCGTCCCTGGCGGCGATCGTGCCGCTCATCGTCGTCGGCAACCAGACGCCGGGAAAGTGATTCCACAATTTGATCCCGCCCGTGACTTCCAACTTGCCATCCACCGGCTTCAACTGCAAATCGTTCAGCGAACGCGGCGCGTAGTCCAGCAGATAGTCGTTGAACAACGCCGCCATCGCGGGCCACGGCTCGACGACCTCGCCGCCGACGATGCGAATGTCGTATTGGTCGGGATCGTCGAGATCGACCGGTTGGCCCGGCTTCTTCGGCACCATCTGCGCATCCAGTGAACGGACATGAAAGCCGATGCGGCCCGAAACGTAGAAGTCGACATTCTCGACGTGAATCAACGGCGCAGGGCCCGACGAGTGCCGCTCGTCGCCGATCGCGGAACCCGGTGTCGCCAGGCTCTGACCGGAAAACGCCGCGCGTGTGCCGACCGGGATCGCGCGTGCAACCGACGCGGTCCGCAAGGTCTGCGGCACGTGTTGCCAAACGAGGCGCGCCTGGGCCAGCGACGCCTGCTGCGCGCGAATGAAACTGTCGTTAAAGCGCGCGCTCGCGCTGCCCATTTGCGCCGGTGCTTCTTTCGCCGCGCTGGCTAGCGTCGGATAGGACGGCAAATGCACGTCGAGTGCGCCCGCTTCGTCGAAGGTGAAGTAGCCGGCCGCCATCTGGTCGCGGTAGTGGTACAGGTCGAGCACGAACGGCGCGTTCGTATCGAGCGGGGTCAGCGCCATGTCGATGTTCATCGGCATCGAACGCATGAACTTCACGTCGCCGCCTTGCACCAGCATGCCGCGTGGTGGCATCGTCGCGGGCCAGTCGATTTTCGGCACCGTGCGGTCGTCGAGCGTGAAGCGCACGCCTGCCGCACTGATATTGATCTGCGTGATCGTCATGCGCAATGCGGGCGGCGGCGTGAGTTTGGCCACCTGCATCACGACGTCGTCGCCATCGAGATGCGCGATCGGCGTGTCCACTTTCAACAGGTCGGCCATCTTCACGTGCGCGGCCTGCATCAACTTGTCGGCGCCGACGCCGGCCACTTCGACGTGATCGGCATGGAATACGAGGTCGTCGGCGTTGCGCATCGACAGCGAACCGATCAGCACGATCGGCACCCATGTATCGCGGTGCATTTCGCCGGTGATACGCAAGGTGCCGCCGTCTTGCGGCACTACGCGCATATTGCGCAGCGGCGAGCCTTGGTACTGGAACAGGTAGCGGTTGAAAATCGCCGTGAGCTTGGCGCTGTCGAGCGTGACGTCGCCCCGGTGGACGGTGATCGTCACGCTGGTCGGATCGTCGAACACGATCGGCTGGCCGGCGCGCGACGGCGTCAGCGTCGCCGCCATGTCGTGAATCATGAAGCCGATGTCGCCGGTCACGCGAAAGTCGACGTCACGCGCGAACATCAACGAACCGTCGATGCCGGAATCGCGCAGCGTCAACGTACGGATACGCTTCTCGGTCATGCCGCTCGCAGATGGCACGCGTGCGGCGACGCGCTGTTCGGCAGCGAGCTGTTTGGCTTTGGCGAGTTCGAGCGCGGGACGCGATGCGGAGGCCGGCTGGTCGGTGGTAGCGCTGGCTGCGGTGTTCGAAGCGGGGGTGACGCTGTTCGTGGTGACGCCGTTCGACGCTGGAATGACGCCGTTCGCGGCAGCGGTGCCATTCGAAGCGGTGGTGACACTGTTCGTGGTAGCGACGCCGTTTATGGCAGGGGCGCCGTTCGCAGCGTTAGCGGTAAGCCCCGCGCCCAGTGGAGATTTTGCCGTCAGCGGGCTGTCGTTGTTGCTCACGGCGTTCGCTGCCGTGGTCGTTTGTGTCGACGGTGCGGATGCCACATCGCCCGGGGAGGAACTCGCGTCGGCGCACGCGGACATCAGCAGCGCAGCCGTCACCAGCGCAGCACCGGCGCCGGCACGCGTGCACCACGTATCTCCGGGCGGCGTCCGCGCCACTCGACACGACAACATCCTTTGAAGCGGTCTCAGCGCGGACTCCGCCTGCACGCCGTCAGCCGATGTTGCGCCCAATGCGCCTGTCTGTTTCATGATGTCTCCTCCTGAAGCCGCGGCGCGTCTTTTGCGCGTCCGGCACGGCATGGTCCGTCGCACATACGCCGGCTTTAAACGCCGAGCCGGCGTTGCGCGCCTTTGACCTGATTGTCTTGATTTGTCAGCGCGCTGCCGACAAGATTTCTGGAGGACGCTCACCAAACGATCAAGCGTTTGAATCGCTACAGCAAGTCATTGGGAAGCCCCGCGCGTCGGGCGCGAGCGGCCTGCGCGCAAACAGGATTCAAACAGCATCCCGGAGACGTTTTGGGTACGCGGCGAATTGCGCGTGCCTCGCACAGCGCATGACGCGCACATCAGGACAGCAAAATGGTCGCAAATTCGAATGCGGCACTGCAATAAAACTGCAGCGAAACACCAGCCGTGGACGCCGCGGCTCGGCTTTGCGAAACCGGATTTGGGCGATACCGGTGGACTAGCAGGCGCCCTTCTTGCCTTCTTACCCTTCTTGTGTGCCCTTCTCGTGCCCCGCTACGCCCCCCGCTAACCCACACCTAGCCATTCCTGCATCACGTCCGGGCGATTCACGAACGACGCGAGCGCGTCATCGAAGACAATTTCGCCATGCCCCATCACCGCAACCCTGCTGGCGATGTCCTGCGCAATCACGAGCCGCTGTTCGATCAACAGCATCGCCACGCCCCGATCACGCAGCATCCGCAGACACTGTGCGACCTGCGCCATCACCTGGCTGGCCAATCCCTCGCCGGGTTCGTCGATGATCAGCAGATCAGGATCGCCGAGCAACGCCCGGGCGAGCGTCAGCATCTGCTGTTCGCCGCCCGATAACGCGCCGGCGCGGGTGCGCTTTCGCTCACGCAGGACGGGGAACAGTTCGTAGGCATCGTCGAAGGCGAAGCGCGGAATGCGGCCGCGAGCGCGGGACACCACACCGAGTTGCAGATTCTCGTGGACGCTCAGCGTCGGAAAGACGTCGCGCTGTTCGGGCACGTAACCGAGTCCCAGGCGAGCAATCTCAAAGGTGCGCAGGCCGCCGAGTGCATGGCCGGCGAAATACAGTTCGCCCTCGCTGCGCACGAGACCCATGATCGCGCGCGCCAGCGTCGAGCGTCCGGAGCCGTTGCGCCCAACCAGCGCGACGACTTCGCCGGCGTCGATCCGCAAGCTAGCCCCGTGCAGGGTCTGGCTCGCGCCGTACCAGGCGTTCAGTTGTCGAATGTCGAGCAAGATGGTCATGCGGGGAAGCTGTCGCCAAGATAGGCGGCGCGCACTGCCGCATCCGTGCGAATCGCCGCTGGCGCGCCGGTCGCGATGATCCGGCCTTGCACCAGCACGGAAATCCGGTCGGCGATCGCGAACACCGCGTCCATGTCGTGCTCGACCATCAGCAGCGTACGGCCCGCCGTGGTCGCGCGGATCAGTTCGATAGCGCGCGCCGCTTCGGCGCGGTTCATGCCGGCGGTGGGCTCGTCAAGCAGCAACGTGTGTGCGCCTCCGGCGAGCGCAAGACCGAGGTCGAGCGCGCGCTGCTCGGCATAGCTGAGCGTGCCGGCCTGGCTATGCCGGCGCATGCTTAAGCCCACGGCTTCGAGCACCTGCTCGGCGCGCGCATCGACCGTGCGTGAGCCGCTGAAACGCTGCCACCAGCGCGTGCGGTCGCGTTCGCCCAGCATGGCTGCACAGCGCAGGTTGTCGAACACGCTGAGGCGAGCGAACACGCTGGTGGTCTGGAAGCTGCGCGCGAGGCCACGGCGCGCGATCGCGGCGGGCGCAAGACGGGTGATCTCGGCGCCGAACAGATCGATGCGCCCGGCGTTCGGCCGGGCGCCACCGGCGATCAGATTGAACAGCGTCGACTTGCCCGCGCCGTTCGGACCGATCAACGCATGCCGCTCACCGGGTTCGATCGCCAGATCGACGCCGCGCAGAACCCGCGTGGCGCCGAAGCGCTTTTCGATGCCGTAGACCGCGAGCGCCGGGATCATCGTGCATCTCCGGTAATCGGCGTGGCACTGCTGCGCGCGGTAAGACGGGCTTGCGCGCGGACCGCGTAGCGCACGGCGAGTGCCCCTGCCGCCGCCAACACGAACACCGCAACGCCCAGCCAAAGATGCGGTGACGCCGTCTCCAGCGGCACGCCGATAACGCTGAACACCGCGCCATCGTCCGCACCGAATTGCACGGCATAAGCCCACTGCACCGCGAGCACGACGGCCAGCGTCCACAGCGCCGCCGAGGCCGCGCCCCAGAGATACGCCTTGCTGCACACGCGCCAGCCGTAAGCGGCAACGCGTGCCGTGTGCCGCTGCATGAAGCCCGCCAGACCATCCGGCGACGCCACCACGACCACGATAAAGAACAGCCCCAGATAGAACAGCCAGGCCCGCGTCACGCTCGCCACCGCGACGCTGAAAAACGTCAGGACGATCGCGCCCGCGACCGGCCCGAAAAACGCCGCGGTGCCGCCAATCACCGTCGCGATCAGCACAGCGCCCGAGCGCATTACGCCGACGCTTTCCGTCGACACCAGTTCGACATTGATCAGACCCAGGGTACCCGCGATGCCCGCAAAAAACGCCGACATCACCACCACGCCATAGCGGATGCGGCGCGGATAACAACCGATCGCTGCGGCGCGCGCCGGGTTGTCGCGCACGGCGTTGGCGAGCCGCATGAACGGTGTGCGGGAGAGCGCGAACATCGCCACGCTCGCCAGCACGCACCACACCGCGATCAACGCATACGCTTCGCGAGCCGGGCCGAAGCTCCAGCCTGCCAGCATCGGTCCGCTCGCGCGATCGATCGGCACACCGGCCTCGCCGCCGAACCAGTCGGGCAGCGTCCACGCGGCCGCCGCGACCAGCTCGCCGATGCCGAGCGTGATCATCGCGAAAGCCGTCCCGGCGCGCCGCGTCGACACGAGACCGAGCAGGACCCCGCACAATGCGCCGCCGATGCCGCCGATCAACGGCAGCAGCACCAACGGCGCGCCAATGTGGTTGAACACCTGCGCCGCGACCAGCGCGCCGAGTCCGGAATAAGCGGCATGTCCAAAAGACAGCAAGCCGGTTTCGCCCAGCAGCAGGTTGTACGAAAGCGCGAAGACGATCATCGTCGCGGTTTGCGCGAGATAGGCGAGGAGCCAGCTTTGCGGCCAGACAAAGGGAGGGACGGCGAGGAACAGGATAAGCGCGAGCCACGGTGCGAACCTGCGCAACATTGAGCGAGGCGCGGCGGCCGGCACAGCGAATTTTTCGGCCGGCTCACGCATGATCGTCACGCCGTCCGAACAGTCCGCGCGGACGCAGCGCCAGCATGGCGACAAGCAGCAGATAAGGAATCAACGGCGCGAGTTGCGCCAGCGTCAGCGTGTCCCATGCAGCCGGCAGCGCGCCGCCGAATATGCCTGTGAAATCGCCCAACGACACGTCGCTCGCCACCGCAAAGGTCTGCACGCAGCCGACGATCAGCGACGCCGCCAGCGCCCCGCTCAACGAGCCCAGTCCGCCGATCACGACCACCACGAACACGATCGAGCCGAGCGAGTCCGCCATCGCCGGTTCGATCACGAAGAGCGGTGCGCCGATCACGCCGGCCAACGCGGCGAGCGCCGTGCCCGTTGCGAATACGCCGGTGAACACACGCGGCACGTTGTGGCCGAGCGCCTCGACAGCGCTGGCATGCGTGAGCGCGGCGCGCACGATCAGCCCCGCCTTCGACACGCGCAACGCCGCGTAGAGCACCGCCAGCATCGCCAGCGACACCGCCATCATGAAGGCCCGATAACGCGCGAAGGCCGCGCCGTAGACCGTGAACAACGGTCCGTCGAGCACGGCCGGAATAGTCGCGCCAAGCGGACTCAGACCCCAGCCGAGCTTGACCAGTTCGCCGAGCAGATACGCGGCGCCGAAAGTCAGCAGCAATTCGGGGAGATGGCCGTGCACCCGCACGCGGCGCAGCAGCCAGCGCTCCAATGCCGCGCCGATCACGCCGACGATTAGCGGCGCGATCACCAGCGCACTCCAGAAACCCGCATGCGCCGCCACCGAAAAGCCGACGTACGCGCCGAGCATGTAGAAGCTCGCGTGCGCAAAATTCAGCACACCGAGCATGCTGAAAATCAGCGTCAAACCCGCCGACAGCATGAACAGCAGCAGGCCGTAACTGACGCCGTTGAGCAGGTTGATGACGAACGACTGCACGCGCCTATTCCGCCTGCACGGCGACGGTCAGCGGTTCGAGCGCCGCACGCAAGCCGGCGGGCAAGGTCACCGGGCGACGCGTGACACGATCCACATACACGTGCACGAAATGGCCCTGAGCGGCGGGTTGATCTTCGCCCTCCTTGAAGAGGCCCACTTCGTAGCGAACGCTCGAGGTGCCGAGCCGCACGACCCTCAGACCCGCATCGACACGCTCGGGAAACACCAGCGGCGCGAAGTAATTGCAATGCGTCTCGACCACGAGGCCGATCGTCGCGCCATGCTCGAAATCGAGCACGCCGGCGCGGATCAGATACTCGTTCACCACCGTGTCGAAGTAGCTGTAATAGACGACATTGTTGACGTGGCCGTAGACGTCGTTGTCCATCCAGCGGGTGGTGATCGGCAGAAAATGCGGATAGGCGCTGCGCGCGGCGGGTGCGGGTTTGTTCATCGTGACGTGGCGTAGGGGTGAACTTAATTGTTGACCAGGCTCATTGGCCGGCTAGCTGGGCAAGCTCGCTGGCCGAACTTACTGCCCCGGTTTTTCGACAAATTCGAACGGCAAGCCGCGCCGCCGCATCCATTCGCCGAGCGCCTGACCCGTGCCCGCGCGCCATGGACGCAGGTTGGCCGGCTCGACCAGCCGGTATTCGAGCAATTCTGGCGACAATGCGACCGTCCCGTACGCCTTCACGTGATACGCGATGATCAGCTCGTTTTTGCGGATGAATTCGTAGACGCCGATCAATTCGACCGTCTCCGCGTGCAGCGAGGTTTCTTCCAGCACTTCGCGGGCAATGCCCTCCTCCGGGGTTTCGCCGTTTTCCAGAAAACCGGTGATCAGCGCGAACATGCCTTCCGGCCAGGCGGCGTTGCGCGCGAGCAGGATCTTGCCCTCGTACTCGACGATCGCGGCTACCACCGGCAGCGGATTGTTCCAATGGACGTAGCCGCATTCCGTATCGGGACAGGTCTGACGGACCCGCCCGCCTTCGTGTTCGGCATCGGCGCGCTCGATCAACGGCGTAGCGCAGCGCGGACAAAATCGGTATTCGGTCATGGCGAGTGGGTCGTCTCTTATGGTTTGTGTGCGGTGTTTTCAGTATTGAATGCCGTGCCGCTGATTCAGCATCGGGTACGCGTTCCTGTTTGTACGTGTACGCCTGATTCCAGCTTCCGGTTCGCAGTCCCGGCCTGGTTGCAGGCGTACGGTCGATGCGGTTTCAGGCCTGGCACAGCTCGCGCACTTCCGCCGCGAAACGCTCGACGGTTTCCGGCTGCGTGTCCCAGGCACACATCAGCCGGCAACCGCCCGCGCCGATGAACTCGTAGAACTTCCAGCCGCGCGCACGCATTGCCTTGGCGGCCTGCGCGGGCAATTGCGCAAAGACCGCGTTCGATTCTCGCGGAAACATGATGCTCACGCCGGGAATTTCCTGCAACCGCGTTTGCAGCAAAGCCGCCATTGCATTCGCATGACGCCCGTTGCGCAGCCAGACGTCGTTATCCAGCAATCCGAGCCACGGCGCCGAGATGAAACGCATTTTCGACGCGAGTTGGCCGGCCTGTTTCAGACGGTAGGCGAAATCGTCGGCGAGCGAACGGTCGAAGAACACCACCGCCTCACCGACCGGCAAACCGTTCTTGGTCCCGCCGAAGCACAACACGTCGACGCCCGCCCGCCACGTGATCTCGGACGGATGCACGTCGAGCGCCGCGACCGCGTTTGCAAAGCGCGCGCCGTCCATATGCACTTTCAGTTGACGCCGTTTGGCGATCGCCGCGATCGCGCGCACTTCCTCGACCGTGTAGACAGTGCCCACTTCCGTCGATTGGGTCAGCGTGACGACCTTCGGCTTCGGATAATGAATATCGGCGCGGCGCGTGACGACAGCTTCGATCGCATCCGGCGTGAGCTTGCCGCCGACGCCCGGCGCGGTCAGCAGCTTAGAGCCGCCGGAGAAGAATTCCGGGCCGCCGCATTCATCCGTTTCGATGTGCGCGAGTTCATGGCAGATCACCGAGTGATACGACTGGCACAGCGACGCCAGCGCCAATGAATTGGCGGCCGTGCCGTTGAACACGAAAAACACTTCGCAATCGGTCTGGAACAGATCTCGCAGGCGGTCGCAGACCTGGCTGGTCCAGGAGTCGTCGCCGTAAGCGGGTTCGTGGCCGCTGTTGTTGGCGGCGATCAGCGCGTCGAGCGCTTCGGGACAGATGCCGGCGTAGTTGTCGGACGCGAAATGTTGCATGGCTGGCGGCGCGCCCGGCGACAGGCGCACTGAGATGACGGGAAAGCGGTCATTTTAGTGCGCCGATGAGTTATTTGTTTTCCGGTTTGGTATTTGCCTCGCGGACGGTTCAACTGCTTCATGTTTTCGTCGCAAGAAGGCGGACAAACTTGCCGTGCCGGCACGTGTCCTTGCGAGATCGGTTGACGCCGAGGGATGTGCCGCTCGGCAACGCCGTTAGTGGCAGCCGCAATCGGGCATGCGCCCTCGGCCGCGCGGCATATGGGCGACGATGATCAGGCCGACCGCGCCCAGCAGCAGTGCCCCGGCCGCCAGCCACAAAGCCGGCGAAAAGGACCCCGTGTGTTCGGCAATCGGCGCAGCCACCAGCGGGCCGACGATCTGGCCAACGCCGTAGGCCGCTGTCGCGTAACCCATCAGGCCGGCCGCTTCGTCGCCACGCAGACGGCGCGCCTCACGCATCGCGAACAGGGTGATTGCCGTAAATGGCAGACCGATCAGGATGCTGCCGAACGAGAAACCGCCTGCTGTGGGCCAGATGATGCCGAGCGCAATCCCGGCGGCTTGCAGCACGTAGCAACCGGCGAGCAGCGTGCGGTTGTCCCAATGCACGGGCAGACGTGCCGCGAGCAGCGCACCGACGACCAGCGCCGCGCCGAACATCGGCCAGAACAGATCGGGCCAGGACGAGCCCGGCAGCGCGTGGCGCGCGATCACCGGCAGGAACGTCGCAGTGATGATGTAGCCGAAGCCGGGGATGCCGTAGAGCAGGATCAGCCAGAAGGCGTCGGTGGGGCGTGGGGTCGGGTTTGGGGGGGAGAGGTGACTTGTGGCGGGGCTTTGCCCGACGGACGGGCTTGAAATTGCGGCAGAGAGAGGGCTTGTGGATGGCTGATTCACAGCGTACCGGCCGGCGCTGTAGCGCCTGACCGCGTACTGCCCACTTTGGTGCTGCGCGGCGGAATGCTGGCCGGCCGCGCGTTGACTTGCATGAGCGGCGTTCGTTGACCCGCTCGCGGCAAGCTGCGCGCCTCCTGAGGTGATGCCGGTCCCGGCCCCGAACACTGGCCAAACCACGATCGAAAGGATCGCAGCGATGAGCCCGAAGCCGAGCCAACCCGCGGTCGCGCCGTAACCACCCGCGGCGCTGACCAGCAAACCCGTGCCGACGATGCCCACGCCCGGCCCCGTATAAATCACCCCGCTCCAGCCGTGCGCGCCGAGTTCGGCGAGCCGCCGCAAGCCCCACTGCGAGGCAAACACGAAGGTCCAGGCGCTGACCGCGCCGGCGACGAAGCGCACGACCGCCCACAGCCAGAATTGGCCCGTTACGCCCATCGCCAGCGTCAGCAGGACCGTCGCCACAAGCCCCGCGCGCACCATGCGCGCCGGCGCGACCCGCAGCGCCGCGCAAGTGAGCGCGCCGACGAAATAGCCCGCGTAGTTGAACGATGCAAGCCAGCCGCCATGCTGGATATCGATCTGCGGCTGACCGAAGGTGCTGCCGTGGAGCATCAACGGCAAGAGCGGCGTGAACGCAAAACGGCCGATGCCGAGCACCACGGCCAAAGTGACCATGCAGGCAAGCGCTGCGCGGCGGGCAGCATGCTGGTCGGCAGACGTATCGTGCGCGGTGGAAGCGAGATCGATCATGAGCGAAAGGTAAATGGAATCGGGCCGGTAATCGCCGGTTTGTTCGATCCATATTAGCTTGACCTTTTGATCACGAAAAATGAATAATTAGGATATCAACCATCGCCAGGAGAGAATCGTGGATCTGGCCGCCTTGACCATTTTTCGTGCTGTCGTACGGGAAAACGGCGTGACGCGCGCCGCCGCCAAGCTCAATCGCGTGCAATCGAACGTCACGACGCGCATCAAGCAACTCGAGGAGCAACTGGGCACCGACCTGTTCATCCGCGACGGCCGGCGCCTCGTTCTGACGCCGGCTGGCGAGACGCTGCTGCCCTACGCGGAGCGTCTGCTCGCGCTCGCCGACGAGGCGCGTCACGCCGTGCGCGAGGATCGTCCGACTGGACGCCTGCGTTTAGGCACGATGGAAAGCGTCGCGGCGACGCGTCTGCCTGGATTGCTCGCGCGTTATCACCAGCAGTGGCCGGATGTCGCGCTGGAACTCGAAACCGGCACGACCGGCAAGCTGATCGAGCGGGTCCGCGAATTCGAAGTGGATGCAGCGCTGGTAGCTACGCCGCTGGATCCTGCGTCGCTTGGCGAATTGTTCGAGACGGTGCCGGTTTTTCGCGAGGAGCTGGTGATGCTGTCACCGCGAGGCCATCGGCCGATTCGCGAAGTGAAGGATATTGCTTTATCGACGCTGATCGCATTCGAGCGCGGGTGTGCTTACCGGGCGTACATCGAGAAATGGTATCTGGAGCATGGCGTAAGGCCGGCTCGCGTTCTGGAGCTCGGCTCGTATCATGCGATCGTGGCGTGTGTCGCCGCCGGCGCGGGGGTCGCCGTGGCGCCGCGATCGGTGCTCGATCTGCAAACCGATGCGAGCAATATCGCCGTTCATGAACTTCCCGACATTGGTTTGATCGAGACGCTTCTCGTCTGGCGACGGGGACATTTTTCGTCCGCGCTCAATGCGCTGCGACAAACGCTTGTGTCGGGAGAAGAGGCGGTGGCATTGTCTGCCGCTGCATCGGTAGGTGTTGTTTGAGGCTTGGGGCTTGGGGCTTGGGGCTTGGGGCTTGGGGCTTGGGGCTTG
>NZ_JAQQCQ010000042.1:0-37067 GCF_046030355.1 Paraburkholderia caffeinilytica
GTGTCGGTGTCGGTGTCGGTGTCGGTGTCGGTGTCGGTGCCGGTGCCGGTGCCGGTGCCGGTGCCGGTGCCGGTGCCGGTGCCGGTGCCGGTGCCGGTGCCGGTCTCAGTGGCGGTGTCAGTGGCGGCGGTGACGCTGCCCGTATCGGTGCGGCGCAGGCCAGTTCGCCGGCGCCATTGGAACCCATACCCACACTACTCAACTCACCTCCGCGACTGCGGGAACCGCCGCGCGTCGTGGCACGACTGCCGACTCGAAACGCTCCCGATACTCCAGCGGCAACACGCCGAAGCGCCGCACAAACGCGCGCCGCAGGTTCTGCTCACTGCCGAAACCACATTCGAGCGCAATCCGCTTGAGCGGCCGACGCGACTCCGCCAGCACCCGCGCGGCCGCCTCCAGACGCAGCGCCGACACCGTTTTAGCCGGCGTGCGGCCGACCTCGTCGACATAGCGCCGCGCGAAAGTCCGCGGACTCATCTGCGCGCGCTCGGCCAGCCGCTCGACCGACAGGTCGTCGCGCAAATGGGCGGTCATCCAGCTATGCAACGCCTCGAACGGTCCGCCCGCCGAAGCCTGCGCTGCCAGCGCCGCACTGAATTGCGACTGGCCGCCGGGCCGCTTCATGAACACCACCAGCCGCCGCGCCGCCTGCATCGCGACCGCGTGGCCAACATCTTCTTCGATCAGCGCCAGCGCCAGATCGATGCCCGCCGTCACGCCCGCCGACGTCCAGACCGCGCGCGCTTCTTCACCGTGGCCTGCGTCGCGGATGAAGATCGGATCGGCATCCACCCGCACGTTGGGAAAACGGCGTGCGAGATGCGGCGCTTCACGCCAATGAGTAGTCGCGCGGCGGCCGTCGAGCAGGCCCGCCGCTGCCAGATAGAAAGCGCCCGTGCAGACCGAGCAGACGCGCCGCACCTTCGGCGCACGCCGTCTGATCCACGCGACGAGTTCCGGCTGCAACGTGCAGTGTTCGTCGATTGGAACGCCGGGGACGATCAGCGTGTCGATCGGCTGCTCGTCGAGCGAATCGAGCCGTTGCGTGACGACCGGCAGACCCGGGAAGGTTTGCAGCACGCCGCCGTCGATCGACGCGACGGTCGTGCGATAGGCGACCGGCTCAGTGAGTTTGTTAGTTGAGTCCGCCGTTTCGCTTGATCCGCTTGATCCGCTTGATCCGCTTGATCCGCTTGATCCGCTTGATCCACTTGGTCCGTTGGCCCGGTCGACACCGGCTGATCCACCGGTAACAACCAAGCGCGCAGCCCCCATAGTCAACTCAGCGCGCCAGAACGCCTCGAGCGGTCCGCATGCGTCGAGCAGCACGAGGTCAGGAGCAACCGCGAAAACAATGTGACGTGCAGCCATCAGAAAACCCTCTGCGCAAGTTGCCGCTTACTCGACCACGCATACCCGAGCGTAGCCAACGCCGCCAGCCCAAGCAGCGGAAAGATCGCGGCATTGATCGTCGCCCAGCCGAAGCGCGCCAGCAATTGCCCGGCGAACAACGAACCCAGCGCGGAAAACGCAAAAGTCGTGAACTCACTGGTTGCCTGCGTCTTGGCCCGCTCGGACGGCCGGTACGATTGCGCGAGCAGCGTCGATCCGCCGACAAACATGAAATTCCACCCCACGCCGAGGCATGCAAGCGCCGCGTAGAAGTGCGGCAGATCGGTCGAGCGCAGCGCCAACACGCCGCACAGCGCCGACAGCGCGATTCCCGCGCCGATCACCGGCAACACGCCGAAGCGCCTGATCAGCCGCGCGGAAAACAGCGACGGCGCGAACATGCCGACGAGGTGCCATTGAATGATCGCCGCACCGTCGCCGATCGTGTGGCCGCATGCGACCGCCGCAATCGGCGTCGCGGTCATCACGAACATCATCACGGCATAGCCGAGCGCATTGTTGGCCAATGCCGCGGCAAAGATCGGCCGCCGCACGATTTCGCCGAGCGGCCGTGCCGGTTCGTGCGTCACGGCCGCGCTCGCGAGCGGCGCGGCGTCGCGATACAGCAGCGCCAGCATGGCAATCGATACGAGCCCCAAGCCGGTGACAAGCGCATAGGAGCCCGCGAACGCGACCGGCGCGAGCCAGTCCTTACTCCATGCGGCGAGAAGCGGCCCGCAGACGGCCGCCACCACGCCGCCGGTGAGCACCGTCGAAATCGCACGGCTTTTGCTCTCGATGCCGACGGCATCCGCGGCCGCCAGCCGGTAGTACTGCGCGAACGCCTGAAACACGCCGACGGTCGCCGTGCCGGCGCAGAACGCCCAGAAGCTGTGATGAAAGATCGCCCACACCGAAACCGCTCCGCCCAGCGCGCCGACGGCCGCGCCGAGTATGAAACCCGCGCGCCGGCCGATGCGCGCCATCAGGAACGACGCAAAGATGGTGGTCAGCGCGGCGGCGACGGTAATCAGCGAGAACGGCAGGGTCGCGAGCGCCTTGTCGTCGGCTAGCGTATAGCCGACCAGACCGGTCAAGGTCAGATCTATCGAGACAGACGAGGTATAGAGCGCCTGACAGACCGCCAGCACGCGCGCGACGCGCCGGCCATGGGGGTCGGAATGGCCGGAGGCGGTTTGTGCGGCGGGAAAAGGAGAAGCTGCGGAGGAAACAGCAGGCGGCGGCATCGGTAGGCCTCGGATGGCGGTAGTAGCGATGCCTGATCGTTACATGGCCAGAGGTGGCAGGAATGACAATGATGCATCAATTCCAGCCAGCCGCCACGCTTGCCCATCTGAAAATGCAGCCGCGACAACCTCGGGCTTACTTGCGGACCGTAACGCCCTCGTCGATCGTGCCGTACATCGTGATGCTGCCCGTGCCCGCACCTGAACTCGAGCCGGAACCGCCCTGCGCGCATGCGCTGAACAGCAGAACCGCGGCGGCGGCAAGAAGAAGATATTTCATGACAGCGTGTTCCTGCGAGGACAGAGTTCGATTCTAGCCTGGCGGGCCGGTTCGACTCACCAAAGCGACTCCGTGGCAGTTCTGCGGCGGTTCTGCGGTTCTGCGGTTCTGCGGTTCTGCGGTTCTGCGGTTCTGCGGTTCTGCGGCGGCATCGAACCACGCACCAGCTCGCCTCGCCCGCCGGATTTTCGTAGCCGCTGCATTCGACGATTCACGCTAAGCTGAAACATCGAATACGGCAGCCAGATACAGTGGACTGCATGGCGCCCTGCGCCGCGCCACCACCCGGAGACGCCTGATGCCCACTACCCTCAACGACGAACAAAACCACTTCCCAGGCTTGAGCCGCATCGGTGCGCTGCTCGCCGACCCAGGCCGCGCCGCAATGCTGTGGTCGCTGATGGACGGCAGCGCCCGCCCGGCCGGTGAACTGACGATGATTGCCGGCCTCTCGCCGTCGGCGGCCAGCGCTCATCTGGCGCGCCTGACCGACGGCGGCTTGCTCGCGCTGGAAGTGCGCGGCCGGCATCGTTATTTCCGGATTGCGTCGCCGGATATCGCCGCCTCCATCGAAGCGCTCGCCAACGTCGCGCAGATCAGCGCGCCGCAACGGTCCGCGCCGCGTCCGGTGCGCACCGTGCCGGTCGACATGCGCTACGCCCGCACCTGCTACGACCATATGGCGGGCGAACTGTCGGTGCGGGTGTTCGAGCGGCTGGTCGAGCGCGGCCTGCTGACGCTGCACGGTTCGTCACTCGAAGCCACGGCCGACGGCGCCGCCCGCTTCAGCGAGTGGGGCATCGACATGTCCGCGCAGAAGAGCCGCCGGCGCCGCTTCGCCTGCACCTGTCCCGACTGGAGCGAGCGGCGTCCGCACCTGGGCGGCGCGCTCGGCGCCGCGCTGCTCGATTCATGGTCGGCGCAGGGCTGGGTCGAACGCACTGAGCGGCCGCGAATCTTGCGCATCACGCCAGCAGGCCACCGCCATTTCGACACCTTCCTGGCCGTTTGATCCGTTCTCAACGGACTGACGTGATTACAGAATTTCCGCAACGAGCTTACGAAAAGCCTTATCGAGACCTTTTGTTACATGCTCGTGAGGGAGCCTTACAAAAGTGGGGGCCTTGAAACAAACCGCCCGGGTAGAGTGACTCTCACGGATGCTGCACAATGCGCGTCCGTCGGAGATAAATCATGAGAACAGTGGCCACACCTCAACCATCGAAACGCCGGATCACCGGCTACACGCTGATCGCCGCCGCAACGTTCCTGTTCGCCGCGCAAGCCACCCTCGCGCAGGAAGCCGAACAGGCGCCGCCAGAGGTTGCTTCACAGCAGAACACCGATCCGCCGGGACGTGTCGCGCGTCTGAACTACACGGCCGGCGCCGTGACCACCGAACCGGCCGGCGCAACCGACTGGTCGTACGCACAGATCAATCGCCCGCTTACCACCGGCGATCAGTTGTGGAACGATCAGAACGCACGTTCCGAACTGCATATTGGCTCGACTGCGGTGCGCCTCGACCAGTCCACCAGCCTCGACATCCTCAATCTCGACGACAACAACGCGCAGTTGAAGGTCGCGCAGGGTACGTTGTCGGCGCGCGTGCGCGAACTGGCGCCGGGCGCCACCTATGAAATCGACACGCCGAATGTGGCGCTCGGCCTGAACGGTCCCGGCGACTATCGCGTCGACGTCGCGCCGGACGGCAGCAGCACCACCGTCACCGTGCGCGGCGGCAGCGCGACCGTGTATGGCGACAGCGGCCAGGTGCCGGTCGCGGCCGGCCAGCAGATCCGTTTTGCCGGCACCAACCTGCAACAGGTCGCCGACAACGGCGCGCCCGGCCTCGACGGCTTCGATCAATGGGCAGCGAGCCGCGACGCGGCGGAAGACCGCTCGGTGTCGGCGCGCTATGTATCGCGCGACATCCCCGGTTATCAGGATCTCGACGCCAACGGGACGTGGCGCAGCAGCCCGCAGTACGGTGAAGTATGGGTGCCGCGTGCGACCCCGGCCGGCTGGGCGCCTTACCACGACGGTCATTGGGTATGGCAGGCACCGTGGGGCTGGACGTGGGTCGACGACGCACCATGGGGCTTCGCGCCCTACCACTATGGCCGCTGGGCTTACGTCGACGATTCGTGGGCGTGGGTGCCAGGCCCGGTCGTGGTCAGCGAACCGCCCGTCTATGCCCCCGCGCTAGTCGCCTTCGTGGGCGGCGGTGGCGGCGGGATCAACTGGGGAGTGAGTCTGGCGATCGGCGGCGCGGTCGCGGCCGGCGTGGCGTGGTTCCCGCTAGGCCCGGGCGAGCCGTGGCACCCGCACTGGGGCGGTCACGATCATTGGAGCCCGGGTTACTACAATCGCGTCAACAACACGACGGTCGTCAACAACTACCACCGCAACGTAACGAACGTGAATGTGACCAACATTCACAACACGTACATCAACTATCGCGCGCCGGGCGGCGTGACGGCAGTGCCGGCGACGGCTTTCGTGCATGGTCAATCGGTTGGCCGCTTCGCGCAGAAGGTCGATCCGCAACAGTGGCGCAACGCGCAGATCAATCCGGGCGGCCCCGGCATCGCGCCGGTGAAGGAAAGCTTTGGACCGGGTCTGCGTAACGCGAACTACCGTCCGCCAGCCGGCGTGATGGCGCGTCCGGTCGTCGCCACGCGCAGTCCATCCGTGCCGGCGGCGTACCACGACAGTCTCGCGCAACGCTTTGCGCAAAGCGGCGGACGGGTGCCGGGCGCAGGCGAGCCGATCGTGCGAACCTCAGTGCCGGCTCGTATGGCAGGCGGTCCCGCGGTCATGCCCGTGCAGAACGTGCGGGTCGTGCAATCGCACATGGCCGGGCGGACACCGGGTGCGGCGCCGGGTGCGCCGGCTGTGCCTAACGGCATGCAACAGGCCGGTCAGCGGCCGGGTGAGGCATCGGTCAACGGTCAATTGCAGCGTGGCGCGGAGCCGCAAGCGCGGCCAGGCATGCCGCCGCAAATGGCCAATATGCGTCAGCAACCGGGCGAGGCAGCACATCCGTCCAATGGCGTGCCCCGTCCGCCGCAAGCGAACGGCGCGAACCCGAACGCTTACGCGCAGCAACATGGCGCGCCGGCGCAAGCCGGTCAGCAACCGGGCGCAGAAGGACGGCACGAGCCGGCATGGACGCAACCGCACACGCCGATGGCCCAGCAAGCGCAGCAGCATGGCGCCCCGCAGGAACAGGCGCGTCAGGAGGCTCGTCCTGAGCAGCAACAACAGGCTCAACGTCAGCCGGAAGCACAGCCGCAACGCGAGCCTAAAGCGCATGCACAGCCGCAGGAACCCCGTCCGCAACCGGCGCAGGCGGCGCAGCAGCAACCGCGTCAGGAATATCGTCCACAGTCGCAACAGGAACAGCAGGCACGTATTGAACCGCGTCCGCAGCAAGTGCAGCAGCCACGTCCCGAGCCGCGTCCCCAGCAGGTAGAGCAACCGCGCCCTGAGCCGCGTCCGCAACAGGTGCAGCAACCGCGCCCTGAACCGCGTCCGCAGCAGGCGCAGCAGCCGCGCCCTCAACCACAACCGCAGCGTGCGGAACAGCCGCATCCCCAGCAGCAACCGCAGCACGCCGAGCAGCACTCAGGCGGCGGCAATCGTGACGAGCACCACAAAGGCTAAAGGCGATACGCGCAACTAAATGCGCTGACAGCCTGATGGCCGGAAGGCGGCAAGAAAAAACCCCCGCGATTCGCATCGCGGGGGTTTTTTCTTTGAACGGGCTGCGAACAGGCGCCCGGCGGAGCGCGTTCAGACCGCCATCGGCGCCGTCAGCGGCTCGTGATGCCGATAGCCGACCAGCGAGAAGTCCGACGGCTCGATCTTCTCCAGCCATTCCGGCTCATACACGCCGGTCTTCGCATAGTCCGGCACACGGTCCGAGATCGCGAAGGCTGGGCTTTCGTACGGCTCGCGCGTGAGCTGTTGTTGCAGCATGTCGAGCTGGTTCTCGTAAATGTGCGCGTCGCCGATGAAGTAAGTAAACCAGCGCGGCGTATAGCCCGTCAGCCGGCCGACCAGATGCAGCAACGCCGCGCCTTCGGTCAGATTGAACGGCGTGCCGAGGCCGACATCGTTGCTGCGGATGTACAAACACAGCGAAATTTCACGCCGCGCAACATTCGGCAGGAACTGGTAAAGCAGGTGGCAAGCCGGCAGTGCAATCTGGTCCAGCACAGCGGGGTTCCAGGCATGAAACAAAATTCGCCGGTCGGCGGGGTTCTGCATGATCGTGTCGAGACACTGCCGCAACTGGTCGATCGCTTTGTACAACAGCACTTTGCGGCTGCCCGCTTCCTCGAATTCCGTCACCACCTGGAAGCCACGCGCCGTGGCGTCGGCCAGTTGCGCGCTTGCGTCTGCGTCCAGCACCTTGTAAGCCGGCCACTGACGCCACTGCACGCCATACACGTCGCCGAGGTCGTCCGGGCCCTGACGATACGGATTGGCGAGCCATTGCGGATTCTGGTTGGCGTTCGCGTCCCACACCTTACAGCCCAGATCGCGGAAATCCGCGGCGCTGCGCGAGGCGCGCAGAAACCCGACCAGCTCACCTACCGCCGACTTGAACGCCAGCTTCTTCGTAGTGACCGCGGGAAAACCTTGCTGGAGGTCAAAGCGCAACATGGCGCCCGGCATGCTGATGGTGCGGATGCCGGTGCGGTTCTCCTGCCACGTGCCGGTGTCGAGAATCGTGCGGACGAGGTCGAGGTATTGTTTCATGCGGGTTCCTTCGACGCGGCGCGCCCTTTGGGTCAGGTGCAAGCGCCACGGAGAGTGAGCGGAAAACCCGATTTTAACAAGCGCAGCCGGGCGGCGCCCGGTCGAGGCGCGCCGTGGAGAAAATATCGGTGGGAAAGCCCGTCAGAGATGCGGCACCGAGGCCGGCAATTCGCCGTGCGGCGTGACCATCGGTTCGCCTTCCATATGGCGCATGCCGTGAGAGCACAGCAGGCGGTACAGCGTGACGCGCGAAATGCCGAGTTCCTGTGCGGCGTCGCCGAGACGGCCGCGGTGACGCAGCAGCGCGAGTTCGATAGCCTGACGTTCGGCCGCTTCGCGTGCCTGCGCGAGCGATACCGGCACGATCTCCACATACTCGGCCAATTCGAGGTCGCGAGCCGTGATCGCGCGCCCTTCCGACATCACGATCGCGCGCCGCACGCGATTGATCAATTCGCGCACGTTGCCCGGCCAGCCGTAGTTATGCAACGCCGCGATGGCGTCGGGCGCGAAACCGCGCAGACGGCGGCTTGCATCTTTCTTGAAACGTTCCAGCATGTGCCGCGCAAGCAGTTCGATATCCTTACCACGTGCGCGCAACGGCGGTTCGTCGATTTGCAGCACGCACAGACGGTGATACAGGTCGGAGCGGAACCGCCCTTCGATCATCGCGGCCGTCATATCCACGTGCGTCGCCGAGATGATGCGCACGTCGACGTCGACCGAACCGTGGCCGCCGAGCCGCTCCACCTTGCGTTCCTGCAAGAAGCGCAGCAGGCTCGCCTGGCTTTCGAGCGGCAGATCGCCGATTTCATCGAGAAACAGCGTGCCGCCGTTGGCCGCTTCCACGCGGCCGATCTTGCGCTGATTGGCGCCGGTGAACGCGCCGCGCTCATAACCGAATAGTTCCGATTGCAGCAGATGCGGGGGAATCGCGCCGCAGTTGATCGGCACAAAAGGCGCATTGCGACGCGCCGACCGTTCGTGGATCGCGACTGCGGTCAACTCCTTGCCCGTGCCCGATTCGCCTGAAATAAACACCGGCGCGTCGGTCATCGCCACTTTGCGGATCGAACGGAACAGCGCGAGCATCGCGTCGCACGAACCGACCATTTCGCCTTCGGCGCCAGGCGAACCGTCGTTCGAGGCCGGCTCCCCGAGAGAAATCATGCCATATGCATGACCGACCGAATCGACGATCCTGTCGCCCGAGTAAGGCACCGTTACATAGTCGAAACAATAGTCCCGCACGAGCCGGCGCAAGGCCGCATCCTGCAATTGTCCGGGAGTGGTCGTCGCAACCCAGCCGACGTTCGGCATGGTCAGGCAGGACTCGAAGGCGGCAATCTCGTGTGGCTGAAAATCACTAGACAGATCGAGCAAGCCGCCAGCCGCCATTCCGGCCCGAACAGCACGGCGCACATCGCGCGCCGACCCCACGACTTCGACATGCCAGCCGCGCTGATGGAAGCGAGTATTCAGTTCCGCGCTCGGATCGCGTGAAACGTAAATCAGTTGCCGCGTTGCGGGTTCCATTATTCAGATCCTCTCGTCAACGAACGTTAAGGATGACGCACGTACCTGAACCACAGTTCAGACACGCTGACTCATTCGGGATTCGCGATTTAGCAAAAACCGAACGGCCATTCCATTCCGTGCGGACAGCTGATCCCCAAGAAAGCGGCGTGTGTGTTTGAGACGGCCCGTTAGCGGGCTTTTTTAAATCTGAAGCTGTTTTCGAGAGCTTACTATACACGCGCCACTTGGAAAACAATTATGCGAATTTAATCGGGGACTCCTTACCCAGCAAGGCCAAGCGGCCGATAAATAGTTATTCAACTTACGAATAAAAGCATTGTGGAAGCGCTTTTCCTGGCGTTCACCCCAAGGTAGCTCATACCGTCGGATTTAACGAATTACCGGTATTTTCTGCCTGCCGTTTCAGTGCTGAAACGTTTTTGTCCGATTTCTTCCCTGTTACTCCGCGGTATGCGGGTCACATCCAGACGCACCAATGGATTGCGACTCATGGCACACGTTTCGCTAAATGCTGTGCACCAAGGAGACACATCATGCGACTCGCTTTCCGCATCGACCTGAACAGCATTGCACCTTGCGCCGCACTCTGTGCCGCTGCGGTGACCTTGAGCGTGCTGTCCGCTGGCGTCTATGCACAGGAATCCGCACAGCCTCAATCCGCCACGATGGCCGAAACCGCCGATGCCGGTTCCGCCACCCTCGCGAGCACGACGCCCGCAGCGGTGGCTTCGCCGAACACGACGGTCACCGCCGATACGCCGAGCGCCGCCGCAGTGGACAACAGCGTAGCCAGCGCGGACGACAGCGCTGCGCTGCGCAGCGATCTGGCCGGCAACGCCCTGAGCCTTCCCGCCGACACCACGTCTGTGACCGATCTGGTGCTGGACGATCAGGCGCTGTCCCACCAGCGCGGCGGCTTCAGCGGCATGTTGATGGTCTCCGCGACGCCACAACTGGTGCGCGGCTTTAACAACGGTGGCAACGGCGTGACGTTATGGGACGAAATCGCCCCGCCGTCGCAGTTGCCGGTTCCCGTCGACGTGGCCCGCTCTGCACAAGGCAACGTCACGAGCTACCAGAGAAATTAGCGTAACGACCCGCTCGCTGCCCAAGACCGCACCGACCGATCGCCCGCCCGCAAGGAACTGACATGAACGCCTCAACCCAGAAGCCGAGCAGCCGCCGCCCCCGCGCGGCCCTGCTGTCCGCGCTGCTCGGCGTGCTCGCTGCGGGCGCCGTGACGAGTGCCGCCGCGCAGCAGTTGAGCCAGCCGGGCAACCTGGTCATCGAGCGCGATATCACGCCACGCGATGCGTTCGTGCCGGTGCCGAAGAACCAGGACCCGATCGCAGTCCAGGTCCAGACCTTCCCGAAGGCGACCTTCGATGGCGCGATCGGCACGATGGCGAGCGATCTCGACCTGAACGGCGCGCACGGCACCGCCGGCATCGCCGGCAACGGCTATATGTCTGCGCTGGTCGGCAGCAACGGTATTGCCCACATGCTGGCGGGCACCGGCAACAACATTCCGGTCGGCGCGGGCGCCAGCATCGGCGGCGCAGGTGGGATCGGCAGCTCGATTGCCCAGTCGGTCAACGGTGCACTCGCCCCCTTGGGCGCCGCTCTAGGAGCCATGAAATGACAACCACA
The DNA here is from genome assembly GCF_046030355.1 of Paraburkholderia caffeinilytica. Classification (GTDB taxonomy): domain Bacteria; phylum Pseudomonadota; class Gammaproteobacteria; order Burkholderiales; family Burkholderiaceae; genus Paraburkholderia; species Paraburkholderia caffeinilytica_B. Next base: position 10,882 of record NZ_JAQQCQ010000042.1, read on the forward strand.
CGCGCACCGGCCAGGCGCCTTCCGTCACGCAAACAGTCGCGCTGGCCCCTGCTCGCCTGGGCATTGCTGGGCTGTGCGAGCTTCGCCGCCCATGCCCAAACGCTGCCGGCCCAGATCGACGCGGAATCGCTGATCGGCAAAGGCGCGGTCAGCGGCACCACGGGGGTTGTCGCCATCAACGAGACCTCCGGCCTCGACAACGCACAGGCGAATCAGGGTGTGTTCACCAACGGACCCACGCCTCTGAACCTGATCGGCAGCTTGCAGGGCGCCGCCACGAACGCCAAGACGGCGGCGGCGAAAAGCACGATCGACAGTAATGCATTTTCAAACACCTCTGGCCTTATCGAAGTGAATCAGTCGGCGGGTGTAGGGAATCTTCAGCGGAACAGCGCCGTAGTTGGCTCTGGACCGGTTGGAGCGGAGATCGTAGCGGATGGGGTGCTATCCGCTACGACCGCCAAAGGCGGCGGTCTGGGGAAGTCCAGCGAAAACCACGACGTACGCGAGGTATCCATCGGTACGGACGCGCTCAAGAACGTCAGTGGGATCGTTCAGATCAACCAGACAGCCGGCTCAGGTAACGTCAGTTCAAACAGTTTTGTGCTCCGTCCCCCGGCGGGCACCTTTTTCTAACGAGCCACACTCTTTATCGGAGCGTCATCATGAAGCGCACTCTCATTGCAGCGGCTGTCCTGTCGACGTTGGCAGCAAGCTCGGCTTACGCTGAATGCACGGCTGGCTGCGACCCGGCCGAGCTCTATACGGCAACGAACGTCTACACCGACATTGGCGAATTCGGCTTCATTACGCTGCGCGGCAAGGTCGATGTATCGAGCAGTTCCGGCGCCACGGTCAACAACACGCAGAACGTGAACATCGGTGGCGTGGACATGAAGACGCCGCCGCAGAGCTACACCAGCGGCAACGTGACCACGACCACCAACGCGTCCAACTCCTGGTTCAACGGTAGCGGCAGCGGCTCGAACTATGCGGTTCACTCGTCGTACAGCGCGGGCGCGTTTGCTGAAGGCTCGCAAGAGCAGTCGGCGGCAGCTTATGCACAAGGCCAAAGCTACGGCGAAAGCAGCGGCTTCAATCAAGGCGTTCAAGGGTCGGTTGCCGGCGGCAGCCACGTCAACACCCACAACAGCGCGAACGGCTATCTGGCAGCTGGCTTCGTTGCCGGCCTCGGCGGCGGCTTCGGCGTGATCGCCGGCGGCGTCGCGGCAGGTTTCGCCGGTGCGCTGAACACGCACTCCTCGGATAACTACGGCGGTTACTTCGCCGAGCAGTCTTCGGGCCATCAGGCCGCATGGGGACAAGAACATTCGTCCGGCTATTTCGCGCAAGCTGCGGAACAAAGCGCCTCGGGCTACTACCAGGCCGGCCAGGTCTCCGCGGACGCCAACGCATGGGGCTGGAGCGCGCATGACACCGTCAGCGCAGGCACCGTGAGTGTCCACGGCAGCGTCACCCAGCACATCAACACCGAAAAACCGACGGTGATGTCCGCGGCGATTGGCAACGGCGCATTGCAAACCGCGAACGGCAACATCGGCGTCAATATGGCGACCGGTGTCGACAACGCGCAATCCAATGATGCCGCCCTGTCCAACATGGACGTCGGCCCCGTGTTCGGCACAGCGCAGATCTACTCGACGCAAGCGTCGGACGGCAAGGCGAAGATCGGTGACTTCGACTTCACCGCCAGCGTCGGATCCGACGTGCTGAAGGGCGCGACCGGCAACATCGGGGTGAACGTGGCGTCGGGTGTCGGCAACGTGCAAAACAACAGCCTTGCCGCATCGGCCACCACGGATAGCAGCAGCGGCGGCGGCCTGGGCTGGGGTCATAGCAAGAGCGGCAACGGTGGCGAAGTCATCGCCAGCGATCAGAACTGCCAAACCGCAGATGCAGCCGTCAGCGGCAACTTCACCGGTTCGGCCATGCTCGGTGCAGGCGCCCTGTCCAATGCTAGCGGCAACATCGGTGTGAACATCGCATCGGGTGTAGGCAACCTGCAACACAACGGTCTTGCAGTCGCAAGCGTGTCGCATCAGTAACTAAAGCTGCATCGCAAGAAGACACCGGTCAGCCTTCGTGCTGGCCGGCTGTCTCCGCAGTGGGGGGAGATAGACCATGTTCGGGGTGAGCAGGGCAACGCGCGGCCTTTTTCTGGCGCTCTTCGCTGGACTCGTGCTGTCGCAGACGGGTCACGCGCAGAGTGCCCTTTCCATGAATGCCGCAGCGGGCGTGCCGTTCGACGTGAAGGTGCGTTCGATCCGCGAGCTCCGCTACAACCACATCGTTTCGCAGCGTTACGACTACAGTTGCGGCTCGGCCGCTCTGGCCACCTTGCTGAAGTACGGCTACGGCATCGACATTCCCGAAACCGAAATGATCCAACGCATGATGGTGTTCTCGACACCAGAGGTGGTGGTCAAGAACGGTTTCTCGATGCTTGACATGAAGAAGTTCGTCGAAACGCTCGGCCTGCGCGGCCGGGGTTTCCGCGTCACCGCCGAGGCGCTCTATCACCTGCAGATTCCTGTGCTCGTGCTGATGAACAGCGACGGCTACGAGCATTTCGTGATCGTCAAGCACGCGGAAGACGGCCGCGTTTTCATTGCCGACCCCGCTCTCGGCAACCGCATCGTCATGGAAGACGACTTCGTCAAGAAATGGAACGGCCTCGTGTTCGCGGTCGTCGGCAAGCCATTTATGGAGGATTCTCCGCTCTTGCAAGGCAACGAGTCGCTCGCGCTCAAGCTGCGCGAACGTGCGCTGGAAAACGGTACGGCAGCGACTCCCTTTGTTGAATACGGTTTGATCAAGGCAGAGATGTTCTGACCCATCATGGACCGAAACTTACTCACCATTGGCTGTGCGTTGTGTTTCACAACGTGCGGCCTCGCATCCGTCGCACACGCTGCCGAGCAGACATCGACAGCGTTTGAAGACGTCGGTGCCCTCAAGCTGCAACCCGTCGACGACGCGGTCCTCGCCAACCAGACCGGCAAAGGTATTGTTGGGGACATCATTTCAGGCGTCGTCATCACCCTGCTGTCGCAATGGCAGTTGCCGAACGGCGGCGCCGCTGTCGCCTCGGGCGCGCTCGCCATCAATACGAGCACACCCAACCAGCCGAACGTCCAGTTCAACTCATCGGCCTCCGTGACCGGCCCGAACAGCAATGCGGGCAGCGGAGCCAACCGCAACGCCAGTGCGAGCGGCGGCCAGAACGTCAGCGTCAACGGCGTCTCGCAGATCGCTCAGGTGGCCGGCAACGGCAACCTCGGCACCAACCAGGCGCTGATCGATTTCGACGCCTCGCCAGGCAGCCTCTCGGGCGGTTCCTATAACAACGCAACCTCGGCCGTCGCCAGCAATGCAAACGGCTCGGTGAAAGCCTCCGTCAGTCTCGCCAACGGCGGCATTTCGATTGCGCTGCAAACGCCGGGCGGCATCGCCACCCAAACCATCGCGCCGGCCAGCGCACAACAAGCCGGCATGATTGCCCAACTCTTGCAAATTGCAGGCAATAACCAGCAAGTCGCCAACCAGTTGCAACTGCATCTGCAGACGCAGCAGATGTCGGCCTCGATGCTGCGCCAGATCGGCGTCCTGCAAGCTCTGCAAAACAGCGTAAGGAGATAACCCGGGCCGCCACCCGATCAGCAAGGAGATGAAGGACCAAAACGACTGCGCAATGCACAAGGAGACACGCGACGCGCAGTCAGAATACCGGGGGAACAAAAATGATCAGATTCTCAAGGACCGGTGCGCCACGCATGGCGTTAGCGGCTATTCCAGCCGCCGTCATGCTGTTTGCGCTATCACAGGGGGCCAGCGCGCAGGCGCTCGCCGATCAATCGCTCGAAGACCGGCTGAACACGCTCATGCGCGTTGTCAGCGAGCAGCAAAAGCAGATCATCTCACTCGAGCGGCAGGTCACGAACCTCGAGATGGAACAGCGCGGCCGCGGCGCACCGGGGTACGGCGAGCCGGCCGGCAACGCGGCGGTCGCCGAGCAGCCTGGCGCAGACGGCCTGCCCGTGCCGCTGCCGCCGCTCGCCCAGGTGAACCCCGGCACACCCGCGCCGGGCAGCGCCACGGGCACCGCGACAGGCGTGCCGGTCACGCCCCCGGTGCCGGAAGGCAGTGGCGGGGGTGGGGGCGGCCTGCCGGCGGCGACCGACGGCAGCGGCGCGGTCGGCCAGACGCAGAAAGCCGCGCAACCGGTACGCACGCAATCGGAAGATGCGGTGGTGCAGAGCCAGCAGCACACCCCGCTGTTCGAGCACAAGCTGACCCTCGACTGGGGTATCAACGATACCTACTACGACCGCCGCCAGTTGCAGTTGTCGGGCTTCCTCGCGCTCGATGCGATTTTCCTCGGCAACATCAACCTCGGCGAAACCAAGTCGCACCAGGTGATGGCCGACCTCGACACGCGTTACGGTCTGACCGACCGCATCAGCATCGACGTCGATGTGCCTTATATCTACCGGCATAGCAACTTCATCGTCGGCGGCGCCGGCGGAGCGGCGAGTACGGTCTCGGACGCCTCGGCAAATTCGAGCGACATCGGCGACGTCAACTTCGGGATCTACTACCAGTTCCTGAAGGAAACCAACAATCTGCCGGACCTGGTCGGCAGCCTGCGCATCAAGGCGCCGACCGGATCGTCGCCGTTCGGCATCAAGCTGGCGCAGGTCGACGCCGACAACACCAACCTCGTCGCCCCCACCAAGCTGCCCACCGGCACGGGCTTCTGGAACATCACGGCGGGCCTGTCGGTGTTGAAGACCTACGATCCGGTCGTGCTGTTCGGCAGCGTTTCGTACACCTACAACATTGCCCGCTCGTTCTCGGACATCTCGTCGGTCATCGGCCAGACCGAACCGGCGACGGTCAAGATCGGTGACGTCGTGCAGTTCGGCGGCGGCGTGGCGCTGGCGTTCTCCGACAAGGACTCAGCCAGCATTTCGTACACCATGGCGCTGGAACCCGAGTCGCAGACCAAGGCGCCAGGCGGAACCTATTCGAAGGTGCCGGGCAGCGAAACCACCGCTGCCGCGTTGACCTTCGGCTTGAATCACGTAGTGAACAAGCACCTGACGATCAACGGTTCGGTATCTGTCGGCCTCACGCCCGACACGCCGAACTTCGTGATCGGCGTGCGCTTTCCCTACACTTTTTGACGTGCCAACGATACGAGGTTGATCGTGCGCGAATCGCCCCATCTGAGCAGCGTTACACCGCCCTCCGGCGCTCATCTGTCGATTGCCCGGGCACCGGAAGTTCCGGTGACACGCGCGACGGAAGTCCTCGTGGGACGGCCGCCGGAAGTCTCTCTGGCGCGCCCACAGGAGGCTACGGTTGAGCGCCTGCACGCGGCCTCCGCCACCGCCAAAGAGACCGGTGTGCCGCAGGCGCGAGCCGAGCGGGTGCTGCTGTACGTCGCGCGCACGCCGGACGAGACGCTGACCGCCCATCTGAAGAGCCGCGGCTGGCACGTGATGGCGGCCCGTTCGGCGCACGAGGTCACGCGCCTGCTCAAACCCGACGTGATATGCGCCGGTATCGTCGACCTGGCCAGCTTTGCGCCGCGCGAGCTGGGCGGCCTTGAAGCGAGCCTGCGTCAACAGCAGATCGGCTGGATTGCGCTCGCCACTGCGGAACGTCTTACCGACGCCAACGTGCGGCGTCTGATCCGCCACTACTGCTTCGACTACGTCAAGACGCCGGTGGCCAATGCCACGATCGACTACCTCGCCAGTCATGCGTTCGGCATGGTGACGTTATGCGATGCCGACGATATTCCGCCTGCCGCGCCCGCCGCCGACGAAGAGGAAATGGTCGGCACCTGCGAAGCGATGCAGCAACTCTTCCGCACCATCCGCAAAGTCGCCAATACCGACGCCAGCGTGTTCATCTCGGGGGAATCCGGCACCGGCAAGGAACTCACCGCGCTGGCGATCCACGAACGTTCGCCGCGCCGCAAGGCGCCGTTCATCGCCATCAACTGCGGCGCGATTCCCCACCACCTGTTGCAGTCCGAACTATTCGGTTACGAACGCGGCGCGTTTACCGGCGCGAACCAGCGCAAGATCGGCCGGGTCGAGGCCGCGGACGGCGGCACCTTGCTGCTCGACGAAATCGGCGACTTGCCGATGGAAAGCCAGGCAAGCCTGCTGCGCTTTTTGCAGGAAGGCAAGATCGACCGGCTCGGCGGCCGCGAATCGATCCCGGTGGATGTGCGAATCATTTCGGCGACCCACGTGGATCTCGAGAACGCGATGCGCGACGGCCGGTTCCGCACCGATCTGTTCCACCGCCTGTGCGTGCTGCGTGTCGACGAGCCGCCGTTGCGCGCCCGCGGCAAGGACATCGAGATTCTTGCGCATCACATCATGCACAAGTTCAAGACCGACAGCGCGCGCAAGATCCGCGGCTTTACGCCGTCGGCGATCGAGGCGATGTACAACTACAGTTGGCCCGGCAATGTGCGCGAGCTGATCAACCGGGTGCGCCGCGCGATCGTGATGGCGGAAAACAAGCTGATTTCCGCCGATGACCTCGACCTCGCCCAGTTCACCGAGCAGGAGACCATGAGCCTCTCGCAAGCGCGCGAAGCCGCCGAAAAGCGCGCGATCGAAGCGGCGCTGCTGCGGCACCGTCATCGGCTGAACGAGGCGGCGGTCGATCTGAATATTTCGCGCGTCACGCTATACCGGCTGATGGGTCAGCACGGGTTGCGGGATCTGAGCGCGGCCGACGAGAAAGCGTCGTTTGAATCGATGACCGCCGACGGGGCGACGCACGAATGATGGTGCAGCCGTCGCGGTGACGGGTCGCGCCGGCTGCCCGTCCAGCACCTCGCTGCTCCGCCACGGTGGAAGCGTCAACCGGTCACGCGGGCGCCAGCTCAGCCGCACGTCCGAACGCCGAGCCGGTTGGCAATACGGCGCCGTCTTGCACCTCAGGTAGAATCATCCCGGTTACGTTCCCCTTTCCATTCGATGACGACGCTCACTCTGATCGTCGCTCGCGCCAATAACGGCGTGATCGGCCGCGACAACCAGTTGCCCTGGCGACTTCCCGAAGACCTCGCGTTCTTCAAGCGCACCACGATGGGCGCGCCCATCATCATGGGCCGCAAGACGCATGAATCGATCGGCCGGCCGTTGCCGGGACGCCGCAACATTGTCGTGACACGGGATGCCGCACGGCGCTTTCAGGGCTGCGACGCGGCCACCACCCTCGAAGACGCACTGAAGCTCGCCGCACAGGATCAGGCGCCGGAAGCGTTTCTGATCGGCGGCGCGCAATTGTATGCGGAAGGTTTGCGTCAGGCGGACAAGCTGATCATCACCGAGATCTCCGCCGACTTCGAAGGCGACGCTACGTTCCCCGAGCTCGATGAAAACGAGTGGGAAGAAGTTGCGCATGAAACACATCGTGCGGACGCGCCGAATGACTTCGACTATGCGTTTGTAACGTATCAGCGTAAGGGCGCTTGAGGGTGTTGCGCCGCGACTGACTGGCGGTTCACGCTTCGCACGGCAGGCTTCGCGCCTGTGTCATTCGCCATCAGTGAATACGCGCATAAAAAAACGCCACGCTTTGCTTGCGTGGCGTTTCTGTTTGCAGCCGCGTCGTACAGCCCGGTTGTGCAATCCGGCTGTGCAGCCGGCCGGCGGATGATCCGCAGCCGGGTTGGACGTCGCTTGACCAACCCGCTTGTTGCCCCGCTTACTGCCCCGCGATCGTCATCCGTTCGATCAGCACCGAGCCCGTTTCCTTGGTGCCACGCGTGATCGTATCCGCGCCGATTGCGACGATATGGCGGAACATCTCCTGCAAAGTGCTCGCCACGGTGATTTCCTCGACCGGATACTGGATCTTGCCGTTCTCAACCCAGAAACCCGACGCGCCGCGCGAATAGTCGCCCGTCACGTAGTTCACGCCCTGCCCCATCAGTTCGGTCAGCAACAGGCCGGTACCGAGCTTCCTCAGCATTTCTTCGAAGTCGTCTCCCGGGCGCGTCTTCGAGCTGCGCAGCGACAGATTGTGCGAGCCGCCTGCGTTACCGGTTGTCTGCATGCCGAGCTTGCGGGCCGAGTAAGTGGACAGGAAGTAGCCTTCCACCACGCCGTCCTTCACCACCGAACGCTGTTTCGTCCGCACGCCTTCTTCGTCGAACGGTGCGCTGCCCATGGCACGCGGGACATGCGGATCCTCGACCACCTGGACGTGCGGCGCGAACACCGGCTTGCCGAGGCTGTCGACGAGGAACGAAGTCTTACGGTACAGCGCGCCGCCGCTCGTGGCCTGTACGAACGCGCCGAGAATGCCGGCGGCGAGCGGCGCTTCGAACAGCACCGGCACCTTGCGCGTGTCGAGGCCACGCGCGCCGATGCGCGACAGCGCCCGTTGCGCGGCGTAACGGCCCACCGCTTCCGGGTCGGCCAGGTCTGCCGCGCTGCGGGTCGACGTGTACCAGTCGTCGCGCTGCATGTTGCGGCCGTTGCCGGCGATCGGCGCGCACGCGATGTAGTGCCGCGAGTACGGATAGCCGGCGAGGAAACCGCGCGAGGTTGCCAGCACGAATTGCGAGTGCTGCGCCGAGACGCTCGCGCCCTCCGAGTTCTTGATCTGCGGATCGGTGGCGAACGCGGCGTCTTCCGAGCGGCGGGCGATTTCCACCGCTTCGTCGGCCGTCAGATTCCACGGGTGATACAGATCGAGATCGCGCGGCGCGGTTTCGAGCAAGTCTGCTTCAGCGAGACCCGCGCAGTCGTCTTCTGCGGTGAAGCGGGCGATGTTGTACGCCGCCGCGACCGTGTCCTTCAAAGCCTGCGACGAAAAGTCCGAGGTGCTCGCGTTGCCGCGTTTGTTGCCGATGAACACCGTCACGCCGACCATCTTGTCGCGGTTGTGTTCGATCGTCTCGACTTCGCCGCGCCGCACGGAGACGGACAGGCCGTCGCCTTCGGAAATCTCGGTCGCCGCGTCGGTGCCGCCGAGCGACTTCGCGTGACGAAGGATGTCCGAGGCGATTTCCTTCAGTTCATCCTGGGTATGCGGAAAAAAGCGCTGCTTGACGTCCATGTCTGCTGCCATTGTCGTTGCCGTCCTGTTCGGGGCCGCGCGGCCCTGTGTGTTCGCCCATGCCACGCACGTGCGCTCGCATTTTACGCGCGCCATTTGCGTGCTCATCGGCGTGCTCATTTGCGTGCTTGCTTGCGTGCTTGCTTGCGCGTTTGTTTGCGTAGTCACGCATCCCGCGATCATAGCAAGGTACGCGAAGCTGTACCTGGCATTCGCCGCGCTCGCTCGACGAGCCTGTTAGCCGAGCGTATTGCCGTCCCGGCGACGCTTACTTTCGGTGCCAGCCCGGCCCGGCGTCGCTGCAACCGTTCGACCGGCCCACGGGTCGAATGCATGCGAACCTCGTGGTTGCGGCTGGCCAGAAGCACCGCCATTTCCGCGGTGTACTTACCACCCCCGTCAGTTCAGGCGCGTATACCTCAGCCCGCCCGACCGGCCTCGCCGCGTCCGCCAAAGCCGGCGAGCGCACTTGTGCACGGCAGCACGGCGGGTTCGGCGTCCGCGGCACGCTACAATATCGGTATGACACGCAAAACCCGCATTCAACCCATCGAGTCCGCCGAGCCGGAAGTCGACGAGAACGGCTACGACCGTCCCAGCAAGTCCCAGCTCAAGCGCGAAATGCACGAGCTGCAGGAACTGGGCTCGGCGCTGATCGCCCTGCCGAAAGACGCGCTCAAGCGCATGCCGATGCCCGAAAAGCTCGACGACGCCGTGCGCGAAGCGCGCCGCATCACCGATCACGAAGGCAAGCGCCGCCAGGTGCAGTACGTCGGGCGCGTGATGCGCTCGCTGCTGGACGAGGAAACCGCCGCCCTGCGCACCGCGCTCGACACCTATAACGGCGTCAACAAGGCGGAAACGGCCAAGCTGCACTGGATCGAACGTACCCGCGAAAAACTGCTCGCCGACGACGCCGCGCTGACCGAATTCATCCGCCAGCACCCGAACGCCGATCCGCAGCAGGGCCGCACGCTGATCCGCAACGCCCGCAAGGAAGCGCAGCAAAGCAAGCCGCCGCGCTACTTCCGCGAGCTGTTCCAGTGGATCAAGAATGCCGACGGCCCGTCCGCCGGCACCGATTCCGACGCGCAAGACGGCCTGGAAGACGACGATGACGACCGCGACGCGTAAGGCAACACGCAAGCATCCCGACGAAATCGTGATCGGCCTCGTGTCGATCAGCGACCGCGCGTCGACCGGCGTCTACGAGGACAAAGGCATTCCGGCGCTGCAGGAATGGCTCGGCGCCGCCCTGACCTCGCCGTTTCAAGTGGTCACGCGCCTGATTCAGGACGACGCGCCCACGATTTCCACCACGCTGATCGAACTGGTCGACGAAGTGAATTGCGATCTGGTGCTGACCACCGGCGGCACCGGCCCGGCGCGCCGCGACGTGACGCCGGAAGCGACTTTGGCGGTCGGGACGAAGGAAATGCCGGGGTTCGGCGAGCAGATGCGGCAGATCAGCCTGAATTTCGTGCCGACCGCGATTCTGTCGCGCCAGGTGGCGGTGATCCGCGAAACGGTGGATCACGCGGCGTTGATCATCAACTTGCCGGGGCAGCCGAAATCGATCAAGGAAACACTGGAAGGTTTGCGTGACGCCGACGCGGGCGGCGCCGTGAAGGTGCCGGGGATTTTCGCCGCGGTGCCTTACTGCATCGACCTGATCGGCGGCCCGTATGTGGAAACGAACGCCGACGTAGTAAAGGCGTTCCGGCCGAAGAACGCGGTGCGCGCACCCCGGCCGGCCTGAGCCGGGCACTGCGGCAGCGGCCCAGTCATTGCACTGTCTGCCAGCCTTACCGGAGATGCGGCAGCGTGACTTCCACTGCCGCTCCCCAAGCCCCCCCAAGCGGCTTTACTCCGCAGCCGCCCCTTCAGGCGCCGCCGGAATCAGGAAATGCTCGCGGTAGTACTTCAGTTCGTCGATCGATTCGTGGATGTCGGCCAGCGCCGTGTGCATCGCGCGTTTCTGGAAGCCCTTGTAGATCGCCGGCTGCCAGCGGCGGCACAGCTCCTTCAGCGTACTGACGTCGAGATTGCGGTAATGGAAGAACCGCTCCAGATCCGGCATCCAGCGTGCCATGAAGCGGCGGTCCTGGCAGATCGAATTGCCGCACATCGGCGACTTGCCCGGCGGCACATATGCGCCAAGAAAGTCGCGAATCAGTTCGGTGGCGTCGGCTTCGCTCACCGTCGACGCCTTCACGCGGTCGATCAGCCCGGAGCGGCCATGCGTGTTCTGGTTCCACTGGTCCATTTTGGCGAGCGTCTCGTCGCTCTGATGAATCGCCAGCACGGGGCCTTCGACCATCCTGTCGAGCGTCGAATTCGTCACCACCACCGCGATTTCGATGATGCGGTCGGTATCCGGCTCGAGCCCGGTCATTTCCATGTCCAGCCAGACGAGATTCATGTCGCTGCGCACGAGCGGCGGCTGTTCGGTGGATGCGAGGATGTCAGTCATGAAGGCAATCCTGATGGCCGGGCAGACGGCTTCTCTGGAAGCGCGATTGCGGCGGCGATTGTTCGTATGAGAGTGGTTTGGGGCGGTTTGGCCCGGTTTGAGCTTATCCCCCGCCGCGAAGCGGGAAGAAACATATAATTCTCGCATAGATACCACGGAATCCCCGGATGCCTACTCTGTACTTCACCGTTCTGTTCGTCGTCGCCGTCGTGGCGATGGTCGGCACCAAGCTGTGGCTCGCGTCGCGGCAAATCCGCTTCGTCGCCGGCCATCGCGAGCAGGTGCCGAGCCAGTTTGAAGGCACCATCGCGCTCACCGCGCACCAGCGCGCCGCCGACTACACCGTCGAACGCACGCGCCTCACCATGATCGAGATCGTCGTCGGCGCGGCCGTGCTGATCGGGCTGACGCTGCTGGGCGGCGTGCAGTCCCTCGACCTGGCCATTTCCGACTGGCTCGGCCGCGGCTATGCCGGCCAGATCGCGCTGGTCGCCGCGGTAATCGCGATCACCAGCGTGATCGACCTGCCGTTCGAGTACTACCGGCAATTCGTGGTCGAGCAACGCTTCGGCTTCAACCGCATGAGCAAGGGTATTTTCTTCCTCGACCGCATCAAGGGCGTCCTGCTGGGTGCGGTGTTCGGCCTGCCGCTGCTGTTCGTCGTGCTGTGGCTGATGAACCAGGCAGGCAGCCTGTGGTGGCTGTGGACGTGGATCGTCTGGGTCGCGTTCCAGTTGCTGGTGCTGGTGCTGTATCCGTCGTTTATCGCGCCGCTCTTCAACAAGTTCGAGCCGCTCAAGGATGAAGCGCTGAAAAGCCGCATCGAAGCGCTGATGAAGCGTTGCGGTTTCGCCGCCAAGGGCCTGTTCGTGATGGATGGCAGCCGCCGTTCGGCACACGGCAACGCATACTTCACCGGCTTCGGCGCGGCCAAGCGGATCGTGTTCTTCGACACGCTGATCGCGCGCCTGTCGGGGAGCGAAATCGAAGCGGTGCTCGCGCACGAACTCGGCCACTTCAAGCGCCGTCACGTGATCAAGCGGATGGTCGTCATGTTCGCGATCAGCCTCGTGATGCTCGCCCTGCTCGGCTGGCTCACGCAATGCGTGTGGTTCTATGAAGGACTGGGCGTGCGGCCCTCGCTGATCGGCGGCAATAGCGGCCTCGCGCTGGTGCTGTTCTTCCTCGCGCTGCCGGTCTTCCTGTTCTTCGTCACGCCGCTCGGCAGCCTCAGCTCGCGCAAGCACGAGTTCGAAGCCGATGCTTTCGCCGCCACGCAAACCGACGCGCAAGACCTCGTCAACGCGCTCGTCAAGCTGTACGAGGACAACGCGTCGACCCTGACGCCCGATCCGCTCTACACCGCGTTCTACTACTCGCATCCGCCGGCGTCGCAGCGGATCGACCGCCTGCTGCGGCACGCATGAGCGGCCGCTCCCCGAAAGCGCCGCGCGCGCCGTCCAGCAAGCGCGTAGGCGGCCTGGTGATTGCCGCTCATGGGCGGCACTACCTGGTCGCACCGGAAGACGGCAGCCCGATGCTTCAGTGCTTCCCACGCGGCAAGCGCAGCGAAGTGGCGGTCGGCGATCGTGTGATTTACGAACCGACTTCAGCGGATCAGGGTGTGATCGTCGAGATCGGCGAGCGTCGCAATCTGCTGTATCGCTCGGATCAGTACAAGTCGAAGCTCTTTGCCGCGAACCTTGATCAGTTGCTGATCGTGCTCGCCACCGAACCGCATTTCAGCGAAGACCTGCTCGGCCGCGCGCTGGTCGCCGCTGAGGCAAACGAGTTGAAGCCGCTGATCGTGCTGAACAAGATCGACGTGACCGGTGCGCTGGAAGGCGCGCGCAAGCGGCTCGAATCGTATCGTGCGCTCGGCTACACCGTGGTCGAAGTGTCGATCAAGACGCAGCCTGATGCCGCGCGACCCGCTTTGCTCGAACATCTGCAAGGTCACTCGACGCTGCTGCTCGGTCAATCCGGCATGGGCAAATCGACGTTGGTGAATCTGCTGATTCCGGATGCCGAAGTCGCGACGCGTGAGATCTCGACCGCGTTGAACAGCGGACGGCATACCACCACATTCACACGCCTCTACCCTTTAGCCGGTGCCGGCGGCGGTGCCTTGATCGATTCGCCGGGCTTCCAGGAATTCGGCCTGCATCATCTGACGGAAGGCCGGCTCGAACGCGCGTTTCCGGAGTTCAGGCCGTTGCTGCCGAACTGCCGGTTTTACAACTGCCACCACTTGCAGGAGCCGGGCTGCGCGATTCTCGAAGCGGTCGCCGACGGCCGCATCCGGCGTGAACGGCATGCGCTGTATGCACAGCTGGTGCACGAAGCCAGCCAGATCGTGCGCTAACGCGCGCCGCTGTCAAACCATGGATTCACGATGAAATTGATGCGCGCGCCGAATCTGATCATCGGACAGCATTGGATCAATGTGCTGGAGACGGCGGGCATTGCTTGCGAGTTGCATAACCGTTATCTGAACGGCGCGCTCGGCGATATTCCGGCGGATCAGTGCGCGCCGGAGCTGTGGCTCGTCGATGAGCGCGATGAGGCGATAGCGCGGCGACTCATTGATGCGGCGGCGCATGGGCCGGCTGCGGGCACGCCTTCGTGGCAATGCCGCCAGTGCGGGGAGACGCTTGAGGCGCAGTTCACGGTGTGCTGGCAGTGTGGGACGGCTCGGGACCCACTCGATGGGTGAAGGGGTCGAGGCGTGGGTGAACGTTGAGGCGATCTGCGCACGGGTGACAAACAGTGAAGCGGTAGTTCGGGTACGGCGAATTGACGGTGAAACGGCTCGGATTCAGATACCAGGCGGTGAAGCCACGGTGGCGTGACCGATAAAAAAGCCGAGTTCGATACCCGGCTTTTTTGCGTCGCGTGAATCGCGCGTTGACTCATGCGAACCGTGTCAGGCGAGCCACACCGCAATCGTCAGCATCAACAACAAGATCATCCACAACACTACCGCGCGCCACACCAGACCGACCGCCGATTGCAGCGTGCGCGGCGTGCAGTCGTCGCCGACCTGCATCGGGCCGCCGTCGCCGGTGGTCAGTGCATCGAGGCTCGACGGTTCGGCAAGCGGCCCGCTCAAGCGTGCGCCCAGCGCCCCGCTGCCTGCGGCGAGCAACACGCCGTCGTTCGCGTCCGGCCACTGACGGGCGTGATTGCGCCATGCGTAAATCGCGTCTTCGAAATTACCGACAATCGCAAAGCCCAGCGATGTCAGCCGCGCCGGCACCCAGTCGATGACGAAAAAGGCACGCTGCGCGAAGCTCGAAAACGCCGCAGTGCGATCGTCGACCGGCCGTGCCCACGTACGCGCCAGATACTCGGCGATCCGATACAGCACCGCGCCCGCCGGCCCGACCGGAATCAGGAACCAGAAGAACACGCCGAACACATGCCGGTGCGAAGCGACCACCGCGTGAATCAGCGTATGACGCACGATCTCGCTGACGGGCATGTCCACGGTATCGAGCCCGGTCCACTCATTCAGGATCTCACGGGCGCGCGGTACGTCGTCATTGTTCAACGCGAGGTGGATATCGGTGAAGTAGTGGCTGAACTGCCGGAAGCCGAGCGTGAAGTACAGCACCGCGACGTTCCACAGGAACGCCAGCGCGAAGTGAATGTGATACAGCACGTAGTAGACGAGCGCGACGGCCAGCGTCCAGGGCAGCACCACCACAAGCCACGCGAGCACGCCATGCTTGGGCTTGCCGGCATCGAATCCGTGCGCCGCCGACTCCGCATGGTATTGAAGCAATGCCGCCACCGGATTGTTCAGCGACAGCGCGCGGACCTGTTCAATAATCAGAGCCAGCAATACGGAGAAAAAAGTCATGCGATGCGCCGTGCTTTTCGAGTTTTTACGATTGTTTTATAACGATAGCACAGGGTCGGATGCCACTGAGCACGGACATTGACAAACACCCAACAAGTGCACAACCCGCGGCGATTCAAGCCGCGAGAAAGCGATAGAAGTTGCGCAGCATCGCCGCCGTCGCGCCCCAGATGAAATAGTGGCCGCCTACCTGCCCCTCACGATCCGCAGCTTCCGCCGACGCCGCTCGCGGATAGGGCATGGCGAAAAAGCGACGCTCGCCGCCTTCGTAACGAAACACGCGCTCTTCGTGATGCGCGGGGTTCATCAGAAACGCGAGCGGCACTTCGAAGACTTCGGCCACTTCGAGTGCATCCGCTTTCAGCGTGAAGGGCGGATGCACAAGACCGATCACAGGTGTCACACGAAAACCAGTGCCCGTCAGATAGTCGGGCAACGCACCGAGAATTTCAACGCGCGACGGATCGAGGCCTACCTCTTCCTGCGCCTCGCGCAACGCCGTGGCGGTTGCATCTGCGTCGAACGGTTCATGACGGCCGCCGGGAAAGCTCACCTGGCCGGCGTGGTCGTTCAGATGGTCGGCACGTTGGGTCAGCAGCACGGTGAGACCGCTGTCGCGCACGACCAACGGCACCAGCACGGCGGCGACGCGCGGATCGACGTGCGTATCGCGCCAAGGTGCTTCGACAATCGGTTCAGGCGTCCAGCTTGGACGCTGCTCGAAACGCGCGCGCAGACCATCCGGCGTCAGGCGCCCGGCAACCACCGGTGGCAGATCGGCACCCGTCGCTTCGACAGGCAAAGTTTCAGGCTCAAAGGCGGGGCGGATCAACGGGTCTCTCTGAATAAGCGGATAGGGGACATGCCGCTATTTTGACCTGGCAAACAAAAAAGCACCCGCGAGGGGTGCTTTTTCTTACAGCTCTTACGCTTCCGGAGCAGCGCGGTCTTTCTTGGCGACCAGCTTTTCCTTGATCCGAGCCGACTTGCCCGAACGGTCGCGCAGGTAGTACAGCTTCGCACGACGCACATCGCCACGACGCTTCACGACGATGCTTGCCAGCAGCGGCGAGTACGTCTGGAACGTACGCTCGACGCCTTCGCCCGACGAAATCTTGCGGACGATGAACGACGAATTCAGACCACGGTTACGCTTGGCGATCACGACGCCTTCGTAAGCCTGAACACGCTTACGCGTACCTTCAACCACGTTCACGCTGACCATCACCGTATCGCCGGGGGCGAATTCGGGGATGGTCTTCTCGCCGAGGGCGCGGCCGATTTCTTCCTGCTCGAGTATTGCAATCAGATTCATCACTGACTCCTATGTCCATCTTGTCGGCGTTCGTACCTGCGTCGCAGAAAACTACTAGAAAACTGCTCGGCTACGGCCCCGATAGAGGATGGGTTCACATCTGGCGCCGTACACGCATGTGCGGCGCCGCCTATGTCCGCTCGAAAGCCCAAAGCTTTACGCCTTCGACACTTCCTTTGCGAGACTCGTAAGCCATGCCTCGTCGGCACGGCTCAACATCTTGTTCTTTCGGGCCTTCACGATCAGATCCGGCCGTTTGTTCAACGTGTTGCGCAAGGCTTCACGCCGACGCCATGCTTCGATTTCCGCATGATGGCCGCCGAGCAGCACATCGGGCACACGCACGCCGTTATATTCCTCCGGACGCGTGTAATGCGGACAATCCAGCAACACGTCGACGAAACTATCCTGCACCGCCGATTGCGAGTCGTTGAGCACGCCGGGTAACTGACGCACCACGGCATCCATCAAGGCCATGGCCGGCAATTCGCCGCCGGACAGCACAAAATCGCCGAGGCTGACCTCTTCGTCGACGACACGGTCGAGCAAACGCTGATCGATCGCTTCATAGCGCCCGCACAACAGAATCAAACCGGGTTCGGCCGCGAACTGCATGACACGGTCGTGATCCAGCGTGGCGCCTTGCGGCGACATCATCACGACGCGCGACGCGCCGATACCCTGCTCCGCCTGCGCCGCTTTCGCCGCGCCGATCGCGTCTTCCAGGGGCTTGGCCAGCATGACCATGCCGGGGCCGCCGCCGTAGGGGCGATCGTCGATTGTGCGGTAGTTGTCCGTGGTGAAATCGCGTGGATTCCACGTGCGCAACCCGTAGCGCTCCTGCTTCGCCGCACGGCTGGTGATACCCCAGTCGGTCAGCGCACGAAACATGTCGGGAAAGAGCGTTACGACATCGAACTGCATCGCTCTCTCCAGTCAGCGAAATTATTTAGTAATCGGCTTCCCAGTCGACGATGATCTGCTTCGCCGCCTGATCCACCGTTTTGACAAAGACGCCGACGAACGGGATCAAACGCTCGCCGGTGACCGGTTTACCGCTTTTGTCGGTATCCGGGTATTCGATGCGCAACACCGAGTGCGCACCGTTGTCGATCATGTCTGCAACCTTGCCGAGGTTGACCCCGGCAACGTTCACCACATCCAGGCCGAGCAGGTCGACCCAGTAGAACTCGTCGGCCCCGAGGACCGGAAATTCACTGCGGCTGATATAAACGCGCGTGCCGCGCAGTGCCAGAGCCACATCGCGGTCAGCTATGCCGCCCAGATGGGCAACGATACTGTCGCTATGCGTTTTTGCCTGTAATGACGGCGCCGACTTGCGCTCGTGGCCTTTCAGCAGCCACCAGCGCTTTGCGCTTAGCAATGCGTCTCCGCCATGCCCGGCATCCGCATGCGCGGCTACCTTGACCCAGCCTTTGAGGCCGTAAGCGTCGACGATTGCACCGACCTCGACCGCGTCGGCCGGCCAGCTTTCCACCGTTTCCGCTCGCATTTCTGCTGCGCTGGAATCAGTGTTTGCAACTTTGGCTTTCGCCTTGCCTTCGGCCCCTTCGACCGGCTTGCGGACGAATGCACCGAACGGCGCCTGACCAGACGTCTTTGCGCGCGGGGCTGCCGCTTTTGCCTTCACGCGACCTGAATTGCCGGAATCACGTTCAGACATAAGAGAACCTCGCTGCCAGCTTCGACGCCTGCTTCAGCAAAACTCGCGCATCGGACTGCTCACGCAAGCTGCGCGAGCCGCCGGCCGAACCGACGACGATACGCATGCTAGCTACCATTAAGCAGCCGGCTGCGCCTTTTGCGCTTCTTTCACGAGACGCTGGACGGTCGGCGACAGTTGTGCGCCAACACCTTGCCAGTACGTCAGGCGATCTTGAGCGATACGCAGCGACTCACCCTTCGTAGCGACCGGGTTGTAGAAGCCAACGCGTTCGATGAAGCGGCCGTCACGACGGTTACGCGAATCGGTTGCGACGATGTTGTAGAACGGGCGCTTCTTGGAGCCGCCACGAGCCAAGCGGATGATGACCATACTAGAATCCTTGAAAACCGGGGTTCGGAACGACTGAAACACGCGATTATAGCGGGAAACCGACGCCATAACAAACACTTACCGGGATAAACTGAACGACGGGGTTGTGCCGGCCATACAGGCCAAGGCCTCGAACCACGCCGAAACGCCCGAATTACCTGACGGAGCGCCCGTGAAACTCCTGCCGCCCCCTGTGTTTTTTTTCACTTCATTCACCGTCTTTCGGCGAGTTGCCCGCTTTTGGCTGCTTACCGGCCTTTCGCGCGCCGCCCGCGTTCAGGCCCTGCGAACGGGTGCAGCACTGTTGCTCACCGCCACGGCCGTGCCGGCGCTCGCCGCGCTGCCGGTCGAGCGCATCAAATTGCCACCCGGTTTCCATATCGAGGTCCTGTCGGACGCCGTGCCGAGCGCGCGGGGAATGGCACTCTCGCCGAAGGGCATTCTTTATATAGGCAGCATCGACGGCCACGTCTACGCGCTCGAATTACAGAACGGACGCGTGACGGCGCGCCACGTGATCGCCTCCGGATTGGAAATGCCAGCGGGCGTGGCATGGCGGGATGGCGCGCTGTATGTGTCCGCCGTGTCGAAAATTCTACGCTTCGACGCGATCGACGCCCATCTGAATGACCCGCCCAAGCCGGCTGTGGTCATCGACACACTGCCGACAGAGACCCATCACGGCTGGAAATTCATCGCCTTCGGGCCAGACGGCAAACTCTATGTACCGCAAGGCGCGCCCTGCAATGTCTGCCTGAAAGACCGCGACCGCTTTGGGCTGATTGGCCGCATGGACCCGGACGGCAGCCATTATGAAGTCGTGGCGCGCGGCATTCGCAACTCCGTCGGCTTCGCATGGCACCCGGTGACGCACGAGCTGTGGTTCACCGACAATGGCCGCGATCTGATGGGCGACGACGTGCCCAACGACAAGCTCAACCGCGCGCCACGCGCCGGCATGGACTTCGGTTTCCCCTACTGCCATGGCGGCGACACACCCGACCCCGAGTTCGGCAAAGACCATCCATGCAGCGCCTTCACACCGCCTGTTATCAAACTCGGCGCGCACGTCGCCTCGCTCGGCATGCGCTTTTACAGCGGCTCGATGTTCCCGGCCGCCTATCGCGACACTATTTTTATCGCCGAGCATGGCTCGTGGAATCGCAGCAAGAAGGTCGGCTACCGTGTCGTGCGAGTGGTCACCGACCCGGACGGCAGTCATGCACGCCAGGAAGTCTTTGCGGAAGGCTGGCTCCAGCCGGGTGAATCAGTATGGGGCCGCCCCGCCGACGTGCAGTCGCTGCCCGACGGTTCGCTGCTAATCAGCGACGACTATGTCGGCGCCGTCTACCGCGTAACCTACTCCGCGCCTTAACCCAACAACCCGAAGCGCAACTACGCGCGCGAGCCACCGATCCAGCCCGCTCGCACCCAAACCGCGAAGAACTCAGACAGCCGCAGCCTCCCGCGGCCCCACACCACGTGACCGGCGCCACGCGGCGTGGCGTAGAATGCGCGTCGGCCCACGCCCACCAGCGCACCGCTCCCTTCGACCGCCTGTCACTCTGCTCTCGCCTACATGTCCACCCTTGCTCCGACTTCCTCGCATTTCAGATCCAAGACGATTACCGCCGCGCTGGCATTCTTTTTCGGCAGCCTCGGCGCCCACCGCTTCTATCTGTATGGCACGCGTGACATTTACGGCTGGGCTCATCTGCTCGGCACACTAATCGGGATTCCGGGCGCCATGCTGGTGGTGGCGAGCGAGCGCGCCTCGATGCTGGGCTGGGTGCTCGCGTTTTTCGGTGCCGTTTCGCTGCTCTCCGCCTTTCTGGCCGCGATCGTCTACGGTCTACGTCCGGATGAAAAATGGGACGCGCAGTTCAACGCGCAAATCCAGCGCAAAAGCCGCTCGGGCTGGACCGTCATTTTCATCGTGATCTTTTCGCTGCTGATCGGCGCGTTCCTGCTGATGACGGGCCTCGCGATCTCGTTCCAGACCTACTTCGAAGGCCAGGTGCAGGCCGCCAAAGCACTCTCGCAATGACTTTCTACTTGCCGCGCTAAAAAAGATCCAATTGCGGATCGTTGCGCGGCCGCGGTTCAGCGCGCACCGGCTCAACCCGGCGAAAGTGCGACATATCCAGAATGCCGCGATCGCGCCGGTTTAGCCCGAGCCGGCGCACAGCCTTGTGAAAGCGCTGCTTCAACAGGTCCGCCCACAACCCTTCCCCCTTCATTCGGGTGGAAAAGTTCGAGTCGTAGTCTTCCCCTCCTCGCATATCGCGCACACGGCTCATTACCCGGTCAGCCCGATCGGGAAAATGGGCCGCAAGCCAATCTTTGAATAGCGGCGCAACTTCCCACGGCAAGCGCAATACGATGTAGCTCGCATTGCACGCGCCGGCCTCTGCACAGGCTTCCAGCACGCGCTCCATGTCCGGCTCGGTGACGAACGGAATGACCGGCGCGATACTCACGCCAACCGGTATGCCCGCCTCGCTCAGCATACGGATCGTGCGTAATCGGCGCGACGGCGTGGCCGCACGCGGCTCAAGCGTGCGCGCGATATCCGCATCCAGCGTGGTGATCGTGACGGCCGCCATGAACTGCCCGCGCGCCGCCATAGGCGCAAGCAGATCGATATCCCGCTCGATCAGCGACGATTTGGTGATCGCCGCGAACGGATGACCGCGCTCGCCAAGCACTTCGATCACTCGCCGTGTGAGGCGCAAATCGCGCTCGACGGGTTGCCAGGCGTCGGTATTGACACCGAGCGCAATCGGCTCCGGCACATAAGACTTCTTCGACAACTCGCGCTCGAGCAACTCCGGCGCGTTGACCTTTGCGTAGATACGACTTTCGAAGTCGAGCCCCGGCGACAGACCGAGATAGCTATGTGTAGGCCGCGCGAAGCAGTAGATACAGCCATGTTCGCAACCCCGATACGGGTTCAGCGAAACGCCGAACGGAATATCCGGCGACGCATTGCGCGTGAGGATAGTCTTGGCCCGCTCTTCGAAAACCTGTGTGCGCAAAACCTTGGGCTCGCCGTCTTCCTCCGGCGACGAAAGCCAGCCGTCGTCCACCACCTCGCGCTGGTCGACTTCGTAACGGCCTTGCAGGTTCGTCACCGCGCCGCGCCCCTTGCGGGGCGTGGGCGGAGCAATCGGAAATTCGTTAGCGGAGTGGAGGTCGGAATCGGTCACGGCTGGAGCATGCAAAAAAGCAGAACGGCGCAAAATACCTGTATAAATATACAGTGTTTACGCCGTTTGTCGAGTCCAGCTACGCAGCTACATGCGAGCTAATCGCCAACCGCAATCGTCAGCGTTTCCTTGATCTCTTCCATCACCACGTAGCTCTTCGACTGCACCGCGCCAGGCAGTTGCAGCAGGATATCCCCCAGCAGCTTGCGGTAATCGGCCATTTCGCCGATGCGCGCCTTGATCAGATAGTCGAAATCGCCCGAGACGAGGTGGCACTCCAGCACCTCGGGGATCTTCTGCACCTCGCGGCGGAACTGGTCGAACATGTTGCCGCTTTTGTGATCGAGCGTGATCTCGACAAACACCAGCAGCGCCGCGCCTAGCTCAGCCGGGTTCACCCGCGCGTGATAGCCGGTGATCACGCCGTCGCGCTCCATCCGCTTGACGCGCTCGATGCAAGGCGTGACCGAGAGGCCAACCTGTTCGGCGAGGTCTTTCATCGCCATCCGGCCGTCCTGCTGCAGGAGCCGCAGGATCTTGTGATCGAGTTTGTCGAGGGCCCGGATCGGCTGGCGCTGTGTACGCATGGTGTTTTTGCTGAAAATCTTGAAAATACAATAACAAAACCTGCCTGACTGTTAATAGTATAGCGGTTAACACTGGGCGATCCGCATTCCACCTCGTTAATCGAACGAATTCAAACGAATCGACGAGCGCGCCGCCCTCAGACCTCTTATCGGATATCCTGGAGCAGCTATGCGAGTCGTCGTTTTGGGCAGTGGCGTTGTCGGCGTGACGAGTGCTTATTATCTGGCGCGCGCCGGTCATGAAGTGACCGTGATCGATCGCGAGGCCGGCCCGGCGCTCGAAACCAGTTTTGCCAATGCCGGACAGATCTCGCCGGGCTACGCGTCGCCGTGGGCGGCGCCGGGCGTGCCGCTGAAGGCCGTCAAGTGGATGTTTCAGAAGCATGCGCCGCTGGCGATCCGCCTCGACGGCACGCAATTCCAGTTGCAATGGATGTGGCAGATGCTGCAGAACTGCACGTCGTCGCGTTATGCGGTGAACAAGGGCCGCATGGTCCGCCTCGCCGAATACAGCCGCGATTGTTTGCAAGCGCTGCGCGCCGAAACCGGCATCCAGTACGAAGGCCGCACCGGCGGCACGCTGCAGGTGTTCCGCACGCAACAGCAGTTCGACGGCGCGGCGAAAGACATCGCCGTGCTGCAGGAAGCCAACGTGCCGTATGAACTGCTCTCGCCGGCCGAACTCGCACAAGCCGAACCGGCGCTTGCCGCGGTCTCGCACAAGCTGACGGGCGGCCTGCGCCTGCCGGGCGACGAAACCGGCGACTGCCAGATGTTCACCACGCGCCTCGCCGCGTTGGCCGAGCAACTGGGCGTCAAGTTCCGCTACAACACCCCGATCGACGCACTCGCCATGGCCGGCGACCGTATCGCCGGCGTGCAATGCGGGGATGAACTGGTGCGCGCGGATTCGTTCGTCGTCGCGCTCGGTTCGTACTCGACGAAATTCCTGTCCGGCCTCGTGAAGATTCCGGTCTACCCGCTCAAGGGTTATTCGATTACCGCGCCGATCGTCAACGAAGCGTCCGCGCCGGTTTCGACCGTGCTCGACGAGACTTATAAGATCGCGATCACGCGCTTCGACGACCGGATTCGTGTCGGCGGGATGGCGGAGATCGTCGGCTTCGACAAATCATTGCGTCAGGCCCGCCGCGAAACGCTTGAACTGTGCGTGAACGATCTGTTCCCGGGCGGCGGCGACACGTCGAAGGCTACGTTCTGGACCGGCCTGCGTCCGATGACGCCGGACGGCACGCCGATCGTCGGCCGCACCCCTGTGCCGAACCTGTTCCTGAACACGGGTCACGGCACGCTGGGCTGGACGATGTCGTGCGGCTCGGGGCAACTGCTGGCCGACGTGATGTCGGGCAAGCAGCCGGCCATCAAGGCGGATGATCTGTCGGTGCATCGCTATCTCGGCGAGACCGGCGGTGCGCATCGCCCGGCTTATGCCTGAAGTGCTTGTGCCAAAGATCTAACGTTTTAACGCTTCGCGAGCGGTTACGCCGGTTCGTCACCCGTCATCACAGACAAACCGGCCTGACAAAGACAAACGGCGCCTCACCGGGCGCCGTTTGTCGTTTACACACGAGCTTTCGCTACCTGGCTCGAGGGAAGTGCAGCATCAGAACTGATCTTCCGACAACGCCAGCACGCTCTCCCCACCCTTCGCACTGACGATCGACGCTTCGAACGCCGAAGCAAGCGGCAGCACGTGCTCGGCATAGAACTGCGCCGTCGCGATCTTCGCGCCATAGAACGACGGATCTTCGTCGTGCTTTTCAGCCGCCACGAGCAACGCACGCGCCATCTGCCAGCCACCCAGCACGACGCCCGCCAGCTTCAGGTACGGCACGCTGCCGGCGAACACCGCGTTCGGGTCGCTCTTCGTGTTGGCGACGACGAAATCGACCGCCGCGCCCAGCGAGCGATGACCCTGCGTCAGATACTTCTTCATCGATTCGAACGCTGCGCCTTGTTGCGCGCCAAGTGCCTCGATTGTTTCAGCCACACCGGCCAGCAGCGACCTCGCGACCTTGCCGCCGTCGCGCACCGTCTTGCGGCCGATCAGGTCGTTGGCCTGGATCGCGGTCGTCCCTTCGTAGATCGGCAGAATGCGCGCGTCGCGGTAGTACTGCGCGGCGCCGGTTTCTTCGATGAAGCCCATGCCGCCGTGCACCTGCACGCCGAGACTCGTCACGTCGATCGACAGTTCCGTGCTCCAGCCCTTCACGATCGGCACGAGGTATTCATAGATCGCCTGATGTTCGGCGCGTGTTGCTTCGTCAGGATGACGATGCGCAATATCGCAGTAAGCCGCGGCGACATACGCCAGCGCGCGCGAGGCTTCGGTGAGGCCGCGCATCGTCGACAGCATGCGGCGCACGTCCGGGTGCTGAATGATGGCGACCGATTGCTTCGCGGAACCGTCCACAGGCCGGCTTTGCACGCGATCCTTCGCATACGCCACAGCCTGCTGATACGCGCGATCCGAGACGCCGACGCCTTGCATCCCCACCGCGAAACGCGCCGCGTTCATCATGATGAACATGTATTCGAGGCCGCGATTTTCTTCGCCGATCAGATGACCAATCGCGCCGCCGTGATCGCCGAATTGCAGCACCGCGGTCGGGCTCGCCTTGATGCCGAGCTTGTGCTCGATCGACACGCAGTGCACGTCGTTGCGCTCACCGAGCGAGCCATCTTCATTGACGAGAAACTTCGGCACGATGAAGAGCGAAATGCCTTTCACGCCTTCCGGTGCATTCGGCGTGCGCGCCAGCACGAGATGGGCGATGTTTTTCGCCATGTCGTGCTCGCCCCACGTGATGAAAATCTTCGTGCCGAACAGCTTGAACGAACCATCGCCCTGCGGCTCGGCGCGCGTGCGCACCAGCGCGAGATCGGAGCCAGCCTGCGGTTCGGTCAGGTTCATCGTACCGGTCCACTCGCCGGAGATCAGCTTGGGCACGTAGGTTTGCTTCTGCTCTTCGCTGCCTGCCGTGAGCAGTGCCTCGATGGCGCCATCCGTGAGCAGCGGACACAATGCGAACGACAGGTTCGACGCGTTCAGCATCTCGATACAGGCTGTGGCGATCAGCTTGGGCAGACCTTGGCCTTCATAATCGACCGGATGCTGCACGCCTTGCCAGCCGCCTTCGCCGAACTGGCGGAATGCGTCCTTGAAACCGGGCGTCGCGGTAACCACACCGTCTTTCCAGCTGCTCGGGTTGCGGTCGCCTTCCACGTTCAGCGGCGCCAACACTTCGCCGCACAGTTTCGCCGACTCTTCGAGCACGGCCTGTGCCGTTTCGAGGTTCGCGTCTTCGAAGCCCGGCAGCGTCGCGATGTCTTCGAGACCGGCCAGTTCTTTCATCACGAACAGCATGTCCTTGATGGGCGCCGTATAGCTCATTTCAGTTCTCCTCCTGTCTTTCGATAAAAAAAGGGCGCCGGACTTGATAGGTCCCGCGCCCTTTTGTGTGCTGCCAGACGCCGTTTAACCGGCGCTGCGGCGCTTAGCCAAGCTCGCTAACGAGTTCCGGCACGACCGTGAACAGG
>NZ_JAQQCQ010000043.1:0-33461 GCF_046030355.1 Paraburkholderia caffeinilytica
TGAAATAGTCGATTGGAGCAGTTGGGCAACTTCCTGCTGACTGATACCGAATGGCTGCTAATGAGAACGGCAACTGGCCGTTCCGGGCCGACTTCTGCCGGACGCGGACCAATCAGCGGCGGCCCGCAATCCCGTCTGCGTTGTAGCGGTATATCTGTCAGCCAGACTTCCCGCGGCGAGGCCTCAGGCCGTGGGTGATAGTACGAACTTCACGACCGCGTCGACGAATTCCCGCGGAAACTCAACGTTTGAGAGATGTACAGCGGGTAGCACAAGTAACGTCGCACCCGGAATAATCTTCGCCATCTGCATACTGTAACTCGCTGCCGTCACCGTATCGTGCTCGCCCGCGATCACCAGCGTCGGCCGTGTGATGCGCGCGATATCCTCTCGCAAGTCGGTTTCCTGCACGGCGCCCCACGAACCGACCAGGCCATGGCGGTTGGTTGCGAGCAGCATCGCACGATATGTTTTCACCACCGGATTGGGTGTCTCGAACATACTCGCCGGAAACCAGTTGCGCAGGAACGTCTCGGCTGTACCGGTCATGTCGTCGGCCTGGAGAGCCTCGGCGATTGGCGCATCAAACCTGTCCGCTGGTCCAAGATAGGGCGCTGTATTGCTGAGCACGAGCCGCTCGATCCGTTCCGGTGCGTGTATGCCTAGCCACTGCCCGACGATGCCTCCCAGCGAGAGCCCAAGAAAATGTGCTCGCGCGATGTCGAGCGTATCCATCAGTTCGAGAACATCCTGTCCCAGTCGCGCAAGGGAATACGGCCCGGCAGGAACGCTCGACGCGCCATGTCCGCGGGCATCGTAGCGCAGTACGGAGAAGTGACGGCTTAGCTCAGGAACTTGCCCGTCCCACATGCGCAGCGTCGTACCAATGGAATTGGACAGCACCAGTACGGGCTTGTCGTCGCGGCCCTCTATCCGGTAGGCAATCCGTGCACCGTCGGATGTCGTGAAGTAGGAAAAATTGTCCATAGAACGCTCCCAAAGAAACGCCGCGTCGCGCGGCACATCTGGCCGGATGTCGTGACGGCGCAGGTCGATGGCCTTGAGTATGGACAAGGTCGAGTTCCGATAAAATTACAAAACACGGACACTCTTTGTCAGAAAACATGACATGAACGATTTCGCCCTGCATGATCTGAAATGCTTTGATGCCGTGATCCGTACGGGCAGTTTCCAGGCTGCGGCGGCTGCTTTGCATCGATCCCATCCGGCCGTGTTTGCTGCAGTGGCGAGGCTCGAAAGTCAGGCGGGTCTGAATCTGCTCGATCGCGGCGGCTACCGCGTGAAGCTCAGCGATGCGGGGCGGTCATTCCATGAACGCATGCAGCCGCTTCTATGCGAAGCCGAGGGTTTGCGTCAATACGCGACGCAATTGGCCATGGGTGAAGAGAGCGAATTGCATGTGGTGTTGGGCGACCTGTGCCCACGCCCGGCTGTGCTCGGGCTGCTTGCGCGCTTCTTCACGAAGTCTCTGCATACGCGACTGCATCTGCATTTCGAGACGGTCGGCGGTCCGGTCGAGCGCCTCAAGGCTCGCGACGCCGACCTGATGTTTCATCGCGTCGACATGACGGACCCGTTATTGGAGTGGATTGCGCTTTGCAAGGTTCGGTTGATTCCCGTGGTCGCTCCGAGCTTGCTGCCGGCGTCGCTGACCACCCCACTGCGCCCGGAACATCTACGCGACTACACGCAATGTGTCATGCGCGATTCGGCTCGTACGCCACGTGACGAGAATTTTTTGGTAGTCGAGGGGGCACACC
Source organism: Paraburkholderia caffeinilytica (assembly GCF_046030355.1). Taxonomy (GTDB): domain Bacteria; phylum Pseudomonadota; class Gammaproteobacteria; order Burkholderiales; family Burkholderiaceae; genus Paraburkholderia; species Paraburkholderia caffeinilytica_B. The sequence goes on from NZ_JAQQCQ010000043.1 coordinate 1,782, forward strand.
AGATCACGGTTGCGGACCAGTTCATGAAGAAGGATGTCATTCTGCAGGGCCTCGCATGGGGACATCTGCCGGACTTCCTGATCGACGGGGACATGCGTAGCGGCGCGCTCAAGTCCATTGCCGGCAGGTACTTCCCCGGCCACACGGAAATGGTGGTTGCTGCTCGACGCAGCGAAGGGCCACACGGCCCAGTCGCCCAGCGACTGTGGGCGTATTTGCAAGCGAACGCGCCGATGGCCCCCTCTTTATCATGAACGCGTCACGAGTGGGTCGACTATGGAGCTTGCCCGCAGCGGTAAATACAACTCCGTCGTCGGCTATCAAGTTTTGGGCGTGGGTCATCTTTGGGAAGAGCCAGGTAACTCGACTGCTCGATGCCTGGGCAGCTTATTTCGTTCGTTTTTCCATCAACCAGCCATGAGACCAAAATCGACGTCTTTGCTCGCGACTATGCCGCCCACGCGCCCCGGCGCGCGTTGATTGCTCCAGTACAGATTTGTGTGCGCGATCACGCCGTCCGGAGGTGGCGCGCCCCATTGAGTCATGTCGTCGGTCGTGTGCGCATCGCTGACCAGCGTGACGTCATAGCCGCGCACAAGCGCGCCGTGCACTGTCGAGCGAATGCACATGTCCGTTTGTGCTCCGGTCACGATGAGTTTGCCAACGCCGAGTGTAGATAAGGCCTGTTCAAGGTCGGTGTTATCGAACGCGTCGCGGTAATGCTTTTCGATAATCATTTCCGCCGGTTCTGGCGAAAGTTCGTCGACGATCTGCCACGCATCAGTTCCGGCCTCCAGGTCTTCGTCGGTGTGACGGACCCAGACGACCGGTACATGGGCGCTGCGTGCTCGCTCAACGAGCGCGTTGACGACGCAAAGCACTTCCTGGCGTCGATAGGCATTCGCGACAACGCCGTTTTGAAGATCGATGACGATGAGTGCGGTATGGGGTCGGTCGGCAAGCGTAGTCATGGGCATGTGGCATTCGTAGCGAATCCACATCTTAAGGGGTTTGTCACCGAGCTGGTCGCGCAGGCGAACTCGGTCAGCCTGACCGGAGGCTCCTAGTGGTGAATGCGAGGGAAGACTGACGGGCCTATCTGGCTGGAAGTGGCCACAGGACGAAACCGCTCGCGCGGTAATGGGGCTCCGGCTCAACGTTAGTGGTTCCGGAGAGGAAACCGACTCTGTTTTCATGTTGAAGGGCGAGGCAATCTGCCTCGTCGTTCAACGGGAGCCGCGTCCTGACTCATACCCTCCAGGCTATCAGCCCGCTGCGCATGCGCATGCGCAAGCTCACACCCGGAACTCAAGCATATCGTCGTAAGTCTCCTTTCATGCCAACGCGTTTCGCGGGGTCCGTATCCAACGTCCGCCACCGAGCGTGAAATACCTCTGCACCGAAAGTTCGATCAGCGGCGATGTAATAGGCGCTACACTGGAGCTTCAGCAGTTTTGAGCGGTGCGCTATGAATGATTCCAATAAGACTTCTACAGCGCCAGAGCTCGTCGTCGCTCCCCGAATAGTCGCGATCGGCGCGTCGGCTGGCGGCCTCCATGCGTTAAGCCTGTTTTTCAAGGCGGCTTCCGAAATTCCGAGCGACATTGCCTTCGTGATCGTTGTGCACCTGGCTCCGGGTTCCGAGAGCCACCTCCCGGGGTTGCTGGCCAAAGACACGCATTTGCCTGTGTCAGCCATCGAGGATGGCGCAATGCTGCGCGCGGGGCACGTCTATGTCATCCCGCCGAAAGTGTCCGTTGTTATTAATCAAGGCACGTTCCGACTGCGGGCCGCCGTCGATCGCCCAGCAATCCCCATGCCGATTGACGCGTTTTTCACGTCGCTGGCCGCTGACCGGCATGATCGCGCCATCGGGATTGTGCTCACCGGCGCGAACGCGGACGGCTCAGCAGGGCTGAGAGCGATCAAAGCCGAGGGCGGCATGGCGATGGCGCAAACGCCGGAAACGGCCGAACACAGCACAATGCCCAGCCACGCAATCGCAACGGGTCTGGTGGACTATGTGCTCCCGGTCGAAGACATGCCGGCTGCGCTGTTTGATTACATCAGACGTTCCACGGGCGGGATGCCTCAAGCCGCCATTGATCCACCGCAGCCGGTTGATCTTGAGCCGGTGCTCAGAGCGCTTGCCGCTGCCGGATCGGACTTCAGGGGCTACAAACGGGGGACGCTTCAACGTCGCATTGCCCGTCGCATGGCGGTCAACCGGGTCGACAGCCTGCACGCGTATTGCGACGTCCTGAAAGCCTCGGTCCAGGAGGCTCAGGCGCTTAGCCTGGACATGATGATTGGTGTGACAGAGTTCTTCCGCGACCCCGATGCCTGGACCGCGTTGTCCGAACGCGTTCTGACCGCCCTTTTGGAGGAGCCAGAGAGCGAGCAGCCGATTCGCGTATGGGTGCCGGGCTGCGCAACGGGCGAAGAGGCCTATTCGATGGCCATGCTGCTGACCGAGGAGATCGAGAAGCGCCAGGCGGCGCGATCGTTCATGATCCTTGCATCCGACGTGAACCGCGTGGCGCTGGCGCACGCACGGCAGGGCGTCTATTCGGCCAGCGTGGCGTCACCGGTTGGTGAAGCGCGGCTCGATCGATTCTTTCAGACTCACAACGACGGATTCCAGATCCGGCAGGAACTTCGCGAAACGGTTCTGTTCACTCCGCAGAACCTGATTGCTGACCCGCCGTTTTCCCGGGTCGATCTGATCAGTTGCCGGAACCTGCTGATCTACCTCGAACCGGAAGCCCAGCAGCGGGTGTTCGAGCTGTTCCACTTCGCGCTCAATCCGAAGCGCTATCTGTTTCTAGGACGTTCGGAAAGTACCGATCCCGATTCCACCCAGTTTCAGGAAGTGTCGAGAGCCTGGCGTATATACCAGCGTAGTCCGATCGTTGCGGCGGCACCCACTGGCTACCGGTTTTCCGCAAGAACGGCACGCCGTGAAGAATTCCCGCCGGCGAGCCGTGTCGGCGTCCGCAGCAAGGGTTACGCGGAACTGGTCAACGCCACGCTGCTCGAAGAGCACCATGCCGCATCGGTGCTGATCAATTCTGCTCACCAGGTGCTCTACGTGAGCGGCTCGACGGACGAATACCTGATGCAACCGGCAGGTGAGCCGACGGGCAACATTCTCGACATGGCGCGCGAAGGACTGCGCCTCAAACTGCGGATCGTATTGCGCCGGGCTATCTAGGATCACGCTGAATCGCCGGTCAGTGAAGTCGTCGCCGACGGCGGTGCGCCAGCGGTCAAAATCACAGTCACGCGACCGTTCGATACAACGCATGCCGGCAAGGCATTGCTTGTTATCTTCGCCAGGTTGCCGACGACAGAACGGCCTGCATCGACGGTGCCCTCCGGCGCGGACTCTGACCTCTGGCACCTCGAGAGCGAGCTTCGCACAACGCAGGTGGAACTCGGCAGCACAATCGAGGAACTGGAAGAGAGCAACAGCGAATTGCGGGTATCGAACGAAGAAATCCTTTCGATGAATGAGGAGTTGCGCTCCGCAAACGAAGAGCTCGAAACCTCCAAAGAAGAACTGCAGGCGGTCAATGAGCAAATGAATGTCGTCAATTCTCAACTTGAGCAGAAGGTCCATCAGCTTGAGGTCCTCAATGAGGACGTGACGAATCTGCTGGCCAGCACGGAAATCGCGACGCTGCTGCTCGACAGGCAGGGGCTGATTAAACGGTTTACCCCCAGCGCAGCGAGGATTTTGGGCCTTGCGCCGCCTGACATCGGACGCAGGATCGTAGAGGTCCTCGGCAACCCGCTCGGCGACGCGTTGCCTTCAGAGGTCGAGCGGATACTGATGGGCGTGGACCAGCAGGTCGAGAAGGAGATAGAAACCGCGACCGCAGAATGGTATGTTCGCCGCGTCACGCCGTATATCGCGGTTCGCGGAACGCCGCCTTCGGGCGTCGTCGTGACCTGGACCGATATCACCCATCTCAAGCTGTCCGATGAACACGCCCGCCGCCTTGCCGCAGTGGTTCAGGATTCGAACGACGCGGTGACGGTATTCGACCTCAAAGGCCGCTTTCTCGCCTGGAACAAGGCCGCGAGCGCGATGTATGGCTACAGTGAGACCGAAGCGCTACGCATGACTGTTTCCGATCTGATGCCACGCGGTGCAAGGCAGGATCATATCGATTTCGTGCGCCATGCTGAGCACAACGAGGCGCTGCATTCCTACGAGACACAGCGGGTAACGAAGGGCGGCCGCGTCGTCGACATATGGCTTACGCTATCGGTTCTCACGGACGACGGGGGCAACGCGATTGCCGTGGCATCAACCGAGCGCGATCTCGTCAATCGCAGCGTGAGCAATGCCTATCTTCGCGAGCGTGCCGAACAACTGGCAGTCGCCGACCGGCGGAAGAACGAATTTTTGGCCACGCTCGGCCATGAGTTGCGTAATCCACTTGCCGCGCTGGTTTCGGCAGGAAATCTGCTCGCGTCGGAGACGGCTGCAGTCACACAGAAGGACTGGGCCGCTGGCGTCATACAAAGGCAGGGGCGCGCGATGATGCACCTCGTGAACGACATGCTCGATATCGCCAGGATAACAAGTGGCAGTATCGAGTTGAATCGACAGACGGTTCTGCTCAAAACAATTATCCAGAGCGCCATCGAAGTTTGCCAGCCTATCATCGGCGAACGTCGTCATACGCTGTCCGTCTCCCTGCCGGAAGAACCCATCTGGCTGAACGTGGACCCGACACGCCTGTCACAGGTCATCGAGAATGTCGTAATCAATGCGGCGAAGTACACCGCGCCCGGTGGGTCCATACAGTTGCGGGCGACCAGAACGGCCCTTCGGCTTTCGCTCAGCATCAAGGACAATGGAAGAGGCATCCTGCCCTCGATGCTCGGAAGCCTTTTCGACATGTTTGTTCAGGGACCCGCATCGGATGGTCAGCGCCAGAATGGCTTGGGTGTTGGCCTGTCCGTGGTGCGACGGCTGGTCGAGTTGCACGGCGGCACGGTCCGGGCCATTAGCGACGGCATGACGGGCAGTGAGTTCATCGTCGATCTGCCGCTTGACCCGGGAGCGATCCCGGAGGAGCAGGTCGACTCGCAGTCAACCGCGGCTGCGGCGCTTCCAAGGCGGATTCTCATCATTGATGACAACGCCGACGCGAGTGAAGCACTGGCAATGCTTCTGGCGAATGAAGGTCATCAGGTGGAGACCTGCCGGGACGGCGTTTCGGGATTGAGCGCGGTGGCGACTTTCAGCCCCGACGTCGTACTTCTCGACATTGGACTCCCCGGTATGGACGGTTACGAGGTCGCGAGAAGGCTGCGCGAATGCGGGTCCAATCGAAACGTAATCCTGGTGGCCGTCACAGGATACGGACTTCCGGCGGATCGTCTCAGATCGGCCGAGGCTGGGTTCGACCATCATCTGACCAAGCCGGTCGACTATCAAGCCTTGATCAGGCTATTTGACGCGGGGACAGAGGGAAGCTCGCGCGCGTAGTGCGCGCGGCAATGACAGCTAACCTCCGGCGCGCCTGCAGCCGTATTTCGTGGAAACTCAACACATCGATCACACTTTCATTCTCAATATGTAGGAATCCTGCTATCACGAGCGACGAAAGACGACGTCAGCAGACCATGCTTGAATTGCTTGTCGACACGGCAGAGCAATATCAGCGGGAACTCGAATGTGACCGTGAGCTATACCAGGTAATCGCGCTCGATGCGAAGGGCATCCCGCAAAGCCGCATCACTGCGAGCCGTGCAGCGCGCCTCCTTGCAGAGGCATCACAAATAGCGACGACGGAAACACCGGCGGCCACCAAGCCCGGCGCGGGCAATCAAACATCAGCCAAATCCGCGACAAACGAAGAAGACACGGACCAACAGCCAGCTCCCGTGCAACATTGACCTCGTGAAGGGCGGGCGTCTTCAGTTGACCGACTGTCATCCAACGCACAACCGCCCGAAAACGGGCGGCTTTCCCATCACCATCACCATCAGCAGATAGTGCAAAGCTCCAGGTAAAGACCGAAGCCGGAACAGGCTTACTGCCTCACGAGTGGCGCTACGTCGCCAGCATGCACGGCGTCCGCGGCGTCGTGATGTGCCTCGGCCGCCGTTGAACCCGTTTGCGCCTGCACACGCACAAGGCTCAGCCGGAACTGCTTGCAGCCCAGCCACAACAGCCCGGCAGCCAGCAGCGTGGCGACAAGGTTGATGATCGACATCGAATCGCCAACGGCTTTCGGCGAACCGAACACCTTGTCGGTCAACAACGCGACGAGCGTCGTGCCGATTCCAAGTGCGATGAGGTTGGAAACCAGTAGAAACACCGCTGAAATCTGCGCACGCATCTGATTCGGCGCGAGCGTCTGCATCGCGGCGGTCGAAGTGGGCATCGGGAACGACGCGAAGAACATCGCCACAACCAGCAGCGCAAGCGACACATTCAAACTATCGACCTGCGTAAAAGCAACAGCCGGCACCAGCATCCCAACCGCGCCGATGAAGCCCGCGAGCATCGGGCCGTCCGTGCGGCCTTTCTTCATGAGCCAGTCGTTGAGCCACCCGCCGCAGAATACGCCGACGGTGTTCGCGACCAGCAGGATCGTACCGAGCGTGTAGCCGGCTTCAGCAGGCGTGAGCCCAAAGTGACGGATATAGAACGCGGGTGTCCAGCTCATCAGGCAGAACAGCGTCATCGCATAGAACGAGAAGCCGAGGTAGTGGCAGGTGAACGTCTTGCCATGCGTACCGATGAAGCGCAACGAATCGCCCATCGACACGCGCTTTGCGCGGCCGGCGCCGTCCCGCACGAGTCCTCGACGCGCCGGATCGCGCACGGTGAGGATAAACAGCAACGCGACGAGAAAGCCCGGCAATCCGACGATAAAGAATGTGAGTTGCCACGAACGCACGTCGCCGAGGAGCGGCACGGCGATCGTCGTCATCTGCTTGAGCAGATTGATCACGTATCCGCCGATCAGGAATGCAATCCCGCCGCCGATGAATGAACCCAGCGAATACACGCCCACCGCGCGCCCCAGTTTTTCTTTCGGAAAGTAGTCGCTCAACATCGAATACGTTCCGGGCGACAACGCGGCTTCACCCACGCCGACACTCATGCGGGCGAAGAACATGTGGATGAAGTTCTGACTGACGCCGCAGGCCGCGGTGGCGAAGCTCCATAACGCAATGCCTGTCGCGATGATACGGGGGCGGGCGAAGCGGTCGGCGAGGTACGCCAGCGGCATGCCCATCACCGCATAGAAGAGCGAAAACGCGAAGCCCTGCAGCAGGCTGAACTGCGTGTCGGTCAGATGCAGATCCTTCTTGATCGGCTCGATCATGAGCGCGAGAACCTGCCGGTCGACAAAGGAAAACACATACGCAAGCATGCAGATCAGGACCACGTACCACTCGTACGTATAGCGCCTGCGCGCGGCGTTGCTGCTCGTTGATACGGCCATGCCGATTCTCCTGTGCCAGATATTCGACGAAGTTGCGATGAGGGTGCGATGCAGCGTATGTAAACAAATTTCCGAAACATATACGCAAGGCCTGTGCGCACACGGCGAGATTCCCCAGGGGCGCTAAAGTTTTCCCCAGGGGGCGGCCGGAAAGGCTTGTCCCACAAGGCGCAAGAGGCCGTCGTGCGGTACATGGCGCACCTCATTCGCGCTGTCTATAAGTGTTATATGTGCGCATTCATCGACGCTCGAAATTGGTGTTCCTAGACTCGCTTCGTTTTCCGCTTCATCAAACGAAAGGCTTTGAGGAACGTGAAGAACACGAGCGTCGCGACGGCAAATCCGCGCGGCAGATAGAACCAGACTCTCGCCGGGACTAAAGGAATGACCAAACGGATGTGGTGCGCGTCGCTGCTGTGCCTTGCAGCGGCCCCCGCGCTTGCGCAATCGAGCGTGACTTTGTACGGACGGATCGACACGTCGATCGAATACGCGAATTTCGGCCCTAACCACTTAGTGCGGATGGGAAGCGGGGATATCTTCGCGACACAATTCGGTTTGAAGGGCAGTGAAGATCTCGGTGGTGGTTATCGCGCGATCTTCAAGCTCGAAAACGGCTTTAACTCGGCTAACGGCACGCTTGGCAACAACGGCGCGCTGTTCGGACGCGAAGCGTGGGTCGGGTTGTCGGGTCCGTTTGGCGCGATGCAGGCCGGCGTCAACTACACGGTGCTGCATACGTCGTTCGTGACCTACAGCCTGCCGGGAGACGGCGCCGGGCTTGCATGGGGCAATGCGGCGAACAACTTCGTCGGACCCGCTTTTCTACGCGTGAACAACTCGATACGCTATTCGTCTCCCCGTATAGGTGGCGTGCTGGTGCGGGCGATCGCCGCGCGCGGAAGCAATGGTGCGTCGAACCTGCCTTCGACGCTGGGCGACACGTACGGTGCGTCGCTTAACTACGTCAACGGCAATCTGTCGATCGACGCCGACTACATGCAGCAGACCTTCAGTCCGGCGAGCGCTGCGGCACTGAACGCGAGCAGTCCGACGGCCGCCGGCAATTACGCGCTGGGCGCAATCTCGTACGATTTCGGCTTCATCAAACCGGCTTTCATCTATCTACGTCATCGTGGCGGGCCGGATGTCGGGGCGGGCGTGAACGCCGCCAGTTCAAATCCGCACAATGATCTGTTCGAACTCGACGCCACCGTGCCGGTTGGCCCGGCGCTGATATTGCTGAGCTATGGCCATTACCGGAAAGTGGCCGACAGCGAAGGCAATGCAGATTCGTTCGGCGTGCGCTGCGACTATCCGCTTTCGAAACGCACGGTGCTCTATACGGGTGCAGCGATGGTCCGCAATGGCGAGCACGCGAACTTCACGGTCAACGGCGCGGCGGGTGGCGGGGTGTCGGTGGCGAAGCCTGGCGCGACCGCAAGCTCGGTGGTGGCCGGCATCATGACGGCTTTCTAGGCGGCCAACTCATTCAACCTGTTGATGAACTGGCGCGTCCTGCACGATGCGCTCAGGCGCTACGTACGCCTTCCGGATTGAGATCGAGCGGCGCACCGAGCCAACTGTCGAACGGCTCGCGGGCGCCGATCCGGAACAGCTCCATGAGCAGGCCGCGCAGCCATCGGTGGCCGGGGTCCGCATCGAAACGGCGATGCCAGTATGCGTTCACGGGCCACATGGGCGCATCGTCGAGTTCGAACACGGCCGATTCGCCGAGCGTGGAGAACGCGCGCGCAACGGTGCGCGGCAGAATCAGCGCGTAATCGCAGCGGCTCAGAATAGCCGGCACCACCATGAAGTTCGGCACGGCAATCCGCACGCGCGAGGTGAGCCCATAGCGTTCGAGCAGTTCGACTGATTGCGGGTGCGAAGTCACCGCGATGAAGTGCAGCCCCGCGGGCACGTTCGCATTCAGCGTATAGCCTTCCGGCAGTTCGAACTGCTCGGCCACGCGCCGCGCCATCAGCAGCACATAACGCTCCTGCAGCAGTTCGCTGTGGTGAAAGTGGCTCGACGCATGTGGAAAATGCCCGAGCGCAAAGTCGATGCGGCCCGATTCGAGCGCGACGTTGAACTGGCTGTCCTCGATGTGATGGGTTTCGATCACCACGCCGGGTGCACGCGTGTCGAGTTCACGCATCAGCGTCGGCAGAAACGCGCTTTCGGCGAAGTCGCTCATATGCAGGCGGAACACGCGGCGCGAGGTGGCCGCGCGGAACTGCGCGCCTTCGTCCAGCATGTCCTGCAGGATATCCAGCACGCGATCGATTGAAATCGCGAGGCGTTGCGCGCGCGGCGTCGCTTCGACGCCGCCGGGCGTACGCACGAACAGCGCGTCGTGAAACACGAGCCGCAAACGGGCAAGCGCGTGGCTCACTGAAGGCTGTGTGATGCCCAGCCGCAATGCCGCGCGGCCGACATTTTTCTCGATGTACACCGCGTGAAATGCCTTCAGCAGATTCAGATCGAGGTCCTGCACGCGCGGGACCCCGGCGCCCCCCATCAAGGGCAGCCGGTCGTGTTCGTGCGGAACGGAATCAGCGGGATCGGTCTGCATGGTGCGTCAGTTGCACACCCTGCGTTTCGCGGTGGCCGACGGCAGGCAACCGAAGCGCCGTGCGTACGCCTTGGCGAAATGCCCGAAGCTGTGCACGCCGTGCTCGATGAAAATATCGGTCACTGAGCGTTCAGGCTGCGTCTGGAGTGCGCGATGTACGGCCTCGAGCCGCCGTTCGCGGATATAGCCCCCAGGCGACGTATTGAGGAACTGGCTGAAGCCGTTCTGTAGCGTGCGCGTCGAAACACCGGCGGCGCGAGCCAATGCGTCCATCCGCAGCGGCTCGTCCAGGTGGGCGTCGATATAGTCTCGCGCGCGGCGCACGTGGACCGGCAGCGGTGTTGATGCGGCACGGGCAAGCGTGGCGCTGTACGAATGCGGCAATTGGCTGAGCAGAACGGTCATCAGCCACTGCGTGAGATCGCGGCCGAAGATCCGTTCCTGCGCTGGTTCGTCGAACTGGTCGCACAGATTGCACAGGTAGCGCAGGGTCGATAGAAAAACCGTGGTGCCCGTATGCGTACTGTCGAACGCGAGATCGAACACGAGCGGTTGTTTGACGCTGTCGTTCAACATCTCGGCAAGCTTGACTTCTAGCGCCTGTCGGTCGATCCGCAATAGCAGGTTGCGGCATTCGCGGTCGGTGACGATGCGGCTCATCCGCGCGGGCGATGACACGCTCAGACTCCCGGCTCGCAGCGAAACGCGTTCACCCCCCGATTCCAGCGCACATTGGCCACTGAGTGTGGTGCGAAACAGGTAGTGATTGCCGATGTCCCCGGCGTCGATATGGGTTTCGCTGCCGTAGTGGAGTTCGAGGAGCATGGCCTGATGGAGCGCGACGCCGTAGAGCTCGGCGTTGAGCGGGCCACGATGCGCGACTTCCATTCTGTGCGGGCACAGCACCTGTGACACTTCCCGCTCGATGTCCTCGCGGGCGTGCGATGCGATCAAACGGTTACGGTTTCTGCGTGAAATCGCGATTTCCATTCATGGACCTCGAAGCGTGAAGCGGGGAGCGTGCTCATCATGCGATGACCATATTGTTCGCGCAAGAACGGATCGACCCGGATAGCGCGATTGTTCATCCGGCGCGACTGCGCACTTATTGAGTTGCCGGATTTGAATGCGGCTTGCGCGGTCTGAAGCGTCTTTGCGACGGCGACCCCGTAGTCTGACGATCATCGAACAAGGAGAAGTGTGATGAATGTCAGCGTACTGGGCGGTGGCCATGGCTGCTATGCGGCCGTGATCGACATGCTGGAAAAAGGCCATAACGTAACGTGGTGGCGTCGCGATACGGTCGCGGCAGCGCGGTTGCGCGAACTCGGCGGGCTCAAGGTCAAAGACTTTCGCGGCGAGCGGCGTGTGCCGATCGGCACGCAGCAGGGCGCGATCCATATTGTCGACGACCTCGCGGAAGCGGTGGAGAGCGCACGGCTCATCGTGATTCCGCTGCCTTCAACCACGCACGAAGCGCTGGCGGCACAACTGGCCGCCTTTCTCGCCGACCATCAAGTGGTGTTTCTGCCGCCCGGCACGTTCGGCAGCTATGTGTTCGCGAAGGCGATGCACGAGGCGGGCAATACGCACGAGGTGGCTTTCGCGGAGACCGGCACGTTGCCGTACCTCGCACGCAAACATGGCGAAGACAACGTGGTGGTGAGCGCATACGCTACGCGCCTGCCGAGCGGTGTCTTTCCCGCACGGTATTCGACGTGGGCGGTGCCGGTGCTGCAGGAGGCTTATCCATCGGTCGAACCGATCGAGGATGCGTTGAGTGGCGCGCTGATGAACGCAGGACCGGTGATTCATCCGCCGCTGATCATGATGAACGCCGGACCGCTCGAACATTTCGACGCCTGGGACATCCATAACGAAGGCACGCAACCCTCGATCCGCCGCGTGACGAGCGCACTCGATGCCGAGCGTATGGCAGTACGCGAAGCCCTTGGCTACGGCGCGCCGCATTTCCCGCTCGCGGACCACTACGCAAGCGAGGGCGACGAGTGGATGTACGGCCGCGGCGCACACGGCAAGCTGACCGATAGCGGCGACTGGCGCGAGGACATCGATCTGAAGACGCACCGCTATATGCTCGAAGATACGCGGCTCGGTTTGTCGTTTCTTGTTTCGGCGGGACGCTGGGCCAAGGTGCCGACACCTATCGCCGAAGGTTTGCTGAATGTGGCGAGCGCGGTGTCGGAGCGCGATCTGTATGGCGAAGGCCGCACGCTCGAACGGCTGGGCCTCGCGTCGCTTTCGCGCGAGGCGATGACGGCCTTGCTCGAACGGGGTTTCGACCAATGAGCGCAGCCGTCGAAATCCAGCACGTTCATATTCTCGGTGCGGGGCGGATGGGGCAAGGCATCGCGCTTGCCTTCGCTTATGCGGGCTTGCGCGTGACGCTGATCGATTTCAAGGATCGCGACCCGGCAGCCCGTAGCGCTTTCGCGGCTGCCGCGCGTGGCGAGATCGTGCGGCAGTTGCAGACGCAGGTGGTGTTCGGCCGCATTACCGAGGCGCAGGCCGCGGAGACGATGGCGCGCATCGTCATCGTGGATCGTGAGCGCGCGAGAGAAGGGCTTGCTGAAGGCGAGATTGTCTTCGAAGCGGTGCCGGAAGTGATGGAGGCCAAGCAGACCGCGTTCGCCTGGCTAGGTGAGCACGCTGGGGCAGACGTGTTGTTTGCATCGACGACGTCGACGTTTCTGGTGACCGAGCTTCAGCAGGTAGTGGTGCGTCCCGGGCGGCTTCTCAACGCGCACTGGCTCAACCCGGCTCACCTGATGCCGCTCGTCGAGATCAGTCGTAGCGACGCCACGGCCGACGAGACCGTAGCGCGCGTGGTCGCCTTGCTGCGCCGGGTCGGCAAGGTGCCGGTGGTGTGCGCGCCGTCGGCGGGATACATCGTGCCGCGCATCCAGGCGCTGGCCATGAACGAGGCCGCGCGCATGGTCGAGGAGGGCGTGGCCAGCGCGGAAGACATCGATACGGCCATCCGTACCGGTTTCGGTCTGCGGTTTTCCGTGCTGGGTCTGCTCGAATTTATCGACTGGGGCGGCTGCGACATTCTCTACTATGCGTCGCACTATCTGGCGCGGGCGATTGATCCACGCTTCCTGCCCGCGGAGATTGTCAGCGACAACATGCGCGAAGGCCGCGACGGTCTGCGTGACGCGCGTGGCTTCTACGATTACGCGAATGTCGATGTGCCGGCGTATCTGCACAAACGGCTCGGTGAATTCAGCCGCTTGCTCGACAGCACAGGGCTGGCACCGGCATTCAATGCCGCGTTGAAAAGCTGAACAGAGTCTGCGAACAATACCGTTTCGTCGCGAGCGATGCCGCGTGAATGCCGGTCTGAATCAGATGGTTGTCCTATTGTCCGGATTTTCAGCGGTGACGTATCGCCCTGGCGTTGTTCCCATGACGCGTCGAAACATGTCGATAAACGCGCTGACGTTGTCGTAGCCGAGCTCGAGCGCGATGGTCGTGACGGGGAGGCCGTCGGCGATAAGCTCGAGCGCACGGAGCAGGCGGGCCTGCTGACGCCATTGCGCGAACGTCAAGCCGGTTTCCGCCACGAAGCGGCGGCTTAGCGTACGTGGCGCGACACCGGCCCACGCGGCCCATTCCTCGAGGTGGCGATTATCCGAAAGATCGCTGGCCAACGCGTCCGTGATGCGGACGAGTCTTGGATCTTCGGGGCGCGGGAGACCCAGCGATTCCTCTTTCGCCGCGGCAAGTTCATCGATGATGACGTCCGCAATGCGCGTCTGCGCCTCGTCGAGTTCGATACCCGGCCAGGTTGCGGCGCGCCGCACGGCCTCGCGCAATAGCGGCGCTGTTCTGATCGCGCGCGGCGCCCTAGGCAACGGCGCGCATCTTTCTTCCACGATGAACACGCTCCATCCTGAGAACGGGCCATAGGAACGCACAGAGTGGACGCAATGCGGCGGAATCCAGATCGCATGTATCGCCGGTACGACCCAATGCTGCTTGTCGAGTCCGACCGAGATGAGACCGCTCAGCGCCCCCATCAACTGCCCGCGCGCGTGACTATGTGACGCCGTTGCGCGCGCTTCGCTTTGTGTCAGCTCGGCTGCGGCGAGGAACGGGCCTTCCTGCGAGGTCACGAGATCGGGACGAATGAGGTAAGAAGCCATGGCCAGAACACCGTATGGAATGGCCTTTATACCGGAGACGGGCCGTCTTTGCACGACTACACTGATTTTGTTCCTCTTACAACCGGAGTGCAGTGCGATGCGAGCAGAACAGGTTCTTCCCGATCACGTCGATCAAGTCGACTTCAATGGCACGACGGTCCGCAAGGGCACCGTCGGCGCTTTTCTTGCCAATGCGCGCGTCTGGTTCGACGAAGGCGCCAGCGAAGCGGCGCGTGCGCATGCCGAGGCCGACATGGTGGACGGACTGCCTGCGCTGCGCGCCATCGGGCTTTTCGAGGTGTTCGAGATTCGTGACGTTGCGCTGCGCAAGTGGCTCGATACACATTGATCGGGACGCCGGTTCGATCTCCTCTTCAAGGAAATTGTCATGAAAGCTGCAGTTGTCAAAGGCGCGGGTCAGCCACCTGTCTACGAAGATTTCGATCGTCCCGATGCGCTGGCGGGCCATCATCTGATCGACGTCGCGGCTTCGGCGTTGAGCCGGATTACGCATAGCAAGGCATCGGGCTCGCATTATTCATCGTCGGGTAGTTTCCCGTTCGTGGCGGGTGTCGATGGGACAGGGCGTCTCGAAGACGGCCGACGTGTCTATTTCTTCGCCCCGCATGCGCCGTTCGGCGCGCTGGCGGAACGCAGCCTTGCGCCCGAGGCAAACTGCATTCCGCTACCCGATGCGCTCGACGACGTCACGGCGGCCGCCATTGCGATTCCGGGCATGTCGTCCTGGGCGGCGCTCACCGAGCGGGCGAAGTTCGTGCAAGGCGAGACGGTGCTGGTCAACGGGGCAACGGGCGCCTCCGGGCGACTTGCTGTCCAGATCGCGAAGCATCTCGGCGCGGGACGAGTCATCGCGACAGGCCGCAATCCGGCCAGTCTCGAATCGCTCAAACGTGCGGGTGCTGATTTCACGATTTCGCTGGAGCAGGACGAAAGCAGCCTGAGCCGCGCTTTCGAATCGCATTTTCGCGAGGGGGTGGACGTCGTACTGGATTATCTGTGGGGACCCAGCGCACGGTTGTTGTTGATCGCTGCGGCAAGAGCATCGGCTGAGGCTTATCCGGTTCGCTTTGTCCAGATCGGTGCGATTAGCGGCGGCGATATTCTGTTACCGGCGGCTGTGTTGCGCGCCACCGCGATCACCTTGCTGGGCAGCGGAATCGGCAGTGTGCCGTTGCCTCGTCTGCTGCATGCGGTAGAAGCGGTGTTCAATGCAGCGGTCCCGGCCGGGCTGCAGATTGCAACGGAGGCTGTGCCGCTTGCGGATCTGAACCTGCATTGGGGAAGCAGCGATAGCCAGGTTCGCACGGTCTTCACGGTCCGTTCGTGCTAGTTCCTGTTTCAGCGTGCAGATACCCTTGGGACGATCATGCGATCAGTCCCAAGGCCGTGCTTCCCCAGCCACACACATTCCGACGGAGGCGGGTCAGCGGAAAACGCTCACTGCCTCCACCAGGCGGGTCGCCTGCTGCTTCAGGCTTTCTGAAGCAGCCGTGCTCTGCTCGACCAGGGCCGCGTTCTGTTGCGTGATGTGGTCGAGTTCGCCGACTGCATGATCGACCCGCGTAACGCCGCTACTCTGTTCTTCCGTTGCCGAACTGATCTCCGCGATCAGGTCCGATACGCGCTTCACCTGCGCCACGATGTCGTCCATCGTCTTGCCGGCTTCATCGACCAGTCTGGAGCCCGACTCGACCTTTTCGACGCTCGCGCCGATCAGATTCTTGATCTCCTTGGCCGCATTGGCGCTACGCTGCGCCAACGCGCGTACCTCACCGGCAACAACGGCGAAGCCGCGCCCCTGATCGCCTGCGCGCGCTGCCTCAACGGCCGCGTTGAGCGCGAGAATGTTTGTCTGGAAGGCGATTCCGTCGATCACACCGATGATGTCGGCAATCTTTTTCGAACTGTCCGTGATTTCGTTCATCGTATTGACGACTTCGGATACGGCCCGGCCGCCCCTGGCTGCGGCGTCGCTCGCCGTGCCCGAGAGCTGATTGGCCTGGACGGCGGTCTCAGCATTGCTCTTTACGCTCGCCGTCATCTGGGTCATTGACGCCGCTGTCTGCTGCACGCTCGTGGCGGCCTGTTCCGTGCGCACGCTAAGGTCGTGGTTACCTTGCGCGATCTCGTTGCTTGCCGTCTGCACATTGATCACCTGGCCGCTGACGTCGTCGATCAGCCAGCGAAACATCAATCCAAGCTGACTGATCGTGCGCAAGGTCATGCCGATCTCGTCAACGCGATTCATATGGACGGCCTTCTGGCTTTCACCCGACGCTACACGCAGGGCCTGTTCGAGGACCTGTTCGAGCGGGCGTGAAATCTGTGTTTCCAGCCACAGCGAGGCGAGCATCGAAACCACTGCGCTTACACCCGCGAGCCCGGCGGCCGCGGTACCTCTCAGTCCCAGCAGCCACGCAGCCAGAACGACCGCCGGCGCAAGCGCGAGCAAAGCCGAACGGATTCTCCAGCGCACAGGCATTGTCTGAAACACCGAGGTCCAACCCATGAGGCCGGTCCGGACAATCAGCCCCTTGTGGAAACGGCGATTGCCAGCCTTGCCTTCGCGGAAGTCCCGGTAAAGCGCTTCCGCCGCTGCGATCTCCTCGCGCGAGGCCTTGGTTCGCACGGACATGTAGCCCGCCGGCTGTCCGTTGCGCACCACCGGCGTCGCGTTGGCGCGGACCCAGTAGTGATCGCCGTTCTTGCGCCGGTTCTTGACCAGGGCGGTCCAGGGTTCGCCCCCTTTGAGCGTCGACCACATATCCGCAAACGCCTCTTTCGGCATGTCCGGATGCCGCACGACGTTGTGGGGCTGACCTTGAATTTCTTCGTGGGAAAAGCCGCTGACCTGCATGAAGGCGGCGTTGGCGTAGGTGACGTAACTCTCTGTGTCGGTAGTCGACATCAGCGTCGCGTTGTCAGGAAACTCGAATTCCCGTTGGGTGACGGGTTGGTTGTTGCGCATGTTGTGCCCCTCGGAAGGCGGATCGGATATCCGATTCTGGTTTTATGAACTGCCAACGCATCAAATCGGTTTGATGTGGCGGCAGTCTTCCCGCGATAACGGCAAGTATCAGGGAAAACTCTAGGGTCACCAGGGTAAACATGCATTGGGGACACTCATTTCCGGGCGCAGCGACGGGGAGACCGGTAGGCCCCGGACATGGCGCCGCAACACGCTAACCGTTCATGATGCTGCTGCCACTATCGACGAAGATCGTATTGCCGGTCATACGCCGCGCATAAGGCGTGGCAAGGTAGGCACAGGCGAAGCCCACGTCCATGATGTCGACCAGTTCGCCGATGGGCGCCCGGGCAACCGCTCAACGCCGCCAACGCTGCCATCAGAACAACTGTCTCTGCCCGGACACCAACGTCGTAAAGTCATCGCGCAATAGCGGCAGGATCGCGTCCGCGACCGGTTGCAACTGCCGCGTCAGATAGTGTTCGTAGTCGATTGCCGAGCGTAGTGTTTCGAGCGGTTCCGGTCCGGCGGTCGTCATTACATAGCTGATCCAGCCGCCGTTCTGGTATTGCAACGGGCGCCCCTGTTGCCGGTTGAACTCGTCGGCCACACGGGCCGCGCGCACATGCGGCGGCACGTTGCGTTCGTAGTCGCCGAGCGAGCGGCGCAGCCGCTTGCGGTACACGAGCTGATCGTCCAGCTTTCCTGCCAGCGTATCGCGCACGTAGTCACGCACATAGTCCTGATACGGCTGTTGCCTGAAAATTCGCCCATAGAGTTCCTGCTGAAACTGCTGGGCGAGCGGCGTCCAATCGGTCCGTACCGTTTCGAGCCCTTTGTAGACGATGTCTTCGCTGCCGTCCGGCAAAACGGTCATCCCGGCGTAGCGTTTCTTGCTGCCTTCCTCGGCGCCGCGAATCGTCGGCATGAAGAAGCGCCTGTAGTGGCGCTCGAATTGCAACTCCAGTGCGCTCTCCAGCCCGAAACGTTCCTTCAGGGTTTGCCGCCACCGCGTGTTGATATGCTCGACGAGCGCGCGGCCGATGCTACTCGCGTCTTCCTCGCTATGCGCGTGCTTCAGCCACACGAAAGTCGAATCCGTGTCGCCGTAAATGACCTCATAGCCTTGCGCCTGTATCAGCTCGCGCGTGGTGTGCATGATTTCATGGCCACGCATGGTGATCGACGACGCAAGGCGCGGATCGAAGAAGCGGCAGCCGGTGGAGCCGAGCACGCCGTAAAAGGCGTTCATGATGATCTTCAACGCTTGCGAAAGCGGCTTGTTGTTCTCGCGTTTGGCGGTTTCGCGCCCCTGCCAGACCTGGCCGACGATCGACGGCAAACAGTGGCGTGTGCGTGAGAAGCGCGCGCCCAGAAAGCCGGGCACCGATTGATCGTCGCCGGGATTCAGCATGCCTTCGACGAGACCCACCGGGTCGATCAGAAACGTGCGGATGATCGACGGGTACAGGCTCTTGTAGTCGAGCACCAGAACGGAGTCGTAGAGGCCGGGCCGTGAATCCATCACGAAGCCACCGGGGCTTGCGGCACCGGCTACGTCACCGAGATTCGGCGCGACGTAGCCTTGCCGATGCATCCGCGGCATATACAGATGCGTGAACGCCGCAACCGATCCGCCGCTTCGATCCGCGGGCAAGCCGGTGACCGTCGCGCGCTCCAGCAGAAACGGCAGCAACTCGGTTTTCGCAAAGATGCGCGTGACCAGTTCGCAATCCTTCAGGTTGTACTGCGCGAGCGCGGGCTTGTCCTCATCGAAGCGACGCTGGATTTCATCCATGCGCTGATATGGATTGTCGATGGATTTGCCTTCGCCCAGCACCGTGCGCGAGACATATTCGAGGCTGAACGAAGGGAAACTCCACGTGGCGGAGCGCAGCGCTTCAATGCCGTCGATGATCAATCTTCCTGCGGCGCCCGCGAAGAAATGGTTCTGCTTGTGGCCGTGCTCGCGCCACTCCATCACCGCGCCGCCGCGGCCGAGTCGCAAGGGGACGCGATATTGTTCGGCGTGCTGCTGCAGCACACGCAAATCGAATTGCACGAGATTCCAGCCGATGATCGCGTCGGGGTCATGCTGTTCCAGCCACGCGTTCAGTTTTTCGAGCAACTGTGCGCGGGTTTCGCAGTATTCGAGGTCGAAGTCGATACCGCCGGCGTCACCGTTTGGCGGCCCCAGCATATACACCTGACGTTGCCCGCAACCTTCGAGCGCAATGGAATAGAGTTCGGCGTGCGCGCTGGTTTCGATATCGAGCGACACCAGCTTCAATGACGGCCGATAGTTCGTTGCCGGCTTCAATTCGCCGTTCAGAAGCGGGCCGCCGTGCTGCGCCTTGCCGCCGAACCAGACCGGCGCGGTGATGAATCGCTCCATCATGTAGCGCTCGGGCGGAAAAATGTCGGCCTCGTAGACATCGACGCCGCCTTGTTCCAGACGTTTCCCGAAGCCCGCCAATTGCCGGTACTGCGGGCAGTAAAGTCCAATCACCGGGCGATGCTGGAAGTCGCACAGGTCGAGCGGGCGCAGATCGAGCGGCGCTTCACGGCGCAGGATCGTTTCCGCGCGCTCGCGGTGCGCGGCCGGAATGAACGCCACCGACGGCTGAGGGCGCAGGCGGATATGACGGGGCCCGCCGTCTGTTGCCAGCCAGAAATCCACTTCCGTGCCGGCGGGCGTATCCCGCCAATGTCGGGTCAAAATGAAACCCTGTTCAAGCTCAGTCAAACTTCCACCTCTAAACGGGCGTCATCGCCTGGCTCGATTTTACCGTTATGCGCTTTGGGCCGCGCTGCCGCCGTTTTCGTCGTTGCCGTGGCAGCGCGGGGTGGCACATGGTGGCGGGTTCGTTCGCATGGCACGCTGGATGCAGACGCGCCGCGTAGTCTGTATCATCGCTCTGCAGCGATTCCTTTCGGCGCAAGCCATGCGCCGGTCAAGTCTACTAAGAACGGAGTGAGCGATATGACGTTGAGCAAACTTGTTGTTGTGGTCGCGGTAGCTGCAACCAGCTTTGGTGCGCAGGCGCAAGTCGCCGGCACGCAACCTTTGAGCGTCACTGTCGAGCAGTCCAATGCACTGCTGAGCGGCTGGAGTGTGAAGAAGAGCATTCTCGGCAAGGCCGTGTACAACGACCAGAATGAGAAAATCGGTGCGATCCGCGATCTGGTGGTCGCTCCGGACGGCTCGCTGTCTGCCGCCATCGTCTCCGCAGGCGGATTTCTGGGCGTGGCGTCGCATGACGTCGCGGTGCCTATCGCTGCGCTGGATATTCGTTCGGGAAATTTCTATCTGGCTGGCGCGACCAAGGATGCCTTGAAGGCGACGCCCGAGTTCCAGTACAACAAGGTTCAGGCGCCGCCGAAGCCTAAAAAGCTGACCGGCCAGTAATCGCCCAGCAATTGCCCAGTAGTGCGTCAAGCCGGCGGATTCGCTGGCTTGTTCACGCTTCCAGCGCGAGCGTGGCGAACGTGCCCAGCCAGTGTTCGCCCATATAGTCGCCGGCAACGTGCGGCAGGGCGCTCTGAAGATGCCGCTCGGCCGAGTCGAACAACACGGTCCGGCGCACGTCGCCAGCGGGCAGCGCGCGCGCCAGCGACCGTTGGCACCATGCACGGCTCAGATTCAGGCCATCCAGATGGGCAATCTTGCCGTCGGTACGGTCGGTCACGGTAACGGGTTCGAACAGCGTGGCGGGCTTCTTCGCACCGAGATCGGGCAGAAAGCGCCTGAACCATTCGACGAATTGCGCGGGCGGCAACACCCGCCGCATCAATTCCGCTTCCATCAGCGATGGTGACAAAAACTCGTCGCCCGCGGGCTCCCACGCCTGACAGGCGACGTCGTTCAGAAACCAGCGTTCCGCCGTATTCACCAGCAATGCCTCGAGCGATTCACGCGAAGTCTGCCGCGCGAAATCGAGCGTGAGCGCAAGCGCGAATGCCATATTGAAGTGCGTGCCGACGCGCAACGGGTAAGTCGCTTTCGGCAGAAATTCCTCGAAACGCTCGACAAAGGCCTGGGTAAGCGGCGCAAAAATCTTCGACCAGCGTGCGGCTTCCGACAGCTTCAGCGAATGGAGTTGCGCGCTCAGCGCGAGCAGCCATGCCCACCCATACGGGCGCTCGAAACCGCGATTGTGCGGCAGGTCGAGATACGCAAGCTCACCGGCCACATTCGCCTCGGTGAAATGCTCGTCGACCACCGCGACGATGCGCGCTGCTTCAGGCAGATTGGGAAAGCGGTCGAGCAGATGCAGGATCAGCCAGTAGCCATGCACGCACGAATGCCAGTCGTAGCTGCCGTAAAAAATCGGATGCAAGGCTCGCGGGCCCTGGACGTCTTGTGGACCGGCGAGCGAGTGGGTCAGCTTGTTCGGGTACTCGCGTGTGAGGTGGGCGAGTGCGAGATTGGCGAATCTGGACGCGAATTCGGGCGTGAGCTGGGCAGTCATTAGCGTCTCCTCAACGACGGAATGCAAAAAGGTACAACAGTATGATATTGACGACCCGCAATAGTAAAGCCGCCGGCCATTTGCGCCTTGGATCACGCCATTCGGGTCTTTCAGTTCCAGCAGCGTGGCCGGCACGATAGTGAAGTGGGCGGCCATTGGCGCCATCAAAGTGGCGCAGAAGCCGCACAGTATGCCGATCTATCCAGAAAATGAATATGGGCCATTTCAACATTTAATTTGTGGATATATAGGCGGTCCGATATGGTGCAATGTTTCATCCCACACAACACCATGCAGCGCAATGAACGCAACCCGATCAGGGTGCGCTGGATGAGTCCCTGAGTCCTGATTTGCAGAGGCAAAATCATGTTCGACCGCGTATTCATCAATGCCGTGGACGCCGACGGCAACCCGCTCAACCTGGCCGTTCATGAAGGGCGCTTCGTCGGCATCGGTCCGGAACGTCCCGCAATCGACGGCGCGGAGGTCGTCGATCTGGCAGGGCACCTGGTGTTGCCGGGGTTTGTCGATGGCCATATTCACCTCGATAAAAGCTTTGTTGGCGATCGCTGGCGTCCTCATCGCAACGTCACGAGTCTGCGTGAGCGTCTCGCCATCGAAAAGCAGGAACTGGCGAGCGCCGCGCCTATCGTCGAGCGCGCCGATGCGCTGATTCGCCAGGCCGCGTCGTTCGGCACCATTGCGATGCGCAGCCATGTCGACGTCGACGCGACGACGGGTCTGACCAACCTGCATGCCGTGCTGGAAGCGCGCGAGAAATGGCGTGGCGTCGTGGATATCGAACTTGTCGCGTTCCCGCAGGCGGGCGTCGTGTCGTGTCCGGGCACGGCGGAGGTGCTCGATGCAGCAGCCCGTGAAGGCGCGCAGGTGGTGGGCGGCATCGACCCGACCACGCTGGATGGCGACGCCGAAGGCCAGCTCGACATTGTCTTTGGTATTGCTGAAAAGCGCGGCGTGAAAATCGATATTCACCTGCATGAGGCGGGGCAGCAGGGGATTGATCAACTGCATCGCATCGCTGCTCGCACCAGGGCGTCGGGTTTGAACGGCCGGGTATCGGTGAGCCACGCCTACGGGCTCGGCGACGTCGCACCCGAGGTGGTCGAGCGTATCGCCGCCGCGCTCACGCAAGCCGGCGTATCGATCATGACGAATGCGCCAGGCGACCGCGCGTTCCCGCCGATCCTGCAGCTGCGCGCAGCCGGGGTGCGCGTGTTCACGGGTAACGACAACATTCAGGACGCGTGGTGGCCGTATGGCAACGGCGACATGCTGCAACGAGCCATGCTGGTCGGTTACCGTTCCGGCTTCTATACCGATGAAGAACTGGGCGTTGCGCTGGACATGGCGACGGAAGCGGGCGCGGCTGTGCTGGGGAAAAGCGGCTACGGGCTGGAGGTTGGCAATGAGGCGGCCTTCGTCGTCGTGAAAGCGCCGAACGGCGCTGCCGCTGTAGCTGCCGCACCGGCTGAGCGGGCCATCGTCCGGGCTGGACAATTCTGGGGTGATTCGTCCCGATTGTTATTCAAGGTCACGGCGCCTGGACAGGGCCTCGGCGACTGAAGCCGTTGTCCGGCGTGGCTTGCAATGACACAAGCCACGCTGGAATTAATAATGGCTGCCTCGCCACACCGTCGGTGGCGTTTCCAGCAGATGACGCATCCCTGCGCGGTCGAATGCGCGATCCGCAGCCGCCGAGACGCGCTCGAGAATATCCCCTTCGTCCACCGACAGCACCCGGTAGTTCTCCATCAGGACTTTGCCGCCGACCATCGTCATGCACACGTCGCCCGCATTCGCGAAGCAGGTGACGCGGTGGACGGGCATATTCATCGGCATCAGGTGCGGCTTGTACAGGTCGACCAGAATGATGTCGGCCTGCTTGCCCACTTCGAGCGAACCGATCTCGTCGTCGAGCGACAGCGCTTTGGCGGCGTCGATTGTCACCATTTCGAGCACCTTGCCATGCGGCAGGACGTCCGGATCGCGAAAGTGACGGCGGTGGTAATGCATGCACTGCCACATGTGGCGGAACATGTCATAGCCCCGGTCGGGCGCCGCGCCATCCGAGCCGATCGCCACCGTCACGCCGGCATCGATGAGTTCCGGCACCGGGCAACGTCCGATGATCGACATGATCGCGCTTGGGTTGTGCACGATCGACGCGCCGGTCTCGACGCATGCCGCGATATCCGCGGCGGTGAGGTCGATGGCGTGCGACATGAACGACTTCGCGTTCAGCAGTCCCAGCTCGCGGTGCGCAAAATCCAGCGAGCCGGCGCGATGACCATCCTGCGTCAGGCTTAGACCGCGTTCGCGGGCCAGCGCCGTGTAGCGCTCGGCCTGAAGCCGGAAGACACGTTCGTGTGCCGCGTGCTCGGGATAGTGCTGCGGTGCATAGACGGGCAGCGTCAACGCGATCTGGATGCGGCCGTTGGCGTCGCCATGGCATGCGTCGATGATGGCTTCGCAAACGTCGTACATCTGCGCGAAATCGACGTCGCGGGTTACGCTGCCGTTCTCGCCGTGACGGGTGTAAGCGCGTGGTTCGGGTGGCCGTGACGGCCCGACCGCAACGATCGAACGGGTGCCTGTTTTGACCACCGCGTCACAATGACGCCGTGCATACACAGGGTCGTCGACCCGCATGATCGAATCCCCGCCGCCGAGCAGCGATACGCCTGTCGTCACACCGGCCTTGAGGCGCTCCAGCGCGGCAAGATGCGATTCCATTTCCCAGAACGTTTCGTCCGAGGCGCGCGTATAGATCATCTCGCATGCCTCCGACCATGCATCGCCGTTCGCGCCGCCAATCGTTTTGAGCATCGCGTGCCCGGCGTGGGCATGGGCGTCGACGAAACCCGGCAGCACCGCTTTGCGGCGTGCGTCGATCACGCGGTCTGCCTGGTATTGCCGCGCAAGCGCGTCTGTCTCGCCAACGGCGACGATGCGGCCGTCGCGGATGGCCACCGCGCCATCTTCGATGACGCGGCGCGCGGGATCGAGTGTGATTACGCAGCCGTGCTCGATCAGCGTGTCGACCTGTTGCTTATCGTTCATATGCAGTTTTTTTGTGAGGTGCTCGCGCACGGTTACGCAGCGTCGACGAGTTCGCCGTCGCGCACGACGACGCGGCCGTTGGCGATGACCAGGCGGCGTTTGGGCCGGGCGACCACGGCATGCGCGACGCATTCCGCGTCGACCAGCACGAGGTCCGCGCGTGCGCCCACGCGCAGGCCATAGTCGGTGAAACCGCAACCTCGCGCGGCCGCGTCGCTCACGCAGTCGAAGGCGATCGCGAGGTCGTCGTCGCGCCGCAAGTCGTAGCGCATGCCGATCAGCATCGCGCGCTCCAGCATGTCCGGTACGCCATACGGCGACCAGGTGTCGCGAATGCCGTCGTTGCCGCCGAAGATCGTGATGCCTTTGTCCCTGCAAACCTTGAGCGGCGGAACCGGGCGAGACGGCGGCGCGCTGGTCAGAAGCGCCACGCGCAGATACGCGATCCGTTCGAGCAGTGCGTCGCGTTCACGTTCGGGCAATGCACCGAGGCAGAACGCGTGACTGACGACGACTTGCCCCTGCATGCCCATCGCCGCCACCCGGTCGAGCAGCAGTTTCAGCGTGAATGCGCCAACTTCGCCGGGTTCGTGCAGATGGATATCGATCGGCTTGCGGTAGCGTTCCGCCAGCTCGAAGGTCGCATTCAGCGACGCGACCGGATCGCCGTCGATCAAGGCGGGATCGAGCGCGCCGAGTACATCGGCACCTTCGGCGAGCGCATTGCCGAGCAGTTCGACGGTGCCGGGACGGATCAACATGCCCGACTGGGGAAACGCGACGATCTGAATATCCTGCACATCACGCATGGCCTGCCGTGTGCCGAGCACGCCTTCGATATAACGCATCCCCGCATCGGTATCGACGTCGACATGGGTACGCAGGCGCGTCGTGCCTGCCTGCACGAATGCCCGCGCCAGCGCGAGCGACTGGCTCGCCGCATCGTGTCCCGACGTCTTGCGCCATTCGCGCTCGTTGTTGATCCGGTCGGTCAGTGCGGGTCCGACCGCGTTGCGATACCACGGCTGGCCCCAGTTGCTCTTGTCGATGTGCGTGTGTCCTTCGACGAAACCCGGCAGCAGCAATGCACCGCCGCCGTCTTCGGCCCGCGTGCCGGGCTGCGCCTCGACATGTGGCCCGAGCGCGGCGATACGGCCATCGGCGATGGATACGGAAACCGGCTGACCGTCAGCGAGCCGGACGTTGGAGAGGAGAAGCGAGCGAGTCATGGTGGTTAGGCCGATTCGATGGACGGGGCGATACGCGCGCGCTGCGCGGCGCTGATTGCGATGAACACTACTGCATTGGCGAACAACGCGACGAGCCCCGTGTTGATGGAGGTGAAGGCGATGGGCGCGGCCGGGAAAACCGAGGCCAGCGTCATGCCGCGCCAGTTCGCCAGCGCCAGCACGACCGCGCCTGCGAAGATGCCGCCGAACGCGGCTTCCCGGGTGCCGAATGGTCGTTTCAGGAAACTCGAAGCGAGCATGGGAACGAGTTGCGTCAGCAAGCTCGACGAGAAGATCGCGAGCGCGACGAAGTTCGAACCGCCACGCAGCACGAAGTAGACGACAACCAGCGTGAACAGCGGCAGCGCGATTCGCGCGACGCGGCCGACTTGCCGGTCGCTCGCGTGCGGTGCGAAACCTTCGCGGTAGATGTTGCGAGCGATCATCGTCGACGCATTGAGCATGATCAGCGAGCCCGGCACCAGGGCCGTAAGCAGGCCCGCGCCGCCGACGATCCCGACGAACCACGACGGGAAGGTCTGTTTGACGAGCCGCAACAGCGCGAGATCGGTTTGCGCGCCTTCGAGCCCGTGCACGGTCAGCACCGCGGCGAAACCGACGAGGAACAGGAAAGCGATCAGCACCTGGTAGATCGGCATCAGCATGGTGTTCTTGCGGAGCGCCGACGCGTCGCGCGCCACGTAGACAGCAGTGAAACCATGAGGATACAAGTAGTAGCCAAGCGACGTCAGCAGGAGTGTCGAGTTGTACCAGCTCAGATTGAAACCGTGCTCCGGCATGCGCAGCAGTTCCGGATGAACGGCGTCGATGCGCGCGAACATTTCGCCGAAGCCGCCGAAGTAGTGCAGCGGCAAATAGGTGCCGAGAAACACCGCGAGCGCAAGGATCAGCACATCCTTGAAGATCGCAATGCTTGCCGAACCGTGGATGCCCGACACGCTCATGTACAGAACCATCAGGGTTGCGCTGATCCAGATGGCCGTTTCCTGTGAGATCAGGCCATACGACATCTCCGAGACGATGATGCCGAGACCGCGTAACTGGATGATCAGCAACGACACCATCGCGAAGACGGCCACCACCGACACCAGCACGCCGATCGCGCGGCTGTCGTATTTCGACGCGAAATAATCGGCGAACGACACGAGCCCGCGCTCCTTCGCGTAACGCCAGATGGCGGGCAGCATCCAGTAACCGAACACGTACGCGAGGCAGCCGTACGACAGGATGTAGAACGCCGGCACCCCTTTACTGTAGGTCCAGCCACTCGCGCCGAGAAACGAGAAGGTCGAGAAAGCCTCACCTGCCATGAGCAGGAAGGTGAGCAGCGACCCGAAGCCGCGCCCGCCGACCGCCCATTGTTCCAGGCTGAACGTCTTGCCGCGGCGCGCGTACAGGCCGACCGTCAGCGCGAAGAGGGCAAACAGGATGATGATGACCAGGGCCGGGTTCATTGTCCGCCTCCTGGGTGTTCGCTGGCGCGCGCAGCTTCGTCGCGGCTGTCGAGACAATAGATGATGGCGAGGATGGCGGCGGTTGCCGCCATCCAGAACAGATTCCATACGAGCAGAAACGGCAGGCCGAACAGGAGCGGCGTACCGGCGGCGAGCGTGCCGCCCGAATAGATGCCGATGAAGGGCAGCGCGGCCAGCAAAAGGCGAAGTTTCATTGGATCCCTACCTGTGCCGATGCCCACGAGCGGCATCCTCCCACTGTTCTCGATTGAGTCTTCTTCATACCTGTCTCCGGAAAAGTGTCTCGTCATGGCTTTTCTTCGGCTATGACGGCCGCGCCGTGCGGCGCATGGCCTTGCATTCGAGATTTATTTGTCTGATGTTGAAGCGAAGCGGGAGGCCGCCTGGGCCAGCGCATCGACATCTATTGATGTTAACTACCTCGCCCGGCATTCAAAAATTAAATGTTTGAATGGTCGCCAGTTGAAAATCGAATAATAGGCGCCGATGGCTGTCGTGAGCCTGCGTATGGCCCGTGCACGGTTGCCAGCCTATTTGACGCGTGATAGAACTCGGCGTCCGCATTCAAAGGCCGAAACGTTCGATGAAACCCCACGCCAAAGCACGTACACCGTTGTTCGACCTGGATCTGTTGAAGGCCATCGTCATGGTGGCCGATTGCGGCACCTTCACGGCGGCTTCTGCACGGCTTCATTCCACGCAGTCCACCGTGAGCCAGAAAGTACGGCGCCTGGAGGAGATGGCGGGACACAAGCTTCTCGAGCGAGGCAGTCGTGACGTGAGTCCGACCGATGCCGGCGAAACCTTGCTCGCCTACGCGCGCCGTATGCTTGCCCTTAACGATGAAATGATTGAGGCGCTGTCGGGCGCGACGGTGGGATTGACTGTCCGGTTGGGCGTACCGGAAGATTTCGTCGGCGGCCCGACAACCCATATGCTCGCTGCGTTCAACCGCAAGCATCCGCAGGTCAAGCTGGAAGTGACCAGCGGATTGAGCCGTGATCTGAGCAATAGCTACGATCGCGGCGACCTCGATCTGATCCTCGTGAAGCAGCGGCGCAACAGCCGCGAGGCCGTTGCGTACTGGCCGGAGCAGTTGCGGTGGATCGACAGTGCGAAGAACCCGTCGATCCAGCTCGATCCGATTCCGCTCGTCGCGTTTCCGCCGCGTGGGCTATACCGTGACGACATGACCAACGCGATCGAAGGACTCGGGCGCCGCTGGCGGATGAGCTTCATCAGTTCGAGTTTGAGCGGCATTCAGGCTGCCGTTGCCGATGGTCTCGGTATCAGTCTGCTACCCGCGCGTGCGGTGACGGCGGATCACGCCGTGCTGACACCCAGGAACGGGTTTCCTTCAATCGAAACCATGGATATCGCGCTGCTTCACCGCCCGACGGCGGATGCCGCCGTCAAGGAGCTTGCACGCGCGTTGTCGCGTATGTTCGGGCCGCAGCGGCGGTGACCTAGAACAACTCCAGAATCCGGTGATACATCATCCCGAGTTCAAGCGCCGGCCCACGCAATGCCGGCCCACCCGGAAAGCGCGCATGCCTCAGTTGCGCGAATAGATCGAAGGCTGCGGTTTCACCGGCCATGGCTTTGGCAATCACACGTCCGGCGATACCCGTCAACGCCACGCCGTGCCCTGAAAAGCCCTGCACGTAGAAATAGTTCGGATCGATTGAACCGAAATCGGGCGCGCGATTGCGCGTCACGTCGACAAAACCGCCCCACGCATAGTCGATTCGTACATCGCCGAGTTGCGGGAACACGCCGATCATGCGCTTGCGAATCTCTTCGCCGAGTTGCACGGGCGAGGCGCCGGTCGAACTCGCGCGTCCGCCGAACAGCACGCGATGATCAGCCGACAGACGGAAGTAATCGAGGAAGAAGTTGTTGTCGCAAATCGCCTCGCGCCCTTTGATCAGCGCATCAGCGCGTGCTTTGCCAAGGGGTTTCGTGGCGACGATATACGACGCGATCGGGGCGATGCGCGCGGCTACTGGCGCAGGCAACACGTCGCCGATCGTGGCATTGCCGCATGCCGCGACGAAGCGGCAGCGTACCTCGCCACTAGCTGTCCGCACGACAGGCCGTGCGCCGCGTACGACTTCGATCACCGGCGAATGTGCAAACAGTTGAGCACCTTCGCGACGCGCCGCATCGGCGAGGCCGAGGCAATACTTGAGCGGATGCAGGTGGCCGGAAAACGGATCGTAGACACCCGCCAGATAGCGTTGCGAAGCGACGCGTGAACGCACTTCATCGGTATCGAGCCACGAGAGTTTCGTATAGCCCCAGCGTTGCGAGGCTGACTCCATCCACGAACGCAGATCCGGCACGCGCTTCGGTTTGGTGGCTACCGTCAGATAGCCGGAGGTGAAATCGCAATCGATGCCGTAACGCTCGATACGCTCGCGCACCAGGGCCACGCCTTCGACGGACATCGCCCACGCGGCGCGTGCGCCATCGAGTCCGAGTTGACGTTCGATGATTTCGTCTTTCGCGAAACCGACCAGCGTTTGCCCGCCGTTGCGGCCCGATGCGCCCCAACCGGGACGATGCGCGTCGAGCACAACGACCGATAGTCCCCGCGCCCGGCATTCCAATGCCACCGACAAACCGGAGAAACCCGCGCCGATCACGCAGACGTCGGCCTCCACGGTACCGTTGAGCATCGGATCGTCAGCCAGCGGACGGGTGGCGCTCGCCTCGTAGTAGGAGTTGGCGATTAGCGCATCGGCGCGGTGGTCGAGAGTGTTGAAGCCAGGTGTTGGAGCATTCATCAAAGCAGGTCCTTCATTCGATACCAGGCCATCGCAAGCACGAGGGCAGGGGTACGCAGTGTAGCGCCGCCCGGAAAATCTCGGTGGTGAATCTTGCCGAACAGATCGAAGCGCGACGCCTGGCCATCGATCGCTTCGGCGATCAGCTTGCCGGCGAGTCCGGTGGTGTTCACGCCATGGCCGGAGAAACCCTGCGCGAAATACACGGTAGGCGATAGTCGGCCGAAATGCGGCGCACGATTCATGGTGATGTCGACGAAACCGCCCCACGCATAGTCGATTTTGACATCGTCGAGTTGCGGGAAGGTCTTCAGCATATCGCGGCGCATCGCCTCGCCCAAGTTTCGCGGCGCGAACGTCGAGTAACTGACTTTGCCGCCCCACAGCAGGCGGTTGTCCGGAGCAGGCCGGAAATAGTCCAGCACGAAGCGACTGTCGCACACGGCCGCTTTCGCCGGCATCAGCGCTTCGGCGCGATCGGGGTCGAGCGGTTCGGTGGCGATCACGTAGGTGCCGACCGGCATGATCTTGCTGGCGAGATCTGGCGCGAGTTGGCCGAGATAGGTATTGCAGGCGAGCACGACGAATTGCGCATTCACCTTGCCGCGCGCGGTTTCGGCCACATGCCGGCCGTTTTCCTGGCGCAGCGCGGTGACACAACTGTCTTCGAAAATCCGCACGCCGGCGTCACGCGCCGCGCGCGCCAGGCCAAGCGTGTAATTCAACGGATGCAGATGGCCGCTATCCGCATCGAACAATCCGCCGAGGTAGCGTTGCGATTGCACATACTCGCCGACGCCGTCGGCGTCGACATAGCTGAAACGGTCATAGCCGAAGCGCTGTTGCGCTTCGTCGCGCCATTTCTGAAGTGCGTCCGTATCGCGCGGCTTGTTCGCTGCGGTCAGATAACCGATGGTCAGATCGCAGTCGATCTGATGCTTCGCGACGCGCTCCTTGACGATATCCAGGGTTTCGAGCCCCATGTCCCAAACACGCTTCACGTCATCCGCGGGCATGAACTTCGCGAATGTGTCGATATCGCAGGCAAAACCGCCGATCAACTGGCCACCGTTGCGGCCGCTCGCGGCCCAGCCGACTTTCGATGCTTCGAGCACCGCGACCGAATGACCGCGTTCGGCGAGGTTCAACGCCGTCGAGATGCCGGTGAGTCCCGCGCCGATTACGCAGACGTCGACGTTAAGCGTTTCTTCGAGCGGCGGATGGCGGGTGGTGTCGTTAGCGGTTGCTGCGTAATACGAGGCGACGTGAGGCTGGTTTGAGAATGGAAGCATAGGCAGGGCATGCAGAAGAGGCCTTGACGCGTGGCCCGCGATACAGCCGGGCCACGCGATGAGGCAGGTCGTGTTAGAACGAGTAGATGAACTGGGTCGCGAGCAGA
>NZ_JAQQCQ010000044.1:0-33160 GCF_046030355.1 Paraburkholderia caffeinilytica
TTGATTTCCATCTGCGCGGCGCCGACTTCGTGAATCAGCGTGTCGACTTCCAGTTCCTGCACTTCGCAGTATTCATAGATGTCTTCGAACAGCGGATCGAATTCGTTCACCGCTTCGATCGAGTACGCCTGACGGCCGGTCTCCGGACGGCCCGTACGGCCGATCGGCGGTTGCAGCGGCAGGTCCGGGTCCTTGTTCATGTCGACCAGATAGA
The DNA here is from genome assembly GCF_046030355.1 of Paraburkholderia caffeinilytica. Lineage (GTDB taxonomy): Bacteria > Pseudomonadota > Gammaproteobacteria > Burkholderiales > Burkholderiaceae > Paraburkholderia > Paraburkholderia caffeinilytica_B. Next base: position 215 of record NZ_JAQQCQ010000044.1, read on the forward strand.
ACTCGAGCTCGGGCGCGATAACCGGCTTCCAGCCCTTGGCCTTGTAGAGTTCGAGCACGCGGCGCAGCACGCGGCGCGGCGAGATCGCGACGGGCGTGCCGTCGAAGTGAACGCAATCGTGGATCACCTGGGCGGTCGGGTCGACTGCCCACGGAATCATGCGGATGGTGCTGGCGTCGGGGACGCAGACCATGTCCGGGTCGGTGACGCCGGTGAGCGTGCCGTCTTCCGGATAGTCGCCTGTGACGGTCTGGATCATCACCGCCTGCGGCAAGCGCATCGATTCGCCCGATTCGAACTTGCTGCGCGGAATGATCTTGCCGCGTGCGATCCCGGCCATATCCGGAATGATCGCTTCGATTTCGGTGACGCGGTTCTTCTTCAGGAAGTCGTCGATTTCATGCATGGTTATTCTCTCAGTTTTGGTGCGCAACCGGCTCAGGCATGCGTGGCAGCGGCGGATGCCGCGCCATAGCCGGCCTTGGTGCGCATTCGATCGCGGCAGGCGTCGCCGAAGGCGCGGAAGATCGCGGTGGAAAGCGCGTCGCTGGCATGCTTCCATTCCGGGTGCCACTGCACACCCAGCGCGAAGGCACGCGCATCTTTCACACTCACCGCTTCGATCAATCCGTCCGGCGCGGTGGCTTCTGCCACCAGACCCACGCCCAACCGCTCGACGCCCTGACCGTGCAATGAATTCACACGCGCTTCATTCGTGCCGCCCGCGAGGCGCTGCAACAAGCCGCCCTGCGTCAGCGTGATCGAATGCGACGGTGCGTATTGCACGTCGAGGTCGTCTTCCTTGTTCTCACGATGGTCGTTCAAGCCGGCCACCGCGTGAACGCTTTGATGCAACGTCCCGCCGAACACCACGTTCATTTCCTGAAAGCCCCGGCATACTGCCAGCACCGGCACGCCCGCGGCGATCGCGGCGCGCAGCAGCGGCAGCGTCGTCGCATCGCGTGCGGCGTCGTGCAGCGTGCCCGGCGCGCTGGGATGGCCGCCGTAGCGGTGCGGCTCGACATTCGAATAGCTGCCGGTGAACAGTAAACCGTCGACGGTGGCCAGCACGTCCTCGGTGGACTGACGCTCGCCGAGGGCCGGCAACAACATGGCCAGCGCCTGCGAGCCGTCCACGATCGCGGCAATGTACTTCTCGCCGGTGACGTGCGACGGGTGGACTCCCATCATCGTTCTGTCGGCGCTGATGCCGACCAGGGGTTTGTTTCGCATATCAGATAGACGTGTATGTTCCCCGCGGGACGCGGCATGAACAACGTTAAACACGGCGCGGCAACATTCCGCAGCCGGACGCAAGGCGTCAGGCCACCGGGTAGTGCAGGCGGTCGTCGTCAGCGAGACGCGCCGCGCGTGGTAATCAGACAGGTCGTTCGATTCGGTCCGTTGCGGTGCGCAACTGATCTGATCCGCATGAGGCGCTGCGCGGCAGACGGCACCGCACACGCACGAACGCATGGCTCAAGAGCGCGCGCACATGAAAACTCGCACAAAACGGACGAATCGAACGACGAAAAAGGGGGAGGCGCTACGGCAGCAGCGAGGCGACTTCGTCCGTGCGCACAGCAATGAAGGCACGCGCGGAGATGGAATTGTGGCGTCGAACTGAACGGCGGGACAGGATCGTGAAGACGGACAGGAAGCGGCGGAACGTAAGGCTGCCGTTGCTGCCGTCGGCGATGGCGCCGTCAGCGCGAGGACAGCTCGCCTGACTTCGATTCCATCTCACCAAAGGGCCTCGGACTCTCACGATTACACTCGACTAACGGCGTTGAAAGTATTGAACGCTTGCTCGAAAAACGCACTGGGCGTTTAAAGAAACATCACGCTGGGATGATCGCTTCTGACCGGTGCGAACGGGGTTCGCTGCGTCAAAAAACACACTTTCGTGCTTTGTGATTCCGGTGTGACGATCGCCTGAGAACCATCGTATACGAGCCAATAATGCCGTCAAATCATTTTTATAAAAGAATTATCAGGGCTTTCCCGGGGGTGTCGCTAGAATCCCTGTCTGTGGGAACATTCGTTGCGCAAGTCATATTTCGGAATCCTTTCAGGGTTTTCCCCAGCGGCGCAACGATTAAAGTGATTAGAATATTCAACACTCGCGGGCGCACATTGCCCGAGTCCACGCGCCCGATCGTCTCCCATGTCAGAGAACTTAGCGATGTCCATAGAAGTAGCGACCCGCCTGCAATACATCCGTAAGAAGAATGGTCTGTCGCAGCGTGAGCTGGCGAAGCGGGCGGGGGTGACCAACGGCACGATTTCGCTGATCGAACAGAATCGCGTGAGTCCGTCAGTCGGGTCACTGAAGAAGCTGCTCGAATGCATACCGATGAGTCTCGCCGAGTTTTTCACTTTTGAAGTCGAGGTGGAACGCTCCGTCGTGTCGCGCCGGGTCGACATGCCGAATCTCGGTAATGAGTCGATCGAGTTCTATCTCGCCGGTTCCAGTGTGAAGGACCGCAATATGGGCATTCTGCGCGAGGTCTATCAGCCGCTGTCGGATACCGGGCCGGAAATGCTGGCGCACGAGGGGCATGAGGGCGGGGTCGTGGTCAGCGGTCAGATCGAACTGACGGTGGACGGTGTCACGTGGCTGCTCGACCCTGGTGACAGCTATTACTTTGAAAGCCGTTTACCGCATCGTTTTCGCAATCCCAGCGCGGAGCATCTCTGCGAGATCGTGTCGGCCAATTCGCCGCCCACGTTCTAGAGACTCCGCGCCAACGCGCCGCGACGCAGTTCCCAGCCGGCTGAAGCCGATGCCGGCGTGCGTCGAGCGCATAACATTGAGGCATCCTGATGGACAAGAAATCTCTCGCTTTCTGGCAAGACAAAGCCGCTACGCTTTCGATCGAAGGCCGCGCGTTTATCGACGGCGAGTACCGTGACGCCGCAGGCGGCCGCACGTTCGACTGCCTGAGCCCGATCGACGGCAAGCTGCTGGCCAGGGTCGCTGACAGCGGCGCGGCCGATGTCGACGCCGCCGTGGCAGCCGCACGCCGTGCGTTCGATTCCGGTGTGTGGTCCGACCTCAATCCCCGCAAGCGCAAGGCAATTCTATTGCGCTGGGCTGCGTCGATCCGTGAGCACATGGACGAACTCGCGCTGCTCGAAACGCTGGACGCCGGCAAGCCGATCGCCGACACCACCACGGTGGACGTGCCGGGCGCGGCCTATTGCGTCGAATGGTTCGCTGAAGCCATCGACAAGGTCGGCGGCGAAGTCGCGCCGGCCGATCATCATCTGGTGGGCCTCGTCACGCGCGAGCCGATCGGTGTGGTTGCGGCCGTCGTGCCGTGGAATTTCCCGATTCTGATGGCGTCGTGGAAGTTCGGCCCGGCGCTCGCCGCGGGTAACAGCGTCGTGCTCAAGCCTTCGGAGAAATCGCCGCTCACCGCGATTCGCCTCGCACAACTCGCGCTGGATGCGGGCATTCCCGCCGGCGTGTTCAACGTGGTGCCGGGCGCGGGAGAACCGGGCAAGCTGCTGGCGCTGCATCAGGACGTGGACTGTCTCGCTTTCACCGGCTCGACCAACGTCGGCAAGCTGATCATGCAATACGCCGGTCAATCGAACCTGAAGCGCGTGTGGCTCGAACTCGGCGGCAAGTCGCCGAACATCGTGATGCCGGATTGCCCCGACCTCGACCGCGCGGCGAACGCCGCAGCGGGCGCGATCTTCTACAACATGGGTGAAATGTGCACCGCGGGTTCGCGCCTGCTCGTGCACAAAGACATCAAGGACGTGTTCCTCGACAAGCTGATCGCCGCCGCGCGCAGCTATACGCCGGGCAACCCGCTCGATCCGCAAACTTCGATGGGCGCGATCGTCGACAACGTGCAACTCGAACGCGTGCTCGGTTATATCGAAGCGGGCCGTGCGGAAGCGAAGCTGCTGCTGGGTGGTTCGCGCGTTAAACAGGAGACTGGCGGTTTCTATATCGAACCGACCATCTTCGAGATTCCGGCGTCCGGCGCGAAGGTCGCCCGCGAGGAAATCTTCGGGCCGGTGTTGTCGGTGATTACGTTCGACACGGTTGAGGAAGCGATCAGGATCGCGAATGACAGCGAATACGGTCTCGCCGCCGCCGTGTGGACCTCGAACCTCACCACGGCGCACGAGGTGTCGCGCAAGCTGCGTGCGGGCACCGTGTGGGTCAATTGCTACGACGAAGGCGGGGATATGAATTTCCCCTTCGGCGGCTACAAGCAATCGGGTAACGGCCGCGACAAGTCGTTGCACGCGTTGGAGAAGTACACCGAGCTGAAGTCCACGCTCGTTCGGCTGCGCTAAAGGATTCGCAAGCCAGCGCGGTGGCGTTCGGGAAGGACGCCGCCGCGTTCCCAATGAATCCGGGCCGGACGTCGCACGCATTACCTGGAAGCCCCGCGTGCGGCTCCGGCATGTCTATCAGGTGTCAGGTCATCCATGACTGAACTCGTTTACGGCGACGGCGCGATTCGTCGTTCGTCCCTCTATGGCTCGTCGATCGAAAACACCTATGCGGGTGTGTTGTCGTTCATGCGCCGCAAGTACACCCGCGAACTCGACGGCGTCGACGTCGTGGTCTCCGGGGTGCCGCTCGATCTGGCCACCACGTTCCGCTCGGGCGCGCGTCTCGGTCCCGCGGCGGTGCGCGCGGCGAGCGTGCAGTTGTCCGAACTGCATCCGTATCCGTGGGGTTTCAATCCGTTCGACGATCTCGCCGTAACGGACTACGGCGACTGCTGGTTCGACGCGCACAATCCCATGACGATCAAGGAGTCGATCGTCGAGCATGCGCGCACGATCCTGCGGTCGGACGCGAAAATGCTGACGCTCGGCGGCGATCACTACATTACGTATCCGCTGCTGATCGCGCATGCGGAGAAGTACGGCAAGCCGCTTTCGCTGATTCATTTCGACGCTCACTGCGATACCTGGGCCGACGACAGCCCGGACAGCCTGAATCATGGCTCGATGTTCTACAAGGCGGTGAAGGACGGTCTGATCGATCCAAAGACTTCGGTGCAGGTCGGCATTCGCACGTGGAACGACGATTTCATGGGGATCAATATCCTCGACGCCGCGTGGGTCCACGAACATGGCGCGCGGGCGGCGGTGGAGCGGATCACGTCGATTGTCGGCGAGCGGCCCGCGTATCTGACCTTCGATATCGACTGTCTCGATCCGGCGTTCGCGCCGGGCACGGGTACGCCGGTGGCGGGCGGTTTGTCGTCGGCACAGGGGCTGGCTATCGTGCGCGGACTCGGCGCGCTGAATCTGGTGGGCGCGGACGTGGTGGAAGTGGCGCCCGCTTATGACCAGAGCGAGATCACGGCGATTGCCGCTGCGCATATCGCATGCGATCTGTTGTGTCTGTGGCGGCAACGGAAGGTCGCTGAACGCTAGGCATGTTCAGTCGTTTTTAAAACGTCACCGGCGTTAACCCATCGACGACGATCGATCGGGTTGACGCCGGCCTTCGCGCAAGCCGAGCGTATAGGCAACGAGCGCGCCGCTCATGATCGCCAGTTGCCACAACAGCATATCGCTGCCGCGGGCTTTCATCGCGAAGCCGGCAATGAGCGGTCCCACGATCGAACTCGCGGTGAAGGTGAGCGACACCAGCCGCATATTGCGCGTGAGCGCGGCCTTGTCGCTGCATGCCGCCGCGACCATGCCGAGCGTGATGTACGCGCTATTCATGCCGCCGAGCAGCAATGCGCTTGCGCCGGCGAGCCATGAGGCGGGCGCGGCGAGCGCGAAACCGCAGATCGCCAGCGTGCTCAACGCAGCGCAGACGATCACGGTGGCGGCGAGACCGGCGCGATCGGCGAACCAGCCGACTGGAAATTGCAGCGCCATTCCGCCGATACCGAATAGCGTGAGCAGCGTGGCCGTCTGCGTCGTGCTGAGGCCGTGGGCGTTGGCAAAGAGCGGGAAGAGCCCGTAAAGCGCGCCGTCGCCGATACCGCCTGCCGCGACCACCACCATGCCGAGGCTGACCATTGGGGCGATTGGGGCGCCTTTTCCGGCGCTCCGGGTTTGTACGGGCGGTGCTGATTTGACAGCAGGGCGCCTATCATCCGATGCAGTCAGCCACAGGGGAAGCGCCGCGGCGAATGTGAAGGCCGCGCCGGCCACGAACGTGATGCGTCCGTCCACTGCGCACCACACGGCCAATGCCGGCCCGATGACGCCGGCGGTGGCAATCAGCGCTTCATGCACGCCCACGACACGTCCGCTCGACTCGGCCGGCACAAGCCGGTAGAGCCACGTTTCATTGGCGATCCAGCGCAAACCGATGCCGAGTCCGGTCAATAGGCCCGGCACGAGCCACAGCGGCCACCAGAGCGCGTTCATCGTCGCGAACGCAACAATCGTGGCGGCGAGACCGAGCGATACCGTGCGTTTCGCGCCGATCCGTTCCACCAGCCATGGCGCGATCAGCAAGCCGGCCAGCATGCCGGCCCATTGCGAAGCGGAGAAGAGGCCGGCGCGCGGTGCGTCGAGGCCACGCTGCGCCAGCCACACCGGCAGCACCATGAAGCCGATGCCGAACTGGCCGATCTGTGAGAGCGCCGAGACCGCGGTCAGCGCGGCGATCGCCGGCCAGCGCACCGGCGCGGCGGTATTCATGTGTCGCTCCGGGCGGGCATGGGCAGCCCCTGTTCGCGACATTCGACCGGGCAACCGGCTTTCAGGCAGGGGCCGTCGTCGCAAAGCCGGCACAGTTGCATGGCGTGCGCCGGATCGCGAGTCTCATTCCACAGAATCTTGATCAGCAGGCTTTCGAGTACCTCGCGCTCGCGCTCGTCGAGTTGCCCGACGATGCGTTGCAGCATCCGGTCGCGTGCCGCCTGCAGGCGTTTCGCTTCACGCTTGCCGGAAGGGGTCAAGGCAAGCGCGACAGAACGTTTGTCGGCGCCGGATTTCTTTTCGACGAGGCCGGCGTCCACCAGACCGGCAACCGCGCGGACCGCGGCCGGGTGCGAAAGATCGACCGCCTCGCGCAATACTTCAATGGACGAGTCCGGATATTGGCCGACCGCGTTGAGCATGGCACGGGCGGTGGGGCCCGCGAGCGCGGCCGCGGCAGGCTGCGCGTTCATCTCGTCTGTGACCAGCAGGGCGAGCACGCCAAGCAGGTTTTCTGTGCGCTGCGTCATAGGAACGCCTCAATGTGTGCAACGTGCATATATGCATGTTGCACACATTGGCGATGAGACGCAAGCGGTTTTTTGTGACCGTCAAGCGCTTGCCGTAAACCGCGTCGAAAACCAGTGCTGCGCCGTCACGACTTCGGCTCCTGTTCAGCTGGAGAGCACACTGGCGTAACCGCTTGGCCCGCCAGCACTTTCCTGACGAAAGGTATCGAATCCTCCAGCGATGTATTGACCGTGCCGTTGTGTTCGCGACCCGCGTAAAGATGCGCCTCGACCGTGGTGCCGGCCGCGCAGGCGTCTTTTGCCAGCGAGAGCTCCAGCGGCGCGAGACCGTCGTCCGCACCGATGCCGATGAACACCGGCGACTTGATCTTCAGGGTCGGGAACTTCAGATAGTCGTCCCACCATGCCTGCAAACGCGCATTGGCGCCTGCCTTCACCGTGTTCGCGGTGGTCAGTCCGGCGAGCGCTGCGTCGTCTTCGAGCGAGGCAAGGCAACTGATGCGCGATTGTTCGAGAATGGGCAGCGCGGAATCGGTGAGGATGTCGGAAGCCTTCAACCCTGAATCGATCTGTTGCGCCGACAGCACGGAATAGAACTGATACGCGAGCGTTGCATCGATCCGGTTGGGATCACGCTGGTAGGCGGTCTTGAAAGGCGCAAGCGTTGCAAGGGTGTGCTTCGGTGCGTTGTAGATCACGCCCGTCGCGACCGTGCCGCGGATGTCGAGCTCGGGCGCATACGTGCTCGCGTAGCCGGCTGCGGCAAATACCGCAGAACCGCCTTGTGATTGCCCGACCAGCACAACCTGATTGGCGAGCCCGGGCACGCCGCGCAACGCGGCGCGTACGCTGTCGAGCATCGTGTAGCTATTCGAGCGATTGTTCAGTTGCGGGTTGGGTCCGGGCGTGCCGAGTCCCTGATAGTCGGTCGCCACCACCGCGAAACCTTGTTGAAGCCACGCGTTCAGATAGCGTACGTCGCGATAGGAGCGGCCGAACCATGAGGGCGCGCAGATATCGGCCATGCCGAAGGTGCCGTGCCCCCACGCGACGATCGGCCATCCTCCTTGCGGCGGCTGGCCTTTGGGCAGGAATAGCGCACCCGATACGGCAATCGGCGTTTTACCGCCGACGCCATCGGTCGAACTGTATAGCAGGCGCAGTTGCTGGCCGGCGTGGGTGAGGCCGAGGGTGGGCGGCAATGGCTCGGAGCGTAGCAGCTCGCCCGGGCGGCCGGGAATCTCGTCGTCCCACGTATAGAACGGGGACACGCGGCCGTCGCCTTGCAGTGGGTCGGGCGCGGGCGCTCTGGCGCCTGCAGCGAAAACCATGCTGGACACCAGCAACGCCGCTAATGGCGCGGCAAACCATGGGCTGAATTTGACACGAGCCGATGCGCGCCAATCCCGCGTTCGACTATTTTCTGCTTGCATAACGACGCCTTGAACGATGGTGAGAAGAGGGTGGTCCACGGGCACGGGCTGACTTCGGCGAAACTCACGGGGCGCCCACGCGAGGCCGTCCAGCTGAACCCGTTGAACCTGGGCGGCCTTCAACGCAAGTTTCGAACCATCGCCATGCGTGATCGGCGAAAGCCCGCTCGCATCGGGGTGCAACGGCGCTGCGAGGTGATGTACTCACACGTCTGCTTTGCGCCGTGCGCAACAGCCGCTGATGCTGCGCTGTTGGTCCAGCAGCACAATCACCTGATTCGAACTCAGACGCGTATGCGCGGCGAACGGACGAAGCAGCCGCCGCATAAGGGGCTGCGTGTGACGCACCGATTGGCACACTTGCTGCTAAATACCCTCCGCATCGATCCCTCTCTCATCAAAGGACTCAACATGTCAGTCACGCAGACGCTGGAAAGCGGCGAACTGGTCGCCTTCGTCGAACGCATCCGGCGCGAATTCGCGCAAGCCGCGCGTGTTCTCAAGGAAACCCGCACCTTGTCCGCCACCAATACCTTCCAGGCGTATCAGCGGGTGCCTGGCACGGACCTGGTCGTAGCGGTGTCGGCGCCGACGCCGTGGGCGCAATCGCAAGAGGTTCAGGCGGTTGTGGTGTCGTTCGACGGCAAGGTGATCCACGGCGATCCGAAGGCCTCCGGCCATGGTCCTCGCTATGCGGGCGTGTTTCAGGAGGCGCCGGAAGTCGACGTGGTGATTCACGTGCATGGCCCCTATCTCGGCGCGTGGGCGAGCTCGCACCGTCCGCTGCCGATTCTGTACGCACCGGCGCAGCGTTATACCAAGGCGCGTGAAATCCCGATCTATATCGACCGCCGTCCGGGCGAGCCGCGCTTCATCGTCGACACGATCCGGCGCGATCCGAACATACCGGCGATTCTCGAAGCAAACGGCGGGGCGACCTTCTGGGGAAAAAACATCCTCGACGTCTCGCAGTACATCCTGATTCTCGAAGAGGGCGCGTACTTCCAGGCGCTCGCGGAATCGCTCGGTGGGTCGAAGGAGTTCGGCCCGGGCGTGCTCGAACAGCAGTGGAAAATGACCGGCCTCGCCTGAGCCCTGGCGGTAGCGGCAAGGTATGAATGACACTGAGCGGCACGGCGCGGTCAGCCGTGCCGCTTTTCGTATCGACGCAGCCGGATAGCCGTATTGCCGGTTCCGTCATACTGTTAGCTCGATGTATTGGTTCGCAGCGCACGGCCGGCTTGATATCGTCGAGGCTCCCTTTGGATTCCTTGCTGGTCGATCAATGGCTGTCTTCAGTTTTCCCGATCCCGCGTCGCACGCCATCACGATTCGTGCGAAAGCCCTGACTTTCGACGATCCCAAGTCGCTGGTGCTGCTCGAACGCATCCATCTGGTCGCGCCGAGCGACGCCACCGTGCTCGTCACCGGCGAGAGCGGCACCGGCAAGGAGTTGATCGCACGGCTCGTGCATTCGTTGAGCGAACGCCGCGACGGGCCTTTCGTCGCGGTGAATTGCGGCGCGTTCTCGGAGACGTTGATCGAGAGCGAACTCTTCGGTCACGAACGCGGCGCATTCACGGGCGCGATCAGCAGCCAGCCGGGGTGGTTCGAATCCGCCAATCGCGGCACGCTGTTTCTCGATGAAGTGGGGGACTTGCCGCTTGCGGCGCAGGTCAAGCTGCTGCGCGTGTTGCAGGAACGCGAGGTGGTGCCGGTCGGTTCGCGCAAGACCGTCAAAATCGACGTGCGGCTCGTTACCGCAACCAATGTGAATCTCGAGGCCGCCGTGCGGGCCGGCCACTTTCGGGAGGACCTGTATTACCGCCTGAACGTCGTCAAACTGAGTCTGTTGCCGTTGCGCGAGCGACCGGGCGACATCGGGCCGTTGATCCAGCACTTTCTCGAGAGTTACGCGAAGCGTCTGCGAATCACGCCGCCCGCGCTGACGGATGCCGCGCTCGAACGGTTGCATGCTCACTCCTGGCCAGGCAATATTCGCGAGCTGGAGAACGTGATTCATCACGCGCTGCTGGTGAGCAGCGGCGGATTCATCGACGTCGACGACCTGCAGTTTTCCGCACTCTCGCTGGCGCTTCAGGCACCGGCTGCTCACGCGCCTGTCGCGGCCGCGGCGGCGAATCCGGCGCGCCGCCCGCGCGATATCGCGGAAGCGACCGACTCTTTGCGCGAGGCGATCGTCGATCTGCTGGAGCTCGGCACGCCAAGGCTCTGGCAGCACATCGAAGACACGGTCTATCGCAGCACCTTCGAATTCTCCGAGAACAATCAGCTGCGCACGTCACGCCTGCTCGATCTGTCGCGCAACATCGTCCGCGCGCGGCTTGCGCAACTGGGCATCCTCAAGCTGCGCGACGCCGGCGATCCGGACGCCGCCGATGCGAGCGAAGCCGGCGACCGCCGTCAGGCGTGATCACGCCAGCGCAGCAGACGCTGGGCGACGCGCTCGCAGAGCAGGCCCATTGCCACCGCCAGCACGGTGACGCCCGTCACGCACACCAGCAACACGTCGACGCGCGCGCCGGCCTGCGCGGTCTGCATCAGATTGCCGACGCCCGCGCCGGCGTTAAATAACAGCTCGCTGCTCGTGGCCGTGATCCATGCAAACGGCACCGCTTGCAGGATGCCGGCGAACAGGTCCGGCAACGCGCCTGGAATCAACACGTCGCGCAGCCAGCCCACCCGTGTCAACTCATACGACTGCGCCAGTTCGAAATAACGCTGATCGATACGGCGCAGTCCGTCGAAGCTGCTCGTCACCATCGGGTAGAAGGCGGCGAGAAAGACGATGAACACTTTCGCGAACTCGCCCGTGCCGCACCACAGACTGATCAACGGAATCAGCCCGAGCAGCGGGACGTGACGCATGGCCTGAAATAACGGATGCACCAGCTTCTCCGCGCTGCGCGATAACGCGGTCAATGCGCCCACGGCAACACCGGCGATCACGCCAGTGGCAAGACCTAACGTCGTGCGGCGCAGACTCGCGCCCAGGTCGACGAACAATTCGCCACTTCTGATGAGTTCGATTGCGGCGCTCGCCACCTGTTCGAGCGGCACGAACGCGTATTGATGCACGGCATCGCGATAGGCGGCGAATTGCCAAAGCCCGAGCAATACGAGCGGCAGGACAAAACCACGGGCGCGTCGGCGCAAGGGAGACGTGGCGTGCAGAGCGATCATGAATGACTTTTCACAGAAAAGAGGCTTCAACGGTTGGGTGTTTGCCAGCGCAACACGCGGCGCTGCACGAGGGCGATGCTCTGATCGAGCGCGAAGCCGATCAACCCGATTGCGATCACGTCGACCATCACAATGTCGATACGCAGCATCTGCCGCGCCATTTCCATCATTTCGCCAATGCCGCTGTCGGCGCTCAGCAACTCGACCGCAACCAGCGCAAGCCAGGACCGCGCGATCGCAATGCGAATGCCCGTTAGCAGCGACGGAACCGCCGAGGGCAACAGCACGTCGCGCAACACCTCAGCGCGGCCAAGCCCATAATGGCGGGCCATTTCGACCAGATCGCGCGGCACGCCTTGCACGCCGCCGTAGGTGGCCAGCGCGACCGGAAAAAACACCGCTTTGGCGACCACCACCACCTTGAGCGGCTCGTCGATGCCGATGAGCAGAATCAGTATGGGGATCAGCGTCAGCGTCGGCACCTGCCGCAGGATGTCGAAAAGCGGGCGCACGTAGTCGGAGAAAACGCGGTTTACGGCGAGCAGTGTGCCGCACGCAATGCCGAGCAGGCTGCCCCATACGAAGCCGATTGCCAGGCGACGCAAGGTGATCAGCAGGTTGTCCTGCAGGTCGCCGCCGGCCGCGAGCATGCTGAACGTGTCATAGACCTTGTGCGGCGGCACGAGGAGTTGCGGCGCGACCCAGTGTTGCGCGCTCGCATACCACCAGAGCAGGAACAGCATGGCGGGCGAGACCCACCACAGCAATGCAGAGGCGCGATGCGCGAAAGCACGCACGCGCGGGGCGGTGCTTGCCGTTGCCTGAGTGATGGATGCGGGTGAAGTGGATGCCGCTGCATCCACCACCGTTTCAACGGTTTGCGACATTCGTCGTGGCGCTCGCATCCCAGTAGCGTTCAAGCTTGAGTTCCTTCAATGCGTTGTTGACGAACTGCGGCGCGAGCAGGCTATTCACGTCCACCCCGCCGGACGTGAGTTTGGCCTGCTGACTGTACGCTGACACGTCGCGGTAATGCGCGCTGAGCGACGGCGTAAAAAGCGGCGTCCATTGGTCTTTCCACGGCAGTTTCTCGTCGTCGTATTCGCGGCGCACGACGTTTTCGGGTTGGCCCGACGCGCTGAGAATCTTGATGTAGGCATCGCGATTCTGCGGCTGCGAAATCCAGTAGGCCGCGCGTACGTAAGCGGTCGCAACCAGTTGCGTGACGTCGGGATACTGGCGCACGAAATCGTCGGAGGCCCACAACTCCGCGCGCATCTTCCACGCGTCAGGCGCTTCCTTGGTCGACCAGATGATCTTGCCGACCTGCTTGTCCACGAGCGGATAAGCGTCCGAGAGCGTAAAGAACCCGTCTACCCGTCCCGCGGCGACGGCGGCCGCGCCGGCTTGCGGATCGAGGTTGTAGATCTTGAAGTCGGACAGTTTCAGGCCGTTGGCCGCCAGCAGTTTGCCGAACGTCACTTCCCACGGACGGCCGCGATTGAGCGCGATCCGCTTGCCTTTCAGATCGACGATCGACTTCGCCGTCGAATTGGCCGGCACGACCAGATAGGTATTGCTGCCCACGCCACCCGGCACGATCAGCCTGGTATGCGTGCCGGATGCGTTGACCACGACCGAGGGCAGGTCGCCGTAACCGGCGAAGTCGATACTGTGATTCGTGAAAGCCTCGTTGACCAGCGTGCCGACCGCAGCGGTCGAGACCGGCACCCATTGCAGCGTGATATGGCGTGCGGCTAACGCTTTTTCCAGCGACTTGTCGGCGTCGATTAACGCGGAAGCGCCCGCGTATTGCGTTTTGCCGCCGTTTGAATAAGCGACCACGGCGATCCGCACGACTTTCGGTGCGTCTTCGGCACGCGCCACGGATGGACTCAGCAACGCGGCGGCGGTGAGCGGCACCGTCAGCGACCACGCGACGAGCGCGCGCCGCAGCAACAGGGAGAGAGCAGATGAGCGTTTCATGATGGGCGGATCAGACCTTGAACGTAGTAGTGGAAGCAGGGCGGCATAGTTCGGGTTGCGCGTTCTTTTACGCCCGTCGCTTGAGTGTCGAATGCAGCGCATCGGCCATCGGACGCGGGTCGATCCAGTCGGCGATCTCGAAGTCGGCTTCGAGGAAGCCCCACTCGAACAGGAAGTTCTTGAAGTCGTCGAGCGCGGCGACCGATTCCGCTTCGAGGTTCACGCCGAGATGGTGATGCAGGTTGCCGCCATAGGCCGCATGCACCCACTCGATCGCCGAAGCGGTTTCGTGCGATACGTATTGCGCGGTTTCGTCGGGATGCGTGCGCGCCCAGTCGCCCGCCGCGACCACGAGTTTCAGAAAGCCGGCGACGATGTCCGGATGATTGGCGAGCACTTCCGCATTCACCGTGAGCGGACGGGGCGTGCCGTTGTTGTTGCGGATATGCGGCTCCGGATGAAAGCCGATATCGATCACGACTTGCGCGCCAATCAGTTGCGCCACTTCCAGCCCGACCGACCCCTTCACGTAAATCGCATCCACCGTCCCGCGCAGCAACGCGCTCGCTTCGGCGGCATATAGCGCGCGGCTCGACAGGCCGAGCGGCAAGGTGAAGAGTTGCGTCGCCGGATCGTCGCCGACTGCCTGGAGCGTGCGTGCTTCTACGTCGACCAGCTCGACATCGCGCGTCGTCATCCCTTCGAGACTCAAAGCGTTCACGAAACCGCGCAGCGCGGATGCGCGAAAGATATCGATGCGGTCGGTCGAACGGCGTGGAATCGCAATGCGCCGGCCGCGCAGTTGCTTGACCGACTGAATGCCGGAGCCCGGCAGCGTCAGGATCGACTGCGATTCATCGACCCAGGATAGACCGATCACGCGCGTATCGGCCCGATGCGAGCGCGCCCGCATAGCCGGAATGCTGCCGCCCTGACGAAACGACATCGCCAGCGTGTGATCGCTGATCGACGACGCGTCGTGTCCGGCCGAGTCGCGCAATGAGCGGATCGCGACACCGTCGGCCGACAACTCGCCGTTGAGCCAGCCGAGATGCACGGCGATGCCGAGCGGCGTCGGCACCGGCGAGCGCGCGTACCAGAAGGGATGCTGTTTGTCCGATGACGAATCGGGCCTGTCTGTCATGTGAATTTTCCATATTGAAGTTCGTCCTGCCGGCCGGCTGGCGCGCGAAAGCGGTTGCGGCGGCGCGGACCAATAAATGCAAGTTCCAGGCCAGGCGCATGGGATTGCCGTACGCAGCCTTTTGCGGGCATGCGGCTCGACGGCGCATACCGATGCAAGCCCCACGCATGGGTGACGGACGTGCGGGCGAGTGTTGCTCCAGCAGCACTTGTCCGAAGCGGTGTTGCGCCAGCAACACGCGAGGTGCTGATGCAGCAGCTCGCGCGTGGGCGGCTCGCGTCTGGATCGAGGGCAGCGGACGTACCCGCAACGCCCGTGGCGATCGCGCATGGCGTGCCGACTGGAGGCTCGTCAATTGCAATTGGCACAGGCCGTGCTTAGAGAGGTCCCGAACCGGTTACGGCACGCGTCAAACGCGTCGCCGGGCCGACGCTAACACCAAGGAGAACAGATCAATGGCTGTCGAATTTCTGTGGCGCTTGCCGATGCACGGCGATGGCAGACGCGCACACGACCAGCACACCCGTGGCGAGTGGAACAACCAGACGGCCTCGCGCGTCGCGCCGAAAACGGATAGCGACGATTTCGGCTACATCGACTATCTGTCCCAGGTGGCGCGCGCCGCGGATCTGGTCGGTTTTCACGGCGCGTTGATTCCGATCTTCCGCTTTACCGAGGAGCCTTGGGTGGTGGCCGCGGCGCTGGCGCGCGAGACCCGCAATCTGCGTTTATTGATCGCGATGCAGCCGTGGTTCATGCATCCGGCGTATGCGGCGCAAATGGCGGCGAGCCTGCAACGGATCAGCCGCGGCCGGGTGGAATGGAACATCGTGACGGGCGGCGGCGGAGCGGACCAGCGCGCGTATGGCGACTTCATCGATCACGACAGCCGGTATGCCCGCACGGATGAATTCCTCGACGTCGTGAAGGGCTATTCCGCCGGTGAGCCTTACACGCACAAGGGCCGCTTCTATCAGGTCGAAGAAGGCGGCCTGGTGGCGCCGCTCTCCAGTCAGCCCGTGCCGCGTATCTATCTGGCCGGCGCCAGCGACGCCGCGATGGCGGTGGCCGCCAAACACGGCGACGTGCATCTGAGCTGGGGCGAGCCGCTTGCCAAACAGAAGGAAGTCATCGACCGCGCGCGTCAGGCCCTCGACGCGCAAAACGCCGAGCGCGATCTGCGCTTCGGCATGCGCATCGATATCCTCGCACGCGAAACGGAAGAGCAGGCGTGGGCCGAATTGCGGCAGATGTTCGCCACGGTCAGCGACTCGACGCAATTGGGCGGTGCGAAACGCACGGTTGGCGTCGGCGATTCGGAGTCGGTCGGCGCGAAGCGGCAGTTCGCGCTGCATCAGGGCAACACCCAGCATTTCGACGATCTGATCGTCGGGCCGAACCTGTGGGCCGGCATGTCGAAGATTCGCGGCGGGCCGGGTTGCGTGATCGTGGGTAGCCACGAGCAGGTCGCGGAGCGGCTTGCCGAGTACGTGGACATCGGCGTATCGACCTTCATTCTGGCGAGCAACCCGCATCTGGAAGAAGCGTACCGCGTCGGCGAGGAGGTCCTGCCGCTGGTGGCGGGGGCGATCGACGCGCGCAGGACCGCGGCGGCGTTGCGGGTCGCGCTCGCCTGAGCCAACGGCGATCCTTAACGCAGCGGCAATCACACCTGTGCACAACAACAACCAAGGAATTCAACGATGAGTACAACCGTTGCGCAAGCCGCGACGTCCACTGCATTGTGGTACACCCGCTGTCCGGTGCCGACCGCGCTCGGTATTGCGGTTCACCGCGGCTGGTTCGATGAAGAGTTCGGACCGGACGGCATCACCCTGAATTCGCTGCAGGAGACCCGCGAGCCTGCCAAACGCGAGTCGCATTTCGATCACAGCCTGCCGTCGTCGTTTCGCCAGGGCGGCAATATCCCGGCACTGTGGGCGCGTTCGCGCGGGGCCGCGACGCGGGTGGTCGGCCTCTCATGGACCAATGAATTCCAGGCCATCGTCACGCTGCCAGGCAGTGGTATCCGTCATTCGCGCGATCTGCGTGGGCGGCGTCTGGGTCTGCCGCAGCACGCAATCAGTATCGACTTCTGGCGGGCTGCGGCGCTCAAGGGTTTTCTTACCGCGCTCGAACTCGAAGGCTTCGGGCATAGCGACGCGCAGTGGGTCGATCTGCCCGAGCCGACGCGCGACACCGCGCAAGCGCGGATTGCGATCGGCAAGCTTGGGCAGGCGCCCGGCAACGGATCGCCGTTTCGCGGCCCGCATGAGTACGGTCTCGAAGTGGCGGCGCTGGTGCGCGGCGAGGTCGATGCGATTTTCGTGAAGGGTGTGGCCGGACTGGAAACCGTGCATCTGATCGACGCTCACGTGGTGATCGATCTGGGCGCGCATCCCGATCCGCTGGTGCGCATCGGCAACGGCACACCGCGCACGTTGACCGTGGATCAGGCGCTCATCGACGAGCGGCCCGATCTGGTCAGCCGGTTCGTGTCGGTGGTGGTGGCGGCCGGCGATTGGGCGACCCGGCATCCGGCCGAGACGGTGGCCTACATCGGCCGCGAGACCCGTTCGTCCGACGAGTGGGTGCGCTATGCGTATGGCAGCGAAGTGCATCGGCATCTGGAAACCAATCTCGCGCAGACCTCGATCGACGGTCTCGTGGCGTTCAAGGACTTTCTGTTCGAGTGGGGCTTTCTCGAGCACGACTTCGATGCGCGCGCATGGATCGAGCCGCAGCCATACACCGACGTGTCGAAGTATCGCCGCGCATGGGTCGCCTAGTGTGGTGTGTCCTCTTGCCGCGTGCAAATCAGTAAGGAGTGGAGTGTGACGATTCTGACCATGGAGGGTTCGGGCACGCCTGCGCGGCGCCATGCCGCGCGACGGAACAGCCCGGTGGTGCGCCGTTCGAACGTGCCTGCGTTTGTGCCATTGCCGCCGCCGCTGACGCAGCGCGCGCCCGTTACGGAACATGAGTCCCGGGCGACGCGCAAGGCATGGGGCGAGATAGGCGTAGCCGCGTTGCTGATCCTGGCGTTGCACGCGGGATTCGTGCTGGTGGCGAGGCACGGACATGTGGCGCCGCCGGTGCCCGTCGTGCCACCCAAACCCTTGCCGATGACGGTCGAGCTGACGCGGCCGCCGGTGCCGTTGCCGCAGGCGAAGCAGGTGCCGCCGCCCGTGCCGCAGCCGGTCAAGCAACCACCCCAGCCGCCACGCCCGCTGACGCGAGCGCCGGCACCGAAACCGCTGCCTGCACTCACGCCGCTCGCCACACCGCCCGCGCAAGCGGCGACGCCGGCTGACACCGCTGTCGCGCACATCCCGGCGCCTGCCGCACCCGCGCCCGCTGCGCCGTCGGCGCCGGTGGCTGAAACCGCGCCAATCGGCAACGCCGCGTATCTGCACAACCCGGCGCCCGACTATCCGCCGGCCGCGCAGGACCAGGGATGGGAAGGGCGCGTGCTGCTGCGCGTGCACGTGCTGGCGAACGGCAAGCCTGACTCGGTCGACATCAGCACCAGCAGCGGCCGCAAGATGCTCGACGCCGCCGCGCTGGCCGCGGTCCGGCGCTGGAGCTTCGTGCCGGCCAAACGGGGCGACGAAGCGGTCGACGGCTGGGTCAACGTGCCGATCGACTTCAAGCTGGGCTGATGCGTGCTACCCGTGTGCCGGGCGAATCGCATGCTTGCTCTTCAACACCGAATCTGAATTTCGAAGCCAATTTCGAAGTGAGTTTTGAACCAAAGGAATCGATCATCATGAATGGCATCTCAACGACTTTCATCGTGCAGGGCGCACTCTGGCTACTGGGGATTTTCTCGGTAGTGACGTGGACGCTCATTCTCGTCAAGGCCGTGCAAAGCGTGCGCGCGAGCGTGCAGAGCCGGCGCTTTGCGAAGCAGTTCTGGGCGGCCAGCAGTTTCCACGCGGCGGCCGCGCTGGAACCGGGCGTGAGTCCGGTGGGCCGCGTTGCCGCGACCGGCTTCGAAACCCTGCAACGTGCCGACGAAGGCAATGGTCAGGATCTCGAACATAGCTGGAGCCGCCACGATCTGCTGGAGCGTCATCTGCGCCAGCAGATCCAGAACGAGCGCCGCCGCCTCGAAGCCGGTCTTGCCGTGCTTGCCTCGATCGGCAGCACCGCGCCGTTTGTCGGCCTGTTCGGCACCGTGTTCGGCATCATTCACGCACTGACGGCGATTACGCACAGCGCGTCGGCCAGCATCGACGTGGTGGCCGGGCCGATTGGCGAAGCCTTGGCAGCGACCGGCATCGGTATCGCGGTCGCGGTGCCGGCGGTGCTCGCCTACAACTTCTTCGTCCGCCGGGTCAAAGCGGCCTCTGCCGATCTCGACGGCTTCGCAACCGATTTCGTGACGCTCGCGCAGAAGGCCGGATTCCGCGTGCAGGGCGCGGCGACGCGCGCACAGCCGAGCCTGAAGACCGTCAACGAGGCGTTCGCATAATGGCCTTCTCATCCTCTTCCGATAACGATGACGTGCTGAGCGAAATCAACATCACGCCGCTCGTCGACGTGATGCTGGTGCTGCTGGTTGCGTTCATCGTCACCGCGCCGCTGCTCAACAACGCGGTGCATGTGAATCTGCCCAAAACGGTCGCTACCGCGCCGGCCGAGCAGAAACCGTCTGTGACCGTCAGTGTGGACGCGAAGGGCGTGGTGTACCTCGACAAGCGGCCCACCGATCTGCGCCTGATCGGTGCGGAGCTGTCGGCGCTCAAGGCGAACAATCCGGACGTTGCGCTCAATCTGCAGGCCGACGAAGGCGTGCCGTACGGCACCGTGGCCAAACTGATGGCCGCGATCGAGCATGCCGGCATCAGCAGGCTGTCGGTACTGACGGCCAATAACGGCTAGCCACTGTTCATCACGGCAGACCCGCAATTCCTTACCGGAACAATCCATGAGCACTTCGGTTTCAGACAACATCCAGTCGATCTGGTACACGCGTTGCCCGGTGCCGACACCGCTCGGCATCGCTGCGCATCTCGGCTGGCTCGACGACGAATTCGCACGCGACGGCATTACCGTGCGCTCGTTGCAGGAAACGCAACATGCGGCGCAGCGCGCTTCGCATGTCGATCATACGCTGGACAATTCATTTCGCCAGGGCGGCAGTATCCCGGCATTGTGGGCGCGCTCGGCTGGGGCCGATACCCGGGTGATCGCGCTGACATGGGTGGATGAAGCGCAGGCGATCGTCGCGCTGCCTGGCTCCGGCATCCACACGGCGAAAGACTTGCGCGGGCGCCGCATCGGGTTGCCGAAGCGCGCGGGCGAAAAGATCGATATTTTCCGCGCGGCGGCGTTGCGCGGTTTTGTCAGCGTGCTGGGTCTTGAGGGCTTGTCCGTGCGCGATGTCGAACTGGTCGACGTCGCAGCGGCCAACGTGCGCGAGCCTGCGGACGGCGGTGCGTTGCCCACGGCGTCGTTCAGCAATCCTGGCAGCGTCAGCAGCCGCCGTCTTTATTCGGCGGAAATCGCGGCGCTGGTGCGTGGTGAAGTCGATGCGATCTACGTCAAGGGTTCGCTCGGCCTGGAGAGCGCTTACCTGATCGGCGCGCGGATCGTCGTCGACATCGGCTTTCATCCCGAGCCGAAGGTTCGTATCAACAACGGCTCGCCACGGCCGTTGACGGTCAATGCGGCCACTCTCGAGAACTATCCGGATATCGTCAGCCGCTTTCTCGCGCGCGTGATCGACGTGGACGGCTGGGCGCGCGAGCATAAGCAGGAAGTGCTCGGCTATCTGGGCCGCGAAACGGGTTCGGGCGACGACTGGCTGCGTCTCGCTTACGGCGACGACGTGCATCAGCGCTTGCGTACCGATCTCGACGATACGTCGATCACCGCGCTCGACGATTTCAAAGCCTTCCTGGTGGAATGGGGCTTTCTGCCGGCGGACTTCGATATTCATGCATGGATCGATCCACGCGCGCTCGCGCAATCGCATCGTCATCCGGCTGCGCCTTCGCGCGTCAACCGGTGAGCGCGTTAGCGCCGCTCGCGCGCGTGTGGGCGCGCGAGCGCTTCGTCAGCCATTTCATGCTGCTGGCGCTGGCGAGCGGCACGACCATCAGCATGGCGCAACTCGCCACCACGTTCTACGCATTGAAACTCGGCGCGAGCACGGCGCAGATCGGCGTGATTTCGTCGATGGAATCGCTCGGCATGGTGTTCATGACGTTGCCGGCCGGTTTTCTGGTCGCGCGTTACGGCGCGCGCCGGGTGTATTTCATTGCCAGTGCCGGGCCGATGCTGCTCAATTTCGTGCTGCCGTGGACCGGCGTCTGGTATGCGATCGCATTGACGCAATGGCTGATCGGTTTGTGCATTCCGTTTCGCATTGTGTCGATGAACGGCGCGTTTCTCGCGCAACTCAAGCGTATCGGCTTCGCGCGCGCCGGCTGGTATCGCGCGGCGATGTCGGTCGGCATGGGCATGCTGGGACCCTGGCTCGCGACGTGGCTGATCGGCGCGCAGGGTTATGCGGCGACATTCGCGGCCGCTGGTTTGTGCTTCGCCGCCATGGCCCTGTTCAGCCGAACGGTGCTCGACGATGCTTCGCCCGCTGCCGCGAGTCAGGCTACTGACTGGCGCGCCGGCCTGCTGCACTTACGTACGTTGATCGGCTTTGCCGATATTCGCGAGAGCCTCGTCGTCGAAGTGTTCAGCAGCGCGACCAAATCGTTGGCCAGCACGTTTATCGTCGTACTCGCGATCAAGACACTCGGACTGCCGCAGACGCAGGCGGTGCAACTGCTGATGATGCAGGGCGTGGTGGCTGTCATTGCGTTGTTCGCCTTCGGTCATCTGGTGCGGCGGCTTTCGCATGCGAGTTGCTATGCGATCAGTCTCGCCTGCGCGGTTGGTGGCCTCACGGCATTCGGTCTTGGGCATAGCTTCGCTATCCTGATGGCCGGCGTCGTCATGCTGGGCATTGGCTCGTCGCTGTTGCATCTGATCAATATGACGCAACTCGGCACCCACTCCGCCGACAAAAACACCATCTCAGGCCTCTATAACCTCGCTTCAATGGGCGGCTCGTTTTGCGGCGCGATGGGCGGGGGTGCGTTGAGCCGCTATGTCGGGCTGCAGGCGACGTTTCTCTGGTGGTTGCCACTGGTCGGCATGGCTTCATTCGCGCTGTGGCGACTGCGGTTGGCTCACGCCGGACACGCGGCACGACATGCCGCGCCTAGGTCCGGCGAACCTGTCTGACGTTTTTCACGCCGCAGCCGGATAGAAGCAGCCGATGTGTTGAGGTGTTGCACAGGCAACACCTCAACACCATCCGGCCGGTGCGCTAGCAGCAACCCGGCCTCTCTCCTTTCTTCGAACCCTTGTGCAAAGGGCTTCTTCGCCTGGCATCCGACTTGCATTAGAGAACACCATGCGTGCCGCATCGCTCGCGCGTGAAGGTGAAAACCCAGTTGCGGGCGCAATCAAACAACAATTGAATAAGGATAGCGAAGTCAATGTTCAAGAGAAAAACACTCGTCGTTGCGCTCGGGGGAGTGCTCGCTGGTGGCGTGCTGATGGCGCCGGCATGGGCTGCGGATAGCGCGGCGTCCGATGCTGCGGCCGAAGCGGCCGGTACGGCAGTGCAGGCGAAGCCGAAAGCGAAGGGCGCCGGCAATGCCACCACCGTCACGAATCTGGGAACGGTCACTGTCACCGCGCGCCGACGCAAGGAAAGCATTCAGGAAGTACCGGTTGCCGTCACTGCATTGAGCGGCGACAGCATCAAGAACAACGAACTGCGCGTCGTCAACGACATCACGAAATACGTGCCGAACTTCACGGCGCAGTCCACCGAAGGACGCGAACGGCCCCGCTGGTTTCTGCGCGGCGTCGGCAGCAACGATCCGTCGGATCTGTCGCTGAGTCCGATCGGCGTCTACTTCGACGACGTGTATATCAACAGTGTGTTCGGCCAGGGCTTCCCGCTCTTCGACCTCGACAATATCCAGGTGCTGCGCGGTCCGCAGGGCACGCTGTGGGGCAAGAATACGATCGGCGGCGCGGTCAGCCTGAACTCGAAGAAGCCGACCTTCGACGTGGACGGTTACGGCAAGGTCGGCTTCGGCCAGTACAACAGCCGGCTTGCCGAAGCCGCGATTGGCGGTCCGATCGGCAGCAACGACGTGCTGGCGGCGCGCATTTCCGTGTATCACGAGAACGGCGACAGTTTTTACACCAATACCGTCGCGGATGGCCGCTTCGGCGGCTTCCACGATAACGCGGTGCGCTTCCAGGTACTCGCGGTGCCGACCTCGAATTCAGACTTCCTGCTGAACATCCACGGCCGCAATTACACGGGCGGCGGCGACCCATGGCACGCACAAGGGGCGGGTGCGGATGGTTCGAACCAGTTTGGCTTCGTCGGGTCGAGCGATCCGCAAACGGTTTCGTTGAATGCACCGTCGAGCGATCATATTGCGTCTTATGGCGGCTCGCTGACGGCGCATTGGCATATCAACAGCGCCTTGACGCTGACCTCGATTACCGCGCTGGAAGGTCTGAACCGCTGGTATCAGGACGATGAAGACTACTCGCCTTACGATGCGGCGCGTACGCACGATACGCTTGCATCGCACCAGTTTTCGCAGGAGTTTCGTCTCGAGTCGCCGCAGAGCGACCGGTTGAGCTGGATTGCGGGGGCGCACTTCTTCACTGAGGAACTGAGCGAAGAGGGGGCCGGCGGTGGTTTGCCGGATGCGCCGGGCGCCCCGTCGTCCACCTACTACAACCTGACCGAACTGACTCAGCACACGCAGAGCGCCGCGGTGTTCGGCAGCGTCAAGTATCGCTTTACCGATCGCTTCAACCTGACCGGCGGCCTGCGCTATACGATCGAACGCAAGACGATCAATCTGACCGGCCTGCAGAATAGCGGTCCCGTTTCGTTTAGCGATGTGAGCAACTGGTGGGACCCGTCATCGATCACGTCGCCGCTCGCGGTAAGCGCGCGGCAGAACCAGACCAACACGTGGCGCGCGCCGACGTGGGATCTGACGCCCGAATACGCGATCAGCAGCAACGTGCGGGCTTATATCCGTTATGCGCGCGGCTTCCGTTCGGGTGGCTACAACGGCAGCGCGTACACGCAGAGCACCGTGTCGACAGTGATGCCCGAGTATCTGACCGACTACGAGGCCGGCATTAAGAGCGAATGGTTCGACAAGCGCCTGACTGCCAATGCGAGCGTTTTCCACTACGACTATCGGGACATTCAGGTATTCGCTCTCGCGCCCAATCCGTTAGGCGGCGCACCGGTGTCGACACTGTCGAATGCGGGGCAGGGACGCGCCGACGGTTTCGAGCTTGAATTGAAGGCACAACCGCTCAACAGCCTCTATCTGTTCGCCAACCTCGGATTGCTGAACACGCGTTTTACCGAGTTTGCCAATGTGCCGACCGCAGTGGGCAATTCGTTCGCACGCTCGCCGCACACCACGATCGATGTGGGTGGCGAATACCGCGTGCCGCTGCCGGTGGGCTCGATTGCCGTGGGCGGCGATATCAACTATCGCAGCACCGAGTATTTCAGCGCGACGCGTCAAAAGATGCCGCAGTTGTGGCAGGCGGGCTATACGGTGATGAACGCGCACGTATCGTACGTATCGTCGAATCAGAAATACATTCTGACCGGCTACGTGACGAACCTGACCAACAAGGTCTATAAAAAGCTGGAGCTGTTGCCGTCTTATGGCGCGTATCCGGTCCTGTATGGCGACCCGCGAGTCTTTGGATTGACGTTTACTGCGAAGATCTGATCGGGCATGAATGTGGCGTGCAGCCCGGGCGAACCCGCGGCGGCACGCTTCGTTATTCTCGTCAGGAGAGGGCGCTCATCGTCATTTCGCCAGGCGCGCCCGCACGGTGTATTCGCCCTCGTTGCCCTCGTCTTCCGCCATATGAGCCATCGCCGTCTCGAAGTCGGGTGGCAGCGGCTCCACGGGATAGCCGCGTTTTTCCCAGGCGTCGAGGCCGCCCTTGAGCGCACGGACGTGATGGATATTCTTCCGATGCAGCTGATTGACGATCCGCTTGGCCGTCGCTTCGTTAGGACACACGCAGTAGACGACGATAGGCCGCTTCAGCAACTCGGGATGCAGGGGCTCGGGCGAGTCGAGATCGAGCAACTGCGCGCCCGCGATCCGGTGCGATTCTTTCGCACGTATGCTGTGCGGCCGGGCGTCGAGAATCAGCGGTGGCTCATTGGACTTCATCAGTTCGTCGAGTTGTTCCGGCGAAATGCGTATATGCGCGAGCCAGCGGCGAAATTGCCAGCGGCGCACGCAGCGATAGAGGAGCACGGCAACGAAGATCGCCGCGAATGCGTCGAAAATCGTGCCGCCGTAATGGCGCACGAGTAGAACGAGTTGCACGATCTGATCGTGAAGCGCCGCGCCGCCGATCACCCACACGCTGGCCCACAGCACCGCGCCGACCAGATCCCACAGCAGAAACACGCCGACGTTGATCGGCGTGGTGCCGAGCAGCGGCGCCGAGATCAGACCGAGGCCCGGCAGGAACTTGGCGACGGTGAGAATCGGCGCGCCGTACCGTTCATAGGTATTGCGTGTGACACGCACGGTGGTGTCGAGCGAGAGTGAGAAGGTCACCAGCTGATTCAACAGTCGCCGGCCGTATGCCCGTCCGGTGAAGAACCAGAGCGAATCCGCCAGCAGCGTTGCGCAGACGGCGGCCCCAATGACGCTGGCGTAAGAGGTTTGTCCCATGGCGGCCATGGTTCCGCCGAGAATCAGCATCGGCGCCGCTGGAACCGGCAGGCCGAGTTGCGTGACGAGCACGCTCATGAACACGGCCCACACACCTAGCGAGGGGGGAATAGCAACCGGAAAATGCCACACAACCACGCTCCTCTTGATGCGATGAAGGGATCTGAAACAGTCGGCGCCGGGTCCGCACTCAGTCGGCGCGCGTTGCGAGCACGCTATGGATGGCCGATTCCTGCCGGATAGGCGACTACGCGGCGCGCTCTGCCGCCGGCACGAGCGCAGCAGCGCGAACTGCCGATTTAAGCACAGGTTGGCGTAAGAGCGCTGCAGGGCGGGCTGAATACCCGCAAAAATTCAAGGGGAAGGGGCGATTGACTGGGCGATGGCGCCTCTGTCTGGCCTGCCCCTGTCGCGGGCTGGCGCGGAGCAAAGCGCTAGATCGGCCGGACGGCCGCGAGTCGAAATTGGCTACAATCGTCGTGTACATACAGATACGACGGAGACACAGCATGGCCAACCTTCAGCCGATCAGCCGCTACCCCGTGCCTGAGCCCAGCGAGTGGCCGGATGACATCCGCGCCCGCATCCTCGAAGTGCAGGAGAAAGCCGGCTTTGTCCCGAACGTATTCCTGACGCTGGCGCACCGGCCCGATGAATTCCGCGCGTTTTTTGCGTACCACGACGCATTGATGCTGAAAGAAGGCGGTCTCACCAAGGGCGAGCGCGAGATGATCGTCGTCGCGACGAGCGCGGCGAATCAGTGCCTGTATTGCGTGGTCGCGCACGGAGCGATTCTGCGCATCTACGAAAAGGCGCCGTTGCTTGCGGATCAGGTGGCCGTCAACCATCGCAAGGCGGATATCACGGCGCGCCAGAAGGCGATGCTCGACTTCGCGCTGAAGGTTTGCCGCGAATCCGGCAGCGTCGACGATGCCGATTTTCAGACGCTGCGTGAGCACGGCTTTTCGGTTGAAGACGTGTGGGATATTGCTGCCATCACCGCATTTTTCGGTTTATCGAACCGGATGGCCAACGTTATTTCAATGCGCCCGAACGAGGAGTTTTATCTGATGGGGCGCGTGCCGAAAGCGGCGGCGGACACGCCGAAAAAATAGCATCG
This sequence comes from Paraburkholderia caffeinilytica, assembly GCF_046030355.1. Classification (GTDB taxonomy): domain Bacteria; phylum Pseudomonadota; class Gammaproteobacteria; order Burkholderiales; family Burkholderiaceae; genus Paraburkholderia; species Paraburkholderia caffeinilytica_B. Next base: position 27,058 of record NZ_JAQQCQ010000044.1, read on the forward strand.
GAGCATCGAGGCATCGAAGCAGCCGCCTGCGGACTCGCTGCACGCAATGCGCGCGGAGACCTGCTCACGCAGGTCCGCTTGGCACCCGAACCCTCACGCATCCGCCAGCCCGGATCGAATGGCGGGCGTGCTGACGGCCTTGTCGTCGATCGGGAAGTGCAGCATCGCGGCGATGAGTCCGGCGGCGACCGTGGTCTCCCACAGCAACGAATATGACCCGGTCAGATCGAATACCAGGCCGCCTAGCCATGCGCCAAGAAACGAGCCGATCTGATGGCTCAGAAAGCACACGCCAAAGAGGCTGCCGAGGTGCCGCGTGCCGAACACTTTTGCCACGAGTCCGCTCGTCAGCGGCACGGTCCCGAGCCAGGTCAGCCCCATCACGGCCGCGAAGACAATGACCGACGCGGAGGTTTTCGGCAGCAGAAAGAAGGCGCCGATCGTCACGCTTCGAATGAGGTAAAGCCAGCCGAGCACGTGGTGCTGCCGGAACCGGCCGCCCAGCCAGCCACATCCCCAACTGCCCGCCATGTTGAACAGGCCGATCAGTGCGAGGGCCGTTGCGCCCAGTCCGACAGGCATATGACAGAGCGTCAGATACTCGGGCAGATGAGTCGCGATGAACGCAAGTTGAAATCCGCAGGTGAAGAAGCCGAGCGTCAGGAGCCGGTAGCCGCGATGCCTGACCGCCTGGCCGACGACCTTGCGAAGCGGCGCGGCAGGCGGCTCCTGGACCTGCATGCCGACACTCGCGCGGCGGTCGAGCACGATGCCGAGCGGCGCGATCAGCAGCATGACGAAGGCCAGCACGAAGAGGGATGTGGCGATGCCCGAGCTGAGTCGAATGCTCTGCACGAGCGGGATCATCAGCACCTGTCCTGCCGAGCCGCCTGCGCTGACGAGACCCATCGCCATACTGCGTTTTTCCGGCGATGCGACGCGGCCGATCGCCGGCAACACCACGCCGAACGTCGTGCAGCTCACGCCGATGCCGACCAGCAGACCCATCCCGACAATCAGCATCGGGCCCGAGGGCGCGACCGCCGCGACGCCCAGGCCCGCGGCGAAGATCGTCGCGCCGAACGCGACCACCGGCGCCGAGCCATAGCGGTCCGCGGCCGCGCCCGCGAACGGTTGAGCGAATCCCCACACCAGGTTGTGCAACGCGATGGCGAAAGCGATCAGCGTGACGGGCAGCCCGCGGTCGAACGAGAACGGACCGATGAAGAGGCCGAAGGTCTGCCGGATGCCCATGGCGGCGCTCAGAATCAGCGCGCCGGCGATGATCACGAGCGTCGTCCGGCTGAACGGCAAGGCGAGGCGTTTGCTATGGGTGGTGGACATGGTTCTGATCTCCTTGGACACGATGGTCGCAGCGAGCGTCAGAAGCGGCAAAGGAAAAGATTTTGACGACAGGTGAGCGGGATTCACCTGTCGAGAGGGAATGCGGGATTCAGTGGCTCGCGCGGCGCGATTCTGCGTCGGCGGTATCGGATGGATTGACGAACGGCTCAGCCTCGCTGAGCAGCCACTGCTTGAAATCGAGCAGTTCCGGGCGATTTTCCACGCTATCGGTGTTATGTGCGCTCACCAGCCAATACGCGGTGGAAGAGATGATCGTTTGGGGACACGCTTCTACGAGCGCGCCGCTCGCGAGATCACGGTCCACCAGTGGCCGTCTGCCGAGCGCGACGCCGAGGCCCATGCTCGCGGCTTCGAAAGCAAGCTGGATCGTGTCGACGCGCAATCCATCGTTCAAGTCAGTACCGTCCAGCACCACCCCGTCTAAGGCGGCCCCGTCGAACCACGCCTGCCAGTCCTCGCTTGCCGAGTTCACGTGAATGAGCGTCGCGTGGCGCAGATCGATGTTACCGTGCGCGTCGCGCAGGTCGACCAGGTAGGCAGGGCTGCACACCGGCACCAGCCGTTCGCCGAACAAACGCGTCCACGCGGTCCCCGCAACCGGGGCGCGGCTCAGCCGAATGGCGAAATCGAAACCATCGACGGGAAAGCCAACCTGGCGGTGTGACGTATCGACGGTGACGTTCGCATTCGGCCAGCGCGCGCGAAAGGCGGCGAGGCGCGGCAGCAGCCAGCGCGAGGCGAGCGTGGGGGCGCAACTCAGCGCAATCGGACGATTTGCGCGGTGGTTCGGCAGGCGCTGTGTGCCGATCGCGATCAGCGAAAACGCTTCGGATACGTACGACAGATAATCGGCGCCCGCTGCCGTAAGCGAAATTCCACGCGGCTCGCGTACGAACAGTTCGACGCCGAGCGATTGCTCGAGACCGACGATACCGTGGCTAATCGCGCTCGGCGTGACGTTGAGTTCCGCGGCGGCAAGCTTGAAACTCTGATGCCTGCCGGCGGCTTCGAAAAAACGAAGCGCGGGCAGCGGTGGCAGACGAAGCGGCATGGTGCATCCTCAAGGGCGGCGCGGCGGGCGCCATGACGGTGCAGTGGCGCGCCGGCGCGCGCCTGCTGTTTCGGGAAAGGATACCTTGCAATGCGGTTTCGATTGGTGTGCATGCGTGGTCGGTGCGTTGTCCGGATCTCGTCCGCCAACGGTCAGTGTTCTTGTAGCTGGCAGCGGCAGTGTGAGATCACCCATTAATCCGTTTTCCGCTTCCGGCCGCGCCCGGCCGTCGCTTCGCGTACCGCATCGCGGATGCATTCGGCGACCAGTTCAGAGGCGCGCGTGCGCGACGCGCGCGTGGAACGCGCGATGACGAGCGGCTGCCGGATGGTCTCTTCGCGGATCGGCCGTTCGGCGACTGCGGCGATCGCTGCGGCCGCCGGGCTTTGCGTAATCAGCAGCGCGACGCCCAGACCGTTGGCAACCATGCTTCGCACCAGTTCGATCGAGGTCGCCCGATAACGGACTTCCGGCGTAAGTCCACATTGCCAGAACGGCGCCATCAGAAATTCGCGGCTATGCGGAAGGTCGATCAGGATCAGGGGTTCTTTGGCCAGTTCGTAAAGCGAAATGCTGCCGCGCCCTTTGGCGAGTTTCGAATCGGCCGGCACGAGGCCGTACGGGCGCAACGAAGCCAGATGTTCGAGTTCGAGCTCGGCGGGCAAGCCTACGTCGTAAGTCAGCGCCAGTTCGATGCGGCTGCTGTGCAGCCATTCTTCGAGCTCAACCAGGTTCCCTTCGACAAACCGCACCGACAGGTTGGGAAAGCGGGTGCGCGCAATGCGCAGCAGAACGGGCAAATAGACCGGCGCCAGCGTACTGAATACGCCGATATGCACTTCACCCGATGCGGCGTCGCCACTGTCGTCCGCCTCGAACGCGTTGGCTGCGGTCAGCAGTTGACGCGCCTCCGCGAGCTTGCGCACGCCGAACCGTGTCAACGTCATTTTCGAGCCGGCATCGCGTGCGAACAGCGTTTCTTCGAACAGCGCTTCGAGTTCGCGGATGGCGACGGAGATGGATGGCTGCGAGACATTCAACTGCCGGGCCGCGGCCGTTGTGCTGCCGGTTTCCGCCGCAGCCGAGAAATAGCGCAACAGCCGCAGTGAGATACGCATTAGGAAATCCTATAGCTGCTAATTTATTCCGATATTTTACTTGATAGGTCAGGGTGTCGAGAATCGGGGCATCGTTTCTCACTGGAGTTCGCCGTGACCTTTCCCGACTTGCCGCTTGCCGGCTTGCGTATCGTCGATTTCTCGCGTGTGCTGGCCGGGCCGTTCTGCACCGCGCTGCTAGGCGATCTGGGCGCCGACATCATCAAGATCGAGCCGCCGGGCGGCGACGACTACCGCGCGGTGGGTCCGTTCGCCGACGGCGAGAGCGGGCTGTTCGCAGCGATGAACCGCAACAAGCGCAGCATGGTGATCGACCTGAAAAGCGCTGCGGGCCGTGAACTGGCGCAGACGCTATGTGCTAGCGCCGACGCGGTGATCGAGAATTTCCGGCCGGGCGTGGCCGATAAGCTGGGAATCGGGTACGCGCAACTCAGCGAGCGCAATCCGGCGCTCGTCTATGCGAGCGTATCGGGGTTCGGGCAAACCGGTCCCGAATCACACCGTCCGGCGTACGACATCATTTTGCAGGCGATGTGCGGGCTGATGGACGCAACGGGTTCGCCAGACGGCTCGCCGACACTGATCGGCGAATCGGTTTCGGATGTGGTGAGCGGTCTGTTCGCGTCCTGGGGCGTGCTCGCCGCGCTGTTGTCGCGCGAGAAGACGGGCAAGGGCACGCATGTCGACGTCTCGATGTTCGACGCGACCTTGAGCCTTTCGGCCACGCTGGTGGCACGCTTTGCCGCGACTGGTGTTGCGCCGCAGCGCGTGGGCAATCGCCATCCTTCTTCGGCGCCGTTCGGCGCTTATCGCGCGGAGGATGGTTGCTACGTAGTCGCCGTGTTGAACAACAAGCTGTTCGACACCTTTTCGAATGCGATCGGCGAGCCGCAGCTTGCCAGCGATCCGCGCTATGCGAGCGATGCGTCGCGCTGCCTGCATGAAGCGGAATTGCGCGCGTGTATCGAGGCGTGGTCGTCGCAACGTTCGGTGGCGGAGGTAAATCGCATTCTCGGCGCCGCCGGCGTTCCGGTCGCCCCCATTCGTAACGTGCAGCAAGCGCTCGAGAGCGAGCAGGCGGCGGTTCGCAGCTTGCTCACAGAGGTGCCAGGCAGCGCAAGCCGCGAAGGCCGTGCGCAACGTCTGCCGTCGCAACCCGTCAAGTTTTCCGCGTATGGCGCGAACCGCGTCAGCGTCGCACCGCAACTGGGCGAGCACACCACCGAGATATTGCACGCGCTCGGCCTCGACGCCGCGCGCATCGCCGAACTGCGCATGCAAGGCGCGCTCGGCCGTGCACCGGCCGACCGCGCGCAATCCCCACTTCCCAATGTATCGAACACGGAGACCGACCATGCTTAAACGACTCGGCGTCGAACAGAACGACCTTGAAATCGCCGACGCGATTGAACGCTTCGCGCAAAGCGAGTTGGCGCCGCGTGCAGCCGACGTGGACCGCGACGAAATTCCCACGACGCGTTACGTCGCACAGCTCGCTGAGCTCGGCGTGATGGGCATGAACCTGCCCGAGCGATGGGGTGGCATCGGTGCATCGCCGGTGGCGATCATCCTCTCATTGGTCGAGATCGCGAAAGCCTGCGCGTCGACCTCGTCGATGATCGGCGCGCACTATCTCGCGACCGATTCGATTCTGATCGGCGGCAACGACAGTTTGCGCGACCGCTATTTGCCGGAAGCCGCCGCGGGTAAAAAGCTCGGCGCGTTCGCGCTGACCGAACCGCGCGCCGGGTCGAATCCGGCCGATATGGCGACCCGCGCGACGCCCGAAGGCGACGGCTACCGGATTCGTGGCGTCAAGCACTTCATTTCGAACGCGGATGCGGCTGACTTCATCGTCGTCTACGCGAAGACCGATCCGGATGCGGGCGCAAGGGGCATCAGCGCGTTCGTGGTCGACCGGCACAGCCCGGGTGTGGATGTCGCGCCCGCCGAAAAGCTGATGGGAATTCGCGGCGCGCCGGCGCACGAGATTGCCTTCGACTGTTTCGTGCCGGCCGCGAATTGCGTCGGGCCGGAAGGCACCGGTTTTCGTACTGCGATGAAGGTGCTCGACAACAGCCGTCTCGATGTTGCCGCGACTAGTCTCGGGATTGCCGAGGCGGCGCTCGCGAGCGCGGTGGAGTGGGCCAAACAGCGTCAGGTAGGGGGCGAGCCGCTTTCACGCAAGCAAGGTCTGCAATGGATGTTCGCTGATATGAAAACCCGGCTCGAAGCGTCGTGGCTTCTGACTTTGCAGGCGGCCGTGCGGCGGGCGGCAGGCGAACCGTTTACCGATTACGCGTCAATGGCGAAGCTGTACGCATCTGAAACGGTCGGCTTTATCACCGACACCGCGTTGCAGATTCATGGCGGCTATGGCTTCACACGCGAGATGCCACTCGAGCGGCTGGTGCGCGACGCGAGAATTTTGCGCATCTATGAGGGATCGTCGGAGATCCAGCGCACCGTGATTGCGCGGATGGTACTGGCCTGATCGACGGAATGATTGCGAGAGGAGAGCGATATGAAGGTATTGGTGGCGGTCAAGCGTGTCGTGGATGCGAATGTG
>NZ_JAQQCQ010000045.1:0-21935 GCF_046030355.1 Paraburkholderia caffeinilytica
AACGCTAATAAACCATTAGCAATCGAATAAAAAACCAAAGCACCAAGCAACCAAACCCCAACCACCGCAAAGCCAAAAAAAATTCAACTTGCCTTAACAACAACAGTACAAGTAATCCCAGCAGCCAACACAACCCCCTCAGGCACAAAATCAATCTTCACCCGAACGGGTACCCGCTGCGCAAGCCGAACCCAATTAAAAGTCGGATTCACATCAGCCAGCAGCTCCCGGCTTTCAGGATTATCCCGATCATAAATCCCACGAGAAATACTCTCGACATGCCCTTGCAGCGTCCCACCGCTCATGAGCCGCACCTCAGCCTTATCGCCGATCCGAACACGAGGCAACTTGGTCTCTTCAAAATAGCCATAAACCCAGAATGAATGACTATCGACAATCGCCAGCTTGGCGGAACCCGCAGTCGCATAATCGCCACGAAACACATTCAGGTTAGTGACATACCCATCAACCGGCGACACCACGCGAGTCCGCTCGAGATTCAACTTCGCAGCATCAAGCGCAGCCACCGCCTGCTGATAAGAAGCCTCAGCAGCAGAAGCAGTGTGAGTCGCATTCTCACGACTCTCCTTGGACACGACCAAAGCATCCATATCCGCCCGCCGCTGCGCATCATCGCGCTTCATCTGCAACTCGGCCTTGCGCGCGGCAACCGCCGCTTCCGCCTGCTCAACCGCAATCTGATAATGCGAAGGATCGATCTGCATCAACAGATCCCCTTTCTTCACCAGCTGATTGTCCTTAACAGGCAAATCGACAACCGCGCCGGAAACATCCGGCGCCACATTCACAATCTCAGCGCGCACGCGCCCATCGCGTGTCCACGGTTCATCCATGTAATGAACCCACAACACACGCCCAATCAAAATGGCGACGATAAAAATAATGGCTGTCGCGACGAAGCCAACAATATTTCGGATGGTCATGTTTCGACTCTGATCAACGATAAACGACGAGACCCAGCACGCCGCACACACACACGAGCAAACTGGCCCGGAACAAGGACGGATGCCACACCACGCGATAGAGGCCCGTATAGGCAATCACGCGGTCCAACATCCAGGTAAGCGCGGCGCCCGCGATAAACAGCAGCACAATGGCCGGCACGTAGGCGTCGAAAACGGCGATATCACGTGGCATGACGAACTCCTTCTGACGCGTCGGCCCGTCCGCTCAGCAGCGGTTCAAGCGGCGATTGCGGATCGAGCAGCGCGGTACGAATGAAATGCAGTTGACTCAGAATGCGTTGCAACTGATGCCGCTCCTCACGCGGCGGCGTGAAAGTGGCCAGCATCTGCTGAACCGCGGCGATGGCGTCGGTGGTCGCCGCCAGCGCGCGGTCGAAGCGGTCCGCGCGCGGCCGTTCGAACAGCGCGGTCACCGCGTCGCGCATCGCCCGCAATGTGACGCGCCACGGCATCGTCTGCGCATAGCGCGCGTCGCGGGGGAGTGCCGCTATTTCGCGGCGCAAGTCGATCATCGCGTTGCCCACTTCGAGCACCGAGAAGAGCCAGCGCAAGGTGTCGCGCTTGAGCTCGGGTTCGTTCTGTGCCAGCGCATTGATCTGGAACATCAGATCACGTGCGCCGCTCTCGAAGCGCGAACGCACCCGGCGCATGCTCGCGCGGCTTGCCAGCGCCACCTGGCGGCGCAGGTCCACCAGCAGGCGGTTGCGCAGCCACGGTGTCGAAGGCGGCAGCAGCACGGCAAAGGCGACCGCGCAGACCAGCATCGACAGGACTAGCGCGATGGCGTCGTTAATGGTGCCGCTCGGGTCGTAATGAATCAGGTTGTCCGGGCCGGCCAGGAAACAGAAGAAAATGCAGTAGCCGACACCGTAGCCGGCCAGCTTGGGCCGCGTCGTCATGAATACGCCGAGCAGCAGGAACGGCGTGAGCGCGGCGCACAGCAGCGGAAAGCCGTCGATGTGCGGATACACGCCGTACACCGCGATCATTCCCATCACCGAGGCGACCAGCGTGCCGCCGGCCATCTGGAACGCCGTGCGCTTCGGATTCGGCGACGACGACGCCAGCGCGCACACAGCCGCCGCGTCCAGCGTCAAGGTCGAGCCGCTCGGCCATGCGGTCGCAATCCAGAACGCGCCGAGCACCATCATCACAATGGCCGCCCGCAAACCGGCGACACCCGCGGCAATTCCGTTCGTCTTCGGTTCGTAACGCTCGATCCAGCGCTCGCGTTCGTGCGAGTCGACGGCAAGCGATGCATAGGTGGCCGCGTACGCGTGCAGATCGTCGATGAAGCGGTATAGCAGTTCGGCGCCGGTGTCGAAGTCGAGCAGCGGGGCGTCCGGCTGCGTTTCCAGCGCGGCGCGTGTCGCGCGCACCCGCTTGGGCAACTCCCCTTTGTACGCGTCGAGTTGCGCGGCGGCGTGCGCGGCATCCGCGGCGCTCAACACCGGTTCGCCGGATTTCGCGAGCAGCGGGGCGATTTCCTTGAAGTACGGTTCGAGCGCGCCGACCGCGACGTTTGCGCCATTCGTGTGCGTATCGCGCAGCCGGTTCATCAATTGATGCAGCGCGTGAAAGCGTGTCGAGGCGGTCATGAACTCGCTGTTCAGACGTGCGAGACGGCCGCCGCGCATCCGTGAATCAGGGCCTTCGAACACGGCGACACTGCGCGCCGCTTCGAAACCGACGATGTCGGCGACAAAGCCCGCATTGGTCGCTTCGATCTGCGCGCGGTCGTTGCGGCCTGCCAGCGAGGCCGACACATACTCGACGAACGCCGAGAAACGCGCGCGCACGGTGCCGCGCATCTGCAAGCCGGCGAACTGCGGAAACACCAGGCCGCTGACGGCGCCCGCGCAGACGATGCCGACCACCACTTCGGCTACCCGCGTGAGCGCGCTCAGAAACGCGCCGTCCGGATGCTGCGAGGCCGGAATACCGATCAGCGCGGCGGTATAGCCGGCCAGCACGAAACCGTAGGACTTGAAGTTGCGATTGCGCGCGGCGCCCGCGGTGCAGATGCCGACCCAGATCGCGGTCGCGACGATGAACAGTTCCGGCTGCTGCGCGAACAAGCCGATTAACGCGAGCATCACGACGAGGCCGACCAGCGTGCCGCAGATCCGGTAGAAGCTCTTGGCGAACACCATCCCGCTTTGCGGCTGCATCACGATGAACACGGTGGTCATGGCGGTGCGCGGTTGCGGCAGGTCGAGTTTCATCGCGATACCGAGCGCCAGAAAGCAGGCGGCCAGCGCTTTGAACAGATAGACCCACGTGAGGCCGTCGGTGCGCGCCCAGTCGGCTGCGGCCGAGTAGAGCGCGGCAAATGAGGCCGGGCGCGAGGCGGGGGAGGGGGAAGCTGACATGGTCGGCTTTCCTTACTCAGCCGTTGCCGCGGTGGCGGACGGGTGAGAGGCGCTAAGCGCTGCGCTCATACCGGTGTCGCGCGCCCGTTTGACAGCAGCGCCCGACGGCCCTGTCGCGGAGGCGGCAGGGTTGTGCGCTGGTGGCGTGGCGGCAGCGGGCGCGGTGTTATCCACGTGACTCGCCGAGCCGGTCTGCGTCGGCGCGTCCGAGGGCTGCGCCGCGGAAGTCGAACTTGCTGTCGCGTTTTTGCCCTTGCCATGCGCCGGCAACGTTTCGTTGGCCTGCGGACCGTTGGCCGGTTCGTCGAGTCCTCCACCCAAAGCCGTGACCAGCGACGCATGCGCGCCCAGCCGCTCGGCCTGAATCTTCGCGACGCCTTCCTGTGCCCGCAGCAGCTGATTTTGCGCGATCAGGACATTCAGATAGTCGGTCAAACCGCGCCGATACCCTTCGCGGGACAGCTCGTAGTTCCTGCGAGCCGCAGCGACCGAACGGTCTGCGTCCTGCGCCTGGGTCGCGAGCGAACGGATGCGGATCACCTGATCGGAGATGTCCTTCAGCGCGCCGACGATCGACTGGTTATAGCGATCGACCGCCTCGTCGTAACCCGCCGACGCCGCGCCGAGCTGCGAACGCAGGCGACCACCGTCGAAGATCGGCAACGACAGCGCCGGACCCGCGCTCCAGCTATGCGATGGGTCCTTCAGGAACTGGAACAGCGGCCCCATTGCCGCATAGCCGCCGATCGACGCCAGCAGGTTGATGTCCGGATAGAAGCTGGCCTTGGCGACGTCGATACCACGCGCTTGCGCGGCTACCGTCCAGCGCGCCGCGACCACGTCCGGCCGATGGCCGATCAGATCCGCGGGCAGCGCGCTCGGCAGACTGGCGGGCGCGGTGTCGAGCGAGAGCGTCGGCCGCTGGATGGCGTCACCCGCGCCCGGACCCTTGCCGGCCAGCGCGGCTAGCTGATTGCGGCCGAGGGCGATCTTTTCCTCGATCGCGTCGATCTGGCGTTCGTATTCCGGCATCGGCGTTTCGGCCTGGCTCACTTCGAGCTGGGTGCCGATGCCGCCCTTCAGACGCCGGTTCGCCAGATCGACGATCTGTTGCTGTTGCTGCAGCGTGGATCTGGCGATATCGAGCAGCGCGTAGTTCATCGACATCTCGATGTATGTGCGCACCACGTTGCCTTCCAGTTCGAGCTGGGCGGCGCGGAAGTCCGCCGCGCTCGCGTGAGCGGCGTCGAGCGCGCGTTCGGCCGCGTTCTTGTCCTTGCCCCAAAGATCGAGGTTGTACGACAGACCCAGCGTGCCGGTGTTGTTCCACGATTGCTCGCCCGCGAGCGGGCCGGGGCCGTAATAGAGGTTGTCGGCCCATTTCTGCCGCTGGATCGACAGGCTGCCGTTCACTTGCGGCGACAGCGCCGAACGGGCGACGCCCGCCATCGACATGGCTTCGCGCACGCGCGCCTGGGCAATTGAGAGACTCGGACTGCCGGCTTGGGCGGCTTCGACCCACTCGTTGAGCTGCGGGTCGTTATAGGCGCGCCACCAGTCGGCGGCCGGCCATTGGGCGTCCGCGTTGGCGGCCCGGATAGCGTTGCCTGCATCGAGCGAGGAGGGCTCGATTCCGCGCTCCTGCGGTGCGATGCCTCCGGTACTGGCACAGCCGGCGATTGTTAGTAGGATCGTAAGAACCGCGGTTGCGGCGATCCCTTTCTGTACCGGAGACTGCACGATTTCCTCCAAAATTGGCTATAGAAGCATGTGCGTCATTATATTTTTTGATTGATTGGGGAATAACCGGTAAAGATGCAAGGCATTTTTACGTAATATGAGACAATCGCCTTTGCGAATCATGTAACAATCGCTGCCGATCACACCCAATTTTGTTGCATGGGACCGGGGTAATGCTTTGCATGGGCCGGGTAACGCGCTACAGCGCGAACGCGGGCCGACCGCCAAAGCGCTAGCTCCGGATGGATAGGGAAAAGTATGGATACGCTTCAAAACATGCGCGTATTTGTCCGCGTCGTCGAAGCGGGCAGCTTTACGGGTGCCGCGCAGCACCTGAACACGACCACGGCGTACGCGTCGCGCGCGGTTTCCGACCTGGAAGCCCATCTGCGCACGCGTCTTCTGAACCGCACTACGCGCCGTATCGCGCTGACCGAGGCGGGCGAGCGCTACCTGCAGCGCTGCGAACAGATTCTCGCCTACGTGGATCAGGCCGAAGCGGAGGCCAGCGACGCCCACGCGCGCCCGTCCGGCAAGCTCAAGGTCCACGCCATGACGAGCTTCGGCCAGCACTATGTGGTGCCGGCGGTGGGCCGCTATCAGGAGCGCTATCCCGACGTGCATATCGAACTGACGCTCGCGCAGCGCATGCCCGACCTGCTCGACGAAGGTTTTGACGTGTCGCTGACCCTGGCAACCGGTCTGCCGGATTCAGGGCTGGTGTCGCAGCGGCTGGGTAGCGCGTTCAGCATCACCTGCGCGTCGCCGGCTTATCTCGAGCGGCATGGCGTGCCGCAAACGCCCTCTGACCTGGTGCGCCATACGTGCCTGCAAATGGTCACGCCGGTGTTTCCGACCGACAAATGGACCTTCGACGGCCCGAACGGCGAGGAGACGGTCTCCCTCGGACCCGCCACCTTCCAGGTCAACGTTGCCGAAGCCATGTCGGTGGCGGTGAGCAACGGCATGGGGATCGGACTGATTCCGATCTACTCGGCGATCAGCGGTTTGCGTAGCGGTGATCTCGTGTGGTTGTTGCCGGAATACACGTCGCAGGAAATGAATCTGTATGCGCTCTATCCGTCCCGGCAGTATCTGGACGCGAAAATTCGCACCTGGGTCGAATTCCTGCGCGACGAACTGCCCGGCACGCTGGCGGTCGATCAGGAAGAGTTGCGCCAGTTCGCGCGTACCTGAAGCGGCGCGGCGGAGGGCGCCTGGTCATTGCGGCGTGAATGCCTGTTACATAACTGCCGCGTCGCAACATTTCCTTACTTCTGCGCTGCGGTCGATTTGCTAACGTGTGATTCATGCGCTGCCGCATTCAGCTGGACGCGTTCAATTAGCCGCCGGTCGGCAAATCGCAACAACCGCAACAATTGAAGGAAGAGGGATTCATGGATACGCATCTGATGATCGGCGTGGCCGTCATGCTTGGATTGATTGGAATCGCCGCATCGCGTGATTTGCTGCGCCGTCTGCGTGTTCAGCAGCCGCAACTGGTGCCGATCAAGGTCGAGCGTCCCGATCTGCAGGGGCAAAGGCGCGATCACTGAGGTTTGCACGCACGGTCATCAATGCAGTGCTTCGATCAGACCCGGCTCGTCGTTGAGCGTACGGTCCACCGCTGGGCTTACCCGGTGCCAGCGAAATCGCGCGGCAGGTAGGCAGGCGCTGCGAGCGAGCTGCTCGAGTTCATCGAATTGCAGGGCGGGGTCCAGCCAGCGGCGCGCAGCTTCCGGCGCGAACACCAGCGGGCGGCGTCCGTGCACGTCGATCAGGCCGGCGTCCGCGGTGGCTGTCACGATCACCAGTCCCATGCCTTCTGTTTGCGGTTCCGTGCCGCGTACGCTGGATAAGGCCGCGAGGTACATCGGCGCATCGCTTTTCAGATGTACGAAGTAGGGCTGGCGGATTGTTGCCTCGGTTTCTCCTGCTTTATCTTCGATTGATGTTCCGGGCGCTGTTTCCATGCGCCATTCGAACCAGCCGTCCGCCGGCACCAATACCCGCCCGGTTTTCCACAGATCTTTGAAGTAGCGCGTATGCGGCGCGGTTTCGGCGCGCGCGTTGATCGTCTGCGGCAGATGCTGCTCGCGTGCCCAATCCGGGCAATAACCCCAATGGATTGCGTGCAATGTTTGGTCCGGGTAAATCGCGAGTGGATGGGTGCCCGGCGCGAGGTTGTAGCCAGGGCGGCGGTCGGCGTCGTCGAACAGCATCAACGGATCGGCGAGGCCGAGCTGCTGTGCGTACAGATGCGGATCGCGGTACTGGCTGATTCGACCACACATGAGCGACCTCCGGAGATGACCGGCCTGGCGGGTGACGCACTTGGGTTATGCGGGCGATTTGGCTTGGCGCTGAGACGTTCGAAGCGTTCGAAACGCCCGAAACGCCCGAAACGCCCGAAACGCCCGAAACGCCCGAAACGCCCGAAACGCCCGAAACGCCCGAAACGCCGATCATGCGCCGGCGAGACCCGAATCCGGCGACACCAACAGCGTAGTGCGTGCCGCCTGCCCGCGCTACCCAGATCGGCCCCAAGCCGACGACGCTATATCTCGACGACCTTATCCCACCTGAACTCCGGATTCTCCGGCTGACCGCTGCGCCGGTCGAGATAGCCGCGCGGATTGCAGACCACGCGCGTGCCGTTCACGGTGTAATCGAACGGTGTATGCGTATGCCCATGAATCCACAGTGCCACGGGCGAGCGCACCAGTTCCGGCAAATGATTGACGAAACCGGCCGACACGAGGTCCTCCGCGTAGCGCTCCGCCAGACTCAGCCGATGTGGCGCGTGATGCGTGACGACGATCGTCTTGCCGTCGAACGGCCTGGCCAGCTCGTTTTCGAGCCAGGTGCGAGCCCGCCGGTGCAGCGCGACGGAGTCGTCAGGCGTGAAATCGCGTGGTGAATCCTGCGTGTCGTGCGGCCAGTTCATCTGGATCAGGCCGCGGAAGTCGAGCATCGCGCGGCGCGATGCGGCGATGGACGCGGCGAGCGTGCGAGCATCCGCGCCGTATAACGCGAAGTCGGTCCACAAGGTGGTGCCGAGCACGCGCCAGCGGCCTTGCGGGTCGACCAGCGCGGCATTATTCAGCACATGCACGTTGTCGACTTGCGCGGCTGCGTCATAGAGTGCGGTTTCGAGCGCGCCGAATTCACCGTCGTAATACTCGTGATTGCCGGGCACGTAGACAACCGGCACGGCGCCGTCGAAGGTTTGCGCGGCCCAGCGCGGGCCGGCGGCGTGATTGTGGATGTCGCCGGCCAGCACGATCAGATCCGCGTGGGCATGCGGGATCAACTCGGGCTCGTCGTTCTCCAGATGCAGATCGGACAGCACTCGAATCTTCACGGCGACAACTCCTGCAATGGGCTTCGCACCAGACGGCGAAGGCTTCACATCCTAGCGTAGCACCTTGCCCGGATTCATCAGGTTCAGCGGGTCGAGCGCGCGTTTGACGGCGCGCATCAACTGCACCTCGACATCCTGCTTGTAGTGCATTGCCTCGTCGATCTTCAACTGGCCGAGGCCGTGTTCCGCGCTGATGCTGCCACGATGCCGGTGCACGCCGTCATAGACGAGCTGGTTGATCGGACCCTGCCAGGTCTTGAGGAAGGCTTTAGCGTCGACGCCCTCGGGCGCCTGCACGTTGTAATGCAGGTTGCCGTCGCCGAGATGCCCGAACGTGACCATGCGCGCGCCCGGCACCGCCTGCGCGATCGCCGCGTCGGTTTCCTCGATGAACCGGCCGATGCGCGAAATCGGCACCGCGATATCGTGCTTGATGTTCAGGCCTTCCTCAGCCTGCGCGAGCGGAATGTGCTCGCGCAGATTCCAGAACGCCCGCGATTGCGTGAGATTTTCCGCGACCACCGCGTCTTCGACCAGGCCTTCTTCGAGCGCGGTTTCCATCAGTCGCTCGAACAGTCCGCGCGCGTGCTCCTCGCTTTCGCTGTCCGACAACTCCAACAGCACGACTTGCGCATGCGGTTCGGCAAACGGATAGCGCATCTGTTCGAAATGCCTGCCCACTAGCCGCAGACAGAAATCCGACATCAGCTCGAAGCCGGTCAGCAGCGGCCCGGCGACGCGTTGCGTGAGCGACAGGAAATCGAGCGCCGCATGCGGCGACGCGAGCGCGGCGAGCGCCGTGACGCGCGCGGCCGGCTGCGGATGCAGCTTGAGCACGGCGGCGGTGATGATGCCGAGCGTGCCTTCCGCGCCGATGAACAGATCGCGCAGGTCGTAACCCGTGTTGTCCTTGCGCAGCCCGCGCAGGCCGTCCCACAGTTCGCCTTGCGCGGTGACCACTTCCAGACCGAGGCACAGCTCGCGCGTGTTGCCGTAGCGCAGTACGCCGGTGCCGCCCGCGTTGGTGGCGAGATTGCCGCCGATCGTGCAGCTGCCTTCCGCGGCGAGGCTCAGCGGGAACAGGCGGCCGGCCTCCTCGGCATGCTTCTGCACTTCAGCGAGGATGACGCCGGCTTCGACCGTGATCGTGTTGTTGTGCGGATCGATGTCGCGCACGCGATTCAGGCGCCGCAAACTGATGACCGCTTGCGCGCCGCTCGTATCCGGCGTGGCGCCGCCGGCCAGACCGGTGTTGCCGCCTTGCGGCACCAGTGCGATGCGATGTTCGACGGCGAGTTTGACGAGCGCCGCGACTTCGTCAGGCGTGGCCGGGCAGAGCACTGCGCAGGCCGCGCCGGTGTAGCGGCGGCGCCAATCGGTGAGGTAGGGGGCGGTGTCGTGCGGGTCGGTCAGCACCTGGGCGCCGCCGATGGCGTCGCGGCAAGCGGTGAGGAAAGCGGCTTGGGTCATGTTGGTCGGTCAGGTTGTTCGGCGGTCAGGTTATGCGGGAAGCGGTGTTCTCAGCGTGTGCTTCCCTCGATCCGCCCGGTGTTCTGCTTTGTGTTCTCTACTGCTGCCTGCCTCGCTGCGCGTTTTGCCGCGCGCTTGAACGGCGCGACATAGGCGAGTGTGCAGACGAAAAAAACCACGGCGAGGGCGGCTTCGAGCCAGCCGAGGCGCGCGCTCAGGCCGCGGTCGCTCCAGCCGCGCACGATGCCCTCGGCAAAATACAGGAGGATCAGCATCGACGCCCATTGCAGCGTGTAAAGCCGGTGCCGCCACACGCCGGGCAGGGCGAGCAGCAGCGGCACGGCTTTGAGCACCAGCGCCGAGCCGCCCGGACGCAGTGGCGCGAGCCACCATTCCCACGCGACGGATAGCACTATCAGCGCGAGCAAAGCGGCGACGGCGCCGAATGCGGCAGTGCGTTTTTGCTGCACGGGCTGCATGGGGATACCGGTTGCCGGCAGGGATGGGCTGGTTGCGGTGTTTGCCGCTGACGTGCCGGTTTGTGGCGCATCGTGGCCGGTCTCGGGCGGGCCCGCATCCTGCTCACTGCTGCTCGTGGCCGGCGGTACGTCCGGCTCGCTCGCTGTCATTGGAGCCCCTGAACCGCTCATGCGTGTATGTTCGTCCGGCTCACTCACGGCCGTTCGCTCATGGACGCCGCGGTGCGGGCAACGCGTGCGCCGAGGGCAATCGCAAGCGTTTTTTCGTCGGCGGAGATGCCCTGTTCGGCGGTGCCTGCGCGTGCGAAATGCGACGCGCCGTAAGGCGTGCCGCCGGTTTGCGTGGTGGAGAGCGCGCTCTCGGTGTACGGAATGCCGACGATCAGCATGCCGTGATGCAGAAGCGGCAGCATCATCGACAGCAGCGTCGACTCCTGGCCACCGTGCAAGCTGCCGGTGGACGTGAACACACAGGCCGGTTTGCCTGACAGCGCGCCGGAGAGCCACTGCGGCGTGGTGCTGTCGAGAAAATATTTCAGCGCAGCCGCCATGTTGCCGAAGCGGGTGGGTGAACCGAGCGCGAGACCGGCGCATTCCTCGAGGTCGCGCAGTTCGACGTAGGGCGGTCCTTCAGCGGGAATATCCGGCTGGGTGGCTTCGCAAACGGTGGAAACCGCCGGCACGGTGCGCACGCGCGCCTGCATGCCGGGGACGCTGTCGACGCCGTGCGCGATCGCCAGCGCAAGCTCGCGCGTGGCGCCGTGACGGCTGTAATAGAGCACGAGAATGTCTTTCATAGGCCTCATCGGTGAACGGGTATTATAGGGGCTGGGTCCGCTGCACAGGCCATCCATAGCCATTCGGCCAGGCCTCGCGCAGGGTCCTGAAACACCGTTTTATGAAGCAAGGAGGCAGGTTTGTTGTCCAGGGTGCGTTTCGATCTCGACACGCTCAAACGGCTCGCACAGTTTGCAGCGAAGCGCAGTAGCGAAGACCGCATTCCGCAGGTGGCCGGCAGCCTCACGTTCACCACCATGCTTTCGCTCGTGCCGCTTGCTACGGTCGCGTTTGCGCTGTTCACCGCGTTTCCGATTTTCAGTTCGTTTCAGATGTCGCTGCAGATTTTTCTCGCCGACCATCTGATGCCTGCGCAACTCAACAGTCAGATTTTCAACTATCTGAACGAGTTTGCTTCGAAGGCCAAGGGCCTCACGACCATCGGCATGATCTTTCTGTTCGTCACCGCCGTGATGACGATGATGACCGTGGAATCCGCTTTCAACGTGATCTGGCGGGTGCGCAAGGCGCGGCCGATCGCGCAGCGCATTCTGGTCTACTGGGCAATCATCACGCTCGGTCCGATTCTGATCGGCGTGAGCCTGTCGATTTCTTCCTATCTGTTTACGCGGTCCATTGCGTTGACGGCCGCCCAGCATATTCCGTCTGTGATCGACTGGGCGCTGACCGGCGCCGCGCTGCCGTTGACAGCGCTCGCCTTTACGATGCTCTACGTGTTCCTGCCGAACTGCCGGGTGGAATGGCGCGACGCGGTGATCGGCGGAATTACTGCCGCGATTGCTTTTGAACTCGCCAAGCGCGGCTTTGGTTATTACGTGCGCCGCATTCCTACCTATACCGCGGTGTACGGCGCCTTTGCCGCTGTGCCGCTATTCCTGCTGTGGATGTACCTCTGCTGGTTCATCGCGCTGGCCGGCGCGATGATCGCCTCAGCGTTGCCGGCGATCCGCATCGGCCAGTTTCACCGGCCGACTTTTGAGGGCAGCGATCTGTTCGACTCGCTTGAACTCCTCGCGCGGCTCTCGGAAGCGCGCGATGCAGGCAAGCGCGGTTACACGGTGCAAGAACTCTCGCGCATGCTGCGCCGTGAGATGGATACCACCCTCCACCTGCTGCAAAAGCTCGAGGAGATCGAGTGGATTGCGCGCCTGGAGGACGACGGCACGCGTCCGCATTTCCTGCTGCTGGCGAATCCGGCGCAGATCACGGTCGAGCGTCTGTTCAACCTGTTCGTGATCGACCGCGCGGAGCTCGAATATCAGCTTGAATTGGACTCTACGCGCGTGGATGGTCAGACGCTTCTGGCGGCGCTGGAAAACGACAAGCTGAAAGTGACGCTCGCCACACTGCTGGCGGTGCGAGCCGCCGCGCGGGCGACGCGCACGCAGGAAAGCGAGCAGGGCGCTTCTTCAATGCCTCATCAGGCTGCCTGAAGCGGTGGCGAAACGGTGGTAGCGGGAATCCACATCACACGGACCAGGCTTACCGCGAAACGTGGCAATTCGAATGCCTTATGAGGCAGGTTGAATTTACAGTGAAGTCATCGCAGCGGGAAAGAAACGCAACAGCGGGACACAACAGCCGGACACCGAAGCTGGACACAAAAGCGGCGGCAAACCTAAAGCGAAATTTTCCCGACGCAGATGTCCTTGAACATCACCCAATCGCCCATCAGGCTATAAAGCGGATGCCTGAAGGTAGCCGGCCGGTTCTTCTCGAAGAAGAAATGCCCGACCCAGGCAAAGCCGTATCCACAGATTACGGCAGCCGGCAGCCATAGCCAGTCACCGGTGGCGAGCGCCATGGCGAGGCAACCGATCACGCCGAGCGAACCCACGAAATGCAGCCGCCGCGATACCGTGTTGCGATGTTCGCTCAGGTAATACGGATAGAACTCCGCGAAACTCGCGAAGTGATCGGTGTGCGCGGTTTGAGCCATCACAGCCTCCGAATGTCGACGCTACTCCATTCCGTGCCCGTCGCTCCCACGTTGCTGCGCCGCGCGCCGGCATGCTCGAAACGCGCGTGAAACAGGACAGGCTTGACCCATTGTGCGGCTATCGGGGCATGCGCGCAACCTGGCCATTCGGCCGATGGCGCGCCTCGGCTTGCCCGGTTATCGTGACGGCTCGCAGTAATTATCGAACGCCGTCTGGAACGGTGTTTGTGGCCTTCGAGGCGAAGCTGAACAGCGCGTCGAGCGTGGCATCGGGCTGCTCGGTCATCAACGCATGGCCGGCTTCAAGCACGACAGTGTCGACGGGTACGCCGGCCCGGGAGAGCGCGTCGGCGAGCGCCTTGGCCGCACGCGGCGGCGTCATCGCATCGCGCCGGCCCACGATCAGGCGCGTTGGGCAACGCACCGCGGTGGCGCGTGTGAGGCCGTCCGCGTAGCTGTTGCAGGCGGTGAAATCGGTGTGGAACAGGTGCGGCTCGCCGTTCGCAGAGACACGTTCCATCAGCCGCTGGTTCATGCCGTGCAGCCAGAAGCCCGGGCCGGGACATGACGGTTTGGCGGCAAGTGTCGAATGCGACCATTGATTGACCATGCCGATTGCATCGGGCTCGCGATGCAGGGCGGCGTCGAGCAAGGCGTCGGAGACGGCCATGGGCACGGCGGTGGCGAGCAGCGCCAGGTGCGTCACGCGCTCCGGATAGCGGCCGGCGAAGTCGAGTGCGATCAACGAGCCCATGCTGTGGCCGGCCACGAATGCGCGCTGTACGCCGGCGGCGTCGAGCAGGGCGGCCAGCCAGTCGGCCATTGCTGTAACGGTGGTGAGCGCCGGACCGGCGCTGCGGCAGTGTCCGGGCAGATCGACCGCCAGCACGCTGAAGCCGTGGTGCGCGAAGTAACGCGTTTGCAACGCCCACACGCTATGGTCATGCTCGGCGCCATGGATGAACACTGCGGTTGGCAGGTTGCGGTCGAATGGTTTGCCGCCGGTATACGCGTAAGCCGGCTTGTCTTGAACGGTGAGGATCATGCGGACTCCGGGCGGGGCTTGGTGGCATCGGCGGGCGGGGCGGATGGGTTGCCGGCTGTCGGAGCAGCGGATGAAACGGAGAGGTTGCCGTTGGTTTGAGCCGCGGCTGATTTGGTGGGGTTGCTTTGAGTCGGAGCAGCGGCTGATTTGACGGAACTGCTGTTAGTCGAAGCAGCGGCTGAGTTCGACTCGCTGTTTTTTGCCACGCTGGACGGACCGGATGACCCGCTTCCCGGCGCCGTCGTTCCGCTCGCTTTCTGCGCGGCTTTCAGTGCCCGTTTGAGGTCGTCGATCAGATCGTCGGGGTCTTCGAGGCCGATCGACAGGCGGATCGTGCCCTCAGCGATGCCGGCTGCGGCGAGCGCGGCGGCGTCCATGCGGAAATGCGTCGTCGATGCGGGATGGATGACCAGGGAGCGCGCGTCGCCGACGTTCGCGAGATGGGAGAACAGCGACAACGCTTCAATAAAGCTGCGTCCGGCGGCGCGGTCGCCGCGCAGATTGAAGCTGAATACCGCGCCCGCGCCACGTGCCAGCAGACGCTTCGCGAGCGCGTGGTCCGGATGCGACGGCAGTTCCGGGTAAGCGACGGCTTCGACGGCTGGGTGTGCGCACAGGAATTCGACCACCCTGCGTGTATTCGCGACGTGCCGTTCCATGCGCAGCGGCAGCGTCTCGATGCCTTGCAGAAGTTGCCAGGCGGCCTGGGGATGCAGGCATGCGCCGAAGTCGCGCAAGCCCTCGCGGCGCGCGCGCAGGAGCAACGGCGCGACTGTGCTTTCCTCGGCGAACACCATGCCGTGAAAGCCCTCGTACGGCTCGGTAAATTCGGGGAAGCGGCCGGACGCGTTGAAGTCGAAGGTGCCCCCGTCCACGAGTACACCGCCGATCGTGGTGCCGTGGCCGCCGAGGAATTTGGTCGCCGAGTGATAGACGAAGTCGGCGCCGTGCTCGAACGGCTTGAGCAGGTAAGGTGTGGTGAAGGTCGAATCGACCAGCAGCGGCACGCGGTGCTCATGCGCGAGCTGCGCCACCGCGGCGATATCGAGCACGTCGAGGCCCGGGTTGCCGAGTGTTTCGCCGAACAGCAGGCGCGTATTCGGGCGTAGCGCGGAGCGCCACGCGTCGAGGTCGCCCGGTTTGACGAAGGTCGTCTCGATGCCGAAACGCCGCAGCGTGTAGTGCAGCAGGTTATGCGAGCCGCCGTACAGCGCGCTGGAGGCGACGATATGAGAGCCGGCGCCCATCAACGTGGCGATTGCCAGATGCAATGCGGCCTGGCCGCTGGCGGTGCCGATCGCGCCCGCGCCGTTTTCCAGCGCGGCAACCCGTTCCTCGAATACGGCCACGGTCGGATTCGAGATGCGCGAATAGACGTGGCCGGCGCGTTCCATATTGAAGAGCGCCGCGGCGTGGTCCGAGTCGCGGAACG
Organism: Paraburkholderia caffeinilytica; assembly: GCF_046030355.1. Lineage (GTDB taxonomy): Bacteria > Pseudomonadota > Gammaproteobacteria > Burkholderiales > Burkholderiaceae > Paraburkholderia > Paraburkholderia caffeinilytica_B. The sequence continues at coordinate 15,626 of NZ_JAQQCQ010000045.1, forward strand.
AAAACGAGGTAGTCTGGTAAATAGGCGTGGCGCGCGCGCCGGTGGTCGGGTCGGGCGCGGCGCCGGCGTGCAGCGCAAGCGTATCGAAACGGTTGGCGGACATCCTGGGCGGCGAGGCCACGGACGGCCTCGCGAAAGGTGAAAGTGGCGGTCATCCTATCACCGGCATGGATCGCTTCAAGCGCGGTTTTCCCGCGGGTTGGCGAATGCGGGCGCGCTGAACGGCACCTGGCTGCCCCTGCAAACGCCCGTGGCGCCTTGGTGGGCGGGCCGCTTTCCTTTTATGGGCCTTTCCGCTAGGATCGAAAGTCATTCAGGCAATATCAGCTTAGCGGGTATCACGGAGACAGAACATGCGAGTCAGCGACATTCTTAAAGTCAAAGGCAACACCCTTTTTACGGTCACGCCGGACACAACGCTGCACGACGCAGTCAATACGATGGCGGAGCACGATATCGGCTCGCTGGTCGTGATGGAGTACGGCGATCTCGTCGGCATGCTGACGTTTCGTGAAATCATTCTGACCTTGAGCAAGCATGGTGGCAGCCTCGGCACCTCCACGATCCGCAAGCTGATGGATGACCACCCGCTCACCTGCACGCCCGAAACGGACGTCAACGAGGTTCGTCGCATGATGCTCGAGCATCACGTGCGCTATTTGCCGGTGCTGGAGAGCCGCACGCTGATGGGCGTGATTTCGTTCTACGACGTTGCGAAGGCAGTCGTCGAGGAGCAGGGCTTCGAAAACCGCATGCTCAAGGCCTACATCCGCGACTGGCCGGAAGAGCCGCAGGAGCAGCAACCGGCGCCGCGCTAAATCACTAACGCGCGGTGGCTCACCGCGGCGCTTGCGCCGTTGCCGTGAGTGTGAAGATGCAGTCAGGGCGCGCGCGAAAGCGTGCGCTTTTTTTGTGCCCGGCCCTTTTTCCCTTTGTTGCTCTTTTAGGCTGTTCTCCGAACTTCATGAGCGATCGTCCGTTACCTGCCGCCCGCCGTACCGCCCGCCCTCAGGACGCGCACGAGTCGCAGTTCCGCCTGCTCGGCCAGCGCCGCTTCGCGCCGTTTTTCTGGACCCAGTTTCTTGGCGCGATGAACGACAACGTCTTCAAGATCGGCTTCACGTCGCTCGTCACGTATCAGGCGGCGCGCTTTTCCGGCGTCGATCCGAAAACCGCGGCGTTCCTGATTTCGGCGATCTTCATTCTGCCGTTCGTGCTGCTGTCGGCCACCTCCGGCCAGATCGCGGACAAGTACGACAAGGCGATGCTCACGCGCTTCGTCAAGAGCTTCGAAATCGTCGTGATGTTGATCGGCGGCGCGGGGTTCTGGCTGCATAGCGCGCCGCTGCTGTATCTGTGCACGTTTCTGATGGGCGTCCACTCGACCGTGTTCGGACCGGTCAAGTATTCGTATCTGCCGCAGCATCTGTCGAAGTCGGAACTGGTCGGCGGTAACGGGATGGTCGAGATGGGTACCTTCGTCGCGATCCTGATCGGCACGATCGTCGGCGGCGTGGCCGCGGGATTTGTCGAGCACGGCGCGGTGGTGCTGGCCTGTGCCTGTGTCGGTATTGCGCTGGTGGGGCGGCTGGTGTCGAACTTCGTGCCTGTCACGGCGGCCCCACAGCCCGATCTGCGCATCAACTGGAATCCGGTCAGCGAGACCTGGCGCAACCTGAAACTCGCGCGCGAGAACCGGACTGTGTTTCTGAGTCTGCTGGGGATTTCCTGGCTGTGGTTCGTCGGCGCGACTTTTCTGTCTTCGTTTTTCAGTTTCGCGAAAAATGTGCTGTCCGCCGATCCGGACGTGGTGACCGTGTTGCTCGGCACGTTCTCGATCGGCATCGGCCTCGGTTCGCTGATGTGCGAAAAGCTCTCGAAGCGCCGTATCGAAATCGGCCTCGTGCCGCTCGGCTCGATCGGCATGAGCGTGTTTGCGATCGATCTATTCTTCGCGAGTCATGCGTTGCCGGCCGCCGGCCATTTGCTGAGCGTCGGCGAATTCATCGTGCGGCCTGCTCATTGGCGCGTGCTGGCCGATCTGTTTCTGCTAGCCATGTTCGGCGGTTTCTATAGCGTGCCGCTCTATGCGCTGATCCAGAGCCGGAGCCAGCCGACCCACCGCGCGCGTATCATCGCCGCGAACAATATTCTGAATTCGCTGTTCATGATCGTCTCGGCGCTGATGGCGATGGGCCTGACCGCGGCGGGCTTCAGCATTCCGGCGATTTTCCTCGTCACCGCGCTGCTGAACATCGTCGTCGCGACGTACATTTATTCGCTCGTGCCCGAGTTTTTACTGCGCTTTATCGCCTGGGTGCTGGTGCATACGTTCTACCGGATTCGTCTCGTGCATGCCGAACGGATTCCGGAAGAGGGCGCGGCCGTGCTGGTGTGCAATCACGTGAGTTTTGTCGACGCGATCGTCATCATGGCCGAGAGTCCGAGGCCGATCCGTTTCGTGATGGACCATCAGATTTTCAAGTCGCCGTTCGCCGGCTGGGTGTTCCGCCATGCGAAAGCGATTCCGATCGCACCCGCCCATCAGGATCCGGCACTGCTGACGCGCGCCTATGAGCGCTGCGCGGAGGCGCTCGCCGAGGGCGATCTGGTCTGCATCTTCCCGGAAGGCAAGCTGACGAAGACCGGCGAGATGAATCCGTTCCGCCACGGCGTGACCGAGATCATTCGCCGCACGCCGGCGCCGGTGATACCGATGGCGCTGCGCGGCCTGTGGGGAAGCGTGTTTTCACGCGCCAGCGACGCCCGCTGGCCGCGGCCGATCCAGAAGGGCGTGATGAGCCGGCTGACGCTGGCGGTGGGGGAGCCGATCGATCCGGCGCACGCGACACCGGAAGTGCTGCAACAGATCGTCACGGAGTTGCGTGGGGCGCGGAAGTAACGCGGCAATGTGGATGGATATCCGACGCCGGTCGGGATCGTGCTGCAAATTGCCGCGTGACGCCACTAGCGAAAGTATCCATCCCGATGGGTCGGGCATCCTGTGCGCCCACTCGTGCCGCTGCGCCCCTCACGCGACTTGTCCAGAAGACATAGGCCGGTACGCATCCGGGCCCTAGCCCCTTTAGGGCTGGCATAATGGCGCTTTCCCCGCATTTCTTTGGACGACGCCCATGTCCGGCAATACGCTCGGTACGCTTTTCACAGTCACGACCTTCGGCGAATCGCACGGCCCCGCTATCGGCTGCGTGATCGACGGCTGCCCGCCGGGCATGGCGCTCGGCGAAGCCGACATCCAGCTCGAACTCGACCGCCGCAAACCCGGCACGTCGCGCCACGTTACGCAGCGCCAGGAAGAAGACAAGGTCGAGATCCTGTCGGGTGTGTTCGAAGGCCAGACCACCGGCGCGCCGATCGCGCTGCTGATCCGCAATACGGACCAGCGCAGCAAGGATTACGGCAATATCGCCGACACCTTCCGCCCCGGTCACGCCGATTACGCCTACTGGCAGAAATACGGCATTCGCGACTATCGCGGCGGCGGCCGTTCGTCGGCCCGTCTGACTGCGCCGACAGTGGCGGCAGGCGCGGTGGCGAAGAAATGGCTGCGCGAAAAATTCGGCACGGAGATTCGCGGCTACATGTCGGCGCTCGGCGAGATCAACGTGCCGTTCGTCGACTGGGCGCATGTGCGTGAGAACCCGTTTTTCGTCCCGAATGCGGAGATCGTGCCGGAGCTGGAAGCCTATATGGACGCATTGCGTAAAGACGGCGACTCGATCGGCGCGCGCATCAATGTCGTGGCTTCCGGCGTGCCGGTCGGACTCGGCGAACCGCTGTTCGATCGCCTTGACGCGGACATCGCGCACGCCATGATGGGCATCAACGCGGTGAAGGGCGTGGAAATCGGCGCGGGCTTCGCCAGCGTCGCGCAACGCGGCTCGGTGCATGGCGACGAATTGACGCCGGAAGGCTTTGTCGGCAATCACGCGGGTGGCGTGCTCGGCGGTATTTCGACCGGGCAGGACATCACGGTGTCGATCGCGATCAAGCCGACTTCGAGTATCCGCACGCCACGCCGCTCGATCGACAAGGCAGGGCAGCCGGTCATCGTCGAAACGTTTGGGCGTCACGACCCGTGCGTCGGCATCCGTGCCACGCCGATCGCCGAATCCATGCTCGCGCTGGTGCTGATCGACCACGCGCTGCGTCACCGTGCGCAATGCGGCGACGTCGCTGTGAGCACACCGAAGATCGCGGCGAGCGCGCCGTAACGGGCGCTCGCCGAGCGTCTTCATACTGCGCGCGCAGCTTCGTTTCAATGACCGATATAAACACCGAGCCGGCAGATAGCCAACTTGTGGATCTGCGCGCGCGTGCCGCCGCGCCGCAGGCTCGCGCGACCGATTGCCTCGCGTTAGGACAAACGCTGCTGCAACACGCCGGGCGCGACAAAGCCCGCCAGCGCGAAGCGCTTGTAGCATTGGTGCGCGCCTATCAACTCGATCCCGCTTGCGAATCCACGCTGCTTCACACAATTGCGCAGACGGCGTTCATCGTGCGTGATTGGGCACTCGTCGAGTCCGCCACTACGCTGCTTCTCGAACGGAACGGCGAAGACGCCAACGCGCTGATCTGGCGCGCAGCGGCCGTGCAACAAAGCAACGACTTCCACACCGCTGAGCGGCTGCTGCGCGAAGCCGTGCGTGTCGTGCCCGGCAATCCGGTGGCGCTTCACAAGCTCGCATTGTGCATCAAGGAGCAGGCCCGTTTTGCCGAAGCTGAAGCCTTGCTGAGGCAGGTGCTCGTGTTATCGCCGGATAACGTGCATGCCCTGTTCGATCTGTCGGAACTCGAAATCCGCACGGGGCGTTTCGCCGAAGGCTGGGCGAATTACGAATCGCGCATGGCGTTCGGCAACGATTTGAATGACGCGCAGCATGCGCTCGCTGCGATCAGCGCGCATTGGCAGGGCGAGTCACTGGAAGGCAAAACGCTGGTCGTGTACGGCGAGCAAGGCAATGGCGACTGTCTTTGGGCGGTGCGCTTTTTACCGTTGCTGGCCGAGCGGGCGCGCCGGGAGGGCGGCCGGGTGATTTTCGGTCACGACGGGCCGTTGCGGCATCTATTCGAACGAATGCTGCCGGCTGACTTGCCGTTGGAAACGAGCCTTGAAACGCAGCCTGATTTCCATTGCGGGTTGATGAGCTTGCCGCTGCGGTTTGGCGTCTTTGATGCAACCGGCTGGGGTGTGCCGTATCTGAGCGCGGAGCCCGCACGCGCGCAGGTCTGGCGCGAGTGGGTTCAAGCCCACACGGCCGGCAAGCCGGGCAATCGCAAAATCGGCCTGGTGTGGAACGGCAATCCTGACCATATCCGCGATAGCCGGCGGTCGGTGCCCGTTGAACAACTCGAGACACTATTGACCGTGCCGGGTGTGACCTGGTTTGCGTTGTCGCCTGGGCGCAGCGAGACGGTCGCGCAGTGGCAGGCTCAAGGTCTCGAGGTTGTCGACCTGACTCACCATTTTCAGTCCGGATTCGACGATGTCGCTGCGTTGCTGGCGAATCTGGATCTGGTCGTCACGATTGACAGCGGGCCCGCGCATCTGGCGGGAGCGCTCGGTGTGCCGACCTGTTTGATGATCGATCATGTGTCGGCGTGGTTTTGGGGCGACGAGTCGCGGACCACGGCCTGGTACGATTCGATTGAGCTCTTTCGTCAGCCTGAAATTGGCGCGTGGGCGCCGGTGCTGGCTAGCGTGCGGGAGCGGATTGAAACGGTGCGGGGTGCTTGAGCTTTTTGCTGTGCGGCGGCGTTGATAATGCACCTGCACCTGCACCTGCTGCGGCACTTGCAGATGCATCTTGATTTTTTGCCCGCCCGGAGCGATTGACTGCGTGCCGCACGCGGACAGATAAACAGGCTCCGCGCACGGCAAACAAACACCGAATTACATATTCGGATAGTTGGGCCCACCACCGCCTTCAGGCGTCACCCACACGATGTTCTGCGTCGGGTCCTTGATATCGCAGGTCTTGCAGTGCACGCAGTTCTGCGCGTTGATCACCAGCCGCTCGCTGCCATCATCGTTCTTCACGAACTCATAGACAGCGGCCGGGCAGTAGCGTGACTCCGGACCGGCATAGGTCTGCCAGTTCACATTCACCGGCACTGACGGATCTTTCAGCGTCAGGTGAGCCGGCTGGTTCTCCTCATGGTTGGTGTTCGAAATGAACACCGAAGACAACCGGTCGAACGTCAGCTTGCCATCCGGCTTCGGATACACGATCGGCTTGCACTGCGAAGCCGGCTTCAGCATCTCGTGATCGGAATGCTGGTGATGCAG
>NZ_JAQQCQ010000046.1:0-13775 GCF_046030355.1 Paraburkholderia caffeinilytica
CCGTAGCCGTAGCCGTAGCCGTAGCCGTAGCCGTAGCCGTAGCCGTAGCCGTAGCCGTAGCCGTAGCCGTAGCCGGCAGAGGGTACCCCATGGCCATCATGCCCGCCAAGCCTGATCGCCCAGCGCCGCCCCCGCTCACTCAGCACCTCGAACCAGTCCATCCCCGCGGCGGCGCCGATCTGCTATCGTCATCGATATTCTTCCGATAGCAGGTGGTGACGATGGATCTCGGGCTGAATGACAAGGTGGTATTGATCACGGGCGGCAGCAAAGGGATCGGGTTCGCCTGCGCCCGGGCGTTCGCGCTCGAGGGTGCGAAGGTCGCGATCGTTTCGCGCGACCCTGCCAATCTCGCGCGTGCTTACGAGCAGTTGAAGCAGGAGGGTCTGCATGTGCATCGGACCCGCGCCGACCTGCACGAACCGCATAGCGCAGCGGACATCGTCGAGGAAGTCAGCACCGCGGTCGGCCCAATCGACGTGTTGATCAACAGCGCCGGCGCAGCCCGCCGCTATGACCCGGAAACGCTGGACGCCGACGCGTTCCGCGCGACCATGGAAGCCAAGTATTTCCCCTACATCTACCCGCAGCAGGAAGTGCTGCGGCGTATGGCTGAGCGCGTCAAAGCCGGCGACGGCGCTGCCCCCGGCACGATCGTCAACATCATTGGCATGGGCGGCAAAATCGCTAGCGATATCCATATCGCCGGGGGTGCCGCCAATGCCGCGCTGATGCTAGCTACCGTCGGCCTCGCCCATTACTACGCGCGCTACGGCATCCGCATCAACGCGATCAATCCGGGGGCGACGCTGACCGAGCGTGTCGAGGAAGCGGTCAAGCTGGAAGCGTCGCAGCAAGGCATCGAAAGTGCGGAGGCGCTGGCACGCGGGCAGGCCAAGGTGCCGCTCGGACGCTATGCAAAACCGGAGGAAATCGCGGACGTCGCGCTATTTCTGGCGAGCCGCCGCGCGAGCTATGTGACGGGCGCAATCGTCCCGATGGATGGAGGCAGCGCGCCGCTGATCTGAGCGACGCGCTGCATTTACAGGAAGCGGTGCCCGAGCCACCAACCCGCCGCGGCGAGCGCCGCGGAGGCTGGAATCGTCAGAATCCACGCCCAAACGATGTTACCGGCAACCCCCCAACGCACCGCGCTCAGCTTTTGCGTCGCGCCGACACCGACGATCGCGCCGGTAATCGTATGCGTGGTGGACACCGGAATGCCGAGCCACGACGCGGTGAACAGCGTGATCGCCCCGCCCGTCTCGGCGCAAAAACCGCCAACCGGCTTCAGTTTGGTGATTTTCTGGCCCATTGTGCGGACAATCCGCCAGCCGCCGAACAACGTGCCAATCCCCATCGACAGATAACAGCCGCCGATCACCCACAGTGGCGGTGCATCTGCGATCGACGAAGCGTAACCGGTCGCGATCAGCAGCATCCAGATGATGCCGATGGTCTTCTGCGCGTCGTTACCGCCGTGACCGAGGCTATACAAGCCTGCGGAGACCAGTTGCAGACGCCGGAACCGCCGGTCGACCTTGCTTGGCGGCGTGCGGAAATAGATCCACGATACCGCCAGCATGAAGAACGAACCGAGCACGAAACCGAGCAGCGGCGAGATGAAAATGAAGGCAACCGTCTTCATCAAGCCGTCGATATTGAGCGAACCCCAGCCCGACTTGGCCAGCGCCGCGCCCACCAGGCCACCGATCAGCGCATGCGACGAACTGGACGGAATACCGTAGTGCCACGTGATGATGTTCCAGCCGATCGCCCCGACCAGCGCACCGAAAATGACGTAATGGTCGACGATATTCGGGTCGATCGTGCCCTTGCCGACTGTCTGCGCCACCTTCAGGTGGAACACGAAATACGCGATAACGTTGAATGCCGCCGCGAAAGCCACAGCCTGCTGCGGCTTCAGCACGCCGGTCGACACGACCGTGGCGATCGAATTCGCCGCGTCGTGAAAGCCGTTCATGAAGTCGAAAATCAGGGCGACGGCGACCAGGCCGGTAACGACCCAGATAGCGAGTTGTATCGATTGCATTATGCGTTTTCCAGCACGATGCCTTCGATGATGTTCGCCACGTCCTCACACTTGTCGGTGATGGTTTCGAGCAATTCGTAAATCGCCTTCAGCTTGATCAGCGTCTTGACGTTGTCTTCTTCGCGGAAAAGTTTCGACATGGCCGAGCGCAGAACACGGTCGGCTTCCGATTCCAGACGGTCGATGTCCTCGCACGCCTTCAGGATCTGGCTCGCCTGCTTCATGTCCGACAGCAGGCTGACGGCGAACTGCACGCGTTCGGAGGTGGCCGTGCAGATGTGCGCCAACTGGCTCGCTTCGGAGGTCACCGCCTGCACGTCGTACAGCGAGATAGCGGTGGCGACGTCCTCCATCAGATCGAGGATGTCATCCATCGTGGTGATCAGCTTGTGGATCTCGTCGCGGTCGAGCGGCGTGATGAAGGTCTTGTGCAGCAGGTCGATGGCTTCGTGCGTGAGCTTGTCAGCGGCCTTTTCGGCCTTCTGCACGTTTTGCTTGTGGGTCTCGGCGTCCTGCAGATTGTCGATCAGCAGCTCGAGTTCGTGGCTGGCCGAGACGATGCACGTTGCGTGCGCATTGAAAATTTCAAAGAACTTGCCCTCGGTGGGCATGAAACGACCGAACATTGGGATCCCGAAAATTGGTCACATTATGGCTGACATAAAACCGCCACATTGTACCGTTGCGAGACCCATACCGCACTTTTGAAAGCATCGTTACAACAGGCGCGTCAGTTATCCCTTTACTCGCTGTAGAAATTCTGAGCGCCGGCAAAATTATCGAACTTCGTGAATTGACCATGGAACGTCAGCCGAACAGGACCGATCGGACCATTCCGCTGTTTACCGATGATGATCTCCGCCGTGCCTTTGTCCGGGCTGTCCGGGTTGTACACCTCATCGCGGTAAATGAACAGAATGACGTCGGCATCCTGTTCGATAGCGCCGGATTCACGCAAATCGGACATGATCGGCCGCTTGTTCGGACGCTGCTCGAGACCCCGGTTGAGCTGGGACAAGGCAATCACAGGTACGTCGAGCTCTTTGGCGAGACTCTTCAGCGAACGCGAGATTTCCGAGATTTCGGTCGCACGGTTTTCACCCGACGACGAACCGCTCATCAGCTGCAAATAATCGATGATGATCAGGCCGAGCTTGCCGCACTGGCGCGACAGCCGACGCGCGCGTGAGCGCAATTCCATCGGGTTCAGGCCGCCGGTTTCGTCGATGAAAATCTGCGCCTCGCTCATTTTCTGCACCGCGTGCGTGAGCTTCGGCCAATCCTCATCAGTCAGACGCCCCGTCCGCATGCGGTGCTGGTCGAGCCGGCCGACCGAGCCGAGCATACGCATGGTGAGCTGCGAGCCCGGCATTTCCATGGAGAACACCGCGACCGGCAAACCATACTCGACCGCGACATATTCGCCCACGTTCATCGAAAACGCCGTCTTACCCATTGAAGGGCGCCCTGCGACAATGATCAACTCGCCGCCGTGCATGCCCGACGTCATGCGATCCAGGTCGACGAAACCCGTGGGCGTGCCCGTCACATCGCTCGGATTCGCGGTGTGATACAGCGTGTCGATCCGCTCGACCACCTCGGTCAGGAGCGGCCCGATTTCCAGGAAGCCCTGCGTACCCCGAGCACCGTCTTCAGCGATCGAAAATACCTTCGATTCGGCCTCGTCCAGCAATTGGCGAACTTCCTTGCCCTGCGGGTTAAAAGCGTCGGCGGAAATTTCGTCGGCCACGGAGACGAGGCGGCGCAGCACCGCGCGATCGCGCACGATTTCCGCGTAGCGGCGGATATTGGCCGCGCTCGGCGTGTTCTGCGCCAGCGCGTTCAGGTACGCCAGACCACCGACCTCCTCCGCCTTGCCCGAGGTGCCGAGCGCCTCGTACACGGTAATCACGTCGGCCGGACGCGTCGCCGCGATCAGCTTGCCGATGTGCTCAAAAATGATGCGGTGGTCGTATCGGTAAAAATCACTCTGCGACAGGAAGTCGGCGATGCGGTCCCAAGCCGCGTTGTCGAGCAGCAGGCCGCCCAGCACCGACTGCTCGGCTTCGATCGAATGCGGCGGGACTTTCAGCGACTCGATTTGGGGATCTTTGGACGGTGCGTTCATGGAGAGGAATTATCGGGTAAATGCGCGCGGAGGGAAATCAAAAACCAGTACTTCGATGCATCGAAAACGGACAATAAAAAAGGCAGGGGCCGGTCACCCGGCCCCTGCCTTTCGCCAGCAACAACCTGGCAGATGCTAACTGGTGCTTAGACGTGTTCGCCGATCACAGCCACGTTGACATCGACGAGAACGTCGGTGTGCAGCGAGATCTGAACAGCGTGTTCGCCAACCAGCTTCAGCGGGCCTTCCGGCAGGCGCACTTGCGCCTTTTCCACTGCGAAGCCAAGCTTGACCAGCGCGTCAGCGATGTCCGCGTTCGTCACCGAACCGAACAGACGGCCGTCGACGCCAGCCTTCTGATTGATCTGAACCGTCGAGCCTGCCAGCTTTTCGCCTTGAGCTTGAGCGGCAGCCAGCTTTTCAGCGGCGATCTTTTCGAGTTCAGCGCGGCGAACTTCGAATTCAGCCAGGGCTTCCTTCGTTGCGCGACGAGCTTGCTTGTTCGGGATCAGGAAGTTACGTGCGTAACCGTCCTTAACCTTCACGATGTCGCCCAGGTTACCCAGATTGACGACTTTTTCCAGAAGAATAATTTGCATTCGGATACTCCTTATCGCGTCGTCGGGTTAGGCCTTGTGCTGGTCGGTGTACGGCACCAGCGCGAGGAAACGTGCGCGCTTGATTGCCGTATCCAGCTGGCGTTGATAGTGCGACTTCGTACCCGTGAGACGCGCCGGCGTGATCTTGCCGTTTTCGCCGATGAAGTCCTTCAGCGTTTCGAGGTCCTTGTAGTCGATGTGATCGACGTTAGCGGCCGTGAAACGGCAGAACTTCTTGCGCTTGAAGAGCGGATTTTGTTGCTGACGACGCTTGTCGAATTTCTTACCAGTCGGGCGGGGCATGTTCAGTCCTTTCCAATGTCCTGCAATTCTGTGATGTGAAATACCAGAGTTCTTGCGTTGCGGTGCTTTTTTGCCAGAAAGCCTGTGAAGAGCGTTTCCACGCCCATCTGACGACCTTCCAGCTTACCGCTCACCTCGCCTGCGGCTACCGCCTGCATGGTCAGTTCGACTTGCCGGGCAATACCGGCTTCGACGACTTCCGTGCGGTGGTGCAACGTGCAGCCTGCAATCGGAACGCCGGCGGGGGTGTACCGCACCGGTTCGCGTTCAACGACGCTGGCCGTAAGTTGCAGCCGATTCATGTAGCCTTTGGCAAGAACGACGCTTTTATCTGGTAGCTTAAATAATGTGTCTTAAGCCTGCGCTTCGGACGGTTGCGTAGCAGCCGACTTCTTGGCTTCTTCGCGCTGCACTTCCTTCATCATCGGCGACGGGGCGGTTTCAGCCTTCTTCATCTTGACGATCAGGTGACGCAGAACAGCGTCGTTGAACTTGAATGCGTGTTCCAGCTCGTCGAGCGTGGTTTGGTCGCATTCGATGTTCATGCAGACGTAGTGAGCCTTGGCGAGTTTCTCGATCATGTAGGCCAGTTGGCGACGGCCCCAGTCTTCGATACGGTGGATCTGGCCACCGTGCGAGGTGATCGTGCTCTTGTAACGCTCGATCATTGCGGGCACTTGCTCGCTTTGATCCGGATGCACGATAAATACGATTTCGTAATGACGCATATTCACTCCTTGTGCTGACTTATGGATAAAAGCCACCCGGGCGTCGGAACCGGTGTGGCAAGTGAGAAGCCAAAGAGTGTAACCCGATTAGGGCCGGGTTGCAAGATATCCCGTTAATCCGGCACGCGAATCGGGTGTGTTTTCAAGGGTTTAGGACCAACCGGGCGAAGTGGACGAACAGCCGCCCTGCATACGCGTCCGGCGACATCACCGCCGGATCGCGCACGCGAGACCCGCTCAGCCGCCCTCGGTCTGCTCGCTGCCGCCCGCCAGACGGGCCTTCAGCGCCTTTTCAAGACCGCTGAGCGCGTCCGGCGCCGCGTCGGTGACGGCCCACCAGGTCATTCCCTGCGCGTTCCAGTGCGCCAGCGAGTAGCCCTCGCGGGTCTGCGCCGTCAAAGGCCCAGCGGCCGCGTCTCGTCCAGCATCGGCGGCGCGCGCTTCCGGTAACACATAGACGTCGATGACATGCTTCTGATAACGGTATACCAGCACCGCCACCCGCTGATGCGCGATGTAATCCAGGCGGCCACCTTCAAGCGGAAAACCGTTCGCCGCGAGATCCTCGACCGGTGGCGAATAGTCGATCCGGCCGTTGAACCAGGGCTTAACCGTGTGCCGGTCGGTCGAAATGACGTCGATGTCGTGACCGGACATTTGCGCCCGCACATGGCTTTCGACCAGTTCATCGGAGAACGCGCCGCCTTGTGCCGGACGATGCAGGTTCATTGTCACGCCTATCGTCACCGCACCGAGCGCGACCACGAGTGCGACGAGCCAGCCCTGCCCGATCGTTGCACCTGAGCCCGAGCCTGAGCCTACGCCCCCGGGCCGCCCCGTCCCGCCTTGCGGACGCCACCAGCCATTCAGCCAGTTACCCAGCCAACTCCGCTTCGGCCTCGGCTGCGCGGTCGCCCGTGGGGCTTCGATGGCCTCGTGGGCAGCGGTGTCACCCTCCGGGAGAGCAGCGAGAATCCGCGCTCGCAGGGCGTCCGGTGCCCGGTAATAAGGCTGTGCGCGCAGCGAAGCGCTCAGCGCATGCAGATTTTCGCTTTCGCGCCGGCAAGCGTCGCAGCTCTCTATGTGCTGCTGGACGCGCTGGGCATCCGGCGCGGTCAATTCGTGGTCGGCGTTCGCATCGAGGAGCGGCCGCGCTTCATTGCAGTCCATCTGGCGTCTCCTGAGCTAAGCCGGCGGCGCTGGCGCCGGGGTTGTTGGACGGACGGCCATTGGAGGCCGCCCGGAGTGGCGTGACGGAAGCAGTGGGTGTCGTGCACGCGCCCGGCATTGTGGCGCGCAGCGAACCGCCCTCACCCTGCTTCGCTATCAGTAGCGCGGCCAGCTTGCGTCTGCCCCGTGCGAGCCGCGACATCACGGTGCCGATCGGCACGTCGGCCACCATCGCGATCTCGCGGTAACCCATTTCCTCGAGCTCCCGCAGGATCAGCACCTCGCGATACTCGACCGGCAACTGCGCCAGCGCCTCGTGCACCTGCTTCGTGTCTTCATCGCGGATCAGGAGCGTCTGCGGATCGGCGCCGCCCGCGCTCCAGCCCTCGAAGGTCGCATCGTCCATGGTGTCGTCGAACTCGACCACCTCGTGCGACGACGCGCGCCGCCGCCATTCCGTGTACCAGGTGCGGCGCACGATCGCCAGCAGCCACGGCCGCGCGGAGTCGCCCCGGAACGTATCGAAGAAACGGAACGCGCGCATGAATGCTTCCTGCACGACGTCGTCGGCATCGTTTGGGTTGCCGCACAGCCAGCGCGCAAGGTTGTACGCGGCGTCGAGGTGCGGGAGCGCCAGTTGCTGAAAACGGCGGCTCCTCGCGGCATCGGCTGCGTCGTGCGCGCGAGCGGCATTTGAATCGGGTTGACCCACCTCGGCCCTCCGGGGCATTGCGGCTAAGCGGTGTGACGCGTGATCACGCTCTCATCACCTCATGACCGGCCACATGCCGAGTTTATTCCCGCGCCAGGTTCGAATCCGGAAAAAAGCGAGCAATGACCGTTGCCATTCGCCGGCCGCCGGGGTTTTCACACGCGCGCACGACTGCCGCCGAATCCGCCGCCAATGCTAGTAAGTCGGGCGATTCCAGTAATCCTCGCTGGCATACACCTCTTTCAGATAGTCGATGAAGTAGCGCACCTTGGCCGGCACGTAACGCTGCTGCGGATAGACCGCCAGAATGTCGTAGTCCGGCAGCGCGAATTCGTCCAGCACGGTTTCCAGCTCGCCGCGCGCCAGTTGCTGCTGGATTTCCCACGTGGAGCGCCAGCCGAGCCCGAGCCCTTCAGACACCCAACGATGCAGCAGCTCGCCGTCGTTGCAATCCAGCGTGCCGCCTACCCGCACCGTCGCCAGTTTGCCGTTGCGGCGGAAGTACCAGCCGCGGTTCTGTCCGCCTTGCAGGTTGAACGCCAGACAGTTGTGCTGCGGCAGATCTTCGAGCGTTTTCGGCTTGCCATATTTACGGAAATACGCCGGCGTGCCGCACACCACGCGCCGGTTCGACGCCAGCTTCACGGCGACGAAATTCGGATCGACCGCGCCGCCGATCCGGATCGACAGGTCATACCCCTCGCGCACCAGATCCACGACCCGGTCGGTCAGGTTGAACGACACCTGCAATTCCGGCTTGTCCGCGAGAAAAGTCGGCGCAAGCGGTGCGACGTGCTTGCGCCCGAACGCGGCCGGCGCCGACACGATCAGATGGCCGTTGACTGCGCGCCGCCCGGCGCTCAGCTCGTTTTCCGCCTGGTCCCATTCGGTGAGCAGACCGCGGCAGCGCTCGAGAAACGCCGCCCCTTCCTCGCTGACCACGAGACGCCGTGTCGAGCGGTACATCAGCTTCACGCCGAGGCGCTTTTCGAGCGCGTCGATGCGGCGCCCGAGAATCACCGGCGAGACCCCCTCCTCCAGCGCTGCGGCTGCGAGGCTGCCCGCATCGGCGACGCGCACGAAAGTTTCGATTTGTTTGAAGCGGTCCATTTTTTGTCTCTCCCGTCCCCTACCACCAAGGCCATTCCATACTTTTTGTTTCGAAATAAGCGACCCGGACTGATCTTATCAAACCTTTAGGTGAAGCCTACAGTTCGATCAACACCTTTGGTTTGCATATCCGTCAGCGAATTCGTTAGCCAACCCATTCGCCCACCTCAGACATTCAGGAGACATTCATGGCCAAGATGAGAGCCGTCGACGCAGCCGTGCTGGTGCTCGAAAAAGAAGGCATCAACACCGCATTCGGCGTTCCGGGCGCAGCAATCAACCCGTTCTACTCGGCCATGCGCAAGGCAGGCAGCATCAGCCACGTACTGGCGCGTCACGTCGAAGGCGCGTCGCACATGGCCGAAGGCTATACGCGCGCTCAACCGGGCAACATCGGCGTGTGTATCGGCACGTCGGGCCCCGCCGGCACCGACATGATCACCGGTTTGTACTCCGCTCAGGCCGACTCGATTCCTATTCTGGCTATCACGGGCCAGGCGCCGCGTGCGCGTCTGTACAAGGAAGACTTCCAGGCCGTCGATATCGAATCGATCGCCAAGCCCGTCACCAAGTGGGCCGTCACCGTGCGCGAGCCGGCACTGGTGCCGCGCGTGTTCCAGCAGGCCTTCCACCTGATGCGCTCGGGCCGTCCGGGTCCGGTGCTGGTCGACCTGCCGATCGACGTGCAGCTCGCCGAAATCGAATTCGACATCGACACGTACGAACCGCTGCCGGTCTACAAGCCGAAAGCGACGAAGAAACAGATCGAAGCCGCGTTGACGTTTTTGAATGACGCTGACAAGCCGTTGATCGTCTCGGGTGGCGGCGTGCTGAACGCAGCCGCTGAAGACCTGCTGGTCGAATTTGCCGAAACCGTCGGCGTGCCGGTGATCCCGACGCTGATGTCGTGGGGCGCTATCCCCGACGACCATCCGCTGATGGCCGGCATGGTCGGCTTGCAAACCTCGCACCGCTACGGCAACGCGACGATGCTCGCCTCCGACTTCGTGCTCGGCATCGGCAACCGCTGGGCGAACCGTCACACGGGCAGCGTCGAGGTCTACACCAAGGGCCGTAAGTTCGTGCACGTCGACATCGAGCCGACGCAGATCGGCCGCGTGTTCGGCCCGGATCTCGGCATCGTGTCGGACGCGAAAGCCGCGCTCGAACTGTTCGTTGAAGTGGCGAAGGAATGGAAGGCCGCCGGCAAGCTGAAGGACCGCAGCGCATGGGTCGCCGATTGCCAGCAACGCAAGCAGACGATGCACCGCAAGACCCACTTCGACAACGTGCCGATGAAGCCGCAGCGCGTGTACGAAGAAATGAACCAGGTGTTCGGCCGCGATACCTGCTACGTGAGCACGATCGGTTTGTCGCAGATCGCCGGCGCGCAATTCCTGCACGTCTACAAGGCGCGCAACTGGATCAACTGCGGTCAGGCAGGCCCGCTCGGCTGGACGATTCCGGCAGCGCTCGGCGTGCGTGCGGCTGATCCGCAACGTCCGATCGTCGCACTCTCGGGCGACTACGACTTCCAGTTCATGATCGAAGAGCTGGCAGCCGGCGCGCAATTCAAGCTGCCGTATGTGCACGTGGTGGTGAACAACTCGTACCTCGGCCTGATCCGCCAGGCACAGCGCGCGTTCGATATGGACTTCTGCGTGCAGCTCGGCTTCGAGAACATCAACTCGCCGGAAACGAACGGCTACGGCGTGGACCACGTCGCGGTCGCCGAAGGCCTGGGTTGCAAGGCGATCCGCGTGTTCAAGCCGGAAGAACTGAAGCCGGCGCTGTTGAAAGCGCAATCGATGCTCTCCGAGTTCAACGTGCCGGTGATCGTCGAAGTGATCCTCGAACGCGTGACCAACATTTCGATGGGCACCGAAATCGACGCGATCAACGAGTTCGAAGAACTGGCCGAGAAGCGCGAAGACGCGCCGACGGCAATCAGCATGCTCGACTGAGCTTTCCGACTTTGCAGTCAATGAGCGCGATTCAGCGGCGTAGGCGTAGCCATTCAACGCAACTGAATCGCCTCACGAAGTTATTTCACTGACCGACCAGCGAGACACCAGCACCATGCCGAAATTTGCAGCGAATCTCACCATGCTGTTCAACGAAGTCCCGTTCCTCGACCGCTTTGCGGCAGCAGCGGACGCGGGCTTCAACGCCGTCGAATTCCTGTTTCCGTATCCGTATCAGATCGCTGAACTGAGCGAGCGTCTGCAGCAGAACCGTTTGAAACTCGTGTTGCACAACCTGCCCGCGGGCAACTGGGAAGCGGGTGAACGCGGCATCGCGTGCCTGCCGGATCGGGTGGGCGAGTTTCAGGAAGGCGTCGGACGCGCGATCGAATATGCGACGGCGCTGAAGGTGCCGCAACTGAACTGCCTCGTCGGCATTCCCACTGCCGGCGTCGATGCGGACAAGGCGCGCTCGACGATCGTCGACAACCTGCGCTTCGCCGCGGGTGAATTGAAGAAAGCCGGCATCAAGCTGCTGGTCGAGCCGTGCAATTCGTACGACATCCCCGGCTTCGCGCTGAACCGTTCGGGCGAAGGCCTCGACGTGATTCGCGCCGTGGGTTCGGACAATCTGTTCCTGCAATACGACATCTATCACATGCAACGGATGGAAGGCGAACTCGCGGCAACGATCAAGAAGAACCTGCCGCAGATCGCGCACATCCAGCTCGCCGACAACCCGGGCCGCAACGAACCGGGCACCGGCGAAATCAATTACCCGTTCCTGTTCGACCTGCTCGATTCGCTCGGCTACGAAGGCTACGTCGGTTGCGAATACAAGCCGCGCACGACCACCGCCGCCGGCCTCGGCTGGGTGCAGAGCGTGGCCGGGCAAAGCCGCGGCGCAGCCCACGCCGCTGCCTGATCGATTCGTCGATCGGCTCATTGAGCGGCTCATTGAGCGGCTTATTGATCGGCTCATTGATCGATTTAGGCACATCACCCCAAACAACACTGGAGATTTAGACACATGGCAAAGATCGGTTTCATCGGCCTCGGCATCATGGGCGCGCACATGGCGCGCAACCTCATCAAGGGCGGTCATTCGCTGTTCGTGAATGGCGCTTATCCGGTGCCGGAAGATCTGAGCAAGACGACCACCGTGGTCGCCAATTCGACCGCTGTCGCACAAGCCGCCGACATCGTCATCATCATGGTGCCGGACACGCCTGACGTCGCCAACGTGCTGTTCGCCGACGACGGCGTCGCCGCCGGCCTCACGCAGGGCAAGCTGGTGATCGACATGAGCTCGATCTCGCCGCTCGACACGCAAGCGTTCGCGAAGAAGATCAACGCGCTTGGCGTCGACTACCTCGACGCACCGGTGTCCGGCGGTGAAGTCGGCGCGCGTGAAGCGACGCTGACGATCATGGTGGGCGGCCCGGAAAAAGCGTTCGCGCTCGCCAAGCCGCTGTTCGAACTGATGGGCAAGAACATCTCGCTGATCGGCGACAACGGCGCGGGTCAAACCTGCAAGGTCGCGAACCAGATCATCGTCGCGCTGAACATCGAAGCGGTGGCTGAAGCCCTGTTGTTCGCATCGCGCTCGGGCGCCGATCCGGAACGTGTGCGCAAGGCATTGATGGGCGGTTTCGCTTCGTCGCGCATTCTCGAAGTGCACGGCGAGCGCATGACCAAGCGTACGTTCGATCCGGGCTTCCGCATCGAACTGCACCAGAAGGATCTGAACCTCGCGCTGGACGGCGCGCGCAAGCTCGGCATCGCCCTGCCGCATACGGCGAGCGCGCAGCAACTGTTCAGCGTGTGCGCGGCCAACGGTGGCAAGGCATGGGACCACTCGGCCATGGTGCGCGCGCTGGAAATCATGGCGAACTACGAGATCGCACAGGCGCCGGGTAGCGAAGCCAAGGCCGCTTAAGCAACAACAAGATTGCCGCGACGGTTGCGATTTCAACGCGATCGTCACGGCAATCGCAGGTGGGGCGCCCGGTTCGTCGTGCGGTATCGGCGGCGGAACGGGCAAATCGTGCCGCTCTGGGCTGAGAGCGGCAAGTGGGGTCCGCAGCGGCACCCGGCGGCGCCGGGGAAGCCTTGGTCGGTCAGACGTCGTCGTCGGGTGTCCGGCTGTCGGATTTCAAATTTATGCGTTTTCCGCCAATCTCTCGCAGCGGCTGCATCATGCATGCCGCCTGCCTGCATCTCTCCTTGCAGATCTCCTCGCACGGGTGCTCGCAAGTCCGCTTGCATTTGCTTGCAACTCCGCGCCCGCCGCACGACCTTTTTTGACACATCCCTCCCCGCTTTTCTCCTACACTCGTTGAGTCTGGTTGCTCGCGTATCAGCGTTCACGTGTAGCTTGCCGATCATCGCGGCACACGTGCGCTGTTTGATTCGCCCGATTCACACGGTCCGCAACCAGAGTTCAACCCGTGAGCGGAATGTGCTTGCGCCGGTAACCCATCTGCAAAGGATTCAGAATGAGCATCTTTGGTGACATCGTAAACAAGCTCTTCGGCAAAGCGAAGCCCGACCAGCCTGCACCTGCGGTCGAGCCGACACCGGATCCGACGGCGGCGCAAGCTGCCGCACCGGACGCTGCACCGGCGCCCGCGCCGCTGGCCGACGTCGACGTCGCGGCCGTCATGGACCAGTTCGTGAGCGAAAGCGGGCAAACGTTGAACTGGCGCACGTCGATCGTCGACACACTGAAAGCGCTCGGTGTCGACAGCAGCCTCGAGCATCGCAAGCAACTCGCACAGGAACTGAAGTACAGCGGCGACACGAACGATTCGGCAAGCATGAACATCTGGCTGCACAAACAGGTGATGCAAGCGCTGGCGGCAAACGGCGGGAAGCTGCCGCCGGATCTGGCGTCCTGAAGGCTTGCCGGCGTCGCCGGTTTCCGGCGATCGCGATAATCCTTAAGCTGAAACGACAACGCGGCGCCCAGGTCGATGACCTGGGCGCGCCGGTGTGATTTTAAAATT
>NZ_JAQQCQ010000047.1:0-13299 GCF_046030355.1 Paraburkholderia caffeinilytica
AGGAAACGACTGAACCTAGTTCATAAACGTAGCGCGCACGCTGGTGTGCGCGCTACGACAGTTGCCCATCATCGGAATGTGCGTGAGCGAACAATTGCATCAGCGCGGTCACGCTGAACGAGGCGCTGTTGTTAGCCATAGACCAGAACCTTTCGAACGCCGCAGGACCCAATCGATCGACTGTCAACTCTCGTGCCTTTTGTTCGAGACGTTGCGGCGAGACAGGACGGGTCCAGCTGCCATCCGGCGCATCGCAAACCCGCACGATCTCGACACCACTGTTTAACTGCAGCGTGAGTTCTACGCTCATTCGC
This sequence comes from Paraburkholderia caffeinilytica, assembly GCF_046030355.1. GTDB lineage: Bacteria > Pseudomonadota > Gammaproteobacteria > Burkholderiales > Burkholderiaceae > Paraburkholderia > Paraburkholderia caffeinilytica_B. The sequence continues at coordinate 315 of NZ_JAQQCQ010000047.1, forward strand.
TCGAAGGCCGCATCGAGCTTGGGGTCGACTACGATATCGATGCGCTCGAGCATCGCTTCTATACGTGGCTCAAAGCGCCTTTCATCGGTGAAACTGGCCGGTGAAACCTGGCCGTCAAGCAATGCGACTGCAGCACAATACTGGAAAGAAAACTTCCCATCCAGCCCGTTGAGGGGTGAAGGCCGATCCAGGTACGGATAGACTGGAGTTCTAATCGTTACGCGACGGATATCGTCGACGGATGCAAGCGCTACTCGACAAGCAAGCGCCGCGCTAATCACAAAGTGCGTTCCATATTGCGACGGAAACAGTTTCCATGCTGGACCCGGCTTGAGAATGCGCGGAACGTCAATTGGACACGTCAGCGCCGACGCATCAAATCCGCCACCGAAATAGGCATTGGCGTATCCCTTCCGGTGGCCGAGCACATCGGCGTCGGCAGTAAACCCCGCGCGCGCCAGCGATGCAGCCTCCAGTCCCGCCATTGCAGCATTGCCGCAATGCAACGCCTTGGTCATCGTGCCGGAGTTGGCCAGCAAGCCGCCGGCGCATGAGGCGGCGATACCGATCGCAGCAGTCGTTGCGTCAATGTCGAGTTCAAGCAGATCGGCCACCGCGATCGCAGACTCGATCGGTCCCACGATACCTGGCGGATGAAATGTCAGCGACTCGACGTGAGGCTGGTTCGCCGCCACGCGCAGCCGCGCCTGTGCCTCAATGCCCTTGGCGAGGGCGCGCGCCACGCGCAGTCCTTGCGGTGGCGCCCCTGCGTTTTCGAGTTCTTCCGCGACCGCCAGCAGGGCCGGCAGCGTCGTGGACACCGCGTGGTTGCTCGGGCTCCACATGGGTTCGTAGTCCAGCACATGCATGGACGTGCCATTAACTCTCGCCGCAACCGATGCGGTTGCTTTGATCCGGTGGCCAATCAGCGAAACGCCAGACTCGTCGGGAATGCGCGGCGCCTGCGCCGCGAGCAGCGTTGGCCCTCGTTCGCGCGAACCGGCAAATGCGATGCTCAGTCCGTCGAGAATCAGCAAGCGCGCAGCATGGATGACCAGGGGATCGTCAGCGGGCCACTCGTGCAATACGGCGGCAAATTGGCGTGTCAGGCTCTCTGGCATCCGAATTCTCTCGATTGACGGCATGCATGGGTTTGATCATGCGGGCACACGGCAGCGCAGCAGGCGTTAGCGGCCGCGATAGACAGGCTTGCGCTTCTCCGCAAACGCGCGGCGGCCTTCGACACGGTCTTCCGTGTCCCGCAACACACCCCAGACAAACTGCTCCAACACCAACGCCTGCTGAATGGCCATCTCAGCCCCTTGGGTTGCGAGCAGCCGCGCGGCCTTGACCGCAAGCGGTGCATTTGAGGCTATCCGCCCGGCGAGTTCGATGGCCCGTTTCATCAAATCGTTCTCCGCGAGAACTTCGCTGACGAGGCCGATGCGTCCCGCAGTGGCAGCATCCACTAAATCGCCGGTCAGGATCATCGTATTCGCTATCGAATGAGGTACCGAACGGATCAGCCGCTGTATGCCTCCTACCGCAGGAATGCTGCCCATCTTCACTTCTGTCAATCCGAATTGCGCAGATTCCGCTGCGATGCGAATATCACAGGCCAATGCCAGTTCCATTCCGCCACCCACCGCATAGCCGTTAATGGCCGCGATCAAAGGTTTGCCGATGTTCAGGCGATCCAGATCGAGGCCGCGAATATAGTTACCTGCCGAAATGCTTTCTTCGTCCGCCGCGAAAACCGCGCTGGCGAACGATGTAGATGGAGGCAGCGTTTCGCGCAGATCCGCGCCTACGCAAAATGCGCGGTTTCCCGTACCGGTAATAATGCACACACGTGCATCTTCGCTGTCCCTGAAATCAATCAGGTGGCGACGTAACAGCGCAATGCTCGAAGGGTCCAATGCGTTGAGCCGGTCGGGCCGATTCAGAGAGATCACCCGTATTGGGCCTTTGTCTTCGCGAATGATCGTGTCCGCGGAATCGCTCAAGCCATTTTTCTTGTCCCCGGCGCTGCCTGTCATCACCTTTCCTCCGGTCAATAAAGCATCCGTTCATTCTCGGCGGCGCTTCGATTTTTCTATCTGCTATTTACTACTAATTCGACACATAAGGCCAATGGTTTTTTTTTGTCCCGCCCCATCGAATATTCTCGTTTGCGTCGCGTCCGGCCTTTGGAATATCGTTTTTCCAGACTGAAGAAAATATCGCTCACGACTGGAACGAAGCGGCGTATCGGCACGGCATGACGCCGGGCTACGTCACACCCTCAAAAGAAACCGATCCTCATCCAACATGCCAAACGCAACGAGTGTTCGCCATTCGCTCAGAGGACTGCGCGTCGTCGATTTCAGTCAGATTGGCGCTGGGCCGTTATGCGGCATGATCCTCGGCGATCTCGGCGCGGACGTCATCAAGATCGAGCCACCCGAAGGCGATGCTGGACGCAAGCTCGGGCCGCCGTGGTACAACGGCGAGAGTCCTGTTCATATCGCCTTCAATCGCGGCAAGCGCGCAATCTGTATCGACCTGCGGATGCAGGAGGGCAGGAAAATTGTCGGCGAACTGATCGCCCAAGCCGACGTGGTTATCGAAAGTTTCCGGCCTGGCGTGCTCGGACGCTATGGCTTTGACTACCGCTCCGTGAGCGAAAACCATCCGGAAATCATCTATTGCTCTGTTTCCGGGTTTGGCCAGAGTGGACCGCTTGCGGACCGTGCGGGTGTCGACGGCATCCTGCAGGCAATGTCCGGATTGATGAGCCTGATCGGGCATGCCGGCAGTGAGCCTTGCAAAGTTCAATCCCCGGTGGTTGATATTGTCACGGGCTATATCGCAACGATCGGTGTACTGGCGCGCATTGCCGAACGGCATGAGACCGGCTGCGGGGCGTCGATCGATGTCAGTCTGCTTACCAGCGCGCTTGCTTTGCAACAACACTCGCTGACGTCCTACCTCGGCGACCGCGAATTGCCCGCGAAAATCGGTAGCGCCGCCCCCTATTCCGCGCCGAACGAGGCATTTGAGGCAAGTGACGGATGGATCATGGTTGCCGCCTATCTCGGCGACCGGTGGCAGCGCCTGTGCAATCTGTTAGGCGTGAACCATCTGGCCGACGATCCACGTTTCAGGCAGTCGAGCGACCGGGTCGTTAATCGCGCCGCTATGCGCACGGAACTGGCACCGGCGTTTCTCAAACGGTCCTGTCAGGCATGGATCGAACTGTTCGAACAAAACGATATTCTCTGTGCCCGGGTCAGCGACTACGAAGACGTACTGATCAATCCGCAGTTATTGCACAACCAGATGGTGATCGACGTCGATCATCCGGTGAAGGGCAAATTCCAGACCGTCGGGTGCCCAATCGACAGCACGGAGAGCAACACACACGCGTTCCGGCCGGCCGCCTCCAAAGGCGAACACACGCTCGAAATTCTCGCTGAGCTCGGCTATCTTTCATCTGACGTCGATCGGCTCATTGAACTGGGTTGCGTATTCTCCAATCAATAACGCGATCTCGCGAAGCATTCTTGCAGCTGCATACCCATTGCATCGCCGTACATCAAACGCGATTTCAGGGAGTGTGGCTCGCATGTTCAGCACCGCGCAGGATATCGGCTTGTCCGTACTAGCTCTGATACGCGCGCACTGATACCGGCGCTATGATGAGGACTATTCCATTTCGGGAACGCTGCGAGTAGCGGTTCTCGTCAAATGGTGTCAGGGATCATGCCGGGAGGGTTCAGAGGTGAATTTTCGCTATCTAGAGACTTTTCACTGGATCAACCGTCTTGGCAGTTTCGCTTCCGCGGCGGACAAACTGCATATGACGCAATCCGCCATGTCCGCGCGAATCAAGGAACTCGAACAGTCACTCGGCGTGTCATTGTTCGACCGCAAAGTCGGCGGTGTTGCGCTTACAGTAGCAGGCAGAACGCTCGTACCGTTGGCCGAAGAAGCGCTCGCGATCAGCGAATCGATCAGGACCCGGGTAGGCAGTAAAACGCAGCTTTCCGGGCTCGTGCGCATAGGGGTTGGAGAAATCATTGCGATGAGCTGGCTTCCCGAGATGCTGGCACGAATGAGTTCGGCCTACCCGGCGATCGAGGCAGAGCTGGTTGTCGACTTGACGGTCAAACTGAACCAGATGGTGGCCGACGGGAAACTCGATATTGCGTTAGGTGTGGATCCAGGCCCTCCGACCCTGATTGAGCAAAGTCTCGGGAATGCTGCGATTCGCTGGATGGCGTCTCCCAGCCGGGGGCTTCGTCATTGCACTGACGTGCGCCAGCTGTCGAAGCAACCCGTATTCACACTGTCCCGTGAGTCGCATATGCACGGACATATCCTTAGCTGGTTTGCCGCGCATGATTTGCGCCCCAAGCTTATCCACGGCTGCAATAGCGTCAACACGGTAATCGGGCTTGTGCGCGGTGGATGCGGCGTGGCGCCGCTGCCTGTCATTCTGGTCGAAAAGGAAATTGCCAGTGGCCAGCTGGAAATACTGGAATTCGCGCCCCCCGTCGACCATTACGAATTCTTCGTTGTTCGCGAGCGCAGCATGATAGATCCGACTATTCTGGTGATGGTGCAGCTCGCCGTAGAGACGTCAACATTCGAGCGCAGCCAGAAATGGGGTGCGCTCGCGCAAAACTGACGCGCGTTTTCCGCGATGTTCTATGCCACGGTTCGGCCGGCAAGGCGGCCCGCTTACGACGGCATACGCAGGCGCGCGGATTGAGCCCGCATTGTGGCGAGCGCAACGAAAAGATCGAGATTCGGCGTCGGTACGTTAGCTTCGCGCGCCAGTTGCAGTGGCAACGTGAACAGCGCATCGATTTCCATCGGGCGCCCCATTTCGAGATCCTGGACGATACTGCCTTTGTGCTCCATCCTCCTGAACAGCTCGATATGCCTGTCGATGCCGGGATCGATTTCACAGCCTGATGCGCGTGCAATCGCGGCACCTTCCGCGCGAAGTTCCCGGACCTTCTGGACAATGACGTCGTTGCTATACAGTTCTTTTATCGTGCAGCCAGTCAGAATGCCGAGCGGGCCACTCGCGAGATTGTTCAGCAGCTTCTCCCAGATCCGGTGGCGAATCGAGTCGGTCACCTGAACCGTGAGGCCGCCGGTTCGCAGCAGGTCTGCCAGTTGCCCGACCCGAGGTGAAACCGTGTTATCCGGTTCACCGAGCACAACGCCGCTGCCGGGGTTGTCGAGATGGATGACACCCGGCTCGATTACTGAACTCGCCGCATAGCTCACTCCGCCGATCACGCGAGAAGGATCGACATTGTTCCACATCGCATTGTCCGGATCGAGCAGCGGCAATCGCCGGTCGCGCAGTGCACCCGGCAGCCCATAGAAATACCACCACGGAATGCCGTTCATCACGAAGACGACAGACGTGTCGGGTTTGAGCATGGATCCAATAGCGGTTGCGACCGAAGGTAACGCGGGTGCCTTCACCGTTACGATGACAATGTCCTGTTTGCCGAGTGCGCGCGGGTCGTCGCTGGCGGCGGCGTCGATTTTGATGGTCCCGTTGGGCATTTGCACATGAAGACCCGTACGCTGGATTGCAGCCAGGTGTGCGCCGCGCGCGACGAGCGAGACGTTTGCACCAGCCTGGCCAAGAATTCCCGCAATATATCCACCAATCGCGCCCGCACCGTAGACGCAGACGCTCACACCTGCATTACCGTTTATCTCGCTACTGACCATGCGGCTCCCCTTTCTGGTACCCAAGCAGTTTGCGCAGGACGAATGAGACAATGCCGCCGTGCCGGTAGTATTCCGCTTCGATAGCGGAGTCGATACGAATGGTGATTGGAATCTGTGTTTGCGTTCCGTCTGCACGGCGAATATCGAGTAAGGCGCGCTCCCGCGGCAATGGGAGCGGCCCCTGCAAAGCGATACCATATTGCTCACTGCCGTCGAGACCCAGCGATTGGGCACTGTGCCCATCGGCGAATTCACAGGGCAGAATACCCATTCCCACCAGGTTGCCGCGGTGAATCCGTTCGAAACTGCTGGCGATCACGGCGCGCACACCGAGATAGCGGGTTCCCTTGGCGGCCTGATCGCGACTGGAGCCCATGCCGTAATCGCGTCCCGCGATCACAACGAGCGGTATCTTCGCCGCTGCATAGGCCGTTGCGGCGTCGTAAATGTCCAGTTGCCTGCCGTCCGGTTGGAACACGGTAACCGGCCCGTCGTCGGCGGCGATGCGGTTTCTGATGCGCACATTCGCGAAGGTTCCTCGAGCCAGAACCTCATGGTTCGCACGGCGCGCGCTATAGGTATTGAAATCGGCGGGTGCCAGGTGAAGACTCCGCAGATAACGCCCCGCCGGAGAATCTTCGCTGATTGCGCCGCCGGGACTGATGTGATCGGTGGTGACCGAATCGCCGAATAGGGCGAGAGCCCGCGCATTCACGACCGGTTCAGGATCACGTTGTTCCAGCGTGAACTCGTCAGCAAAGGGCGGCATCTTCAGATAGCTCGATGTCGCGTCCCACGGAAACACGGCGCCGGCCGGTGTGTCAATCGCATCCCACAACGGATTGCTACTGTCCACCGAGGCATAGATACGCCGGAAGACCTCTGGATTCGCCGCGTAACGGCGGACATTCTCGATGTCTTCATTGCTCGGCCAAATATCTTTTAGATAGACGGGCAGACCCGCCTTATCCGCGCCCAGTTGTTCTCGCGTCAGGTCGATATCGACGCGGCCCGCGATCGCAAACGCGACAACGAGAGGCGGGCTCATCAGAAAATTCATCCTGATGTTCGGATGAATGCGTGCCTCGAAGTTGCGGTTACCCGACAGCACGGCGGCAGCGACAATGTCATGGTCGACTATCGCTCGTTCGGTATCCGCATCGAGTGGCCCGGAATTTCCGATGCAGGTCGTGCAGCCATATCCGACTGTGTGAAAACCCAATGCTTCCAGACCGTCCACCAATCCCGCCGCACTGAGGTAATCGGAGACAACGCGCGAGCCGGGGGCAAGAGAGGTCTTGATCCACGGCGCGACACGCAGCCCCTTGGCGACTGCATTTCTCGCCAGTAGTGCAGCGCATAGCATGACACTCGGGTTCGATGTGTTGGTGCATGACGTGATTGCAGCCAGAACGATGTCTGCGTGAGCCAATGAATCAGCGGTGCGCGAATTACGTACAGCCGCGTCCCGCACCTGGAATTTCATCTCCCGCTCGTCATGCTTGCCAAAACCGCCTTCGGTCAATGGCTGAGCAAGCAACGCGTCAATCTGCTCCTTCATCTTCGAAAGCGCGATCCTGTCCTGTGGACGGCGCGGCCCGGCAACGGAGGGCTCGACGTCCGTCAGGCTAATTTCGACCGTTGCCGTGTAATCACAGTCGCCGGGCATCGGCATGCCCCACATGCGTTGTGCCTCATAGTACGAACGATACGCGGTGAGCACGGCCGGATCACGCCCGGTCATCTCGAGATAGCGGAAGATGGACTCATCCATTGGAAAGAAGCCCGTGGTCGAACCGTACTCAGGCGACATGTTCGCGATCGTCGCGCGATCCATTGGCGCAAGCGCTGCCGCGCCTTCGCCAAAATACTCGACGAATTTATTGACGACATTCGTCTCACGCAGCCTCTGGGTAATCCAGAGCACAGCATCGGTCGCGGTCACGCCCTCACGCAATCTGCCTGTCAGATGAACGCCGACGACATCGGGAAGCACGAAGTAAATGGGTTGTCCGAGCATGCACGCTTCGGCCTCTATGCCGCCTACCCCCCAGCCCAGTACGCCGAGTCCGTTGATCATCGGCGTATGCGAATCAGCGCCGACCAGAGAGTCCGGGAAATACACGCCATTGCGTTCCCATATGCCCGGCGTCAGGTATTCCATGTTGATTTGATGGCAGATACCGAAGCCAGGCGGCACAATTTTCATTGAAGGGAAGGCACCGGACGCCCACTTGAGAAAACGGAAGCGCTCCGTATTTCTGTCAAACTCGCGCTCCGCATTCCGTCTTGCGGATTCCTTATCGCCATAATCGTCGACCTGCACCGAATGATCCACGATAAGACTGACCGGTGCGCATGGCTGGACGGTCTCTACATCGGCTCCGAGGCGCGCCGCGATATTCCGCATGGCTGCGAGGTCGACAAGGATTGGAATACCGGACGACTCGGGCAGCATGACGCGCGAAGGCACGAACGGTATCTCATGCTCGCGACGCCCGTTCGGTTGCCAACCGGCAACCAGCCGAATGTGGTCCTTCGTGATTGCTACGCCATCGTAATTGCGTAACATCGATTCGAGCACCATTCGCAAAGACACCGGCAACCGCGATACGCAACCGAGACCCGCCTGCTCGAGAGCGGGTAACGAGTAGAACCGTCCGGTCACCCCTGGCCGGGCTTCGAACTCCCGCAGACAATCAAACATCCACAGCTCCTGTTCGGTGCTTTGAGCACGTGATGCGCCAACTCATGCCTTCGCCTCCGTCTGCCGCGTCTCACTTCGACTTGGGTGCGTTGAACGTTTTCGGCATAAAAGCCGTGGCGACTACCTGGTCGTAGGGAATTGCACTGGTGATCAGATGCTCGGCTTTGACGAATTCATTGACGTTCGCAATCGCTTTCTCATTGGCCACCGGCGTGAAGATGCCTCGATACTGCTCAATGAATTGTCGCAGCGCGGCGGCGTCGATACCGCTCATATTGTTCTTTGCGACCTGCAGCACCCGTTCGATCTGAGCAGGATCATTGATGATTTCCTCCGCCTCGACGATCGCTGCCACAACGTTGCGGGCGGCCTGAGGATTCTTGTCGAGGAATGATTGCCGCGCGAAGATGCCGTTGTACGCGTAGTCCCTGAAGATTTCTGGCCCTTGTCCACCCTGAAGATCGAGAACCGGTTTCGCGATCTTGAGCGCCAGCACTGCTTCAGTCTGAATCGGCTCGAATGCGATCGTGCCGTCGACTGTGCGGTTTTTTACGGCGCCAACCTGCGTGCTGGGATCGCCGATCGGAACCAGACGCACGTCTTTCTGCGGATCGAGTCCGGCATCCCTAAGCAGGTAGCGAAGCGTCGTATCGGTATCCGCGCCCGGGTTGCTGATGCCCAGCTTCAGCCCCTTCAGATCCCGGATCATTGCCGGATAAGGCGCTTTCAGATTAGGAAGCGCGAGATCGTTGCGCACAATCAGGTTGAACGGCGGCCTTGTCTGATTCAATACCAGAAGGCGTACGTCCTGTCGTTGAGAAACCAGCGTAATGCCGTGTGCAACTGCGAAGCCACCAAAATCCGCCGCGCCGCTGACAACCATATTGGTCAGCTGCACGCCAGTGCCGTAGATAATCTCCGGGTCGATATTGTGCTTCTGAAATAGCTTGAGATCGGCCGCGACGTAAATTGGAAAATTGGTGAAGGTGGACTGAAACGCAGCGATTTTCACATGATCAGCAGCAAAAGCCGGCGCACCGATTAGCCCAAAAATAAATAGAGCCAACGCGAATAATGCTGACATGCAGTGGTCCCAGATACGACCAGGCAAGATAACTTTCATGGCACTCCTTTGGTTAGCTTAATTGTTTGAGCACCTCAGGCCTCGCCTGAACGGTGGACACGCCACGGCGTCACAGCAGTCGAGTTCATTTCCGTTAGCGGGCGGCAAGTGAGGCGCTCCCTTCTCACTAGCGGCCCATTCCAGGGTCTACCCATTCCCGGATGTCGCGCGGCAATAGCACAGCGGACAGTTGCCATACCCGGAAATAATCAGTGAGCGGGCTCATTGGCGCTTGCCTGTTCACCGACACGATAGAACGGGCGTGTTCCCTTCAATTGAGTGCGATGCATCAGGCGCCGCGCGTCCGGATCGAACGAATCGCGTCGATGCATCGCGCAGCGGTTGTCCCAGATGACCGTGTCGCCAACGCGCCAGTGATGCCCCACGGTGTATTCGGCGTTAATAGTGTGGGCCCACAACTGGTTCAGCAGATCTTCGCTTTCATCAACCGGCAGACCCACAATGTAAGCGTTCAGCCGTCGCCCCAGAAACAGCGCATTGCGCCCGGTTGCCGGGTGGGTCCGAACCAGTGGATGTTGTGCGCCGGGTAGCGTCGTGACGTCGGTCACGTTCTCAAAGCCCTTGCGAGGTTCGCCGGCGCTCGTATGGGAAATCGAATGATTTGCGCGCAGGTTGGCAATGACTCGCTGAACCGATGCTGGCAGCGTTTCGTACGCGCGATACATGTTCAGGAAATGTGTGTCACCGCCCGTTGAGGGTACCTCCAATGCATGGAGCAGGCTTCCATCGGGCGGAATGTCGACGAACGAACTGTCTGTATGCCAGAAAGCCTCTCCGGAGCCGAGCACGCCAATCGCCGCACCGTCTTTGACGATATTCGAAACTACCGCAATTTCGGGCGGAACCGCCTTGTCAGATCCGAACACCGAATCCAACTGGTAATTCGATTTGACCAATGCTTCGGCCGAATATTCGAGTTCGCCGAAATTCCGGGTGAACGCCATGAGTTGCTCGTCGTTCATCGGCTGCTCGGGAATCACCAGAATAAGATGGTCGTGCCAGGCTTGCAGAATCGTGTTCTTATCGCTGCCGGACAAAGGTTTGCAAACATCGAAGCCGGTCACCTCCGCACCTAATGCGGCGTTCATCGGACTGATTTTTATCGACATGCTGTCTCTCTTGGATGGTGGGTCACTAACGTTTGAGTTCGGAAACCCATTTTCTGGCAGGCTTCCGCCACGTGCGTGCCTAGGACCGTCGATCGGTCGCCTTGTCTGTCTCCGCTTTTGTTCGTAGCCGTGTGACAGCCTGCGAACGAATTTACTTTAACTCCAATGATCGTCAGCAGGCTAGCGAGAGTTTTTGATCCCGAGCCATTAAGAAATGTGCTTTACCATGGCCGTGTCTTTGGCATGTAGCGCGTATCGACAGCACGCTCATACGGAATCGGTTCGCTCAGCTGATTCTGGAATATTACAAAGCGATTGACGTTAGCAATCGCGAGCGGTGACGCCACCGGCTCGAATACGCTGCGATAAGTCGTCACATACTTCTTCAGCAAATCGTGCGGAATGCCATGCATATGCTTGGCCGCCACGTCCGTTACGTCGTCGACGCGGGCAGGATCGTTGATCACCTGTTCCGCTTCGACAATCGCAGCGACAACTGCCTTGACCTGCGCCGGATGCGCATCGATATAATCCTTGCGTGCAAAAAGCCCATTGAACGCGTATTCCCGATAAATTTCCGGCCCGGTATCGCCCTTCTCCAGGTTCACGACGGATCGATACGCTTGCGTGCCGAGCACCGCCTGGGTCTGGATCGGTTCGAAGGCCATCGTGCCGTCGACAGTGCGGTTTTGCAGCGCCGCGAGTTGCGTCATCGCATCGCCGATCGAGACGATCTTGACATCGTGTTCGGGGTCGAGCCCCGCCTGCTTGAGCAGCAGACGCAAACCTGTGTCCGCACTGGCGCCGGGCGCGCTAATACCAAGCCGCAAGCCCTTCAGATCGGTCACGCTTTTCGGAAAGCCGGCCGCGAGGTTCGGTAGCGCAATATCCTTGCGCACGATCAGATCGAATGGCGGATTGCTCTGGCACAAAACCAGCAGCTTGAGCTGCTGACCCTTACCCATCAGCAGCAAACCATGCTCGACGGCGAAGCCCCCGAACTGGGTCGCGCCGCTCATCACCATGGTCGGCGCCTGCGAACCGAGTCCGTAGACCAGTTCAGCATGCACGCCGTGCTTGTCGAACAGATGCAGATCGGTTGCGACATAGAGTGGGAAGTTCACGAAGGCGCCATCGAATGCGGCGATTTTTAGCGTTTCGTCGGCGCGTGCGCCCACCGCAAGCGTCGCGGCCATGAACAGCCAGGCGAGGCGGATAAGCCCGCGCCACACCTGCCCGAACTCGCCGCGCATAGCAATACGGCGCGCATACCGGTGCGCGGTTGAGTTCATCATGTGTCTCCTTTCTTGTTATGCGCTAACGGTGTCCGTTATGCGATCATGCGCAGGCAACCCCTCTCGGTGCCGGTGTCATCCGACTGCATCGGCATGCCATACGGCGTTGGGCATGGGCAGTCCGTCGAATAACGGTTGAGCTTCGCGCTGCCGGGTGCTGCCTTGTTCGGTATCGAGACGCCACAACAACTGGCGCAAATGCTGACCCGAGTGCCATGCGGTGCGTTCGAGGAACTGCCGATTGGTCTGTTCACCGTAGTAAACATCGGCTCGCGCATCCCATGGAAAGTTCGCGAGCCTGTCGTCGAACCAATGCGCGACGCGTGCGCGCACGTCGGCGCCGAACGCGAGCAGATCCTCGCGCGTGGCCTTGTCAGGCTGAGGCACTCGCGAATAGGCCGCAAACGTCACAGGTTCTCCGGCGGCGTGCTCGAGAAACACGTCCGCTACGCTGAACACGTGATACGACAGATCGGCATAAGTCCGGTTACCGTCGGGAATCTCGTCCCGCAACGCAATGGGCTCGAACTGGGAGACCGCGCGCTCGCTTTCCTTGAGGATCATGACAAGACGCTGCGCAAGCGCCTGAACCGAGAGTTCGGCCTGCGCCTTGAATTCAATTCCGCACAATTGCGCGACTTCGATCAGTGCCTGACCGTCCGCCCAGCCGTCGCCTTTGGTGACGATCGGCACGCGCCTGATGCCGAGCGCGGCCAGATCGGCAATCGCCGTGGGGTCGGACTGGATATTGCGCGAACGAAAGGCGACGCCGTGCGAGCCCAGATATTCCTTCACGCGCAGACAACTGCTGCAGCCGGGCGCCCAATATACCGTTACGGGTGAACCCGCCGATGGGGTTTCCATATTTGTCTCCTTGAGACGATATTCATTTGTTTTTCATTGTCGGCCGACTGCATCGATAAATACAGTCAGCATTTTCGAACTGAAGTGATCGGATTAGAAGATCGAAACGGGTCAGCGATCCGTA
>NZ_JAQQCQ010000048.1:0-11690 GCF_046030355.1 Paraburkholderia caffeinilytica
TCATTCAAACTTCATGTGCAGGACACGGTTCTGACTTTGAACCAGGCCGCTCGCGCTCAATCCGTCAGTACGTGTCGAAAGTCTTCTGCAACGCAACCGCCCCTGTACCGCCTGCGGCCAATGCCAGCATCAGCAGCACGCGCGCCTTGTACGGATTCAGCGAACCTGCGCTGACGAAACCGAGCGCGTCGTCGGCGGCTGCACCGTTGCGCATGACGTGGCCTGAACCCACGCGCGACGAACGCACCACCACGACGCCTTGCGACGCGGCATCGGCCAGCGCCTGCTGCACCGAAGCGTGAATCGAGCCGTTGCCCGTGCCCGCCACGACGATACCGCGCACACCGGCCGCGACCAATGCATCCACGGCAATACGCGAGACGCCCGCGTAACTCACGACGATCTCCACATGCGGCCACTTCGCGCCGATCACGAATTCAGTCGCGAGCGTATGCGGGCGCACTACGCTGCGCTGAAATTCGACGCGACCGTCCTGCACCCAGCCGAGCGCGCCGATCTCGGGCGATTGAAATGCATCGACTGCGTAGGTGCTCGTCTTGACGACGTCGCGCGCGCTATGAATTCGGTTGTTGAACGCCACCAGCACGCCCTGCCCGCGCGAGCCCGCGTGCGCCGCCACCGTCACGGCATTCAGCAGATTCAGTGGACCGTCGGCGGACAGCGCCGATGCCGGGCGCATTGCCGCAGTCAGCACGACCGGTTTGTCCGACTTGATCGTCAAATGCAGCAGATAGGCGGTTTCTTCGAGCGTATCGGTGCCATGCGTGACCACCACGCCGTCCACGTCGTCTTCGGCCAGCAGCGCATTGATGCGCTGCGCGAGCGCGGTCCATAGCGGCATCGCCATGTCTTTACTGTCGACGCTGGCAATCTGCTCGGGCGCAATGCGCGCCACCGTGGACAAGGCCGGCACCACGGCCAGCAATTGATCGACGCCGACCACACCGGCCTGGTAGCCGGATGTGTTGGTGGCGTCCGCGGCCGCCCCGGCAATCGTGCCGCCGGTCGCCAGCACGGCGATGCGCGGCAGCAGCGGAGTGGCGCCTTCGTCTGAAGGCGTCGCGGAAGAAGAAGTCAAAGTATTCATGGCGGCGATTGTAAGCGATGCGCCGCGCGCCGCCACGCGTGAAAAAAACGGATCCCCGTTCGTTTCGGAGCTGGGTGAGGCCGGCGCTCCGTACGCCACCAGTTTGCGCAGCGTTTACATCAAGGCCAGCCACAGCCCGCATGAAGTTCGCACTTTTGGCGCCGCAATGAATTCACGCAACGTCAAAAGTGCCCTGCGCCGAACCGTGACGATCCGGCGCACGCCTTAAACCGCCTCGCGCAACTGCGCGGCGATTTCCGCTTCGTTCAACTGCGGTGCGAACATTTCGATCAGCCGGTACGCATATGCACGCAGGAACGCACCCTTGCGCAAGCCGACCCGCGTCGTGCTCGCTTCGAACAGATGCTGCGTATCCAGCGCGACCAGTTCCGTGTCGCGCTTCGGATCGTAGGCCATGGCCGCGACCACGCCGATGCCCATGCCGAGTTCGACGTAGGTCTTGATCACGTCGGCATCGATGGCGGTCAATACGACGTCCGGCAACGCACCCGCTTTCGCGAACGCCTGGTCGATGTGCGAGCGGCCCGTGAAGTCCTGGTCGTACGTGACGATCGGGAATTCGGCGATCTCGTCGAGCGTCAGATTTTCGCGGCCCACCAGCGGATGCCCCTTCGGCACGACCACGACGTGATGCCACGAATAGCACGGGAACGTGACGATATCCGGAAAGCGGTCGAGCGCTTCCGTCGAAATGCCGATGTCCGCTTCGCCGTTGATGATCATCTGCGCAATCTGTTGCGGGCTGCCCTGGCGCAGCGCCAGATGCACCTTCGGGAACACCTCGGTGAATTGACGGATCACCTTCGGCAGCGCGTAACGTGCCTGCGTGTGAGTCGTCGCCACGACGAGATGGCCGCTGTCCTGATCGGCGTATTGACGCGCGACCCGCCGCAGATTCTCCGCATCGAGCAACATGCGCTCGATCAGCTGGTGCACCGCCTTGCCCGGCTCGGTGAGGCCCGTCAGACGCTTGCCGCGACGGATGAAAATATCCACGCCGAGCTCGTCTTCCAGATCCTTGATCTGTTTCGACACGCCCGATTGCGACGTGTACAACACGTTCGCCACCTCAGTCAGATTCATGTTCTGACGCACGGCCTCGCGCACGAAGCGCAATTGCTGAAAGTTCATCTGTATGTCTCCGGTTGAGCCAGAGTTGAGTTATTAGAGTTTGATTGAAACACCGAGTATTGTTGCGCTGCCTGTGCTGCTGCTCGCGTTGCTTATGGCCGTCACCTATTGCGCCGGAAATACGCGCAACGCGCGCGGCACGGCCGTCACGCCGTCGCCGATCGCCAGTTGCAGATCGCGCCACGATTCGCGATCGAGTTCCGCCTCGAGCACATTGCCTTCACGGCCCGCCAGTTCCACGCGCACCGAGCCGCCGAGCGTCACCACGCGCCGCACATCGACCACAATGCCTTCGCGGTGGCCGGACGCTTGCGGATACAACTGCAGATCGTGCGGCCGTACGTAGGCGAACGCCGGTCCGCTGAAACCGGCCGTAATCGCGACCGGCAGCGCCGCGCCGTCGACCACAAAACCGCTTTCGTCCACGTTGCCATGCAAACGGTTCGCCGCGCCGAGAAACTCGTAGACAAACGAGGTTTGCGGATGGTCGTACACGTCTTGCGGACTGCCTACCTGCTCCACGTGCCCGCGATTCAACACGACGATCCGGTCGGCCACTTCAAGCGCTTCTTCCTGATCGTGCGTGACGAAGATGGTCGAGATATGCAGATCGTCATGCAAACGACGCAGCCAGCTGCGCAACTCCTTGCGCACCTTCGCATCCAGCGCGCCGAACGGTTCGTCGAGCAGCAGGACCTTTGGTTCGACAGCGAGCGCGCGCGCCAACGCAATCCGTTGCCGCTGGCCACCCGACAATTCCGACGGGTAGCGTTGCGCGAGCCAGTCGAGTTGCACGAGCTTCAGCAGTTCATGCACCTTCTCGCGAATCACCGCTTCCGAAGGCCGTTCCTTGCGAGGCTTCACACGCAGGCCGAACGCCACGTTCTCGAACACCGTCATATGACGGAACAGCGCGTAATGCTGGAACACGAAGCCGACTTCACGCTCGCGCGCCCCGACTGTCGCAACGTCCTGGCCTTGCAACACGACCTGGCCGGCATCCGCGTATTCGAGGCCGGCGATCACACGCAGCAAGGTGGTTTTGCCACAACCCGAAGGCCCGAGCAGCGCAACCAGTTCGCCCGGCGGAAAGTCGAGCGAAACGTTATCGAGCGCGACGAAATCGCCGAAGCGCTTTTGCAGGTTACGGACGGTGATACCCATTACAGCTCTCCTTGCTTGAGCGCGTGGTGATGCGGTGCATGCGTGGCATTGACAGACGACGAAGCAGACGACGGCGTGACGGGCCCCGCATACGCGGGCACATCGCGCGCGGCCGACAGTTCCGCCGACATATGGCGCTCGGCGAGCAGCTTCAGGCCGAGCGTCACGAGTGCGAGCAAGGCCAGCACCGACGCCACGGCGAACGCCGCCGAGAAGTTGTATTCGTTATAGAGAATTTCGACGTGCAGCGGCATCGTATCGGTCTGGCCGCGAATGTGGCCGGACACCACCGACACCGCGCCGAACTCGCCCATCGCCCGCGCGTTACACAGAATCACGCCGTACAGCAGGCCCCATTTCACGTTCGGCAGCGTGACGCGCCGGAAAATCTGCCAACCCGATGCGCCAAGCACGTGCGCGGCTTCTTCTTCGTCGTTGCCTTGCGCCTGCATCAGCGGAATCAGTTCACGCGCGACGAACGGGAACGTGACGAAGATCGTCGCCAGCACGATGCCCGGCACCGCGAAAATGATCTGGACGTTATGGTCCTGCAGCCATGGGCCGAACCAGCCCTGCGCGCCGAACATCAGCACGTAGATCAAACCGGAGATCACCGGCGAAACCGAGAACGGCAGATCGATCAACGTGGTCAGCAATGCCTTGCCGCGAAACTCGAACTTGGCAATACACCATGACGCTGCGAGGCCGAACACGAGATTCAGCGGCACCGCGATCGCAGCCGTGATCACGGTCAGCTTGATGGCCGACAACGCATCCGGATCGGCCAGCGATTCCAGATAGAAGCCGATGCCCTTGTTCAAAGCCTGATAGAACACGGCAACGAGCGGCACGACGAGGAACAGCGCGAGAAACAGCAACGCGATGCCGGTCAGAATCCAGCGCACGACGGGGGGTTCGGTAACCGGATCGGGCCGGCGCGCGACATTGAGCGGCGCGCGCGGCGCCACGGCAACCGTCGCGGCATCCGCGCCATTCAGGGAGTTGCGGCTCATTGCGCACCTCCGCCGACACCGATCGCCGCTACACTCGTGGCGGCAGGCGCCGGGCCTGCGCCGCCACGGCTCGTCCGGCGCTGCAGATACCACTGCAGCGTATTGATCAACAACAGCATCAGGAACGACACCACCAGCATCACGACTGCAATCGCCGTGGCGCCGGCGTAGTCGTATTGTTCGAGCTTGGTAATGATCAGCAGCGACGTGATTTCCGATTTCATCGGCACGTTACCGGCGATAAAGATCACCGAGCCGTACTCGCCGAGCGCCCGCGCGAACGCCAGCGCGAAACCCGTGAGCAAAGCCGGAAACACCGCGGGCAACACCACGCGCCGAAACGTCAGCCAACGCGACGCGCCGAGGCACGCAGCCGCCTCTTCCTGTTCGCGTTCGAACTCTTCGAGCACCGGCTGCACGGTCCGCACGACGAACGGCAAACCGATAAAGGTCAGTGCGATCAGCACCCCGGCCGGCGTGAACGCGATCTTGAGACCGAGCGGCTCGAGAAACTGCCCGATCCAGCCATTGCCCGCATACACCGCCGCGAGCGAAATGCCGGCCACGGAGGTCGGCAAGGCGAACGGCAGATCGACCACCGCGTCGACGATACGCTTGAACGGGAAGGTGTAACGCACCAGCACCCACGCGACCAGAAAGCCGAACACCGCGTTGATCAACGCGCCGCCGAGGGCCGAGAAAAACGTCAGGCGATACGACGCGAGCACGCGCGGCGAACTCACCGCGCGCACGAACTGGGCCCAGTCGAGCGTCGCGGTCTTGAGAAAGGTCGCCGCAAGCGGAATCAGCACCACGAGGCTCAGATAAGCCACCGTGATGCCGAGTGTCAGGCCAAAACCGGGCAACGCGCTCGGCTTTCGGAAGGTCAACGTCGTCATGCTCAGTACTCTTTCAGGGTTGAGGCCGGCGGCTCTTTTTCCGGCTGCCTGGCTGGCCAAAAAGCGCGCCGGATGGGCGCGCTTTTTGGCGAGGTGTGACTAACACGTCTAACTTCGGTGGCTAAGAGCGCGCTTGACTACGATGTCCAACCGCGCGTCTCGTCCGATTGAGTACCCGTTACTGCGGCGAGTAGATCGAATCGAACACGCCGCCGTCGGCAAAGTGCGTCTTCTGCGCGTTCGCCCAGCCGCCGAACGAATCGTCCACCGTGTACAACTTCAGCTTCGGAAACTTCGAAGTCAGCTCCGCCGGCACCTTGTTCGAACGCGGACGGTAGAAGTTCTTCGCGGCGATTTCCTGGCCTTCCTCGCTGTACAGGAAGTTCAGATACGCCTCCGCCACTTTGCGCGTGCCATGCTTGTCGACCACTTTGTCCACCACCGCAACCGGCGGCTCGGCCAGAATACTCACCGACGGCACCACGATTTCAAACTTGTCCGGACCGAACTCCTTCAGCGAGAGGAACGCTTCGTTTTCCCACGCAATCAGCACGTCGCCGATACCGCGTTGCACGAAGCTGGTGGTCGCGCCACGCGCGCCCGAATCCAGCACGCCGGCATTCTTATACAGCTTGCCGACGAATTCCTTAGCCTTCTGGTCGTTGCCGCCCGGCTGATGCTCGGCATAGGCCCACGCGGCCAGGTAGTTCCAACGCGCGCCGCCCGAGGTCTTCGGATTCGGCGTGACGATCGACACACCCGGCTTGGTCAGATCGTCCCAATCCTTGATGTGCTTCGGATTGCCCTTGCGTACCAGAAACACGATCGTCGACGTGTACGGCGAGGCGTTGTCCGGCAAACGCTTTTGCCAGCCCTTGTCGAGCAAACCCTTGTTCGCCAGCGCGTCGATGTCGTAAGCCAGCGCCAGCGTCACGACGTCCGCCTGCAAGCCGTCCAGCACCGAGCGAGCCTGCGCACCCGAACCGCCGTGCGACTGCTTGAAGGTGACCGCCTCGCCCGTTTTCGCCTTCCACTCCTTGCCGAACGCCTGGTTGACGTCCTGGTACAACTCGCGTGTCGGGTCGTACGACACGTTCAGCAGCGTCGTGTCGGCTGCATGTGCCGGCGCCGTGACGCCGACCGCGGCGATCGTGCCGACTGCGCCGAATGCGAGCGCAGCGATGAGTTTTCTGGTCCTGCCTGCCAGCCCCGTGCCTTGATGGTTCATGCCAACTTTCTCCGCGTTGTGGTCCGCTGAAACAGCGAGTGGTGTTGTTTTGCGTCGCGGTCACGTGCACATGAGCGCCAACTCGAAGGGCAGTCTATCGAAGAGCTTTCATCATTAAAAATAATGTTTCCTCATTCTTTAATACGCAAAAGTGGTAATGACGGCCGGATAAGGCGTTGAGGCACGAAAACAGGTGTTATGACGTCGCTGGACGACGCTGGAACGCCACCCAAGGTCACGAACTTAAAGTAAAGCTTGAATTGCGCTGAATACTGTATAAAAATACAGTCACCTGTTCATACATACAGTGGCGCCATGACCAAACTCACCGCACGACAGCAGCAGGTTTTCGATCTGATCCGCCGGGCCATCGAACGCACCGGTTTTCCGCCCACCCGCGCGGAGATCGCCGCCGAGCTGGGTTTCAGCTCGGCCAACTCGGCAGAAGAGCATCTGCGCGCGCTCGCCCGCAAGGGCGTAATCGAGCTGGCGGCCGGCGCGTCGCGCGGCATTCGCCTGCTGGGCGGCTCGGAAGATTCGCCGTATCAGTTCACGCTGCCGCATTCCAGCATCATGCAACTGTCGTTGCCGCTGATTGGCCGGGTGGCCGCGGGTAGCCCGATCCTCGCGCAGGAACATATCTCGCAGCACTACGCGTGCGACCCGGCACTGTTCTCGAGCAAACCGGACTACCTGCTGAAGGTACGCGGGTTGTCCATGCGCGACGCGGGCATCTTCGACGGCGACCTGCTCGCGGTACAGAAGAAAAGTGAAGCCAAAGACGGCCAGATCATCATCGCGCGCCTTGGCGACGACGTGACGGTCAAACGGTTGAAGCGCCGGCCGAACGGTATCGAGCTGATCGCAGAAAACCCCGATTACGACAACATCTTCGTTGAAACCGGCAGCGCGGAGTTCGCGCTCGAGGGTATCGCCGTCGGGCTGATCCGCCCGGGCGAGTTCTAACCCCCGCTCGTGCGCCGACCCAAAGCTGCCCCAACGTTGAATCGCCTGGAGAGACTCATGGAACGCCTTGCCCGCCTGCTGCCTTTTCGCCAGTTCGGTCGTTTGCGTCATCTGCGCAAGCTGGTGCCCTGCTCACTGATCGAGGCGTCCTCCGCCAGTACTCCATCACTGTTCGACGCGCCTGCCGGCGTATCGAGCCTGCCGTCCTCGTTGCCAGCTTTTGCTCGCGTGTCGTTGAATTCAGGGCTGAATACGGCTGAACCCGCGCGCCGTGCGCCGGTACGCGTCTATCACGGGCCGTCGCGGCTGATCATGGTCGGCACGGTAGACGCCGTGTGCCGCATGATCGATCGTTGCATTGCAGATGAAGCCAACGTGCACGGCGCGGTGTTCGAGTCATAGGGTGGCCTCGCACGTGCACCGTATTTCACTGCGGCTGTGCGGCGTGCAACACCTTGCGTGCAATGCCCGGCGTAAGCTTTTCACCCACCCGAGTCTTCTCGAATATTGCATCGCCTGGGATCGTTTTCGTGTGGCTGCGGTCCACGATAGATCACACCTGAGGAGAATCCCGCTCGATGGCAGTTTCAACACGCACGAAGCGCAGCGCCACCCGGCCGCTGATCGTCATCCTGATTGTGATTGTGGTGATCGCCGCGTTGGGGTTCGGTTATGCGTCGCCGTACATGGCGCTGAACAACCTCAAACGCGCGGCGGATGCGCGTGATGCGCAAACCGTCAATGAGTACGTCGACTTCCCCGCATTGCGCGAGAGTCTGAAGCAGCAGGTCACCGGCTTGTTGACGCGTCGACTCGACACGCAAGGCAACGGCAATCCGTTCGCGGCGATTGGCGCGATGATCGGCGTGGCCTTGATCGGTCCGCTGGTCGATGCTTATGCGACACCCGACGGCGTAGCGGCCTTGCTGAACGGCATGCCGCCACGCGGCAACCCTGGCGAGCGCCCCCCTGTTCCGGCTACGGCCGAAAATCCGCCGGCCGCAACGGCGCCTGCACCGGAACCGGCGCCCTCCGTTGCCGGCAGTACGGCTACCGGCGCAGCTAACAACGAGAATAGCGCCACGCCACCGCAACCGCCGCAAACCACGGCGGGCTATCGCGGCCTCAACGAGTTCGCCGTCACTTATCAGCATGGCGCTGGTGACGCGCGTTACTCAGCGATCTTGCGGCGCGAAGGTTTGTTTACGTGGAAGCTGGCCGCGGTCAATTTGAACGAGTGACCGTTCGGCCAGGTGGCTCAATGACCCAGTTGCCCACTCATAGCCCACTAAGCCCGGTCCACGCCCTCCGCTCCGCCTTGCGTCAAGCCGCTGCTTGCTCCTGCTCCTGCGCGGAAGAACACGCCACCAGAATGCTGCACGAGATCCGGTCGAGCAGCGGCGTATTTCCTGCGCCCATCCACCATCGTGACAGACCGGTGCGGCAGCGGTGCCCGACCACCACGAGGTCGACATGCAATTCGTTGGCAAGGTTGGCGATCTCGTCGATCGGATGGCCAAACGCAAAATGCCCTTGCGCGGTCACGCCGCGCTCGGTGAGCCAGTCCACCCCTTCCTGCAAGACATCGCGGGCTGTTTTTTCGAAGCTGCCGCAGGCCACATCCGTCAGCAGGCCCGCGCTTTGCGCAATACTCGAGCGCATGTCAACCACCGATAACAAGTGTGTTTCCGCCTTCAGATCCAACGCCAGATCGGCACCGCAGCGTAACGCTTTGCGGCCTTCGCGCGAGCCGTCGTAGCACAGCAGGATTTTTTGGTAGCTCGCCATGATTTTTCTCCCATCCCGCGAGGAACGCGGCCTGATTGAATCATGGTGCGCCGCAATTCAGGTTGCAAGGGATGGAAAACGCTAAGTGCGCCCTAAACCGGTGCGGGCTGGATTCATGGCAGGTTTGGGTCGGATCTGGGTCAACCGTGAAGCGTTGCCGCAGCGCAAGAAACGTCGTCCGGCGCATCCGGCGGAGATCAACATCTCGCTGCCGATGCCCTAGAATGAGCGGCCTTAGCGGCCATTTGCGTTTTTTCCCGGAGCCTCGATCGATCCATGTCTGAAGCCGCCATTGAATTCCATCAGGTCAAGAAAAGCTACGGCGAAAAGAAGGTCGTCGACGGACTGTCGTTTCATGTGAACGCCGGCGAATGTTTCGGCCTGCTCGGCCCGAACGGCGCAGGCAAGACCACCACATTGCGCATGCTGCTCGGCATCGCCGCGCCGGATGCAGGCACGATCCGCCTGTGCGGCGAGCCGATTCCCGGCCGCGCGCGCGTGGCGCGAGCGCGTGTCGGCGTCGTACCGCAGTTCGACAATCTCGATCCCGATTTCACGGTCCGCGAAAACCTGCTGGTGTTCGGCCGCTACTTCGGCCTGAGTGCCGCGCAATGCCGCGCGATGGTGCCGTCGCTGCTCGAATTCGCGCGCCTCGAAAGCAAGGCGGATGCACGCGTGAGCGAACTGTCGGGTGGCATGAAGCGGCGCCTCACGCTGGCTCGCGCGCTCGTCAACGACCCTGACGTGCTGATCATGGACGAGCCGACCACCGGCCTCGATCCGCAAGCGCGCCACCTGATCTGGGAGCGGCTTCGCTCGCTGCTCGCACGCGGCAAGACCATTCTGCTGACCACGCACTTCATGGAAGAAGCCGAACGGCTGTGCCACCGCCTCTGCGTGATCGAGGAAGGTCGCAAGATCGCCGAAGGTGCGCCGAACGCATTGATCGCATCCGAGATCGGCTGCGACGTGATCGAAATCTTCGGGCCCGATCCGGTGGCGTTGCGTGATGAATTGGCACCGTTTGTCGAGCGCACTGAGATCAGCGGCGAAACGCTCTTCTGCTATGTGAACGACGCGCAGCCCGTGCATGCCCGACTCA
Source organism: Paraburkholderia caffeinilytica (assembly GCF_046030355.1). GTDB lineage: Bacteria > Pseudomonadota > Gammaproteobacteria > Burkholderiales > Burkholderiaceae > Paraburkholderia > Paraburkholderia caffeinilytica_B. The sequence continues at coordinate 10,421 of NZ_JAQQCQ010000048.1, forward strand.
AGCAACGCGCCGATCTGCGCTACCTGCATCGCCCGGCGAATCTGGAAGATGTGTTCCTGCGTCTGACCGGGCGCGAGATGCAGGACTGACGCAAATCGACCTCGGCGCAGCTCACAATCTTCCATAGCTATAACGACAACGCCACAGCAAGAGACACGCAATGGACGCACGCACTTACGAACCCCACGGCGAGGCGCCGCCGAAGCAGGAAACCTTTGCCGCGTTTCCTGCCAATGCCGTGAACTGGATTGCGGTATGGCGCCGCAATTATCTGGTCTGGCGGAAGCTCGCGATTGCTTCGATGTTCGGCAATCTGGCCGATCCCATGATCTATCTGTTCGGCCTGGGCTTCGGGCTTGGGCTGATGGTCGGGCACGTCGATGGCGTGTCGTATATCGCGTTTCTCGCGGCGGGCACGGTGGCGTCGAGCGTGATGATGTCGGCGAGTTTCGAGTCGATGTATTCGGGCTTTTCGCGCATGCACGTGCAGCGCACGTGGGAGGCGATCATGCATACGCCGCTGACGCTCGGCGACATCGTGCTAGGCGAGGTGATCTGGGCGGGCAGCAAGTCGATGCTTTCGGGCGCGGCGATCATGCTGGTCGCGGGCGCCTTGGGCTATGCGAGTTTTCCGTCGATGCTGCTGGCGTTGCCGGTGATCGTGCTAACGGGGCTTGCATTCGCAAGTATCGCGATGGTGGTGACGGCGCTCGCTCCGTCGTATGACTTCTTTATGTTTTATCAGACGTTGGTGTTGACCCCGATGCTGCTGCTGTCTGGGGTGTTTTTTCCTGTTTCACAGTTGCCTGCTGCGGCGCGGGTTGTGACTGAACTGTTGCCGTTGGCGCATGCGGTCGATCTGATTCGGCCGGCTATGCTTGGGCGGGCTGTCGATGGCGCTGTTTTGCATGTTGCCGTGCTGGCGGTTTATGCGGTGGGAGGGTTTGTTGTCTCGGCGGTTTTGTTTCGGCGCAGGATGATGAAGTAGGGGTTGGGGGGTGGCGGAATGGGGTTTTTTCGCGTTGCGGGTGGGGGTTTTTTGCGTTCGTGGGGGTTCTTGTTTATATGCCTGTGGCACTGAGATTTTCTTGGTCTGGATTTTTGGTTTTTCCCTGATCTGGATTTTTAGTATTTTCTTGAGATGGAATTTGGCATTTTCTTGAATTTTTAGTGGCCTTTTTTGAATTGTTAGTGGTCTATTAGTGTTGCCCCTGTGCGGGGCATTGCTCTCAACTTAAGCCCCATTCCATCAAGCGAGCTTGTACGCAAG
>NZ_JAQQCQ010000049.1:0-10298 GCF_046030355.1 Paraburkholderia caffeinilytica
CTCCTGTCGGCGTGAATCCACCCCAACAGGAAAACCTTCCTTAATACTAGTGTGAGACTTGATACTTTCGCTTTACGCCAGACCCCGAAGAGCCCGGCTCGCATCGCGCATCAAGCGCCCACACTTATCGGCTGTTAATTTTTAAAGATCGATTACGCATTCACTACCGAACCAGCGCCTACTTCAACCACCCGGCACCGCTTCGTTCTGCGTCGCTGCATCAGCAGCAGAGAAACGAGATTATGGAGAACGGTCGGCATGTCGTCAATCCCCTCTGTGCAATTATTTTCAAAAAGTTGAGCAACACCGAAACAACCCCCTGTTCGCCCACCGCAAAAATACTTAGGCATCCGATCAATTTCAGGCGATACCAGCAATTGCAAATTTTTGCAAGCAAGAGACGCTAACTCTATCGAACGATCCGCGCCACGAGACACGGAAGACAACAAGGACGCAGAGGGAACGAGCGAACAGAGGATGCGCAGCAAAATCTGCACACAAGCCACAAAGACAAACAGGAGCCAACAAGAAACGCCAACGCGAAGCGTGGTTTTACGAAATACGCTTCGGCGCGCGCAGCGCCGCCGGAAGTATGACGCCCTTGTCACTCCGGCCGAATGTGCGAGAACACGGATTCCAGATGCACCACTATCGTAACTGTGCGAGGGCCCCGCTTATGAGCTGACGGTGTGAGCCGCTTTCTTTGCTTATCTTTCTTTGCGGCGGCAAAGAAAGTAAGTGCCGCCCCGCACAGGGGCCACACTAATAGACCACTAGCAAATCAAAAAAACCACCCCTCCCGCAAAACACCCCAAAAAAGAAAAGCAAAACCCCAAACCCTAAAGCTCCCCCCACCGCAGCCGTAAACAAGTAATCACGCCACATATTTAGCCGCCGACGACTATGGAAAATCCATCAGAAGCCCAAGCAGAAGCCCAGTCCGTGACGCCAGACCCCGCCACCCCATCGCCCTCCCTGACTCCGGAGGCAGTCCCCATAGGCACCCCACTCGACTGGCCAATCGCAGACGCCGACGGGACACTCCTCTTCGCCAGCGGCACCCTCCTCGCGACCACGGACGAGCGCAAATTCCTCTTCGACCACTTCCATCCGCACCGCGCCGACCTGCTGGACGCGGCCCCACAACCGGAATCCCACGCCGACCACCCCGCCGACACCCCCAGCAACCTCACACTAAAAGACATGCACCTGACGATAGGTGCATTAATAGGCATACGCTCCCAGCTCGGCAGCGGCGCCCCGATGCATCCATGCCGCGTCATCGGCTTCGCGCCCAACCAGGCGATCTTCGTCACGCCGCCATTGCAAGACGGCCGCATCCTGCCGCTAGGCCCCGGTGAAAACATCGAAATCGTCGCCATAGCGAGCCATGCCGTGTTTCGTTTCGTCTGCACGGTCGAGGCAGTGTGCCGCGCCCCGTTCGACTATGTGGTGCTATCGAAACCCGGTGTGATCCGCCGCCTGCGCGAACGCAAGTCGATCCGCGTCCATGCGCACCTCGCGGTGCGCTTCGGCATCGGCGAAACCGGCGATGCATATGAAGGTCTGGGTCTCGCCAAAAGCATCAGCGCGCTCGGCATGTCGCTGACCACTCCGTGGACGCTGGGCGCGGTCGGCGAACGGCTGCGCATCGCCTTCTGCCTGAAATCGGGGGAGATGCAAACCGCAATCGAAACCACCGCGGTCATCCGCAACGTGCAGAAAGGTAGTGCGCCGGGCGAGCCGTCGACCCACGGCCTCGAACTCGATCAACTCGACACCGCCCAGCAGATGGCGATGAAAGTCTTCGTCTTCGATCGCCAGGACGATGTGCAGTACTGGTCCAACGGTTTGAAATAAGCGCGAAAACGTGCCGCGGGTCACGCAGAATCAGGTGATCAGCTGGTCCGGCGTAAACAACGCCGCGCCCCATGCATCGGCAAGTGTCTGACAACGGCCCAGCCGTATCGCCGCCTGCTCGAAATCGACGAATACCACCTCGTCCGCGTGACGCGGCCGCGCCGGCTGATCGCCACTGCGGCCGTCGGTCAGGATCCACAACCAGCGCTGTTGCGCGGGGTTACGCCGGGCGCTGCGCTCCAGCACCAGCGCAGCCTGACGCACGCCGGACGCTAGCGGCGTCCCGCCGCCCCCGCCCACCGGCCTCAGCCAACGCTCGTTCCACCAGCGCGGCACAGCCGGACCGAAACGCAGATCGGCGCCGGCACCGCCAAAACACACCAGCGCCGCCTCGGCGCGAGAGGCGCTTGCACGATCGAACAACGCAATCAGCAAACCCTTGGCGAGTGTGAGGCGCTGTCCGCCAAGCATGGAACCCGAGCAATCGAGCACAAAGCAATGCAGCACCCCGCCCTGCGGCGCCTCTCTGACGAAGCGAAGATGCTCGGCGCGCAAGGTGTCCTGACGCATGGCGGTAAGCGTCTGCAACCACGCGATGCGCTTGCCCGGCGCGCCTTGCAATCGGCCACGCGAACCTGCGCCGGCACCTTGCCGCCATCGAAAACCGCTGTGCGAGTCAGCGGCGGCACCCTTCCGATGGCTCAGCGTTTTTTTGCGTTGAGCGGAATGACGCCCTTCACCTGCGCGACGCCAGCAGGCTGGGGCGGCAAGTAACCCCAATCGCTGTCGCCTGCAGCTGTGCCTGGCATTGCATCCAGCGAAGATGGCAAGGACGTGGCATCCGCGTCGTCAGCGGCCTGCTGTGACGCTTCGCCACCACGCGCGTCACCCATTGCACGCGTATCGCGATCGTGGCGCCGATGCATCAGCACCGCCTCAGCAACCCGCTCGACATGCTCCGTCGTCACAGCAGTTGCCTGCTCCAGCGCCGCCAATGCTCGCGCTGCACGCAACATCACGAGATCGGCGCGCAACCCATCGACCGCCGCGTCGATGCACCGCGCGCTGACATGCGCATGCACGGCGTCGTCGAAGCCGAGTTGCGGCAGCGCTTCACGCGCCGCACAAATCCGCTGAACATACGTCTCCTGTTGCTGCGCATAATCCGCACGAAAACCCTGCGGATCGAGATCGAACGCCAGACGCGCCTTGACAATCTGCTGACGCACCTGTGGCTCGAAACAGTTCTGCAACCCGACCATCAAGCCAAAACGATCGATCAGTTGCGGCCGCAGTTCACCTTCTTCCGGATTCATCGTACCGATCAGCACAAAGCTCGCGTCGTGACTATGCGAGACGCCATCGCGTTCGACGGTATTCACACCACTGGCAGCCGCATCGAGCAATGCATCGACGAGCGCATCGGGCAGCAGATTCACTTCATCGACATACAGCACGCCGCGATGCGCTTTCGCGAGCAAGCCAGGCGAAAACCGCACCGAGCCATCGCGCAATACGGTTTCGATATCGAGCGTGCCGATCAGGCGATCTTCACTCGCGCCGAGCGGCAAATTCACCAGTTGCCCTTCCGGCAGCAGCTCGGCGAGCGCGCGCGCCGCGGTCGATTTCGCCGTGCCGCGCGGCCCGCTCACCAGCACGCCGCCCAGACCGGGATCGATCGCAGCCAGCAGGAGCGCCTGCTGCAAGGGTGTCTGGCCGATCAGCGCGGCAAATGGAAAAGCGGGCCGTTGAGTCGCTGCGTTCATGTTTGCATTCCTTCGATCTGCTGCTCGCTCGCGAGCAGATGCTGTTCGACTTGCGCACGATAGTCGCCGGGCGCTTGCCACAAACCACGCTGCATCGCTTCGAGCAGACGCTCGCAGATCGAATGCAGGGCGTGTGGATTGTGCCGCTGCAAGAACGCGCGCGTATTGGCGTCGTTCAGATAAGCGTCGGTGACGAGCGCATATTGGTGATCGGCGATCACGCGCGCGGTTGCATCGTAGCCGTAGAGATAGTCGACCGTCGCCGCGATTTCAGCGGCGCCCTTGTAGCCATGACGCTTCACGCCATCGAGCCATTTGGGATTGACCACCCGCGAGCGGATCACGCGCGCGATCTCTTCATGCAGCGTGCGCACACGTGGCGCGGCCGGGTTGCTGTGATCGGCGTGATAGACCTGCGGCTGATTGCCCGCCAGATGCCGCACCGCCGCGACCATGCCGCCCTGAAACTGGTAATAATCGTTCGAATCGAGCAGGTCGTGCTCGCGGTTGTCCTGGTTCTGCAGCACGACGTCCATGACTGCGAGGCGCGTGCCGAACGCATGGCGCGCTTCTTCGCCGGCGCTTTTCTGCGTGTAGGCGTAACCGCCCCACGCCTGATAGGCGTTCGCGAGATCGGCGTCGGTTTGCCATTGCTGCGAGTCGATCATGTCCTGCAAACCCGCACCATAGGCACCGGGCCGCGCGCTGAAGACACGCCAGCCGGCGCGCTTACGTGCCTCGGCGGTGTCCATGCCTTGCGCAATCAGCGCGTCGCGTTCGCGCAGCACGCGCGCGCGGATCGGGTTCAGGTCTTCGGGCTCGTCGAGTTCGGCCACGGCTTGCACGGCGGCGTCGAACAGATGCATCACATTGGCGAAGGCATCGCGGAAAAAGCCGGACACGCGCAACGTGACATCGATACGAGGCCGGTCGAAAGCCTCGATCGGCATGATCTCGAAGTCGGTCACGCGATGACTGCCTGGCGCCCACTTTGGCCGCACGCCGAGTAAGGCGAGTGCCTGGGCAATGTCGTCGCCGCCGGTGCGCATGGTCGCGGTGCCCCATACCGAGAGGCCGATCGCGCGCGGGTAATCGCCCTTTTCCTGCAAATGCCGTTCGATCAACTGCTGCGCGGATTTCAAACCAAGCGACCATGCCGCTTGCGTCGGCACCGCGCGCGTATCGACCGAATAAAAGTTGCGGCCGGTAGGCAGCACGTCGGGCCGCCCCCGCGACGGCGAACCGCTCGGCCCCGGCGGCACGAAGCGCCCTTCAAGGCCGCGCTTCAGATGCCGCATTTCCTGCGGACCGCAGGCGTCGAGCCGCGGCAGCACGTCATGGCGCAAGCGTTCGATCACACGTTCGGCTTGCGGCAAGGTTCCGGATGCGGGTGCGGGTGCGGGTGCGGGTGCGGGTGCGGCATCAACCGTTTCACCACCGCACACTTCACGCAACATCTCGGCCGCCAGCAGCTCCAGCCGCTCGCGCGTATCGCCACAATGCCGCCAGGGCGCATCGCTCACCTTCAGCAACACGTCAGGACGCGGACCATCCCACGCCGCCGACCAATCCACCGATAGCGGATCGAATAGATGATCCATCTGCAGATCACGCGCCAATGCATCGATCAAACCGGCCTTGCCGCCCTGGCCATCGCCGATCGGAAAGCGCCCCAGCGCCAGCAACGTATCGCGCCGCTGCACACCCTCAGGCGATTGCCCGAACGTATGCAAACCATCGCGAATCTGCGCCTCCTTCAACTCGCACAGCCAGGCGTCGACGCGTGTCAGCAGCACGTCCTCATCGTCCTGACCGTTCGGCTCCGCGAGACTCAACTCGTCATGCAGCTTATGCTCGACGATGGTCGCGAGAATGGTGCGTCTCAACAGCTTCGAGCGGCGTGGATCGACCATCAGCGCTTCGTAGTATTCGTCGACCTGGCGCTCGAGGTCCTGCAACGGACCATAACTTTCGGCGCGCGTGAGCGGCGGCATCAGGTGGTCGATGATGACGGCTTGCGCGCGACGCTTCGCCTGACTGCCTTCGCCCGGATCGTTGACGATGAACGGATACAGATGCGGCATCGGACCGAGAATCAGATCGGGCCAGCAGGCATCACTCAACGCGACGCTCTTGCCGGGCAGCCATTCGAGATTGCCGTGCTTGCCGACATGCACGACCGCGTCGATGCCGAACTGATGACGCAGCCAGAAATAGAACGCCAGGTATGCATGCGGTGGTACAAGTTCAGCGTCGTGATAGCTCGCGTAATCGCCCTGCTCACGAGAGCGCGACGGTTGAATGCCGACGAACACCTGCCCGCACCGCCAGCCCGCGATCATGAAACGGCCGCGCCGCAGCGTCGGATCCTGTTCGGGTGAACCCCAGCGTGCGTTCAGCGCATGGCGAGCTTCCGCGGGCAACGCGTTGAAGTACACCAGATAGTCGTCGAGCGCGAGGCTTTGCAACGCGGGCCGCAAGTCACGCACGACCGGATCGTTGGTGACGCCTTCGGTCAGCTTCTTCAACAGCGCATCGCCGTCGGCGGGCAAATCGCCTAACCGATAACCTTCATCGCGCAACATGGACAGCATGCCGACCACCGAGGCCGGCGTATCGAGTCCCACGCCATTGCCAATGCGCCCTTCGCTCATCGGGTAGTTCGCGAGAATCAGCGCGAGCTTCTTGTCCGCGTTATCGAGCGTGCGCAGACGGCACCAGCGGCGGCTCAGTTCGGCCAGAAAACCAACGCGTTCGAGGTCCGGTTGATAGCGGACCACGTCCACCTCGGTGTGCGGACACCGATAGGCGAGGCCCTTGAAGCTGATCGCCCGCGTGATGATGCGGCCGTCCACTTCCGGCAGCGCGATATGCATGGCGATATCGCGAGAATTGAGGCCCTGATTGTCCTTGACCCAGTCTTCGCGATTACCGCCGCTCAGGATCACCTGCATCACCGGCGCGTCGCCGGCGAGCGCAAGCGGCTCGGGATCGTCGATGGCGGAGGCGGCGAACGCAGTCGTATTCAGCACCAGCGCGACGTCATGTTGGGCGCACAACTGCTGCACGACTTCACGGCTCATCGCATCTTTAAGCGAGGTAATCGCGATCGGCAGCGGATTCAGGCCGTGTGCCGCGAGCGCATCGATCAGGGCGTCGAACACCGCCGTGTTGGCTGCCTGCAGATGCGCCTTGTAGAACAGAATCGCCGCGACCGGCGCACCCTCACGCCAGTGCGCCTGCCAGTCGGCCATTGTCGGCGTGTCGTGTTCGGGATGGTAGAGCGTCGCGGCAGGCAATGCGCGCGGCAGCGCAGGCTCGCGCCCCCAACCAAGCGAGCGGTATGCAATGCAACGCAGGAACGCCTCGGCATTCTGCGGGCCGCCTTCACGCAGATAACGCCATAGCTGATGGCACAGGTCGGCGTCGGCGGTGCTGCGCGCGAGCAGATTCGGGTCTTCCTGAAGATCGCCGGAAAACATGGCGAGCGTCTGCTGCTTGCGCTCGGCGAGCGCGACCACCTGCTCGATGCCGTACGGCCAATACGCCTCACCGCCGAGATGATCGACCACCACGACACGCGCATGCTGCAACACGTCTTCGACATAAAAATCGACCGATGCCGGTTGCCGCAAATACGTGACGTTCGCGAGCCGCACGCTCGGAAAACCCTCGCCCAGACGCGGAAACACGCTCGCGAGCAGCGACAGCGTGGTATCCGCGGAACTGAGCACCACGATATCGGCGGGCCGCTGATCGATACGGATCACGCCTTGCGTATCGTCGACAAAACCGCCCGGCGTGGTGCGCAGCAGATGCATGAACGGTTACGCCTGTTGCGGTTGGGCGCTCGCCACCGCGCTCAGCGCGGCTTCGAATGCCTGTTGCAGCGCGGCTGGGTCGAGGTCTTCACCAATCAGCACGAAGCGGCTTTGCTGGCCCTCACCCGCTTCGCCTGCTTGCCAGCGCCGGTCGAAATAGCTATCGAAACGACGGCCCACGCCCTGGATCACCAGACGCATCGCAGCGCCCGGCAGTGCCGCGAAACCTTTGACACGGTAAATCGTGTTCGCTTCGACGAGTCCTTGCAACGCGGCAATCACAGCCTCGCGCGACGAAACATTCGCGTGCACGACCACCGAATCGAATTCATCGTGGTGATGATCGGCGTCTTCGGCGGAACCGTGATGGTCGTGGCGCAAATGGATCGTCTCTTCCGACGCCGCTTCGAGGCCCAGCAGCGTATGCAGGTCGAGCTGCCCCCTCTGCGCGCGCACGATCTTCACCTGCGGTGGAATTTCTTCGCGGATAGTGGCCTCGACCGAAACCTGCTGCGATTCGTCGAGCAAGTCCGTCTTGTTCAGAATCACCAGATCGGCCGCCGACAACTGGTCTTCGAACAATTCGTGCAGCGGCGATTCGTGATCGAGATTCGGATCGGCCTTGCGTTGCGCGTCCACTGCGACCGGATTGTCGGCAAACTGGCCGCTTGCCGCAGCAGGGCCATCGACCACGGTGACGACCGCGTCGACGGTAAAGCTGTTCTTGATCTGCGGCCAGTTGAACGCCTGCACCAGCGGCTTCGGCAGCGCGAGACCGGAGGTTTCGATCAGCACGTGATCGATCTGCTCGCGGCGTTCGACCAGTTTTTCCATCACCGGGAAAAACTCTTCCTGCACGGTGCAGCACAGGCAACCGTTCGCGAGTTCATACAGCTGCCCTTCGGTCTCTACACCGTTTTCATCGCAACCAATGCCGCAACCCTTGAGAATTTCCCCGTCAATGCCGAGTTCGCCGAACTCATTGACGATTACCGCGATGCGCTTGCCGCCCGCATGCTGAAGAATGTGCCGCAGCAGCGTGGTCTTGCCGCTGCCGAGAAAACCCGTGACGATGGTGACGGGGATCTTGCGCATTTGAGTTTGCATCGTGAGGTCCATCCGTAGAAGTGGCACGTGCACGCCGGCGCGCCTGCGCGTTTTGTCTGCAAAGGTCATGCGGACGGGGCCCAGGCCCTGCCGGCAACAACAATAACAAAACACGGGGACGAGTAACGGCGTTGCCGGGGCAACCGAAAACTGGAAATGAGAATGAGGTCATGAACGCGCCATCGCATCCCCGCGATGGTCGTTCTTCGTCGTCTGGCCGGTATCCGGGCTGGCGAAAGCGCCGCTTCCCCTTCCCGGACGAGTGGTTTCTCGCCCAGTGGTGATATGCCGACGCGGCCTTGCGCGTGACATCGAAGCCGGCTCTGCAGCGCGCTTGAACGCACCGCTTTTCGCTTACCGTTGCGGGGGCAGCACAGGTTGACCCGGTCCATTGCAGGTGGGCACCCTGTTTCCCGTTTAACTGCATGCGCACGAGCGCGCACACGAGCACCAAAGTGCGTGCGAGTTTAGGCCCGCGGCCCCGTGCCGTCAAGGAAACGCCGGGCGCGGCAGGGCCTTTCCGCAGTGCCCGCGCGGCCTGCCCTGTGCTATCGTATGCGCGCGTTTGGTGCCCGCACATGCGTTCGCATGTGCAGTTAAACGGGAAACAGGCCGCGCTCGCTGCGCTCAACCTGTGCTGTCCCCGCAACGGTAAGCGACCTGCGGTGCTTGCGCATCGCGCATGCGTTTTTGATGCCACTGTCTGACGAATCCGGACGGGAAGGCAAAACGCATGAGGCCGTCAGCCCGGATACCGGCCAGACGCGGAGGCAGCGAACGTCACGCTGCCGGCCGCCGGAATCCGCGAGGGACGGATGTGAAGGCGCTGAAGCACGACGTGGCGCGGCCGTCGGCAGTTTCCCCTCGCGGAAACGCGGCGAGCGGCGTTGTTTGTCGCGCGTTATCCGTAGCACCGCATGACCTCAATGTCCGCCGCCTCCGGCCTCATCAAGCCTTATCCGTTCCCGCTTGTCACGACATGGCGCGCGCCATGCTCGCCGCAATGAGCCGCGCCTGGCTGATCGGCGCCGGCCCCGGCGACGTCGAACTGATGACGCTCAAGGCGACCCGCGCGTTGGCGCAAGCCGATGTGGTGCTGGTCGACGATCTGGTGAATCCCGACGTGCTGCAGTTCGCGCGCGCCGACGCGCTGGTGGTGTATGTCGGCAAACGTGGCGGCCATCCATCGACGCCGCAGGCCGGCATCGTCGCGCAGATGCTCGAACACGTGCAGGCGGGACGCAGCGTGGCGCGTTTGAAAGGCGGCGATCCGTTCGTGTTCGGCCGTGGCGGCGAAGAACAGCAGGCGCTGCACGCCGCGGGCATCAGCGTCGATGTGATCAACGGCATCACCGCTGGGATTGCGGCGCCTGCGTCCATCGGCATTCCTGTGACGCATCGCGATCACGCGCAAGGCGTGGTGTTCGTCACCGGACACGGCTCCGGCAGCGGTGAGCCGGACTGGGCCGCGCTCGTCGCCACTCGGATGACGCTGGTGGTCTACATGGGCATGCGGCGGCTGAACGATATCGTCGACGCATTGCTCGCGGCCGGGATGAGTGCCGATACGCCGTGCGCGGCAATCGAATCGGCTACGCGCCCTGAGCAACGCCATGCGCTCGCGCGACTCGGCGAGTTTGCGGATACGGTCTCGCGGGCCGGACTCGGCTCGCCAGCGATCGTGGTGATCGGCGGCGTGGCGTCGCTGGCTTTGGCGCGGGATGCGGTGGATGCGAATGCGGGT
>NZ_JAQQCQ010000050.1:0-9813 GCF_046030355.1 Paraburkholderia caffeinilytica
GCGCAATAACACGTGTGCCTTGGTTACGCCTTTGGTGACCCGGTTGACGGGGCGCCGGCATGCACGGTGTCGTTGCGCAGACTGCGGGGTGAGAGACGCGGTGCGCTCAGTTCGCACAGCGCCGTTTTTTATTGGAACTTCGGGTCGAGTCGCTCGCGTTCGATTGCGCTTCGCGGGTGTCTCCATGGATCCGCACAGTGCAATCGGGCGCGCTCGCAAATACAGCGCGACTTCAACCTTGTCTTCCTCCAATGCCTATCGATACGCTCCGTTCGCGCAGTTGCTTACTTAGCTGCCCCGATAGGTGCTGTACGACCACGGCGACACCAGCAGCGGCACGTGATAGTGCGCGCCGGCATCGGCCACGCCGAAGCGCAGCACGACGCGATCGACAAAACGCGGCTCCGGCACCTTCGTGCCGATCGAGGCAAAGTAGTCGCCGGCGCCGAACACGAGTTCGTATTCGCCCGGGACCAGTGCGTCGCCTTCGAGCAGCGGCTGGTCGCAGCGGCCGTCGTCATTGGTGGTGGTGGTTTTGAGCGCGCGGCGGGTGTCGCCGGAGAGCGCGAAGAGTTCGACCTTGATGCCCGCGCCGGGACGGCCGTTCGCGGTGTCGAGCACGTGGGTAGTGAGCTTTCCCATTCGCAATTTTCCTTATGTGAATGCGAGGTTTCGGCGGCGGCCCGATCCAGAATACGTTGCGGCGGATCGAGGCTCCACGTCAGTGGCTACATACCCGTCGGCGAATTGAAGCGAGCGCCGTGGCAGCCATTGTAAAAAGGATGTTCACCTCAGCGCGCGCGAGATAGGAAAGATAATACCTGGCGCATGACAGACAGCCTGCTGAAAGCCATATCGAGTCGATCGGTTCGACTATTACGCGGCGATTCGATCGTACCGGCGCCAAAAAAGGCCCACTATATCGGCAGCGTGAGGTTGGGTATCGCACTGGCGCGAGTTGTCAGCATTATTTTGGCCGTCGAAGGTTACCCCTGTGCGCCGCAGCAAACACAAGCGAAGCGCGGCACACCCCGAAGACGGCGGAAGCACGCTGGGTAACCGGGCCAACGGCGTTCGACGGGACGCGGCGGCACGGTTGGCGTGCCGTCACATCGCGTTCGAACGGCTTTGCACGGAAGCAATGAAGCGGAGAAACGAATGACGATGGAGCAGGCGGCTAGCAAGCCGAAGAAAACGATGTTGGTCAAGCACGCGGACGTGCTGGTCACGATGGACGGCGCCCGGCGCGAACTGCGCGACGGCGGCATGTATATCGAGGACAACCGCATCGTCGCGGTCGGACCCACGGCGGAATTGCCGCAAACGGCCGACGAAGTGCTGGACATGCGCGGCCACCTGGTGATTCCGGGACTGGTGAACACGCACCACCATATGTATCAGAGCCTGACGCGCGCGATTCCGGCCGCGCAGAACGCCGAGCTATTCGGGTGGCTGACCAACCTCTACAAGGTGTGGGCAAACCTCACACCGGAAATGATCGAAGTCTCGACCTTGACGGCGATGGCCGAACTGTTGCTGTCCGGTTGCACGACCTCGAGCGACCATTTGTATATCTACCCGAACGGCAGCCGCCTCGACGACAGCATCGTCGCGGCGCAACGGATCGGCATGCGTTTTCATGCGGCCCGCGGCAGCATGAGCGTGGGGCAGAAGGACGGCGGGTTGCCGCCGGATTCGGTGGTCGAGCGTGAAGCGGACATCCTGAAGGACACGCAGCGGCTGATCGAGACGTACAACGACGAAGGACGCTACGCGATGTTGCGCGTCGTGGTCGCGCCGTGCTCGCCGTTCTCGGTGAGCCGCGATCTGATGCGCGAATCGGCGGTGATGGCGCGGCACTACGGTGTGTCGATGCACACGCATCTGGCGGAGAACGTCAACGACATCGCGTACAGCCGCGAGAAATTCGGCATGACGCCGGCCGAGTATGCGGAAGACCTCGGCTGGGTCGGCCACGACGTGTGGCACGCCCACTGCGTGCAACTCGACGACGCGGGCATCGAACTGTTCGCCCGCACGGGCACCGGCGTTGCGCATTGCCCCTGTTCGAACATGCGGTTGGCGTCGGGAATTGCGCCGGTCAAGCGGATGCGCCTTGCGGGCGTGCCGGTGGGGCTGGGCGTCGACGGTTCGGCGTCGAACGACGGTGCCCAAATGGTTGCTGAAGTGCGCCAGGCGCTGCTGCTGCAGCGGGTCGGTTTCGGGCCGGATGCGATGACCGCGCGTGAAGCCCTGGAGATCGCGACGCTAGGCGGCGCGAAGGTGCTGAATCGCGACGACATCGGCGCGCTGGCGCCGGGCATGGCGGCGGATTTTGTGTCCTTCGATCTGCGTCAGCCGCTGTTTGCGGGCGCGTTGCACGATCCGGTCGCGGCCCTGGTGTTCTGCGCGCCGTCGCAGGTGAGCCACAGCGTGATCGGCGGCAAGGTGGTGGTGAAGAATGGTCAGTTGACGACGCTGGAGCTCGGACCGGTCATCGAGCAGCACAACCGGTTGGCGAAGACGCTGTACGAAGCGGCCGCCTGATGACGGAGTAAGCGCGAAGTAGAAGAAGCAGGTTTATCGGCATCCGTCCGCAAAGACGGGGTGCCGATAAACCGCAGCGCAAAGATCAGGGCTTGTCGATCAGCGTCTTGGTCGCTTCGGCAACCAGACTGCGCAGCCAGCGCACTTCGTCGGAGTAATGCACACGCTCGTGCCATAGCTGGTAGTACTGCATCGGCGGGAAATCGAGCGGGGCGGGCACCACGGTCAGCGGCAGGAATTTGGCGTAGTAGTCGGCAAACAGGCGCGTCGTCGTGAAGATCAGATCGGACTTGATCAGCACGTAAGGCGCCAGATTGAAGTACGGCAACGTGACGACCACGTGACGCTTTAACCGCTCGCGCGCGAGATGCACGTCGATCGCGCCGCGTTGGCCCACCGAGTAAGGAGTAGGCGCAAGATGCGGCGCATTCAGGTACTGGTCGAGCGTCAACCCGCCGCGTTTGGCGAACGGATGCGCATTGCTCATCAGGCAGACGATCTGATCGACGAACAGGTTCGACAGGTGCAATTGCTCCGGCGGCTCCGGCCAGTTGCCGACCACGATGTCGAGCTTGCCGTCCTCGAGCGCGAGTTCGTAGTCGAACGCCGGCCCGAGCGAGTGAAATTCGAGCGTTGCGTTCGGCGCGGCCTGGCGAAAGCGTTCCACCACCGTCGGCACGAACAGCACGTTCAGATAGTCCGGGCAGCCGATCCGGTAGCAACGAATGGAGGTGGCGGGATCGAAGTTGTGCTGCTGGAACTTGATGCGTTCGATTTCGCGCAGCGCGTTTTGCACCGGTTCGAGCAGGCGCAGACCATACTCGGTCGGCACCATGCCGGATTTGCCGCGCACCAAGAGCGGGTCGCCGGTGATGTCGCGCAAGCGGCGCAGCGCCGCGCTGATAGCGGGTTGCGACTGATTCAGTTTGACGGCCGCGCGTGTGACGCTGCGTTCCATCAACAGGGTGTGCAAGACGCGTAATAGATACGTATCGATCGCCTCGCGTTGCTGGCTCATGACTTCTCCGAAATATATGTTCTGGCTGATCGAACGGGCGTGGGGTTATATGGCTTTTAATATGAACACAAAACCGCGTCAAGAGTGGGATACCCGCAGAGCACGCTGCGGCGGGGGTTTGCGGGGAATTTTGGCGGCTCGACTGAGCGGGTCGATTTAGGTATTGTCATCCGGTTGTGGTGACGGATCGTCTGCTGACAGGGCGGGCGGACGCGCTGTAACCGGCAGTCTCTGACGTACTACGGAATCACATGAGCGACTCTTCTTATAGCGACGGCGCCGCCGCGCAGCCGGCAAGCAGGCCGGAACAGGCGGCGCCCCGGCTGATGCTTCAGGGCATCACCAAACAATATCCGGCCGTACGCGCCAACGACGACGTCACGTTGATCGTCGCGCCGGGTGAAATCCATGCCGTGCTCGGCGAAAACGGCGCCGGCAAAAGCACGCTGATGAAAATCATCTACGGCGCGGTGCGTCCCGACGCCGGCGAGATCCGCTGGGAAGGCCAACCGGTCGAAATCGCGAGCCCGGCGGCGGCGCGCAAGCTCGGCGTCGGCATGGTGTTCCAGCATTTTTCGCTGTTCGAGACGCTCACGGTCGGCGAAAACATCGCGCTCGCGCTCGATGAACCCTTCGATCTGAAGACGCTCTCGAAACGCATCCGCGAAGTCTCTGCCGACTACGGCCTCGACATCGACCCGCAACGTCACGTGCATAGCCTGACGGTGGGCGAGCGGCAGCGCGTCGAAATCGTGCGCTGCCTGCTGCAGAATCCGCGTCTCCTGATCATGGACGAACCGACTTCGGTGCTCACGCCGCAAGCGGTCCGCAAGCTCTTCGCGACGCTGCGGCGTCTGGCGGCGGAAGGCTGCAGCATCCTTTACATCAGCCACAAGCTCGACGAAATCCAGGAGCTGTGCGACACCGCCACGGTGATGCGCGGCGGCCGCGTGACCGGTCATGTGAAGCCGAAAGAAGAAACGCACGCGTCGCTCGCGCAGCTGATGGTGGGTCATTCGCTGCCGGATTACACGCGCCGTGAACATACACCGGGGGCCGTGCTGCTCGACGTGAAGCAGTTGTCGGTGGAAAGCGACGATCCGTTCGGCACCTCGCTTAACAACGTGTCGTTCAGTGTGAATGCAGGCGAGATTTTTGGCATCGCGGGCGTGTCGGGCAACGGGCAGGCCGAATTGTTATCGGCGCTCTCGGGTGAAAAGCGCGGCACGCGCGCCGATGCGGTCACGATCTGCGGCAAGGCGGCGGGGCGGCTCGGCGCAGGCGGCCGCCGCGCGCTCGGGTTCGGCTTCGTGCCGGAAGAGCGGCTGGGCCGCGGTGCAGTGCCGGCGATGACCTTGTCGGAAAATGCGCTGCTCACCGCGCATCGTCAGCAGATGGTGAACTCAGGCTGGATCAAGGCGGGCGCGATGCGTGCCTTCGCCAGGCGTTGCATCGAAGCCTTCGACGTCCGTTGCGGCGGCTCGGAAGCGTTGGCGCAAAGTCTCTCCGGCGGCAATCTGCAGAAATACATCATGGGCCGCGAGATTCTGCAGGCGCCCAAGGTGCTGGTGGTCGCGCAGCCGACCTGGGGCGTCGACGTCGGCGCGGCGGCGTTCATTCGTCAGCAGCTGCTCGACCTGTCCGCGCGCGGCGTGGCGATTCTGGTGATCTCCGAGGAATTGGAAGAATTGTTCGACATTTGCGATCGCATCGCGGTGCTGGCAGGCGGCAGACTGTCGCCGGTGCGTGCCACGGGGGCGACCAATGCCGAGGAAATCGGCCGCTGGATGGCGGGCCTGTTCGGCGACCGCGAGGGCGCGGCGCCGTCGGCGGAACAGCCGGCGCATGCGTAACAGGTCGATGCCTGATCGGACCGCCGATCGACGCTAAAGCACCGTAAGCACCATAGGCCCCGTAGGCACCAGAACCAGACATAAGCACTCATATAAACACACGCTCCCATGATCCTTCCGTATCGACTCGAAGCACGTACGACGCCCTCGCGCACGATGCAGCTTGCCGTGCCGCTGATCGCCGCGTTGCTCACGCTCGCGATCGGCTTCCTGATCTTCAGCCTGGTCGGCCGCGATCCGCTCGAAGCCATGCATGCGTTTTTCATCGAACCGCTCTCCAGCGTGAACGGCTGGTCCGAACTGCTGCTGAAGGCTTCGCCGTTGTGCCTGATCGGCCTTGGCCTCGCGATCGGCTATCGCGCCAACGTCTGGAACATCGGCGCTGAAGGGCAGATGCTGCTCGGCGGCATCGCCGCCAGCGGCGTCGCGATCTATTTCGATCAGGCCACCGGCTGGTGGATTCTGCCGACCATGATGATCGCCGGCGTGCTCGGCGGCATGGCGTGGGCCGCGATTCCCGCGCTCTTGAAGAGCCGCTTCAACACCAACGAAATTCTCGTCAGCCTGATGCTCACGTATGTGGCCACGCAATTGCTGATCTATCTGGTGAGCGGCCCGTGGCGCGATCCGCAGGGCATGAACTTCCCGCTCTCGGAGATGTTCAGCGGCGACGCGTTGTACCCGACCTTTTCCGGCGACTGGCACTGGAAATGGCTGCGCGGCACGCGGCTGAACGCGTCCGTGTTCATCACGCTGATCGCGATTCCGTGCGTGTGGCTCTTCATGCGCAAGAGTTTCGCGGGCTACCGGATGAACGTCGGCGGTCTCGCGCCGCTCGCCGCGCGCTATGCCGGTTTCTCCGACAAGAAAACCATCTGGACGTCGCTGCTGATCAGCGGCGGTCTCGCGGGCCTTGCCGGCATGGGTGAAATCGCCGGTCCGATTGGCCAGTTGCAGGCGACATGGTCGCCGGGTTATGGCTTCACCGCGATCATCGTCGTATTCGTGGGGCGGCTGCATCCGGTCGGCATCGTGCTCGCAAGCTTGCTGATGGCGCTCCTGTACCTCGGCGGCGAAGCGGTGCAGACCTCGATGCAATTGCCGCAGGCGCTCTCCGGCGTGTTCCAGGGGCTGTTGCTGTTCTGCCTGCTGGGTGCCGACCTGTTCGTGAACTACCGCGTGCGCCGGCGCTCCGCCGCCGCGCAAGCCCACTGATTTTCCCGGCGGAACTCCATGGATATTCAACAAGCCAGCGCGCTCACCTCGAGCGCCGTCACCGCCGCGATTCCGTTGATGTTCGCGGGCGCGGGCGAACTCGTTACCGAGAAGTCGGGTGTGCTCAACCTCGGCGTCGAAGGCATGATGCTGATGGGCGCCGTGACCGGCTACGCGGTCACTGCCATTACCGGCAACCCGTGGCTCGGCGTAGTCGCCGCGATCGGCGCGGGACTCGCGATGTCGCTGCTGTTCGCGTTCCTCACGCTGACCATGCTCGCCAATCAGGTCGCCACCGGCCTGTCGCTGACGATTTTCGGTATTGGCCTGTCGGCCTATGTCGGCAAACCGTACACGTCGGCAGCGGTGCGCGCCACGATCGACACGTGGACCATTCCGGGTCTTTCGAAGATTCCGGTGCTCGGACCCGCGCTCTTCAGCCTCACGCCGCTCGATTACCTCGCGTTCCTGATGTTCGCGGCGATCTGGTGGTTCCTGTATCGCACGCGTGCGGGCCTCGTACTGCGTTCGGTCGGCGAATCGCCGCAAGTGGCGCACTCGGTCGGCTTTCCGGTGGTCGGCGTGCGTTATGGCGCGGTGGCCTTCGGCGGCGGCATGGCGGGTCTCGCCGGCGGTTACTACTCGATCGTCAACCTGCACTTGTGGCAAGAGCAGCTTACGTCGGGCCGCGGCTGGATCGCGCTCGCGCTGGTGGTGTTCGCGACGTGGCGTCCGGGCCGTCTGCTGATCGGCGCGCTGCTGTTCGGCGCCGTGACAGGTCTGCAGTTTTACGCTCAGGCCATTGGCGTGCCGGTGCCGACGCAGTTTCTCGCGATGCTGCCGTACGTTGCGACCGTCGTCGTGCTCGTACTGATTTCGCGCAACCCGAACACGATTCGTCTGAATGCACCCGCGTCGCTTGGCAAGCCGTTTTTCTCGGCGGGATGACACGCTTGTCGCTTCATATGACCGACCACACGTTTCAAATCAATCGACAAACACGACAGGAGAAAACATGAAGAGAAGAAATCTGCTGACCGCCTTCGCGTGGGGCGCGGCCTCACTGGCGCTCACCGCGCCGCTCGCACAAAGCGCGCAGGCTGCCGACGCACCGGGCGTCGCGTTCGTCTACCTCGGCAACCCGGGCGATGCCGGCTGGACCTTCGCGCACGATCAGGGCTCGAAGGAAGCCGAAGCGAAGTTCGGCAACAAGATCAAGATCACCCGCATCGAGAACGTGCCGGAATCGGCCGACTCGGAACGGGTGTTCCGCGATCTGGCGAACAAGGGCAACAAGATCATCATCGGTTCGAGCTTCGGCTATCAGGACTTCGAGCTGAAGGTCGCGAAGGACTTTCCGGACACGGTGTTCCTGCACGCAACCGGCTACAAGAAGGCGCCGAACTTCGGCACCTATGACGTGCGCATGTACCAGGGCGCCTACCTGGCCGGCGTCGCCGCGGGCTATGTGACGAAGACCAACACGCTCGGCTTTGTCGCGTCGGTGCCGATTCCCGAGGTGATCCGTAACATCAACGCGTACACGCTCGGCGCGCGTTCGGTGAATCCGAAGATTCACACCAAGGTTATCTGGATCAACAGCTGGTTCGATCCGGGCAAGGAAAAGCAGGCCGCTGAAACGCTGATCGGCCAGGGCGCCGACGTGCTGTTGCAAAACACCGATTCGAGCGCGACGCTCGCGACCGCATCGGAAAAGCACGTGCATGCGTTCGGTTGGGATTCGGACATGAAGAAGTTTGGTCCTGAGGCGCACCTCGGGTCGGTGGTCGCGCACTGGGGTGTGTATTACAACGCCGCTATCCAGCAGGTGCTGGACGGCAAGTGGAAGAACGATCCGGTGTGGTGGGGCATTCCGCAGAAGGCCGTCAATCTTGAGGACCTGAATACGTCGGCGATTTCCGCCGATGCGCAGAAGCAGGTGGCGGCGAAGCGTGACGATCTGGCGGGCGGCAAGTGGGATGTCTTCACGGGCCCGATCAAGGATCAGTCCGGCGCGGTGAAGGTGCCGGCTGGCAAGACACTGACCGATCCGGAGTTGCAGCGCCTGAACTGGTATGTGGAAGGCGTGGACGGCTCGCTGCCGAAGTAATCCGGTTCACGCGGCGGTCGTCGAGAGCGAATCGCTTAAGGGTCGACCGGGTCGCCATAGACCGGTTGTGATAGATGGGGCCGCCATCGGCCAGGCCGCGAATGACCGCGTCGCGTGGCCGATTAATCATCGACCAGGCGGCGGTCTCAGCAACCGCTGCTTTAAGACGCTGCGTCCAGTACGGACGCAGCTTTTTTTTGCTCCGGAATAGGTGTCGAAGAGGTTTCAGGCGCAGGGCTAGTCGATGCGCAGGCCGACCTTGATGGTCACCTGCCAGTACGCGACCTTGTCGTTTTCGATCTGGCCCCGCGTTTCCGTCACTTCGAACCAGTGCAAATTGCGCAGCGTCTTCGACGCTTTTGCAATCGCGGTGCTGATTGCGTCGTCGATCGATTTGGTCGATGAGCCGGTCAGTTCGATTTGTTTGTAGACGTGTTCTGACATGAACTTCCTCCTTTGACCTTCGTTGGTGTGCAAAAAAAGTATAGGCAATGGATTACCGTTGACACTCCCATGTGCCGCACATGAGCGAGTCATTCCGCACATCGCGTGCCCGATATGCCGCAGCGAGGCGCGGCCGTTATGATGTCCGCGCAACTCAATCTGAAATCTGAAACCTGAAACCTGGCGAGGTTTGAAAGTGGAAATTGGTTTTTGCGGCCCCGGTCTGATGGGCGCGCCGATGATCCGGCATCTGCTGCGCGCGGGGCATACCGTGCATGTCTGGAATCGCACGCGGGCCAAGGCGGAAGCCTTGCTGGCGGACGGTGCCAAAGTGGTCGATACGCCGCGCGAACTGGCCTCGCGGTGCGAGGTGGTCCTGCTGTGCGTCGCGGATGCGGCGGCGGTTGAAGAAACGGTGTTCGGCGCTGAGGGATTGCTGAGCGTGGATGCCACCGCGCCGGGACGCGTACGCTGGATTGTCGATCACTCGAGCATTCCGCCGGCCGCGACACGCGCGTTTGCGCAGCGTGCGGCGGCGGTGGCTGCGGTTGCGGCGGAAGGTCTGATTGCGGCGACGAGCGAGAGTGGGCGAGAGCGAGAATCTGACGGCACAGGCACAGGCACAG
>NZ_JAQQCQ010000051.1:0-6938 GCF_046030355.1 Paraburkholderia caffeinilytica
CGCCCCGCACAGGGGCGACGCTAATAAACCAATAAGAATTCAAGGAAAGGCCAACGCCGTAGGCAAACAGACCCCAAGCGCCCCGCAGGCAAAAAAACCAGCCCCCCGCACTCAAATACGCTAACCTACTCTCCCAGCAAAGCCACCCCAAAGAGGCTCCAAAAAAATGCCATCCCCGAAACCCGGAAAAATCCGAATCGGCATAGGCGGTTGGACCTATGCCCCCTGGCGAGGCACATTCTACCCATCAGACCTCACACAAAACCGCGAACTCCAGCACGCGAGTAAAAACCTCACATCGATAGAAATCAACGGCACCTTCTACGGCTTGCAAAAACCGGCAAGCTACGAAAAGTGGTATCAGGAAACCCCGGAAGATTTCGTCTTCTCGCTCAAAGCCCCCCGCTACGCAACAAACAGAAAAGTCCTCGCCGACGCCAACGAAACCATCGAACGCTTCTTCGCCAGCGGCGTGCTGCTGCTCAAACAGAAGCTAGGCCCGATCAACTGGCAATTCGCGCCCACCAAAAAGTTCGACCCGGAAGACTTCGAGGCCTTCCTGAAACTGCTGCCGGCCAGCATCGAAGGTCAAAAACTAAGGCACGCCGTCGAAGTCCGCAACGACACCTTCAAGACCCCCGAATTCATCGCGCTAGCCAGAAAGTACAAAGTCGCCATCGTGCTGGCAGCCGACAGCGACTATCCGCAAATCGCCGACATCACCGCGCCATTCGTCTACGCCCGCATCATGGGCACCAGCGACAAGGAAGCCAAAGGTTATTCGACCCAGGCCCTCGACGCCTGGGTCGAACGCGCCCGCCAGCTTGCAGCCGGCACGGCGCCGGACGACCTGGAAACATCCGCCGCGGCCCCCGCAAAAGCCACGGCGCGCGACGTCTACCTCTACGTCATCAGCGGCTTCAAGGAGCGCAATCCGGCCGCCGCGATGGCGCTGATCGAACGCCTCGAATAACGGTCATCCGGTCCACGCGCGCGAATGTCATAATCCCGGCAGCGAACCCACGCACCGACACCCACTTATTCAGGCCGCGAGGCCATTTCACCATCCAAGGTCCGGGAGACTATTTTGAGCGCCATCGACAATCCTTTGCACGATCAGGAAGTCGGCTCGGCCGACGCCACCCAGGACACCACGCGCATCGACGACGTTCGTATCGGCGCGGTGCGTCCGCTGATTTCCCCTGCCCTGCTGCAGGACGAATTGCCTGTGCCGCCGTCGGTGCAGACGCTCGTCGAGAAAACCCGCGCGGAAATCGCCGATATTCTGCACGGCCGTGACGACCGCCTCGTGATGATCGTCGGCCCGTGTTCGATTCACGATCACGACCAGGCAATCGAATACGCCCGCAAGCTCAAGGTCGCGGCACAAACCTACAAGGACGATCTGCTGATCGTCATGCGGGTGTACTTCGAAAAGCCACGCACAACGGTGGGCTGGAAAGGCTATATCAATGACCCGCGTCTCGATGGCAGCTTCCGCATCAACGAGGGGCTGCGTCTCGCACGGCAACTGCTGCTCGACATCAACGGTCTCGGCCTGCCCACGGCTACCGAATTTCTCGACCTGCTCAGTCCGCAATACATCGCGGACCTGATCGCGTGGGGAGCGATCGGCGCGCGCACGACGGAGAGCCAGAGTCACCGGCAGCTTGCGTCGGGGCTGAGCTGCCCGATCGGCTTCAAGAACGGTACGGACGGCGGCGTGCAGATCGCCTCGGACGCAATCATTGCGGCGCGTGCGAGTCATGCGTTCATGGGAATGACCAAGATGGGTATGGCGGCCATCTTCGAGACACGGGGCAATGACGACGCCCACGTCATCTTGCGCGGCGGCAAGAAAGGGCCGAATTACGACAGCGCATCCGTCGAGGCAACCTGCGCGGTGCTCAAATCGGCAGGTCTGCGCGAACAGGTCATGATCGACTGTTCACATGCGAACTCGGGTAAATCGCATTTGCGTCAACTGGAGGTCGTGCAGGATCTGGCGCAGCAACTCTCGCAGCGCGAGCGCCGCATTATTGGCGTCATGCTCGAAAGTCATCTGGAAGAAGGCCGTCAGGATCTGAAAGCCGGTGTACCGCTGCGTTACGGCGTATCGATTACGGACGCTTGCGTAAGCTGGTCACAAACTGAACCGGTGCTCGAAACGCTGGCTGAAGCGACCCGGAAACGACGCGCGGGCTGAACCCGCCGACGCGGCCTGCACGATCTCGCGCATCCAGTAACCGTCACTAACGGTTGAAACGCAAGGTTGGAACGCGAGCGTGCATGACACAAACCTGAAGCAAACGACACCTTCATAAGCACCACACGCGCCGCGCCAACCACCGATTCAATACGCTCACCGGCGTTGGGCAGCGCGTGATGCCTCACGCCCGATGCATCGGGCGCCACGTGCTACAGCAGCACGCGTGGATACTCCGGCGCGAGGCGCGTTGCATTACGACGCGTTGACGGCTTCCTTGAATGCCTTGCCAGCGGTGAACTTCACCGTCTTGGCTGCGGCGATCTGGATCTCTGCACCGGTCGACGGATTGCGGCCAACGCGTGCTGCGCGCGCGCCGGTCGAGAAAGAACCGAAACCGACCAGTTGCACCGTATCACCACCCACCACGGCTTTGGTCACCGCTTCGACGATAGCGTCGATGGTTTGGCCGGTGGCCGCTTTGCTTTCGCCCGTCGCTGCGGCGACTGCATCAATCAGTTCCTGTTTGTTCATAGCACTTCCCGTATGGTAATCATGGAACCGGCGCCACATCTGTTGCGCCGGGACCGACACACTAACGCATAGGCGCGTATTCGCGCAAACCTTGGGTGTAAGCCTTGTATCACCCGCCCAGCGGCAATTTGACGTTTTTTTGCCCCAAAGTGCTATAAGAATCGCGCGCTTACGTATTTGCCCCGCTTCAGGATGCTCCGCGGCGTTTCACAATCCGTTGCAATTTCAGTGCTTTAGCAGTGACAAACCGCCAGCAGCCAGGCTTTTTTCCTACGTTAGGGTGGATCGCAAAGATTCGGTATTCAGCACCGCGCGTCGCCCGGCAATAAAAATCCGGAAAGAATAAAACAATGAAAATTCGCCATATTGCAACATGCGTGGCGCCCGCCGGAGGCGAACAAGGAGGTCATACAACGCCTCGACGTCGAGGATCAGCGGGCTTCACGCAAGCGCGGGCGCGGCACAAATGACTTATCGCCGATTCGCTCTCAGGGCGTATTTACCGGTCTCCCAACGCGCCCAACGCGCGCGTGCAGCGCAAATTCCCTCAAGGTCCAGCCCATACGGCCGATATACAAAGCTGCGTGCGCGGTGCAAACGTTACAGGGATGGGGATGGTTCGGTTAGCCAAATTGAGGGAAGCGCTGTCGGTCGCGGAAGGCGACCCGGAACTCGTGCGCTCGCAACTCCAGGCATTCGGCCGCCAGATACCGTTGCTTTATTTCATCCTGATCGTCAACACGATGGCCGTGGCGGTCACGCATCTGGGCTCGGCGCCGGCATGGTTGTCCATTTACTTCCCGGGGGCACTCTGCACGCTGTGCATCATTCGTTGTGTGCGCTGGTGGCGCATCCGGCACCGGGTTCTGACGCACGATAAAGCCGTACCTGAACTGCGCAAGCTGATCCGGCTCGCGGGCATCATCGCCGTCGCCTTCAGCAGCTGGTCGCTCCTGCTCTTTCCCTACGGCTCCGCCTATGAGCAGGCTCAGGTCGCGTTTTACATGGCGACGACGCTGGTCGGCTGCGTATTCTGCCTGATGCATCTGCGGGCGGCCGCCCTGCTTCTGCTGTCAATCGTCATCCTAAGCTTTTCGACGTATCTGGTTTCCACGCGCTCGCCGGTCTTCATCGCGATGGCCGTCGACATGACACTGGTCGGCGTCGCGCTCGCCTTCATCATCGAACTGTACTACCGGACGTTTGCCGGCGTGGTGCATGCGCAGCGCGAATTGCAGGCGAGCCAGCAGAAAACGCAGCGGCTCAGCGACGACAACTTCAGGCTCGCGAGCATCGACAGCCTGACCGACCTGCCCAACCGGCGGAGTTTCTTCGCCTCGCTGCGCGCGCTATCGGAACAGATGCCCGGCGCCAGCGGCGGCTTCAATGTCGGCTTGATCGATCTCGACGGCTTCAAACAGGTCAACGATATCTACGGGCACGCAAGCGGCGACCTCGTGCTGCAGGAGGTCGGCGTGCGGCTGCTGGCGCTCGCGGAGCCCGGCATCTTCTTCGCACGCCTGGGGGGCGATGAATTCGGCGTGCTGGTCCAGCACAAACTGGCAAACGAGACGCTTGTCGAGTTGGGCGAGCGCATCTGCGAAGCGCTCAGCCAGCCGTATCGGGTGGCCGGCAATGTCGCCGAACTGAGCGGGACAATCGGCTGGGCAGCGTTTCCGGAAGCGGGCACGACGGTCCAGCAGGTTTTCGAGCGCGCCGACGCCGCCTTGTACGTCGGCAAGGAAGGGCGCCGCGGCACGCCGGTCATCTTCTCGACGGAACATGAGACGCGGATCCGGCGTTCGAGTCTCGTCGCCCAGGAACTCCGCCATGCGGACCTGGAGTCCGAACTGTTCCTCGAGTTTCAACCGATTTACGATGTGCACACGCAGCGCACCATCGGCATGGAGGCGCTCGGGCGATGGCACAACGAGCGGCTGGGCGGAGTCAGGCCGGAGGAATTCATTCGGATTGCCGAGCGTACCGACCTGATTCTGCGGGTCACTGAAGTGCTGCTGCGCAAAGCGCTCGAGGAAGTATCGCGCTGGCCGTCCGATCTGCATCTGTCGTTCAATCTCTCCGCAATCGATATTTCGACGTCGCCGCGCGCTCGCCGCCTGGTCGATATCGTGCTGGGCAGCGGCGTGCCCGCGCATCACGTCAACTTTGAGATCACGGAAACCGCACTCACGCGCGATTTCGAACAGGCCCACTGCTCGCTCACGATGATCAAGCAAGCGGGCTGCCGTGTTTCGCTCGACGATTTCGGCACCGGTTACTCGAGCCTCAGCTACGTGCATCGCCTGCCCTTCGATACGATCAAGATCGACCGCAGCTTTATGACCGACGTGGATTCCAATAGCGCGTCGAAGAAGATCGTCAAGTCGGTGCTCGATCTGTGCAGAAACCTCGGGCTCGAATGCGTGGTGGAAGGACTGGAAACGGCATCGCAAGCCGAGGTCGTCAAGGCGCTGGGCGCTCGCGCGGTGCAGGGTTATCTGTTCGGCCGACCCATGCGGGCGAGCGCCATTACTCACTATTTACAAACGTCGCTGGCGTAAGGCCTGGCCGTCAGAATCTGGCCGCACGCCGCCTCAGCCCGTCTCAATCCGCGGCATCCACCTCGGCCGGCAGGATCATCTCGTGGGGAACGTCAAAGCCTCTTGTCCGAGCAACGGCGTAATACAGCAGCGCGGGAGCGATCAGCCCGACGATCCACGAAATATCGACACCCCCCAACGAGTCCACCAACGCACCGGTATAGAAACCCGTCGCGATGAACGGCATCTGGATCAGCACGCCGAACACGTAAACCGCAATGCCCGTCATATTCCAGCGGCCATAGCGGCCATCCGGATCGAATAGCGCCGGCACATCGTAGCGTTCCTTGGTGACGCAGTAATAATCCACCAGATTGATCGCACTCCACGGTGTGAAGAACGCAAGCAAAAAGAGCAAAAACGCTGAGAATTCTTTCAGAAATGCGTGACGTCCGGCCAGGGCCAGCCCCGTCGACGCACCAACCATCAGGAAAATGAAGAAGAGACGCGTTCCGTTTGAAATGCTCCGTTTTCCGCCAAATCCCGTCACGATGGTCGCGACCGACATGACGCTGCCGTATGCGTTGAGCGTCGTAATCGTGAGCTTGCCCAGCGCAATCGTGAAGTACAGCACCGCGGCGAGCATGCCGCTCGCGCCCAGCCCCACGATGAACGACACCTCGTGCCCCGCGAACTGGCTGCCCGCAAGCGCCGCCGCAAACACGCCGAACACCATCGACACCTGAGCGCCGAGCACCGAACCGAGACCGACGGCCCAGAATGTCTTTACTGCCGAAGTCGAACTCGGCAAATAGCGGGAATAGTCCGCGACGTAAGGGCCGTACGCAATCTGCCATGAGGCCGACAAGGACACTGCAAGCAGAAAGGAGCCGACTGTGAAGTGACGGTTGTTCAGCAGTACGCCGATATCGTGTCCATGCAGCAAGCTCGCGAACAGATAGAGAAACGCCAGCACCCCGACAATGGTCGACATGCGCCCCATCGCGTGAATGGTGCGATAGCCGAGTGCGGTCAGCACGACTATCAGCAGCGCAAATATGACGATTGCGGTCGTGTTGTCGACCTGCAGGAGTTGACCGATCGCCTGCCCGGCGAGCACAGTGCCGCCGGCCGAGAAGCCGACATACATCACGCACACCAGCGCAAGCGGAATGATCGCGCCGTACACGCCGAACTGCACGCGGCTCGAAATCATCTGGGGTAGTCCAAGCTGTGGACCTTGCGCGCCGTGCAGCGCCATCACCGCGCCGCCGATGATCTGACCGGCCAACAGTCCGATCAGCGACCAGAACACGTCGCCGCCAAGCACGACCGCTAGTGCGCCGGTTACCACTGCGGTGACCTGCAGATTCGCACCGAACCAGAGCGTGAACTGACTAATGAGGCTGCCGTGACGCTCCGACGCGGGAATATAGTCGATCGAGCGGCGCTCGATCAGCGAAGACGCCGTCGTGCGCGATTGGGATATTGCCATGTGTATCTCCTGACATGTCGCTACGCTGCCTTGCGGCAGCAATGAGAATGCGGTTGGGTAACGATCGATGGCTGTCTAATGTTGTTGTTCGATTTGGCCGGCGGTGCGATGAGGACTGATGCGCTACAGGGCGACGGCGAGTTCCGGCACGACCGTGAACAGA
>NZ_JAQQCQ010000052.1:0-5043 GCF_046030355.1 Paraburkholderia caffeinilytica
AACAGGTTTGAACTGAAGAGTTTGATCCTGGCTCAGATTGAACGCTGGCGGCATGCCTTACACATGCAAGTCGAACGGCAGCACGGGGGCAACCCTGGTGGCGAGTGGCGAACGGGTGAGTAATACATCGGAACGTGTCCTGTAGTGGGGGATAGCCCGGCGAAAGCCGGATTAATACCGCATACGCTCTACGGAGGAAAGGGGGGGATCGCAAGACCTCTCGCTACAGGGGCGGCCGATGGCAGATTAGCTAGTTGGTGGGGTAAAGGCCTACCAAGGCGACGATCTGTAGCTGGTCTGAGAGGACGACCAGCCACACTGGGACTGAGACACGGCCCAGACTCCTACGGGAGGCAGCAGTGGGGAATTTTGGACAATGGGCGAAAGCCTGATCCAGCAATGCCGCGTGTGTGAAGAAGGCCTTCGGGTTGTAAAGCACTTTTGTCCGGAAAGAAAACCTCCGCCCTAATATGGTGGGGGGATGACGGTACCGGAAGAATAAGCACCGGCTAACTACGTGCCAGCAGCCGCGGTAATACGTAGGGTGCAAGCGTTAATCGGAATTACTGGGCGTAAAGCGTGCGCAGGCGGTCCGCTAAGACAGATGTGAAATCCCCGGGCTTAACCTGGGAACTGCATTTGTGACTGGCGGGCTAGAGTATGGCAGAGGGGGGTAGAATTCCACGTGTAGCAGTGAAATGCGTAGAGATGTGGAGGAATACCGATGGCGAAGGCAGCCCCCTGGGCCAATACTGACGCTCATGCACGAAAGCGTGGGGAGCAAACAGGATTAGATACCCTGGTAGTCCACGCCCTAAACGATGTCAACTAGTTGTCGGGTCTTCATTGACTTGGTAACGTAGCTAACGCGTGAAGTTGACCGCCTGGGGAGTACGGTCGCAAGATTAAAACTCAAAGGAATTGACGGGGACCCGCACAAGCGGTGGATGATGTGGATTAATTCGATGCAACGCGAAAAACCTTACCTACCCTTGACATGTATGGAACCCTGCTGAAAGGTGGGGGTGCCCGAAAGGGAGCCATAACACAGGTGCTGCATGGCTGTCGTCAGCTCGTGTCGTGAGATGTTGGGTTAAGTCCCGCAACGAGCGCAACCCTTGTCCCTAGTTGCTACGCAAGAGCACTCTAGGGAGACTGCCGGTGACAAACCGGAGGAAGGTGGGGATGACGTCAAGTCCTCATGGCCCTTATGGGTAGGGCTTCACACGTCATACAATGGTCGGAACAGAGGGTCGCCAAGCCGCGAGGTGGAGCCAATCCCAGAAAACCGATCGTAGTCCGGATCGCACTCTGCAACTCGAGTGCGTGAAGCTGGAATCGCTAGTAATCGCGGATCAGCATGCCGCGGTGAATACGTTCCCGGGTCTTGTACACACCGCCCGTCACACCATGGGAGTGGGTTTTACCAGAAGTGGCTAGTCTAACCGCAAGGAGGACGGTCACCACGGTAGGATTCATGACTGGGGTGAAGTCGTAACAAGGTAGCCGTATCGGAAGGTGCGGCTGGATCACCTCCTTTCTCGAGCTGACGTGTCAAACGTTGAGCGCTCACGCTTATCGGCTGTGAATCAGGACAGACTCAGGGGTCTGTAGCTCAGTTGGTTAGAGCACCGTCTTGATAAGGCGGGGGTCGATGGTTCGAATCCATCCAGACCCACCACTGTTTCTGCGGTGGCTGCGCTAATCACTGAACCCCTGGGGAAATCAGATGCAGGTAGAGATATCTGTGTATGACTGGGGGATTAGCTCAGCTGGGAGAGCACCTGCTTTGCAAGCAGGGGGTCGTCGGTTCGATCCCGTCATCCTCCACCAATTTCCAATGCCAAGCGTTCTGCAAGGGTAGTAAGTGCAGAGTGTTTCGCATTGGCGATTGAGCCAGTCAGAGTGATATGAAGCAGAGCTTTATATCGGCTGTCGTTCTTTAACAATCAGGAAGAAGTAGTAAAGAGATTCACGAAAGATCACCTTGAGATGGGTGATTGAGTAGGTGGATCAGGGTTGTGATTGTATCAATGTATTTTTAAGTGATCGAAAGATTGCTTTGGAATACGGCGCAACACGAATACTCAACCTGTAGCGAGTGCAATCAGGAATTTCTTCGGGAATTCGAGAGACACACCCGTTATAGGGTCAAGCGAACAAGTGCATGTGGTGGATGCCTTGGCGATCACAGGCGATGAAGGACGCGGTAGCCTGCGAAAAGCGACGGGGAGCTGGCAAACGAGCTTTGATCCGTCGATGTCCGAATGGGGAAACCCACCTCTTTTGAGGTATCCATGACTGAATACATAGGTCATGCGAAGCGAACGCGGTGAACTGAAACATCTAAGTAACCGCAGGAAAAGAAATCAACCGAGATTCCCAGAGTAGTGGCGAGCGAAATGGGATCAGCCTGTACTCTTTATCTTCATTGTTAGTCGAAGGCTCTGGAAAGTGCCGCCATAGCAGGTGATAGCCCTGTAGACGAAAACAGCGAGGAAGAACTAGGTGTACGACAAGTAGGGCGGGACACGTGAAATCCTGTCTGAAGATGGGGGGACCATCCTCCAAGGCTAAATACTCGTGATCGACCGATAGTGAACCAGTACCGTGAGGGAAAGGCGAAAAGAACCCCGGGAGGGGAGTGAAATAGATCCTGAAACCGCATGCATACAAACAGTAGGAGCCTCTGCGAAGGGGTGACTGCGTACCTTTTGTATAATGGGTCAGCGACTTACATTCAGTGGCAAGCTTAACCGATTAGGGCAGGCGTAGCGAAAGCGAGTCCGAACAGGGCGTTCAGTCGCTGGGTGTAGACCCGAAACCAGGTGATCTATCCATGGCCAGGATGAAGGTGCGGTAACACGTACTGGAGGTCCGAACCCACTAACGTTGAAAAGTTAGGGGATGAGCTGTGGATAGGGGTGAAAGGCTAAACAAACCTGGAAATAGCTGGTTCTCTCCGAAAACTATTTAGGTAGTGCCTCGTGTATCACCTTCGGGGGTAGAGCACTGTCATGGTTGTGGGGTCCATTGCGGATTACTACGCCATAGCAAACTCCGAATACCGAAGAGTGCAATCACGGGAGACAGACATCGGGTGCTAACGTCCGGTGTCAAGAGGGAAACAACCCAGACCGCCAGCTAAGGTCCCCAAATATTGCTAAGTGGGAAACGAAGTGGGAAGGCTAAAACAGTCAGGAGGTTGGCTTAGAAGCAGCCATCCTTTAAAGAAAGCGTAATAGCTCACTGATCGAGTCGTCCTGCGCGGAAGATGTAACGGGGCTAAGCAATATACCGAAGCTGCGGATGCACATTTATGTGCATGGTAGGAGAGCGTTCCGTAAGCCTGCGAAGGTGCACTGGAAAGTGTGCTGGAGGTATCGGAAGTGCGAATGCTGACATGAGTAGCGATAAAGGGGGTGAAAGGCCCCCTCGCCGTAAGCCCAAGGTTTCCTACGCAACGTTCATCGGCGTAGGGTGAGTCGGCCCCTAAGGCGAGGCAGAAATGCGTAGCTGATGGGAAGCAGGTTAATATTCCTGCACCATTGTTAAATGCGATGGGGGGACGGATCGCGGAAGGTTGTCCGGGTGTTGGAAGTCCCGGTCGCTGCGTTGGAGAAGGCACTCAGGCAAATCCGGGTGCGTAATTCAAGGGCGTGGCGCCATTCACTTCGGTGAAGAAGCAATCGGAAGTGGTTCCAAGAAAAGCCTCTAAGCTTCAGTTTAACAAGACCGTACCGCAAACCGACACAGGTGGGCGAGATGAGTATTCTAAGGCGCTTGAGAGAACTCGGGAGAAGGAACTCGGCAAATTGGTACCGTAACTTCGGGATAAGGTACGCCCCTGTAGCTTGATGCCCCTGCGGGCAGAGGGTGAAGGGGTTGCAATAAACTGGTGGCTGCGACTGTTTAATAAAAACACAGCACTCTGCAAACACGAAAGTGGACGTATAGGGTGTGACGCCTGCCCGGTGCCGGAAGATTAAATGATGGGGTGCAAGCTCTTGATTGAAGTCCCGGTAAACGGCGGCCGTAACTATAACGGTCCTAAGGTAGCGAAATTCCTTGTCGGGTAAGTTCCGACCTGCACGAATGGCGTAACGATGGCCACACTGTCTCCTCCCGAGACTCAGCGAAGTTGAAGTGTTTGTGATGATGCAATCTCCCCGCGGCTAGACGGAAAGACCCCATGAACCTTTACTGTAGCTTTGCATTGGACTTTGAACCGATCTGTGTAGGATAGGTGGGAGGCTATGAAGCGTGGACGCCAGTCTGCGTGGAGCCGTCCTTGAAATACCACCCTGGTTTGTTTGAGGTTCTAACCTTGGTCCGTTATCCGGACTGGGGACAGTGCATGGTAGGCAGTTTGACTGGGGCGGTCTCCTCCCAAAGTGTAACGGAGGAGTACGAAGGTACGCTAGGTACGGTCGGAAATCGTGCTGATAGTGCAATGGCATAAGCGTGCTTAACTGCGAGACCGACAAGTCGAGCAGGTGCGAAAGCAGGTCATAGTGATCCGGTGGTTCTGTATGGAAGGGCCATCGCTCAACGGATAAAAGGTACTCTGGGGATAACAGGCTGATACCGCCCAAGAGTTCATATCGACGGCGGTGTTTGGCACCTCGATGTCGGCTCATCTCATCCTGGGGCTGTAGCCGGTCCCAAGGGTATGGCTGTTCGCCATTTAAAGAGGTACGTGAGCTGGGTTTAAAACGTCGTGAGACAGTTTGGTCCCTATCTGCCGTGGGCGCTGGATATTTGAAGGGGGCTGCTCCTAGTACGAGAGGACCGGAGTGGACGAACCTCTGGTGTACCGGTTGTCACGCCAGTGGCATCGCCGGGTAGCTATGTTCGGAAGAGATAACCGCTGAAAGCATCTAAGCGGGAAACTCGCCTTAAGATGAGATATCCCCGGGGCTTCGAGCCCCTTGAAGGGTCGTTCAAGACCAGGACGTTGATAGGTCAGGTGTGGAAGCGCAGTAATGCGTTAAGCTAACTGATACTAATTGCCCGTAAGGCTTGATCCTATAACAGGTGTGT
>NZ_JAQQCQ010000053.1:0-3659 GCF_046030355.1 Paraburkholderia caffeinilytica
GTCTGACGCCCGATGTTGAACGAGCCGCCCACATCCAGTGCGCTCGACCACGTGTAGTCGACCCGGCCAGTGAAGGTCGGAATCTTGTTGCTGGTCGTGATCGGGTCACCCAGCGCGTTGGTGCCGGTCTGCGTCGTCGCGCCGTACGTACGGTACTGTTCGTTGCCGAGGAAGAACTTCCACGCCCAGTCACCCTTCGTGTAGTTCGCGCCGATCCCGATGTAGCTGCCCGGATCCGAGAAGTCGTACAGCAGGTTGTGCGTGAGCGTGAGCATCTGGTTCGACTGCTGCACTTCATAGCCGCCGAAGCTCGGAATCAAACCGGCCACGAGGGTCGTTTCCGCCGTGAGCGGCACGTTGATGACCGCCGTGTTCAGGATGTTGTTGCCGATGTCGCCATGCTCGTTCTGCAGCAGCGTAATGCCGTTGCCGCGGTTCGGCATCAGGGTGATCTCGGCCGACGGCGCCATCGGGCCGACACCGAAGGTCTTCTTGATGTCCAGGTACAGATCGCCGAACGTGCTGTTGAAGTAGTTGTAGCTGCTTTCGTGGTTCGCGAACAGGAACGACGAACTGCTCTGCGCGCGGTTATAGATGTAGGTCGGATCGATATAGCCCGTCACCGACAGGCCGGCGATCGGCCCCGTGTTCGCCGCGTCCACCAGCGAATCGACCTTCAGCTGCTGGTTGGCGATCTGCTGCTTCATCGAATCGACCTGATCGTTGGTCAGCGTCGCCTGCGCCTTGCCGTAATCCGGCGAGGAGATGTCAACCGGCGCGGCCACCACGGCCGGAGCAGGGGCCGGTGCCGCTGCCGCTGCTGCCGCCTTCGGCTTGGTCGCCACCTCGGAGCGCAACTGCTTCACCTCCTTCTGCAGTGCGTTGAGCTGGGCCTGGAGCGCCTTGATCTGGTCGCTAGTGGCGTCGGCCATGGCAAAGCCCGGCAGACTCCCCGCCACCAGCAGACAGATGAGCTTCTTTCTCATGCAAATTCTCCTTATTGGTCGTATTGCAAAGGACTTCTTATGCGCGTGCCGTATCGAGTGACTTCCGTACGGTGGCTTGTTGTGGTGCTGACGGCAACGGATCGGCGGCTTCGGCCAGCGCGAACGCCATCTGCATGTCGCGGTTGCGTTTGCGCTCACGCACCTGCATCCAGCGGTTGACGGCGATCACGCCGATCGTCACCGTGGTGATGAAGATCGTGGCGAGCGCGTTCATTTCCGGATTCAGGCCGAGGCGCACCCGCGAGAACACCACGAGCGGCAGCGTGGTCGAGCCGGGGCCGGACAGGAACGCGGAGAGCACGAGGTCGTCGAAAGACAGCGTGAACGACAGCAGCCAGCCCGACATCAGGGCCTGCGAGATCAGCGGCAGCGTGATCAGGAAGAACACCTTGAAAGGCGTCGCGCCGAGGTCGAGGGCGGCTTCTTCGAGCGACTTGTTGAGCTCCTTCACCCGCGACTGCACGATGATCGCCACGTACGACACGCACAGCATCACGTGGCCGATCCAGATCGTGAAGAGGCCGCGGCCCTTCGGCCAGCCGAGCATCTGCTCGAGCGCGACGAACAGCAGCAGCAGCGAGATGCCCTGAATCACCTCAGGAATCACGAGCGGCGCGTTGATCATGCCGGCAAACAGCGTGAAGCCGCGAAAGCGTCCAAAGCGCGCCAGCACGAAGCCGGCCCACGTCCCGATCACCACCGAGGCGCACGCGGTCAGCAGACCGATCTTCAGCGACAGCCACGCGGCATTGAGCAGCTCGCCGTCCTGCAGCAGCGCGCCATACCACTTCAGCGAGAAGCCGGACCACACCGTCACGAGCTTCGACTCGTTGAACGAATACACCACCAGGCTGATGATCGGGATATACAGAAACAGAAACCCGAACGTCAGCACGCTATTGGAAAGCGTTCTGTTTGGCTTGATCATTTCGCGCCCTCCAGTTCCTTGACCTG
The DNA here is from genome assembly GCF_046030355.1 of Paraburkholderia caffeinilytica. GTDB lineage: Bacteria > Pseudomonadota > Gammaproteobacteria > Burkholderiales > Burkholderiaceae > Paraburkholderia > Paraburkholderia caffeinilytica_B. Next base: position 1,962 of record NZ_JAQQCQ010000053.1, read on the forward strand.
GTAATACTGGAACACGGCCATCGGCACGAGCAGCAGTAGAACCATCGCGACGGTGACAGCGGATGCCATCGGCCAGTCCATATCGTTGAAGAATTCATCCCACATCACACGGCCGATCATCAGCGTGTCGGCGCCGCCGAGCAGCTCGGGAATCACGTACTCGCCCACCGCCGGAATGAACACCAGCAGACTGCCGGCGATGATGCCGTTCTTCGACAGCGGCAGGGTGATGCGCGTGAACGCGGTCCACGGCTTGCAGCCGAGGTCGTAAGCGGCTTCGAGCAGCGTCAGGTCCATCTTCACCAGGTGCGCGTACAGCGGCATCACCATGAACGGCAGGTACGAATAGACCATGCCGATATACACGCCAATATCCGTGTGGTAGAGGCGCAACGGCGAATGGATCATGCCGATGGCCATCAGCGTGTGATTGAGCAGGCCGTCGTCCTTCAGGATGCCGATCCATGCGTAGACGCGGATCAGGAACGAGGTCCAGAACGGCAGCATCACGCCCATCATCAGCAGGTTGCGCTTGGTCGGCTCCGAGCGCGCGATGTAGTACGCAATCGGGTAGCCGATCAGCAGGCAGAAGAAGGTCGAGATGGCGGCCATCTTCAGCGAGCTGATATACGTGGCGACGTACAGGTCGTCCTGCAGCAGGAAGGCGTAGTGACTGAGCTGCATCGCGAAGTGCACCATGCCGTCCTTGACCGTCACGAGATCCGTGTACGGCGGAATGCCCAGGCGCAGATCGGCGAAGCTGATTTTCAGCACCAGCACGAACGGCAACGCGAAGAACACGAAGAGCCACAGGAACGGCACGCCGATCACGGTCGTGCGGCCCGAGGGCACCAGCATCGCGAGGCGTTTTTTAAGCGAGCCGAGTAACCGGCTGCCGGACGGCGCGCCCAGCGCCGGGGAGGAGGTAGTGGGATGGCTCATTGCGTCAGCACCACGCCGCTAGCGGGCGACCAGTAGACGAACACGTCGTCGTTGTAGGACGGCGCACCTTCGCTCATCAGGTGCGAGCTGGAGAGATTGGACACGACCGTCTTGCCGCTCGGCAGGCGCACGTGGTACAGCGAATAGCTACCCATGTAGGCCACGTCCGAGACTACGCCGCGGGCCCAGTTGTGCGGGGTGGCGGGCTTGTCGAGCGACACCTTCACGCGCTCCGGGCGCACCGAGATGCCCACCGGCATGCCGAGCGGCCCGGTAATGCCGTGGCTCACGTAGATGCGCGATTCGAGATCTTCGCTTTCGACGAAGATATGGTCCGGTTCGTCCGCGACCACGGTGCCTTCGAACAGGTTGGTCGAGCCGATGAACTCGGCCGAGAAGCGGCTGTTCGGGAACTCGTACACCTGGCTGGGCGAGCCGATCTGCACGATGCGGCCTTCGCTCATCACCGCGAGGCGCCCGGCCATCGTCATGGCTTCTTCCTGATCGTGCGTCACCATCACGCAGGTCACGTCGACCTTCTCGATGATGTTCACCAGTTCGAGCTGGGTCTTCTGGCGGATCTTCTTGTCGAGTGCCGACATCGGTTCGTCGAGCAGCAGCAGCTTGGGGCGCTTGACGAGCGAGCGGGCCAGCGCCACACGCTGCTGCTGGCCGCCGGAGAGCTGATGCGGCTTGCGTTGCGCGTATTTGCTCATCTGCACGAGATTGAGCGCGTCGGCAACGCGCTCCCTGATC
>NZ_JAQQCQ010000054.1:0-3486 GCF_046030355.1 Paraburkholderia caffeinilytica
CTTCATGCACGGCGATCCGCTGAAACTCGCCGACAGCGTGTTCCTGTTCAAGCGCACGGTGCGCGAAGCTGCACTGCGCCACAAGATGTACGCGACCTTCATGGCCAAGCCGATGGAAGGCGAACCGGGCTCGGCGATGCACATGCACCAGAGCCTCGTGGACGAAGAAACCGGCCACAACCTGTTCACAGGTGCGGACGGCAAGCCGACGTCGCTGTTCACCGGCTATATCGCGGGCCTGCAGAAATACACGCCGGCACTGATGCCGATTTTCGCGCCGTACATCAACTCGTATCGCCGCCTGTCGCGCTTCATGGCGGCGCCGATCAACGTGGCGTGGGGTTATGACAACCGCACGGTGGGCTTCCGGATTCCGCATTCGGGCCCGGCTGCGCGCCGCATCGAAAACCGCATTCCGGGTGTGGACTGCAATCCGTATCTGGCGATTGCCGCGACACTAGCTGCCGGCTATCTCGGCATGACGCAAAACCTGGAACCGACCGAGCCGCTGCTCAGCGATGGTTACGAATTGCCCTACCAGTTGCCGCGCAATCTGGAAGAGGGGCTGACGCTGATGGGCGCGTGCGAACCGATGGCCGAGATTCTCGGCGAGAAATTCGTCAAGGCTTACCTCGCACTGAAAGAAACTGAATACGAAGCGTTTTTCCGCGTGATCAGCTCGTGGGAACGCCGGCATTTGCTGCTGCACGTCTAAGACTTTTTTCAACGACGTCGCCCGCAAACGCGAAAAAATTGGAGGCAGTATGAGCTACAGAACAGAAGAAGTCGCTTACGTCCAACCGGCCCAACCCGCCGCACAAGCGCAAGCCGCAAAACGCAGCACCGCCGAATACCGCGCGCTCGACGCCGCGCACCACATCCATCCGTTTTCGGATATGGGTTCGCTCAATCGCAGCGGCAGCCGCGTGATCGTCAAGGCACAGGGCGTGTACCTGTGGGATTCGGACGACAATAAGATCATCGACGGTATGGCCGGTTTGTGGTGCGTGAACGTCGGTTATGGCCGCAAGGAACTGGCCGACGCGGCGTACCGCCAGATGCAGGAACTGCCCTTCTACAACACCTTCTTCAAAACGACGCATCCGCCGGTGATCGAACTGTCGGCCTTGCTTGCAGAACTCGCGCCGGAACCGTTCAACCACTTCTTCTATTGCAACAGCGGCTCGGAAGGCAACGACACCGTGCTGCGCATCGTCCATCAATACTGGGCAACGCAGGGCAAGCACTCGAAGAAGTTCGTCATCTCGCGCAAGAACGGCTATCACGGTTCGACGATCGCCGGTGGCTCGCTGGGCGGCATGGGCTACATGCACGAACAGATGCCCTCGAAAGTCGAGAACATCGTGCATATCGACCAGCCGTATTTCTTCGGCGAAGCAGAAGGCAATCTGACGCCGGAAGAATTCGCTCTCGCCCGCGCACAGCAGCTCGAAGCGAAGATTCTCGAAATCGGCGCCGACAACGTGGCCGCCTTTATCGGTGAGCCGTTCCAGGGCGCGGGCGGCGTGATTTTCCCGGCTTCGACGTACTGGCCGGAAATCCAGCGCATTTGCCGCAAATACGACATCCTGCTGGTCGCCGACGAAGTGATCGGCGGCTTCGGCCGGACCGGCGAATGGTTCGCGCATCAGCACTTCGGTTTCGAGCCGGACCTGATCACGATGGCCAAGGGTCTGACGAGCGGCTATGTGCCGATGGGCGCGGTCGGCCTGCATGATCGCGTCGCCCGCGCGATCATCGAGAACGGCGACTTCAATCACGGCCTCACCTACTCCGGTCACCCGGTGGCCGCGGCCGTGGCGCTCGCCAATCTGAAGCTGCTGCGCGACGAGAAGATCGTCGAGCGCGTCAAGACCGACACGGGTCCGTACTTCCAGAAGAAGCTGCGTGACACCTTTGCCAACCATCCGATCATTGGCGAAATCTCCGGCGCGGGTCTGGTAGCCGGTCTGCAACTCGCAGAAGACCCGAAAGCGCGCAAGCGTTTTGCTAATGGTGGTGAAGTCGGCACGATCTGCCGCGACTTCTGTTTCAACGGCAACCTGATCATGCGCGCGACCGGCGACCGGATGCTGCTGTCGCCGCCGCTCGTTATTAATAAGCTGGAAATCGACGAGATCGTTTCGAAGGCCAAAAAAGCCATCGACGCGACCGCACAACAACTCGGAATTTCGTAACAGCAGTTCGTTCCGGCATGGACGCACCCACGATTCGCGCTCATGCCGGTTCTTCACATCAAGGGAAAAAACCATGAGCGTTTGTCATCTTCGTCATGCGGTCGCGGGGGCCGCGCTTCTCGCCTTCACGGGTTTTGCGGCGTTGTCGGTTACGCCGGCCCTTGCGGCCGACACGGAACTGAATGTGTACAACTGGTCGGACTACATCGCGAAGGACACGATTCCGAACTTCGAGAAGCAGGACGGCATCAAGGTCAAATACGACAACTACGATAGCGACGATACGCTGCAGGCGAAACTGCTCGCGGGCAGTTCCGGTTATGACATCGTGGTGCCGACGTCGAACTACATGGCCAAGCAGATTCAGGCTGGCGTGTACCAGAAGCTCGACAAGTCGAAGCTGCCGAACCTGTCGAACCTCGACCCTGTGTTGATGAAGATGATCGGCGATGCCGATCCGGGCAACCAGTACGGTGTGCCTTGGGCCTACGGTACCGACGGTATCGGCTATAACGTGCAAGCCGTCCAGAAAGCACTCGGCGCCAACGCGCCGGTGGATAGCTGGGCGCTCGTGTTCGACCCGGCCAATTTGTCGAAGCTGAAAGGCTGCGGCGTGTCGTTCCTCGATCAGGCTGTCGACGTGTTCGCCGCGACCCTGCAATACATGCATAAGGATCCGAACAGCACGAACCCCGCCGACTATCAGGCCGCGTACGAAGTGTTGAAGAAAGTCCGGCCGTATATCACCCAATTCAATTCGTCGGGCTACATCAACGACCTCGCGAATAACGACATCTGCGTCGCGGTGGCATGGTCCGGCGACGTAGGCATCGCCAGCCGCCGTACCGCTGAAGCCAAGCGTTCGTATCAGGTGAAATTCTCGAACGTCAAGGAAGGCGGTTTGCTGTGGTTCGACGTGATGGTGATTCCGAAAGACGCACCGCATCCTGAAGCAGCGCTGAAGTGGATCAACTACATCTCGGATCCGAAGGTCAATGCCGCGATCACGAATGAAGTGTTCTATCCGACCGCGAACAAGGCCGCGCGCCAGTTCGTCACGCCGAGTGTCGCGCAGGATACGACCGTTTATCCGGGCGACGAAGTACTGAGCAAGATGACGCTGATGAAGCCAATGCCCACCGATATTCTGCGCCTTGAAAACCGTCTTTGGGCGCAGCTTAAAACCGGCCATTAATACGCCAACACTATTAAATCGATCCCGCGCTCAGGGATCGCTCGAACCCTGAGCGCATGAATGGTAGTAACGGTAGTCAGCCTGCGTATTCTA
>NZ_JAQQCQ010000055.1:0-2723 GCF_046030355.1 Paraburkholderia caffeinilytica
CTCGAAGAAATACTGTACGGCCTGACGCGTCGCGCGCTGGCCGATGCACGCCTGACGATCGACGACATCGACGGCATCGTGTGCGCCTCATGCGACCAGTTCGACGGGCGCGCAATCGCCATCATGGCCGCCTCCGGTTCGGTGGGCGGCGTCGGCCGCGACATCCTGTCGACCCCGTCCTCCGCCGAGCATGCGTTCGTGCTCGGCGCACTGAGGATCGGCTCGGGCCAGTACCGCACGCAACTGGTGATTTCCTGGAGCCCGCTCGAGGCACAGTCCGTGCCGCAGGTGCAGCAGCTTGGCAACGATCCGTATTTCCATCGCGGTCTGCCACTGGACGATCTGAGCTCGCACGCGCTGCAGGCAGTCGCGCTGGACCCCACCCACAGCCTGCATGACGCGGCGCTCGCGCTCGTCGCAAGGAATCGCGCGCAGGGCGCGCTTGCCTACCCGGAGCGCCCCTGCGGGCCGCGCGAGCCGGTGTGGATCGACAGCAGCGAGATCGTGCGCTGGCCGCTCAGGCGCGCGATGGTCGCGCCACCCGCGATGGGCGCGGTGGCGCTCGTGCTCGCCGACGCCGCGTTCATCGCCGGGCGCAACGATACCCAGGTCGCGTGGATCCGGGGACTCGGCTGGGCGGCCGAGCCGGCCTTTCTCGGCGACCGCGATCTGGCCACCTTGCCCTCGCTCGATGCAGCCGCCGCTCGCGCCTACGGCGAAGCAGGCATCACCGATGCGGCCACGCAGTTCGATCTTGCCGAAGTGGCCGACGCCACGCCGTACCAGCAGATGATCGCCGGCGAGCGGCTCGGCCTGTACGAACGCGGCAGCGCCACGGCGCCCGCGAAACAGCACGTGCCGATCAACCTGTCGGGCGGGGCGGCGTCGTTCAATCCGGTCTTCTGCAGCGGCCTGATGCGGATCGCAGAAGCCGCGCAGCAACTGCGCGCGTGCGCCGGCGCCCATCAGCTCGACGGCGCCCGGCGGGCCGTGGCGCACGGCGCGAGCGGCTTTGCGATGCAATACAACACGGTGGTGGTGATGGAGTCGAATCAGGCAGGAGGTGGGCAATGAGCGCGCGGCGAGTAGGGATCATCGGCATCGGCCAGTCGGCGTTCAAGCCCGCGCGCAAGGATGCGAGCTATCCGGAACTGGTGCGCGAGGCCGTCGTGCTGGCAATGGCCGATGCGAAGCTCGAGCTCGACGCGATCGACGGTGTCGTCTATTCGCTCGCGCCCGACGCGCTGCTCGGCATCGGCAATGCGGAGCGGCTCGGCGTCGATGCGGTGGGCGGGCGCAACAAGCCGTTCATGCGCATCAATACCGGCGGCTCGACCGGCCTGTCCTGCGTGGCGGCCGCGCACCAGCATATCGCGGCCGGCGCATGCGAGGTGGTGCTGACCGCGGGCGCCGACAAGGTCGGCGAATGCGGCGACTCGCAAACCGTGCTCAACAAGATCTGGGATCCGACCTACGAACGCCCGCTGCCGCTGGGCACGATCACGATGCTGGCGATGTCGGCGGTGCGTTACATGCATCTGTATGGCGCCACCGAAGAAGATTTCGCCCGCGTGACGGTGAAGAACCGCGCGCATGCGGCACTCAATCCGAACGCCCATCTGCGCACCCCCACCACCGTCGGGGAGGTGATGGCATCGCGCTACATCTCGTGGCCGATCAAGCTGTTCGACGCCTGCCCGCAATCGAGTGGCGGCTGCGCGATGGTGCTCGCCTCCGAGGACTACATCCGGGCCAATGGTCTGGATGCGGTGTGGATCACGGGGCTGGGCAACTGCTCGGAAAGCTACTACATCGGCGACCGGATGGGACGCCGGCAGGTGGCCGATCATGCGGACGCCCACGCGCTGGGTGAATCGTTCGCGCGGGCTTACCGGATGGCAGGGATCACGAATCCCGCCAGCCAGGTGCATGTCGCCGAGCTGTATGCGCCGTTCAGCAATACGGAGCTGCACGCGATCGAAGCCGCCGGACTCGCGCCGCGCGGCCAGTCGGCGGGGCCGTTGCGCGAGGGGGCGTTCTCGCTGGGCGGCGCGCTGCCGGTCAACCCCTCGGGCGGCACGTTATGCACCAACGCGATTGCGGTGACGGCGATGGTGCGCGTGGCGGAAGCCGCCCTGCAGGTCTGGGGGCGAGCGGGCGCGCATCAGGTCAGCGGTGCGCGCATCGGGATTGCGAGCGGCAATGGCGGCGACCACCAGTTCTTCGGCACGATGGTCGTCGAGGCGTGAATCGGACAACAGAGGAACATGAGACATGGAACTGCTGACACGGACGGAAACCTGGAACATTACCTACCGGCACGCACTGGGCGAGACGGCGAGCTGGTTTTACGTGCAGTTGCGCGATCACGCCAGACTGTACGGGCGCCGCTGCCCGCAATCGGGCCGCGTGCTGGTGCCGCCGCGCGCGTTCTCCGACCAGACGCTGGAGCCGACCTCGGAGTGGGTCGAAGTGGGTCCGCGCGGTGTGATCGAGACGTTCACCATCGTCTATGAGCCGTTCAACAACCTGCCTGATCCGCCGTATGCGTTCGGCTATGTGCTGCTGGAGAACGCGGACACGGCAATCGGGGGCTATTTCAGGGGGGTGGATCTGGGTGATCCGCAGAAGGCGGCCGCGAAGCTCGCGGTCGGCACACGGGTGATGACCCGCTTTGCTGACCAGCGCAACGGTGAGATGGCTGATATGTGGTTTGAACTCGA
>NZ_JAQQCQ010000056.1:0-2067 GCF_046030355.1 Paraburkholderia caffeinilytica
TTTCATGCACGGCGATCCGCTGAAACTCGCCGACAGCGTGTTCCTGTTCAAGCGCACGGTGCGTGAGGCCGCACTGCGCCACAAGATGTACGCGACCTTCATGGCCAAGCCGATGGAAGGCGAACCGGGCTCGGCGATGCACATGCACCAGAGCCTCGTGGACGAAGAAACCGGCCACAACCTGTTCACCGGTGCGGACGGCAAGCCGACGTCGCTGTTCACCGGTTATATCGCCGGTCTGCAGAAATACACGCCGGCGCTGATGCCGATCTTCGCGCCGTACATCAACTCGTATCGCCGCCTGTCGCGCTTCATGGCGGCGCCGATCAACGTGGCGTGGGGTTATGACAACCGCACGGTGGGTTTCCGGATTCCGCATTCGGGCCCGGCTGCGCGCCGCATCGAAAACCGCATTCCGGGTGTGGACTGCAATCCGTATCTGGCGATTGCCGCGACGCTGGCTGCTGGCTATCTCGGCATGACGCAAAACCTGGAACCGACCGAGCCGCTGCTCAGCGACGGATATGAACTGCCCTACCAGTTGCCGCGCAATCTGGAAGAGGGACTGACGCTGATGGGCGCGTGCGAACCGATGGCCGAGATTCTCGGCGAGAAATTCGTCAAGGCCTACCTCGCACTGAAAGAAACCGAATACGAAGCGTTTTTCCGCGTGATCAGCTCGTGGGAACGCCGGCATTTGCTGCTGCACGTTTGAGGCCACGCCATAACGCGGCTTGCCTCAACGCCAATTTCGTCCGGCAAGAGCACCGAGAGACGCTCGCACCGGCTTCTTTACTTACTAGGGGAACATATGAGCGCTTGTCATACTGGACGTCATCTTCGCCATGCAGCCGCGGGGGCCGCGTTGCTCGCTTTCAGCAGCCTCTGTGCACTGTCGGTCACGCCGGCCGTGGCTGCCGACACGGAACTGAACGTGTACAACTGGTCGGACTATATCGCCAAGGACACGATCCCGAACTTCGAGAAGCAGGACGGTATCAAGGTCAAGTACGACAACTACGATAGCGACGACACGCTGCAGGCGAAACTGCTCGCAGGCAGTTCCGGTTACGACATCGTGGTGCCGACGTCGAACTACATGGCCAAGCAGATTCAGGCCGGCGTGTACCAGAAGCTCGACAAGTCGAAACTCCCTAATCTGGCCAACCTGGACCCCACGTTGATGAAAATCATCAGCGAGGCTGATCCGGGCAACCAGTACGGTGCGCCCTACGCGTACGGCACCGACGGCATCGGCTACAACGTGCAGGCCGTGCAGAAGGCTCTGGGTGCGGATGCACCCGTTGACAGCTGGGCGCTGGTGCTGGATCCGGCGTACATCTCCAAGTTGAAGAGTTGCGGCGTATCGTTCCTCGATCAGCCCGTCGACGTATTCGCCGCCACGCTGCAATACCTGCACAAGGATCCGAACAGCACAAGTCCCGCTGACTACCAGGCGGCGTACGAAGTGCTGAAGAAGGTTCGTCCGTACATCACACAATTCAACTCGTCGGGCTACATCAACGACCTTGCGAATAACGACATTTGCGTCACGTTCGGCTGGTCGGGCGACGTCGGTATCGCACATCGCCGTGCGGAGGAAGCGAAGCGTTCATACAACATCAAGTTCAACAACGTGAAGGAAGGCGGGCTGGTGTGGTTCGACATGATGGTGATTCCGAAGGATGCACCGCACCCCGAAGCGGCGCTCGCATGGATCAATTACATCGAGGACCCGAAAGTCAACGCGGCCATTACGAACGAGGTTTTTTATCCGACCGCCAATGTCCCCGCGCGCCAGTTCGTCACACCGGCTGTTTTGCATGACCAGGGTGTGTACCCGACGGTGGATGTGCTGAAGAAGATGACCCTGATGAAGCCGTTGCCGACCGACATCCTTCGGCTTGAAAACCGTCTTTGGGCGCAGCTGAAAACAGGCCACTAAATAGCGGCTCACGGCAAACAGGCCGTAGAGGCCTTCGCAGCAGGGATCGCTTGATCCCTGCCTGCCAGAAGTTAGCAGCACGGTAGTCAGCCTGCGCGCTTCAAGGATTCTCCCTGCCCGCG
>NZ_JAQQCQ010000057.1:0-1620 GCF_046030355.1 Paraburkholderia caffeinilytica
ATAAATTATCAACATTTCAAGTGTTACGGCAAAGCTGTAATGTCGTACCTGGGCAAAGCTGAAACGTCGCATGTCATGCTGGCTGACCTTTGATGGGAGGCTCGCATGACGACATCCGGGACGATCACCATGACGATGCGCGAGGTGGACCGGCTCAGGACAATCCAGTCGCTGGCCGATGGCCTGCTGATGACGTGGCAGGCCGCTGAGCGGCTCCATCTGAGCCGGCGCCAGGTTGAGCGGCTGACGGTGCGCTATCGCAGCCAGGGGGCCTCGGGACTGCTGTCACGGCATCGGGGGCACCCGAGCAACTACCAGTTGGCGGATGGCACGGCTGAACGCGCGTTGAAACTGATCCGGGACAGTTATGCGGATTTTGGCCCGACGCTGGCGTGCGAGAAGCTGCGCGAATGTCATGGGCTGGTGCTGTCGAAGGAAACGGTGCGGCGTCTGATGACGGAGGCCGGGCTGTGGATTCCGCGCCGGCAGCGGCCACCGAAGATCTACCAGCCACGAGCGCGGCGATCATGTCTGGGCGAGCTGATCCAGATCGACGGCAGCGATCATCGCTGGTTTGAGGAGCGGGCGCCGGCGTGCACGCTGCTGGTCTATGTGGACGACGCAACCAGCCGGATCATGGTGCTGCACTTCACGGCGACCGAATCGACCTTCAGCTACTTCGAGGCGACACGGGCGTATCTGGAACTGCACGGCAAGCCAGTCGCGTTCTACAGCGACAAGGCGAGCGTATTCCGCTCGACGCAGACGGCGACCACGGGAGGCAAAGGTGTGACGCACTTTGGCCGGGCGATGTTCGAACTGAACATTGACGGGTTGTGCGCAAATTCAAGTCAGGCCAAGGGACGTGTCGAACGCGCGAACCTGACACTGCAGGACCGCCTGGTGAAGGAACTACGGTTACGCCAGATCGACACGCGGGAAGCGGCCAACGCTTACGCGCCCCACTTCATCGCCGACTACAACACGCGCTTTGGCAAGGTACCACGCAGCGCTTTCAATGCTCACCGGCCGCTGCGCACAGATGAGAATCTCGACACCATCCTGACGTGGCGTGAACCGCGGCGCGTCACGCGCTCGCTGACGCTGCAGTACGACCGGGTGATCTACCTGCTTGAAGACACGGAGGCGAACCGCAGGCTGGTCGGACGCTACATCGATGTGTATGAATATCCGGACGGTCGCATCGAGATCCGCGCTGACGGTGTCGCCCTTCCCTGCACGCCTTATGACCGGCTCTCGGAGATCGATCAGGGCGCGGTCGTCGACCACAAGCGGTTGGGCCACGTGCTGCAGGTCGCGCAACTGGTTCAGGCCGATCGCGATAACCGGCGCGCGTCAGGCTCGCCGTCACGGACCAATCAGGGGCAGGCGCCGAAGCTGAAGGAACGCAAGGCTGGGACAAAGAAGCAGCGGGAGATCACGGTTGAGGATCTGAACACCGCGATTGGCAGAACGACAGTCAGCCTCCAGGACGCTGTACTCAAAAGCTAGTCAAGGAGATAGCAAAGGCACAGCTACGACACTTCTACTTTGCTGCCGCTGCGACACTTCAGGATGGCCTCGACATCAAGTGTAGCGGCTTTATGTAAATGTCGTGTT
>NZ_JAQQCQ010000058.1:0-1369 GCF_046030355.1 Paraburkholderia caffeinilytica
GGGACCTATCCGTAATTCTGTGGGCGAGGCATATCATGAGGGGTAAAAGTCATGGATATGCCGATGAAGAAGAAACGCACCGTCGCTTCTCAGGCAGCGGCCCGAGGGCCGCTGCCTGCCCTGCCGGAAGGTCTGCTGGATGATCTGGTCAAAGGCCCGATGACGCCCACCGAGGTCCAGGACCTGATGCTGGCGTTCAACAAGGCACTCATCGAGCGCGCGATGGGCGCCGAGATGAAGATGCATCTGGGCTACCCGGCGGGGCAGCCGAAACCCGACGGCCAGGACAACGAACGTAACGGCGCCAGCGGCAAGACGCTCATCACCGACTATGGCCCGCTCAGGGTCGATCTGCCGCGTGATCGTGACGGCAGTTTTGAACCCATCCTGATTCCGAAACACGAGCGCCGTTTTACCGGTTTCGACGAGCGCATCATCGCCATGTACGCGCGCGGCATGAGTGTGCGCGAGATCCAGGCGTTTCTGGCCGAAGCCTATGGCACCGAGGTTTCGCCCGATTTCATCAGTTCGGTCACCGACGAAGTCATGGCTGAAGCGCTCGCCTGGCAAAGCCGTCCGCTTGAGCCGATGTACCCGGTGGTGTTCTTCGACGCGCTGCGTGTGAAGATCCGTGGCGACGGCGTGGTGAGCAACAAGGCGGTGTATCTGGCGCTGGGCATTCAGCCCGACGGCCAGCGTGACGTGCTCGGGCTGTGGATCGAACAGACCGAAGGTGCGAAGTTCTGGCTGAAAGTGTTCAATGAACTGAAGACCCGGGGCTGCCAGGACATCCTGATCGCGGTGGTCGACGGCCTGAAGGGACTGGCTGAGGCGATCGGCACGGCGTACCCGCGTACGGCCGTGCAGACCTGCATCGTGCATCTGATCCGCAACAGTCTGGAGTACGCCAGCTACAAGGACCGCAAGAGCGTGGCCGCTGCGCTGCGGCCGGTCTATGCCGCCGCGAGCGAACAGGCCGCGCAGCAGGCCCTGGAAGCCTTTGCCGAAGGCCCGTGGGGTGCGAAGTATCCGACCATCGTGCAGTCGTGGCGACGGGCGTGGGAGAACGTCACACCGTTCTTCGTGTTTCCGCCGGACATACGCCGTGTCGTCTACACCACAAACGCCATTGAGAGTCTGAACATGCAACTACGCAAGATCATCAAGACACGCGGCCACTTCCCCAATGACGAGGCCGCCATCAAGCTGCTGTGGCTGGCATTGCGCAACGTGCTGGCAAAGTCCGTACGGGCGGCGTTCGACTGGTCGTCCGCCATGAACCAGTTCGCTATTCTGTTTGGAGAGCGTTTTACCAACGCACGCGGATAACTCCGCTAACCGCCTCGCACACAAAAATGCGGACAGGTTC
>NZ_JAQQCQ010000059.1:0-1268 GCF_046030355.1 Paraburkholderia caffeinilytica
ATGATGATGGGGCTTGGCTTTTCTGGGTGGTCGAGGGTAAGCGCGCGAAGGCTGGACCCGGCACCGGGTGCGGTGGATAAGCTCAAGCACGTCGGCCAGTTTTCCCAGACATAACCCGACGCGCAGAAGACACCCGCCAAGGATGGGCTTGAGTGCGCCGATGGCATAAAGCCGGTTCGGATGACTGGCGGGCTCATCATCGGGCGGTTCATCGATTTCGCTGAGCAGCGTGCACAGGTTGTCGGCAACAATCCTGGCGCCGAAGTCCTGCTGCAATGCCAGGTAAGTGAGCCCTGTGACCGCCTCAAGCCGCAGCCGGTGCTTCAGGCGTTTGAACGCTTCCTCGATGCGCCAGCGCCGGTGATAGAGCCCACCGAACGCGGCGCCCGGATAGCGCTGGCTGTCCAGCAGGGATGTCATCAGCACCCGCACACGGCCACTGGGCGTGAGGTCGCGGATCAGGCGCACGGTCGTGGGTCGGCGCAGCAGTTCATAGTCGCGGGCGTCGTCCCAGCTGGGTGCCGGCAGCCTCACGATGCGCTCGGCCTGGCCGCTGCGCGCGAACTCCTTGACGCAACTCCAGCCGTTGGTGTCGACACGCAGGCAGAAGTCGATCCCGCGCTGGGCGAGCGCGGCCGCCATCATGTTGCCGACATAGCCGCGATCGAGCAGCAGCAGGTCGGTGTGGGGCTGCAGTACGTCGAGCGCTTCGAACAGCATCTGCCGTTCGGCGCCGTCGGCGGTATGAATGGCGGCATGCAGGGTCAGCTCGGTGCCGGGCAGAAATAGCGCAAAGGCATAGTGATCGGCGCGTAGTGCATGACCTGCACGTGTGCCCACCCGCAGGCGGCTGCCATCGGCGGCGACCAGTCTCAGGCCGTTCCAGCGGGCCGCATCGATGCGGGGTTGAGCAAGCTCTATCAGACGTGCGCAGGCAAGATCGAACAGTTCGGCCGACAGTCCCTGGCGCGCCTTGCTGAAGGCCTGTGCACTGACCGCGCGGGTGCGCACGCCACGCCCGCCCAGTTCGCCAAACAGGCCATCGAGTTCGGCCTGCACGCTTGCGCACATGCCCGACATCATCAGCGCGGCGAGGCGCGGTAACGTCAGTGTGCGATTGCGGGTGAAGGCGGTGGGAGAGCGGCGAACACGTTCAGCGAGCGCCGGATCAAACAGAAAACGGGAGAACTCAGCCAGGAGTTGGGAGGACGCTGGTATTTGAGTTCATATCGTTGATTTATCAGTCAGTTATGCGATGAAGTTTACAG
>NZ_JAQQCQ010000060.1:0-1214 GCF_046030355.1 Paraburkholderia caffeinilytica
CGCACCACCTTCGAACCACGCGGCAATCTTCATCCGCTCGTCGTCGGTCATGTGCGTGACGTTGCCCAGCGGCATCGCCTTCAAGGTCACGGCCTGCTGGTAGATCCGCTGTGCGTTCTGCGAGATATCGTCCGGCGTATCCAGCAGCACGCCGGCCGGCGCGCTGCCCATCATCGTCGGATGCGCGGAGTGGCATGCCACGCAGCGCTGTTGCAGCACCGGCGCGATGTCGGCCACCTTGACCGTCGGCGCGTTCGCGGCCTGCGCTTGCGGCACGACCGGCTTCGGCATGGTCCAGAAGAGGGCGGCGAACATCAGCACGATACCGACCAGCGGCAGATACCACAGCACCTGGCCACGGTGACGCATCACGAAGAACTGGCGAATCAGCGCGCCGGCCAGCATGATCATCAGGAGCACGACCCAGTTGTACTGATTCGTGTACGTCATCGCGTAGTGGTTCGACAGCATCGCGAACACCACCGGCAGCGTGAAATACGTGTTGTGCACCGAACGTTGCTTGCCGCGCTTGCCGTAGATCGGGTTCGGCGTTTCGCCCTTGAGCATCGCGGCAACCATCTTGCGCTGACCCGGGATGATCACGAAGAACACGTTCGCCGACATGATCGTTGCCAGCATCGCGCCCATGATCAGGTAAGCCGCACGGCCCGCAAAGATATGGCACGCGAGGTACGCTGCGATCAGCACATAAATGCCGACGCAGACGCCGAGCACCTTGTCCTTATTACCCAGGAGGCGGCACAGCGAGTCGTAGACGATCCAGCCTGCAGCGAGGAAGCCGAGTGCCGAAGCAACCGCGACCACCGGGCCCATGTCGAGCACGTTCCTGTCGATCAGGTACGTGGACGGCGAGAGCAGGTACAGCACCGTGAAGAGGCTCGCGCCCGACAGCCACGTGGTGTACGAGGGCCACTTGGACCAGTGCAGGTCGTCCGGCATTTCCGGCGGCGCGACGGTGTACTTCTGCATGTTGTAGAAGCCGCCGCCGTGCACGTGCCACAACTCGCCGAACACGCCGCGCTTGCGCTGGTTCGGGTCGGTAGGCGGTTTCAGGCTGTTGTCGAGTGCGACGAAATAGAACGATTCGCCGATCCAGGCGATGGCGGCGATGACGTGAAACCAGCGCAAGGCCAGGTTCAGCCAGTCTGTGATAAAGCCTTCCATGAAACTCCTCCACTTCTGATTCGTTGTAC
>NZ_JAQQCQ010000061.1:0-894 GCF_046030355.1 Paraburkholderia caffeinilytica
CACGGGCGCGAAATCATCTTCGGTCACAGTCGAAATGCACACTACGGTACGTCTCCATTCGTCCAGTTGAACACCACGAGAGGCGACGGGTTACTGTTGCCAGGCCGGCTCCGATGCGCGCCGCGGCGACGCATCGGTTTCGAATACCATGCCCATTGCCGGGCGCGTCGGTGCCGGCGGAAACACGCACCACGACCCGTCGTCGTGGCGGAAGAAGACAAGCGCCATCGCGCCATCTCCACGATCCGACTCGACGCATACATAGCGCCACAACTTCCGGCGCGAACGGCTAACACGTGTTATTCGAAGCCGATTTTCGGGCTCCGAACCGAGCCACGATTCGA
Organism: Paraburkholderia caffeinilytica; assembly: GCF_046030355.1. Classification (GTDB taxonomy): domain Bacteria; phylum Pseudomonadota; class Gammaproteobacteria; order Burkholderiales; family Burkholderiaceae; genus Paraburkholderia; species Paraburkholderia caffeinilytica_B. Next base: position 345 of record NZ_JAQQCQ010000061.1, read on the forward strand.
CGACATTGCGCAGCGATCTTTCCCGGGCACTCATCGACCTCTCCTGCTAATCCGCACTTCCATTGCCGGCACGCCGGCACGTGCTCAAACCGTGGCCGCGAGTTCCGGCACGACCGTAAACAGATCGCCCACCAGACCGTAATCGGCGACGCTGAAGATCGGCGCTTCCGCATCCTTGTTGATCGCGACGATGACCTTCGAGTCTTTCATCCCGGCCAGATGCTGGATCGCGCCCGAAATGCCGACCGCGACGTACAGTTGCGGTGCGACGATCTTGCCGGTCTGGCCGACCTGATAGTCGTTCGGCACGAAGCCTGCATCGACGGCTGCGCGCGATGCGCCCAGCGCGGCGTTCAGCTTGTCGGCCAGCGGCTCCAGAACCTTGGTGTAGTTCTCGCCGTTGCCCAGACCGCGGCCACCCGAGACGATGATCTTCGCCGACGTCAGTTCCGGACGGTCCAGCTTCGTCACTTCACGGCTGACGAACTGCGACAGGCCAGTGTCGGCTGCGGCTTCGATCTTCTCGACCGAAGCGCCGCCGCCTTCTGCT
>NZ_JAQQCQ010000062.1:0-698 GCF_046030355.1 Paraburkholderia caffeinilytica
TCGCCCACCAGACCGTAATCGGCGACGCTGAAGATCGGCGCTTCCGCATCCTTGTTGATCGCGACGATCACCTTCGAGTCTTTCATCCCGGCCAGATGCTGGATCGCGCCCGAGATGCCGACCGCCACGTACAGTTGCGGTGCGACGATCTTGCCGGTCTGGCCGACCTGATAGTCGTTCGGCACGAAGCCCGCATCGACGGCTGCACGCGATGCGCCCAGCGCGGCGTTGAGCTTGTCGGCCAGCGGTTCGAGAACCTTGGTGTAGTTCTCGCCGTTGCCCAGACCGCGGCCACCCGAGACGATGATCTTCGCCGACGTCAGCTCCGGACGGTCCAGCTTCGTCACTTCACGGCTGACGAACTGCGACAGGCCGGTGTCGGCTGCGGCTTCGATCTTCTCGACCGAAGCGCCGCCGCCTTCTGCTGCGACTGCATCGAAACCGGTCGTGCGGACCGTGATGACCTTGATCGGGTCTTGAGATTGAACAGTAGCGATTGCGTTACCGGCATAGATCGGACGCTCGAACGTGTCGGCCGAATCCACTGCCGTGATGTCGCTGATCTGCGCGACATCCAGCTTCGCAGCGATGCGCGGGGCGATGTTCTTGCCGTAGGCGGTCGCCGGCGCGAAGATGTGCGTGTAGTCCTTCGCGATGTTCAGCACCGTCGCTTCGACGTTTTCTGCCAGACCTGCTGC
>NZ_JAQQCQ010000063.1:0-672 GCF_046030355.1 Paraburkholderia caffeinilytica
GGCCGTCAGCTGAACGATAAATTCAAACTGCGCGAAGGCGTCGATCCGCAGGTCTACGGGATCGGCATCAAGGAACTGTGGGAAATCGATCCGTCGAAGCACAAGCCGGGTCTGGTGATGCATACGGCCGGCTGGCCGCTGGAAAACGACACGTACGGTGGTTCGTTCCTCTATCACATGGACAACAACCAGGTGGTGGTGGGCTTCGTGGTGGGTCTGGGCTACACGAACCCGTATCTGTCGCCGTTCGAGGAATTCCAGCGCTACAAGACGCACCCGGCGATCCGCGCGGTGCTCGAAGGCGGCAAGCGCGTGTCGTACGGCGCGCGGGCCATCACTGCGGGCGGGCTGATGTCGCTGCCAAAGCTGGTATTCCCGGGCGGCGCGCTGGTGGGCGACGATGCGGGCTTCCTGAATGCGTCCCGGATCAAGGGTTCGCATGCCGCGATCAAGACCGGCATGCTGGCGGCCGATGCCGCGTTTGAAGCCGTGCAGGCTGGCCGCACCAGCGATGAGCTGACGGCCTATCCGGAAAGCTTCAAGACGTCCTGGCTGCACACCGAACTGCATCGTGCGCGCAACTTCAAGCAGTGGATGAGCAAGGGCCTGTACCTCGGCACGCTGATGGTCGGCATCGAGCAGAAGCTGCTGGGCGGCAATGTGCCGTGGACG
>NZ_JAQQCQ010000064.1:0-628 GCF_046030355.1 Paraburkholderia caffeinilytica
GCGGTTGACTGGACACTAGTTCGGCTCGCTTTTTCAACGCGTCATTCATCGCATGCATGCTATTAACCGTGTCCCTTAGGACGCTCCGAGTCAGGGTGCCAGCAAGAATGCCGGTGAAGGTTTCACCCTGGATAAAGCGGGTTTTGTTGCCCGCGGTCTCGAGAATGAAGCGGTGCTCGCCATCAAAAATACCGGGAAACCATACGTACCCTTTCCATCGCAATTCTCGAACAGCTTGTACCGTCAGTACCCTGGGATGAAACACCATTGTGTCCGGCCCCGTTCCTTCAACAAACTCGATCACGTTGCCCTCGCGAAGCTGTCCGCGTAGTCGTGAAATCTCGGGATTCCACAACGGGTAATCGTCGGTCGCTGTGAGGACCGTCCACACTGTCTGAGGCGAACTGTCAATCAAGGTCTCTGTCTCAATCGACCCATTGTGGTGCAGCGCTAATATTGCCAGGACGCCTAGGAAAACCACTCCGGCAAAACCGTATATAACGCGCTTTGCTAGGTTCAAGATGAATTCCTTGCGGTCGAAGAAATCGCATAATAACCGCTCGGGCGTGCTCACCACTTCAATCCATAATGGCTTCAAGATTGTTGCGAATTCACGCGGCTCCGTCGA
>NZ_JAQQCQ010000065.1:0-564 GCF_046030355.1 Paraburkholderia caffeinilytica
AAACTCTTAAGCGGGTCCCCCGCGCAGTTACGGTAGTGGTGCATCTGGAATCCGTGCCCCCGCACATTCGCCGTTAGTGACAAAGCCGTCATCAGCTCCCACTCCGCACTGCGTGCGTCGCGGACGGGTTTGCATGGGAAACCAGCGGCTTCGGTTGAGGTCTGTGAGGGCCGTCGGCTTCGCCTCGGCGAGGTGCTCCCGCAGTTATGGGCGCCCCCTCTTTAAACGAAATATCGATTCGTCCCGCTCGCACTCGCACTCGCACTCGCACTCGCACTCGCACTTGCACTTGCACTTGCACTTGCACTTGCACTTGCAATGGCAATGGCAGTGGCAGTGGCAGTGGCGATGCAACGATGAGTCACGGCAACGGGCAAAACGCGACAGCGCAAAACCAGCTACACAAACACGGAACAAATATAGCGGCCGGTTTTAAGAAATGCGCTTCGGCGCGCGCAGCGACGCCGGAAGTATGACGCCCTTGTCACTACCGCCGAATGTGCGGGGGCACGGATTCCAGATGCACCACTACCGTAACTGCGCGGGGGACCCGCTTATGCGCTA
>NZ_JAQQCQ010000066.1:0-473 GCF_046030355.1 Paraburkholderia caffeinilytica
CTTCCAGCGGCTTCTTCTTCGCCTTCATGATGTTCGGCAGCGTCACATAGCGCGGCTCGTTCAGGCGCAGGTCGGTGGTAACCACAGCCGGCAGCGACAGCGACAGCGTTTCAGCACCGCCGTCCACTTCACGCGACACCGTAGCCTTACCGTCCGCGACCACAACCTTCGAGGCAAACGTGGCTTGCGGCAGATTCGCCAAAGCAGCCAGCATCTGACCGGTCTGGTTCGAATCATCATCAATGGCCTGCTTGCCGAGGATGACCAGCCCAGGCTGTTCCTTGTCGACCAGCGCCTTGAGCAGCTTGGCCACCGCCAGCGGCTGCAGCTCTTCATTCGACTCAATCAGGATCGCGCGGTCCGCGCCGATCGCCAGCGCCGTGCGCAGCGTTTCCTGCGCCTGCGTCACACCCGCCGACACGGCGATCACTTCTGTCGCCACGCCCGCTTCACGCAGACGCACCGCTTCTTCA
>NZ_JAQQCQ010000067.1:0-388 GCF_046030355.1 Paraburkholderia caffeinilytica
CTTGCCGAGCGCAATCGATGCCAACGGTGCGGTCAGCTACGGCGTAGGCGGCAACTCGCCGAGCGCGGGCGGAACGTTCTTCTTCACGGAAGCCGACCTGACCTACACGCTGGCGGACGTGCAGTACAACGCCGAACTCGACTACGGCCAGCAGCAGAATGCCGCGTTCAACGGTGGTCAGGCGCAGTGGTATGGCCTGTCGCTGCTCGCGCACCGCAAGTTCAGCATGCCGGTGGTGGGCCGCGTGGGCGTGACGGCACGCTATGACCTGCTGGTCGACAGCAAGAACGGTGGCGGCGGCGGTGGCATCGCGCTGAACGGCAACGGCATGGATACGTCGAACGGCTTCGGTATCGGTGCGGACTGCATCGCGAACTCGTCCAACCAT
>NZ_JAQQCQ010000068.1:0-388 GCF_046030355.1 Paraburkholderia caffeinilytica
GTGATTGGACGAGTTCGCGATGCAGTCCGCACCGATACCGAAGCCGTTCGACGTATCCATGCCGTTGCCGTTCAGCGCGATGCCACCGCCGCCGCCGCCGTTCTTGCTGTCGACCAGCAGGTCATAGCGTGCCGTCACGCCCACACGGCCCACCACCGGCATGCTGAACTTGCGGTGCGCGAGCAGCGAGAGGCCGTACCACTGCGCCTGGCCACCGTTGAACGCGGCATTCTGCTGCTGGCCGTAATCGAGTTCGGCGTTGTACTGCACGTCCGCCAGCGTGTAGGTCAGGTCGGCTTCCGTGAAGAAGAACGTTCCGCCCGCGCTCGGCGAGTTGCCGCCTACGCCGTAGCTGACTGCACCGTTGGCATCGATTGCGCTCGGCAGC
>NZ_JAQQCQ010000069.1:0-376 GCF_046030355.1 Paraburkholderia caffeinilytica
ATCCTCGCCGTCGACGAAAATGCGCCCGGAGGTCACCGATTCGAGCCCGGCGAGCATGCGCAGAAGGGTGGACTTGCCGCAGCCGGAGCTGCCGAGCAGCGCGAACAGTTCATTCTTCGCGATACTCAGGTTGACATTGTCGACAGCGGTGCTGTCGCCGAATTTCTTGACGACGTTTTCGATGCGGACGAATTCGTCCGGTTTCGATTTTGTCGTCGGGGCGGGGCGGGCCATCTGGGTGGCGCCGGCTACGCTATTTGATGTCGTCGAGTTCATGATGTAACCATTCCTTGCGGATCGCGAGCGCAAGTGTCTCCATACGGGCCGCATTAAGCGGCTCGCAAGATGCGCTGCGATCGGAAAACATGGGACTGCG
>NZ_JAQQCQ010000070.1:0-364 GCF_046030355.1 Paraburkholderia caffeinilytica
CAGATGCCCGCGCGCGCCTTCGCAGAAGAGCGTGTATTTCGCGTGCAGTTCCATACCGAGCTGGAAGTTCTCGGTCGGCTCGCCGTCCTTGCCGATGCCCAGGTTGCCGGTGGCAACGCCTTTGACCGAGCCGTCGTCGTTGTACAGAATCTCGGCGGCCGGAAAGCCCGGGAAGATTTCCACGCCCAGCGCCTCAGCCTGCTGACCGAGCCAGCGCGTGACGTTCGCGAGGCTCACCACGTAGTTGCCGTGATTCTTGAAGTTATCCGGCAGCGCCCAGACCGGCACACTTTTCGAGCCGGTTTCGGTCAGAAACAGGAATTTATCCTCCGTCACGTCCACCGTGAGCGGTGCGCCTTTTTCT
>NZ_JAQQCQ010000071.1:0-364 GCF_046030355.1 Paraburkholderia caffeinilytica
GGAAAAAGGCGCACCGCTCACGGTGGACGTGACGGAGGATAAATTCCTGTTTCTGACCGAAACCGGCTCGAAAAGCGTGCCGGTCTGGGCGCTGCCGGATAACTTCAAGAATCACGGCAACTACGTGGTGAGCCTCGCGAACGTCACGCGCTGGCTGGGTCAGCAGGCCGAGGCGCTGGGCGTCGAGATTTTCCCGGGCTTTCCGGCCGCTGAGATCCTGTACAACGATGACGGCTCGGTCAAAGGCGTCGCGACCGGTAATCTGGGCATCGGCAAGGACGGCGAGCCGACCGAGAACTTCCAGCTCGGCATGGAACTGCACGCGAAGTACACGCTCTTCTGCGAAGGCGCGCGCGGGCACCTC
>NZ_JAQQCQ010000072.1:0-283 GCF_046030355.1 Paraburkholderia caffeinilytica
TGAGTCGGGCGAAGAACTGCAGCCGCTGGCGGTTGCAAAGCTGCTCAAGGCGCTGGTCGACAAGGAGCAGCCTGGGCTGGTCATCCTCGGCAAGCAGGCCATTGATGACGATTCGAACCAGACCGGCCAGATGCTGGCTGCTTTGGCGAATCTGCCGCAAGCCACGTTTGCCTCGAAGGTTGTGGTCGCTGACGGTAAGGCTACGGTGTCGCGTGAAGTGGACGGCGGCGCTGAAACGCTGTCGCTGTCGCTGCCGGCTGTGGTCACCACTGACCTGCGCCTG
>NZ_JAQQCQ010000073.1:0-268 GCF_046030355.1 Paraburkholderia caffeinilytica
ACAGCCACGGTAGTGGTGCATCTGGAATCCGTGCCCTCGCACATTCACCGTTAGTGACAAAGCCGTCATCAGCTCCCACTTCGCACTGCGTGCGTCGCGGACGGGGCTGCCAGGGAAATCAAGGGCTTCGTTTAGAATGCCGAAACGTAGCGAGTGGTTTTATGAATGACTCTTCGGCGCGCGTAGCGCCGCCGGAGGTATGAGTGCCTTGTCACTACCGTTGAATGTGCGAGAACACGGATTCCAGATGCACCACTATCATAACTGC
>NZ_JAQQCQ010000074.1:0-233 GCF_046030355.1 Paraburkholderia caffeinilytica
GGTTGAGATCAGTGTTGTGCCAGAAACAACACAACCCCAACAGCTTTACCCCTGGTGAGCATCACCAGAAACTACTTCTTCCAGATTGGCTGTGCTGTCCCTCAGACACCACAGCAACAAGTCATGCCTGATGACCATAGCGAGTCGGTCCCACCCCTTCCCATCCCGAACAGGACCGTGAAACGACTCCACGCCGATGATAGTGCGGATTCCCGTGTGAAAGTAGGTAATCG
>NZ_JAQQCQ010000075.1:0-226 GCF_046030355.1 Paraburkholderia caffeinilytica
CGGTGGCGATATCCACGTGCTGATCGCAGGTCACAACGCGCAGGCCGCAGCGGATGCAGCAGCGAAGATCGCAGGTGTTTCAAAGGTCCTGCTGGCCGACGCGCCGCAACTGGCAGCAGGTCTGGCAGAAAACGTCGAAGCGACGGTGCTGAACATCGCGAAGGACTACACGCACATCTTCGCGCCGGCGACGGCTTACGGCAAGAACATCGCCCCGCGCATCGCC
>NZ_JAQQCQ010000076.1:0-211 GCF_046030355.1 Paraburkholderia caffeinilytica
AGCGATGCGCGGGGCGATGTTCTTGCCGTAGGCGGTCGCCGGCGCGAAGATGTGCGAGTAGTCCTTCGCGATGTTCAGCACCGTCGCTTCGACGTTTTCTGCCAGACCTGCTGCCAGTTGCGGCGCGTCAGCGAGCAGGACCTTCGAAACACCTGCGATCTTCGCTGCTGCATCCGCTGCCGCCTGCGCGTTGTGACCTGCGACCAGCACA
>NZ_JAQQCQ010000077.1:0-206 GCF_046030355.1 Paraburkholderia caffeinilytica
TTCCAGTCCGGGATCAGTTCGGTAATCGCGCGCGGATCCATCACCGCGCCCGACAGGATATGCGCCCCGATCTCCGAGCCTTTTTCCAGTACGCACACGCCAAGCTCGACGCCTTTTTCCGCTGCCAGCTGCTTCAGGCGGATCGCCGCGGACAGGCCAGCCGGGCCGCCTCCGACGATCACGACGTCGTATTCCATCGACTCGCG